>NZ_JARUBL010000001.1:1200000-2400000 GCF_029626155.1 Solwaraspora sp. WMMD1047 | reverse complement strand
CGGTGCCCGGGTACGGCGGCGCCGGCGACTGGCCGCTCTGGCCCCAGGGCGGCTGGATCCGTGGCGGCAGCGGCCCGTTCGGCACCGTCGGCTGCCGATGGGTCGCCTCGTCGTCGGTGGAGCCGACCGGCTGCCCGCTGGTCGGGTTGTACCCAGGTGTCATCAGACGCCCTCCCCTAAATGCTTCTGCCACAGTCGCACGGGCCGGCAACCCGGGTCGACCCCTGGCGACCACGCGGGCCCCGTGGCAGGTGGCACCGTACCGGCCGGGCCATCGATTGTCCCACCCGATACCACCTCATCCCTTCGGGCAGCCGGCCCCGGTCGGACGCCCGGTGTCCGACGCGCCGACCCCGGCTGCACACGGCGGATGCATGGGAAGACTAGGGTTGTCAGGTGACCGACGAACCACCCCTGCACCGTCGGGCCGCGCAACGTCGGGCAGGGGACGAGCCGCACAGCCTGCCGGCGTCCGCGCCGGTACCCGAGACCGTGGGGCCCGACCCGATGACCGACGGGCCGGTACCGCTCATCGCGCCCCGCGACGGGACTCCCGCGCCGGTGGAGACGCCGGACGGCCTGGCCGAGGTCGTCGCCCGCTTCGCGGCCGGCTCCGGACCGGTGGCCGTGGACGCCGAACGGGCCTCCGGCTACCGCTACAGCCAGCGCGCGTACCTGGTCCAGCTGCGTCGCGAGGGCGCCGGTACGGCCCTGGTCGACCCGCTGCCGCTGGGTGACCTGCGCACCCTGGACGAGGCGATCGCCGACGCCGAGTGGGTGCTGCACGCCGCCAGCCAGGACCTGGCCTGCCTGGCCGACCTCGGGCTACACCCGCGCCGGCTCTTCGACACCGAGCTCGCCGCCCGGCTGGCCGGGTTCGAACGGGTCGGACTGGCCGCGCTGACCGAGCAGCTGCTCGGCTACACGCTGGAGAAGCACCACTCGGCGGCCGACTGGTCCAGCCGCCCGCTGCCCGAGTCGTGGCTCACCTACGCCGCGCTGGACGTCGAGATGCTCACCGATCTGCGCGACGCGCTCGCGGCCGAGCTGGTCCGACAGGGTAAGGAGAAGTGGGCGGCCGAGGAGTTCGCCGCGCTGGTGGCATGGGGCACCCAGCAGCCCCGGCAGCGGCCCGACCCGTGGCGGCGTACCTCCGGCATCCACCGCATCCGGGGGGCGCGGGCGCAGGCCCGGGTCCGCTCGATGTGGTACGCCCGCGACCAGATCGCGGCCCGCCGGGACTCGGCCCCGGGCCGGGTACTGCCGGACGCGGCGATCATCGCCGCCGCCGAGCTGGACCCGAAGGACGAGCGGACCCTGCTGACGCTGCCCGGCTTCGGCGGCCGGTCGGTGCGCCGGCTGGCCCGGACCTGGCTGGACGCGCTCGCCGAGGCGCGGCACCTACCCGACGACGAGCTGCCGGTGGCGCCGACCATCGACGGTCCTCCCCCACCGCACCGGTGGGCGGAGCGGGACCCGGTGGCGGCGGCCCGGCTGGCCCGCTGCCGGGAGGTGGTGACCCGGCTCGCGGCGGCCAACACGCTGCCGCCGGAGAACCTGATAACCCCGGATTCGGTACGCCGGATCGCCTGGGTCCCGCCGGAGGAGATCACCGCGGACACCGTGGCCGAGACGCTGCGCGGCTACGGCGCCCGGGCCTGGCAGGTGGGCCTGATCGGCGAGGAGCTGACCGTCGCCCTCCGTGAGCCCGCCTGACCTCTCAGTCGGTGAGGACGGAGTCGCGCAGTTCCGACCAGCGCAGCGAGTGCCGGATGCCCTCCTCGACGGTCAGCTCCGGCTTCCAGTCGAGCAGTTCGCGGGAGCGGGCGCTGCGGGTGAAGGAGCCGGCGTTGTCGCCGGGTCGGGCGGCGGTCTCGCGGACCCGCAGGGGCCGGTCGGCGACCCGCCGGAACGCGTCGACGAACTCCCGGACCGTGGTGCCCTCCCCGGTGCCCAGGTTGATCGCCTGGTAGGAACGGTCGCCGTCGGGCGGCAGCACCTCGTCGAAGCGGCGCAGCGCCCGGACGTGCGCCTGGGCCAGGTCCCAGACGTGGATGTAGTCGCGGATGCCGGACCCGTCGCGGGTCGGCCAGTCGACGCCGGTGAGCAGGAACTCCTCGCCGTTCTCGGCGGCGGTGATCAGCTTGCCGAGCACGTGGGTGGGGCGGCGGATCTGCAGCCCGGTACGCATCTGCGGGTCGGCGCCGACCGGGTTGAAATAGCGCAGCGACAGCGCCCGCAGCGGCGTGGCGGCGGCGCAGTCGGCGAGGATCTCCTCCATCATCGCCTTGGTGCGGGCGTACGGGCTGGCCGGCTCGATCGGGGAGTTCTCGTCGACGGAGAAGTCGTCGCCGGGCCGGTAGATCGCCGCCGAGGAGCTGAAGAGATAGCGCTGGCAGCCGTTGCGGACCACGTGGTCGATGAAGTCGATCGACTTGGCCACGTTCTCCCGGTAGTAGCGCAGCGGCTCGGCCACCGACTCGGGCACCACGATCAGCGCGGCGGCGTGCACCACCGCCCCGATCTCGGGGTGCTCGGCGAAGATCCGGTCGACGAGCGGCCCGTCGGCGATGTCGCCCCGGTAGAAGATCCGGTCCCGGGCGAACTCCGCCCGGCCGGTGCAGAGGTTGTCCAGCACCACCGGTTCGAGTCCGTCGTCCAGGCAGGCGGAGGCGATCGTGCTCCCGATGAAGCCCGCGCCACCCGCGACCAGAACCTTCACGCCCTACCTCCACGCCGTTGCCGTTGCCGTTGCCGCTGCCGGCCGGTTGCCGTTGTCGGGGTCAAGGTACCGCGCCGGTCGGCCGCGCCTACGCGGGTACGGCTCGCCTGCGTACCCGCGAGGTTGTGGCCCGGACCACAGCGGGGCCGGCACCATCGGTAGTTACCGGCTAGTAGCATTGGGGGACCACGCCCACGCCGGCAAGGAGGCTCACCAGTGCCCCGTGAAGTCCGCGACGTCGTCTTCGTCGACGGTGTCCGTACCCCGTTCGGCAAGGCGGGCGGCATGTACGCCAACACCCGCGCCGACGACCTGGTCATCCGCTGCATCCGCGAACTGCTGCGCCGCAACCCGCAGCTGCCGCCGGAGCGGGTCGACGAGGTGGCGATCGCCGCCACCACCCAGATCGGGGACCAGGGCCTGACCATCGGCCGCACCGCCGCCCTGCTCTCCGGCCTGCCCAAGACCGTCCCCGGCTACTCGATCGACCGGATGTGCGCCGGTGCGATGACCGCCGTCACCAGCGTGGCCGGCGGGATCGCCATGGGCGCCTACGACGTCGCGATCGCCGGCGGCGTCGAGCACATGGGCCGGCACCCGATGGGCGAGGGCGTCGACCCGAACCCGCGCATCCTGGCCGAGAAGCTCGTCGACCCGTCCGCCCTGGTGATGGGCTCGACCGCGGAGAACCTGCACGACCGGGTCCCGCACATCACCAAGGAGCGCACCGACGCGTTCGCGCTCGCTTCTCAACAGAAGACCGCCAAGGCGTACGCCAACGGCAAGCTGCAGGAGGACCTGGTCACCGTCGCGGTGCGCGACCCGGAGACCGGCTGGGGCCTGGCGACCGTGGACGAGGCACCCCGGGACACCTCGCTGGAGAAGCTGGCCACCCTCAAGACCCCGTTCCGCCCGCACGGCAAGGTCACCGCCGGCAACGCCGCCGGGCTCAACGACGGCGCCACCGCCAGCCTGCTGGCGGCCGAGGAGGTGGCCCGCGAGCTGGGGCTGCCGGTCGGCATGCGGCTGGTCTCGTACGGCT
Organism: Solwaraspora sp. WMMD1047; assembly: GCF_029626155.1. Lineage (NCBI taxonomy): Bacteria > Bacillati > Actinomycetota > Actinomycetes > Micromonosporales > Micromonosporaceae > Solwaraspora > Solwaraspora sp. WMMD1047. The sequence continues at coordinate 2,396,236 of NZ_JARUBL010000001.1, read as the reverse complement.
TCGTCGGGGTGGAGCCGGAGGTGATGGGGATCGGCCCGATCCCCTCGACGGAGAAGGCGCTGCGCATCGCGGGGCTGACCATCGACGACATCGGGCTGTTCGAGCTGAACGAGGCGTTCGCCGTGCAGGTGCTCGCCTTCCTCGACCACTTCGGCCTTGCCGACGACGACCCCCGGGTCAACCAGTGGGGCGGCGCGATCGCCATCGGGCATCCGCTCGCCTCGTCCGGCGTGCGGCTGATGACGCAGCTGTGCCGGCAGTTCGCCGAGCACCCCGAGGTCCGCTACGGGCTGACCGCGATGTGCATCGGCATCGGCATGGGCGGCACCGTGATCTGGGAGAACCCGAACTGGGAGGGCGACAAATGAGTGACCAGCACCCCGGTGAGGTGGTCACCAAGGCGCTGCTGCGGCAGGTCGCCGTGCCCGGGCTGGACCGGCCGGCGGCGCTGATCACGCTCGACAACGGCCTGGACCACAAGAAGCCGAACACCCTCGGCCCGGCCGGGCTGGCCAGCCTCGACGCCGCCATCACCGAGGCGCTCGCCGCCGACCCGGCGTTCATCGCGGTCACCGGCAAGCCGTACATCTTCTGCGTCGGCGCCGACCTGACCGGCCTGCCGCTGCTGGCCGACCGGGAGCAGGCGCTGGAGATCGGGCGGCTCGGCCACCGGGTCTTCGCCCGGCTCAAGGACAGCCAGATCCCGACGTTCGCCTTCGTCAACGGCGCGGCGATGGGCGGCGGCCTGGAGCTGGCGCTGCACTGCCACTACCGGACGCTGTCCGGCGGGGCGGCGGCGCTGGCCCTGCCCGAGGTGTTCCTGGGGCTGATCCCCGGCTGGGGCGGCACCCAACTGCTGCCGAACCTGATCGGCATCCCGGCCGCCGCCCAGGTGATCATCCAGAACCCGCTGACGCAGAACAAGATGCTCAAGCCGAAGCAGGCAGCGGAGATGGGCATCGCCGACGTGCTGCTGGAGCCGGCCGACTTCCTGGAGCGGTCGCTGGAGTGGGCGGCCGGCGTGGTCCGCGGCCAGGTCACGGTGACCCGACCCGAGGTCGACAAGGAGATGTGGGACGGGGTGCTCTACTTCGCCAAGCAGACCCTCGACCAGCGGCTGCACGGCGCGGTGCCGTCCGCGTACCAGGCGTTGGAGCTGTTGGGCCTGGCCCGGGACGCGGATTTCGCCGCCGGCACGGCGGCCGAGGACGCGGCGCTCGCGGATCTGATCTTCAGCGAGGAGCTGCGCAGCGGCCTGTACGCCTTCGACCTGGTGCAGCGGCGGGCCAAGCGGCCGGCCGGCGCACCCGACAAGGGGCTGGCCCGGCCCGTCACCAAGGTCGGCATCGTCGGCGCCGGTCTGATGGCCTCGCAGCTCGCGCTGCTCTTCGCCCGCCGGCTGCAGGTGCCGGTGGTGCTCACCGACCTGGACCAGGGCCGGGTCGACAAGGGCGTCGGGTACGTGCACGCCGAGATCGACAAGGCGGTCGGCAAGGGCCGGATGGACGCCGGCACCGCCGCCACGCTGCGCGCCCTGGTCAGCGGCTCGGTCGACAAGGGTGCCTTCGCCGACGCCGACTTCGTGATCGAGGCGGTCTTCGAGGACCTCGGCGTCAAGAAGCAGGTCTGGGCCGAGCTGGAGAAGATCGTCTCCCCGGAGGCGATCCTGGCCACCAACACCTCGTCGCTGTCGGTGACCGAGATGGCCGCCGACCTGGAGCACCCGGAGCGGCTGGTCGGCTTCCACTTCTTCAACCCGGTCGCGGTGCTGCCGCTGCTGGAGATCGTCCGGGGTGGCCGCACCGACGACGCCACCCTGGCCACCGCGTTCGCGGTCGGCAAGGAGCTGCGCAAGTCGTGCGTGCTGGTCGCCGACGCCCCGGCGTTCGTGGTGAACCGGCTGCTGACCCGCTTCCTCGGCGAGATCCTCACCGCGATCGACGCCGGCACCCCGCCGGAGGTCGCCGACAGCGCACTGGACCCGCTCGGCCTGCCGATGCGCCCGCTCGCGCTGCTGCAGCTGGTCGGGCCGGCGGTCGCTTACCACGTGGGCGGGACCCTGCACGCCGCGTTCCCGGACCGGTACGCGGTGAGCGAGAACCTGAAGCGGATCGCCGACTCCGGCAAGCCGCTGCTGGTCGACGACCAGCTCAACCCCGAGGTGGCCGAGCTGCTCGTCGTCGGTGACGCGCCGCTGACCGCCGAGGAGGTACGCGCAAAGGCGCTGGACGCGCTGGCCCAGGAGACGCGGTTGATGCTGGACCAGGGGGTGGTCGCCGACCCGCGCGACATCGACCTCTGCCTGATCCTGGGTGCCGGTTGGCCGTTCCACCTGGGCGGGATCACCCCGTACCTGGACCGGACCGGCACCGCCGAGAAGGTCACCGGCCGGCGTTTCCTGCCCCCGGGCGTGGCCAGTCTGCCCGGCTGACCGGGGCCGCACGCGGTAACGGGGGCGGGGCTGAGCCCCGCCCCCGTGGTGTACCTGGCGCGGCCCGCCACCGTTCCCGCCCGGTCCCGGATCCGCTACCGTCCACGGAATGTCGGACGTCGATGTCGCCGAACCGCCCCGCGCGCGTTGGCTGGACCGGCGCCGCGATCTGGCCTGGTGGCTGCTGACGCCGCTGGCCACGCTGATTGTCACCCCGGTGCTGGTCTGCGTCGCCACGATGGCCGCACCGTTTGTCGGCGACATCGACCGGCCACCGACCCTCTGCGCGGACGCCCTGGCCGACAACACCTGCGAGGAGACCACGCTGGCGATGTTCGGTGCCCACGGGGTGTTCTTCGTGGTGGCGTGGGCGTTGCTCTGGTTGGTGCCGTGGTGGCGTGGACTGCGCGTACCCCGGCTCCTGCTGGCGGTCGTCGCGGCCGGCGCGCTGGTGGCCGTGCCGTTCCGGATGGCCGGCTGACGACCCGGCTTCTCGGGACTTACGGCACTGTGTCCGGCGTCCGGAAGGAGCGATCCTCGCCATGAGACACAAGGTCGAAGTGCCCGAGCTCGGGGGATCCGATGGCGCGATGGACGTACTCAGACGATGAACTGCGGACCATGTACGCGGGCGGGCGCGGGAACGCGACGGCCCGCCGGTTCGCGCGTTTCTGGGCGGTCGTGCTCGGCGCCGGCCTCTCCTCCCGGCGCTGGGTGACCCTTGAGGTGGTCGGACGGCGCCGCGTTCGAGGCGATCGCCGCCGACTATCCCGTCTTCCGGGTCGAACCCGCCGGAACTTAGGGCCGGGGGTGCGGCGGCTAACCTGCTGTCGTGACGAGTGCCGAGCTGGATGAGTTGATCGTGGCGGACGCCGAGGCGCTGCGCGAGTGGCTGTCGACCAACCACGCCACCTCGCCGGGCGTCTGGCTCGCCCTGACCAAGAAGGGCGGCACGGTCACCACGCTGACCTGGCAACAGGCGGTCGACGAGGCGCTCTGCTTCGGCTGGATCGACGGGCAGGCGCGCAAGCGGGACGAGCAGAGCTCCTGGATCCGGTTCACCCCACGCCGGGCGCGCAGCTCCTGGTCACAGCGGAACGTCGCCCACGTCGCCCGGCTGGAGGAGCAGGGGCGGATGCAGCCGGCGGGCCGGGCGGCGGTGGAGGCCGCGAAGGCGGACGGCCGGTGGGCCGCGGCCTACGCCCCGCCCTCGGAAGCGGAGGTCCCGGAGGATCTCCTCGCCGCGATCGCCGCCGACCCCGCCGCGCAGGCCATGTTCGACGTGCTGACCAAGACCAACCGGTTCGCCCTCATCCACCGGATCAACGCCGTCAAGCGGGCCGAGACCCGGGAGCGGAAGATCGGCGAGTTCGTCGCGATGCTGGCCCGGCAGGAGACGTTCTATCCGCAGAAGGCCCGGCCGGCGGAACCGCCGCCGTCCTGAGTGTGCGCACCGAGCAGGGGGACCACATGCGCGTCGTACGCGTCATCGCCGACCTTCGGGTTCCGGACGTCGAGGCGGCTCGGGGCTTCTACACGGGCTTTCTCGGGCTGGCGGACGAGGAGTTCAACCTGGGCTGGGTGGCCCGATACACCGCTCCCGAGAGTGGGGCGGTCGTCCAGCTCGTGACCCGCGACGCGACGGCGCCCGAGGACCCGGTCATCTCCGTGCAGGTGGATGACGTGGACGCCGCCTACGAGGAGGCGCGGAAGCTCGGCTACGACATCGTGCATCCGCTGACCACCGAGGCGTGGGGCGTACGCCGCTTCTTCGTCCGGGCACCGGACGGCAACGTGCTCAACGTCGCGCAGCACCGGGGCTGAACGCGTGCTTCCTGCCGGACTTTCAGGAGCGCCAGGTCCGGCGGCTGCTCCGCACGGGCTGCCCGTGCCCAAGATCGGCGCCGAGCCGGCATGAAGTCCACGTCGAACCGACAATCGCGGAGTGCGATATGACTCTCCGGCATAATTATGCCTCGGTGGTATATTGCCCATTCGGCATATTGTGTCGAGTCGACGCTGCGCATGACGGTGTGAAGGTCAGAGCACGGCAACGAGGCGGAAGCGCTCCAGCACGGCTGGCGTGTCGTCGTTCACGATGAAGTTCGGGTTGCCCAGCCATCCCCGGTAGTCCGTTCCGTGCCAGAAATTTTCGTGCCCTGCCCGCCAGGCGGCCACTGATTCGTGGCCTTCGCCTTCGTCGCGGGCGTGGTCGAGATCGACGTCGCCGAGTCGGCTGACCCGCACCTCGGTCAGTTCGACTACCGCGACCCGCCGGCCTGCGGAGTCGACCACAGCCGCCTGGGTTCCCACGACCGGTAGCGGTTCGCCGTCGATCTCGTAGTCCTGGAGCAGACCGGTGGTGGTGGACTTGGTCCCGTCCAGCACGGCAGCGACCAGCTTGTCGCGCAGCGGGCCTGGGAAGGCGAACTCGAAGGTGGGCAGGTCGGTGGTCATCGGACGAGGGTAGCGCTGCAGGATCTCGACCCTGACATGCCGAGGTGGCCGCCGACAGTCAGACGTCACCCCCGCTTCTGCCACGTCATAGCGCGCCCACCTCACTGTTCTGCCGATGAGAGCACGTCGGTGGATGGATGATCTATCCTGATCAGCGTCGTAGTCTAGTTGGTTTTACTTGATCTATCTAGCGGACTAGGCTAGAGTCCATGAAGCGGGTCGACCTCATCAAGAAGATCGGTGCAGCGGCAGCCAAGGCGGGCAAAGAATTCGTGCTGCTTCGGGAAGGCGGTAGTCACTCGATCTTCAGGTGCGGCGGCGAGAAGATCGTCATACCCCGACACAGGGAAATCAACGAACATACCGCGCGAGGCATCATGAGCGACCTCGATGACCAACTTGGGGAGGACTGGTGGAAATGACGACCTACTCCGTGTCCTGCCGGCGGGTCGGCAACTGGTGGGCCATCAGCGTGCCCGAACTCAAAGGCGTCCACACCCAGGCCCGCCGGCTCGACCAGGTCGCCGCCATGGCTCGCGAGGCGATCGCGTTGCTGCTCGAGATCGACCCGGCCGCAATCAGCATCGAGGTACACCCAGAGCTTCCCGGAACAGTCGTGGCAGCACTGGACGCCCGGCGGACCGCTCGGGACGCCGACGAGAAGGCCGAACAAGCGACCACGACAGCCGTACGGGCACTCCTGGGCGACGGATACACCGTCCGAGATGCGGGTGCCCTGCTGGGACTGTCGCCCCAACGCATCTCACAGATCGCCGCCCAGAACACCACACGTCCCACGTCAAGCGCGGCGTAACACTGCCGGATACAAACTGCCGAACCTCACCGTTCTGCCGCACGGCGGGCGCGGAGGGGCAGTTCAGTCGAACCAGTTGAACAGCAGGTCACCGAGCCGGCTTGGCTGGTGGTAGGAGACATCCCGGCGCTCTTCTTCGGTAAGGAGTTGCAGGTGTCGCTCGTGGAGTGGCTGGTTCAGCTCTGCCGTGGTGGCGACCCGCAGCCCTGCGCGGCGGTAGATCTCCCAGCCGGGGACGTCAACGAACACTGAGTGGATCATGTGGGGATCTTGCTGTTCGGCTCCAGCGACCAGGAAGACAGCAGAGGTGAAGAGGATGCTCAGCGGCTTGTCATCACGCAGTCGCACACCGACCCGGTAGTGGTTTCGGCCCACCGTCGGCTCCTCCACCGACGCCGTCACCACACCGTCGAGCGCCCTGGTGCTGTCATACACCATTGCCAGCCAGGCTGCACCGGCCGTCCGATCCAGGTGCGGTTTGGTAACTCCCGCTGCAGCAGTCGAATGATCTCCACGCAGAGATCATCCGGCATCGCGGCGCAGACGGCGAACCTCAGGAGAGGACGCCTCCACGTGCGTCGAACCCAGCCCTTCCTGCCCGCATCTGCCGCGATGTGCTCTTCAGTGTGGGCGACGGCGGTGCTGGTCACCAGTGGCGTGGTGCGGCGCCCGGTACAGCATGGCGTCGGTGGCTGGCGCCACAGGCTCGGTCGAGGACGAGCTTCTCCTCGGCGGAGTTGTGACGCCGCGGGCTGTTGAAACGGTCAGCAGCTTTTCCGGCGGACCGCCTGCCATGCCGCACCGAGCAGCGTGAGTATCCGGTACAGCGCGTACATTGCCCACAGGGTGGCCAGGACTACGCAGGTGAAGACAATCGCGCTTCCCAGGTAGCGGGTGGTCTCCAGCATCCAGCCACCAGCCAGCACGACCGAGCCCACGACGACGGCCCAGGCCAGGATGCGGCCGGCTTTGGTCAACGACATCCACAGGCGGGCGCTCTCGGCACCGCCTGACACCGGCGGGTCGCCGGCTGGGGACTGCAGGGCGAGGCTGTCGATGTCTCGGGCGGCGGCCCGATCGGCCTCCTGTGGCGACTCCCGCAGCACTGCTGACAGTGCGAGCAGGTCGGCGTGGTCGCGAAGCCGTCCGGTCCGTGGATCGCCGAGCAGCATCACGGCGTGCGGGAATCCGAGCAGCCACGCCTTGCCGTGGCCTCGTTTCGCCCCCGGTGGCAACACCACCGCGTTACCGCCGTGCATGTCGTACCGGAAGGTGCTGTCACCGATCACGTGGATCAGTTCCGTGCCGGCGATCGTCATCTCGGTGTCGACCAGGCCGGTGGCATTGCTGAACAAAGTGACGAACTGAGCGTAGGCGGCGACGACCGCGAGCAGGCCCAGGACCGCGACCACAGCGCCGAGCAGTTCGTACAGTCCCGCCGCGAAGCCGGTGAGCAGCAGCGCGGGGACGACGGCGAACAGGTACCAGCCGACGAACAGCAGGAAGCGCCGCCGGTTCAACCAGCGCTGCGTCCGCACACCCTGTGCACCAGGTGGGAAGGCAGGGAGCACCGGTCCGCCGTTGAGCCGTTGCCGGGCGTCCTCGCTCATCAGCATCACGTTGAGGTGGTGGACCCGTACCTCAAGGCGGTCGCCGGCCAGGCTCGCCAGGTCGCGGACGAACTGCTCCTCCTCGATCTTCGGTTCGGACAGGTCGAACAGCCGTACCGCCGGTCGTCCATCCACGGTGGCTTGCAGGTCACTGGGCGCGTCCAGGCTGACGCTCGGGTCCGGTATCAGGTAGAGCGCGGGAACCGGCCGGCGGTGATTCCGCCCATCCGTCTCCCGGTTCTTGATCACGACCGCTGAGATCTCGGCCCATCGCAGGTCACGTCGGTATCGGCCGATCCGCACCGCCCAGCCGTTCCGGTCGACATCGACCTGAAACCGCTGCAACGCGTACTGGAGTAAGAGGCCGGCCACGAGCAGGACGATCAGCGTCAGCACGCCAATGTAGAGCCGCCCGGACACCGAGCCGCCACCAGTGAATTGCAGGCTCACCAGGTAACCGATGAACCACACCATCAGCGCCGCGAAACCCCCGAAGAACAGGCGGGAGCTGACCGAGCGGCGCAGATTCACCGGCTCATCATCATCGAACCGGGCAACTCTCGACGTCGTCAGCGGCCAGCTGGGTCGCCGGTCCGGCAAAGCCGCTATGCCGTCACGAACCGGAACTGACGACCATGGCATCCCGCAGACCGGTGGTGAAGCTCGTCCAGGAGTACGGCGAGAAGCGCAGCACCGGACCCACCGGGTCCTTCGAGTCCCGCACCCCGACCACGTCGGCCAGCTCTGCGACCTCGACACAGTTGGAGCCGCTTGCGCTGCTGCGCCTGCTCTTCCGCCACACGGCACGGCCGAGGTCAGGGGTGATCATGTGGCACTCCACGTGGCTAGCTGGGATACCCGTCCACCACCTGGGTCAAGAAGTCAGCAGACCTGTCGGGGTCGAGCGCCTTCGCCCGCAGGTGGTCGAACATGAGTCTATGTCGCGCCACCTGCTCGTCCTCTTCCAGCAGCGCGGTGGTCGCGTCGTTGTCGACGTAGACGATCGTCGGGTCGAGCACCGGGTCGGCGTAGTCGAGGATCGTGAACGGTCCGCCCATCGCGGCGTGCGCTCCGGCGGTGAACGGCAGGATCTGGATCTCGATCGTCGGGTGAGCGCAGGCATCGATCAGTCGAGCCACCTGCGCTGTCATGACGGCGGGGCCGCCTACGATCCGTAGAGGCTCGAAGGTGCTGATCGCGGACGCCTCGGCACCGAAGCCGACATAGTCGTCAGGCAGCACATCGCCGTACGCGTTCCACCAGCCCTTCAGCCGGGCCTGGCGGGCGAGCGTGCCCAGCGCCTCGCGGTCCTCGGCCGATGCCCGGTAGATCGTCAGCAGATCGTGGACGTTCTGCTGGGTGATTCGCTCGTCACGCTACTCGGCGTGCTGGCCAGGGTGACTGCCCCGCACGCGATCGGGGACATCGGCCGGCGGGTGGGGCGGTGGGTCATGAGCCGGGGCTGCGAGATGTTGCTGTTCAGCATCAACGACGCGCTCCCGTTCGGGCAGGTGTGCCGCTCCCTGGCGGGTGCCGTCTACGCCCGATTCATCCGCATGGGCCGATGATCGAGCGGCTCGCCGGGCCTCCTTCGTCGCCGGATCGGGCCACCGTGCGTCCACGGTCGCGTTCAGCTCGGCACCGAGCAGCACGGCCAGGGCGGTGAGGAAGAAGAACAGCAGGACCGCGATGGGTGCGGCCATCGGCCCGGTGTCGCCGCGCAGACCGGACGACATGTACGCGCGGAACGCGACGCTGCCGCCCACCCAGACCAGCAGGGCGAGCACCGCCCCGGGAAAGTCCCGCCGCCAGCGGGTACGGGTCGGCACCGACACGTGATACAGCGAGGTCAGGGCGACCAGCGACAGGACGCAGAGCACCGGCCAGTAGCCGATGGTGACCAACCACTCCAGGTCCGGGCCGGGCAGTCCGGCCAGCAGGCGGGCCAGCAGGTCCGGGCCGAGGACGAGCAGTGGCAGCAGGACCGCGCCGATCACCAGGGCAGCCAGATAGAGGCCGAGGGCGAGCAGCCGGGTACGCCAGAAACTGCGTAGCCCACCCATGTCGTAGGCCAGGGTGATGGCGGAGACGTAATTACTGAGTGCAGCCGACCCGCTCCACAGGGCCAGCAGAAGCCCGACCGAGAGCAGACCGGTGTTCTCCTCCAGCAGCGCCGCGACGATCAGCGGCTCGACGACGTCCCGCATCGTCTGCTCGGTGAAGATGCCGTCCGCCCAGTTGAGCAGCGCGGTGGACACCTGGTCGGACGTGTCCACGCCGATCGCTTCGCCCAGTTCGCCGCTGAGGAGCAGGAGCGCCAGCAGCAGCGGGGGCAGCGAGAGTATGGTCCAGAAGCTGGCCTCGGCGGCGAGGCCGTGGATCCGGTCGGCGATCGCGGCGCGGACGGTCTGCATGGCCAGGTCGGCGCCGGTCCGGACATGGTCCCGGGTCTCCCGGCGCAGTCTCTGCCCAACCGCGTCCGGCCACCTCATCGGGGTTTCGTTCCCGCCGACTCCGGACGCCAAACTCCCTGCTCCTGCACGGTACGGCTAACGCCGACGCATCACCGCGACGACGGTGCGGTTGGCCATGGTGAAGCTGGCAAGTTCCCAGCCGATCTGGCCGAGCATCTCGACCGCGCTCATCACCAGCGGAATCTGGCTGTCCGGGGTACCAAGCTTGGCGACCTGCAACACCGCGAGATGCCGGTAGGGATAGGCGGACGGGTCGAATTTCCGGTCGACCACGTCGCGCGCGGTGACGGTCAACGTCTGGCGGATGTCGGTGCTCATGCCCGGCACGGTAACAAGCAGTCCAGGGTGCGGCGTGCCGGTCGGTGGGAACCATCGGCCGGCTCTGATGCCGTCGGCGTAACATCGAAGGGTGTCTCCGGCGCGCTGCATTGAGGACGAAGTCCGCGCCGTATCGCCCGTCAGCGAGGATGGTGAGGCCCGGATGACCTCTGGTCGAGGACAGTTGGCTGACAGGTGTTGGCCGGCGGGCACCGACTGAGACGCCGCCAGCCATGCCGCGAACCTACTATCACGACGGGTGGATCCGGATCACCACGTCGTCCGTGTGGGTCGACGGCCGGCGGTACGGCCTTGACGAGATCAACGACGTCCGCCGCCAGCGGACTGCGGTCCTGGGTCGACGGGTGTGGGTCGCGGTCGGCATCCTGGCGCTCGCCACCCTGCTACTGGCGGGGCGCCTGATCACCAGCATCGGCTGGTGGACGGCCGGCGGGGGGCGCTACCAGAGCCTACTCACCCCGGGACGGGGGAGGTTCGCGCTGGTCGCGGTCGCCGTTGTGCTCGTCGCCCTACTCGGCGTCCTGGGCGGGGCCCTGGCTCTGCACGCGGTCGAGGACATCCGGCGGCATGGTCGGCGGCTGGAGCTGTGGGCCACCATCCGGGGCTGCCGGACGTTACTGCTCAGCACCAATGATGCGGTCCGGTTCGGGCAGGTGTGCCGCTCTCTGGCGCGGGCTCTCGACGACCGACCCACCTGAGTGTGGAGCAGCCGAGGCGTGGCCGCCACAGTCGGGCCGATGTCTGGCCGACGTCGTGGTGCGGTCCGATCACCTTCGAGACGATGAAGGATCTGGCCGAAGGAGGAGTTGGCGTGCGAGAAGAGCTGCGGGTACTGGTCCACTCACCGTCGGCGGCCGTGATGGCGGGCATCGTATCCGTGCTCGGCGACGACCCGCGCCTGGCCGTCATCGACCGCGTTTCCCATCCACGGGAGCTCACCGGCCACGCCAGACGATCTACATCGGACATTGCTGTGGTGCACGGGGTGGATACCCGGCTCGTGATCGCCTGGCGTCGGCGGGCCGGCTGCCCGGTGGTGCTGGCGGTCGATGACGACTGGTGTGGGGCCGAGGTGCTGCGGGCCGCGCGGGGCGGGGTGACGGTGCAGGTTTCGGTCGACTCCGACCTGCGGCAACTGCCGGCCGCCTGCGCCGACGCGTACACCGGGCGGCCGTACCTCTCCCCCGGCCTGACCCGGGGTCTGCTGCTGCACCTCGCCGGCCGCCAGCGGACCGACCAGGTCTGTCCCGAGCTGACCGCGAAGGAGTCGCAGGCGCTGCGGCTGCTGGCGATGGGCAACTCGATGGACGACATCGGACAGCGCATGCACATCGGCACCCGGACGGTGAAGCACCACCTCGGCAACGTGTACCGCAAGCTCGACGTCGCTGGTCAGACGGAGGCGGTTGTCCTCGCGTACAGGCAGGGATTGGTCGCGTAGCCGGCCGGCGGGTGCCCCGGTGGCCGGCGGCGCGGCCGTACCCGGGTCCGTTGTGGCGGAGCGGAGCCGCCGGAAGTCTGGTTGCAGAGCCAGGATGACGACGGGGTCGTCCCGGCGTGACCAAAGAATGGAGAAGCCCATGCGGCGACTCACAGTCCTTGCGACGACTCTCGCGATGGCGGGCGGTCTCGGCCTCGCCGCCGCGTCCCCGGCGCAGGCGGCCTGCGGTCAGATGGATCTCTACCGCGATCCGAGCACCTACGTCTGGCTGAACTGGAGCTCCGGATCGACGTACACCCGGATCGAGCCGCACGGCGGCGTGCTGGGGACGCGCGCGATCATCTCGCGCTACGACTCCGGCATCCGGTACTACTACGGCAGCTTCGAGATCAACCCGCACTCGTACGGGGACGACCGCTCGTACATCTCCGCCACCAACGGCACCCACGCGGGGAACTTCTACGCCCAGGAGGGCGACTCCGGGGTGAACTCGCTCTACAACGACTACAACTACTGCAAGCCGGGCGTGTAGCCACCATGTCCCCCACCATGGTGGGCCGTACCTCTCCCCGACCGGGGAGAGGTACGGCCCGGAACCGACTCCTCCCGCTGCTCGCGCTGCTGCTGGTGGTGGCGGCCGGTTGCGCCGGCGCCGACGAGCCCACCGAGGACCCGTGGCGGCCGGAAGTACTGGCATCGCTCGACCGGGCGCAGACGCCGTTCGGCCGCGACGCGATGCGCGACGGCCTGATCACCGCCGACGAGTACGCCGCCGCGTCCCAGCGGGTCGCCGACTGCGCGCAACTGCACTCCGCCCCACTGGTGCTGGAGGACCGGTACGGGCTCACCATCTTCTCGTCGGCCGACCACAACTACGCCGAGGTGCTCGACCGGTGTGAGACCGGCGATCTCGGCACCGTGCGGTCGCTCTACGAGGCCCGCTACCAGGACCCGAACCGGGAGGGCGACGTCGTCGTCCTGCGGTGCCTCCGGGCGGCCGGCCTCATCACCGACGACCAGCTGGAGACCGCGGAGCCACTCGGCGACCTGCTCGACCGGCTGATGACCGACGACGCGCCCGAGGCGCAGCTCGGTCTGGTCGACCGCTGCCTGTACGACCCCGCGGGCAGGTCGTGGCGGTGAGGCGCTACCCGCGGCCCAGCCCGGCCAGCTCCGCGAGCATCTCGTCGGCCTCCGCCGCGCCGAGCGCGCGGTAGAGGTCGGCGGCCCGCTTGTAGTGCTCGACGGCGTCGACCTGGTCGCCGCGCGCCCGGCCGGCGACCGCCAGACCGCGGTGGGCGCGGGCCTGCTGTTCGAGGCTGCCGGCGGCGGACTCCAGGGCGGCGGCGTGCTGCACCGAGGCGACGTCCGGCCGCCCCCTGGCCCGGGCCACCTCGCCCAGTCCGTTGTACGCGCTCGCCACCCCCGCCGGGTCGCCGATCCGGCCGAAGATGGTCAGGCTCGCCTCGAAGTGGTCGGCCGCCCGGTCGGTCTGCCCGGCGGTGGTGTGGGCGACCCCCAGGCAGTCGAGGGTGGTCGCCTCGCCACGCAGGTTGCCCAGCCGTCGGTAGAGGTCCAGGGCGCGGCCCAACCGGTCGGCGGCCGCCGCCGTACGGCCGCGCAGCATCTCCACCTTGCCGAGGTTGTGCAGGGCGTTCGCCTGCCCGGTGCGGTCACCCGCCTGGGAGAAGAGGGCGAGGGCGCGGTCGAGGTGATCGGCGGCGGCCCGGGACCGGCCGCGCAGGTGCTCGGTCACGGCCAGGTTGTTCAACGCCCGCGCCTCGCCGGTCACGTCGGCGTTGTCGGCGGCCAGCGCCACCGCCTCCTGCTGGACGCGCGCGGCGCTGTCGTACCGACCGAGCCGCCGCTCGACGACGCCGAGGCTGTTCAGGGCCCGCGCCCGCCAGACGCCGTCCTGGCACAGCTCCAGCGACCGCCGGAAGCAACCGGCCGCCTCGTCGAGTTCGCCGCGCCACAGGTGCGCGGCGCCGAGCCCCAGCAGCGCCCGGGTCTCGGCGGCCCGGTCGGCGCGCAGCACGGCGGCGTCCCGCGCGTTGCCGTGGATGCGCAGCGCGTCGGCGTTGTGCCCGCCGTCCAGGTAGCGGTACAGCGCGTCCGACAGCCAGCTCGCCCGGTCGGCCCAGCCGTCCACGTCCCGGGCGGCGGCGGCCGAGGCGAGCAGACCGCGTTCGTGGTCGAGCCACCGGCGCGCCGCGTCGGGATCGTCGAACCGCAGCTCCGGCGAGCCGGCCGGCGGCGCCGGTCGGCGGGCCGACTCGGCCGGGTAGAGCACGTCCAGCGCGGCCGCCGCGGCGGCGAGGTGGAAGTCGTACAGCCGGCGCAGGGCGGCGGCGGGGCGGTCGGCCGGGTCGTCGCCGCGGTCCGCCAGGCTGGCGGCGTAGCGGCGCAGCAGGTCGTGCATGTCGTACCGGTCGCGGCCGGCCACCAGGACCAGGTGGGACCGGGCCAGCCGGCCGACGATCTCCCGCGCGGTGCCGGGGTCGACGCCGCAGAGGGCGGCCAGGGCGTACGCGTCGAAGGTCGACCCCGGATGCAGGCCGAGGAGCCGGAACGCCCGCACCGCCTCCGGCGCCAGCCGGCGCAGCGACCAGGAGATGACCGCGCCGATGCCGCCGGGCTGGGCGCCCCGGTCGAACATCGACAGTCGGCTGTGCCGGTCGCGTAGCTCCGTCACCAGGTCGTCGAGCGGCGACTCCGGCCGGGCGACGGCCAGCTCGGCGGCGATTCGCAGGGCCAACGGCAGGCCGGAGCAGAGTTGGGCGAGGTCGCGGGCGGCGTCCGGGGCCACGTCGACCCGGGGACCGATGAACCGGCGCAGGAACTGCGCCGCGTCCGACGGCGGCAGCGGGCTCAACTCGATGCGGTGGCTTCCGTAGAAGGCCACCAGGCCCGGCAGGCTGTCCCGGCTGGTGACCAGCACCCGGCAGGACGCCGTGCCGGGCAGCAGCGGCACCACCTGCTCCTCGGTGGCGGCGTTGTCCAGGACCAGCAGCAGGCGCCGGTCCGCCACCTCGGTGCGGTAGCGCGCCGTGCGCTGGGCGAGGTCGACCGGGATCTCGTCGGCGGCGACGCCGAGGCCGGTGAGCAGCGCCGTCAGCGCGTCGCCGGCGGGCATCGGCCGGGTGGGGTGGTAGCCGCGCAGGTTGAGGTAGAGCTGTCCGTCCGGGAATCCGACCCTGGCCCGGTGCGCCCAGTGGATCACCAGCGCGGACTTGCCCACTCCGGGCGGGCCGGTCACCGTCGACATGACGAGTGCGGTCGGCTGGTCGCTGATGCCGGACAGCACCGCGTCGAGCCGGTCGATCTCGCGTCGACGGCCGGTGAAGGGGAACGCGTCCGGCGGCAGCTCGGCCGGCACCTTCCGCTCGGTGCGGGGCTCCGGGTCCGTCATCGCGGGGTCCGCAGTGGCGGGGTTCGCCATCGCGCAGAAGGCGTCGCGTTCGCTGCCGCGCAGCCCGAACGCGTCGGCGAGCAGCCGCACCGTCGGCAGGCGTGGCTGCGAAACCCGGCCGGCCTCCAGCCGGCTGATGGCCCGGGCGCTCAGCCCGGTGCGGGCGGCCAACTCCTCCTGGGTCAGACCCAACCGGAGTCGATGCCGCCGTGCGACGCTGCCGATGGTGTCCGAGCCCACCCGGTACTCACGCACTCCCCGCTAGATCACCACCGATCGGCCGGGCCGGTCTGGCGGTGGATGGCAGGAGGAGTCAATCCCCCGCCCTTCTCAAGGTATAGCCGACCGGGGGTCTTGCGGCAAGGCCCACCCTGTGCCGCAGAATCGTCGGCCGAGGCCACCACCTGCGGAAACGGGGACGTGATGAGCGAGCGGTACGTGTGGGGACTGTCCGAGGTCGACCGGACGCGGGTCGCCGAGGTCGGCGGCAAGGGGGCACAGCTCGGGGAGCTGTCGCGAATCGACGGCGTCCGCGTACCGCCGGGTTTCTGCGTGACGACCGGCGCCTTCCGGCGGGTCCTGGCCGGCACCCCGGCACTCGGAGATCAGGTGGACCGGCTGTCGCACCTGGACGTGCACGACCGGCCGGCGATCGAGGTTCTCAGCGCCGAGATCCGCCGGACCATCGAAGGGGCCGCCGTTCCGGGCGACGTGTCGGCGGCGATCAGCGGCGCGCTCGAACGGCTCGGCGGGCAGGCGGCGTACGCCGTGCGGTCGAGCGCGACCGCGGAGGATCTGCCGACCGCCTCGTTCGCCGGCCAGCACGACAGCTACCTCGACGTGGTCGGCCCGGCGGCGGTCCTGCGGCAGGTCAGCCGGTGTTGGGCGTCGCTGTTCACCGAGCGGGCCGTCACCTACCGGCTGCGCAACGGCTTCGACCACCGGGCGGTCCAGCTTGCTGTGGTCGTACAGCGGATGGTTTCTCCGCGGGCGGCGGGCGTGCTCTTCACGGCCGACCCGGTGAGCGGCAACCGCCGGATCGCCGCGGTGGAGGCCAGCTTCGGGCTCGGCGAGGCGCTCGTCGCCGGCCGGGTCAACCCCGACACCTTCCGGGTACGCGACGACGAGATCGTCGCGGCGGCGGTCGACCCGGAGCGGCCGGCGCTCACCGAGGAGCAGGTGCTTCGCCTGGTGCGGCTCGGGCGCCGGATCGAGGCGCACTTCGGCCACCCGCAGGACATCGAGTGGTGCCTGGTCGACGACGACTTCCAGTTCGTCCAGAGCCGGCCGATCACCACGGGATTCCCGGTCCCCGAGGCCGGCGACGACGCGAACCATGTCTACGTCTCCGTCGGCCACCAGCAGATGATGACCGACCCGATGCGGCCGCTGGGCATCTCCATGTGGCAGCTGACGGCCATGGCGCCGATGCACGAGGCCGGCGGGCGGCTCTTCGTCGACGTCACCGGTCGGCTGACCGCACCCGCGAGCCGCGCCGCCCTGCTGGCGGTGATGGGGCGGGGCGATCCGCTGATCAGGGATGCCCTGGAAACCATCCTCGACCGCGGCGACGTCATCCCGACGATGCCGGACCCCTCCCCCGGCGGGCCACCAACCAGCGGGCCACCAACGAGCGGGCCGCCGGCGGGTGGAGCGCCCGGTCCGATCCCCACCGATCCGGGCATCGTCGACGAGTCGGTCCGGCGTAGCCAGGACTCGATCGCCGCCCTGCGGCGCGACATCGCGACGGTGACCGGGCCGGCACTCTTCGACTTCCTGCTGGCGGCGTTCGAGGAGCAGAAGCGGGTCCTCGCCGACCCGCTGAGCATGCAGGCGATCATGGCCGGGATGGACGCCACCTGGTGGCTCAACGACACGCTGTACGAGTGGCTGGGCGAGCGGAACGCGGCCGACACGCTCACCCTCTCCGCCCCCGGCAACATCACCTCGCAGATGGGGCTCGCGCTGCTCGACGTCGCGGACGTGATCCGCCCGTATCCGCAGGTGGTGGCGTTCCTGCGGAACGCCGCGGACGACGGCTTCCTGGCCGAGCTGCCGAAGCTCCCGGGCGGAGCCGAAGCCCGCGACGCCATCGCGGGCTACCTCGACCGGTACGGCATGCGCTGCGTCGGCGAGATCGACATCACCAGACCGCGGTGGAGCGAACGCCCCGGCACCCTGCTGCCGGTCATCCTCGACAACGTCCGGCTCTTCGCCCCCGGCGAGGCCGAGCGGCGCTTCGAGCGGGGCCGGCGGGCGGCGGCACGGAAGGAACGGGACGTGCTGGCCAGGCTGCGCGCGCTGCCGGACGGGGAGCGGAAGGCCACCGAGGCCAAGCGGATGATCGACCGGGTCCGGACCTTCATCGGCTACCGGGAGTACCCGAAGTACGGCATCGTCACCCGCTACCTGATCTACAAGCGGGCGCTGCTGGCCGAGGCCGACCGCCTGGTAGCGGCGGACGTGCTCGCCGACCGGGAGGACAGCTACTACCTCTCGTTCCAGGAACTGCACGACGTGGTACGCACCGGGCAGGTCGACCACCAGCTCATCGGGCGGCGGAAGGAGGCGTTCCGGTCGTACCACGCGCTCACCCCGCCCCGGGTGCTCACCTCGGACGGTGAGGCGGTCGCCGGGGCGTACCGGCGCGACGACGTGCCGGCCGGGGCGCTGGTCGGGCTGCCGGTCTCCGCCGGCACCGTCGAGGGCCGGGCGCGGGTCATCCTGGACCTGGCGCGGGCCGATCTGGCGGCCGGCGACATCCTGGTCACGGCCCACACCGACCCGAGCTGGTCGCCGCTGTTCGTCGCGATCGCGGGTCTCGTCACGGAGGTCGGCGGTCTGATGACCCACGGCGCGGTGATCGCCCGGGAGTACGGCCTGCCCGCCCTGGTGGGGGTGGAGCACGCCACCCGGCTGATCCGCGACGGGCAGCGGATCAGGTTGCACGCGACCGACGGGTACGTCGAGATCCTGTCGTGACGGCGCGCGGGTGGAAACGGTCGACGGCCGCCCCGGCCCGCGCGTGCCGGTTCAACCGTCGACGGCCGCCACCGCCCGCTGCCGGGCCAGCAGGCCGGAGACGCCGTCGGCGCTCATCGGCCGGGCCAGGTGGTAGCCCTGGCCGCGGGTGTAGCCGAGCTCGCGCAGCACGGCCACCTGCGCGGCGTTCTCCACCCCCTCCGCCACGGTTTCCAGGCCGAGCGCGCGGGCGAGCTGGATCACCGCGCGGGCCACCGCCTGTCGGGCGTCGGCGGCGGCGACCAGGCCGTCGTCGATCTCGATCCCGTCGACGAAGGACTTGTCCAGCTTCACGACGGAGGCCGGGAACGCCCGCAGCAGGCTCAGCGACGACTCGCCGGTGCCGAAGTCGTCGAGCGACAGGCGGATCCCCAACCGGTCGAGCGCGAACAGGGTCCGGGAGACCTGCTGACCGCGCAGCACCGCCGACTCGGTCACCTCGAGCACCAGCCGCTCACAGGGCAGGCCGCTGTCGGCGAGCGCGGCGGTCACGTCGGAGACGAAGTCGGGGTCGTGCAGCTGCCGCGCGGAGACGTTGAGCCCCGCCTCCGGCAGCGCGTCCGGCCCGAACTCGGCCGCCCACGCGGCGGCCTGGCGGCAGGTCTCGCGCAGCACGAACCGGCCCAGCGCGACGATCAGGCCGGTCCGTTCGGCGGCCGGAATGAACTCGGCGGGGCTGACCAGGCCGCGGGTGGGGTGCTGCCAACGGACCAGCGCCTCGACCCCGACCACCCGACTGTCGGCCAGCCGCAGGATCGGCTGGTAGACCACCCGGAGTTCGTCGTTGTCCAGGGCCCGCCGCAGCTCGCCGCCGAGCTGCATGTGGGCCAGGATCGGCTCCCCCATCCCGTCGGTGTAGCGGACGAAGCCCGCCTTGCCGCGCTGTTTCGCCGTGTACATCGCGACGTCGGCATCCCGCAGCGCCGAGTCGACGGTGGCGCCGGACCCGGCGGCGGCGATGCCGATGCTGGCCTGCACCAGCAGCCGGTGTTCGCTGATCGGGTGACCGAGCGCGGCCAGCAGTCGGCCGGCCAGCTCCTCCGGGTCGGCGGCGACGCCGGTCAGCAGGACGGCGAACTCGTCCCCGGCGACCCGCACCGGCAGGCCGGCGTCGCCGACCTCGGCCCGCAGCAGCCCGGCGACCGAGACCAGCAGCCGATCGCCGACCTCGTGCCCGAGCAGGTCGTTGACGGTCTTGAAGTCGTCCAGGTCGACCAGCAGCACGGTGGCCGGTTCCGCCGCGGCCAGCGCGGCCGCCAGCCGGTCCCGGAACAGCGCCCGGTTGGCCAGTCCGGTGAGGCCGTCGTGGCTGACCTCGTACTGCAGCCGCTCCTCCTGGAGGCGGGTGCTGCGCAGCAGCCGGGCGTTCTCCTGGAACGCGATGAACTGCCGCGCCCCCACCAGCGCGGTGACCAGCACGGCGGTGACCAGCACCACCCGGACCGGCCAGCTCACCGGCGCGCCGAACGCGACCGCGAGCAGCGGCACGTCGACCGCCAGCACGGCCAGGTAGGGCAGCAGCACCCCGCTGCGTCTGTCTTCACGGCGAACCCCGAGGCTGGCCCGCCACTGCGCCGCGACCGCCAGCGTGGCCAGGACCGGGGTCAAGGGCATCACCACCGCCTGGGCGGGGATGCCGGCGACGTACCCGAACCGCACCGCGAGCACGGCCACGATCCCGGCGGTGACCCCGCCGCTGGCCGCGATGAGGCGGAGCGCGGCCCGGTCCACCGGGCCGCCCGCGACGTACGACACCTTCGTCGCGGCGCCGAGCGCGACCAGGAAGGCGAGTCCGACCAGCGCCATCGCCTGCCGGCTCCACGGTTCGCTGGCGTCGACCATCGGGGCCAGCCCGGCGTAACACAGCAGGGTCGCGCAGCCGAGGAACGCGATCGTGCGGTCGAGCAGGACGCGCCACCGCTCGGTCCCACCGGGCTGCACGACGGGCACCCGGGCCACCGCCCAGCTGGCCAGCAGGAAGCCGGCCGCCACGCAGGCCGCCGCCGGCAACGGCATGCTGCGGGTGCGGGCCTGCGCGGCGTGGGTCAGCATGTCCACCGCCAGCCAGCCGTAGCCGATGGTGATCGCGGCGGTGGCGACGAGCAGCGCCCGCCAGAACCGCCGGGCGACCGGGTCGAGGCCGACGCTGCGGAGCAGGTGCCAGACGGCGGTGGTGACCAGCGCGCCGCCGGCCGGGACGAAGACGTATGCGATCGCCTCGGTGCCGGCGCCGACCGTGAACGACGCCGCGCACCAGGCGGTACCGAGGAGCGCGACGGCGACGGTGGCCGCCACGTACCGGCGGGCGGCGGGGCAGTCCCCCGCGCCGGCGACCTCGACCGCCGGGCCCGCCGTCGGCCGGAGCGCCTCTCCCGTCACGGCCCCGACAGTAGCCTGCCCACTGTGTACGGTGTCTCACCCGAACGTGTGGGGGACCCCGCCGAGCCGTCGATCCGACCGTCGACGGGTGCGCCGGTGGTGACCGGCGCACCCGCCGGGTGCCGGTGGCGCCTCGGGTGGTGCCGGCCCGGTCAGAACGGGCTGAGCACCAGGCCGGCCGCGCGGGGGTCGCCGTCGTGCACCAGCGACTCGAACGCGCCGACGTCGTCGAAGGCGAAGGCGTACGCCTTACCGTCGCGCATGTTGGCGTGGATGATCCGGGCGTACTGGTTTGTCGGGTTGCTGCGGTAGAAGTCGGCGGCGTTCGTGCTGGGCTGGGTGTGGATGGTGCCGAGGGTGCCCCGGTTGAGCGCCGCGCACAGCGTCCGGGAGATCGGCCCGACCACCTGGTCGTTGGGGGCGGGCAGGTCCCCGTCGCAGCCCCAGACGCTCGCCGAGGAGGGGCGGTTGAACGAGGCGACCACCTGGCCGGCGCCGTTGGTGAAGGTCATCACCCGGCCCGAGGTACGCCCGTAGTAGCGGAGGTCGGGTCGGTCGCCGAAGGGCACCACGGTCAGCGTCCGGTTGGTGTACGTGTTCCAGGCGGAGGTGATGTAGGAGTCCAGGTAGGTGGGGCTGAACAGGCCGGCACCGGCGGCCTTGCCGGGTGCCAGCACCCGCAGCACGGTGCCGCCGGCCCGGGTGTGCACGGTGCCCGCCCAGCCGGCCTGGGACCGGATCCCGTTGATGATCGCGTTGCGGCCGTTGGCGACCACGTCGCCGGTCCGCTTCGTCACCCCGTTCGAACCGGTGACGGTGACCGCGTGCGGGGCGGCGAACATGTCCACCTGGGAGCTGTTGAGCCACAGGCCGGCGTCGTTGTAGGTGAACTCGCTCCAGTCGAACAGGATGTCCCGGTTGGGGTCGCCGGCCGCCCAGGGGGCGGGCTGCACCAGGCCGGTCGGGGTGAGGAAGAACTTCAGCTTCTCGGCGAAGGAGAAGTAGACCCGGCCGGAGAAGCCGCGCGGGAACCGGATGGTGGCGGTGCCGCCGTTGGTGGGTCCGGGGATCGAGGCGTCGGGTGCCGGCGACGGCGGGATCTGCCCGCCGGTCCAGGCGATGAAGGTGCCGGCCTGGTTGACGTAGCCGAGCCGGCCGGAGGAGAGCTGTACGCCGATCACGTACAGGTGGACGGCTCCGGCCCGGCCGGAGTTGTTGGTGACGGTGACCGGCAGCAGCGCCGGGCCGACGGCCTGGGCGGCGGGCGCGGCGGCGACCAGGGCGGTCGGGACGGCGGTGGCCAGTGCGGCCGCGATGGCAAGCAGCCTTCTTCGGACGATCATGAGAACTCCTCCGCTCGGTGGTGGGCGGCCTCGACTTCGAGAGAGCGCTCTCAGCGTCCAACTGTAAACAACATTTGTCAATAGATGTACGGCGATGCGGTGACTACTTGGAGTTCGGGCCGATGCCGCCACATCTCAGCGCCGAGCCCACGCCGCCGCCCGGTGGGGGCTGAACCTTGTCGCTCCGCCGGCCACCGGACATAGCGCCGCGAGCAGGTACGCGCCCATCCAGGATGGACCGCCCGTCCTGTTGCCGCGCATACTTCCGCGGTGCCGCACCGATACGAGTACGACGTCGCCGTCACCTTCGCGGGAGAGGACCGGCAGTTCGTTCAAGCGGTTGTCCGGCAGGTCACGGACGCCGGCTACAAGGTGTTCTATGACCAGGACGAGCAGGTCGCGCTCTGGGGGGAGGAACTTACGGAGTACTTCCCGAAGGTTTACGAGCAACGCTCCCGGTACGCGGTCATGTTCGTCTCCCGGCACTACGCGGCGAAGCCGTGGACGAGGTTGGAGCGTCGCAGCGTCCTCGCCCGCGCTTTGGAGCAGCAAACGCCGTACCTCCTTCCCGTCCGGCTGGACGCCACGCAGCTTCCCGGGGTCAGGTCGACCATCAGCTACCTCGACGGGTCCGTGATCGGAGAGCACGGGGTGGCGGCGGCGATCTGCCAGAAGCTCAATGGCGGATCCGCCCAGGGCGGCGGGCTGTTCAACGGCTATGTGCCGCGCAGCGAGCACGAGGCGACGATCCTCGTCGGTGAGCGTCCCGCCGCCTGGGAGTACCTGCTCTTCTCCTACACGCTGGTCCGGGACATCGAGCGGCTCCACGAGAAGTACCTCGACTTCGGCATGGGATTCGCCCAACCCACCGAGTTCGTCAAGGACCTGGACCTTCCCGGTCTGGTGGCCCGGGAGTCGGCGATGATCCAGAGTGCTCTCCGGAACTTCTCTACGGTGCTCTCCGACCGGGTGCAGCGTTCCGCGTTCGGCGCTCCCGGCGAGGCCGGCAACCTCGACCAAATTCTCCACATGGCCAACCGGTACGTCTCCGTCTACGAGTCGTTCATCGACTGGGCCGCCAGACTTCGCGGCTACGCCACTTCGTCCGACGAGGCCCACGCCGTACTACAGGCACTGGCGCTGTTCGCCCACCAGCCCGTCGAGCGGCTGCGGAGCTTCGCGTACGAATACCGGGCCATCGCTGACACTCTGCGCGCGAGGCTTGACGCAAGCGAGAAGGTGATGCTCCAACTTGACGTTGCGCTGGACATTCCTCCGGAGTACTCGGCACGATTCGATCAGGCTTTCAAGTCGTACAAGTGGTCGGTCGGCATCTGAGCCAGAGGACCGCCAGCGTCCGGCCCGATCAGATGTTGGTGAGCCGTTCCATGCTTTCCGGGTAGCGGGCGCCCTGGACCTCGATCTTCGCCGCCGCGGCCTCGATGTCGGCCAGGTCCGCGGCGGTGAGCTCGACCTCGGCGGCGCCGATGTTCTCCGCCAGCCGATGCAGTTTGCGGGTGCCGGGTATCGGCACGATGGTGGGCCGCTGGGTGAGCAGCCAGCCGAGCGCGATCTGCGCCACCGTGGCGTCGTGCCGCCCCGCGATGGCGCCGAGCAGGTCGACAAGCGCCTGGTTGGCCTGGCGGGCGCCGCGGTCGAAGCGGGGCAGGGTGTTACGCATGTCGCCCTCGGCGAACTGGGTGTCGGGGCTGATCGCGCCGGTGAGGAAGCCCCGGCCGAGCGGGCTGAAGGGCACGAACCCGATGCGGAGTTCGTCCAGGGTCGGCAGGATCTCCTGCTCGGGGCGGCGCCACCAGAGCGAGTATTCGCTCTGCACGGCGGTGACCGGCTGCACGGCGTGCGCGCGGCGGATGGTGCCGGCGGCCGCCTCGGAGAGGCCGAAGTACCTGACCTTGCCGGCCTCGATCAGCTCCTTGACCGTGCCGGCGACCTCCTCGATCGGCACCTCGGGATCGACCCGGTGCTGGTAGAACAGGTCGATCGTCTCCACCCGCAGCCGCCGCAGTGAGGCATCGGCGACCCGCCGGATGTTCTCCGGCCGGCTGGACAGGCCGCTCTGCCGACCGTCCCCGTCGAAGGCGAAGCCGAACTTGGTGGCGATGACGACCCGGTCGCGCAGCGGTTCAAGGGCCTCGCCGACGAGTTCCTCGTTGACGAACGGGCCGTACACCTCGGCGGTGTCGAAGAAGGTGACGCCACGCTCGACCGCGGTGCGGATCAGCGTGATGCTGTCGGCGCGGTCGGGTCCGGGACCGTAGCTGTCGCTCAGGCCCATGGCGCCGAAGCCGATGGCGGACACTTCCGGTCCGGCGGTGCCGAGCCTGCGGGTGCGCATGTCGGTGGTCCTTCCACGGTCACGGGATCGGGTCGGAGTGCCACGGTACGCCGGGACACCCCACCGCACGGCGGCACTCCGACCTCCGGCCCGGCCGGTGGACTCAGTTCCCCACGCCGAGGTCGGCCATGAAGGCGGGCGGATACCGGTCCCCGCGCGCCGCCCCGGCCGGCACCGCCTTCTCGATCTCGGCGAGGTCGTCCGGGGTGAGGGTCAGCTCCAGCGCGGGCAGCGCCTCGGCCAGCCGCTCACGGGTACGGGCGCCGACCAGCGGCACGATCTCGTCGCCCTGCGCCGCTACCCAGGCGATCGCGAGCTGGGCGACCGTGCACCCCAACGCCCCGGCGACCCGGCGCAGCGCCTCCACCAGGCCGAGGTTGTGCTCCACGTTGCCGACGGCGAACCGCGGGCCGAGGCCGCGCAGGTCACCGGGGCGGTTCTCCGCCCCGGCACGCCAGTGCCCGGAGATGAGACCACGGCTCAGGACGCCGTACGCGGTCATTCCGATGCCCAGTTCCCGCAGGGTCGGCAGGACCTCCGCCTCCACCGCCCGGGACAGCAGCGAGTACTCGATCTGCAGGTCGGTGACCGGGTGCACGGCGTGCGCCCGGCGGATCGTGGCGGCGTCGACCTCCGACAGGCCGAGGTACCGCACGTACCCGGCGTCGATCATCTCCTTGATCGCGCCGACCGTCTCCTCGATCGGCACCGCCGGGTCCAGCCGGGCCGGTCGGTAGATGTCGATGTGGTCGGTGCCGAGCCGGGTCAGCGAATAGGCCAGGAAGTTCCGTACCGCTTCGGGCCGATTGTCCTGCCCACCGAACTCGTGGCCGGGCCCTCGCAGCGCCCCGAACTTGACGCTCAGCAGGTAGCTGTCCCGGTCCCGGCCACGCAATGCCTCGGCGACCAGCAGTTCGTTGTGACCCATGGCATAGAAGTCACCGGTGTCGATCAACGTGACGCCGGCGTCCAGCGCGGCGTGCACGGTCGCGATGCTCTCCGCGCGGTCGGCCGGACCGTAGGCGCCGTTCGACATGCCCATCGTGCCAAGTCCCAGCGCGGAGACGGCCGGTCCGGTCCGGCCCAGGGTTCGTGTCCGCATGACGTTCTCCTTCGTCGTCGAGGTCGCCACCCACCCTGCGCCCGCCCCAGGCGGCGCGGGAGCGGAGCGTTCATCGTGGGAGCGCCGCTCCCTGGATCGGGTCGCCCGACACGGGGCAGCATGGCGCCATGCAGCGTGACCAGCTCGCCGACTTCCTGCGCCGCCGTCGCGCGGCGATCCGCCCGACCGAGGTCGGCCTCGCGGACGGCCCACGCCGCCGGACGAAGGGTCTACGGCGGGAGGAGGTGGCCATGCTCGCCGGCATGTCGGTGGACTACGTGGTACGCCTTGAGCAGGGCCGCAGCAGTCAGCCGTCGACCCAACTGCTCGGCGCCCTGGCCCGGGCGCTACGCCTCTCCGAAGACGAGCGCGACCACCTGTTCCACCTGGCCGGCCACCAGCCGCCGCCCGCCGACGGGGTGGCCCGGTTGGCCCGCGCCGGGCTGGTGCGGATGCTCGACCTGCTCGGCGACACACCGGCGCTGGTCGTGTCCGACCTGGGGGAGATCCTCGCCCAGAACCGGATGTCCGTCCTGCTGAGCGGTGATCACACCAGGTTCTCCGGTGACCGGCGCTACACCGCGTACCGCTGGTTCACCGAGCCGGCCGCCCGGACCGTCAACCCGCCCGAGGAGCACGAGTACAACGCGCGTCGGCTCGTGGCCGACCTGCGCGCGGCCGTGGGCCGACGGTCCGGCGATCCGACCGCCGCCGCGCTCGTCGAGCGGTTGCGGGGCGCGAGCGCCGAGTTCCGGCGGCTCTGGGCCGAGCACGAGGTGGCGGTCCGCCGCGCCGACCGCAAGACCCTGCTGCAGCCGCGGGTCGGGCGGCTGCTGATGGACTGCGAAACCCTTGTCACCCCCGACCAGCGTCAACTTCTGCTGGTGCTCACGCCGGCCGACCCCGAGGCCCGCGAGCGGCTGGAACTGCTGCGGGTGCTGGGGATCGAGGAGTTCCCCGCGACACCGGCCGGGCTGGTCACCGGGCGGGGGTGAGCCGGCTCAGCGGTTGGTGCGGCGTTCCCAGGTGCTCGCGGAGCTTCGGAAATGACGGACATCCTGCCGCACCGCCGGGGTGGTCCGGGGGCCCGTCGGGGAGGATGGACACCATGACCGCTGACGCTCCCGCCGTACCCGATCCGCTGACGCCCGTCGACGAGAACTGGCAGCGCGGGCTCGCCATCGTCGCCCACCCCGACGACCTGGAGTTCGGTGCCGCCGCGGCCGTGGCCCGCTGGACGCGGCAGGGCAAGGAGATCATCTACGCGCTGCTCACCAGCGGCGAGGCCGGCATCGACGGGATGGATCCGGCCGAGGCGGGACCGCTGCGCGAGGCCGAGCAGCGGGAGTCCGCGGCGATCGTCGGGGTGCCCCGGGTCGACTTCCTCGGGCTGCCGGACGGGGTGCTGGAGTACGGCGTCGAGCTGCGCCGCGTCCTGAGCCGGGTGATCCGGACCCACCGGCCGGAGATCGTGATCACCAACAACTTCCGGGACAGCTGGGACACCGCCGGCGACGCGTTGAACATGTCGGACCACATCGTCACCGGCCGGGCGGTGCTCGACGCGGCCCGCGACGCCGGCAACCGCTGGGTGTTCCGGGAGCAGGTCGACGAGGGCCTGCCGCCGTGGAACGGCGTGCGGGAGGTGTGGGCGGCCGGTTCGCCGCGGTCGAAGCACGCGGCCGACACCACCGAGACGTTCCAGCTGGGCGTCCGGTCGCTGGAGGCGCACGCCGCCTACCTGCGCGGTCTGGGCTCCGGGGACTTCGACCCGGAGGAGTTCCTGGAGGGCTTCTCCCGGCAGACCGGCACCCGCCTGGGGGTCCGGCACGCCGCCAGCTTCGAGGTCTTCCGGCTCGGCCTGTTCTGAGGCCGACCACGGGTCAACCGCCGGGTCGGCGGTGCGGTGCCGCGGCCACGTGCCGCAGGAGGGCGTCGGAGATCTGGTGCAGTGCGGCCAACTGGTCATCGGTGAGGGCCTGCACCACGTGCCGGTGTACGGCCTCGTCGTAGTGCCGGCGGGCCTCGCCGGCCAGCCGGCGGCCCTGCTCGGTGAGGCGGACCACCGCACCCCGGCCGTCCTCCTCGCAGGTCTCGCGGACCAGCAGGCCGCGGGTCTCCATCCGGCGCAGTTGGTGGGAGAGCCGGCTCTTCTCCCACTCCAGGCCGCAGCGCAGGGCCAGGGACCGGACCAGGCCGTCGGCCTGTTCGTCGACGGCGACCAGGATCTCGAAATCGGCCTCCGACAGGCCGGTGGCCCGGGCGAGGTCGCGGCCGATCGCGCCGGTCAACCGGACCCGCATCCGCTGGAAGGCGGCCCAGGCGTCAGCCTGGGCCGGGACGAGCGGGCTGGTCGTCATGCCACCACTCTAGTTGACACATCAACCTGGTGTTAGGCTGGTTGACGAATCAACCAAGAGTGCTCCTGGAGGCGGTTCATGGCCGACACCCGGCAGCCGGCACCCGGTCACCCGGTGCTGGTGGGAATCCTGCTCCCACCCGGTGACCCGGCCGAGGCGGTGGAGCTGGCCGTGGCCAGCGAGCGGCTCGGCTACGACCTGGTGATCGTCTCCGACGACGCCGGGACGGGCGACGACGGGACGGGCGCGGACAGCTGGGCGACGCTGGCCTGGATCGCCGCCCGCACCGAGCGCATCGGGCTGGTCGCCGCCGGCCTGGACGTGACGCTGCGGCCGCCTGCCGTGCTGGCCCGGGCCGCGGCGAGCCTGGACCTGCTCGCCGGCGGCCGGGTCACCCTGGCGCTGCGGCCAACCGCCGGCGCCGCCGACGCGGTGGCGGTGCTCCGCGGCCTGTGGGACACCGCCGCGCGCAGGGCGTACCACCCGGGGTCGCACCACCGGCTGGCCGGCGCCGAACCCGGGCCGGCGCCCGCCCACGACCTCGCCGTCTGGTTCGGCGGCGCGGACCCGGCCGGCGTCGAGGTCGCCGGGAAGCTGGCCGACGGCTGGCTCGGCGCGCTGGACCCGGCCGCCCCCGAGGAGCTGGCCGGTCAGCTCAAGCTCCTCGACGAGGCCGCGACCCGGGCCGGCCGGGACCCGCGCGAGCTCCGCCGGGCGGTCACCGTCTCCGGGGTACGCGCCCAGCCCGCCGACCTGGCCGCCGTCGTGACTGAACACGCCGTCGGCGCCCTCATCCTGCGTCTGGACGGGACAGCCCCGCGCCGGCAGCAGCTCGACGAGTTCCCCGCCGGCCTGCCGCAGGCCATCCGGCAGGCCCTGCCGGCCGCACCCCGCCCGCGGCCGATGCGCCGCGCCGACGTCCGCGCCAAGCGCCGCGCCGGCATCGACTACGACGGGCTGCCGGCCTCGCTCGCCGACACCGCCGTGGAGCCCGGCGACCTCGGCTACGGCCGGGCCCGCGCCACCTACCTGCGCGGCGGCGCGCCGGGACTGGTGCTGCGCCCGCGCACGGTCGGCGAGGTGGTCGACGCGGTGGCGTTCGCCCGCCGGCACCCGCACCTGCCGCTCGGCGTGCGCAGCGGCGGACACGGCGTCAGCGGCCGGTCCACAAACGACGGCGGCCTCGTCATCGACCTGGTCGCCCTGGACCGGATCGAGATCCTCGACGAGGCGTCCCGGCTGGTCCGGATCGGGCCCGGGGCGCGCTGGAAGCAGGTCGCCACCGCGCTGGCCCCGTACGGCTGGGCGCTGAGCTCGGGCGACTACGGCGGCGTCGGGGTCGGTGGGCTGGCCACCGCCGGCGGGATCGGCTTCCTGGCCCGCAAGCACGGGCTGACCATCGACCACCTGCGCGCGGTCGAGTTGGTGCTGGCCGACGGGTCCCTGGTCCGCGCCACCGAGCGGGACAACGCCGAGCTGTTCTGGGCGGTCCGGGGCGCGGGCGCCAACTTCGGCATCGCGGTCGCCTTCGAGTTCGTCGTCGACGAGGTCGCCGACGTCGGCTGGGCGCAGCTGGCGTTCCAGGTGGCCGACCCGGCCGCGTTCCTGGTCGACTTCGGGCGGGCCGTCACCGCCGCGCCGCGCGAGACCACGCCGTTCCTGCTGATGGGTCCGACCGCCGGCCGGGGCGAGACGGTCGCCCAGGTGATGGCGATGGTCGCCTCGGACGACCCGGCGGAGGTGGTGGCGCAGCTCCAGCCCTTCGCCGAGCTCGCCCCGCTGGTGCAGCAACAGGTGGTCATCGTCGGCTACGCGGCGGTGATGAACATGTTCCCGGACACCCCGCACGCCGGGCGCGGCGAACCGGTGGCCCGCTCCGGGCTGGCCGCCGCCCTGACGCCGCAGCTCGCCGCGGCCAGCGCCGACCTGCTGGCCAGCGGAGCCGTGCACTTCTTCCAGATCCGCAGCCTGGGCGGCGCGACCACCGATGTGGGGCACGACGCGATGGCCTACAGCCACCGCGACGCCGGCTTCCAGCTCACCGCGTTGGGCGGCAACGACCAGCGGCTGGACCGGCAGTGGGCGCCGCTGCGGCCGTACCTGATCGGCAGTTATCTCAGCTTCGAGACCGGCACCGGGCCGGACCGGCTCGCCGAGGCGTTCCCGCCCGCGACCCTGGCCCGCCTCCGTAGGCTCAAGATCGAACTAGACCCCGGGAACCTGTTCCGGGACAACTTCAACCTCACCCCGGACCGCGCTCCCACCCGGAGGCAACCATGACCGACTACGGCCACGACCTGTTGTTCGGCACCTTCGTCACGCCCACCAACCAGCCGGTCGGCCACGCCGTCGAACAGGCCGTGGTGGCCGACCGCGCCGGGCTGGACCTGGTCACCTTCCAGGACCACCCGTACGTGGCGAAGTTCCACGACACCTGGACCCTGATCGGGTACGCCGCCGCGCGTACCGAACGGATCCGGCTGACCGCCAACGTGACGAGCCTGCCGCTGCGGCTCCCCGCGGTGCTCGCCCGCAGCGTCGCCACCCTCGACCTGCTCTCCGGTGGGCGGATCGAACTCGGGCTCGGCGCCGGGGCGTTCTGGGACGGCATCGCGGCGATGGGCGGGCGCCGGTTGTCCCCCGGCGAGTCGATCGCCGCCCTGGAGGAGGCGATCACCATCATCCGGGGCATCTGGGACGCCGACCAGCGCGGCGGGCTCACCGTCGAGGGCGAGCACTACGCCGTCCGGGGCGCCAAGCGCGGACCCGCGCCCGCCCATCAGCCCGCGATCTGGGTCGGCGCCTACAAGCCCCGGATCCTGCGGATGACCGGTCGCGCCGCCGACGGCTGGCTGCCGTCGGTCCAGTACCTGCCCGGCGGCGTCGCCGACCTGGCCGAGCTGAACCGGCACATCGACGAGGGCGCCCGGGCCGCCGGCCG
Source organism: Solwaraspora sp. WMMD1047 (assembly GCF_029626155.1). Lineage (NCBI taxonomy): Bacteria > Bacillati > Actinomycetota > Actinomycetes > Micromonosporales > Micromonosporaceae > Solwaraspora > Solwaraspora sp. WMMD1047. The sequence goes on along the minus strand of NZ_JARUBL010000001.1, from coordinate 2,365,756 downwards.
CGACCCCGGCAGCGTACGGCGACTGCTCAACATCACCGGTGAGTTCACCGCCGCCGGGCGGGGCTTCCTGCAGGGTCCGCCGAGCCAGTGGGTGGAGCAGCTCGCCGAGGTCACCCTCACCTACGGCACCAGCGCCTACCTGCTCGCCTCCGACGACACCGCCACCACCGAGTTGTTCGCGGCCGAGGTGGCGCCCGCGGTCCGCGAACTCGTCGGCCGGTCCCGCCCCGGTCCGGGTTAGGTACAGCACGGCCGGCATCGATGTCTCCGACTGGGGTACCGTGCACAGCCATGCCTCCCGAGCTGGATGTTCCCGGCCTGCCATTCCCGCTCACCGCCGAGTTCACCTCGACCTTCGACGCCGGGGTGCTGCTGCTCTGGGGCGACGAGCGGCAGTGGGGCAAGCTCTGCTTCGAGCGCTCCCCCGCCGGCGAGCCCATGATCGTCTCGGTGATCTGTCGGGGCGTCGCGGACGACGCGAACGCCTTCGTCGTCGGCGGGCGGTCGGTGTGGCTGCGGGTCAGCCGGATCGACCGGGCGTACGCCTACCACGCCTCGGTCGACGGGAAGACCTGGCAACTGGTCCGCTACTTCCACCTCGACGACCTCACCGAGGGGCACCGGATCGGCTTCGAGGGGCAGTCACCGATCGGCGACGGCTGCGCCGTCACCTTTGCCGAGATCTCGTTCGTCCCGGACCGTCTCGCGGAGCTACGCGACGGTTCGTGACCTTGTGCGGGCTCCCGCCGGAATACGCAAAGCCTTGACGACTGTCGATGTCTGGCGCATCGTCGGGGTATGCCAGGCGAGAGGTCCACTCAGGTACGTCGGCGACTGATGTCGGTGCTGCTGGCGGCGGTCCTTCCGGCGGCAGGACTCGCCGTCCTGTTGACCGGGGTCGGCGCCGGACCTGCGACCATCGCCGCCCACGCGTTGCCCGTGGCTCCGGCGCTCATGACGGGCACCCCGAGCACCACCCCGTACCCGCCAACCGCACCCACGAACCTGACCGCGACGGCCGTCACCAGCCGCTCGGTGACGCTCACCTGGACCGCCTCGACCCGCGGCTGCTGCACCATCGTCGGCTACGACATCATCTCCTTCCGGGCCTTCTACGACGTCGGCTCGACGGCCAGCGTCGGCGACGTCACCACCGCCACCATCACCGCCGACATCCTGCCGGCCACCCAGTACCAGTTCACGGTCGTCGCCAAGGACTTCCAGGGCCGCCGCTCGGCGCTGTCGAACGAGGTCACCGTCGTCACCCCGCTTACCGACACCGGCCCGGACACCACCCCGCCACCGGCGCCGACGAACCTGACCGCCTCGGACGCGACACCGACCGAGACCGTGCTCACCTGGTCACCGCCCGCCGACGTCGCGGACGTGACCGGATACCAGGTGTACCGGTTCGACGGGGTGTTCGTCTCCACCCTGCTCGCCACCGTGACCGGCACCAGCCACCCGGTGACCCTGACGAACGGCCGCAACAACTTCTACGTCCGGGCCCGGGACGCGGCCGGCAACGTCTCCATCGCCACCAACACGCTGCGCCTGCCGGGCTCGGGTCCGACCGAGCCCCCACCGACACCGCCGCCGACCACTCCGGCGGTGGACCCGGTCTCCTGCCGGATCACCTACACCACGCAGGCGCAGTGGGCCGGCGGCTTCGTGGCCGGGCTGACCGTCCACAACACCGGGACCGCCCCCATCAGCGGCTGGCTGCTCACCTTCGCCTACCCCGACGACCAGCGGATCAGCTCGGTGTGGAACGCGACGCACGCCCAGTCGGGCGAGGCGGTGACACTGCGCGACGTCGGCTGGAACGGGGTCATCCCGGCGGGCGGCAGCGTCTCGTTCGGCCTGCTCGGCACCTGGACCGGCGCCAACCGCGCACCCACCGGCTTCATGGTGAACGACTCGGTGTGCACCGGATAGGAAACCGCAACGCCGTTACACGTCAATCTATTGCCCGGGGAAGGTCGAGTCATGCCCGATTTCCGCTCTACAGTGGCTGGTCGTCGACTGGTGCCGGCGCTGCTGGCCGCGGTCGTCGGGCCGGTCGCGGTCTTCGGATCGGTGCTGGTGGCCGTACCCGGCGCGGGCACCGGACCGGCGGCGTGGGCCGCACAGCCGCCGGCGGCCACCGCCGAGCCGAGCCCGACGCCGACACCGACGCCTGGCGACCCGCCGGGCGCCCCGACCAATCTGGTCGCCACCGAGGTCCGGACCGACTCGGTGACGATCAGCTGGACCCCCGCGACTCCCGGCTGCTGCCCCATCGCGGAATACCACCTCAGCGTCCTGCCGGCCTTCAGCGACGTCATCACCCCGTACCGGCTCGGCGGCGACGCAACCAGCCTCACCTTCCGGGCCTGGCCCACCTCCGAGTTCCGCATCTCGCTGTCGGCACGCGACACCCAGGGGACCTACTCCCCCGGCGCGACGCTGCGCGTGGTCACGCCCGCCACCGACACCGGCCCGGACACCACCCCGCCGCAGGCGCCCACCGACCTGGCCGCCCGCGACGCAAGCGGGTGGGGCGCCGAGCTGACCTGGTCGGCGGCGACCGACGACGTGGGCGTGACCGGCTACCAGGTGTACTGGTTCGACGGCTGGTACACCTCCAGGCTGCTGGCCACCGTGACCGGGACCAGCCACCGGGTCAGCCTGGCGCCGGGCCGCAACCTGTTCTACGTCCGCGCCGTGGACGCGGCCGGCAACGTCTCGCTCGCCACTCCGACGATCAGCTTCACCGGCACCGGACCGCAGACCCCGACCCCCTCGACGACCCCGGTGCAGCGGACCTGCCACGTCGACTACGCCGTCTCGGCGCAGTGGCGCGGCGGGTTCATCGCCGAGGTGACAGTCCACAACGTCGGAGCCGCGCCGGTGGACGGCTGGACGCTCGCCTTCGACCTCACCGACGGCCAGCGTGTCAGGTCGGCCTGGAACGCCCGGTACACCCAGTCCGGCGCCACGGTCACGGCCCGGGACCTGCGCTGGAACCGGCTCATCCCGGCCGGTGGCAGCGTCTCGTTCGGCATCATGGCCTCCTGGACCGGCGGCAACGCACCGCCGACCGGGTTCACCCTCAACGGCGGGGCCTGCGCGACCGGCTGACCGGGTACCAATCAACCCAGGATCACCGGGTTGGCCAGGGCCGCCATCTCGCCGTTGCGGTGGCGTACCTCGACCCGGACGAACAGCGACTCCCCGGCGGTGGTGGACCAGCGGAGCGCGCCGGCGCCGTGCCGGGGCAGGGTCGCCCGGCGCGCCTCGCCCCGGTCGGTGTGCAGGCTCACCACCCCACGGGGTACGCCGGCCACCTCCACCGCGAACACGACCGGCTCGTCCCGGGTGGCCGTCAGCCGGTCACCCGGTCCGGCCCGGCGTCCGCCGGCCGCGGCCGTCACCGACAGCTCGATGCCCGCCATCTGGGCGACCCAGCACCGGCCGGCGCGCAGACCCGCCAACACCCCGTCGGCGCTCAGCTCGTCGGCGAGCACCACGGTGTGCGGTTCACCGATCTGGTCCGCCAGGTGCACGTCACTGTTGCCGATCGCCGGGCGCCACCGTCCGCTCCGGACCGCAGCCGCCAGGCCGTCCGCCCACTCCGCCAGCGCCGCCTCGTTGTCGGCGTTCCACGGCAGGTCGGAGGCCCACCGGCCGTTCCACACCTCCACCGCGTCGAATCCCTGCTGCGGATATTCGAACCGGCCGGACGGATAGGGCGCGTACGGGTGGGCCACCACCGACAGGCCGCCCGAGCTGCGTACCCGGTCAAGCTGCCGGTCGATGCCGCCGTCGCCGGCCCGGTGACGCCAGTCGACGACGGCGCCTCGGGGCACGCCGAGCGCCAGCCAGTGGCCGGTCGCGGTGACCACCTCCTGACCGGCGATCACCAGCAGATCGTCACCGGCCGGTTCGGCCCAGACGGCGTGGCCGTCCGCCGTGTTGTGTTCGGTGGTCACGATGAAGTCCAGACCCGCCCGGCGGGCCGCGACCGCGAGTTGGTCCGCCGTCAACTCCCCGCCGGTGGAGAGCACCGTGTGGACGTGGCAGTCGCCCCGGTACCAGCCGCGCCCGCGACCGGTCACCCGGTCGGCCGGAAATCGCGGTTCGTCGCGGGTCGGTGCGGGCTCCCGGGTCGCCATCGTCGGCGGGCTACCGGACCCGATCCCCGTACCCCCGGCGTCTTGACAGTCATCGATGTCCGATGGATCGTCGAGGGATGCGGGGAATCAGCTCCATAGTGGCGAGTCGTGGTTTGTTGTCGGGCCTGCTGGCCGCCGTCGTGCTACCGGTCGCGGTGTTCGGCTCGGTGCTGGTGGCCGTACCCGGTGCCGGAGCCGGACCGACGGCGTGGTCCGCCACGAAACCACCGCCACCGACTCCGACACCACCGGCCCCGCCGCCGCCGACGTCACCGCCGACGCCCACGCCGAGCCCGACGGGCAGCGACCGGCCCACCACTCCTACCAACCTGGCCGTCGTCGCCGTCCGATCCAACTCGGTCACGCTGAGCTGGACCGCCTCGACACCCGGCTGCTGCCCCCTCCTCGGATACGACGTCGGCGTCTGGCGGGCGTTCAACGACGTCATCAGCCTGAGCCACGTCGGCGACGTCACCACCGTCGTTTTCACCAGCGGCATCCGACCGGCCTCGCAGTACACCATCCAGGTGTACGCCCGGGATGTCGACGGCCGGACCTCGTCCGCGTCGAACTCGGTCCTGGTCATGACCCCCGCCACCGACACCGGGCCGGACACCACCCCGCCGCAGACACCCGCCGACCTGGCGGCCCGCGACGTCACCGGGTCGAGCGCCGAACTGACCTGGTCGGCGGCGACCGACGACGTGGGCGTAACCGGATACCAGGTGTACCGGTTCGACGGCTGGTACACCTCGACCCTGCTGGCCACGGTGACCGGCACCAGCCACCGCGTCGACCTGGTGCTGTCCCGAAGAAACATCTTCTACGTGCGGGCCGTGGACGCGGCCGGCAACCTCTCGATCGCCACCCCGACCATCACCCTCGAGGCAACGGCCACGCCCACCCCGGCGCCCCCGACCTGCCAGGTCAGCTACGCCGTGCAGGCGCAGTGGAGGGGTGGGTTCATCGCCGAGGTGACCATCCACAACCTCGAATCCGCGCCGGTCGACGGCTGGACCCTGACCTTTGCCTACTCCGACGGCCAGCGCGTCCGGACCGCCTGGAACACCCGGCACGCCCAGTCGGGCGCCACCGTCACCGCCCGCGACCTGCGCTGGAACCGGACCATCCCGGCCGGCGGCAGCGTCTCGTTCGGCATTCTCGGCACCTGGAGGGGCGGCAACGCGCCACCGGCCGGCTTCACCCTCAACGACAAGCCCTGCGCCACGGGCTGACCCGGGCCCGCCCCGGGGCAGGTGACGGGGATCAGCTCGGTCCGCGTTCGGCGTCGCTGCGTTCGACGCAGAACTCGTTGCCGGCCGGGTCGGCGAGCACCACCCAGCCGGTGCCGTCCGGCCGGCGGTGGTCGGCGATCCGGGCGGCGCCCAGCCCGACAAGTCGCTCGACCTCCTCGTCCCGGGTCCGGTCGGTCGGCTGCACGTCGAGGTGAAGCCGGTTCTTCGTCGACTTGCCCTCCGGTACCCGCAGGAACAGCATCGACGGCCCGGCGCCCTCGGTGGCGACGATCAACACCTCGTCGTCATCCGGCTGGTCGTCCGGATGCACCGGGTAGTCGAGAACCGCTGACCAGAAGCCAGCGAGCTGGTACGGCTCAGCGCAATCGACATCGATGTGCCGGATACGTGCGGTCATCCGATGAACACCCCAATAGGACCAACTGCCGGGTACGTCGTCTGGAGCGCCAACGCTCGCAGGCGCGCCTCAGGAGCGCAACCGAAAATCGCGAGCCACGGTCGGCGCACCGCCCTCGGCAAGCCGGTACTTGTCCTCTTCGGCGAGGAGGATCAGCGCTGGCGCTCCTCCTCGGCCGAGCTGTACGCCGATGTCCCGGGCGCGGAGGTCAAGCTGCCGGCGGGGTTGGGCCACTCGCCCATGGTCGAGGACCCGACCCGGACCGCCGAACTGCGTGGTGTCTTCGCCCGTTCCGTGTTCAGCGGCGGTGCCGGCAGCGCCTAGCCCGCGGTCGCGGGCTTGATCAGCGGTGCGTCCCGCGACAGTTCCCGAAACCCGAGGCCGTGGTACAACCCGCGGGCCGCCGGGTGCGCCGGCGCGCCCAGGCAGACGACCGTCGCGTGGGTGGCCCCAACCGCCCGCGCCAGCCGCATCCCCCGCAACATCAGCGCCCTGGCCAGCCCGCGCCGCCGGTAGTCCGGATGGGTGCCGACCGGCTCGAACTCGACGGTCCGGTTCGCCTGGTCGAGCCACATGATGGTGGAGGACGCCATCGTGCCGTCCGGCGCCTGCACCAGGAGGTGCAGATCCCCGCGGTAGGCCGCCGTCCGCCGGACGTCGGAGTAGCTCCGGGCCGAGTACGTCGAGCCGGTCCAGGCGTCCACATGCGCCCGGACCGCGGCCTCCGGTCCGGCCTCGTCGGCGGTGCGGAACCGGAACCCGGCCGGCAGCGCCGGCTGTTCCACCTCGGTGAGGTCCCGCTCGTTGAGCTGGGTCCAGTCGCCGGCGTCGCCGAGCGTCGCCTGGTCGGGCAGGTAGCCGTGCGCCGCCCACCGCCGCAGCGCGACCTCCTCGGCGGACGTCGGCGACGCGGTGCGTTCGAGACCGGCCGCCACCTGGTCGTACCAGTCGATCACCTCGTCGACCAGTTCGAGGTGGTCGGGATGGACCTGGTAACTCAGCGAGGCGCCGGTGACGGCCGTGACCGGTCCGTCGGTGCGCCGCACCTGGCGCGGCAGGAAGGCCCAGCCCCAGGCGACCAGATCGGGGCCGGAGAACCACAGCCGACGCGGCCAGGTCGCGCCGTAGAGAGCGCAGCCCTGGCCCCAGACCCAGGCCAGTTCCCCGTACGAGGCGCCAGCGCTGATCTGGTCCGGGCGGAGGGCGGTGACCCGCTGCGCCAGACCCTGCATGAGCGGGATGTCCGCGGCGGTCAGGAGCTCGAAGCCCGTCATGGTGCGCCACTGTGCCAGTTCCGCACGGCGCCGACGAAACGGTTTCTCACCGGTCGCCCGCGCAGCCAGGCACGCGCAGCCACGCCACCCGCGGCCATGCACACGGAGCGCGAACGGATGTACGCGACACGCCGCAATCCGTACGGTTGTCCCGAACCGAAACCTTCGACCGCGAAGATGGGCGGCGATCGGGCCGGCAGGCCCGTGCGATCGAAGGGACCGCACGAAGGTTAAGGAGCAACCGGTGCCCCTCGCACAGCTACGCCGCGTCCGCTGGGCCGTCCGCGCCACCCTGGCGCTGGGCGTGGCCGCCTCGGTGGCGGCCAACGTTCTGCACGCCCAGGACAACCCGGTCAGCCAGGCGATCGCCGCCTGGCCGCCGCTGGCCCTGCTGCTCACGGTCGAGCTGATCTCCCGGGTACCGGTGCACCGCCGGAGCCTGGCCGCCGCCCGGTTGGCCGCGACCGCCATCATCGCCGGCATCGCCGCCTGGGTCTCCTACTGGCACATGGTCGGCGTCGCCGCCCGGTACGGCGAGACCGGCGCCTCCCCGTACCTGCTGCCGCTCTCGGTGGACGGCCTGATCGTGGTCGCGAGCATCTGCCTGGTCGAGCTGGGCGGACACATCTCCACCGCCGAGGCGGCCGCCCGCTCGGACGCGCAGGCGGCCGACCGCACGCCGGGTCCGGCGGGCATCGGGATGGCCGAGGCGCCGGCGGCCGACCCACCTGCGGCGGCGGTCGAGCGGGCTACCCCGCCGGCGCCCCGCCCGGCCGGGAACGGCCGGGCGCCCGCGAAGGTGGGCGCCGCCACGAAGGTGAACGGTTCGTCGGCGGTGGTGGAGATGGCCGGTTTCCAGCCGACCGCGACCCGGTCCGCCCGGCCGAAGCCGGCGGCCCGCCCCCGCCGGCCGGTCGCCGAGACGGCCGCGCTGGCCGCTGCCATCCAGGCGGACCGGCCGGAGGCCAGCGAGGTCGACGTCGCCCGTGAACTCGGTATCACCCCCGCCCGGCTGCGCGCCGTCCGCCGCCAGGCCCGCGACCACGAGTTGGCCGCCTGACGCCAGCCTGTTGCCGCCGCTCGCCCGGTGCCTTCACCAGGAACGTTCGTGAACGTGGCCAGGCGGCTCGGGTAGCGGGTTGGTCCGTCCGAAGGTGATCTCGTGCTGATCCGGTAACCGCCGCAGTCGCTCCCGGCCGAGTTGTGGGCCAGGTGGTCGGCGGGCTGGCGGGGGACGGCCACCCGCCCACCGAGGGTCCAGGCTGGCCATCCCCGCGTCACGGTGAGCGGTGGTCAGGGCACTAGATCATGCGGCGCCGTACCCGCCACACCACCACACCGATCAGGACCGCCGCGACGGCGACGAACAGGGCCGCCTCGATGAGCTGGAACGTCCAGAACCGGTCGGCCGGATGGTAGACCCCGAACTGCTGGATGCCCCGCGCGTGTAGGAACTGGTTGAGGTTGGTGCCGGCCCGATTGGCGGCCTCCTCCAGCTCGTGGTACTCGGTCCAGCTCAGCCTGCGCCCGGCCGCGTCTGCGTAGCCGTCTTCGATCATCCAGTCAGCGTTGCTCGGTACCGGCCGGTGACCCGCCCGGTCTTTCGAGCCGCCGGCGGGGACCGGCTCCCTGGTGGTGAGCGGGGTGGCGTACGCGGGACGGGCCAGCAGCGCCACCGCCATCCGGGCGGCGAGGAACGCTCCGAACGCGACGCCGAACGCGGGCAGGCTGCGCCGCAGGATCGCCCCGGCGGCGGTGGCGACGCCGAACGCGAACAGCGCGTACGCCACCGGGACGAGTCCCTCCAGGTCGAAGGCGTCGTACTGGAACCGCCCTTCCCACGCGTCGAATGGCTGACGGAACCAGGTGAGCACCGCGGTGAACAGCGCGGTGAACATGACGGTGACGCCGGCCAGGCCCGCGAGCTTGGCGGCCAGCCAGCGCATCCGCGGTACGGCCTGGGTCCAGGCGAGCTGCCAGGTGCCGCTCTCCAGTTCGCGCGCGAGCAGCGGCGCACCGAGGAACGCACCGACGACGACGGGGACCAGGTAGAAGGCCGCCAGGAGGTTCTCGACGTACCCGTACTCCTCGTCGAGCCGGCGGAAGGAGGCCGCGCAGCCCTCGTTGAGACCGGCCTGTCCCGCACACCGGGCGGGACCGCCGGGGAACAGGTCGTGGGCCTGCGTCCCGAGCACGAGCAGGGCAATGCCGAACATGCCGACAAGCAGCCCCAGGACGCAGACCTCGGCCCGGTGCTGGCGCCAGATCAACCACGTCATGCCGCCACCCCCGACGTGACCGCGGCGCCCGGCTCGGACGGCCGCCGCAGGTACGCCAGCACCAGGTCCTCCAGCGCGACCGGCTGGGCCTGCCAGCCGGGCGCGGTGGTGATCGCGCCGTCGCGTACCAGCAGGGTCGTGTGCCGGTCGCTGTGGACGGCCTGCACCACGGTGCCGGCCTGGTCGAGGTCGGTGGCCGTGCGCGGGCCGACGAGCAGCCGGTGCTCGGCGAGGAGGGTGTCGATGTCACCGGTGAGCGTGACCCGGCCATGATTGAGCACGATCAGGTGGTCGCAGACGCGCTCCAGCTCGTGCACGAGGTGGGAGGAGAACACGACGGTCACCCCGCCTTCGGCGACCGCGCCCATGAGGACCTGGAGGAACTCGCGCCGGGCCAGCGGGTCGAGGCTGGCCACCGGCTCGTCGAGGACGAGCAGGTCCGGTCGCTTCGCCAGGGCCAGGGCCAACGCGACCTGGGCCTGCTGACCACCGGAGAGCGTGCCGGTTCTGCGGTCGAGTGGGATGCCCAGCTTCGCCAGCCGGCGCTCGGCCAGCCCCTGGTCGAACCGCAGGTTGCAGGCCCGGCCGAAGCGGAGCATCTCGGCGACGGTGAAGCGCTTGTACAGCGGGTGGTCCTGGGCCAGGAACCCGACCCGGGACAGGGTGTGCGGGGTGCTGGCGGTGACGTCGTGGCCGAGAACCTCCACGGTGCCCGTGCTCGGTGCCAACAACCCGACGACCAGGCGCAGCAGCGTGGTCTTGCCCGCGCCGTTCGGCCCGACCAGGGCGATCACGCCGCCGGCTGGCAGGGTCAGGGTGCAGTCGCGCAGTGCCCAGCCCTTCCGGTATCGCTTGCCCACACCGTCGGTGCGCAGCGCGAACCCGCTCTCTGTCACGCCACGTCCTCGTTCCTGGTTTGCCGGTGGTCGTTCCTGGTCTGCTGGTGGGCGGAAGCAAAGAGCGCGTCGACCGCCTGCTCGTCGAGGCCGGCGGCGTAGGCCCGGCGCAGCCAGGTTTCCAGGCCGCGGCGCAGCGACGTGTACGTCGATGCCGGCATCGCGGCCGACTGCTGCTCGTTGACGAACGTGCCCCGGCCGGGCCGGCCGGTGACCAGGTTCTCCTGCTCCATCTGCCGGTACGCCTTGGCGACGGTGTTCGGATTGATCGCCAGCTCCTCGACCACCTCGCGGATGAGCGGGAGGCGGTCGCCGGGTTGGAGGAAGCCCAGCAGCACCGCCTGCCGGACCTGCTGGACGAGTTGCAGGTACGGCGGCACGCCGGAGTGGGTGTCGAGCCGGAAGACGAACACGGTAGCCCCTTACTGCTTTACTAGGATCATAGTAAAGCAGGGTGCGGCGGCGACAAAATCAGCGACGGACGCGATGGGGCGGCTGGCCGCGTGGACCGTGGCTGGGGCACGTATCGGTACGGCGGTTCAACCGACACCGTGAACGTGTGTGGTCAGGGCACTAGCCGGTGCCGGCGGGTGGGGTCTCGGAAGGTGCGCCAGGTGAGGTGACGGCGGTGAGCGGGGTGGTCGGGGTGGCCACCGCGGCCGTGGCGGCCACCACCGGGGTGGTGCCGGCCGCCGGCAGCCGGACCGTCACCTCCAGGCCGCCGCCGGGCTGGGCGACCGCGCTGACCGTGCCGCCGTGCGCGTCGCAGACCGCCCGGACGATGGAGAGCCCGAGCCCGGAACCGCGCGCCCCGGTCCGCTCCCGGCCGCCGCGGCGGAACGGCTCGAACAGCCCCGGCACGTCGGCCTGGTCCACCTCGAACCCGGTGTTTCCCACCACCAGCCAGGACTGGACCTGGTCGGAGCCCGTGTTCACCCAGAGCCGGCCGTGCAGGTGGTTGTAGCGGACCGCGTTCTCGATCAGGTTGCCGGCCAGCCGCTCCAGCAGACCCGGGTCACCCACCACCGGGGACTGCTGCAGTGACGTGGTCACCACCAGCTTGAGCCGTTCGGTCTCGGCCCGCATCGCCGACAGCGCCGAGGCCGTACCGTCGGCGAGGTCGACCGGCACCTTACGCCCCAGCCGGCGCCCCGACTGGCCCTCGCTGCGGGCCAGCACCAGCAGCGCGTCGACCAGTCCGTTGGCCCGTTCCGAGGCGTCCCGCACGACGGTGGCCATCCGGCGGTACTCGGCCACGTCCGCCTCGTCGTCGGCGAGCGTCACGTCGATCTCGGTACGCATCACCGCCAGCGGCGTACGCAGCTCGTGCGAGGCGTTGGCGACGAACCGTTTCTGCGCCTCGAACGCCTCCCCGATCCGGTCCAGCATCGCGTCGAAGGTGCCGGCCAGCTCCGCCACCTCGTCGTCCGCGCCCGAGTAGCGGATCCGCTGGTCCAGCGTGGCCTCGCCGAGCCGCCGGGCGGTGGAGGTGACCTGGTGCAGCGGCCGCAGGGCCCGGCCGGCCACCGCGTACGCGCCGGCCACCCCGACCACGCTTATCGCCAGCAGGGCCACCAGGCCCTTGGCGATCAACTCCTGGGTGGCGTCGTCGGCCGCCTGTTGCTGCCACTGCCGGGCCTCCACGATCCGGCCGTCGGTCAGCCGGACCGTGTTGCCAGGCATCAGGTCGTCGGTGGGGCGCAGCGCGTCGGCGACCAGCAGCCAGGCCAGCACCACCAGGATCGCGCCCGCGCCGACCAGCAGTACCCCGTTGAGCAGCGTCAGCCGCAGCCGCAGGGTGGGCCGGAGCCGGGGCCGACGGCGGCTGAGATAGACCGTCATGCGGTGACCTGACCCGCCTGGTACGGATCGGAAACCCGGTAGCCGGCGCCGACCACCGTCTCGATCAACGGCGGATCGCCGAGCTTCTTCCGCAGGGTCATCACGGTGACCCGGACGGTGGTGGTGAACGGGTCGGTGTTGGCATCCCAGACCCGCTCCAGCAGCTCCTCGCTGGAGACCACCGCGCCGCGGCCCTTCAACAGCTCCTCCAGCACCCCGAACTCCTTGCGGGTCAGGTCGACCGGCGCGCCGGCCCGGGTCGCGACCCGCTTCGCCGGATCGACCACCAGGTCGGCGACCGCCAGCACCGGCGGGGCGGCCGGCGTGGCCCGCCGGCCGAGCGCCTGCACCCGGGCCACCAGCTCGTCGAAGGCGAACGGCTTGGGCAGGTAGTCGTCGGCGCCCAGCTGCAGGCCCTCCACCCGGTCGGCGACCGTGCCGCTGGCGGTCAGCATCAGGACCCGGGTGAGCGTGCCGGAGGCGACCAGGTCGGCGCAGATCTGGTCGCCGTGCACGCCGGGCAGGTCCCGGTCCAGCACCACCACGTCGTACCGGGTGACAAGCGCCATCTCGTGGCCGGCCGAGCCGTCGTACGCGACGTCCACCGCCATCCCCCGCCGGCGCAGGCCACGCACGATCGCGTCGGCGAGGTTGCGCTCGTCCTCCACCACCAGCACCCGCACCGCGACCACCCCTTCGTCGAACCGATCCCGGTCAAAGCTAGCCGCGCCGGGCAACGCCGCCGGCGGGCGGTCAGATCCGCCACACCCCCACCGACCCGTCGAGCCGGCGGCAGATCAACACCCCGGGTTCGGCCGCGCAGTCGCCGACGACGTCGCGCAGCGGCTGCAGTACCCGGACCCGGGCCGCGGCCGGGTCCAGCTCCGCCACCCAGGCGGTGCCGTCCGGGGCGACCCGGACGCCGGTCAGCCGGCCCGCGCCGGCCACCACCCGGACCACCTGCCAGGCGCCCAGCTCGCCCCGGACCTCGCCGGTGGCCGGGTCCAGCACGGTCAGCGGGGCCGCCCCCACCGCCCCGGAGCGGCTGGCCAGCAGCCGGTCGCCGACCCGGGTCAGGTTCTCCCAGCGGCCGTCGGTCCAGACCGTCCGCCCGGTGGCCGGGTCGGCGGCCCGGACCCCGCCGTGCCGGCGGTACAGGCAGAGACCCGCGCCGCACGGGATCGGGCCGTACTCCCGTCCCGGGTCCCGGGTCAGCTGCCATCGGTGGTCCAACCGGTCCAGTCCGTACGCGGTGACGGTCCGACTGCCGTCATCGACGAGCAGCAGGTCGCCGGCCACCCGGGCCGGCAGTGACGCGCCCACCGGACCGCGCCCGGGCAGGTCGGCCGCGCGCAGCACGGCGGCGGCGGCCAGGTCCCGGATCTCGACCCGGCCACCGGGCCGGCTCACCACCAGCGCGGTGGCCCGGACCGGCCCGGACCGGTCGGCCGCCGCGGCCACCTCGCCCGGGTCGCCGGTCGGCCCCCGCTCGTACCGGTAGGACCGCAGCGTGCCGGCCGGCAGCGGCAGCGACCACCGCTGCGCCGCGTCGGCGGCGGCCACCGCCAGCAGCGTGCCGGGCGGATTGTCGGTCACCGTGGTCTGTCCCGGCGCGGCCCAGAGCAGCACGTCCCCGGCGGCCGTCACCCCCTCCAGGGTGGCCGTCCGCCGCCACCGCACCAGACCGGTCGCCGCGTCCAGACCGACCGTCTCCCGGCGCGCGACCGAGCTCCAGTCCACGGTGAGCACCAGCGTCCCGCCGAGCACCAGCGAGTTGCCGAGCGGGCCGGACAGCGGCATCGGCACCCGCCACAGCGGCGCCCCGTCGGGCAGCCGGTACGCCGCCAGCCAGCGGTCGCCGGCCGCCGCCTCGCCGGGCGGATCGGCCACGAAGATCCGGTCGGGCGCGCTGATGGTCAGCGCACCCTGCCGGGCCGGCACCGTCGCCTCGGCCGGCGGGCGGGCCACCGGAGCGGCCGCGGCCACCCCGGCGAGCAGCACCGCCAGGGTGCCGCCGAGCCGGGGCCAGCGCGGCATCCGCCGGACCGCCCGGGTGGCTACCGGCCGGGGCCGCCCGGCCGGCGGCCGGTGGGCGGTCGACGCTGCCGACATCTCACCCAGTTCGATGGCGGCCACGCTGCGCCCCCCTTCCGATGCCGATCCGCGACCGGCCGCCTACCCTCCGGTCGTCGCGGCGATTGTCCCCCCGCGCCGCCGGTCGCGCCGTTGCCGGTCCGGACACCGAAACCGGATCACCCCGGCGAGCGGCGGGGGCCGTCCGGGTGACGGCCGGGTCCGGGCGGCCCACCGGCCCGCCGGGGCCGTCCGGGTGACGGCCGGGTCCGGGCGGCCCACCGGCCCGCCGGGGCCGGCCGGACCAGCCCGCCGGATCGGCCGACCGCCACCTGTACGATGTCGCGTCGTGGGTGTCCCGGTTACTACTGACTCGTCCGATGCCGCACCGGGGACCACCACCCCCCAGCGGTCGCTGTCGCGGCTGTGGCGGCGGCCCGCCCGCGCCGATCTGCTCGCCGTCGGCGTCTACCTGCTGCTGGGTGCGCTCGTCTGCGGCAACCACTGGGCGGACATCCAGGGCCGGGTCTCCTCACACCTGCCCACCGACAACAGCTGGTTCGAATGGCTCTTCTCGCACGGCGCCTACTCCGTGCGGCACCTGACGAACCCGCTCTTCTCCGACCGGCAGAACGCCCCCGACGGGGTGAACATGATGGCGAACACGTCGATGCTGGGCGTGACCCTGCCGATGGCGCCGATCACCATCCTGTTCGGGCCGCAGGTCGCGTACGTGCTCTACCTGGTCGTCGCGATGGCCGGCACCGCGGCGACGTCGTACTGGGCGCTCTCCCGGCACCTGGTGACGTCGCGGGCCGCGGCGTTCGTCGGCGGGGCCTTCCTCGGCTTCGCACCGGGCATCGTGCACCACGCCAACGGGCAGCCCAACTTCGTCTCGAACTTCCTGTTGCCGATCATCCTGGTCTGGGTGCTGCGCCTCGGCGAGCCGGGCCGGTGGCTGCGCAACGGGCTGATCCTGGGCCTGCTGGTCACGTACCAGATCTTCATCAACGAGGAGATGCTGCTGCTCACCGCGCTGGCGTGCGCGGTGATCGTGCCGCTGTGGGCGGCCGCCCGCTGGCGCCGGCTGCGCGACCAGGCGGTGCCGTTCCTGCTCGCCCTCGGTGTCGGCGGCGGGCTGACCCTGCTGCTCGCCGGCTACCCGATCTGGTTCCAGTTCAACGGACCGCAGTCCTACCGGAGTCTGCAGGGCGGGATCTTCCACAGCTGGGGCGAGGACGTGCAGGCGTTCGTCACCTTCGCCCGGGACACCCTGGCCGGCTCGCCGGAGGCCGAGCAGACCATCGGCATGACCGAGCAGAACACCTGGTTCGGCTGGCCGCTGGTGATCGTCGCGGTGCTGGCCGCCGGGCTGCTCTGGCGCCGGTCGCTGGCGGCCCGGATCGCCACCACCGTCGGGGTGCTCTTCGCGGTCGCGTCGCTCGGCCCGCAGCTGCGGATCGGCGGGGAGCTGACCGAGCGGTCCGGGCCGTGGAGCCTGATCCCGCCCGACCTGCCGCTGGTCGAGATGATGATGCCCACCCGGTTGAGTCTGGTCACCGTCGGCGCGGTCGGCGTCCTGCTGGCCCTCGCCTGGGACGCGGTGGCGACGGCCGCCGCTACCAGGCCCGCCACAAGCGTTGAACCGGACCGGTCCGCCACCGCGGCCCAGCCGGACCAGCCGACACGCTCGGCCGGCCCGGAGGGGCCAGCGGACCGGCCGGGTCGCCGATGGTTGCCGGTCGTCGGGTACGCGGCCATCGCCCTCGCGCTGCTGCCGCTGGTGCCCCGGCCGCTGCCGGTGCAGTCGGTCGAACCGCCGCCGACGTTCATCACCTCGGGCGACTGGCGGCCGTACGTGCCGGACGGCCGGACCCTGGTGCCGGTGCCGATCCCGAGCAACGTGCACGGTCTGTCCACGCTGCGGTGGAGCGCGCTGACGCTGCACGAGTTCCCGGTGCCCGGCGGGTACTTCATCGGCCCCGGTCCGGAAGGGCTGGGCCAGTTCGGCGCCCCGACCCGACCCACGGCCGCGTTGATCTACCGCGTGATGGACGGGGTCGAGGAGCCGATCACCGGCGAACAGCGGGCGCAGGCCGTCGAGGACCTGCGGTTCTGGAACGCGTCGGTGGTGGTGCTCGGCGACCACCCGAGCGCCGATGTGCTCCTGCCGCTGATGACCGACCTGCTCGGCCCGGCGCAGCGGGTCTCCGACGTCTGGCTCTGGGACGTCCGCCCGCTGGTGGGTTGACCACCCGGCCGGCTCAGCCGACCAGCGGGCGGACGTCCCACACCCAGGCACCGGAGATCATCTGGCCGGGGCCGAGCAGCAGGTCGACCGTCTCCTTCACCGGGTTGCCGCGGTGCAGACCGCCCTGGACCACCACCGCCGCCCGCCAGTGCCGCAGATCCTCGACGGCCTGCGCGCGGTGTTCGTCGGTGATGACCGGCACCTCACCGGTCGCCGCGACCTGATCCAGCAGGATGGCGGTCGGCCGGTCCGGTGACCCCCAGCGGGCCTGCCGGTCGTCCGGGCCGGCCGGCCCGATGAAGTAGCCGCCCGGGGCGGTGAAGGCCAGCCCGGTCCGCGCCGACCAGTACATCCCGGCGGTCGCCTCGCTCCCCCGGGTCGGCGGCACCGGCACCAGGGTGCGCCCGTCGGGCACGTACTCGCGCCACTGCCCGGTCGCCACGAACTCCGGCACCGGCCAGGCCGGCTTGGTCTGGATCGGCACCGGCGCCGCCGGCAGCAGCGCCGCGACCACCGCCCCGGTCCAGAGCCAGCGGATCGGCACCGCGCCGCCCGGCCGCTGGGCCGGGTCCTCCGGCTGCCGGGCCGCGTCGTCAGGCCGCTGGGCCGGGTCCCCGGCCCGGCGGGCCGGCTCGCTCGACCGGTGGACCTGGTCCAGGGAGATGGCCAGCACGATCGCCACGATCGGTACGCAGATGAGCGGAAACCGGGCCGGCACCGCCAGGTCGATCAGCGGCAGATCCTGCACCAGCCGGTACGGGCCGATCAGGTCGGTCTGCTCGCCGTCGACGCGGATCCGCCCGCCCAGCGACAGCGCGGCGAAGACCACCGCGCAGACCGTCAGGGCCTTGACCAGCGGCCGGCGCCACTGCCAGCTCGCCGCGACCACGCAGAGCCCGATCAGGGCCAGCCCGAAGAACGAGTTCTCCTCGGTCGGGTTGGGTGCCAGCCGGGCCGCCGCGGCGTCGCTGCCGGCCAGCGACTGCCGCGCGTAGCTGGCGTAGGAGGCCAGGTCCAGCAGGTACGAGTGGGCGTTGAACGGCATGCCGCGGTAGTGCGCCGGTCCGAAGAACTGGAACCACAGCGGGTACGCCAGCAGCGCCAGCGCGGTGAGCGCACCGATTCCGAGCCGGGCGAGGAACGGCCGGGCCAGCCGGCGGGCGGCGGCCGGGTCGGCCACCGCGTACGCCACCGTGAACAGGCCGCAGGCCAGCACCAGGAAGAAGAGCACCTCCTCGCCGAGGAAGACCTGGTAGGTGACGACCAGCCCGAGCAGGACCCCCCGGCGGACCACCCGGTCGGTGGCCGGGGAGAAGACCAGCCACAGGATCACCGGCACCAGGAACTGGGCGATCATGTGCAGGTGCGCGGTGGCCTGCGAGATCATGCCCGGGGCGAAGCCGCAGAACAGCCCGCCGATGGCGGCGGCGGTGCGGGTCAGCCCGAGCCGGCGGGCCAGGAAGAGGTACCAGGCCGCCGCCGTGGCGGCGAGCGAGCCGGTCAGCGCGACCAGGAACGCGACCCGCGATCCGAACAGCCACGTGACCGGGGTGAGCGGGATGCCCAGCCCGAACACCGACGTGTTCGCCATCAGGTTCAGCCCGTCCGGGGCGTTGAGCGCGGTGCTGTAGAGCGGGTTCTCCAGGTGCGTGACCGCCCGCGCGGCGCGGGCCAGCATCCATTCGAAGAGGATCTGGTCGTTGTCGGCGTGGGTCATCTCGCCGGGGCGCAGCCAGAGCCGGCCGGCGACGTAGCAGCCGGCGAGCAGGTAGCCGACGAGCACGGCGGCGTCGCGTACCGGCTCGGCCCGCCACCAGTGCGCGCCGCGGTCCATCAGCCCGGGGCGGTGGTCACGGGCCGGACGTCCCACACCCACACGTCGTCGATCTGCCGGCCCGGCCCGGCGATCTGCTGCACCGTGCGACGCAGCGGATCGGCGTTCTGCTCCCGGATCGGCAGCACCAGGATCGCCGCCCGCCAGTACCGCAGTTCGTCCAGGGACCGGCGGCGCTGCGCCTCGGTCATGGTGACGGGTCGGCCGGTGGTCCAGACCCGGTCCAGGATGGTGCCGAGCCCGTTCGGCCGGCCGCCGAACCGGCCCGGGTCGCCGGTCATCCCGTTGCGGGGGGCGAGGAAGTACCCGCCGGGGATCTTGAAGTCGAGGTTCGTGGCGGCGGCCCACCGCATGCCGTGGGTGTGTCCCATCGCCGGCACCGGCACCGGCACCAGCGTCTGGTCGTCGGTGACGTACTCCTCCCAGGCGCCGGAGGTGATGAAGTCCGGCACCGGCGGCCGGGACACCTCCCGCAGCGGCAGCGGCAGCACCGGCAGCAGCGCGACCACCAACGCGGTCACGATGAGCGTGCGGGTGGTCCGCAGGCTGCCGAGCTCCACCGTCCAGGCCCGGTCCACGGCCAGCGCCAGCAGCAGCGCCACCACCACGGAGGTGATCAGGCCGAACCGGGTCGGGACCACCGCGTCGAGCAGCGGCGCGTGGACCAGCCAGTCCCACGGACCCCAGAGCTCGCCCCGGCTCCACCAGGAGACCCGCTCGCCGAGCGAGAGGACGGCGAAGAGCAGGCCGGTGAAGGCGAGTGCCCGGACGATCAGCTCGCGCCGCAGCCAGACCACGATCGCCACGGTGAGCAGCGCGAGGCTCCAGCCGAAGAAGGCGTTCTCCTCGGAGTAGTTCGGCGCCAGCTCGATGTTGGCCCGCCGGTCGCCGCCGAGCGTCGTCGATCCGGGCGCGAAGAACGCGGCCAGGTCGTTGCCGTAGTCGCGGACCGCGTCGCTGAGCCCGTGGTACGCCTGCCGGCCGGCGAACTGCACGTAGAGCGGGTACGCCAGCAGCGCGGTGGCGACCACCGCGCAGACCGCCACCCCGCCGAGCAGCGGCCGCCACGCCGACGCCCACAGTCCGGGCCGCTGGGCCACCATCGCCAGCAGGAATACTCCGCAGGCCAGGGCGGTGAAGAGCAGGATCTCCTCGTTGATGAACGCCTGGTAGGTCACCAGCAGGGCGAGGATCACCCCGTCCCGGACGACCCGGGTGGAGCGGGTCAGCACCAGCACCCGCCAGACGATGAACGGCAGCAGGAACTGGGAGATGATGTTCGGATGCCAGTTGGCGTGCGACAGCATGGCTGGCGAGAAGCCGCAGAACCAGCCGCCGACCATGGCCGCGACCGGCCATCGGACCAGGTGTCGGGACAGGACGTAGTACCAGGCCGAGGCGGTGCCGGCGAGGGCGAGGGTGACCAGCACGACGAAGGTGACCGCCGGTCCGAAGAGCAGGGTCACCGGCACCATCGGGATGCCGAGCCCGAGGATGGCCGTGTTGGCCATCAGGTTGACCCCGTCAGGATAGTTCAACTGCTCGGTGAAGAACGGGTATTCGCCGTGCAGCACGACGCGTACCGAGTGGGCCAGGAAGTACTGCACCTGGGCCGGGTCGCTGCTGTAGAGCGAGGCCACCCGCCCGGCCGGGTCCAGCCAGATCTGGCTGGTCACCCAGACCGCCATCACCAGGAAGAAGCCGTAGACCGACAGGTCGCGGCGCCAGCTCGGCCAGCGTCCGGCCCGGGCCGGCTGGGCGGCCCCGTCGGCCGCCGTAGCCGGCGCGCGGTCCGCCGGCTGGCCGGCATCCGGGCGTACGCCGTTGCTGGGCGCGTCCGGGCGGACGCCGTGGTTGGGCGCGTCCGGGCGGACGCCGTTGGTTGGCCTGGTCGGGTCGTCGGCAGCGGGTGCGTCGGGTCGGGCGCCGACGGCGGGGGCGTCCGAGCGGACGCCGTTCACGGCCGATTCGGACCGCACGCCGTTGGCGGCAGCGTCCGGTCCCGCACCCGCCGGGTCGGACGCGGCCAGGTCCGGATCCGACGGTGCGTCGAGACGGGGGTCGGGAAGCGTCACAGTCGGCGGAGTCTACAGGAGTGCCCGTAACGTCCCGATCCTCGGGGAGCCGCCTCGGCCGGTCGGCCGAGGCGGCCCTCACCAGCGCGTACCCGGCCCGGTTCCGGCGCCCGGTCGGGCTTTGCGCGGTACCGCCCGCGCGGGTCCGGGCGTCTCGTAGGATGTTGCTCTCAAACCGGTCGACCTGATCGGCCAGCCGATTCGATCGGGAGGCGGACGCGTGGGTTCAGTGCGTCATCGCGGCATGCTGGGCGCGGCGGTGTTCCTGGCCCTCCTTGCGACGGGCTGCGACATCGCGATCGCCCAGCCCCCCGAGGCCAGCCTGCGGGCCGGTTACGACACCCGCGACGGATCGCTGGAGGTCTGGCCGGCCCGGGGTGGTCAGATCGGGGACGAACAGGCCCGCGAGGCGGTCACCGCCGCCGTCGAGCGGTGGCGCTCCCCGGTGGACGATCGGGTCCACCTGCCGTCCTCGGGCATCCTCTGGCTCGGCGAGGCCGCCGGTTCCCGGCTGGCGCTGGTGGCCGCCAACGTGCCGGGCGAGTCCGCGTCCTGGCTGCTGCAGCTCACCGGCGAGGGTACGGACTTCTCGGTCGGCCGCGCCGTCGAGTACACCGACCCCGGCTACCTGGTCTACTCCGACGTGCTGCCGGTGCAGCTGCCGACCGGCCGGCACTACCTCGCCTCCACCCGGGTCGAGCGGCTGCTCGGGCCGGACGGCGAACCGGTCGCCTTCACCGACGGGCTCAGCGGGCCGGTGGCGATCCCGGACTGCGCGGCCAGCACGCTGACCGTCGGGCTGCGGGCGACCGAGGCGCTGCCCGACGGCCGGTCCGGCGACAAGCTGATCGACCTCGGCACCGGCATCGACGCGCCGAAGTATCCGCTGGTCAGGGACGACTCCGGCGCGGCCGGCACCATCCTGGCCGGGCTGGACAGCTGCGCGCTGGCGAGCCGGGACGGCCCGTTCGGTGCCATCCCGCACCGGTTCCACGACCGCAACAGCTGGGAGTCGGTGCCGGCCTCCTGGCCGATCGACCGGCTGGCCACCCGGCCGCTGGGCGAGATCCCGTTCGGCGCCGGGCCGCCGGCCGAGCTGGAGCAGCTCACCTGGCGGTCGGACGAGGGCACGATGACCGCGGCGGTGGTGCGGCCGGACAACGGCGCACCGGTCGCCACCAAGTCCGACCGGATCAGTCCGCTGCAGACCTACCAGCTGCCGGTACCGGGCGGCCAGCCGCTGGTGGTGCTGGTCTGGCGGGCCGCCACGGACACCGCCCTGTCGGTGCCGCTCGGCACCGTCCGGCTGGTGGACCGGCCGGGGCTGGTGGTGGTGGAGCGGCCGCCGACGCGGCAGACCTTCACCCTGAACACCGCCGACAAGAGCACCCAACGCCAGGTCGGCGGCGAGGACTGACCTACGGCGGCAGACCGACGCGGTAACCAGCCGACGCGGTACCAGCCGGGGCGGGTTACCGGTCGACGTGACGGACCAGCCGGTGCGCGGTGACCGGCCGACTCGTGGCCGGCCGGTCACCCGGGTCCGAAGCTCAGCTGGTGGTGCGGCCGCCGTTGGTGGAGAGCCGCACCGGTTCGACGGTGCCGCCGTCGAGCTGCGAGATCCAGCCGGTCACGTCGCGCGCCACGTCCTGGGCGGTGAGGCCGAGGTCGGTGAGGAGCTGCGCCCGGCTGCCGTGCGGATGCCAGGCGGCGGGTACGCCGAGGTCGCGCAGCGGCACCCCGACCTGGGCGTCGCGCAGCGCCTTGGCCACCGCGTCGCCGACCCCGCCGGTGCGGACCCCGTCCTCGACGGTGACCACCAGCCGGTGCCCGGCGGCCAGCGTGACCAGCTCGGCCGGCACCGGCCGGACCCACCGCGGGTCGACGACGGTGACGCCGTAGCCCTGCTCGGCGACCCGGGCGGCCACCTCCATGCCGAGCTGGCCGAACGCGCCGACGGCGACCAGCAGCACGTCGGTGCGGGCGGACTCGGCGAGCACGTCGACCGGCCCGACCCGGCGCAGCGCCGGCAGGTCGGCGGCGACCGCGCCGGTCGGGAACCGGATGATCGTCGGCCCGTCGTCGACGGCGACCGCCTCACGCAGCTCCTCGCGCAGCGTGGCCGCGTCCCGGGGGGCGGCGATCCGCAGGCCCGGCACCGCACCGAAGACCGACATGTCCCAGATGCCGTAGTGGCTCGGCCCGTCCGGGCCGGTGATACCGGCCCGGTCCAGCACGAACGTCACGGGCAGCCTGTGCATCGCCACGTCCAGCAGCACCTGGTCGAAGGCCCGGTTGAGGAAGGTGGCGTAGACCGCCACCACCGGGTGCAGGCCGCCGAGCGCCAGCCCGGCCGCCGAGGTGGCCGCGTGCTGCTCGGCGATGCCCACGTCGTACACCCGCTGCGGGTACTTGCGGGCCAGCGACGCGATGCCGGTCGGCTCGGCCATCGCGGCGGTGATGCCGACCACGTCGGGGCGTTCGTCGGCGATCGCGACCAGCTCGTCGGCGAAGACGTGCGTCCACTTCACCGACGGCGCGGCCAGCAGCTTGCCGGTCTCGACGTCGAAGGCGCTGCTGGGGCCGTGCAGGCAGTCCGCCTCGTCCTCCTCGGCCGGGCGGTAGCCGTAGCCCTTGCGGGTCACCGCGTGCACGATCACCGGGCCGCCGAAGTTCTTCGCGGCGCGCAGCGCCCCCTCGACGGCGGCGACGTCGTGCCCGTCGACCGGGCCGACGTACTTGATGCCGAGGTCCTCGAACATCGCCTGCGGGGCGACCGCGTCCTTGATGCCCTTCTTCACCGCGTGCAGCACCTCGTACATCGGCTTGCCGACCAGCGGGGTCGAGCCGAGGGCCTCCTTGACGGTGTCGAGCACCTTCTCGTAGCCGGGGTTGAGCCGCAGCGAGGAGAGGTGGTCGGCGAGGCCGCCGATGGTCGGTGAGTACGACCGGCCGTTGTCGTTGACCACGATGATCAGCGGGTTGCGGGCGGCGGCGATGTTGTTCAGCGCCTCCCAGCACATCCCGCCGGTAAGCGCGCCGTCACCGACCAGCGCCACCACGCTGCGCGCCTCGCCGCGCAGGGCGTACGCCTTGGCCAGGCCGTCGGCGTAGGAGAGCGCGGTGGAGGCGTGCGAGTTCTCGATCAGGTCGTGCTCGCTCTCGGCCTGGCTGGGGTAGCCGGAGAGGCCGCCGCGCTGGCGGAGCCGGTCGAAGCCCTCCTGCCGGCCGGTGACCATCTTGTGCACGTACGCCTGGTGCCCGGTGTCGAAGAGGAACCGGTCCCGGGGCGAGTCGAACACCCGGTGCATCGCCAGGGTGAGCTCCACCACCCCGAGGTTGGGTCCGAGGTGGCCGCCGGTCCGGGAGACCTTCGCCACCAGGAAGTCCCGGATCTCCGCGGCGAGGAGGTCGACTTCCTCGCCGGACATCCGCTTGACGTCCTGCGGGCTGCGTACCCCACCCAGCAACCGACCGCCGACGTTCTTGGCCGTACCGTCCTGCACCGTCATACCGCGCCCTCACCCCGGTTCAGCTGGCTGGTTCGCTCCCTACACAGGCTCATAGCGGGTGAGTCTATCGGGGTAAGCCGACCGCGCAGCCCGGCCGCGAGCGGCCGGACCCGCAGGTGGCCCCGGACGCGTACCATGACGGCCGATGTCCGAGGCGCGCAGCTCCGACCGGTACGCGGCCGGCCAGCTGCTCGGTCTCGTCCTGGTGCTGCTGGTCGCGTTGCCGCTGCTGCCGCTGCTGCTGTTGATCATCATCTGGCTGCGGCTGCGCCACCGGCGGCCACCGGACCGGCCCGGCTGACCGGTCAGCCCGGCGGGGTCAGCAGCCCGACGCACTCGACGTGCTGGGTCATCGGGAACATGTCCAGCGCCCGGAGCCGGGCCAGCCGCCAGCCGGCCGACCGGAACTCCCGCACGTCCCGGCCGAACGCCGCCGGGTCGCAGGCCACGTAGCAGATCGCCCGCGCACCGCAGCCGAGCAGGTCGCGGACCACCTGGCGGCCCAGCCCGGTGCGCGGCGGATCCAGCACCACCAGGTCCACCGGCCCGGCCACCCGGCGGCGGGCCAGCGCGGTCTCCACCCGGGCCGCGACCACCTCGACCGAGGGCAGGTCCCGCAGGTTGTCCCGGGCGGCGGCGACGCCGACCGGCGCCGACTCGACCAGGGTGACCCGGCCCGCCGGCCCGACCCGGTCGGCCAGCGCGGCGGCGAACAGCCCGGCGCCGCCGTACAGGTCCCAACAGGTCTCCCCCGGGCGCGGCCCGAGCAGCTCCACCACCGTGCTCGCCAGCGTCTCCGCCGCCGCCGGGTGGACCTGCCAGAACGCCTCCGCCGGCAGGGTCCACTCCCGGCCGGCGGCCCGCTCGCGAACCGTCGCCCGACCCGCCGGGTCCGCCCGGGTCCCGGCGCCCCGGGGGTACGCGACCACGTCGCCGGCGCCGGCCGCCACCGCCTCGACGGCGTCGGCGTCCGGCCAGCGCCGCGCGGCCCGCGCCGGCAGGTCCCCGATGGCCGGGCTCGCGATCAGGCACCGGTCGATCGGCACCACCTCGTGCGACCGGTGCTTGAGCAGGCCCACCCGGCCGCCGGCGTCGACCGCGTACCGCATCCTCGACCGCCAGCCGAGCGGGCCGCCGGGCAGTTCGTCGACCCGGACCGCCAGTTCGTCGAGCTCGGCCGGGGTCAGCCCGCCGAGGCGGGTCAACTGCTCGCGGACCACGGCGGCTTTCCAGGCCCGCTGACCGGCCGGGGTGACGTGCTGCAGGTCGCAGCCGCCGCAGCGGTCCGGGCCGGCGTACGGGCAGGGCGGCGACACCCGCTGCGGGGCGGCGGTGAGGATCTCCACCGCGTCGGCGCGCAGGTAGGCGCGGTGCACCTCGGTGATCTCGGCGACCACCCGCTCGCCCGGCAGGGCGTGCCGGACGAAGACCACCCGGCCGTCCAGCCGGGCCACGCAGTGCCCGCCGTGCGCCACCGCGCCGACGGTCAGCTCGACCCGCTCCGCCTCGCCCGGCCCGGCCAGCGGATCGGTCCGCTCGGCGCTCATCGCGCTCCCCCGGAGCCGTCGCCGGGGCGACCGGCCGGGCCGTCCCCGGCGCCCGGCTCGTCGACCGTGGCCGGCTCGTCGGTTGCCGCCGGCTCATCCATTGCCGCCGGCGCGTCCGTCGCCGCCGGCTCGGCCACGGCGGTGGCCGTCGCGGTGGCGCCGCTGCGTACCGCCTGCCGGTCCGCCGGCACCGCAACCGGGACCTCACCGGCGCGCGGACCCCGCACCGGCCCCCGGCTGAGGGTGGCGTCGTAGCGCGCCAGGTTCTTGTTCGCGGTCGACGCCAGCTGCCACGGCACGCTCGTCACCATCACCCCGGGCTCGAAGAGCAGCCGGCCCTTGAGCCGCAACGCGCTCTGGTTGTGCAGCAGGTTCTCCCACCAGTGCCCGACCACGTACTCCGGGATGAAGACCGTGACCACGTCGCGCGGCGACTCCCGGCGGACCGACGCCACGTAGTTGATGATCGGCCGGGTGATCTCCCGGTACGGCGAGTCGATGACGGTCAGCGGCACCGGCATGTCCCGCCGTTCCCACTCCTGCTGGATCGTCCGGGTGTCCTTCTCGTCCACGTTGACGGTGACCGCGGTGAGCGTGTCCGGCCGGGTCGCCCGGGCGTAGGCCACCGCCCGCATGGTCGGCATGTGCACCTTGCTGACCAGCACGATGGCGTGATTCCGGGCCGGCAGGACCGGCCGCCCTTCAGCCGGGGCCAGCTCGACGGCGATCCGGTCGTAGTGCCGCCGGATCGCCAGCATGATGCCGTAGATCACCGCCATCGCGACGATCGAGATCCACGCCCCGTGGGTGAACTTCGTGGCCAGCACCAGCACCAGCACCGAGCCCGTCATCGCCGCGCCGAAGCCGTTGATGGCCCGGGACCGGATCATGCGGCGGCGCCGGGTCGGGTCCCGCTCGGTGCGCAGCAGCCGGTTCCAGTGCCGCAGCATGCCGGTCTGGGAGAGCGTGAAGGAGACGAAGACGCCGACGATGTAGAGCTGGATCAGCCGGGTCACCTCGGCCTCGAAGGCCACGATCAGCACGACCGCCATCACGGCCAGGAACATGATCCCGTTGGAGAAGGCCAGCCGGTCGCCCCGGGTGTGCAGCTGCCGCGGCAGGTAGCGGTCCTGGGCCAGGATCGAGCCGAGGACCGGGAACCCGCTGTAGGCGGTGTTCGCCGCCAGCACGAGGATCAGCGCGGTCACGAACAGCACGAAGTAGAAGCCCGGCGTGAAGGTGTCGAAGATCACGTCGGCGAGCTGGGCGGTGACGGTCGGCTGGACGAAGCCGGCCGGCACCCCCTCGATCTGCAGCGCCGGGTTCTCCACGTACTGCAGACCGGTCAGCAGGGCCAGCGCGATGATGCCGAGCAGCATCGTCGCGGAGAGCGTGCCCAGCAGCAGCAGCGTGGTGGCCGCGTTGCGGCTCTTCGGCGGTTTGAAGGCGGGTACCCCGTTGGAGATCGCCTCCACCCCGGTCAGCGCGGCCGACCCGGACGAGAACGCCCGGACCAGCAGGAACGCCATCGCGAAGCCGGTCACCGACTCCTCGGCCCGGATCGTGTAGTCGGCGCTCTCCGCGCGCAGCTCGTGGCCGAGCACGAAGATCCGGAACATTCCCCAGCCGATCAGCGCGAGCAGCCCGACGATGAAGGCGTACGTCGGGATGGCGAACAGGATGCCGGACTCCCGGACGCCACGCAGGTTCAGTGCGGCCAGCAGCAGCACCGTGCCGACCGCGAAGGCCACCTTGTGCTCGCCGACGAACGGCACCGCCGACCCGAGGTTCTCCATCCCCGCCGAGACCGAGACGGCCACCGTCAGCACGTAGTCCACCAGCAGGGCGCTCGCCACCACCAGCCCGAACCGCCGCCCCAGGTTGACCGTCGCCACCTCGTAGTCGCCGCCCCCGGACGGGTAGGCGTGCACGTTCTGCCGGTAGCTGGCGACCACGGTGACCAGCACCAGCACCACCGCGAGCGCGATCCACGGCGAGTACGCGTAGAACGCGGCGCCGGCGATGGAGAGGGTGAGCAGGATCTCGGCCGGCGCGTACGCCACGCTGGAGAGCGGGTCGGAGGCGAACACCGGCAGCGCGATCCGCTTCGGCAGCAGGGTGTGCTGGAGCCGGTCGGACCGGAACGGGCGACCGAGGAGCAGCCTCTTCAGCAGAGAGGTGGGACGTGCCACAAGCGCTAAGGGTACGGCCGGGCCGGCGCCGGTCGCGCCCGGTGGCCGATCATCGCGCGGTACGGGTCGGGCGGCGCGGACGAGGCCCGTCATGGCAGGCTCTTGGCTGAGACCACCAGGCGCCGGGGACCGGCGTGGTCAGCCCGGGAGGAAGCACCGTGCACGTCGTGATCATGGGATGTGGCCGGGTCGGCTCCACCCTCGCCCACAGCCTGGAGAGCCGGGGCCACTCGGTCGCCGTGATCGACCAGGACGGTGACGCGTTCCGCCGGCTCGGCCCGGACTTCGGCGGCATCACCGTGACCGGGGTGGGCTTCGACGGTGAGGTGCTGCGCCAGGCCGGGATCGAACGGGCCGACGCGTTCGCCGCGGTCTCCAGCGGCGACAACTCCAACATCATCTCCGCCCGGCTGGCCCGGGAGACCTTCGGCGTGGCGCGGGTGGCGGCCCGGATCTACGACCAGAAGCGGGCCGAGGTCTACGAGCGGCTCGGTATCCCGACCGTGGCCACCGTCCGCTGGACGGCCGACCGGATGATCCGGCACCTGGTGCCGGAGGGCAACGTGGAGCTGTTCCGGGACCCGACCAGCACGGTCTCGATCATCGAGGTGCCGGTACACAAGGACTGGGTCGGCCGGACGCTGCGCCGGCTGGAGGACGCGACCGGCGCGCGGACCGCGTACGTGATGCGGTTCGGCATCGGCACCCTGCCGGCCGCCGCCACCGTCCTGCAGGAGGGTGACCAGGTCTTCATGCTGGTCACCGACGACATCGCCGGGCCGGTGACGACGGTGGCCGGTTCACCGCCGGAAGGGGGTGCGTGAGGATGCGGGTCGCCATCGCGGGCGCGGGCAACGTGGGCCGCTCGATCGCCCAGGAGCTGATCGGCAACGGCCATCAGGTGATGCTCATCGAGCGGCAGCCCAAGATGCTGCGCCCGGAGCGGGTGCCGAGCGCCGAATGGGTGCTGGCCGACGCCTGCGAGGTGGCCAGCCTGGAGGAGGCCGACATCGCCAGCTGCGACGTGGTGGTCGCCGCGACCGGCGACGACAAGGTGAACCTGGTGGTCTCGCTGCTGGCCAAGACGGAGTTCGCCGTCCCCCGGGTGGTGGCCCGGGTGAACCGGGCGGAGAACGAGTGGCTCTTCACCGAGCAGTGGGGCGTCGACGTGGCGGTCAGCAAGCCCCGGGTGATGGCCGCGCTGGTCGAGGAGGCGGTCACCGTCGGCGACCTGGTCCGGCTGATGACCTTCCGGCAGGGAGAGGCGAACCTGGTGGAGATCACCCTGCCGCCGACCGCCCCGTACGTCGGGCACCCGATCCACTCGGTGCCGCTGCCCCGGGACTCGGCGCTGGTGGCGATCCTGCGCGGCAAGCGGGTGCTGACCCCCAGCCCGGACGACCCGTTGGAGGCCGGCGATGAGCTGATCTTCGTCTGCACGGCGGAGGTCGAGGACGGGGTGCGTCAGGTCATCCTCGGCCCCGACAGCGTGGAGCGGACCCGCGGCTCGCACTGACGAACCGCCCGCCGGTCAGCCGGTGGCCGGCAACTCAGCCGGCGACCGGGGCCGGGGCCGGGTTCTCCCGGGTCACCCGGCGGACCGTCCAGACCGTGATCGCCAGCAGCAGCGCGTACGGCGGGTAGCCCAGGGCGAGCCGGGCGATGCCCAGCGCCGTCTCCATGTCGGCCAGGTAGAGCAGGGCCTGAACGCCGACCTTGATCAGCCAGACCACTCCCCAGAGCACGGTCAGCCAGGTGAAGGTCCGCACCAGCCGGGCGTCCTGCCGCCACTCGGAGCGCCCGCCGGCGGCGAGCACCGACCAGATCCAGCCGACAAGTGGCTGGCGGACCGCCGCCGAGGCGAGCAGCAGCAGTCCGTAGAAGATGCCGTACAGGATGCCGGGTAGGTAGAAGTCCTTGCTCTCCCCGGTCCGCCAGGCGATGACCGCGCCGATCCCGATGCCGAACAGCCCGTTGACGGCGTGCCGGATCGGCCGGCGCTGGGACAGCCGCAGGACCGCGATCCCGACCGCGATGGTGACCGACGCGATGAGCGCCGGACGCAGGCCGGCGATGATGTTGATCAGCACGAAGACGACGATCGGGATGCTGGACTCCACCAGGCCGCGCCAGCCGCCCAACTGCTCGGCCATCTGCTCGCTGATACTCGGCAGCGGCGGCTCGTCGTCCACCGGCGTGGCCGGCCCGGCCTCGGCGCTGCGGTGCTGTCCAGTCGTCATCGGCACGTCTTCCGTCTCGCGGTGGCGGCTGTCCGGCCCCGTTCTCACCGGGGCGGTTCCAACTCGTAGTACGGGTTGTAGATGACTTTACGGTCATCCCGGACCGCCATGCGGCCGCGCGCGGTCAACTGCCGCCCCGGCTCGATCCCGGCGATCTGCCGGCGGCCCAGCCAGACCAGCGTGACCACGTCGCTGCCGTCGTAGAGGTCCGCCTCCAGGGTGGGCAGGTTGGTCCGGGGGGTGTAGACCACGGTACGCAACCGTCCGCACACCGAAACCAGCTGCCCGCGCCGGCACTGGCCGGCCAGCACGCTGCCGGACTCGGCGCTCTCCCGCTGCAGCTCGCGCGCCTCGATCTCGGCCTCGCTCGCGGTGAACCGCCGGAGCAGGTCACGCAGCGACGGACGGCTCTCGTCGGTCGACATGACCTTCCGTGCCACCTCTCTGAACCGGACCCGACTGCCGGACCGGTCCCTGACCGTGCCGGTCCCGCCCGGCTACTGCCAGCGTACGCCGAACCGGCCCGGCCCGGCGCACCCCGGACGCCCGCGATCAGACCGGCCGGGACGGCGGCCGACCCCGGTTGACCCCCGGCGGCCCGGCAACCACGCCGTTGACGCCCGAACGCGCCGGTCCGGCACCCGCCGGGCCACCCGGGCCGGGCTGGCCCGGCCCGGCGGGCTGCCCGGCGGCGTCGGCGCCAGCCTCCCGGGGCAGCCGCAGCGGCAGCGGCTCTCGGACCGGCTTCGCCTCATGCCCACGGTCGACCACCAGGCCGGCCAGGCAGTCGGCCAGCGGTCCGGCCGCGCCGGGATCGGTCGCCGCCGCGCCCTGGTAGACCCCCCGCACCATCCAACGCGGCCCGTCCACCCCCACGAACCGCAGGTGGGTGGCGCCCTCGGTGGTCTGCACCCGGGCCCACAGCTCGACGCCGTACTCGCCGTCGGTCTCCTCGACGGTCGCCCGGTCGGCCAGCAGCGAGGTGCGGATCTCCTCCCGCACCTCGTCCCAGATGCCCTCCGAACGCGGGGCCGCGAAGACCCCGAGCTGCAGCGCGTTCTCGCCGTGCACGAGCACCACCTGCTGGATGACGCCCTCCGGGTTCGCCTGCACCCGGATCTCGACCTCCGGCACCGCCGGAATCCGCAGGCTGCCCAGGTCCAGCCGCTGCACCCCGTCCGGGGCCACCGCGATGTCGTACGGCCCGCGGGCCGGCGCCTCGTCGCCGAGGTCATCCGTGCCCACCGCGTCCACCCGGTCGGCCCGGCCCGTCCGCTCGTCCCGGGAGTGCCGGCCGGAGCCGCCCCGCCGTCGAGAGAAGATCACTTTATCCGCTCCTCGCGCTCACCCTGCTGCTGTTCCACCCGCTCGTGGGCGACCGACCGCTCGTGGGCGACCGACCGCTCGTGGGCGACCGACCGCTCGTGGGCGACCGATCCGTCGGCCGCGTCGGGCGGTGGGCCGAGCCCCGCGTGCCCGCCGGTCGACCCGTGCCCTCCCGCACCACGGTAGGACGCCGGCAGGTCGGCCACGACGTGGAACCGCGCCCGTTCCACCCGCTGCACGACCAGCTGCGCGATCCGGTCGCCCCGACAAATCTTCGCCGGCCGGGCCGGGTCGTGATTTATCAGATTGACCAGGATCTCGCCCCGGTAGCCGGCGTCGACCGTACCGGGCGCGTTGAGCACGGTCACACCCAGTCTGGCGGCCAACCCCGACCGGGGGTGCACCAGACCCACGAACCCCTCCGGGAGGGCGATCGCCACCCCGGTACGGACCAGCGCCCAACCGCCCGGGGGCAGCTCGACGTCGACCGCGGCGACCAGGTCCGCACCGGCGTCGCCGGGATGGGCGTACGCCGGCAGCGGCAGGTCCGGGTCGAGCAGCCGGACGGGTACGGCCACGGCTTCGGTCACGGTCTCACGGTCCTCTCCGGCTCGCCACCGGTTCCCGGTCAGGCTCGCCGCTGGTCTCGCCGGGTCGGGTCCGGCTGGGTTCTCCGCCCATCCTGCCCGGACGCCGGCCGTCCCGCCGGTTCGGGCCGGCCCGGCGCGCCGTACGCTCGACGGATGGCACCGGACGGCTACACGGAGCGGCTGCACCTGCCCTGGTGGATGTGGCTGGCGGCGGCGGGCGTCTCCGGCCTGCTGGCCGCCGAGGTCTGGATGGGCTCGGCCGGGCCGCGCGCCTGGCTGCCGTTCGCGCTGCTGCTGCCGGCCACCGGCGCGGCCCTGTGGTGGCTGGGCCGGATCCGGATCGCGGTCCGCGGCGGTGAGCTCCTGGTCGACGACGCCCGGCTGCCGGTTCGCTTCGTCGCCGAGGCGATCCCGCTGGACGCCGAGGGCCGCCGGGAGGTGCTCGGCGTGGGCGCCGATCCGCTGGCCTTCGTGATCCAACGCCCGTGGATTCCGGGCGCCGTCCAGGTCGTCCTCGACGACCCGGCGGATCCGACGCCGTTCTGGGTGGTCAGCTCCCGCGACCCGGAGCGACTCGCGGCGGCCGTCGTCGCCGCCCAGGGAGCCGGACCGGGGGCCGCCCGGACCGGCGCGGTCAGGGGGTGATCTCGGGCCGACCGCCGAGCGCCGGGCGCTGCCCGCGCAGATCGTCCCGGATCCGCTCGCCGACCCCCCGGGTGGCCCGGCGGTTCAGGTAGCTCGCCACGGCGGCACCGGCCAGGAACGGCCCGAGCGTGGTCAGGTTCCGGCCGAACCGGCGCAGCAGCATGTCCCGCAGTTCCTTGCGGGCGGCGGTGCCCAGCACGGTGCCCACCCCGACCCCGGGGACCAGCGGGTTCACCCCCCGCTGGCTGGCCCAGGACTGGATCAGGCTGACCGCCCGCTGGGTGCCGGTGCCGGCGACCGGCGCGCCGTACGTCTCGTGCAGTTCGCCGATCAGCTTCAGCTCGATGGCCACCACCGCGATCGTCTCGGTCGCCAGCAGCACGGGCGCCGACAGCAGCGTGGGGGTCGCCGTCCACTGCACCGCGGCCACCCCACCGCCGGCCGCACCCACCCCGGCCGTGGCCCGGGCAGCGTTGCGGATCAGCCGCTCGGCCAGTTCGTCGCCGTCCAGCCCGTCGTAGTGACGGCGCAGCGTCTCCCGGTCCCGGATCGGCACGTGCGGCGCGATCTCGCCGACCACCTCCGCCATCCACCGGATGGCCGCGCGGGGCTTGAACAGGTCGGCCACCCCGCGCCCGCGTACCTGACCGACCAGTCGGCCGAGCAGTCGTCGGCGCTGGGCGGGCTCGATGTCGTCGGCGGCCAGCGCGGCGACGGTGCGGCCGAGGTCGTCCACCCGGACCAGATCGCCGCCGGCTGGTGGGTCCCCGCTCCGGTCGTCCGCCGCCGGCGGCGGGTCCACCTCCGACACACCGGCGCCGGCTGCCCCGTCGGTCCCGGCCGGACTGTCGTCGGCGGGTACGGTCGGCGCGGGCTTCTGCTCCGGCGGATCGGACCGGCTCATGACAGCGGTCCGGGACGGTCCGACAGCGGTGCGGGTCGGCTCATGTGGTGACCTCCAGCCCATGGAATCCGTCCGGCGCGGCGGCCGCCGGACAGATCGAGTCAAGCAGGTGCGTGGCCGTCCCGCATGCCGGCGGCGGGGGTCCTGGCGCGTGGTCGGTTCGGACGGTGGCGACCGCGCCGGACGGGCCGGCCCGAGTGCGGGCCCGGCCGCCGGTGTGCTCGGGCTGGTGGCGGGACGGACGGCGGTGGACGGTCAGGCGCACTCGCGGCAGATCAGGTCTCCGCCGCGCTCCACCGCGAGCTGGCTGCGGTGGTGCACCAGGAAACAGCGGGCGCAGCGGAACTCGTCCGACTGCATCGGCAGCACCTTGACGGTGAGCTCCTCGTCGGCCAGATCGGCACCGGGCAACTCGAAACTCTCGGCGACCTCGGCCTCGTCCACGTCCACGGCACCCGACTGTGAGTCGACCCGCCGGGCCTTGAGCTCTTCCAGGCTGTCCTCGCCGAGGTCGACCTCGTCGCGACGCGGGGCGTCGTAGTCGGTGGCCATCGGTTTCACTCTCCCATATCGATATCGTCGCTTCCGGTTGTAACGCCGGACGACACTGTTTCGGTTCCCGCTGGCCGGCCGTGATTTTCTCCGGCGGCCCGCCCGGACCTACGCTCCGGGCGGCAGCCACCGTGGAAACCACCCCGGCGAGCGGCGTACCTTACCCCCCTGCGGGCGAGGAATGTATACCGCCCTTCAGGCATGCATGTACGCCCGAGAGCGTGGAGTTGTTCCCAATGTGACTCAGGCGACACGAAGATAGGGGTAGCACTGGGCCGATCGGCGTCGGCGCGCCGGCAGGTTCGGCGGTTTCCGCAGCGGACCGGACAACCGCTAGCCTCAACGGGATACTCGGTAGTCACCGCCAACAGGAGCGACGGGGAGCGGGCAGATGAGCTTTGCGCGGGTGCGGGCCCTCGCCGTGATCGGGGTGCTGGTGATGTTCGCCCTGGTCTTCATCGGCGTGGCCATCGTCCGGGACAGCCAGGCCGACGGTGACCTCACCGTCGGGTGCCCCGAGGGCTACCAGCGGGCCGACATCACCCTGCACGAGCCCAAGGACGTCAAGATCCGGGTCTTCAACGCGACCGAGACCCAGGGGCTGGCCAACACCGTCGCCCAGGACTTCGAGAACCGGAAGTTCCAGGTCGTCGAGAAGGGCAACAGCAAGAAGGGCGTGGACGGAGTCGCGGTGCTGCGGTACGGCCCGAAGGCGGTCGGTTCCTGGCACCTGCTGCGGGCCTACTTCCTGGATGAGGCCGATCCCGAGTACGACCCGAACCGCGAGGACGACGTCGTCGACGTGTTGATCGGCAACAGCTTCCGGCAGTTGGCCACCACGACCGAGGTCAACCAGGCCCTGGTGGAGCTGGGCGGGAAGCCGGAGCTGCCGCCGCAGACCTGCGCCGAGGACCCGCAGAGCTGACCGGTCCACCGGCCCCGGGCGCGGGGCCGGTCACGGACCGCCGGCGGCGTCAAGGCGGACCAGCCGGTCGTGCAGCGGCCCGAACAGGGCGGGCGGCGCGGCCACCACCATCATGGGGCTCGGTGGCGCGCCGGCGAGCCCGGCGACCCGCAGGCCGGCCTCGGCGGCGACCAGTCCCCCCGCCGCGTGGTCCCAGTGGTTGAGACCCTTCTCGAAGTAGGCGTCGACCGTGCCCTCGGCGGCGAGGCAGAGGTCGAGCGCGGCCGCGCCGAACCGGCGGACGTCGCGGACCTGCGAGATCAACCCGGCCAGCACGCCGGCCTGGTGGATCCGCCGGGCGGCGTCGTACCCGAAGCCGGTGGCCACCAGGGCCTGGCCCAGGTCCACTTCGACGGATCCGGTGATCCGCCGGCCGTCGCGCCAGGCCCCGCCACCCAGAGTGGCCGTCCACTCGTCGCCGGTGGCCGCGTTGCGGACCACCCCGGCCACCACCACCCCGTCGACCTCGGCGGCCAGCGAGACGGCGTACTGCGGGATGCCGTAGAGGTAGTTGACGGTGCCGTCGATCGGGTCCAGGATCCAGCGCACCCCGCCGGCGCCCGACCCGGCGCCCTCGGCGGCGCCGTACTCCTCGCCCAGGATCCGGTCGTCGGGTCGCCGCTCGCGCAGGGCGGCGACCGCCTGGCGCTCGACCGCCCGGTCGGCGGCGGTCACCACGTCGGTGGCGGTGCTCTTGGTGGCCACCCCTGAGACGCCGTCCGCCCGCATCCGCCGGGCCGTCGTCGCGGCGTCCCGTGCCACCTCCACCGCGATCCGGAGCAGTTCGTCCGGAGCAGGTGTCCTGACCCCCATCGAGTCCCCTTCCCGCACGCCCGCGACGTTGCCCGCCGGTCGCGAGTATCATCCTTACAAAGTCCACACGCGCTTCGAGTCGGCGGCCCCCAGCCGCCCTTTCGGCGTGCGGCGCGGGATGATCGCCACACTCGGCGTTACAATTCACGCCTGCCCACGCGCCACGGACGGCCGACGACCGGCCGGCCCGGGACACGGGGGTCCCTCAACATCATCGGTACGGCACGACGCCCCCGCGCCGCGCCGACTGATCCGGCCGTGCTCGCTCATCGCCTCCGGAAGGTCATTCGTGACAGAACCCCGCCACACCGGCGCCGACGTTCGCTCGCTCACCGACACCCTGATCGCCAACGCGCAGAGCGCCGGCGGCCAGTTGACCTCGGCCGAGCTCGCGCGGACCGTCGAGTCCGCTGAGGTGACTCCGGCCCAGGCCAAGAAGATCCTGCGTGCGCTCTCCGAGGCGGGCGTGACCGTGGTTGTCGACGGCTCGGCGAGCACCCGCCGCCGGGTCGCCGCCGCCCGGTCGGCGACCCCCGCCTCCCGGGCGACCACCGCCAAGGCGACCAAGAAGGCGGCTGCCCCGAAGCAGCAGCCCGGTGCCGAGGATCCGGCGCCCGCCCCGCGCAAGCCCGCACCCCGCAAGGCCACCGAGGCCACGCCGGTCGCCGCCGGCTCGCGGGCCCCGGCGGCGAAGGCCGCCGCCGCGCCCGCTGAGACGGGCGCTAAGGCACCGGCGAAGGCCGGTCGGGGGTCCAAGGCCGCCGGCGGTCGCGCCGGCGGCACCGGCGCCACCAAGGCCGCTCCGGACGCGACCAAGGGTCAGCCCGGCGCGGACGCCCCGGCCGACGGCGAGATCGATCCGGAGGAGCTCGCCGCCGAGATCGAGGACGTCGTGGTCGAGGAGCCGGTCGAGCTGGCCAAGGCCGCCGAGGCGGACGCCGCCGGCGCGGCCACCGACAACGACTTCGAGTGGGACGACGAGGAGTCCGAGGCGCTCAAGCAGGCCCGCCGGGACGCCGAGCTGACCGCCTCCGCCGACTCGGTCCGGGCCTACCTCAAGCAGATCGGCAAGGTGCCACTGCTCAACGCCGAGCAGGAGGTGGAGCTGGCCAAGCGGATCGAGGCCGGACTCTACGCGGCGGAGCGGCTGCGGGCCGCCGAGGAGGGCGAGGAGAAGCTCGTCACCCAGTTGGCCCGGGACCTGGGCTGGATCTCCCGGGACGGGGAGCGGGCCAAGAACCACCTGCTGGAGGCGAACCTGCGGCTGGTGGTCTCGCTGGCCAAGCGGTACACCGGCCGCGGCATGGCGTTCCTCGACCTGATCCAGGAGGGCAACCTCGGCCTGATCCGCGCGGTCGAGAAGTTCGACTACACCAAGGGCTACAAGTTCTCCACCTACGCCACCTGGTGGATCCGGCAGGCCATCACCCGCGCCATGGCCGACCAGGCCCGCACCATCCGCATCCCGGTCCACATGGTCGAGGTCATCAACAAGCTCGGCCGGATCCAACGCGAGCTGCTCCAGGACCTGGGTCGCGAGCCCACCCCCGAGGAGCTCGCGAAGGAGATGGATATCACACCGGAGAAGGTGCTGGAGATCCAGCAGTACGCCCGGGAACCGATCTCGCTGGACCAGACCATCGGCGACGAGGGCGACAGCCAGCTCGGCGACTTCATCGAGGACTCCGAGGCCGTGGTGGCCGTCGACGCGGTCTCCTTCTCGCTGCTACAGGACCAGCTCCAGCAGGTTCTGCAGACCCTCTCCGAGCGGGAGGCGGGCGTGGTCCGGCTGCGGTTCGGCCTCACCGACGGGCAGCCCCGGACGCTGGACGAGATCGGCCAGGTCTACGGCGTCACCCGGGAGCGGATCCGGCAGATCGAGTCGAAGACCATGTCCAAGCTCCGGCATCCCTCCCGGTCGCAGGTGCTGCGGGACTACCTCGACTGAGGCGTGAGCGGGACCCGCACCAGATCAACCGGACGTGCTTATCTGATCACCGGAAGTACATGCCGCGTGAGTGATTGGCCGGTTCCCCGGCTGTGATCGTTGACGTGGCACCCTTGGTGCACGGCACACTGTCTCTACCGCGTGTGACGTCGGTCCCCCCGGGGCACACTGGGAAGGCAACGCCGCACAGGTGTGTTGGACGATAGGTGAGCAATGACGGAAGAAAGTGTTCATCGGTGACGACCGCAGGAGGAAGGCGATGACCCCGACCCTCACGCCGCCGCCCGAGACGGTGGCTCCCCCAGCCGCCGATGAACGGTGCGACCGCTGCAACGCTGCCGGCAAGCTCCGGATCACCCTGGCGGGTGGGAGCGAGCTGGTGTTCTGCGGGCATCACGCGAACAAGTACGCAGAGGACCTGGTGAAGATCACGGTCCGGTTCGCGGCTGACCCGGAGTTCAGTTGGCGTGGTGCCGATCTGATGGCGAACTGACCGGGACGAGACATAGGTGACCGGAGGTGCCCTACGGGGCACCTCCGGTCGTCTCATCCGGAACCGTTCGTTCCATCCGGTCGGGCGGCCGGCGACCGCTGTCGTCCGGTCTCGCACCGTTCCGGCGATCCGTACTGCCGGGCGCCCGTCACCGGGCACCGGTCGGAGGACGGTCTAGAGCGTCTGCACCGTCGCGATCCGCTCCTCCAGCTGCTCGATCGTGGCCTGGGCGCTGGGCGGCCCACCACAGATCCGGCGGAGCTCCGCGTGGATCTTTCCGTGCGGCAGGTTGGTCCGGTGGTGATGCGCCGCGACCAGGGCGTTCAGCTGCCGACGCAGCGCCACCCGACGCTGGGCGGCGTTCATCGGCTGCGGCTCCGGCTGGCGCGGCACGGCCGGCGGTTCGCCGGCCGACCGCCGCCGCTGGGCGGCCAACTGTTCGGCCTGCCGCTTGTTGAGCAGCACCGCCACCTGGTCGGCGGTGAGCAGACCAGGCAGGCCCAGATATTCCTCCTCCTCCGGCGTGCCGGCCTGGGCCGCCGTGCCGAAGGACGCCCCGTCGAAGATCACCTGGTCCAGTTCGGCGGTGGCCGACAGGGCCTCGAACCGCTTTTCCAGCTCCCCGCTGGCCTGCTCGGACCGCTGCGCCCGGTCCAGCAGCTCGTCGTCCAGGCCGTCCGGATTCTTCGGCTGGCCGAGCACGTGGTCGCGCTCGGTCTCCATCTCGCTGGCCAGCCCGAGCAGGTGGGGCACGCTGGGCAGGAAGACCGAGGCGGTCTCCCCCGGCCGGCGGGCCCGGACGAACCGGCCGATCGCCTGGGCGAAGTAGAGCGGGGTGGAGGCGCTGGTGGCGTAGACCCCGACGGCGAGCCGGGGGATGTCCACCCCCTCCGAGACCATCCGCACCGCCACCATCCACCGCTGGTCCGACTCGGCGAAGGCGGCGATCCGGGCCGAGGCGCCGGCGTCGTCGGAGAGCACCACCACGGCCCGCTCCCCGGTCAACCGCTCGATCAGCCGGCCGTAGGCGCGCGCGGCCTGCTGGTCGCTGGCGATCACCAGGCCGGCCGCGTCGGCCATCCCGGCCTCCCGCAGGATCCGCAGCCGGGCGTCGGCGGCGCGCAGCACCTGCGGCATCCAGTCGCCGGCCGGGTCGAGCGCGGTCCGCCACGCCTGGGCGATGAGGTCCTGGGTCATCGGCTCGCCCAACCGGGCGGCCAGCTCGTCCCCGGCGTTCGTCCGCCACCGGGTCTCCCCGGAGTACGCCAGGAACAGCACCGGCCGGACGACCCCGTCGCGCAGCGCGTCGGCGTACCCGTAGACGGAGTCGGCGCGGGAGCGCTGCAGCCCGTCGTTGCCGCGTTCGTAGGTGACGAAGGGGATCGGGTTGTCGTCGGAGCGGAACGGGGTGCCGGTGAGCATCAGTCGTCGGACGGCCGGCTCGAAGGCAGCCTTCACGCCGTCGCCCCAGGAGCGTGAGTCGCCGGCGTGGTGGATCTCGTCCAGGATCACCAGCGTCCGCCGGGTCATGGTGCGCCGCCGGTGCACGTGCGGGGCCATGCCGACCTGGGCGTACGTCACCACGGCACCGTGGAAGTCGGTGGCCGAGTGCAGGTCGGCGTTGCGGAACGCCGAGTCGAGTTGGACCCCGACCCGGGCGGCGGCCGCGGCCCACTGGGCCTTGAGGTGTTCGGTGGGCGCGACGACCGTGACCGCCTCGACGGTCCGGTCGGCGAGCAGTTCGACGGCGATCCGGAGGGCGAAGGTGGTCTTGCCGGCGCCCGGGGTGGCCACCGCGAGAAAGTCGTCGGACCGACGGCGCAGATAGGTCACCAGCGCCTTGCGCTGCCATCCGCGCAGGCTGGGAAATGCTTCCGTCACCGGGGACCGGGCAACCAACCGGGACGCTCCTCCCCATTCTCACCCGCCGTCCGGGGTACGGCACGGACGGTCCAGGCCATGAAAACGCCCCCGCGACCGGTGGCGCGCGAAGGCGGTTCCAGCATAACCAGCGGCCCCGGGCCGGTGGTTGCCAGCCATCGGGGTGTCGGGGTGGTTCCGGGGGCCGGACGCGGACGCTCAGTCGCGCATCGAGTCGTAGATCTCCTTGCACCGCGGGCAGACCGGCGAGCCGGGCTTCGCCGCCTTGGTGACGGGGAAGGTCTCCCCGCAGAGAGCGATCACGAAGGTTCCCATGACCGCGCTCTCTGCGATCTTCTCTTTCCGGACGTAATGGAACATCTCCGGCCCGGTGTCGGCATCCTTGACCTCTGGACGCTCGAGAACCTCGGTGCTCACGTCAGCTATACCTCCCGAATGACCCCGCAGCCCTCAAGTTTGGCAGCTCACCGCCGAGTGGTCCACTGGAACACCCGGTCGGAGTGGCAC
Organism: Solwaraspora sp. WMMD1047; assembly: GCF_029626155.1. Taxonomy (NCBI): domain Bacteria; kingdom Bacillati; phylum Actinomycetota; class Actinomycetes; order Micromonosporales; family Micromonosporaceae; genus Solwaraspora; species Solwaraspora sp. WMMD1047. The sequence continues at coordinate 2,325,308 of NZ_JARUBL010000001.1, read as the reverse complement.
GTACGGTAATGATCGTGACGGACTTTCAGATCCGGTACGGCACCGAGGTGGCCGCGGCCCGCCAGGCCGGCCGGCCGGTGGTCGCGCTGGAGAGCACAATCATCTCGCACGGCCTGCCCCGGCCGGACAACCTGCGGGTCGCCCGGGAGATCGAGCAGGCGGTCCGGGCGGGTGGCGCGGTGCCGGCCACCATCGGGATGGTCGGCGGGGAGCTGGTCGTGGGTCTGGACGACCCGCAGATCGTCCGGCTCGCCGGCGCCGACGACGTGGCGAAGCTCTCGGTCCGGGACCTGGCGGTGGCCGCCGCGAACCGCGTCGACGGCGCCACCACGGTCGCGGCCACCAGCGCCGTGGCCGCCGCCGCCGGCATCGGGGTCTTCGCCACCGGCGGGCTCGGCGGGGTGCACCGGGAGGCGGCGCAGACCTTCGACGAGTCCGCCGACCTGACCACGCTGGCCGGCACGCCGATCGCGGTGGTCTGCGCCGGGGTCAAGTCGATCCTCGACGTCGGGGCGACCCTGGAGCGGCTGGAGACCCTCGGGGTGACCGTGGTCGGCTACCGCAGCCGGCGCTTCCCGGGCTTCTTCGTCACCGACGGCGGCTTCGACCTGGACTGGTCGGTCGACTCGCCGGAGCGGGTGGCCGACCTGCTGGCGGCCCGCGCGGCGCACGGCGTACCCCGGGGGGCCGTGCTGGTGGCGAACCCGGTGCCGGCGGACGAGCAGCTCGATCCGGCGCTGCACGACCGGGTGCTGACCGAAGGCCTGACCATGCTCGACCGGGCCGGGATCACCGGCAAGGCGGTGACCCCGTTCCTGCTGGCGCATTTCCACTCCGCGACGGCCGGCGCCAGCCTGGCGGTGAACGTCCGCATCATTTTGCGCAACGCGGCGCTCGCCGCGGCGATCGCGGTGGCCACGGTGAACCGGCCGGCGCGCACCGGCGGATGACCGGACAGGCCAGGATCATCGTCGTCGGGGACATCATCACCGATGTCCTCGCGGTGCTGGCCGCGCCGCTCGCGCCCGGCTCGGACACCCCGGCGGCGGTCCGGGTGGGCGGCGGCGGACAGGCCGCCAACACCGCCGCCTGGCTGGCCTGGCAGGGTTGCCCGGTGACCCTGGTGGGCGCGGTCGGCGACGACGACGCCGGCCGGGACCGGCTGGCCGAGCTGACCGGACACGGGGTCCGCTGCGCGGTCCGGCGCAGTCCCGGCCGGGCCACCGGCACCGTGATCGTGCTCGTCCGGGACGGCGAGCGGACGATGATCACCGAACGGGGCGCGAACCTCGGCATCAGCCCCGACGACGTGACCACGGCGCTCGCCGGCAGCCCGGACGCCGGTCACCTGCACCTGTCCGGGTACCCGCTGCTGGACCCCGAGTCGCGCGCCGCCGGCCTGCACGCGCTGGCCGCCGCCCGCGAGCGCGGGCTGACGACAAGCGTCGACGCGGCCTCCGCGGAGCCGCTGCGGCGGGTCGGCACGGCGGCCTTCCTGACCTGGGTACGCGGCGTCGACCTGCTGCTGGCCAACGCCGAGGAGGCGGTGGTGCTCACCGAGGTGGCGGATCCCCGGAGCGCGGCGCGGGAGCTGACCGGGGTCGCCCGGCACGCGGTGGTGAAGCGCGGCCCGGACGGCGCGGTCTGGGCCGGTCCCGGCGGGCAGACCGTCGAGGCGCCGGCCCGCCAGGTGCCGGTGCTGGACGTCACCGGCGCGGGCGACGCGTTCGCGGCGGCGTTGCTGGCGGCCTGGGTCAGCGGGGCCGATCCGGCCGAGGCGCTGGACCGGTCCGGCGCCGTGGGCGCCGTCGCGGTCGGCACGGTGGGCGCACGCCCACCCTGCTGACCGGCACCGCCCCAGGCGGGCCTACGGCTCGACGTCGATCACCCGGTGTGGCCGGTCCGGTGCCACCGGGCCGAGCGAGCGGGGCGGCGCCGGCTCGCTCGGCTGCCGCAGCCGGGCGCCGATGCGATGCCGTTCCTTGGGCGGGCGGTCGTTGGCCAGCAGCACCGCCAGCCAGGGCAGCAGGATCATGCCGACCACACAGAGCGGCAGCCAGAGCCAGAGCAGCGGCGCGTCCGCCCCGACGAGGATCGCCCCGACGATCACGCAGAGCGCCCGGACGCCCATCATCACCACGTACCGCACCTGGCGGCGGCGGAGCTGGTCGTCCTGGCTGGGCGGGGCGTCGGTGATCAGAATCGGCTGGTACGCCTGTCGCTTCACCAGGTCCTCCTCGCAGGATCCGGTCCATCCTCCCACCTTTGCCGGGTGGCGCCGAATGCGTGTTACGCCCGTGGTACGCGGTGGTAGGATCGCGGCGTGGCCAGCAGGTTCAGCTTCACCGACGAGGCGTTGGACAACCTACGGGTCTACGAGGTCAGCCCAGGCGAGGTCTGGGAGGCCCTGCACAGCAACCGGCGGGTCATCCGGCACCTCGGCGACGACGTGCTCGTGGTCTACGCCACGGCCGGCAACGGCCGCCGACTGGCGATCCTGCTCGCCGAGGCAGACCGGGCCGACCACGACTGGGACGTGCTGTCCGCGCGGGATCTCAGCGACATCGAGGCCAAGCGCTACGACCAGGCGGTACGCGGGCCACACCGGTGACACCGACGAGGAGGTGGCGGCGATGAACCGACACGACGCGACCAAGCAGTTCCACGAGTCCGGCGACCTGCTCGCGGACCTGATCGACGACGGCCGACCGGTCGAGCTGCCCACCCCCGACAGCGAGCTGCCGATGGTGAGCCGGTCGGTACGGCTGCCGTTGGACACCTACGAACGGGTCCGGGCCGCCGCCGAGGCCCGCGGCATCGGGGTCACCACCCTGATGCGGCAGTGGATCGAGGCCGGGCTGGCCGACCTGGACGATTCGGCGACCGTGTCGCTCGCCGACGTCCGGCGGGCGATAGCGGCGCTCGCCCACCCGACCGCCGCCTGACGCCGGCCGACCACCCGACCGGGCCGCGGAACGCCGCCCGCCGTCATTCCGCGGCCGCCGGTCCGCAGCCGCCGCGCCTCGACGTCGGGCGGGTGTCTGGCGGGTCAGATCCGCTGCACCGGCTGCTCGACCGGGCCGCGCCGGGACCGGCGGGTGTCGGTGACCGCGACGCCGAGCAGCACCGCCCCGGTGGCCGCCCCCACCGCCAGCGGCGGCGTGCCGCGCAGGGCCACGGCGAGGGCGCCGAGCAGGGCGACCGCCACCACGCGCGACCCGGAGACCCGGTCGAAGACCAGCCACTCGAAGTACGCCCGCCCGATCAGGAACAGCGCCGGTCCGCCGAGGATCGGGGCCAGCCAGGCCCGGTCGGGCGGACCGGCCGGGTGGTCGATGAACAACTCGTAGCCGACCCCCGTCAGCACGACTCCGATGATCATCAACAGGTGCGCCAGGCCGAGTGTGCCGCCCAGCCGGGCCGGGTCCCGGGCCCGGCCGATCGCCGCCGGCAGCAGGTGGCCGGCCCGGTGGAAGTAGATCCGCCAGAGCAGCACGGTGGTGCCGAACGCGAGCACGAAACCGACGGACCGGGCCGGGGTGAAGGCGCCGCCGCTGTAGGTCAGGCCGACCCCCAGCACCATCTCCCCCAGCGCGATGAGCAGAAACTGCTGGTAGCGCTCGGCGAGGTGCTCGCTGGCGATGGGCTGGCCGGTCACCGGCGACCGGCCCAGCCTCGGGACCGGGTAGCCGAGCGCCACCCCGCCGTACCCGACCGCGAGCGCCGCGGTCCAGACCGCGCCCCGGGCCGGACCCTCGGAGAACACTCCCCCGGTGATCCAGAGCAGGCCGCTGGCCACGCTCCAGATCAGGGCCCGCCGGCCCAGCCAGCGGGCCGGCCGGGCGCGCAGCGCGCGCAGGAGAATGAAGGCACGGATGATCTGCAGGGCGGCGAACGCGCCGGCGAAGAGCAGCCCGTGTACGCCGAACCCCTCCGGGAGCGCCACCGCCATCAGCATGCTGCCGAACATCGCCACCACGACCATGGCCTGCACCGCCGGCAGATCCGGGTCGAGCTGGCTGGTCGCCCAGACGGTCGTCGACCAGACCAGCCAGACGGCGAGGAAGAGAATCAGCGTCTCGCCGGCCTCGGTGAGCAGGATCCGCCGGTCCCCGGTCAGGTCGATGATGATCCGCTGCGAGACCCGGGTGAGCGCGAAGATGAAGACCAGGTCGAAGAAGAGCTCCAGGAACGTGGCCCGCTGCGAGGTCGCCTCCGACCGCAGCAGCCGGCCCAGTCCGCTCGCCTCGTCCACGCCCATCCGTTGCTCAACGAGGCAACCGGCCGGCCGGCGCTGCCGGCCCGCCGACCCGGCGCCGCCGGATCAGCCCTTCGCCGCCTTGGCGGCGGCCTTGGTCCGCTGCTTGTGCTCCCGCACCTTCAGCAGCGATTCCTGGTCGGTGATGTCGGCGACCGAACGGTACGCGTCCGCGGCGCCGTACTCGCCGGCCGCCTCCCGCCAGCCGGGCGGGTCGACGCCGAACCGCTTGCCCAGCAGGGCGAGGAAGATCTGCGCCTTCTGCCGGCCGAAACCGGGCAGCTCGGCGATCCGGGTCAGGGCGGCGCGGCCGTCGGGCGCCTCCGCCCAGACCCGGGCGGCATCGCCGTCGTACCGGTCGACGAGCAGCCGGGCGGCCTCCTGCACCCGGGCCGCCATCGCCTTCGGGAACCGGTGCAGGGCGGGTCGCTCGGCGAAGATCGCGGTCAGCGCCGCCGGGTCGAAGGCCGCCAGCTCGGCGGCGTCCGGCTCGTGCCCCAGCCGACGAACCAGCTCGTACGGCGCGGAGAACGCCTTCTCCAGTGGAACTTGTTGATCAAGGATCATTCCGATCAACAACGCCAGCGGGCTGCGCTGGAGCAGTTCGTTCGCCTCGGCGTCGATGGGCAGGCTGATCGTCATGGCCCCATCCTGCCGGCCGCCGGGCCGGCGACGCGACACCCCCGCCCAGGACGTCCGGAGGTCGAACCGGACGCCGGCGGCAACCGCGGCCGGACAGCACTGGATTTCCCGCCGGATTCCGTCGAAGATTGCCGATGGAAGCAGACGACGAGGTGATGAAAGTGCTGGACACCCCCACCAGGCCCGCGCCCTGGTACCGCAACCGGTTCGTCTGGGTCGCGGTGATCCTGCTGGTGGTCTCGACCGGGGCGTTCGTGCTGGTCAGCAGGCTCGGCTCCGCCTCGGGCGAGCCGACGGACCTGCGCGGCCAGATCGCCGCCCGGATGCTGACCGTGCTGGAGGAGATCGACCCGGCGCAACACGAGGGGCACGGCGAGCACCTCACCGGGACCGACTCCGCCGACGCGCCGGTGATCTGCGGGGTCCACGTCTACGGCTTCGAACCCGCCGACGCCACCACCCTGCCCGAGGTGGACCGGGTCTACGGCTTCCACCTCTGCGGCATCGCCGAACAGCAGCGGCCGTGGGACTGGGCGGTGAAGCTCGCCGGCCCGGTCATCCTGGGCATGGAGAGCGACCCGCCGACGGTGCAGGTCGCCGAGGCCACCGAGACCGTCGGGTTCCGTGACCGGGTCCGGCAGCTGTTCCCGCCGGAGTATCACGAGGCGGTCTTCACCGAGGCCCTCGATCCGGAGGACATGCTCGAACTGCGGCGCCGCTACGACGCCGCCGCCGGCGTCTGACCGGGTCACCCGTCGGCCGCCGGCCCGGCGCCACCGGGCCGGCCGCCGGTACGATCCGGTCCGCCCGCCGCGGCCCGCCACCGGGGTGCGGCGGCAGCGGACCGACGACCCGCGTCGGCGCGTACCGGAAACGAGGTGACCAGATGGGCACGTCGCCGCGACCCGAGCTGGCCGAGCGGCTCGACCTGGCGCCCCACCCCGAGGGTGGCTGGTTCCGGGAGACCTGGCGCAGCGGACACGACTTCCAGCCGGCCGGCTACGGCACCGCCCGGTCGGCCGCCACCGCCATCTACTTCCTGCTCAACCCCGGCGAGGCGTCCCGCTGGCACGTCGTACGCTCCGACGAGTTGTGGCTGTGGCACGCTGGCGGGCCGCTCACCCTCCGGTTCGGCGGCGCCGGCGAGCGGCCCGCGGACCCCGGAGTCGAACGCGTCCTCGGCACCGATCTGGCGGCCGGTCACGCCCCGCAGCTGCTGGTCCCGGGTGGCACCTGGCAGGCGGCCGCGCCCGCCGGCCCGGAGCCGGTGCTGGTGAGCTGCGTGGTCGCCCCCGGCTTCGACTTCGCCGACTTCCGGCTCGACTGATCCGGTCACCGGTGGCGATCACCTCCGGTCGCGAGCCGCGATCACCCGGATGCGGCGCGTGACAGCGGCGGCGATCCTGGAGACATGACCCCCTGGCGACCGGCGCCCGGCACCCCGTACCACCGGATGGCCCGCACCGACGCGCACCGCTGGTGGCTGCCCCCGGCCGCCACCGCCGCGGTGGCCGCCGGCACCGCGGCGGCGGTCGGCGTGCTGCTCAGCGTCCGTAGCCTCGTCGGGCTGCTCACCGGCCGGTCATCGGGGCCGGCCGACGAGCCGGACTTCGGCCCGATCGGCGAGACCGCGTTGCTGCTGCTGGTGGTCGCCGCCGCGCTGCCGGTGGTGCTGGTCGTCGCGCGGTCCTGGCAGCAACGCCCGGCCGGCACCCTCACCTCGGTCGAGGGACGGGTGCGGTGGCGATGGCTCACCGCCTGCCTGCTGATCGCCGTGCCGGCCGTCTGGTTCATGTTGGCGGGCTTCAGCCAGCTGCTCGATCTCACCGGCGAACCCACCGCCGCGCCCGCGGCCTGGGTGGGTTGGCCGAAGTTCGCGGCCAGCCTCTCGATGCTGCTGCTCCTGGTGCCGCTGCAGACCGCGGCCGAGGAGTACGTGTTCCGGGGCTGGCTGCTGCAGGCGGTCGGGGCGTTCGTCCACCGGCCCTGGTTGGCGATCGGACCGCAGGCGGTGCTCTTCGCCACCGCACACGGCTGGGGCACCCCGTGGGGATTCCTCGACCTGCTGACCATGGGACTGGTCTGCGGCTGGCTGACCGTGCGCACCGGCGGGCTGGAGGCGGCGGTGGCGCTGCACCTGGTGAACAACCTGATCGCGTACGGCGGGGTGGCCGCCCTGGGCCTGCTCGGTTCCGCCGGTACGGCCGCCGACGCGCCGTGGCAACTCTGCGCCGTGAGCGTGCTGGCGCTGGCCGGCTACGCCCTGGCGGTCCGCTGGCAGGCCGACCGGCGCGGCATCGCGGCGCGGACCCGACCGGCAGGGTCAAAGCCGGCAGGGTCCCAGCCGGCAGGGTCCCAGCCGGCGCCGAGGTCCCGGCCGGCGGGGTGGCGCGGCGCGGAGGAGGCCGGCGCGGCAGGATGACGGGGTGCACACAGAGGAGATGCTGCTCTCACCGGACGGGGTGGACCGGCTGCGGGCCGCGCTGACCGGCGCCGGGTTCACCGCGAACGGGATCGCCAACCGGCTCGGTCCGCCCGGCACCGCGGCGGTCGCCCGCAACGACTTCCGGGCGGCGCTGCGGGCCACCGAGGACCGCGACCCGCTCGGCTCGCTGATCCGGCTCTTCATCTGCGGGCAGACCGAGTCCGAACAGGTCGCCGCCGACGCGCTCGCCCCGCTGCCGCTGGCCGACGCGCTGGCCGCGGGGCTCGTCGAACGCTTTGCCGGCGGGGTGCGGCAGGCGCTCGACCTGGAGCCGTACGGCGACGCCTGGTGGGTGCTGTCCGACCTGCCGGCGGGCACCCGGCCGGGGCAGCCGCTCGCGGCCGACCACGTGCTCGGCGTCGGCGGCGCCTCCTCGACGCTGATCGGGGCGACCGTGCGCCGGCCGGTCGGCAGCGCGCTCGACCTCGGCACCGGCAGCGGCGTCCAGGCCCTGCACCTGGCCACCCACGCCGACTCGGTGACCGCCACCGACCTCTCGCGGCGCGCCCTGCGGTTCGCCGCCACCACCGCCGCGCTCAACGGGCAGCACTGGGAACTGCTCCCCGGTGACCTGGTCGCCCCCGTCGCCGGCCGCCGCTTCGACCTGGTGGTGAGCAACCCGCCGTTCGTCGTCGGCCCGGGCACCACCACCCACACCTACCGCGACTCGGGCCGGGTCGGCGACCGGATCGGCGCCGAACTGGCCGCCGCCGCGCCCGGCCTGCTCACCGAGGGCGGCACCATGCAGTACCTGGCGAACTGGGTGCACATCGCCGGGGAGGACTGGGGCGAACGGGTCGCCGGCTGGCTGGCCGGCACCGGCCTGGACGGGTGGGTGATCCAGCGCGAGGTGGCCGACCCGATGACCTACGTCAACCTGTGGCTGGCCGACGCCAGCGAGGCGACCGACCCCGACCGGGTGGTCGCCTGGCTGGACTGGTTCGACGCCCACAAGGTGGAGGCGATCGGTTTCGGGCTGGTCAACCTGCGGCGGTCCGACCACGACGATCCGCTGGTACGGGTCGAGGACCTGCGCCAGTCGGTGCAGCCGCCGCTGGGTGACCAGGTCGCGGCCTGGTTCGACCGGCGGGACTGGCTGCGCGACCGCGACGACCGGGCGGTGCTGGCGGCCCGCTACCGGGCCGCCGACGGGCTGCGCCTGCACCAGGAGGCGACAATGGGCGCCGACGGTTGGGCGGTCGATCGGCAGGTACTCGCGATGCCGCACGGTCTGCGCTGGAGCGAGGAGGTCGACCCGCTGGTGCTGGCCCTGGTCGGCGGCTGCGACGGGCGGGTGCCGCTGCGCGACCAGGTGGCCTTGCTCGCGGTGGCGCACGAGGTGGCCGAGGCCGACCTGGCCGAGGCGGCCGTGCCGATCATCGCCCACCTGGTCGAGCGGGGCGTGCTCGTCCCGGCGGCGGACTGACCGCCGTGCGGGCAATGGTGCAGACGGTCAGCCGGGCCAGCGTCACGGTGGACGGTGCGGTGGTGGGCGCGATCGCGGACGGCCTGCTGGTGCTGCTCGGGGTGACCCACACCGACACCGGGGCGACCGCCGAGGCGATGGCCCGCAAGGTGTACGAGTTGCGCATCCTCGACGAGGAGCGGTCCGCCGCCGACACCGGCGCCCCGGTCCTGGTGGTCAGCCAGTTCACCCTCTACGGCGACGCCCGCAAGGGTCGGCGCCCGAGCTGGGGGCGGGCCGCCCCGGCGGAGGTCGCCGAGCCGCTGGTGGCGGCATTCGCCGCGGCGTTGCGCCAGCGCGGCGCCGAGGTGGCCACCGGCCGGTTCCGCGCCCACATGCTGGTCGAGAGCGTCAACGTCGGCCCGCGCACGGTGCTGCTGGAGCTCTGAACCGGCGGGCCGGTCGGCTGGCTCGTCAGCCGACCGACCCGCCGGGCGGTCAGAAGAAGAGTCCCCGTTGCTGGATCGACTGCCGCAGCCAGGCGTCGAGCTGGGCGGCCCAGTCCGTCCGGTCCGCGCTGGCGTAGTCCACGTTGAACCGGCCGAACGCGTCGCGGCCCTCGGTGAAGACACCGCCCCGCTTGTCGATCTCCAACACGATCTGCAGGTGCTGCGGCGTCGCCACGAAGGTCAGTTCGAGCTGGTTGATCGCCCGGGCGTACTGCGGCGCCGGGTAGAACTCGATCTCCTGGTAGAACGGCAGCGTCTGGTGTACGCCGTGGATCCGGCCCCGCTCGACGTCGGCGCGGGTGAACCGGAAGCCGAGCCGGACGAGCGCGTCGAGGACCCGTTCCTGGGCGGGCAGCGGGTGCACCGCCACCGGGTCGAGATCGCCCTTGTCGACCGCGCGGGCCACCTCCAGCTCGGTCCGCAGGCCCATCGTCATGCCGGTCAGGTGCCGACCGTAGAGGTCGGTGATGGGGGTCTCCCATGGCACGTCGCAGCGGAACGGGATGTCGTACCGCTGGCCGGCGGCGAGCGGAAAGGCACCGGTCACCGGCAGCCGGTGGAACTCCTGGTTGGTGTCGTACTCGCTGTCACCGCTCTCCACCTCGACCCGGGTCACCAGGCCGACCGCGACGTACTCGATGTCGACCGGGTGGTCGCCGCCGAGCACCTGGATCCGGCCCTCCAACTGACCGCCCGGACGGCAGTTCGGGTTGGTCAGCACCGTCTCCACCGACGGACCGCCGACCCCCATCGCCTGCATCAGCTTCTTGAAGACCACGAACCCTCCATCACCGTCACCTCCGCCGACCGGTCCGGCCGGCGAACGGCAGCGTAATCGACCTTGACAATCCCGGCCCGGCGTCTGACAAAAGCCGCGAAGGCCACTATCGGCCGTTGACTCCTCCCGGATTCATGCCACCTCACCGATCTCCTCACTCCCGCTTCACGCCCCGACCGCCAAGCTGTTTGTCACCAGCGCCACCCGGCTCTGGTGAACGCCACGTTGTCGAAGCGGGGAGGCGACTGAAGATGGTCCTGCAGATGATCGAGCACGAACTACACCCGGCCACGACGTCCGGGGCCGGCAGTGACACCCCGGCCGGTGCCGCGCCCGCCGCCGCCGACCATGCTGTCGACCTGGACGCCACCGACGAGCGCGGCGTCTCCGCCGACCTGGTCCGGGCCTACCTCAACGGCATCGGTCGCACCAAGCTGCTGACCGCCGTGCAGGAGGTCGACCTGGCCAAACGGATCGAGGCCGGGCTCTACGCCGACGAGAAGGTGGCCCACGGTGGCGCGCTGACGCCGCAGCTGCGGGCCGACCTGGAGTTGATCGCGGCCCAGGGGCGGGCCGCCAAGAACCACCTGCTGGAGGCGAACCTGCGGCTGGTGGTGAGCATCGCCAAGCGGTACACCGGCCGCGGCATGGCGTTCCTCGACCTGATCCAGGAGGGCAACCTCGGCCTGATCCGCGCGGTCGAGAAGTTCGACTACACCAAGGGCTACAAGTTCTCCACCTACGCCACCTGGTGGATCCGGCAGGCCATCACCCGCGCCATGGCCGACCAGGCCCGCACCATCCGCATCCCGGTCCACATGGTGGAGCAGGTCAACCGGATGGTCCGGGCCCGGCGTGACCTGGCCACCGCGTTGGGGCGGGAGCCGAGCATCGCCGAGATCGCCAGCGCCCTGCAGGTGGCCGAGTTCCAGGTGATCGAGCTGATCTCCTACGACCGGGAGCCGGTCAGCCTGGACCAGGCCGTCGGCGAGGACGGCGAGAGCGCCCTCGGCGACTTCGTCGCCGCCACCGACCTGCGCGACGAGCCGGGTGACTCGGTGTCGCAGGGGATGCTCCGCAACGAGGTGGAGATCGTGCTGGCCACCCTCTCGCAGCGCGAGCAGGCGGTGATCAGGCTGCGGTTCGGCCTCGACGACGGCCGGCAGCGCACCCTGGACGAGGTGGGCCGCGAGTTCGGGCTCTCCCGGGAGCGGATCCGCCAGATCGAGAAGGTGACCCTGCTGAAGCTGCGGCACCCGTCCCGCGCCGAACGCCTGGAGGCGTACGCGAGCTGACCCGCACCGCCGGTGACCGGCGGCTGCCGGGCGCGTCCGGGTCGTGACCCCGTCAGGGGTCACGACCCGTTTCTGCGGCCGGCGGGTCGCGTCGGGCGCGCTCAGGCCGGCAGGTCGCGGCGGCGGAACAGGAGCAGGCCACCGGCGGTCAGCAGGCCGGTCACGGCCAGCAGGACCGCGGTCGGCAGCGGGGCCGGGTCCACCGCCGGCACCGGCGGCAGGTGGGTGAACGGCGACACGTTCAGCACCGGTTGGGGCAGCTCGAGAATCCCGCCGAGCTGCCCGACCAGCAGGCAGACCGCGAGCACGGTCCAGGACAGCGCCACCGACCAGCGCGGCAGCGCGGCGAACAGCAGCGCGCCGACGGCGGCCAGCACCAGCGCGGCCGGCGCCTGGGTCAGCGCCGCCCCGGTGAGCCGGACGACCTGGCCCGGCACGTCGCCGGCCACCAGCCCGTAGCCGAGGCCGGTGCCCGCCCCGGCCAGCAGCACCAACGCCACCGTCCCGAGCCCCGCGCAGCCGAGGTGGCTGGCCATCCACCGGCGCCGACCCACGGCGGCCGCCAGCACCTCCTCCGCGGTCCCGGCCACCTCCTCGGCCCGCAGCCGCAGCACCGCCTGCACCGCGTAGCCGGCGATCACCAGCGCGAACAGCCGCAGTATCGCGCCGAGGTAGGCGTCGACCAGCCCGCCCGGCCCGCCGAGCTGTGCCATCACCTCGGCCAGCGCGGCGTTGTCGCCGACCATCTCGTCCACCTCGTCGCCGACCGCGCCCATGCCCAGCCCGATCACGGCCACCCCGACCGCCCAGCCGGCCAGCCCGGCGCGCTGCAGCCGCCAGGCGAGCCCCACCGGGCTGAGCAGGCCGGGGGCGGCGCGACCCGGTCCCCTCCGGACGGCCAGCAACCCGGAGCCGAAGTCCCGGTGCGCGGTGAGCGCGCCGGCCAACGCCACCGCGGCCAGCGTGAACCCGACGGCGATGGCCAGCACCCACCACCGGTCGGCGTCGTACGGCCGCAGCTGGTTGCCCCAGCCCAGCGGGGAGAGCCAGGACGGCCAGGCGCTGCGCACCCGTAGCCCGTCGGCGCTCAGCGTGCCGAGCGCGTCCCCGGCGGCCCGCAGCCCGAACGCCAGCCCGACCGCCGCGGCGGCCAGCCCGTTGGCGCCCCGGGCGGTGCCGGAGACCTGCGCGGTCACCCCGGCCACCGCGGCGAACGCGATGCCGGTGGCGACGAGCGCGGCGCCGTAGCCGATGCTGCCGGCGGTGGGCAGTCCCATCGCCAGCAGCACGCCGGTGACAAGCGTCCCGGTCGCCAGGTTGGCCAGGGTGGCGGCGACCAGCGCGGCGGCCAGCGGGGCGTGCCGACCGACCACCGCCGAGCCGAGGATCTCGGCCCGGCCGGTCTCCTCGTTCTGCCGGGTGTGCCGGATCACGGTGAAGGTGCTCAGCAGCGCCGTGAGCACCGCCAGGAAGGTGTACGACTCGGCGGTCACCACCGCACCCAGGCTCGGTCCGGAGGTCGGGCCGTTGAAGGCCCGGGCGACGGCGCTCGCGGCGGTGGTGGCCGCGTACCCCAGGCGGTCCTGTTCGGTGGTGTAGAGACCGACGACGCTGCCGGCGGTGCCGGCGGCCACGGCCGGCAGCCCGGCCACCCAGACCAGCAGCTTTCCCCGGTCCCGCCGCAGCGCCAGCCGGCTCAGCCGGCCGGTGCCGGTCAGCCCGGTCGCCGCGGTCACCGCACACCCGCCGGCTGCGACCCGACCGCCGCCCCGGTTCCGCCGGCATCGTCGCCGGGTGCGCCGTAGTGGCGCAGGAAGAGCTCCTCAAGGGTCGGCGGTGCACTGGTCAGGTCGTTGATCCCGAACTCGACCAGGTGCCGCAGGACCGGGTCGAGTCGGCCGGGATCGACCTCGAAGCTGGCCCGCGTGCCGTCGAGCCGTACCTCGTGTACGCCGGCCAACCCGGCGAGCCCGTCGATCGGCCGGGCGGTCTCCACGGTGATCGGGGTGCGGGTGAGGTGCCGCAGCTGCGCCAGCGTGCCCGTCTCGACGGTCCGGCCGGCCCGGATGATCGTCACCCGGTCGCAGAGCGCCTCCACCTCGGCCAGCACGTGACTGGAGAGCAGCACCGTCCGGCCCTGGTCCCGCAGCCGCCGTACGTAGTCCTGGAAGACCGCCTCCATCAGCGGGTCCAGCCCGGAGGTGGGCTCGTCGAGTACGAGCAGCTCCACATCGGAGGCGAAGGCCGCGACGATCGCGACCTTCTGCCGGTTGCCCTTCGAGTAGGTCCGGCACCGCTTGGTCGGGTCGAGGTCGAAGCGGCGCAGCAGGTCGTCGCGGCGGGTCGCGTCGAGCCCGCCGCGCAGCGCGCCGAACAGGTCGATGGCCTCCCCGCCGGTGAGGTTGGGCCAGAGGCTGACGTCGCCGGGCACGTAGGCCAGCCGGCGGTGCAGCGCCACCGCGTCCCGCCACGGATCCCCGCCGAGCAGTCGCACCTCGCCGGCGTCGAAGCGCAGCAGGCCGAGCAGGATGCGGATCGTGGTCGACTTGCCGGCCCCGTTCGGGCCGAGGAATCCGTGCACCTCCCCGGCCCGCACGCTCAGGTCCAACTCGTCCAGGGCCCGGGTGTTGCCGAAGGTCTTCACCAACCCGGCGACCGAGACAGCGGTCATGGCACCTCCACAAGCGATCAGACGATCCGCCGACCCGTCGGCCGGTCCTCTTCGAGGGTACTAACCGCTGGAAAGTGAATTCAACGGCCGCCACTTTTCGTTGGTCAGGAGGAAGGGTATCCTCGGTCCGGTGCAGGACAGCGGGCTCGCGGCCGCCAGCAACCGGCCGCCGGACACCAGGGCCAGGATCCTCGAGACGGCCATGGACCTGTTCGCCCGGCACGGGTACCAGCGCACTCCGCTCCGGGTGATAGCCGACCAGCTGGGGCTGACCAAGGCCGCCATCCTCTACCACTTCCCGACCAAGGAAGCCCTGCTGACAGCGTTGGTGGAGCCGTTCCTGGATGAGCTGGACACGATGCTCGACGCGGCGCGGGCGCTACCGCCGCAGGCGGCCCGCTCGGCGGTGCTGGAGGGTTTCCTGGATGTCGTACTGCGACACCGCCGGGCGCTGGGCATGCTGGCGCATGACATGTCTCTGCTCGCCAGGGGCGAGTCCTACCAGCGGCTGTTCGGACTCTCCATGCGGATGAACCAGGTGGTGGCGGGTCCCCGGCCGAGCCGGCGCGACCGGGTCCGGTCGGTGCAGGCGTTCGCGATGCTCAGTGACCCGGTGGTGATGCTCGCCGACATCCCCGACGACCTGCTCCGCGCCGACATGCTCGACGGGCTGCGCCGGCTCCTGCCGGACCTGCCCCTCGGTGATCCGGACCGGACCGGTCCCGCCCCCGCTCGGAGCGGCCCGGAGCGGCCCGATTCCGGGTCGGACCGGACCGGACGGGGACCGCGCCGGTCGGCCGGCCGGCCCCGGGCGCTGAGCGAGGAGCGGATCCAGGTCGCCCGCCGGATGCACGCCAGCGGCGCGCACACCGTCGAGGAGATCGCCGGCCGGCTCGGCGTCTCCCGCGCCACCGTCTACCGCCACCTGGCGGCCGGGACCGGCGATCCGCCGCCTGGCGGCATCGATCCTTAATTTTGAAACTATTTAGAGACGCCTGGGTTTTGCGACAGCGCATTTTGAGACGATGACGCCGGCGCGGGCGGTAGGCGCCCACGCCGGCGTCGGGCTCCGGCCGGCTCAGACTCCCGCCGGTACCCGCTCCTGCTCGTCGAGCCGGGCCCGCAGGTTCTCCCCCTCGATGTCCACGTTGGGCAGCGCCCGACCCAACCAGCGGGGCAACCACCAGGCGCGGTCGCCGAGCAGCGACATCACCGCCGGCACGATGGTCATCCGGACCACGAAGGCATCGATGGCCACCCCGATCGCCAACGCGAAGCCCATCGACTTGATGACCGGATCGTCCAGCAGGATGAAGCCGCCGAACACCGAGATCATGATGAGCGCCGCGGCGGTCACCACCCGGGCACCGTGCCCCATCCCGTTGATGGTGGCCTGCTGCGCGGTGTCGCCGTGCACGAAGTCCTCCCGCATCCGGGAGACGAGGAAGACCTCGTAATCCATCGCCAGGCCGAACAGGATGCCGATCAGCAGGATCGGCAGGAAGCTGATCAGCGGACCGGGGGTGTCCAGGGCCACCAGGTCGGCCAGCCAGCCCCACTGGAAGACCGCGACCGTGATGCCGAAGGTCGCCCCGACGGTGAGCAGGAAGCCGAGGGCGGCCTTCAGCGGCACCAGCACCGACCGGAACACCAGCATCAGCAGCAGAATGGAGAGGCCGACGACGACAATCAGGTAGACGGGCAGCGCGTCCGCCAGCCGGTCCGACACGTCGATGCCGACCGCGGTGGCCCCGGTGAGCCAGACGTCGGCACCCTCGACCGCGCCGACCGCCGTCCGGATCTCCTGCACCAGCGTCTCGGTGGCGGCGTCGGTCGGCCCGGTGGTCGGGATGACCGCGAGCAGCGCCGTCGAGCCGTCCGGGCTGAACTGCGGCGGCGCCACCGCGAGCACCCCGTCGGTCTGGCCGATCAGCTCGGTCGCCTGCTGCGCCGCCGCCTGACTCGCCCCCGGCGAGTCGGCCGAGACCACCGCTGCGAGCCGGCCGTTGAAACCCGGCCCGAACCCCTCGCTGGTCAGGTCGTACGCGGCGCGGGCGGAGGTACCGCTCGGCGCGGTGCCGGCGTCGGGCAGCGACAGCCGCATCTGCGCGGTGGGCACCGCGAGCAGCCCGAGCCCGAGCAGCCCGGCCAGGATGACCGGGATCCGCCAGCGGATGACACCGCCCGCCCAGCGGAAGCCGAACGCGGTGTTCTCGTCGCGCGCCCGGTGGCCGCCGCCGCCACTGCGGAACCGCCGGGGCAGCACCCGGTCGCCGGCGAACCCGAGCAGGGCCGGTTGCAGGGTGATCGCCACCAGGACCGCGACGGTGACCGTACCGGCCGCCGCCAGCCCCATCACGGTCAGGAACGGGATGTTCACCACCGCGAGCCCGGCCAGCGCGATGACCACCGTCGCGCCGGCGAAGACGACCGCCGAGCCCGCGGTCCCGACGGCGCGGGCCACCGCCTCCCGCGGTTCCAGTCCGGCCAGCAGGTTCTGCCGGTGCCGGGAGGTGATGAACAGTGAGTAGTCGATGCCGACCGCCAGCCCGAGCATCAGCGCCAGCACCGGCGCGGTGCTGGTCAGCTCGATCACGCCGCTGAGGCTGAACAGGCCCGCCATCCCGACCCCGACACCGATCAGCGCGTTGAGCATCGTCATGCCGGCGGCGACAAGTGACCCGAAGGTGATGACCAGCACCACGCCGGCCACCAGGACGCCGATCGCCTCGGTCGAACCGACGTGCGGCTCGGTCGTCATCACCTCGCCGCCGGGCTCCACCCGCAGCCCGGCCGCCTCGGCCTGCGCGCCGACGGCCTCGTAGGCGGCCCGCTGGTCATCGGTGACCTCGTCGTTCACGGCGGTGAACTGCACCTGCACCAGGGCGTACCGGCCGTCCGGGGAGACCGCGCCGGCCTGGAACGGGTCGACCGCCGCGACCACGCCGGGCAGCCCGCCGGCCTCCGCGACCAGCCCGGCCAACGCCTCCCGGGCGGCCGGCTCGGCGAGCTGGCTGCCTTCCGGCGCGGCCACCACGATGGTCCCGGTGGCCCCGCTGGCCGCCGGGAACTGCTCGGCCAGCGCGTCCAGCGCCCGCTGGGACTCGGTGCCCGGCATCGTGAAGTTGCTGACTGTCGGAACACTCAGGGTGAACGCGCCCACGCCGAGGCCGGCCAGAACGACGAGCCAGGCGACGACGACCAGCCGGCGATGCCGGAACGAGCCCCGGCCGAGCCGGTAGAGCAAGGTGGCCATGCGGATTCCTAGGTTTCGGTTGTCGGGTGAGCCGGACGCCGGTCGGCGCCCGGCGGGTCAGCGGTCCGGACGCAACGTCCGGTGGGAGATCTCGATCAGGTACCCGCGCAGATCGTCGTCGGGCAGGTCGGTGGCCTCCCCGCAGATCGCCGGCACCCCGGCGAGCACCATCAACGCGGCGAGCCGGGCCATCGGCTGCCCGGCCGGACCGGCGACCGCGGTCGCCAGCCGGTCGGTGAGCTCCTTGATCCGGGCGAAGGCCGGCAGCTCCAGCAGCTCGGGGATGTCACCGCGCAACACCGAGATCTCCCGGCGGAACCGCACCGCAAGCGCCACGAACCCGTCGACCGCCACCCGCTGGGCCGCGGCCGGATCGAGCCCGACCAGGTCGGCGTCGAGCGCGTCCAGCGCCGCCACCGCCGGGGCGAGCAGCTCGGCGAGGATCGCCTCCTTGGTCTGGAAGTGGTAGAGCAGGGTGGCCTTCGAGCAGCCCACCTCGGTCGCGATGTCGTGCAACGAGGTGCCCTTGAACCCGGTCACGGCGAACCGGCGGGACGCCGCCGCCAGGATCTCGTCGTGGGTGCCCAACCGGGTGCCGCGGGACATCAGATCCACCTCCGCGACCAAGGATGCCTGACCGATCGGTCAGTGACTGACCAATCGGTCAGTGAACCGGTGTGGCGTTCCGCACAGTGGAACCGGACGGTTGCCGGCAAGCGGCGGCAAAGGCGATCAGAGGCGGCGCGGGCCGCGATCCGGACGGACGCCGGCCTCGGCGACCCGGACGCTCGCGTGCAGCACCGCCAGCCCGTCCGGCCGGGCCAGCACCGGATTCAGGCTCAGCGCCCGAACCCTCGGCTGCTCGTCCACCAGCCGGCCGATCCGCGCCACCAGGTCGGCCAGCGCCGCCCGGTCCACCGGCGCCGCGCCACGATGCCCGCGCAGCAACGGCGCGGCCCGCGGTTCGTCGATCAACGCGGCGGCGTCCAGGTCGGTCAACGGCGCGGCCCGCCAGGCCCGGTCGCCGAGCAGGTCGGTCGCCACGCCCCCCAGGCCGAAACCCACCACCGGCCCGAACACCGGATCCTCGACCATCTCCACGACGCAGGCCACCCCCGGCGCCACCATCGCCTGAACCAGGACGTCCGCGCCGAAGGCGTCCGAAATCTCCAGGTACGCCCGGCGCACCGCCGCCGGGTCGGCCAGGTCCAGCCGTACCGCCCCCAGGTCCAACCGGTGCCGCAGCCCGGCCCCCGCCGCCTTCACCGCCACCGGGAACCCCAGCCGGGTCGCCGCCGCCACCGCCGCCGGCCCCGATCCGGCCGCCAGCGACGGCACCATCGGCACGCCGTACGCGGCGAGCAGCCGGCCGGCCAGCTCCGGGCCGCCCTCGGCGATCGCCGCCGCGGCGGCCCGCCGGTCCACCCCCGGCAGTTCCGGCGGCGCACCCACCGGCTGGCGCAGCCACTCGGCGTAGCCGGCCACCCGGGCCAGCGCCCGCACCGCCTCCTCCACCGACGGGTACGCCGGCACACTGGCCGGCAGCCGCCCCACCAGGAAGGTCGCCACGCTCGGCTTCTCCCCGGCCAGCGCCACGCTGGCCAGCGCTGAGGTGAAGTCCGCGTCCTCGTCGACAAGCTGACCCGGCAGCGGCGGCGCGAAGACCACCACCAGCGCGTCGACGCCACCGTCCACGGCCGCGTCGGCGAGCGCGTCGGCGAAGTCGTGCGCGGTGGCCAGCGGCCCGACGTCCCGCGGATAACCCTCCGCCACCGCCAGCCCGTGCCCCCGGCAGGCGATGGCGGCCAGCCGGGCCAGCGCCGGGGAGTTCCCGACGATGCCGACCCGCCGGCCGGCGGGCAGCGGCTGGTTGGCCAGTAGCACCCCGACGTCGAAGAGCTCCGCGACGGTGTCCACCCGGATCACCCCCGACCGGGCGAACAACGCCGTCACGGCCGGCGCGTCCGGCCCGTCCGGTTCGGACCCCGGCCCGAGCGATCCCGGCAGCGGCCCGGCCGGCTCCGACGGCACTCCGGCCGACCCCGGCAGCGGCCCGGCCGACCCCGGCGACGGCCCAGCCGACCCCGGCAATGGCCCAGCCGGCCCCGGCAGTGGCCCGGCGCCGGGCGTCCGCGCGGTGGAGGCGAGCGCGACCACCGGCTTCGTCCGGCCGATCCGGCGGGCCAGCCGGGCGAACTTGCGGGGATTACCGAAGCTCTCCAGATAGAGCATGATCACGTCGGTGGCCGGGTCGTCCTGCCAGTACTGCAGCAGGTCGTTGCCGGAGACGTCGGCCCGGTTGCCCGCCGACACGAAACTCGACAGCCCCAACCCGCGCCGGTCCGCCTCGGCCAGCAGCGCCACGCCGAGCGCACCGGACTGGCTGAAGAAGCCGACCCGGCCGGCCGCCGGCAGCCGCGGGGCCAACGTGGCGTTCAGGCGTACCCGGTCGTCGGTGTTGGCGATGCCCAGACAGTTCGGGCCGACCACCCGCATCCCGGCGGCGTGCGCGGTGCGGATCAGCTCGGCCTGGGCGGCGGCGCCCGCCGGGCCGGTCTCGGCGAACCCCGCCGAGACCACCACCAGGCCGTGCGCCCCGGCCCGGCCGGCGTCGGCCACCGCCGCCAACGCCGCCTCCGGCGGGACCGCGACCACCGCCAGGTCGACCGGGAAACCGGCACCGACCGCCGACGGCCGGGCCGGCAGGCCCGCCACGGTCTCCGCGGCCGGGTGCACCGGCAGCACCCCGCCGGCGAAGCCGCCGTCCCGCAGATGCCCCAGCAGGGCGGCACCCACCCCCTGCCCGGTGGCGCTGGCCCCGTACACCGCCACCCCCCGGGGGGCCAGCAGCCGCGCGATCGACCGCGCCTCGGTGCGGTGCTCGCGTTCCCACTGCACCTGCCGGGTCCGCTCGGTCGCGGCGATCGGGAACTCCAGGTGCACCACCCCGTCGGCGTACTCGCGACGCACCTGGTAGCCGAAGTCGGCGAAGACCCGCAGCATCGCGCCGTTCGCCGGCAGCACCTCGGCCACGAACCGGGTGATCCCCTCCTGCCGGGCCGCCTCGGCCAGGTGCTCCAGCAGCACCGGACCGATACCCCGGCGCTGGTGGGCGTCCTCGACCACGAACGCCACCTCGGCGTCGGTGGCCCCCGGCCCGAGCCGGTCGAACCGGCCGACCGCCAGGATGCGGTCGCCCGACACCACCACGAACGCCTCCCGGTCGTGGTGGTCGACGTGCACGAACCGGTGCAGGTCACGTTCCGGGATCCGCGGGTACGGCGAGAAGTAGCGCAGATAGCGGGTCCGGTCCGAGAAGCGCGAATGCATCGCCACGATCTCCGGCGCGTCGGCCGGCCGGATCGGCCGCAGGTGCACGGTGGTGCCGTCGCTGAGCAGCACGTCCGCCGAGCGGTCGAGCTCCGACGCGGTCACCGGCCGCCCCCTCAGTCCCGGGGATCGTGCGGGTCGAGCCCGTGCAGCGGGAACACCGCCTTGCGGGTCGCCATCACCGCCCGGTCCACCGCGTCCGGTTCCCCGGTCGGCTGCCACGGCTCGTACCCGGTGTCGGCGTCGTCGGTCATCCGCAGCGGTACCTCCCGGTCCGCCCGGCGGGTCCGGGCCAGCTTCCGCCAACCCGGCGGGGTGAGCGTCGCCGGGTCGAGCGGCTCGCCGGTCGCCGTGGCCAGCAGGTGCGTCCAGGCCCGGGGAACGACCTCGACCAGCGCGTACCCGCCGCCGCCGGTGGCCACCCAGCGGCCGTCGCACAACTCGTCGGCCAACGCCCGCAACGCGAGTTGGCCGGCCCGCTGACCGTCCACCGACAGCCGCAGGTCGGCCAGCGGATCCAGTCGGTGACTGTCGGCCCCGCACTGGGTGATCAGGATCTGCGGCCGGAACGCCCGCAGCACCGACGGCACGATCGCGTGGAAGGCCCGCAGCCAGCCCGCGTCCCCGGTGCCCGGCGGCAGCGGCACGTTCACCGCGCTGCCCTGGGCGGCCGGGCCGCCCGTCTCGTCCGGAAACCCGGTGCCCGGGAAGAGGCTCAGCGGCGTCTCGTGCAGGCTGACCGTGAGCACCCGCGGATCGTCGTAGAAGATCTCCTGTACGCCGTCGCCGTGGTGCACGTCGATGTCGACGTAACCGACCCGCTCGGCCCCCAGGTCGAGCAGCCGGGCGATGGCCACCGCCGGGTCGTTGTAGACGCAGAACCCGGCCGCCCGACCCGGCATCGCGTGGTGCAGCCCGCCGGCGACGTTGACCGCCCGGCGGGCCCGCCCCCGCCAGACCGCCTCGGCCGCCGCCAGCGTCGCTCCGGCGACCAGGGCACTCGACTCGTGCATCCCGTCGAAGACCGGGTTGTCGGCGGTGCCGAGTCCGTACCCGGAGAAGAACGGGTCGTGCGGGGCGGCCCGGACCGCGTCCAGGTAGTCCGCCCGGTGCACCCGGGTCAGCGCCGCGTCGTCGGCGGCCACCGGAGCCGACAACCGGACGCCGGGACGGTCCAGCACGCCCAGCTCCCGGGCCAGGGCGATCGTCAGCTCCACCCGGACCGGGTCGAGCGGGTGCTCGCCCAGGTCGTAGGCGAGCAGCGACTCGTCCCACAGCACGAGCGTGCCGGTGGGGTCCGCGCCATCTTCCATCGCGACATCGTCGCACGCACCGGTGCGGCCGGCCCGGCGGTGCCGGACCCACCGGCCGGACCGCGACGTATCCGACCCCACGGCTACCGTTGTCCGGATCGCGCGCCCACCGGTGTCGGCCGGTTCGGCGACGGCGGCCACGCCACCAACCGGGGTAGCATTCTGTACTTGGAGGACCGCTGACGTGAACGACCTTGTCGACACCACTGAGATGTATCTGCGCACCATCCTCGAGCTGGAGGAGGAGGGCGTCCCGCCGCTGCGCGCCCGGATCGCCGAACGGCTGCACCAGAGCGGGCCGACCGTCAGCCAGACCGTCGCCCGGATGGAGCGCGACGGCCTGCTGACCATCGAGGACGATCGGCACCTGCGGCTGACCCCGCTCGGCCGCACCCACGCCGTCTCCGTGATGCGTAAGCACCGGCTCGCCGAGCTGCTGCTGGTGAACGTGATCGGCATGCCCTACGAGGAGGCCCACGAGGAGGCCTGCCGGTGGGAGCACGTGATGAGCGACGCGGTCGAGCAGAAGGTGTACGAGCTGTTGAACCGGCCGACCCGGTCGCCGTACGGGAACCCGATCCCGGGTCTGGAGGCGTTCGACAGCACCGCGCTGCCGGCCGCCAGCAGCCCGGCCGAAGGCGAGCGCAACCTCGCCTTCCCGGGCCTGTCCGGCACGGTGGTGGTCCGGCGGATCTGCGAGAGCGTCCAGACCAACGGGGACGTGCTGCGGCAGCTGCACGCGGCCGGGGTGGACCCGGGCGCGACGGTGACCGTCGCCCAGGAACGCGACGGCGTCACCGTCGACCGTTCCGGGGACAAGATCCGGCTGCCCCGCGAGGTCGCCTCCCGGGTCTTCGTCGCCGCCCGCTGATCACCTGCCGCCGCTGACACCCGCCGCCCGCTGACGCCCAGGCCGACCCGGCGTCAGAGGCGGTCCACGTCCAGCCGCTTCGCCATCGTGACCAGCTTCTCCGCGAAGGCGTCCGCGGTGGCCCGGTCCCCGTCGGCCGCGAGCGTGTAGCGCAGGCTCAACATCCGACCTTCCCCGGTGAGCCAACCGATCTCCACCGCGGCGCCGTGCCCCTTGGCCGGTGCGCGGGTCAGCCGGTAGGCGGCCTTACCGAGGCCACCCACCGACGTGCTCCCGCTGGGCGCCATCTCCTCGGTGAACGTCTCGACGTTCGCCTTCGTGGTGGTCACCGACAGCAGCAGATCCGGGTGGGCCGCGGCCTCCGACCGCACCTGGCAGGTCTGGGTGGTGCTGTGCTGGCTGGCCGCCGAGACGTCGAACCGTACCCCGGTGGTCTCCTCGATCGTCGAATAGTCGAGCAGCTGGCAGGCCCCGCCGGCGGAGGCGGCCGGCACCTGCACCACCGGCGGCACCCGCACCTGGTCGGGCGGCGCTTCCTCGCCGCCGTCGCCGCAGCCGGCCACGGCCAGCAGGCCGACCCCGGTCAGGCAGAGCAGCCGCGCACGCAAGGTAACCTCCCGCTCACCGGGACCGGCCGCCGGTCGGCCGGCCCGTCGGACACCGTACGGCCTGGGCCGCCACCGCGAAAGTCGGCCGGCGGCCGGCACCGCGCCGGTCAGACCGGCAGCCGGCCGACGATGTGCCGGGCGATCTCCAGCGAACTCGTCGCCGCCGGTGACGGCGCATTCAGTACGTGCACCTGCCGGTCGCCCTCGGCGATCAGGAAGTCGTCCACAAGCGAACCGTCCCGGCCCACCGCCTGGGCCCGCACCCCCGGTTCACCGGGCACCAGATCCGCCTCGGTCAGCTCCGGCACCAACCGGGCCAGGCTGCGGGCGAACCGCTGCCGCGACAGGGACCTGCGCACCTCGGCCAGGCCGTACCCGAGGTGCCGGCTGCCCAGCCGCCAGAAGCCCGGGTAGCCGGCCAGGTCGGCCAGGTCGCGAAGATTGCCCTTGGTCCACGAATAACCCTCCCGGGCCAGCGCCAACACCGCGTTCGGACCGGCGTGCACGCTCCCGTCGATCGACCGGGTCAGGTGTACGCCGAGGAACGGGAACCGCGGGTCGGGCACCGGGTAGATCAGCCCTCGGACCAGCGACGCCCGCTCCGGACGCAGCTCGTAGTACTCCCCCCGGAACGGGATGATCCGCGCCGCCGGCCGCACCCCGGCCAGCCCGGCCACCCGGTCGGAGTAGAGCCCGGCGCAGTTGACCAGCACGTCCGCCACCAGCTCGCCGGTCGTGGTCCGGACCACCTGCTCACCGCCGCGCACCCGCACCCCGGTGAACCGGGTGTTCAGCCGGATCGTCGCGCCCGCCGCCACGGCGAGCCGGCCCAACGCCTGGCAGACCGCGGTGAAGTCGACGATGCCGGTGGAGGCGACGTGCAGCCCGCCGACGCAGCGCACGGCCGGCTCGTACTCCCGGGCCTGCGCCCCGTCGATCAGCTTCACCGGCAGGCCGTTGGCCACCGCCCGGTCGTGCAGCGCCCGCAGCCGGGGCAGCTCGCTGTCGTCGGTGGCCACGATGAGCTTGCCGCAGACCTGCACCGGAATGTCGTTCGCGGCGCAGAACTCCACCATGGACTGGCTGCCGGCCCGGCACAGCCGCGCCTTCAGACTGCCGGGCTGGTAGTACACGCCCGCGTGGATGACGCCGGAGTTGCGGCCGGTCTGGTGCGCCGCCAGCCGCGGCTCCTTCTCCAGCACCGTCACCTCGGCGTCCGGCCGGTCGAGGATGATCCGGTGCGCGACCGCCAGCCCGACGATGCCGCCGCCGATCACCACGTACCTGGTCATGGCCAGCTACGCTACCCGTCCACCGGCTCGTTGACGTACGGACAGTGCCGGCAACCCCGCCCGCAGCAGGTTCCCCGCCGGGCCAGGAAGCCGGCGGTGAGGACGAAGAGGCCGGTCTCCGGGTCGGGGTAGCCGGCCTGCCCGGCCGCCAGCGCCGCCGCGTGGGCGGCCAGGATCCGTTCCCGGTCCGGGTGGTCCGGCGCCAGGCGCGCCGGGTGCGGCACGGTCAGCGGCCGCGGCGCCAGCGGCAACCGGCGTTCCCGATCGGCGTTCACCGGACCGACCCTAGCCACTGCCGGCCTCAGCTCAACGCGGCGGCCGGCAGGTTGACGTTGCCGCACTGCCGGTCGAAGGAGCGCCGGCCTCCCCCACCCGGCGGCCCCACCGCTCGCCGGCGTGCGGCGTTCACATTCCCATCCCGGCGCTGGTCGCGCCACCCGGCGGGCGGCACGAACACGGCGGCCGTCCGATCCGGGGTCGGATCGGACGGCCGCCGTCGGTTCAGCGGTGCTAGCTGCAGCCCGAGGTGGAGCCGCAGCCTTCACAGACGTAGCAGCTACCGGCCGGGCGCATCTTCGTACCGCAGGTGAAGCAGAGCGGCGCGTCGGCCGCCTTGCCGATCACCGCCTCCAGCAGTTCGGTGGAGGAGCCCACCTCCGGTGCCGGCCGGACGGCGGCCGGCTCGGCCGCGGCGGCCTCAGCCGACGCCGCCGGGGCCGGGGCCGGCTCGGCCGGCGCCTCGACCGGCGCCGACGAGGCGATGGCGGTCAGATCCGCGCCGCTCTCCGCGTCCGCCTCGGCCCGCAACTGCGCGGCCCGCTCCCGCGCCGTGAAGATGCCCAGCTCAGCCCGGCGCTCGTACGGCAGGAAATCCAACGCCAGCCGGCGGAAGATGTAGTCCATCACCGAGGTCGCCAACCGGATGTCCGGGTCGTCGGTCATCCCGGCCGGCTCGAACCGCATGTTGGTGAACTTGCTGACGTACGTGTCCAGCGGCACGCCGTACTGCAGACCGATCGAGATGGCCACCGAGAAGGCGTCCATCACCCCGGCCAGCGTCGAGCCCTGCTTGGACATCTTCAGGAAGACCTCACCGAGCCCGTCATCCGGGTACGACGACGCGGTCAGATAGCCCTCCGCGCCGCCGACGGCGAACGACACCGTCTCTGACGGCCGCTTCTTCGGCAGCCGCTTGCGGACCGGCCGGTACTCGACGACCTTCTCGACGACCTTCTCCACCTCGGCCGGTGCCGCCTCGGCGGCCTTCTCCCGCTTGCTCGCCGACAGCGGCTGGCCGACCTTGCAGTTGTCCCGGTAGATCGCCAGCGCCTTCAGCCCCAGCTTCCAGCCCTCGAAGTAGATCTTCTCGACATCCTCGACGGTCGCCGCCTCTGGCATGTTCACCGTCTTGGAGATCGCCCCGGAGATGAACGGCTGGACCGCCGCCATCATCCGCACGTGCCCCATCGGCGCGATCGACCGCTCCCCCATCGCGCAGTCGAAGACCGGGTAGTGCTCCGGCTTGAGGCCGGGCGCGTCCACCACGTGGCCCTGGTCGGCGATGTGCTCGACGACCGCCTCGACCTGCTCCTCGGGGTAGCCGAGGCTGCGCAGCGCCCGCGGCACGGTCTGGTTGACGATCTGCATCGAGCCGCCGCCGACCAGCTTCTTGAACTTGACGAGCGCCAGGTCCGGCTCCACCCCGGTGGTGTCGCAGTCCATCATGAGGCCGATGGTGTTGTGGCTGACGAACCCCGCCGCCACGTAGGTGACGTTGGCCGGCACAGACAGGTCGTACGTGGGCTGGACACCACCGTCCTCGTTGGCCCGGACCGTCTCGTACAGGTACCCGAGCGCGTGCCCGAGCCGGTCGTCGCCGGTCTCCGCGAACAGCCGCAGCGCCACCGACCGCGGTACCCCGCCGGTCTTGCGCAACGACTGGAGCACCGTGTCACGCAGCTCGTGACCACCCGGCACCAACAGTTCCCAGATGGCCCGGGGCAGCCGGATCCGGTCCCGGTTGCCGGTCTGCCCGGGTTCGAGCACGATCAGCTCCGCCTTGCGGCGTCCGATGAACCCGACGATCTCCTCGAACGCGATCGCGTGCTCCTGGTTGCGGAGCCGGACCTGGAAGATGTCGCCGCCGAAGCCGGAAACCGTACGCCGGGTGGTCGTCGCCATACCGAGGCTGAGCAACACCGTCCGGATCTCGTCGGCGAACGACTCGGTCGACGTCGACATCGAGGGAACCCCGCTGAGGACCGTGCCGTCGGCCTCGAACAGGCCGCGCAGGAAGGCCGCGTACACGGTGACGTCGTTGGTCTCCAGGATCGCCGACGGTACCCGGGGCGCCCAGCCCGTGCCGCTGTGCTCCTCATCCGGCACCCTCCGGCCGGCGCGCTCGATGGTCGGCAGCGTCTTGCCGAAGCCGGCCGCCCGCCACCACCGCGCCAGCCGAACGGACGAGAGGGTGACCTCCCGGTATCCGGTTCTCACCTCGACGGTCGGCTCGAGCCCGAACAGCCCCTTGCTCAGTACCTGGATCCGCTCGACCACGTCCAGGTCGGTGTCGGCGACACAGAGCCGGATGCCCTTGGCGTGCAGGCTGCCGTCGCCCATGAAGTAACCGACCAGTTCGGCCAGCTCCTCGTCGACGTGCTCCGGTACGTACAGCCGGTGATCCCCGGCGTAGTACGCCTGGTCGAGCACGGGCAGCGGCACACGCCGAGGTTCACCTACCAACGTGCCAAGCTGGATCGGCACGACATCGCCGGGGGCGACCTCGGCCATCCGCTTCCACTCCCAGTCACCGGTCGCGGTGTTCACGACCTTGATCCGGTGGGCGAGGGTGCCCTGAATCCGGTAGCCGGCGTCGGTGGCGATCCGGCGGGTCGGCTCCTCGCCGTTGATGAAGAACCGGGTCGCCTGCCGGGCGCCCTCATCGGTGGAAACCTTGAGGTCCAGGTCCTGCCACCGGTCGCCGTAGACGTCGCCGAGCTCACCGAGCCGGGTCAGGCCACGGTCGGTGGTGACAAGGGTGTCCGCCGTCAGGCACCCGGTGGGCGCAAGCACGCTGGCCTGCGAGTTGCGCCAACCCGACTTCTCGCCGATCTTGTTGCCGGTCTGCCACTGCCGGGTCGCCTCCCGGACGATCGCGGTGCTGACGGCGCCGACCGGCTTGATCGCGTCGCTGGCGGCGGCGTGCTTGCGCATCACCCGCTTGTGCGGCTCGGCGTTGCGGGCGTACCCGTCGTATGGGCCGACCACGCCGGCAAGTTCCGCCGAGCGGCGGTACGCCACCCCGGTCATCAGCGAGGTGATGCCGGCCGCCAGGGTCCGACCCCCCTCCGAGTCGTACGGCAGGCCGGAGGCCATCAGCAGCGCACCGAGGTTGGCGTACCCGATGCCGAGCTGACGGTAGGCCCGGGTGGTCTCGCCGATCTTCTGGGTCGGGAAGTCGGCGAAGCAGATCGAGATGTCCATCGCGGTGATCACGAACTCGACGGACCGGACGAACTTCTCGACCTCGAATCCGCCGTCGGCCCGCAGGAACTTCATCAGGTTCAGCGAAGCCAGGTTGCAGGACGAGTTGTCCAAATGGAGATATTCACTACATGGGTTAGATGCGGTGATACGTCCGGTTTCAGGGCAGGTGTGCCAGTCGTTGATGGTGTCGTCGTACTGCAGGCCCGGGTCGGCGCACTCCCAGGCGGCCTGCGAGATCTTGCGGAACAGACCCTTGGCGTCGACGGTGTCGATGACCGCGCCGTCGAGCCGGCCGCGCAGCTCGAAGTCGCCGCCGTCCTCGACCGAGCGCATGAACTCGTCGGAGACCCGGACCGAGTTGTTGGCGTTCTGGTACTGCACGCTGACGATGTCGGAGCCGCCGAGGTCCATGTCGAAGCCGGCGTCGCGCAGCGCCCGGATCTTGTGCTCCTCGCGCGCCTTGGTGACGACGAACTCCTCGATGTCGGGGTGGTCGACGTCGAGGATGACCATCTTGGCCGCCCGCCTGGTGGCGCCGCCGGACTTGATCGTCCCGGCGCTGGCGTCGGCGCCGCGCATGAAGCTGACCGGCCCGGAGGCGGTGCCACCGCTGGAGAGCAGCTCCCGCGAGGAGCGGATCCGGGACAGGTTCACCCCGGAGCCGGAGCCACCCTTGAAGATCAACCCTTCCTCTTTGTACCAATCCAGGATGGAATCCATGGAGTCGTCGACGGCCAGAATGAAACAGTTGTGGACTCGGAGGTTCCCCGAGAGATACTCACCCGACTCGGTCTGGATGTCGTAGACC
The DNA here is from genome assembly GCF_029626155.1 of Solwaraspora sp. WMMD1047. Lineage (NCBI taxonomy): Bacteria > Bacillati > Actinomycetota > Actinomycetes > Micromonosporales > Micromonosporaceae > Solwaraspora > Solwaraspora sp. WMMD1047. Next base: position 2,296,301 of record NZ_JARUBL010000001.1, on the reverse strand, counting down.
TCCATCGACCCGAGCCGCTCGACGCGCGCGATCTCCAGCCGCTTGACCGGCCGGGCCGCTCGGCCGCCCTTGGCGAAGCTCTCCTCCAGCTTGCGCGACTTGCGGTCGTCGACGAAGCCGATCTCATCGGCGAAGATCTCCCGATCACCGGCATTCTGGATCCGCAGCGACCAGCATCCCTTGCGATCGGCACGCCGGTCGGCCTTGAACGAGACCCTGGCGAAGATTCCGAAACGCAGCAGCAGGCTCTGCATCCCGCGAACCAGCTGCTCGGAGATCATGTCCAGCCCGACGAGCGTCGACCGTTCCCGGGCCGAAACGTATCCTTCGGCCTGGAACATGCTCTTCAGGTAAGCCGCGACCACTGGCAACGGCGCGTTGAAGAGCGCCGCCGGCACCACCATGTCGGTGCCCCGAGCCAGCAGGTCCCACTTGTCGACGAACGTACGCAGGTGCTCGCCGTAGAGGCGGGTACGCCGGCAGTCCAGGTCCGCGCTCTGGGTGGCGACCGCACGCTCGTGCCGGTGAGCCCCGGGGAACACCGCGTCGAGCGCGGCCACCACCCAGTCGAGCTCCTGGTTGTTGACCGTCATCGCCTCGATCGTCAGCGAACGGTTGGTGCCCGTGTCGTACTTCCCCACGAACCCGTCGGACTGCAACCAACCGGCGAGGGCCGCCTCGGCGACCTCCCGCCCAGCGATCTCCTTCTCACCGAAGGCAGCCCGCCGGTGCCACTCGAGGGAGTCGCCGGGAACGAGGGTGCCGGCCTCGACGAACCGGCCGGTGCCCGCACCGGTCGACTTCCACACCAGATGGTCCGGCGTCACGTCGAGGGTGTAGCCGGCCTTGCTGTGCAGCCGGAGCACATCCTTCGTGCCATTGGCCTTGACCGCGATGATCTTGGTCAGGCCGTGCGCGTCATACACCTTTGTACCGACGGCGTTGGTCTCCACGAGCTCGCCGATCGGGACGAGTCCGGCAGGGGTGCTGACCAGCGCGTCGTAGGGCTGGCACGCGGAAACCTGCTGCGGTGACTGGGTGCCGACGTTGAACCAGACCGGCGAGTTGAAGCTGAACACCTGGTGCAGCAGCATCCAGGTCAGCTCGTGCTCGAAGATCTCCGCGTCGGCCGGCGTGGCGAAGTAGCCGTGCTGCTCCCCCGCCGCCCGGTAGGTCTTCACCACCCGGTCGATGAGCTGCTTGAGCGACCACTCCCGCTCCGGGGTGCCGACGGCGCCGCGGAAGTACTTGGTGGTCACGATGTTGGCGGCGTTGACGCTCCAGGTCTCGGGGAACTCGACCCCGCGCTGCTCGAAGTTGATCGAGCCGTCCCGCCAGTTCGTCATCACGACGTCGCGGCGCTGCCACGCCACCTCGTCGTAGGGGTGCACGCCGTCGGTCGTCCAGACCCGCTCGACCGTCAGCCCCCGCTGGCTCCTGGCCCCGTTGGACCGGGCCCGCGGCGCCTTGCTTGCTGTCACGCCTTCCCCCGACATCTCATCCGCCCCCTCGCACGCGCGTGTGCCGCGCGCAAACTCTTCCGATTGACAAGAACCCCTGAAACCGACGGGCCCAAACCGACGGGCCCGAAGAATCAGAACAACTAGCCGGTACGACCACCGGCGGGCACGCCCACCGGGGCCCCATCCCCGGTACGCGCCTTCGCCGCGGCGGCCGCCCGCAGCGCCTCGATCTCACGTTCGAAGTCGCCGAGCGAGTCGAACGACCGGTAGACGCTGGCGAATCGCAGGTAGGCCACCTCGTCGAGCTCCCGCAGCGGTCCCAGGATGGCCAGTCCCACCTCGTGGCTGGGCAGCTCGGCGGCGCCCTTGGCCCGGACCGTCTCCTCGACCCGCTGGGCCAGCAGGGCGATCGCGTCGTCGTCGACCGGCCGGCCCTGGCAGGCCTTGCGGACGCCACCGATGATCTTCGTCCGGCTGAACGGCTCGGTGACCCCGCTGCGCTTGACGACGGCGAGTACGGCCTCCTCGACGGTGGTGAACCGCTTGCCGCACTCCGGGCAGGAGCGCCGCCGGCGGATCAGTTGGCCGTCGTCCGCCTCCCGCGAGTCCACGACCCGGGAGTCGGCGTGCCGGCAGTACGGACAGCGCATCGCCGGCCTCCCTCTCCGATTGGCTCCGCGCACGGCGCGACCCCGGCCGGGCACCTGTGGTGGCCGACGCCGAGGTGTCGTACGTAGGAACCTGTGGGGGTAGTCGAACCCAACCTGTGGACGACTTACACCCTTGTGACTACTAGATGTTGGGGTCGACGTTATGCCGCCGAATGGCTGCGGTCAAGTTCCACGGGCGTGGCGCGCACCGCTTCCACCCTGCCAACACCCGCAGCGGCCGCGGGGTTACCCGCTGCTCGGAAGAGTGAGCCGTTGCCCCGGGTGCACGGTGTAGTCGGCGAGTCCGTTGAGTCGACGGATCTCGCGGATGGTGGCGAACGGATCCCGGCTGGGTCGGTGCCGCTCGGCCACCGACCAGAGCGTGTCCCCGGGTTGCACGACGGCGGTCGGCGCGTCGCCGGCCGGATCGGCGGCCCGGGAGGCCGGCGCCAGCCAGGCGACGACGGCGGTGATCATCAGCGCGCAGAGGAGGGTCACGACCACCCGGCCGCGCCGGGTGAGCCGCAGCCGACCGCCTCCGGAGGGCCTCTGCATCCGCGCCACAGCCATCGCGACCTCCAAGATCGTACGCCCGTTCGATAGCACGGACGTACGATTGGTCTATCAGAACACCCGTACGATGTCGAGCCGGAACCGTCGACACGCCGACAAACATGTCGTACAGATGTTTGAAACTGTCGGAACTCACCTATACGGTCAGACCAACCGATCAACACCCAGCACCCGCACCACGAGCCGACGAGGCACCCCAGACAGGGAGGACGACGTGTCGAGCGAGGACCGGACGAGCCGGCGGGAGCCCCCGCCACCCAGCCTGGCCGAGACCGCCGGAGCGGGCGGCCGGCGACGGTCCGCCCGCACCCGGGGCGGCGAGCCGGCGTTGCGCGCCGTCACCCCGATGGTCAGCAGCTTCCCCGACGTGGCCACCCCCGACCTGACCACCCGCCAACGCCGGATCCTGGAGTTCATCCGCGGCTGGGTGGAGCGCTACGGCTACCCGCCGAGTGTCCGGGAGATCGGCGAGGCGGTCGGTCTGGTCTCGCCGTCCAGCGTCGCCTACCAGCTCAAGGAGTTGGAGCGGAAGGGTTTCCTGCGCCGCGATCCGAACCGTCCCCGGGCCGTCGACGTCCGGCCGCCCAGCGAGATGATCGACGACGAGGCGGCCCGGGCGCAGCGCCCCACCCCGGCGTACGTGCCGATGTTGGGGCGGATCGCCGCCGGTGGCCCGATCCTCGCCGAGCAGGCGGTGGAGGAGATCTTCCCGCTGCCCCGCGAACTGGTGGGCGAGGGCGAGGTCTTCATGTTGCAGGTCAAGGGCGACTCGATGCTGGAGGCCGCGATCTGCGACGGGGACTGGGTGGTGGTCCGCCAGCAGCCGACCGCCAACGCGGGTGAGATCGTGGCCGCGATGCTGGACGGTGAGGCCACCGTGAAGACCTACCGCCGCCGCGACGGCCATGTCTGGCTGATGCCGGCGAACGCCGCCTTCGACCCGATCCCGGGCGACGACGCGACCATCATGGGTCGGGTGGTCGCGGTGCTGCGCCGGATCTGACCCGGCGGTGCGGACCGCAACCGGGCGCCGGTCCACCACCGGCACCCGGACCTGCCCCGGCTGTCGGGCGTCAGACCGACCGGAAAGCCGCCGAGGGCACTGGTTTGCCAGTGGAGCCACCGCGTTCTGCTGACCGGGAACGCTCCTGATCCGGTGCGGCCGTCCGGCTGCCCCGGTTCGGCGGTAGCCGTGGCCGACCGGCGATCACCGGTAGCCGTGGTTGACCCGGCGGTCAGCGGTAGCCGTGGTTACCCGGCGGTCAGCGGTAGCCGTGGTTGACCCGGCGGTCAGCGGTAGCCGTAGTCGTTGTCGGGGTAGCCGCCGCCCCGGTCCGAGTAGCCGGCCCGGGTCCGGCCGCGCCGGTCGTCCCACTCATCGGCGGGCCGGCCACCCCGCCGGTAACCGTCCCCGGTCATCGGTCCGTCGTCGTCGCGGAAACCACCGCCTCCGTCGCGGGAACCACCCCCGCCCCGGCTGCCGCCGTAGACACCGCCCGCCTTCGGCGCGCCACCGCCGGCTCCAGCGGCCTGCGGTCCCCCGCCGCCGTAGCCGTCGCCCGGCGATCCGCCGTACCTGCCGCCCGGGGCTGCTCCACCGGCGTGGCCCTTGGCGGGGCCCCCGCGGTATCCGCCGCCCTTCGGCTCGTCGCCGTCATACCCGCCGCCCGGCGGTCGACCGCCGCGGTAGCTGCTGCCCTTCGCCGGGCCGCCGTAACCAGCGCCCTGCGGTCCGCCGCCAGCCTGTGGTCCGCCGCCGTAGACCGCGCCGCCCGCCGGTTTGCGGGCGGGGGCGCCGTTGGCGCCGCCGTACACCGCCCCACCCGACGGTGCGGCGGACTTGCCGCCGTAGACACCGCCCGGCCGGCGAGCCGGTGGCGGGTCGTAGTCGGGACCCGGCTCGCCGGGAGGGTGCCCCGATGCTGGACGCCAACCGGAGTCGTCGCGCGCGTACGGCGTGGCCCGCGCCGCCGCGATCGGGCGATCCGCGTCCGGTGAGTCCGGATCCGGGGACTCCTCGTCGCGGGGGGGCCGTCGTCGGGCCCGCAGGATTCCGAACACCCCGGCGCCGACCAGCGCCGCCCCGAGCAACCCGACCCCCGCGATCAGGTAGGTGATGTCGTCCAGGGACAGCCCGTCCAACCAGGATCGGCCGGTCTCCTCGGCAGCGTCGGCGTCGGCGCCCGCCGCAGCCTCCGGGGCAGGTTGCGCCGCCGGCGGATAGCTGAGGATCTCGACCGTCGCGTCCTCGCCCAGCGAGCCGACGTCGGAGACGGTGAGGAAGGTCTTGCCGTCCGGGGTGTACGCGATCGCCTCGCCGAACGGGTCGGCCAGCGCGGTCGCCCGGGGCTCACCGGTGGTGAGGGTCTTGACGATGTCGCCGTCGACCAGGTCCCACTCGAAGGCGTCGGCGTAGGTGCGCAACGCGATCCGGGCGCCGTCGGGCGACCTGGCCGCGCCGGTGATGGTGACCCGACCGGTCGGTCCGAAGGTGTTCGCCGTGGTGGTCTTCGGCAGGGTGAGCTCGCCGGCCTTCTCCATCGGCACGCCTTCGGCGTTGTTCTTCTTCAGGGCCGCGGTCGGCCGGTAGATCTCCGCGGCTCCGGTCGACTTGGTGATCAGATACGGCGTGCCGTCGTCGCCCATCAGCAACGCCTCGACGTCGTGCGGCTTGCCACCCGGGTAGGTCAACCGGTGCAGCACCGGGCGGCTCGAACCGTTCACCGGCATGCTCCACAGCACCACGCTGGTGCGCCGCTCGGTGCTTGTCACGTTGTCGCCGGTGTCGGCGATCCAGACGGTCTTGCCGTCGGCGGAGAGCGCCAGGTCCTCCGGGTCACGTGGCCCGTTGCCGCCGTAGCGGACCGCCTCGGTGACCGCGCACTTCTTGTCGAGCAGGAAGACCCGCTCCCCGGCCTCCGAGTCGCTGCTGTCGTTGATCACGATGTAGCCACTCTCGGTGGCGATCATGCCGGACAGTTCGATGAGCCGTTCGTCGGTGACGGTGCAGACCTTCTTGCCCGCGGCGAGGGCCGGCGACGCCCCGACGGTGAGGCCGGCGCCGATCAGACCGAGGCTCAATCCGGCCAGGCCACCGGCGACCAGGATCGGGGAGAGGACACGCCGCATCGGCCAAGTGTCGCACGCGTTCGGGTTGGCGCGGGGGCCGCGGCCGACCCCGTCCCGCCCGTCCGTCACAGCTGTCCCGTTGGTTACTTCCCGTAAATCTACTTGCCGTCGACCCGAAACGGGGAGAGCTCGGCGGCCAGTGCCTCATCGACGCGGACCCGCAGCACGGTGCCCTCCGGGGCGTGCGTGGTGCTCAGCACCTCTCCCCGACGGTGCACCCGGGCGACCAGGTCGCCCCGGCTGTACGGCACCGCGGCGGTCAGCTCCACCGCGGGTCGGGGCAGCCGGGCCTCGATGGTGGCCCGCAACCCGTCGATGCCCCGGCCGCTGCGGGCGGAGACGAAGACGGCGTCCGGCCACTCCCGCTTGAGCCGCAGCAGCATCTCCTCGTCCGCCGCGTCGATCTTGTTGACCACGAGCAGCTCGGGCAGCTTGTCGGCGCCCACCTCGGCGAGCACCTCGCGGACCGCCCGGACCTGCTCCTGGGGATCGGGGTGCGCGCCGTCGACGACGTGCACCACCAGGTCGGCCTCGGAGACCTCCTCCAGGGTGGAGCGGAACGCCTCGACGATCTGGTGTGGCAGGTGCCGGACGAAGCCGACCGTGTCGGAGAGGGTGTAGACCCGCCCGTCGGAGGTGGTGGCCCGCCGGGTGGCCGGGTCCAGGGTGGCGAAGAGCGCATCCTCGACCAGTACGCCGGCGTCGGTGAGCCGGTTGAGCAGGCTCGACTTGCCGGCGTTCGTGTAGCCGGCGATGGCCACCGCGGGCACCCCGTTGCGGGTGCGCCGGGCGCGCTTGGTCTGGCGTACGGTGCGCATGCCCTTGATCTCGCGGCGCAGCCGGGAGATCCGGGTCCGGATCCGCCGCCGGTCGGTCTCCAGCTTGGTCTCACCCGGTCCGCGCAGACCCACGCCACCGCCGGCGCCGCCGCCCCGGGCGCTGCCGCCGGACTGCCGGGACAGGCTCTCGCCCCAGCCCCGCAGCCGGGGCAGCAGGTATTCGAGCTGGGCCAGCTCGACCTGGGCCTTGCCCTCCTTGCTCTTGGCGTGCTGGGCGAAGATGTCCAGGATCAGGGCGGTCCGGTCGACCACCTTGACCTTGGTCCGCTGTTCCAGGTTGCGCAGCTGCGACGGGGAGAGTTCGCCGTCGCAGATCACCGTGTCCGCGCCGGTGGAGAGTACCACCGAGCCGAGGTCGTCGACCTTGCCCCGGCCGATGTAGGTGGCCGGGTCGGGCCGGTTGCGGCGCTGGATCAGCCCTTCGAGCACCTGGGAGCCGGCGGTCTCGGCGAGCGCGGCCAGCTCGGTCAGCGAGTTCTCCGCGTCGGTGACGCTGCCCTCGGTCCAGACCCCGACCAGCACCACCCGCTCCAGCCGGAGCTGGCGGTACTCGACCTCGGTGACGTCGGTCAGTTCGGTGGAGAGCCCGGCGACCCGGCGCAGCGCCTGCCGGTCCGCCAGCTCCAGCTCGCCGGTGGTGACGTCGTCGAGGTCGGAGTCCACCGTCGGCACGAAGCTGTCCTGGCTAGGCAATCCGCTCTCCTTCTGGCGCGAGGTGTGACTCGATCTGATCAGTGACTACCAATCCTGACACGCGACCCGACCCGCCGCACCCGCGTTTCGGCCGCCGCGCCGCCGGTACCGGATCGGTGCCGCGTCGCCGCTGACCGCCGCCGATCCGAGGGGCCGCGTTACGGTCGGTCAGGTCGGGGGCGTAAGAATGCCAGGGCGATGTCGCGCCGACCGACACACCTTCGACGGAGGGACCCCGTGGCGATCTCCCGCCTGCCGAGCGCCGGATTCTCGATCACCATCCGGATCGGCATCCCCGCCGACGCCTCGGCGATCGGCCGGCTCACCACCTGTGTCGGCGAGGCCGGTGCGATCGTCACCGCGCTGGACGTGGTCGACTCCGACCCCACCACCGTGATCGTCGACCTCACCTGCGACACCGCCGACGCCGGTCACGCCGACCAGGTCGTGCAGGCGCTCTCCGCGCTGGACGGGGTGGATGTCCGGAAGGTCTCCGACCGGACCTTCCTGCTGCACCTCGGCGGCAAGATCGAGGTGGCCCCGAAGGTGGCGCTGCGTAACCGCGACGAGCTGTCCCGGGCGTACACCCCGGGGGTGGCCCGGGTCTGCCTGGCGATCGCGGAGAACCCGGCCGACGCCCGCCGGCTGACCATCAAGCGCAACACCGTCGCCGTGGTGACCGACGGCTCGGCGGTGCTCGGGCTCGGCAACATCGGCCCGGCGGCGGCGCTGCCGGTGATGGAGGGCAAGGCGGCGCTGTTCAAGCGGTTCGGCGGGGTGGACGCCTGGCCGGTGGTGCTCGACACCCAGGACCCGGACGAGATCGTCTCGATCGTCCGGGCGATCGCCCCGGGGTACGGCGGCATCAACCTGGAGGACATCGCCGCCCCGCGCTGCTTCGAGATCGAGACCCGGTTGCGGGAGCTGCTCGACATCCCGGTCTTCCACGACGACCAGCACGGCACCGCGATCTGTGTGCTGGCGGCGCTGACCAACGCGCTGCGGGTGGTCGGCAAGCAGCTCGCCGACGTGAAGGTGGTGGTCTCCGGCGCCGGCGCCGCCGGCACGGCGATCATGAAGCTGCTGCTCCGGCAGGGCGTCGGCGACATCGTCGCCTGCGACCGCGACGGCGCCCTGCACCGCGGCCTGATCCCCGGCCCCGGCGGCGGGGTGGACGGCAACGGCGCGGTGGCGCCGCTGAACGCGGCCTGGCAGTGGCTGGCCGAGCACACCAACCGGGACGGCTACGCGGGCGACCTGCGCGGCGCCCTGCGCGGCGCGGACGTCTTCATCGGGGTCAGCGCGCCGAACCTGCTGACCGGCGACGACATCGCCACCATGGCGCCCGACCCGATCGTCTTCGCGCTGGCCAACCCGGATCCCGAGGTGGACCCGCGGCAGGCCCGCAGGCACGCCGCCGTGGTGGCCACCGGCCGCTCGGACCAGCCGAACCAGATCAACAACGTGCTCGCCTTCCCCGGCGTCTTCCGGGGCATGCTCGACGCGCACGCCGAGGAGTTCACCGAGGAGATGGCGCTCGCCGCCGCCCGGGCGATCGCCGACGTGGTCGGCGAAGACAAGATCAACCCGACGGTGATCGTGCCGAGCGTCTTCGACTCGCGGGTGGCCCCGGCGGTCGCCGCCGCGGTGCGGGCCGCCGCGCAGACCCGGGTCCCGCCGGCCGCCGACCCGGGTCCGGCCGACCTGCCGGAGATCGCCGCCGGGGCCGCCGCCCCGGCCAACCCGCTGCTCAACTGAGCCAACCCCGCCAGCCAGCGGCACCCGACCGAAACCGCCCGCCAGCGCGCCCGGCTCAACCGGTCAGCGCCGCCGGGTCGAACTCGCCGTGCGCGACAAGCGTCGCCGGCCCGGCCAGCCAGCAGCGGTCGCCGTCGATGGTGACGGTCAGCCGGCCACCCGGCACATCGACGGCGATCCGGCCACCGTCGCGTCCGGCGTCACGCAGCACCACGGCCGCCACCGCGCAGGCACCCGAGCCGCAGGAGAGGGTCTCGGCCGATCCGCGTTCGTAGACCCGCATCCGCACGTGCCCGTCGGCCCCGCCGACCGGCCCGGCCGGGGTCACGAACTCGACGTTGACCCCGGTCGGGAACGCCTCCCGGTCGTAGCCGGGCGCCCGGAGCAGGTCCAGATCCGACAGCTCGATGCCGGCGGCGAGGGTGCAGACCAGGTGCGGGTTGCCGCAGTCGACCTCGACGCCGGGCAGGGTGAGCGGGCCGACGGTGGCCACGCCGCCGCCCAGAATCCGGGGCCGACCGAGATCCACCGCGAGGTCACCGGCCCACCCGCCGGCGCCGGCAGTCCCGGCCGCGCCGGTGGTCGCGTGGGCGGGCACGGCCCGGACCACGCCGGCCCGGGTCGCGATCGGCAGCCCGTCCGGGCCGCCCTCGGCGAGGCCACCGGCGGTCAGGTACCGGGCGAACACCCGTACGCCGTTGCCGCACATCTCGGCGAAGGACCCGTCGGCGTTCCAGTAGTCCATGAACCACTCGGCCTGCCCGGCCAGCCCGACCGCGTCGGGATGCTTCGCGGCCCGCACCACCCGCAGCACGCCGTCGGCGCCGATCCCGCGTCGCCGGTCGCAGACCGCCGCCACCAGTTCCGGGGTGAGCGCCAGCCGCCCGTCCGGGTCGGGCAGGATCACGAAGTCGTTGCCGGTGCCGTGGCCCTTGGTGAACTCCACCGTCCCATCATCGCCGAACCTCGGACCCGGCCGCCGGCCACCCCAGCCGACCGAGCCTGATCGCGTCGAGTGCCGCGTCGACCAGGTCCGCTCGGGCGGCGTCCAGCCAGCCGATCCGCGGGTCGCGCCGGAACCAGGACCGCTGCCGACGGACGAAGCGGCGGGTGGCCCGGACCGTTTCGGCGTACGCGTCCTGCTCGGTGCCCTCGCCGCGCAGGAACCGCAGCACCTGCTGGTAGCCGAGCGCCCGGCTGGCGGTGCGGCCGGTGGCCAGCCCGGCGTCGACCAGGCCCCGGGTCTCGTCGACCAGGCCGGCCGCCCACATCAGGTCGACCCGGGCGGCGATCCGCTCGTCCAGCGCGGTGGAGTCCAGGTCGACCCCGAGCTGTACCGCGTCGTAGTGCGGCCGGGGCGGCGGCAGGGCGGCGGCGAACGGCCGACCGGTCAGCTCGACCACCTCCAGCGCCCGGACGATCCGCCGGCCGTTGCCGGGCAGGATCCGGTCGGCGGCGGCCGGGTCGACGGCCCGCAGCCGCTCGTACAGCGCGGCCGGGCCGGCGGCTTCCAGCTCCTGCTCCAGCCGCAGCCGCAGCGCCGGGTCGGTGCCCGGGAACTCGAACTCCTCCAGCACCGCCCGCACGTAGAGCCCGGAGCCGCCGACCAGGATCGGCACCCGGCCCCGGGCCGCGATGTCGTCGACCGCCGCGCGGGCCAGCCGCTGGTACTCGGCGACGCTGGCCGGTTCGGTGACGTCCCAGATGTCGAGGACGTGATGCGGCACGCCGGCCCGCTCGGCCGGGCGCAGTTTCGCCGTCCCGATGTCCATTCCCCGGTACAGCTGCATGGAGTCGGCGTTGACCACCTCGCCGCCGAGCGCCCGCGCCAGGTGCAGGCTCAACGCGGACTTCCCGGCCGCGGTGGGGCCGACCACGGCGACGACCGCCGGCCGGGCCGCGCCGGTCATCGCGGCGACCGTTCGTAGGGCGCGCCGGTCATCGCGGCGACCAGTTGGCGACGAAGTAGGCCACGCCGTAGGGCGCCGCGTAGTAGGACAGCTCGCCCCGCCACGGCCGGCCGGTCCGCGCGGCGGTCACGGCCAGCGCCTGCCAGGCGGCCCGGCCGGCGACCATCAGCTCGGCCGACAGGGCCGGGTCCAGGTCGAGCAGGGCGGCGGTGTCCGCGCCGGCCAGGGCCGCCGCGACCCGATCGTCGTACGGTTCGGCGCGCCGATCGTCGTACCCGGGCGAACTCGGGCCGCGGCAGGCGGACCCGTCACCCATCGCGAGCAGTGCCCACGGTTCCTCGTCGGGGATCTCGGTCTGGGGTGGGCGGCCGGCGGCGCCGTCGGCGCGCAGCGTCGCCAGCCGCAGTCGAACCGGCGTCGCCGGCCGGAACGCCCGACGCACCAGCCAACCACCGACGAGCAGACTCAACGGCAGCCCGGCCGGCTCGGCGGCACCGGCCGGCTCGGCGGCACCGGCCGGGTCGGTCGGCCCGCCGACGGTGGCCGGGGTGGTCAGCCCGCCGACGGTGATCTCGACCGGTATCCCCCACGGGCGGAACGAGCCGCGCAGCGGCGGTCGGTACGACCGGTCGGCGTCGTCGGTGCCGAGAATCAGCAGCGTGGTGGCGCCGGAGTCGGCCAACCCGGCCAGCGCGGCGTCGCAGGCGGTACGCAGCTCGGCCAGCTCGGCGGCGGCGGCGCCCGCGACCTCGGGCAGGATCAGTGGCGGATGCGGGCAGACGGCCGCGGCGACCAGGGGCACGCCCTCACCGTAGCGGGCATGCGACTTTACACCCGCGTCGATACCGTTCTACCACCTTCAAGGACACCGTATGGTCACGGTCGACCACAGGCGCTCGACGCGGACCGGGTTGGACCTGTGACAATGCCGGGAGAAACTTCGCTGCAACTTGCTGCGCCGTGGCGGCGATCGCCGGGACCCCCCACTCCGGCGACGCCGGGAGAACGAGGATGGGCACATGAGCGACTGGACGACCTTCGGACGGGTGGACGCGGACGGCACCGTATACGTCAAGACCGCCGAGGGTGAGCGGGTCGTCGGGTCCTGGCAGGCGGGCTCCCCGGAGGAGGGGCTGGCGCACTTCGCCCGTCGCTTCGACGACCTCGTCACGGAGGTCGACCTGACCGAGGCGCGCCTCAACTCCGGCGCGGCGGACGCGTCGCAGTCGCTGGCCACCATCCGGCGGCTGCGCGGCTCGCTGGCCTCGGCGCACGTGGTCGGCGACATCGACGCGCTGGCCGGCCGGCTGGACCGGCTGGCCACGGTGGCCGAGGAGAAGTCCGTCGAGGCCCGGGCCGCCCGGGAGGCCGCCCGCACGGAGGCGCTGGCGCGCAAGACCGCGCTGGTGGAGGAGGCGGAGAAGCTCGCGGCCGAGTCGACCGGTTGGAAGACCGCCGGGGATCGGCTCAAGGAGATCCTGGAGGAGTGGAAGACCATCCGCGGGGTCGACAAGAAGACCGACGGCGAGCTGTGGAAGCGGTTCGCGGCGGCCCGCGACGGTTTCACCCGGCGCCGGGGTGCCCACTTCGCCACCCTCGACGCGCAGCGCAAGCAGGCGCAGGGGGCGAAGGAGGAATTGGTCGCGGAGGCCGAGTCGCTGGCCGACTCGACCGACTGGGTGCCCACCGCGAACCGGCTCAAGGAGCTGATGGCGCAGTGGAAGGCGGCGCCCCGGGCCGCCAAGGAGGCGGAGCAGAAGCTGTGGGAGCGGTTCCGGGCCGCGCAGGACGCCTTCTTCACCCGGCGCAGTGAGGTCTTCTCGGCCCGCGACGCCGAGCAGCGCGGCAACCTGGAGCGCAAGCAGGCGCTGCTCGCCGAGGCTGAGGCGCTCGACGTGGACGCCGATCCGCGCGGGACGCAGGCCCGGCTGCGGGAGATCCAGGGGCAGTGGCACGAGGCCGGCCGGGTGCCCCGGGAGGCCGCGACCGGCCTGGACCGTCGGATGCGGGCGGTGGAGGAGCGGGTCCGGCTGGCGATGGATTCGGCCTGGCGGCGTACCGAGCCGTCGGCGAACCCGCTGCTGGCGCAGATGCGCGAGCAGGTCGCCGAGGCCGAGCAGCGGCTCGCCCGGGCCCAGGCCGCCGGCGACGCGAAGCGGATCCGCGAGGCGGAGCGGGCGCTGGCCACCAAGCGGCAGTTCCTGCAGCTCGCCGAGCAGGCCAGCTGACCTCGAACACGTCCTGACCCGGCGCCGGCGGTGCCGGGCACCGGCCGGGCCAGCCCGGTTTGCAACTTTTTCAGGGACTGCCGAAACGCTTCGACGCTGTTTACATCGATCATGTCCTATGCTCTGATCGGAAAGCGCTTGCCCCGGGCAGCGAGCGCGGGAGCCTCTGACCATCCGGCCGGGTCGCGGAGGTCGACTCCGGGGCGGTACCGCTCGATCGGCACCGCGATCCGGCCACACTCCAGAGGAGAGCAGCAGATGTTTTCAGCACGGCGTCGTACGACGCTGTTCGCCACGGCGCTGGCCACCGTGACGCTGGGCGCGGCCGGTGTGGTCACCGCCGTCACCGCGCACGCGGCCGCCGGCTGCCAGGTGAGCTACGCCGTCGGTTCGCAGTGGCCCGGCGGATTCAACGGCAACGTCACCATCACCAACCTGGGCGACCCGCTGTCCGGTTGGACCCTGCGCTGGTCGTTCGGCGCGGGTCAGCAGGTCGTCCAGGCGTGGAGCGCCACGGTGACCCAGAGCGGCAGCCAGGTGACGGCGGTGAACGTCGGCTACAACGGCAACCTCGGCACCAACGCCAGCACGTCGTTCGGTTTCAACGGCAGTTGGAACAATTCCAGCAACCCGGTGCCGAGCGGCTTCACCCTCAACGGGGTGGCCTGCACCGGCTCGGTCAACCCGACCTCCGGCCCGACCACCGGCCCGCCCCCGCCCACCACGGCTCCCCCACCGACCACGCCCCCACCGACCACACCGCCGCCGACCACACCGCCGCCGACCACCGGTCCCCCGACCCAGCCGCAGACCGGGCTGGTCGGCTGGGCCACCCAGAACGGTGGCACCACCGGCGGCGGCAACGCCGGCACCACCACCGTCACCAACGCCTCCGCCCTGACCAGCGCGCTCGGCTCGAGCAGCGCCGCCGTGATCCGGGTCTCCGGCACCATCTCCTGCTCCGGCATGCTCCGGGTCCGGTCGAACAAGACCATCCTCGGCAACTCCGGCGCCACCATCTCCGGCTGCGGCTTCAACATCAACGGTGACCGCAACGTCATCATCCGCAACCTGACCTTCCGCAACTGGAACGACGACGCCATCAACGTGCAGGAGTCGGCGACGAACATCTGGATCGACCACAACAGCTTCACCAACGGGTACGACGGTGCCGTCGACATCAAGCGCGGCTCGGACTTCATCACCGTCTCCTGGAACCGGGTCTTCGGGCACGACAAGTCCATGCTGCTCGGCCACAGCGACGACAACGCCGCCCAGGACCGCGGCCACCTGCGGGTGAGCTACCACCACAACTGGTTCGACGGCTCCAACCAGCGCCACCCCCGGGTCCGCTTCGGCAACCCGGTGCACGTCTACAACAACCTCTACAGCAACGTCGGTGGCTACGGCGTCGCCTCCACCGAGGGGGCCGGCGTCCTCGTCGAGGGCAACTACTTCGAGAACACCGACGACCCGTACCACCTGGGTGAGGGCTCCTCCGGTCCGGGCAGCCTGGTGGCCCGCAACAACCACTTCGTCAACTCGGGTAGCGGCCAGACCGGCGGCAGCGTCGCCGGCATCCCCTACTCGTACCAGCTCGACGCGGCCAGCAGCGTCAAGTCGATCGTGACGGCCGGCGCCGGCGCCGGCCGGATCACCGTCTGACCGCGACCGGGTCCACGGGCCCCGCGCATCGTCCTACCCGGACGGTCGCGGGGTCCGCGCGCGTCGGGCGAGGCGGATCAACCGGCGCCGCACGCCCCGGCGGGCGCCGCGGCCGGCGGCGGGCCGAGGGTGGGCAGGCCCAACGAAACCCCGGGGGTACGCGGAGCGCGCCCCGCCTCGGCCGCGTCCCCCGCCCGGGTCCGCCGGTGGGCCACCAGCGGCCCGTCGGCGTTGAGGTGGTGCGGGGCCGCATAGGTGACCGTGGCGTGCACGATGTCACCCGGCCGGATCGCCGCCGGATCGACGGCGCCGCCGGCCGGTGCGGCGAAGTGCACCAGCCGGCCGTCGCGGGCCCGGCCGGAGAGCCGCCCGGTGCGGTCGTCCTTGCGCCCCTCGCCGACGGCGACCAGCACCTCGACGGTCTCGCCGATCAGCTTGCGGTTCTCCGCCCAGGTGATCTCCTCCACGCAGGCGATCAGCCGCTCGTACCGCTCCTGCACCACCGGCTTGGGCAGCTGGTCGGGCAGTTCGGCGGCGGGGGTGCCGGGCCGCTTGGAGTACTGGAAGGTGAACGCCGAGGCGAACCGGGCCTGGCGTACCACGTCGAGGGTGCGGCAGAAGTCGGCCTCGGTCTCGCCGGGGAAGCCGACGATGATGTCGGTGGTGATCGCCGCGTCCGGCATCGCCGCCCGCACCTTTTCGATGATGCCCAGGTAACGCTCGGCCCGGTAGGACCGGCGCATCGCCCGCAGCACGTCGTCCGAACCGGACTGCAGCGGCATGTGCAGGCTGTGGCAGACGTTCGGGGTCTCGGCCATCGCGGCGATCACGTCGTCGGTGAAGTCCTTCGGGTGCGGGCTGGTGAACCGGACCCGTTCCAGGCCGTCGATGCCGCCGCAGGCGCGCAGCAGCTTGCCGAAGGCCAGCCGGTCGCCGAACTCGACCCCGTAGGAGTTCACGTTCTGCCCGAGCAGGGTCACCTCCAGCACGCCCTCGGCGACCAGCGCGCGCACCTCGGCGAGCACGTCACCGGGGCGGCGGTCCTTCTCCCGGCCGCGCAGCGACGGCACGATGCAGAAGGTGCAGGTGTTGTTGCAGCCGACCGAGATCGACACCCAGCCGGCGTAGGTCGACTCCCGGCGGGTCGGCAGGGTGGAGGGGAAGACCTCCAGCGACTCCAGGATCTCCACCTCGGCGGCGGCGTTGTGCCGGGCCCGCTCCAGCAGCACCGGCAGCGAGCCGATGTTGTGGGTCCCGAACACCACGTCCACCCACGGCGCCCGGCGGACGATTTCGCCCCGGTCCTTCTGCGCCAGGCAGCCGCCGACCGCGATCTGCATGCCCGGCTGGCGGTCCTTGACCGGCCGCAGGTGGCCCAGGTTGCCGTAGAGGCGGTTGTCGGCGTTCTCCCGTACCGCGCAGGTGTTGAAGACGACCACGTCCGGATCGTCGGAGTCGGCGGCCCGGCGGTAGCCGGCCTGCTCCAGCAGACCGGAGATCCGTTCCGAGTCGTGGGTGTTCATCTGGCAGCCGTAGGTGCGCACCTGGTAGGTGCGCGGGGCGCCCGGCGTTGCGATAGTCATGACAGGTGACAGAGTATCCGCAGCGCCGGGGAGTCGACGGCGCCGAGGCGCCGCCGGGCGCCGACCGGACCGGGGAGGGGCCATGTGCCGCAGCATCAAGACCCTGCGTGAGCCGTACGCCGAGGTGGTGACCGACGCCGACATCCAGGCGGCGGCGTTGCAGTACGTCCGGAAGATCTCCGGATTCCGCACCCCGGCGGCGCACAACGCGGCCGCGTTCGACGCCGCGGTGGCCTCGGTCGCCGAGGCCACCGCCGTCCTGCTGGGCCAGCTCGTGGTCCGCGGCGGCGGGGCGGCGCGGACCGGCGCCGATCACGCCGCGGCGAGCGCCGGGACCACCGAGTCGGGCGCCCACCGGGACCGGTGACACGGCGACCAGCCCTGACAGCGCGGGCTGGCCGTGGTGCAGAGCCGCCAGTTGGACAGCACCTCGCCGTCGTCGGTGTCGCGCACGTCGACGTGCACCGGGCGCATCGTGCCGTCCGGTGCGACCAGCAGGTGCCGCCCGTGGTCCAGGGTGTCGTCGGGCAGCAGGCAGCGCCGCCCCAGCCGGCGGGCGAAGGCCGCCACCGCACCCGGCTCGGTGAGCAGCTCCGGCGGGCCGTACCGGTCGCCCGCGCCGAACCGGGCGACGGCGCCGTAACAGTCGACTGAGGTCGGAAAGTCCCCGGGCCGGTGCCAGGCGTCGCAGAGCAGCACGCCGGGCGGCAGCCGCAGCGGGTCGGCGCCGGCCAGCGGCAGCACCGGTCTGCCGAGCGCGCCGGCGAGTGCCGCGTAGACCTCCGCCGGTGCCACCCGGTCGTCGATTCTCCAGTTCCACAGCTCGGTCATGCCGCCCCTCCTCGCTGTGCTCAGCGGTGCCCCGAAATGAGCCGTTATGGATGATGGTGACGCTCCCACGACCCTGCGCGCGGCTAAGTTACTAGTCTGTGACCATATCTGCCGAAATTCACTGATCTCGACTACCAGTCGTAACCAGAGAGTGACACAGTATCCGCACCCAGCGGCGTACCACACTCACCCAACGTGGTCGTTCATCCGACCCGATGTGGTCGGATGAACCGTCGCGCCCCGTTCACGGCCGGTCACCCCCCGGTGTTACTGCCTCGTGACCAACTCGATTGCGTTCCAGCACGTCAGGTCCCCTAGAGTTGCGGCACCGAGCCAGACTGGACCGGGAACGGCGGATCGGACCGACGACGGCGGCGTGTCGGACCGGCCCGGACGCCGACCGCCGGCCGGCTCTGGATCGACGGGCCGCAGACGAGACAGGTGGGCAATGACCGGGGCGACCGACGAACCGCTGATCAAGCTCGACGGGGTGAACAAGTGGTTCGGCCCGCTGCACGTGCTCGACGACGTCAACCTGTCGGTCGGCCGCGGTGAGGTCGTGGTGGTGATCGGACCGTCCGGTTCGGGCAAGTCGACGCTCTGCCGGACGATCAACCGGCTGGAGCCGATCAACTCCGGGACCATCACCTTCGACGGGCAGCAGCTGCCCGCCGAGGGCAGGGCGCTCGCCCGGCTGCGCAGCGAGGTCGGGATGGTCTTCCAGTCGTTCAACCTGTTCGCCCACAAGACCATCCTGGAGAACGTCACCCTCGGGCCGATAAAGGTCCGCAAGGAGAAGCCCGGCGCCGCCCGGGAGCGGGCGATGGCCCTGCTGGAGCGGGTCGGCATCGCCAACCAGGCCGACAAGTACCCGGCCCAGCTCTCCGGCGGGCAGCAGCAGCGGGCCGCGATCGCCCGCGCCCTGGCCATGCAGCCCAAGGCGATGCTCTTCGACGAGCCCACCAGCGCCCTGGACCCGGAGATGGTCGGCGAGGTGCTCGACGTGATGACGTCGCTGGCCGGCGAGGGCATGACCATGGTCGTGGTGACCCACGAGATGGGCTTCGCCCGGCACGCCGCCAACCGGGTCATCTTCATGGCCGACGGCCAACTCGTCGAGGACGCTCCCCCGACCGAGTTCTTCGCGAACCCGCGCAGCGAGCGGGCCAAGGACTTCCTGTCGAAGATCCTGACGCACTGATACAGCACCCCACCACAGTGGAGTGTGTCGCTCCTCGGCGGCACCCCTCGATCCAAGGAGGAGAAAGCAATGCGCGCTACCCGCTTGGCGGCCCTGGCCACCGTCGCGGCGCTCGCGGTCAGCCTGACCGCCTGCGGTGACGACGGCGGCGACGGCGGTGACACCGGCGCCGGCAGCAAGACCTTCGAAGCCGGCACGACGATGGAGAAGCTGAACCAGGCGCAGGTGCTGCGGCTTGGCACCAAGTACGACCAGCCCGGCTTCGGCCTGGTCGGCCTCTCGGAGAACCCGGAGGGCTTCGACGTCGAGATCGCCAAGATCATCGCCGAGGAGCTGGGCATCCCCGAGGACAAGATCGAATACACCGAGGCGCAGTCGGCGGTCCGCGAGGAGCTCCTCGAAACCGACCGGGTCGACATTGTGGTGGCCACCTACACCATCAACGACACCCGCAAGGAGCGGATCGACTTCGCCGGCCCGTACTACGTCGCCGGCCAGCACCTGATGGTCAAGGCCGACGACGACTCGATCACCGGCCCGGACTCGTTCAAGGCCGGCGACAAGAAGGTCTGCTCGGTCACCAACTCCACACCGGCCGCGAACATCAAGCAGTACCTGGCCAACGAGACCGAGCAGCTGATCCTCTTCGGCGGCTACCAGGAGTGCGTCGACGCCCTCGAGTCCGACCAGGTGGACGCGGTCACCACCGACAACGTCATCCTGACCGGCTTCATCGCCCGCAACGAGGGCAAGTACAAGCTGGCCGGTGAGAAGTTCACCGACGAGCCGTACGGCATCGGGGTCAAGAAGGGCGACACCGCCTTCCGCGACTTCATCAACGACACGCTGGAGAAGGCGTTCGCCGACGGCCGGTACGAGCAGGCGTGGAAGGACACCGCCGGCAAGTTCGACGAGAACCTGCCGGACCCGCCCACCATCGACCGCTACTAGGACGACGGGCAGCTGGAGGGTGAGAAATCAGGGGGCGCACGGATGTCAGTGATCATTGACAACCTGGACGTGTTCGTCAGTGGCTTCTGGGTCACCCTCCAGCTCTGCCTACTCTCCGCGGTCGGTGCCCTGATCCTGGGCACCATCGTGGTGGTCATGCGGATCTCCCCGGTGGCCCCGCTGCGGGCCGTCGGGACCGCGTACGTCACCGTCTTCCGGAACGTGCCGCTGACGGTGGTCTTCTTCTTCGCGGCCTTCGCGCTGCCGGCGCTGGGCACCAACGCCGAGCTCCTGAAGATCCCCGGCCTGACCACGGTCTTCAGCCGGCTCGGCATCGACCTGCCGTACTTCCGGTTCGCCATCATCGCGCTCAGCGTCTACACCGGCGCGTTCGTCTGCGAGGCGCTGCGCAGCGGCATCAACGCGGTCGCCGCCGGGCAGGCCGAGGCCGCCCGGGCGATCGGGCTGACCTTCACCCAGAACCTGCGCCACGTCATCCTCCCCCAAGCCTGGAAGGCCGCCGTCGTGCCCCTCGGCAGCGTGATCATCGCGATGATCAAGAACTCGGCGATCGCCGGCTTCTTCGGCGTCGGCGGTGACCTCTCCAACTCCGCGCAGGCGCTGATCACCACCGGCGGCCAACCCGCCATCCCGATCCTCACCGGCATCTCCGTCTTCTTCCTGGTGATGACCGTGCCGCTCGGCATGATGCTGGACCGGCTGGAGAGCCGCCGGGCGGTGGCCCGATGAGCGGCGAGCGCGGCGCCAGCGTCCTCTACGACGCCCCCGGCCCCCGGGCCAAGCGGATCACCAACATCGCCAGCGTGATCACCGCCGGGGTGATCGCCGTCGGCGCCTACTTCCTGGTCTACCGGCCGCTGGCCGAGCGGGAACAGTTCTCGATGGAGCTGTGGGGCCCGCTCGTCGACCCCGGCAACGAATACTTCACCACGGTCTGGGGCCGACTCGGCGACGGCTTCCTCGCCACCCTCAAGGCCGCCGCCCTGGCCATCCTCGCCTCGCTCGTGCTCGGCACCGCGCTGGCCGTGCTGCGCATCCAGCTCAAGGCCGCGCTACGTCGCCGCTTCGTCGGCCTCGCCACCCCCCTGGCGTACGCGCTGCGCGCGCTGAGCTGGACCCTCAACACCGTCACCCGGATCTTCGTCGAGGTGTTCCGGGGCATCCCGGTGGTGATCACCATCTTCTTCGTCTGGCGCGGCCTGCCGTCCACCGGCGTCGACCTCGGCAACACCATGTGGTACCTGGTCATCGGGCTGACCCTCTACAACATGGTGGTCATCGCCGAGATCCTCCGCTCCGGCATGGAGGGGCTGGCCGGCGGCCAACGCGAGGCCGCCGACGCGATCGGGCTCAGCTCGTTCCAGACCACCCGGCTGGTGCTGCTCCCGCAGGCGTTCCGGATCATGCTGCCGGCCCTGATCAGCCAGCTCGTGGTGATCCTGAAGGACACCTCGCTCGGCTTCATCATCGGCTACCAGGACGCGCTGCGGATCGGCCGGTCGATGGCCCAGGAGCTGACCAACCAGATCCAGATGTACTTCGTCATCGGGGTCATCTTCGTGCTGGTCAACTACGCGCTCTCCAAGCTCGCCCAGTACGTCGAGCGCCGGCTGGCCCGCGGCCAGCGGACCGACAAGACGGCGCCCGCCGAACCGCCGGCCAGCACCCTGCTACCGGCCGGCGGCGACGGCGCGAAGTAACCCGACCGGCTCAGCGGGCGATCTCGGTGGCCCGCGACTCCCGCACCACGGTCACCCGGATCTGCCCCGGGTAGGTCAGCTCCTCCTCGATCTGCTTCGCCACGTCGCGGGCCAGCACCGCCGCACCGATCTCGTCCACGTCGTCCGGCTTCACCATCACCCGGATCTCCCGGCCGGCCTGCATGGCGAAGACCTTCTCCACCCCCGACTTGCCGCCCGCGATCTCCTCGATCCGCTCCAGCCGCTTGACGTACGCCTCCAGGCTCTCCCGCCGGGCCCCCGGCCGGCCGCCCGAGCACGCGTCCGAGGCCTGGGTCAGCACCGCCTCGATGGTCTGCGGCAGCACCTCGTTGTGGTGCGCCTCGATCGCGTGCACCACGTCCTCCGACTCGCCGTACTTGCGGGCCAGATCCGCGCCGATCAGGGCGTGACTGCCCTCCACCTCATGGGTGAGCGCCTTGCCGATGTCGTGCAGGAACGCACACCGTTTGATCAACGGCACGTCCAGCCGCAGCTCCGCCGCCATCACCCCGGCGATGTGCGCGGTCTCCACCAGGTGCTTGAGCACGTTCTGCCCGTACGACGTCCGGTAGCGCAACCGGCCCAGCAGCCCGACCAGCTCCGGGTGGATCTCGGTGATGCCGACCTCCACCAGCGCGTCCTCGGCGGCCCGCTCGCAGAGCCGGGCCACCTCGTGCTTGGCGGTGTCGAACACCTCCTCGATGCGGTGCGGGTGAATCCGCCCGTCCAGCACCAGCTTCTCCAGGGTCAGCCGGCCGATCTCCCGACGCACCGGATCGAAGCACGACAACAGCACCGCCTCCGGCGTGTCGTCGATGATCAGGTTCACCCCGGTGACCGACTCGAAGGCCCGGATGTTGCGGCCCTCCCGGCCGATGATCCGCCCCTTCATCTCGTCACCCGGCAGGTGCAGCACGCTCACCACGCTCTCCGCGGTCTGCTCGCTGGCGACCCGCTGGATGGCGTCCACGACGATGTGCCGGGCCCGCTGCTCGGCCGTGTTGCGGGCGTCGGTCTCGATGTCGCGGACCAGCAGCGCCGCCTCCCGCTTCGCCTGGCCCTCGATCGACTCGACCAGCTCCAGCCGCGCCGACTCGGCGGTCAGCCCCGCGATCCGCTCCAACTCCCGGCGGCGGGTCTCCTCCGCCTCGGCGACCGCCAACTCCCGCTTCTCCAGCTCCGCGGCCCGGGCCGCCAGCTCCGCCGTCGCGGTCGCCAGCCGGCGCTCCCGCTCGGTCAGCCGGTCGACCTCCTCGCTGTGCAGCCGCTCCCGCTCGTCCATCCGCTGGGCCCGCCGCTCCACCTCGACGGCCTGCTCCCGGGTGGTGGTCGCCAGCAGCGCGGCCTCCCGCTCACCGCTGCGCCGAGCGGCCGCCCGGACCTGCTCGGCGTCGCTCTCGGCCTGCCGGTGCGCCCGCTCCAGGACGGTGTCGGCCTCGATCCGGGCGGCGTCCAACACCCGCCGGGCCTCCGCGCGGGCGGACTTCGCCTCGGCCTTCGCCGCCGCCGCCTCGGCCCGCGCCGCCGCCGCGGCGGACTTCGCGACGTCGACGGTGCTGGTCGCCTCGTCCGCCGCGCTGCGCAACGCCGCCAGCGACTGTTCCTGGCGGTCCTTCTCCGCGACGAACCGCGGATCGTCCGGCGCCGGCATCGCCGACGGCACCGCGATCCGCCGCAGCGCGCGGGCACCGAGCAGCACAGCGCCGAGAACCAGGAGCGCCAGCGCGACGATCGCGACCAGCAGCCCCCACTCCAGGCCGCTCATGCCGGCGTCCTACTGCAGTCGCCCAGCTCGCTCATGGCAGCCTCCCCTAGCCATCCGGCGCCGGACGATGGCCGCCACGGTGACACCATCCTCCGGCTCGAGACGCCCGACCGAGGCGGCAGGCCGTGGGTAGGAGGCCACCGGCAGACGCCCGGAGGGCACCACCGATGGCCGGGGTGAACTGCTGCGACGCCCGGACCGGCCCGGCCGGTCGCCGCTATCTGGCCGCTGAGCTGGCCAAAGTGATGCCGTACTGTTACGCGATCTATGTTGTGCGCTTAGCCTGCGCTGGTCGGGCATTCTCGCTAAAGCGAGGCTAGGTCGCATGTCGCGATCGGTCAAGGACTCATGATCCGACCGGAGTCGGAACATAGCGCACCGGACCGCTCACGCACCGCTGAAATCATGCCCGGGCATAACCGGACGAGTCAGGAGTAGCGCCGAATCCTGCCGCCACGACGGCCAAACCCGGGGACCGACACCACGACACCACGAGTCAACCCACCAGTCACCTCAGGTCAACCCCCCGTGATCGACTACGCCGCCCGCCTACCGACCGTCCGGGCGACCGTCACCGTCGGACTCTCCGGCCGCCGACTCGGCGAGGGCATCCTCGTCGATCTGCTGGGCGAACTCGGCCGCCTCGGCGCTCTGCGCCGCCAGCGCGTCCTTCACCGCCCGGATCGCCACCCCCGGCGGGTACCCCTTGCGGGCCAGCATGCCGACCAGACGCCGGAACACCGCCTCCGGCGGGCCGCTCACCGACCGCAGCCGGCGGTCGACGAGCGCCCGCGCCGTCGCCGCCTCGGTCTCCTCGTCCAGCTCGCCGAGCGCCTCGTTCGTCACCTCGGCGTCCACCCCGCGCTGGCGCAGCTCGTTGGCCAACGCCCGGCGGGCCAGACCGCGCCCCTGGTGCCGGCTGGTCACCCAGGCCCGGGCGAACGCCGCGTCATCGATCATCCCGACCTCGTCGTACCGGTCGAGCACCCCGGCGGCGACCTCTTCCGAGATCCCCCGCCGGGCCAACGCGGTGGCCAACTCCGCCCGGGTACGCGGCCGCACCGCCAACTGCCGCAGGCAGATCTCCCGCGCCGCCTCGGCCTCGTCCCGGGGCTCGCCAGCGCCACCCCTGCGGCCGGGCCGGCCGGCCGGCTCCGGGTGTTCCGCTCCCCCTGCCGGGTCCGGTCCCCCTGCCGAATCCGGTCCTGCCTCGAAGTCCGCCGCCTGACCTGGGGCGGCCCGGCGGCGGCCGGTGCCCGTCCTGCGTCCAGCACCCGTTCGGGGCGGGGCCGCGTCCCAGCCCCGCCCCGAACGGGCACCTCGTCGTCCAGCCATGCCGGCTCAGCTACCGGTCAGAAGTCCACCGGCGGCAACTCCGGCCCACCGGCGGCATCCGGCGCACCGACCCCCACGCCCAGCTTCTCCAGGATCTTCTTCTCGATCTCGGCGGCCACGTCCGGGTTCTCCCGCAGGAACTCGCGGGCCTTCTCCTTGCCCTGACCGAGCTGATCACCGTCGTAGGTGTACCAGGCACCCGACTTGCGAATGATCGACTGCTCGACCCCGACGTCGATAAGCGACCCTTCGCGCGAAATTCCCTTTCCATACATGATGTCAAATTCCGCCTGCTTGAACGGGGACGCAACCTTATTCTTCACAACTTTTACTCTTGTCCGGTTTCCTACCACATCGGTGCCATCCTTGAGGCTTTCGATGCGGCGCACGTCGAGCCGAACCGAAGCGTAGAACTTCAACGCCCGCCCGCCGGTGGTCGTCTCCGGACTGTTGTGCACCATGACACCGTCGACGAAGTAGTTGTGGTTGCCCTCGACCTCGATGTCGAACCGATTCATCGACCGTGTCCTGGGCTTGATCCGCACGTCTAGGACGCGAGCCGGCACCGGTCGCATCTCCACAGGCACGAACTCCGGCTCGACAGCGCACTGCCCGCGGAACCTCGGAAGAAGCTTGCGCTCCATCGCCACGGGCACGAACGGTGCCACGATCTCCTGGAACTTCGCGGATGCCGCCGTCGTGAGCTGGAGGACAGCGACCCGGCGCGCGCCCCGTGCCATCAGCTTGACCTCCAGGCCGTACGCATCCCGCAGGTGTTCCACGAGTCGCTGCCGGGTGCCCTCCGCCATGGCCTCGACGCAGATCTCGACCCGACCCGAACCGCCCTTCGTCCGCTCCTGGACACCGGCCGAACGTGACGTGAAACAACCATCGTCCATGTACCACACCGCGAGGGCCAATGGCGTCAGTGCCTTGAGGTAGTCCCAGCTCAGGTGCTTCTTGCCGTCACCGAGGTAGAC
Source organism: Solwaraspora sp. WMMD1047 (assembly GCF_029626155.1). Lineage (NCBI taxonomy): Bacteria > Bacillati > Actinomycetota > Actinomycetes > Micromonosporales > Micromonosporaceae > Solwaraspora > Solwaraspora sp. WMMD1047. The sequence continues at coordinate 2,271,005 of NZ_JARUBL010000001.1, read as the reverse complement.
CGCACGGCGCAATTCGTCCAGCTCCGGGAGGGGGGTGAAATCGGCGAACACCGCACCCCGGTCATCGACGCGGCGGCTGTTCGCGATATTGCCGAGCAGTAACACCTTCCAGTCCAGGTAGTCGGCCTGCTCCGCACCATGCCCCAGCCGGAACCGCACACCGGCGCGGTCGTTCCGGTTCGGTGACAGATTGCCGTCACCCATCAGCGAACCGAGCACGACCTGCCACTGTTGCTCGCTGAGTCGCCGCTCCTCGGCCAGCATCACCCGGTCGCCCGCGATCAACTCGCCGGCCTCCCGCCACCCGCCCGGAGTACGGACGAGGTGGTTGGCGGTGGCGGCGAACTGCGCCCGCCCGTTCCCGCCCGACTTGGCGACGGTGAACTGCAGGAACTCCTCCGCCGGACCGTTGTTGAACCAGTTGACGATTTTCTTCGGCTCGATCCGGTCGGTCACCGGATCATAGGAGAGGACTTCGACATTCATCCGCTGATTGACGATCTTGCCAATCTTCTCCTGCGTCCCATCCGCAAGGGTGACCCTTGTGGCATAGGACATACAGCCGAACATGACTCCGATTTTTTCGCGGAGTTGGTTGATGAAGATTGCGGTGGTGCCGGTGTTGCTGAGTACGCCGGTGATCTTCCGCAGCGCCTGGCTCATCAGCCGGGCCTGCAGGCCGACGTGGCTGTCGCCCATCTCGCCCTCGATCTCGGCGCGCGGCACCAGCGCGGCCACCGAGTCGATGACGATGATGTCCAGCGCCCCGGAGCGGATCAGCATGTCCGCGATCTCCAGGGCCTGCTCGCCGGTGTCCGGCTGGGAGACCAGCATCGCGTCGGTGTCGACGCCGAGGGCCTTCGCGTACTCGGGGTCGAGGGCGTGCTCGGCGTCGATGAACGCCGCGATCCCACCGGCCCGCTGGGCGTTCGCCACCGCGTGCAGGGCGACCGTGGTCTTACCGCTGCTCTCCGGGCCGTACACCTCGACGACGCGTCCGCGGGGCAGACCGCCCACGCCGAGCGCCACGTCGAGCGCGATGGAGCCGGTCGGGATGACCGCGGTCTGCACGACGGGGCGTTCCCCCAGCCGCATCACCGAGCCCTTCCCGAACTGCTTGTCGATCTGAGCGAGAGCAAGGTCTAGCGCCTTGTCCCGGTCAGGTCCTGAAGCCATGGTTGCCACCCCTGCCTTCGCCGGCGTCTTTGATGAGCTTCTCGTCACGATGGGACACGCTAGGCGCTGGGTCCGACAGAAAACAGCCGCCGGGCCGTGACCTGTGGACGGCGCCTCGCTGTGGACAATAGCCGAACAGGTGTACGAGCGACGCACGACACGCCAGACCGGCGTAAAAGCTGCTCAGCGTAACTGGGTGGGCACGCGATCGGGGTAGGCGGCAACGACCGCCCGCCACACCGTGGCGGTCCGTTCACCCGCGGCGAGGGCCTGGTTGATGGTCCTGCCGCCCAGTTGGGGCAGCACCTGGTCGGTGGCGAGGCTCGCCGCGTACGCGGGTCCGAAGGTCTCCTCAAGCCGCGCCCAGAAGTCGGTCAGCCGCACCTCGTCCCCCTCCGCGGTCGTCGCGCCCGGTCACCGTCGCAGCCAACGCTAGCGCCACCGCCGGGCCGGGCGGATACCCACCCGCCCCGGGACGCCGCGACAGCAATGTGACAGAGTTCGAAACATTGACATCCAACAACGGAGACGTCCATTATCGACTGGGTTCTCAAAGTCTATCGAAGGACACGGGGTGAGACGAGTGAGACTACCGTTGATCAAAGTATTGGCGACCGCCGGAATGGTCGCCGCCGCAATTCTGATCGCCCCCGGCGCCGCGCAGGCCGGCACCACGGCCGCCGTCTACTGCCAGTCGAGCCGGGACGCCAACCCGGGCACCTATCATCAACTCCTCTGCGAGAACACGTCGGGCGACGTCGCCTACCAGGCGGTCGTCCGCTGCTCGAACGGCCAGACCGTGCTCGGCCCGATCCGCCAACAGTCCACCGGTGGCGGCTGGTCCCGGGCGACCTGCCCGACGGGAACCACCCGGGTGTCCTACTCCAACAACATCTGGCCGGACTGACGCCACCCTGCCCATTTCTCCGGCGGCTTTCTGACGGTCCGGCCGAAAACAGCGAGCAGCAGCGGCGGCGGCAATTGTCGCCGCCGCTGTGCAGATCACCTGCCCCTCGGCGGGACGGGACGCAGCGCCAGCGCCACCAGCGGCACCACCGCGATCGCGGCCAGCACGTTGAGCACCGGGAAGCCGACGAGTTCGACGACGAACCCGCTCAGCGCCCCGGCCAGCGCCCCGGCCAACCCCATCGTCAGGTCGGATAGCCCCTGCACGGAGGGGCGGTCCGCGACCGGGACGGACTCGGAGAGCAGCGTCGAGCCGGCCACCATGGTGCCGGACCAGCCGAGCCCGAGCAGGAACAGCCCGACGGTGAGCCGGACCGTGTGGTGGCCGGCGGTGCCGGCGACGGTGACCGCGGCGAGCAGCGTCGCGACGCCGCCGAGGATCACCGCCCGGCGGCCGAACCGGTCGGTGAGCCAGCCGACCACCGGCGACAGGGCGAACATCCCGGCGATGTGCACGCTCAGCACGATGCCCACCACCCGCAGCACGGTGTCGTCGGAGTGCCACTCGCCCAGGTGCACCGGGGTCATGGTCATCACGCCGACCATCACCAGGTGGCCGACCGCGACGGCGGTGATGCCCAGCCGGGCGGCCGGCCGGCGGGCCACGATCCGCAGCCCGGCGAGCATCCCGCCGGCCCGCCGAGGTCCGCCGGCGGCGTCCGGGCCGGCGTCCGCGCAGGCCCGCGCGGTCAACAGCGGGTCGGGCCGCAACAACCCCAGGAGTACGCCGGCAGCCAGGCAGAATCCGGCCACGCTGAAGACGAACGGCCCGGACAGCGGCGGCAGCCCGAAACCGGCGACCGCGTCGTCGGCGGACTGGGCCAGGTTGGGCGCCACCACGGCGCCGAGGGTGGTGGCCCAGACGATGACCGAGAGCTGCCGGCCGGCGCGCTCCGGCGGGGCGAGGTCGACGGCGGCGTACCGGGCCTGCAGGTTGGCGGCGGTGCCACCACCGAACAGCAGCATGCCGAGGAAGAGCAGCGGGACCAGGTCGGTGACGGCGGCGGCGATCACGAGTACGCCGCCGAGCGCGCCGGTCAGGTAGGCGAGGACGAGGCCGGGTCGGCGGCCGCGGGCGGTGATGACCCGGGTGACCGGGATCGCGAGCAGGGCGGCGCCGACCACGGCGGCGCTCTGGGCGAGCCCGGAGATGCCGGTGCCGCCGATCCGGGCGGCGAGCAGGGCACCCACCGAGATCCCGATGGTGAGACCGACGCCGCCGATGATCTGGGTGCAGAACAGCAGCCGCAGGGTGCGCCGCTGTATCCGGTCCAGCTCCGGTTGGTCGCCGGTCGGCTGGTGGCCGGCCGGTTGACTGCCGGTCGGTTCGTCGCTGGTCGGCGCGGCTCGGGCGGTGGTGGGCGGTGTGCTCACAGGCCCAGCCCTCGCCCGATGATCTCCTTCATGATCTCGGTGGTCCCCCCGTAGATGGTCTGTACCCGGCCATCCAACCAGGCCCGGGCGACGGGGTACTCGGCCATGAAGCCGTATCCGCCGTGCAGTTGGACACAACGGTCGGCGACCCGGGTCTGCAGTTCGGTGGTCCACCACTTGGCCTTGGCGGCATCGACCACGGTGAGCCGGCCGGCGTTGAACTCGGCCAGGCAGTGGTTGACGAAGGTCCGGGCGATGGTGATCTCGGTGTCCAGCTCGGCGAGGAGGAACCGGTTGTGCTGGAAGGCGCCGATCGGCCGGCCGAACGCCTGCCGGGTCCGGGCGTAGTCGAGGGTGAGGGCGAGCAGGGTCTCGGCGGCGGCGACGGCGGACACGGCGATGCTGAGTCGTTCCCGGGGCAGGTTGGCCATCAGGTGGTAGAAGCCGTGGTTCTCCGTACCGATGAGGTTTTCGGCCGGGACCCGGCAGTCGGCGAAGAAGAGTTCGGCGGTGTCGTTGGCCTTGAGTCCGACCTTGGCGAGCCGGCGGCCGCGGGTGAAGCCGGGGGTGTCGCGTTCGACGGCGATCAGGCTGAGCCCGTGCGCGCCCTGGTCGGGGGCGGTGGAGGTGACGACGATGACCAGGTCGGCGAGTTCGCCGTTGGTGATGAAGGTCTTTTGTCCGTTGAGGATCCAGCCGTCGCCGTCGCGGACGGCGGTGGTGCGTACGCCGGCCAGGTCGGAGCCGGCGCCGGGCTCGCTCATCGCGATGGCGGTGATCAGGTCGCCGGCGCAGAAGCCGGGCAGCCACCGGTCGCGCTGTTCGGCGGTGGTGAGATCGGTCAGGTACGGGGCGACGACGTCGTTGTGCAGTCCGAAGCCGAGGCCGGAGGTGCCGGCGGCGACGATCTCCTCGACCAGTACGGCGTTGAACCGGAAGTCGCGTTGACCGCCGCCGCCGTACCGCTCGTCGACGTCGGGTCCGAGCAGCCCGGCGGCTCCGGCCGCGCGCCAGACGGCCCGGTCGACGATCCCGGCGGCCTCCCAGGCGTCGTGGTGCGGGACGGCCTCCCGGCGCAGAAACTCCCGGCACAGCGACCGGAACTCCTCGTGGACGGCCTCGTACAGGTGCTGGTCCATCCCGCCAGTCTGCTCCCGGCCCGGCGGTCACCGGCGTCGGCAACCAGCGCGAGTCGGATCCGGGGCGTGGGATCTGGGGCATGGGATCTGGGGCGCGGGATCTGGGGCGCGGGATCCGGGCGGCGGCGAGCCGGGCGGCGATGGCCTTGCCGGAGCGGACGGTCGATGGAGCCGACTAGCGGTCCGGCTCGTCCGGGTTGTCGGCCCGCCAGTCGAGGGTCAGTTCGAGTAGCCGTTTCTGGGCCTGCCGGCCGTACCAGCACAGCCCGGTCAGCTCGCCGAGCGGGAGACCGCACCCGCATCTCTTGTCGTCGGCCGGTTCGTGTCGCGCGAGCATCGTCCGTAGGGTGTCCGCCTGGACGGTCGGCGGAATGGTGTCCGGCGCCCGGAACCGGATGACCTGGTCCTCGGAATCCTCGATCCCCGGGCCACTGCCATTGTCGATCTGGTCGCGCCGGGCGCGACCTGGGAAGTTGTGGTGTCCGCCGATGCGTCGGTCGTTTATCGGTCGCCATCTACTGTTCCGGCCGGGCTGGGGCTCGTCGCTTCCGGTTCCCATCCGCGCTGCCTCCGATCTGGGTGCGGAGTTGCCGTTATCCACCCTGGACGATCGGCGGAAATGAGCGGAAGATGTTGCCGAGCCGAATGGTCGCCCACGGAGTGGAGGGTCGAGAGTTGGCTGATACGAATGAGTTTCGCCATTCGCTGCGCCGGGAGCGGATGGCCCGGGGAATGTCGCAGGATGCCCTCGGGGCGGAGATCCACGTCAGTGGGTCGCAAGTGGGCAACTACGAAGCGGGCAAGCAGATCCCACCCGATGACATCGCGGACGCGCTGGACGCGTTCCTCTCCACCGGTGGTGAGCTGAAGCGTCAGGCGCGGCACGCCCGAGGCGAGGCCATCCCGCCGTGGATGCGGTCCTGGAAGGCGAACGAGGAACGGGCGGTGCTGCTCCGCACCTTCGAGCACTCCGTCATTCCCGGCCTGCTCCAGACCGAGGCGTACGCCCGAGCCGTGATCACGGCCGGACTCAACTCGGAGGTGCAGATCGAGGAGATGACCCGGGACCGGATGGCCAGGCAGGCCAAGACCATCGCAAGGACGGACCCGGTGACGTTCAGCGCCGTCATCGGCGAGGCGGCGTTCCGGCACGGCGATCCGGAGATCATGAAGGACCAGCTCGAACACCTGGTGGACATCGGCCACCGGGCGAACATCCACATCCGGGTGGTGCCGTTCGCCGCCGGGCTACATGCTGGTCACGGTGGAGCGTTCGCGCTCGCCACGCTGGCGGACGGAGTCACCGTCGCATACGCGGACGACCCGATTCAGGGGAAGGTGGTCGGTGCGGCGAAGGATCTGCGGCACCTGATGCTCTGCTGGGAGAGCGTCAACGCCCTGGCGCTACCCTGCGACCAGTCCCGCGCACTCATCCTGAGGATGATCGATGAATACGACACAGATCAGCCCGACATGGCGCAAGTCGACCCGTAGTGGCCCCAACGGCGGTAACTGCGTGGAGGTCGCCGACAACCTGCCCGGCCGAGTACTGGTCCGCGACAGCAAGGATCAGACCGGACCGACGCTGACCTTCGAGCCGGCCGCCTGGTCCACGTTCGTCAAGGCCGTCAAGCCGTAGCCCACCTGAGGTCGAGCCGACCGGACCCGCCACGCGCCCGACCACCACCCCATCGGCTACCCAGGGTTAGCAGTTTCGGCCGCCCATGCCCATCCGCCCACCCAACGGCAGCGGCGAGACGGAAGGTCGGCCCACGAGGTGAACGCCAGTTACCCTAAAACTCGAAGGTAGGGTAACTGGCGTTCACCTCGTGCCCGAACACTCACCACACCGAGCCGGAAGCACCGCACCGACGGACACGCGCAGTAACCGCCGCACGAATTGGCCCCATGACGCCCCGACCGCGACCCCAAGGACCGCCGGCAGCGCCGGCGACCAGCGCGGATAACCGCAGCACGAGCGAGGTCAGCGCAGACAAGGGCAGCATGGACAACCGCAGCGCAGACAAGGGCAGCGCGGACAACCGCACCGCGGACAACCGCACCGCAGATAAGGACGGCGCGGATGCGGGCGGCGGGGGGTTGGTCGTTATCCGGCCAGGGCTCGGGCTGCCACGGTGAGGTCGCTGACCAGGCCGGCGTACGCGGTGTCCCGGTCGTCGGCGCGCAGCACGGCCGAGGGGTGGATGGTGGCCAGCAGCCGGGTCGGCTCCACCGAGGTGGTCGCGCCGGTGGCGTCGGTGGGGACCTTGGCGAAGTCCTGCGGTCGCTGCGCCGACTCCGGCCAGGGCAGCAGGACTCCCCGCGACCGGGTGACCCGGAACGACGGGCCGAGGAGCGCCTTCGCGGCCGTGGCGCCGAGCACCACGACGAGCTCCGGGTGCAGCCGGGCGAACTCGGCGACCAGCCACGGCCGGCAGGCCACGATGTGCGTCTGGTCGGGGGTCTGATGGATCCGCCGCTTGCCACGCAGCTCGAACCGGAAGTGCTTCACGGCGTTGGTGATGTAGACCTGCCCGGCGTCGATGCCGGCGTCGTCGACCGCGCGCCGCAGCAGGTGCCCGGCCGGGCCGACGAACGGCAGCCCTTTCTGATCCTCGACGTCGCCGGGCTGCTCGCCGACGAATACCACCCGGGCGCGCTCGTCACCCCGGCCGAAGACCGTCTGGGTGGCGTCGCGGTGCAGCTCGCAGCCCTGGCAGGACGCGGCAGCGGCGCGCAGGTCGGCGAGCGAGTCGGCGGCCGGCGGGATGAACTTCTGTGCACCGGGCGCGGTGCTGGTCTCGGCCATGCCATCGTTGTACCCCATCAAGCCGGCCGGAATCGGACCGGGCGGGTGCTGCCGGCATCGGGAACCTGGCCGGGTACCGCCGGCATTGGACCGGGCGGGTACCGCCGGATCGCGGGCACTGCCGACACGTGCGCTCGCCGGTAGCGCCGAGACCAACCCTCGCGCGCAGCGCCGACATCGGTGCGGGCAGCACCGGCCGGCGGGCTGGCGGGCCGCTGTTAGCGTCGGCGCCCATGGAAGCGTCGCAACGTTGGTACCGGCCGGCGCCGAACGGCCTGCTGCTCGCCGGGTCGGTGGTGATTCTGCTCGGCTACCTGCTGCCCTGGTTCAAGACCGACGAGCAGAAGCAGTGGTGGTGGTCCGGGTGGAACTACCTGACCCTGAGCAGTGGCGGCGGTTGGACCTGGTGGGCCGTCTTCCTCCTGGTGGTGGCGATCGGCGCCAGCTGCTGGGCCGGCCGGTCGCTGGAGCTGGCGCAGGTCGCTGTCGGGGCGGCGACGGCCGCGATGGTCTTCGCGTCGGCGGTGGTGGCGGTGAGCCTGGGTGGGATGCCGGAGCGGAGCAGCATCAACTGGGTCGGCGAGCTGCCGTTCGGGATCGGCCTGCCGTTGATGGCGATCGGGTTCGGCACGGTGGTGGCCGCGTTGGCCGGCGCCCGCCGCCGACAGCCCTGACCGGGTGGGCGGCGCACTGACCCGAAGGGCACCGCGCTGACCCGAAGGGCACCGCGTCTGACTCGCCAACCGGCGTCTGTCGCCGGCGGTCGATCACCAAGGCCCTGCCGGCGCCGACCTTCGCCCAGCCCGGACGCGGTGACGCCACCCCCGGACGCGGTGACGCCGCCCGTTACGCGGTGAAGGTGTGCGGGGCGGTGGCGGACACCGCGCGGGTGACCGCGTCGGCGAGCGGCTCGACACCGGCGGGGTCCAGTCTGGTGATGGTGATCCGGATGGCCGGGCCGCTGGCGACCCGGAACAGCGCGCCGGGGGCGACCGCGTACCCGGCGTCGCGCAGCCCGGTCACCGCGCGGGTCTCGTCCGGCACCGGCACCCAGACGTTGATTCCGGCAACCCCCTGGGCCACGATCCCCCGGTCGGTGAGCGCGTCGCGCAGCGCGGCCAGCCGCCCGGTGTAGCTGTCCCGGGCCGCCGCGACCAGGTCCGCGACCTCCGGGTCGGCCCAGAGCCGCAGGACCAGCCGTTGCAGCAGGGTGGAGACCCAGCCGGTGCCGATCCGCATCCGGCCGGCGACCCGGGCGACGGTCTCGTCGTCGCCGGCCAGCACCGCCAGCCGCAGGTCCGGGCCGTAGGGCTTGCTCACCGACCGGACGAAGGCCCAGGTCCGCGTCGCGCCGGCCAGCGGAGCCAACGGTACGGGGGCCAGCTCGGCGGCGTGGTCGTCCTCGATCAGCAGCAGGTCGGGATGGTCGGCGAGCAGAGCCCGCAACTCGGCCGCCCGCTCGGCGGTGACGGCCGCGCCGGTCGGGTTCTGGGCGCGGCTGGTCACCACCAGCGCGCGGGCCCCGGCGGCCAACGCGGCCCGCAGGCCGGCGGCGGTCGGCCCGGCCGCGTCGACCGGCACGCCGACCGGGCGCAGGCCGAGCGCGGCGATCAGGTCCAGCAGGTTGGCCCAGCCCGGGTCCTCGACGGCCACCGGGTCGCCGGGGCGCAGGTGGGCGGTGAGGAGCCGTTCGATGCCGTCCAGGGCGCCGCCGGTGACGGTGAGCTGGTCGGCGGGGATGCCGTCGTCGGCCAGCCGGGACCGGGCCCGCTCCACCAGCTCGGGCAGGACGCCCGCTTCGGCGTACCCGATGGGGTTGGTGGCGGTGGCGGCGACGGCCGCGAGGTGCGGTCCGAGCGGTGGCAGGAAGCGGGGGTCGGGCTCGCCGGCGGAGAGGTCGAGGGCGCCGGGCGGGACGGCCGGTTGCCGGGCGGCGCGGTGCGCGGCGATCGGCGGGCGGGGTCGGACCCGGGTGCCGTTGCGGCCGGCGGTCTCGATCAGGCCGCGTTGCCGTAGTGCCTGGTAGGCCTTGGCGACGGTGGCCGGGCTGACGGCCAGCTCGTGGGCGAGGGCGCGGACGGCGGGCAGGGCGGTGCCGGCCGAGAGGGCGCCGGTGCGGATGCCCGCCTCGACGCTGCCGGAAATCTCGGCTGCCGTCCGCCCAGTCATCTGATAACGTGCTGCCACAATTTTCGAATTGTACTAGCACAAGTTCGGGGAGGCAACATGTACGCACCGACGCCGCGGACCACCGCCAGCCGGCTACGGGACCGGGTCGGCTACCAGCGGGCCACCGCGCACGCGATCCTCGACGAGGCCCACCACTGCGCCCTCGGGTTCACCGTCGACGGCGAACCCCGGGTGCTGCCGACCCTGCACGTCCGGGTCGGCGACACCCTCTACCTGCACGGCTCAACCGGCAGCCGGCCGCTGCTGGCCGCCCGCGGACCGGCCGGACTACCCGTCTGCGTCTGCGTCACGCTGCTCGACGGGCTGGTCTACGCCCGCTCCCACCTGCACCACAGCGCCAACTACCGGTCGGTGGTCGCGCACGGCGTCGCCCGGCTGGTCACCGACTCCGACGAGCGGCGGGTCGCGATGGACGCGCTCGTCGACAAGGTGGGCCACGGCCGGTCCACCGACTCCCGGCCGCCGAGCCGGAAGGAACTGGCCGAGACGGCGGTGCTGGCGCTGCCGCTGACCGAGGTGTCGGTGAAGGTCCGCGCCGGCGGGGTCGCCGACGACCCGGCCGACCTCGACCTGCCGCACTGGGCCGGCGTGATCCCGCTGCGGCTGGTCCCCGGACCACCCGAACCCGCCCCCGGCGTGGTCGCCCCGCTGCCCGACTACCTGCGCCCGGCCCACTCCCCCTGGCTGGCCACCCCGACCCTGCACGGCGAGCACGTCCGGTTGGAGCCGCTGGAACCCGGGCACGCGCGGGAACTCACCACCGCGCTGGCCGACCCGCAGGTCTGGCGGTACGCCACCAGCCCGCAACCCACCAGCCCGGAACAGATGGCCGGGCACGTCGCCGGCCTGCTGCGGGCCCGGTGGCTCGGCGAACGGCTGACCTGGGTGCAGCGCGACACCCGCACCGGCGAGGTCGCCGGGCTCACCGCCTTCGTCCGGCCCGACGAGGCGACCCGATCGGTCGAGATCGGCGCCACCCTGCTCGGCCAGGGCTGGTGGCGTACCGGCATCAACACCGAGGCGAAGCTGCTGCTGCTCGGGCACGCCTTCGACACCCTCGGCGCGGTCCGGGTGAGCTGGCAGACCGACATCCGCAACGAACGCTCGCAACGGGCCATCGCCCGGCTCGGCGCGGTCCGGGAAGGGGTGCTGCGGGCCAACAAGCGCCGCGCCGACGGAACCTGGCGCGACTCCGTGCTCTACTCGATGACCGCCGAACAGTGGCCGGAAGCACAGCTCAACCTGCGGAAACGACTTCTGCCGCCGGCCCCGGTCGGGCGAGGATGACACCCGTGCTGGGGATCACCGACATCTGGACCTACGTGCTGGGCACCGTCGCCATCATTCTGCTGCCCGGACCGAACTCGCTCTTCGTGCTCTCCACCGCCGCCCGGCGCGGCGTCCGGGCCGGCTACCGGGCCGCCGGCGGGGTGCTGGTCGGCGACGCGGTGCTGATGGTGGCGTCGGCGGCCGGGGTGGCGTCGCTGCTCAAGGCGTACCCGCCGATCTTCGGGGTGATCAGGTTCGCCGGTGCGGCGTACCTCGGGTATGTCGGGGTGACGATGCTGCGCGGGGCCTGGCGGCGCTGGCGGACCCGGACCGACCCGGCGACGCCGCGCCTGATCGACGCCGCCGAGCCGGCGGCGGTGCGGCACCCGTTCCGGCGGGCCGCCGTGATCAGCCTGCTCAACCCGAAGGCGATCCTCTTCTTCGTCTCGTTCTTCATCCAGTTCGTCGACCCGACCTACCCGTATCCGGCGCTGTCGTTCCTGCTGCTCGGCCTGATCGCGCAGGTGACCAGCCTGGCCTACCTGACCGCGCTGATCCTGACCGGCACCTACCTGGCCGCCCAGTTCAGCCGGCGGCGCCGGCTCGCCGCGGCGGCCACCACCGGCATCGGCGTGCTCTTCCTCGGCTTCGGCGTCAAACTGGCCGGCGGCTGACGGGCCGCCGGCCGGCGCGGCTAGGACGCCGGCGGGCCGGCGGCGGCCGCCGCGTGCCGCTCGATGGCGTGCCGCAGCCAGGAGTCCAGCAGGTCGGTCCAGTCCACCTCGTCGACGCCGTCGTGCCGGACCCGGAACCGGCTGATGCTGAAGTGGCCGAAGCCGGCAAGCGCCAGCCGGCGGTCCACCCAGAAGATCACCTCCAGGCCGGTCGGATCGGCCAGGAAGGTCACCTCCAGCTCACTCATCGGCCCCGCGTAGAGCGGCCCCACCCAGAAGCCGATCTTCTGATGGAACGGCAGGTCGTGCGCCACGCCCGGCAGCCGGCCCGCCTGCATGCCCACCTGGCGCAGCTCGAACCCGAGCGTGTCGAACGCCCCGAGCAGCCGCTCCTGCGCCGGCAGCGGGTGGACGAAGAGCCCCAGCAGGTCGCCCTGGTCCAGCAGCGGCCCGACCGCCACCTCCGTGCGCAGCCCCATCCGCAGGTCCAGCAGGCCCTGCCCGCCGAGCACCGTGATCGGGGTCTCCCACGGCAGCGGATGCGCGAACGGCAGCGCCCGCGACTCCCCGGCGGCCAGCACGAACCGGCCGGTCACCGTCGTGCGGTGGAACTCCACGAGCGTCGGCGGGTCGTCGCCGGCCGCCGGCTCGACCCGGGTGACCAGGCCGAGCACCACGTGCTCGACCACCACCGCGGCCGACCCGGCGGCCAGCAGCACCCGCCCCGGCAGCGAGAGGCCGGGACGGGTGCTCGGGTTGGGCACCACGGTCCGCACCGAGAGCCCGCCGAACATGTCAGCGCATCCGTCGCCCGCGCGGCACCGCGTCGGTCTCGTCGTCGAACTCGCCGATCACCTGCTCCAGCAGGTCCTCCAGCGCGACGAAACCGACCGGCCGGCCGGTGCCGCCGCCGTTTGTGACGAGCGCCAACTGGGCCTGGTCGGCCCGCATGGCGGCCACCGCCTGGGTGACCGACGCCGACGCGTCCAGGCTGAACGGCGCGGCCATCAGCTCACCGGCGGTGGCCGACCGGCCCGCGGTGGTGGCCCGGACCGCCTCCCGCACGTGCACCACCCCGGCCACCTCGCCCGGGCCGTCCAGCACGGCCAGCCGGGACCGGCCGCTGTCCCGGCAGACCTGCTCGATCCGCTCCGCGCTGTCGTCCCGGGCCACCGCGATGATCCGGTCCACCGGCTCCATCACGTCGGCCACCCGGGTGGCCTGCAGCTGCAGCATGCTGGTCAGCATCTGGTGCTGGTCGGCGGCGAGCAGCCCGTGCGCCCGGGACTGCTCCAGCAGCATCCGCAGCTCCTCCGGGCCGTGTGCCTGCGCCAGCTGGTCCTGCGGCTCCACCCGGACCAGTCGCAGGGTGGCGTTGGCCAGGCCGTTGAGCACCGACAGCACCGGCCGGGACACCCGCGCGAAGGCCCGGAACGGCAACGCCAGCAGCAGCGCGGAACGCTCCGGGTCGGTGATCGCCCACGACTTGGGCGCCATCTCGCCGACCACCAGGTGCAGGAAGGTCACCAGGCCGAGCGCGAAGACCAGCGCGATCGCGTGGCTGGCCGCGTAGGGCAGGCCGGCGGCGTCCAGCAGCGGGCTGACCAGGTGCTCGATCGCCGGTTCGGCGAGCGCGCCCAGCCCCAGCGTGCAGACCGTGATGCCGAGCTGCGCCCCGGCCAGCATCAGCGACAGCTCGCGGACCCCGTCCAGCGCCGCGCGGGCCGCCCGGCCACCGGCCGCGGCGCCCTGCTCCAGCCGGTACCGCTTGCTGGCCAGCAGCGCGAACTCGGCCGCCACGAAGAACCCGTTCAGGGCGAGCAGCACGACGGAGATCACCAACGCCCATCCGGTGCTCACGCGGTCACCTCCAGCCGGACCGAGTCGGCCACGTGCCGGTCCACCGCGAGCACCTCGACCGCGGCCCGGCGCGGCGACTCCGGCTGGCCGCTGTCGACCTCGGCCGGCAGGCTGATCTCCAGCCGGTCACCCACCTGCGGCACCCGGCCCAGCTCCCGCATCACCAGGCCGGAGAGGGTGTCGTACTCGGGGGCCTCGGGCAGCGCGATGCCGGTGCTGTCGGCCACCTCGTCGATCCGCCAGCGGGCCGGCACCACCCAGGAGCCGTCCGACTGCCGCACCGGCGCCCGCTCCGGCGGGTCGTCCTCGTCCCGGATCGGCCCCACCAGCTCCTCGGCGATGTCCTCCAGGCTGATCACCCCGGCGAACCCGCCGTACTCGTCGACCACGCAGGCGAGCTGCCGGTGCCCGGCGCGCAGCCGGTCCAGCACCGTCGGCAACGGCAGCGTCTCCGGCACCAGCAACGGGGGTACGGCGACCGCGGCGACCCGGGTGGTGGCCCGCCGCTCCGGCGGCACGCCGAGCACGTCGGCGATGCCGACCACGCCGACCAGGTCGTCGACCCCCTCGGTGCCGCGCACCGGGAAGCGGGAGTGCCCGCTGTCCAGCATCTCGACGATCCGGCTGACCGGGTCGTCGGCGCGTACGGTGTGCACGTCCACCCGCGGCACCATCGCCTCACCGGCGGTGAGCTGCCGGAAGTCCAGGCCCCGGTCGAGCAGGGTGGACATCTCGGCGTCCAGGTGCCCCTCCAGCCGCGACTCGGCGATGATCTGCTCCAGGTCCTCCGGGGTGGCCCCGGTCGGCAGCTCCTCGACCGGCTCGATGCCGAGTCGGCGCAGCAGCCGGGTGGCGGCGGCGTCGAAGAGCCGGATCACCGGGCCGGCGACGGCCAGGTAGATCAGCGTGGAGCGGCTCAGCGCCCGGGCCAGCCCTTCGGCCCGGACGATGGCCAGGTTCTTCGGGGCCAGCTCGCCGAGCACCATCTGGATCACGGTCGCGATGACGAGCGCCAGGACGATGGAGAGCGGCAGGCTCACCGACCGGGACACACCGGCGCCGCCGAGCAGCTGGGCCAGCCCGTCCCCCAGGTACGGCTCGGCCACATAGCCGACCAGCAGCGCGGTGACGGTGATGCCGAGTTGGGCGCCGGAGAGCATGAAGGAGAGCCGGCCGGTGACCCGCAGCGCCCGTTCGGCGGCCGCGTCGCCCTCGTCGGCGAGCTGCTTGAGTTTGCCCCGGTCGACGGCGACGTAGCCGAACTCCTGGGCGACGAAGTAGCCCGTGGCGGCGGTGAGCACGATGATCAGAAGCAGACCGAGCGCGATCAACACGGCAGGCTCAGCGCTCCCGTGGTCGCGCGGTCGTCAGCTACTACTGGTTGCCGGGTCGTGCCCGGCTCGGTACAACTGCCCTCCTGGGCAGATGAGGCGGTCATGGCGGCATTCTATCGGCTGTCCGTCCGGTTCCGGCCGTCCGTCGGCTCAGCCCGCTCCTCCGTGGCGGTGGCCAGCTCGTCGGTGGCGAGCAGGTCGCGCCGGAACCGCCCGGACCGGTACGCGGTGCGCCCCACCATGTGCGCGGCGACCGGTGCGGTGGCCAGCTGGAAGAGGCCCACCAGCAGCAGGGTGGCCAGGTCCGACTCGGAGCGCAGCCGCAGCGCCACCCCGAGCAGGATCAGCAGCAGACCGAGCACCTGCGGCTTGGTCGCCGCGTGCATCCGGGACAGCACGTCGGGAAAGCGCAGCACGCCCACGCCGGCGGCGAGGCTGAGCGAGGCGCCCAGCACCAGACAGATCGCGCCGAGTACGTCGGCCACGGTGCCCCAGTTCACGACCGCTCCCCCGGCTCGCCCCGTCCGGCCGCGGCCGGATCGGTCGGCGCACCGGACCGGTCCGGTGGGGCGTACACCTCCGGTGCGGCGACCGCCTCGTCGCGGGCGGCGAAGCGGACCACGCCGACCGAGCCGACGAAGCCCAGGATGGAGAGGACCACCAGGATGGGCAGCGTGGTGGCGTGCCGGTTGATGGCCGCCTCGGCGCCGACCGCCCCGACCACGACGGCGAGCAGCACGTCGGTGGCGACCACCCGGTCCAGCAGGCTCGGGCCGCGCACGATGCGGGTCAGGGCGAGCAGCGCCGCCACCGACAGCAGGGCGGTGACGAGCACGACTACCACGGTCATCGGTTTGCTCCTCGGTCGGCGGCGCCGCCGGTGGCGGCGTCCGGGTCGGGGTCCGGGTCGGCGGACAGCATGCGCAGCTCGGCGTCGGACCCGATCGCCCGGACGATCCGGGCCTCCAGGTCGAGCACCTTCCGGTGCGCCGCCGCCACATCGTCGGGCCCCCGGACATCCAGGACGTGCACGTAGAGCGTCCCGTTGGCCCGGTCCGCCTCGACGATCAGGCTGCCCGGCACCAGCGAGACCGCCTCGGCGGTCAGCGTGAGGTTCAGGTCCGACCGGACCCGCAGCGGGACCCCGATGATGGCGCTGGCCGGTAGGTAGCGGGGCCGCAGCGCCGTGGCCGCCACCTGGAAGCTGGCGATCACCAGGTCGGTCAGGAACCGCAGCACGAAGCGGAGCAGGGCCAGCGGTCGCAGCCGGCCGCCGAAGGTGACCGACGGCAACGGGAAGAAGAGCAGGATGAACAGCGCCACCGCCGCGCCGCCGATCAGGTTGCCGATGGAGAACTCGCCCCAGAGCAGGTTCCAGACCAGCACCAGCCAGCCGACCGTGACGAGTTGGTCGCGCAGCCGGTGCCGGGACGCCGGCAGCCGTGGGGGTGGCTCGGTGGTCGGGCTCACGGCGTACCTCCCGGGAAGACCGCGTCGATGTACGGCACCCGGTCCCGCAGGTTCTCGGCGGCATCGGTGCTGACCTCGTAGAGCGGGCCGGCGACCAGGGTCAGCCCGACGCTGAACGCCACCAGGGCGGCGGTGGAGCCGACCATCAGCCAGGGCAGGCCGGGCGGCGCGTCCGGCTCGGCCAGCTTGGGCGCCCGCCAGAAGGCCAGGTTCCACGCCTTCATGGTGGCGTAGAGGGTGAGCAGGCTGGTGGCTGTACCGCCGGCGACCAGCACCCAGGCGAGCACGCCGCCGGCGTCCACCCCGGCCTGCAGCAGGCCGAGCTTGCCGAGGAACCCGGAGAACGGCGGGATGCCCGCCAGGTTCAGCGCCGGCACGAAGAACAGGATGCCGAGCAGTGGCGCGATCCTGGCCAGCCCGCCCAGCTTGTCGAGGTTGGTGCTGCCGGCCCGCCGTTCGACCAGCCCGGTGGCGAGGAACAGGGTGGTCTGGATCGTGATGTGGTGCACCACGTAGAAGATCGCGCCGGCCAGTCCGGCGGCCGAGGTCAGGGCCACCCCGAAGATCATGTACCCGATGTGGCTGACCAGTGTGAAGGACAGTAGTCGCTTGATGTCCGACTGGGCGACCGCGCCGAGGATGCCCATCACCATGGTCAGCAATGCGATCACCAGCATCGCGTCGGCGACCCGGCCGCCGGGGAAGAGCAGCGTCTCGGTCCGGATGATCGCGTAGACGCCGACCTTGGTCAGCAGGCCGGCGAAGACCGCGGTGACGGGCGCCGGCGCGGTCGGGTAGCTGTCCGGCAGCCAGGCCGACAGCGGGAACACCGCGGCCTTGATCCCGAACGCCAGCAGCAGGATGAGCTGCAGCGCCAGCCGCAGGTTGTCCGGGAGCGCGTCGAGCCGTTCGGCGAGCTGGGCCAGGTTGAGCGTCCCGGTGGCCCCGTAGATCAGCCCGATCGCGCTCAGGAAGATCATCGAGGAGAGGACGCTGACCACCACGTACGTCGTGCCGGCCCGGATGCGTACCTCGGTGCCGCCCAGGGTGAGCAGCACGAAGCTGGCCGCCAACAGGATCTCGAAGCCGACGAAGAGGTTGAACAGGTCGCCGGAGAGGAAGGCGTTCGTGACCCCGGCGGTCAGCACCAGGTAGGTGGGGTGGTAGATGGCCACAGGGGTGCCCTCGTCGCCGTCGGCCCGGCCCTCGCCGATCGAGTAGACCAGCACGCAGAGGGTCACCGCCGCCGAGACCACGAGCATCAGCGTGGCGAGCTGGTCGGCGACCAGCACGATGCCGACCGGGGCCGGCCAGCCGCCGAGCGAGACGGCCAGCGGCCCCTGCTGATGGGTCGCGACCAGCAGGGCCACCGCCACCGCGAGGGTGGCGGTCAGCACGGCGACGCTTGTCGCCCGCTGGAGCTGGGGCCGGCGGGCCAGCACCAGGGTCAGGGCCGCGCCGAGCAGCGGCATGATCACCGGCAGCGGTACGAGGTAGGTCATGCGTCCGGTCCGTTCTGCGGCAGGTGCCTCGGCGGCGGTTCGGGCTCGACCTGTTCGGGGTCGAGCGGGTCGGTGTCCACCCGGGCGGGGACCGGTTCGTCCGCGTCGGCGGGCTCGGCCTCCTCGCCGTTCTCGTCGAGGGTGTCCTCGGTGCCCGAACCCTCGTCCCGCTCCGCGCGCTGCACGATCAGCCGGTCCTCCAGGTCGTCCTGCACCTCGTCGTGGCCGATCAACTGCCAGCTCCGGTACGCCATGGCGAGCAGGAACGCGGTCAGGCCGAGGGTGATCACGATGGCGGTGAGCACCACCGCCTGCGCCAGCGGGTCGCTCATCTCCTCCTCGGGGGTGACGTTGACCAGCGGCGCGCCGCCGGCCCGGCCGCCGAGCAGGATGAGCAGGTTGACGCCGTTGCCGAGCAGCAGGACGCCGAGCAGCACCCGGGTCAGGCTCCGTTCCAGCAGCAGGGTGACGCCGGTGGCGAAGAGCACGCCGACCACGATCACCAGGACCAGATTCGGGCTCATGTCAGCTCCTCCCCGCTTCGGTGACCGGTCCGGGCTCGGTCTCGTCCTCGATCTCGATCTGCCGGTCCACCTCGGCCCCGACACTGCGCAGGACGTCCAGCACCAGGCCGACCACGATCAGGTAGACACCGGCGTCGAAGAAGAGCGAGGTGACCAGGTACAGGTCGCCGATCAGTGGCAGGTGCAGGTCGACCACCGTGCTCTGCAACGCCTCGCCGCCGAGCAGCAGGGCGACGAGGCCGGTGCCGACCGAGACGAACAGCCCGGCGCCGAGCACCATGCCGGCGTCGACGGGTGCCGCCTCGTCGAGTTCGTAGCGTCCGCCGGCGAAGTAGCGCACCGCCAGGGCGAGGCCGGCGACCAGGCCGCCGGCGAAGCCGCCGCCGGGCGCGTTGTGCCCGGAGAACATCAGGTAGATGGAGTAGAGCACCATCGTGTGGAACAGCAGCCGGGTGACCACCTCGAAGATGATCGAACGCCGGTGGCTGCGCAGGGTGGCGGTGGCCCGCAGCCAGACGCGTTCCCGCCGCCGCGGCGGCTCCGGCGCCGGGATGTCGCGCCGACGCGGACCGGGTGCCCCCCGGGGTGGTCGTTGGAAGATCAGGCTGGCCACCCCGGTGGCGGCCACCACCAGCACCGCGATCTCGCCCATCGTGTCCCAGGCCCGGATGTCGACGAGGGTCACGTTCACGACGTTGCGCCCGTGCCCGAAGTCGTAGGCCCAGGCGGGGAACTCCGCCGAGATGGGCACCGCCTGCCGACCGCCGACGGCGGCCAGGGCCAGCCCGGACATCACCAGCCCGACCGCGACGCCGAGCCCGATGCGCAGCCATCGGCCGCTGCGTGGCCGGTCCGAGAAGTTCGCCGGCAGCCGCCGCAGCACCAGCACGAACACCACGATGGTGACGGTCTCCACCAGGAACTGGGTAAGCGCCAGATCCGGGGCGCCGTGCAGCACGAACATCATCGCGGTGCCGTATCCGGTGACGCCGACCAGCACCATCGCGGTGAGTCGGCGACGGGCCCGGACGGTGAGCACCGCGGCGGTGACCAGCACGACGCCGACGACCAGTTGCAGCGGGGTGTCCCACCAGGAGACCCGCTCCGGCCAGGCCCCGCCGATCACCAGCGCTCCACCGGGGGCGAGCACCAGGACCAGCAGGATGATGCCGAGATACTGGGGCAGCGAGCCGCGCTGGGTGGCGCCGGTGGCCTCGACCGCGATCCGGTCGATCCAGTGGCTCACCCTCTGGTACGCCGACTCGCCGGTCAGCGGCGTGCTGATCAGGTGCAGGACGCCGGTGATCCGGGCCCGCACCGCGAAGAGCAGCCCGCCGCCGGCGAGCGCGAGCAGCGACAGGCCGAGTGCCGGGTTGAGGCCGTGCCAGAGCGCCAGGTGGTAGCCGGCCGGACCGAACAGACCGGCGTACGGGGCGAGCAGGTCGTCGACGACCGGGGCCAGGACGCCGAGCACCAGCCCGGCGGCGGCGAGCAGGCCGACCGGCACGAACATGGTGGCGCCGACGCGTTCGGTGCCGGTCGGCTCGGCCCCGGGCTTGTCGGCGAACGCTCCCCAGACGAACCGGGCGCTGTAGCCGGCGGTGAGCACCGCGCCGAGCACCAGCGTGGTGAGGATGACCGGTTGGTCGATGAACGCCTCGAAGGTCGCCTCCTTGGCGACGAAGCCGAGCATCGGCGGCAGCCCGGCCATCGACGCGGCGGCGAGCGCGGCGGCGGTGGCGACCCACGGCATCCGCCGCCAGAGCCCGGAGAGGGCGGTCAGCTCCCGGGTGCCGGCCCGCCGGTCGACGATCCCGACGGTGAGGAACAGCGTCGCCTTGAACAGGGCGTGTGCGAGCAGCAGCGCCGCCCCGGCCAGCGCCGCGTCCCGGGTGCCGGCGCCGGTCACCACGATCAGCAGGCCGAGCTGGCTGACCGTGCCGTAGGCCAGCAGCAGCTTCAGGTCGGTCTGCCGCAGGGCGGCCCAACCGCCGGCCAGCATGGTGAGCACGCCGCAGACGAAGACCACCGGCCGCCAGGGTGGGTCGAACGCGAACACCGGGGCCAGCAGCGCCACCAGGTAGACCCCGGCCTTGACCATCGCCGCGGCGTGCAGGTAGGCGCTGACCGGGGTGGGGGCGGCCATCGCCGCCGGCAGCCAGAAGCTGACCGGGAAGATCGCCGACTTTGAGAGCGCCCCGAGCAGGATCAGCACCAGCGCGGTGCCGAGGTACGCACCGGTGGGCAGCGGCCCGGCGACGATCTCCGACCAGCGGTAGGTGCCGGCGTGCTGGCCGAGCATGATGAAGCCGATCAGCATCGCCAGGCCGCCCAGGGTGGTCACGATGAGGGCCTGGCCGGCGGCCCGCCGGCTGGCCCGCCGCTGCGGGTCGTGGCCGATCAACAGGTACGAGAAGACGGTGGTGAGCTCCCAGAAGACGTAGAGCAGCAGCAGGTCGTCGGCGACCACCACGCCGAGCATCGCGCCGGCGAACCCGACGAAGACGGCCGCGAACCGGCCGAGTCCGGGCTCGTCCGAGTCGAAGTAGCTGGCGCAGTAGACCAGCACCAGCGCGCCGACGCCGCCGACCAGGACGACCAGCAGCCAGGACAGGGTGGTGACCCGCAGCGCCAGGTCGAGGCCGAGGGAGGGCACCCACGGGTACGTCTCGACGAGTGCCCCGCCGTCACGGATCGTGCCGGCGTGGGCCAGCGCCCAGCCCAGCGCGGCGGCCGGCCCCAGCGCCAGCGGGTAGCAGGCGCGCCGACCCCACCGGGCGACCAGCAGTGGCGCGACCAGCGCCAGGGCCAGGTGCAGGGCCAGCAGCACGAGCATGCGTACTCCAGATAGGTGTCAGCGCAGGCCCTCGTCGAGAGTCTGCGTTACGTCGGGATCAGACGACAGGAAGCCCGGTCACGGGCGGCTTTGGCGAATCCCGCCAGGGCTGGCGGAGGGACGGCGGCGGGCGATTGTCCGATCAGCTCGGCGGGGCGCGGCCGAGGCGCCCGGACACCACCTGCGATGGTGGTGCCGCGGCGCTGTGCGGGCCGGCCGGTTGGGCCGGCTCGGCCGCCCCGACCACCGGATGGCCGGGGGCCGGGCGGGCGGCGGGCTGCCATTCGACGTCGGGCGGGAGCAGTTCCTCGGTGGCGTGCGGGACGCCCGCCCGCTCAGGGCCGACCACCTGGTCGCCCCGACCGGTCGTGGGGTGCTGCTGAACCAGGGCGGCTGCGATCGAGGCGTGCGCGGTGGCGATGGCACCCGGCGGGACCGCCGGCGAGGCGGCACCGTGCACGGACGTTGTGCAGAGAACCGCGAGCAGGGCAGCAGCGAGCAGCCGACCGACCGGTCGGCGCGTCGGGTGCGCTGCCCGCATGTCCCTCCCCAGCTACTCGGGAGGTAAGTCTACCGGCACCCGGTGGTCGTTACCTGTCGGAAACATCCGGGGTCGGCTCGACCCGGGCCGGGTCGACCGGACCCTCGCGTCCGGAGTCGACGATCAGGTCCGGACGACCCAACTGCAGCACGATCCGGTTCACCACCGCTCGGGTGGCGGCCAGCGACCGGACCGTCGGGTGCCCGCCGCGGGTGGGCTGCCGCAGGGCGAAGTGGTGCACGGCGGCCCGCACCCGGGCCCGGTCGGCGGCGCTGGCCGAGGTGGTGCCGATCACCAGCTCCCGCAGGCAGGCCGCGATCCGCTCGGCCAGGTCGAGGTCGGCGGCGCCGAGTCCGGCCCGGACGCCGGTCAGCCGGTTGTCGACCGTGCGGAGCAGGATGTCGGTGCCGTGTTGGGCGCTCCGCTCGACCACGGCCATGCGATCTCCTCCGTAGCGGCCGGCATTTCGAGAGAAGTTACTGTACGTGTTGCGCCGCTATCAAGCGGTTAAGTCAGACTTAATGCGATACCCAGCGACCCGCCAGCGGAACCGTCGTACCCGCCGGGCAGGATTGTCGGTGATGGCCGACGACGTGCTGGAACGGTTCGGGGCGGCGACCCGGGAGTGGTTCGCCACCGCCTTCGCCGCGCCCACCGCCGCCCAGGCCGGGGCGTGGCGGTCGATCGGCGCCGGGCGCAACGCGCTGGTCGTGGCGCCGACCGGGTCCGGCAAGACGCTCGCCGCCTTCCTCTGGTCGCTGGACCGGCTCGCCGGCCAGCCGGTTCCCGACGATCCGCGTCGGCGTTGCCGGGTCCTCTACGTCAGCCCACTCAAGGCGCTGGCCGTGGACGTCGAGCGCAACCTACGTGGTCCGCTGGCCGGGATCCGGCAGGCGGCCGGCCGGCTCGGCGTCGCGCCACCGGAGATCACCGTGGGGATGCGCACCGGCGACACCCCGGCCGACCAGCGACGGGCCTTCGGCCGCACCCCGCCCGACATCCTGATCACCACCCCGGAGTCGCTCTTTCTGCTGCTCACCTCCGCCGCCCGCGATTCGTTGCGCGGGGTGGAGACGGTGATCGTCGACGAGGTGCACGCGGTCGCCGCCACCAAGCGCGGCGCGCACCTGGCGTTGTCGCTGGAGCGGCTCGACCAGCTGCTGGCCCGGCCCGCCCAACGGATCGGGCTGTCGGCCACGGTCCGGCCGATCGACGGCACGGCGCGGTTCCTCGCCGGGGCGCACCCGGTCGATGTCGTCGCGCCCGGCGCGGACAAGACCATCGAGATCAGCGTCGAGGTGCCGGTGGAGGACATGACCCGCCTCGACGAGCAGGAGGAGCCGTCCGACGAGTTCGGCACCCCGCGCCGGGCATCGATCTGGCCGGCGGTCGAGGAGCGGGTGCACGCCCTGATCCGGGCGCACCGGTCGACGATCGTCTTCACCAATTCGCGGCGCGGAGCGGAGCGGCTCTGCGCCCGGATCAACGAGCTGGCCGCCGAGGAGCTGGGGCTGGCGCCCGAGCCGCCGCACCGGCAGCCGGCCGAGATCATGGCCCAGTCCGGCGCCGCCGCCGGTGCGGCGCCGGTGATCGCCCGGGCCCACCACGGCAGCGTCTCCCGCGAGGAGCGGGCCGGCATCGAGGAGGCGCTCAAGTCGGGCCGGCTGCCCGCCGTGGTGGCCACCTCCAGCCTGGAGCTCGGCATCGACATGGGTGCCGTCGACCTGGTCGTGCAGATCGAGGCCCCGCCGAGTGTGGCGGCCGGGCTGCAACGGGTCGGCCGGGCCGGCCACCAGGTCGGGGCGGTCTCCCGGGGGGTGGTGTTTCCGAAGCACCGGGGTGACCTGCTCTCCTGCGCGGTGGTGGCCGAGCGGATGGTCGACGGGGCGATCGAGGAGTTGCGGGCCCCCCGCAATCCGCTGGACGTGCTCGCCCAGCAGATCGTCGCGATGGTGGCACTGGACCAGTGGACGGTGACCGACCTGGCCGCCCTGGTCCGGCGGGCGGCGCCCTTCGCCGAGCTGCCCGAGTCCGCGCTGCACGCGGTGCTCGACATGCTCTCCGGCCGCTACCCGTCGACCGCCTTCGCCGAGCTGCGCCCCCGGCTGGTCTGGGACCGCGCCGCCGACCTGCTCACCGGCCGGCCCGGCGCGCAGCGGCTCGCGGTCACCAGCGGCGGCACCATTCCCGACCGGGGTCTGTTCGGCGTTTTCCTGGCCGGCGCCGAGCGGGCCGCCCGGGTCGGTGAGCTGGACGAGGAGATGGTCTACGAGTCCCGGGTCGGCGACGTCTTCCTGCTGGGTTCGTCGTCCTGGCGGATCGAGGACATCACCCCCGACCGGGTGCTGGTCTCCCCCGCCCCCGGCCAGGCGGCCCGGATGCCGTTCTGGAAGGGCGACTCGCTGGGCCGGCCGGTGGAGCTCGGCCGGGCGATCGGCGCCCGGCTGCGCGGCCTGGCCCGCCGCGACGACGACGCCGCCGCGCAGGCGCTGCGCGCCGGCGGCCTGGACGACTGGGCCGCCGGCAACCTGGTGACCTACCTGCGCGAGCAGCGGGAGGCGACCCGGGCGCTGCCGGACGACCGCACCGTCCTGGTCGAGCGCTTCCGCGACGAGCTCGGCGACTGGCGGCTCGCCGTCCACTGCGTCCTGGGGTCCCGGGTGAACGCTCCCTGGGCGCTGGCGATCGGCCGCCGGCTCACCGAGCGGTACGGCGTGGACGCGCAGGTGATGCCGGCCGACGACGGGATCGTGATCCGGCTGCCGGACACCGCCGACCCGCCGCCCGGTGCCGAGCTGGTCGGGTTCGACCCCGACGAGATCGGCCAGCTCGTGGAGGAGTCGGTCGGCGGCTCCGCCATGTTCGCCTCCCGGTTCCGCGAGTGCGCGGCCCGGGCGCTGCTGCTGCCGCGCCGGGACCCGCGCCGGCGGCAGCCGCTGTGGCAGCAACGGCAGCGGGCCGCCCAGCTGCTGGACATCGCCCGCGAACACGCCGACTTCCCGATCACCCTGGAGGCCGCCCGGGAGTGCCTGCAGGACGTCTTCGACCTGCCCGGCCTGGTGGGGTTGATGCGCGACCTGGCCGGCCGGGCGGTCCGGCTGGTCGAGGTGGAGACCCCGCGCCCGTCGCCGTTCGCCCGATCGCTGCTGTTCGGCTACGTCGGCGCCTTCCTCTACGAGGGCGACGCCCCGCTGGCCGAGCGGCGGGCCGCCGCGCTGGCCCTCGACTCGACGCTGCTGGCCGAGCTGCTGGGCCGGGTCGACCTGCGTGAGCTGCTCGACCCCGCGGTGCTGGCCGAGACCGAACGGCAGCTGCGGTGGCTGACCGACCAGCGGCGGCCACGCGACGCGGAGGACGTGGTCGAGCTGCTCCGGCTGCTCGGTGACCTCTCCGACGCCGAGCTGGCCGACCGGGGCGTCGCGCCCGACTGGCTGACCGGGCTGGCCGCCGCCCGCCGGATCCTGCGGGTCCGGATCGCCGGCATGGAACGCTGGATCGGGGTGGAGGACGCGGGCCGGGTGCGCGACGCCCTCGGGGTGGCGCTGCCGGTCGGGGTGCCGCTGGCGTACCTCGAACCGGTCGCCGACCCCCTCGCCGACCTGGTCTCCCGCTACGCGCGTACGCACGGTCCGTTCACCGCCGCCGGCTGCGCGGCCCGGTTCGGGCTGGGCGGATTCGTGGTCGACCAGACCCTGCGCCGGCTGGCCGCCGCCGGCCGGGTGGTCGCCGGCGAGTTCGCGCCGTTCGAACCCGCCGCCAGCGGCGCCGACACCGCCACCCAGTGGTGCGACGCCGAGGTGCTCCGGCTGTTGCGCCGCCGGTCGCTGGCCGCCCTGCGGCAGGAGATCGAGCCCGCGCCGACCCGCGCGCTGGCCGCCTTCCTGCCCCGCTGGCAGCAGGTCGGCGCCGCCGGTCGGGGGGTCGAGGCGGTCGCCGCCGCGGTCGAGCAGCTGCAGGGCGCGGCCGTGCCGGCGTCGGCGCTGGAGAGCCTGGTGCTGCCCGGCCGGGTCGCCGACTACTCGCCGGCCCAGCTCGACGAGCTGTGCGCCGGCGGGGAGGTGCTCTGGGCCGGCACCGGCTCGATCGGCCGGGCCGACGGCTGGCTCACCCTCGCCTTCGCCGACACGGCCCACCTGCTGCTGCCGCCGCCCGACGAGGCGCTCGCCCTCACCCCCGCGCACCAGGCGGTGCTGGACGCGCTCGACGGCGGGCAGGCACTGTTCTTCCGGTCGCTGTCCGACCGGGTCGGCGGCACCGACGACGCCGCCCTGGTCGGGGTGCTGTGGGACCTGGTCTGGGCAGGCTGGCTCACCAACGACACGCTCGCCCCGGTCCGCGCGCTGCTCGGTGGCGGCGGGGCGCACCGCCGCCGGCCGGCCGCACCCCGGGGTCGGTACGGCCACCCGGGTCGCGGTCGGTTGCCCGGTCGGGGCGCGCTGCCCAGCCGGGGCGGGCCGCCCACCGCGGCCGGCCGCTGGTCGTTGCTACCGGCCCGGGAGCCCGACCCGACCCGGCGGGCCGCCGCGCTCGCCGACGCGCTGCTGGAGCGGCACGGCGTGGTGACCCGGGGTGCGGTGGCCGCCGAGGGCTGGCCGGGCGGCTTCGCCGCCGTCTACCCGGTGCTGGCCGCGCTGGAGGAGCGGGGTGCCGCGCGACGCGGCTACTTCGTCGAAGGGCTCGGTGCCGCGCAGTTCGCCGTGCCGGGCGCGGTGGACCGGCTCCGGGCGCTGGCCGAGCCCGCCGCGCTGGGCCGGCGGGCGGATCGCACGGCGCTGGTCCTCGCCGCCACCGACCCGGCGAACCCGTACGGCGCGGCGTTGCCCTGGCCGGAGCGGGTGGTCGACTCCGGTGATCCGGAGGCCAGCCCGGCCGGCGGGCACCGGCCGGGCCGCAAGGCCGGCGCCCTGGTGGCGCTGGTCGGCGGCGACCTGGTGCTCTATGTGGAGCGGGGCGGCCGGACACTGCTCTCGTTCGTCGACGACGGCGAGGCCTTGACGGCGGCGACCGGGGCGTTGGCCACCGCGGTCCGGTCCGGCGCGCTGGGACCGATCTCGGTCGAGCGGGCCGACGGCGCCGCGCTGGCGCCGTCACCACTGCGCGACGCGCTGACCACGGCCGGCTTCCGGGCCACCCCACGGGGGCTTCGACTGCGCGGCTGACCCCACGACCAGGCGACCAGGCTGGCCCCGCCGACCACGCGACCCCGCTGGCCCGGCCTGACCAGGCGACCAGGTGACCAGGCGGGGGCCGGCGCGCACGGCCGATCGAGAGCGCGTCGGCCGACTCGGGTCGGGCCGCCGCCGGCCCGCGCTGGCCGGCCCGGGTGGCTGGCCAGCGGCGCGGGAATCCGCTCCTAGGCTGCCGGTATGACGGCCTTCGACTGGATCAGCCTGACCACCGACTACGGGTTGGCCGACGGCTTCGCCGCGCAGCTGCGCGGAGCCCTGGCCCGGAGCGCGCCGGCCGTCGGGGTCATCGAGGTCACCCACCTGGTGCCGGCCGGCGACCTGCGGCGCGGGGCGGCGGTGCTCGCGCAGACCGTCCCGCACCTGCCCCGCGCGATCCACCTGGGCAGCGTCGGCACGGGCGCCCGGCCGATCCTGGTGGTCACCCCCGGAGGGCTGCTCGTCGGCCCGGACAACGGGCTGCTGCTGCCGGCGGCGGCCGCGCTCGGCGCCGTCGACCGGGTGGTCGAACCGGCCGACGGGGCCTGGTTCGCGCCGAGGGTCCACCCCAGCTTTCACGGCCGGGACCTCTACGCACCGGTGGCGGCCCGACTCGCGGCCGGCGCCCGGCCGGACGACGCCGGACCGGTTGTCGACCCGGCCGGACTGGTCCGGCTTCCGGAACCGATCGTCGAGATCGGACCCGGCTGGCTGACGGCCGAGGTGCTGGCCGTCGACCGGTTCGGCAACGTGCAACTGGCTGCCCCGGCCACCGCCCTCGACCAGTTGGGAGCGGACCTACTGGTCGCCGGGCGGCCGGCGGTGCGGTCCACGGTGTTCACCGACGCGCCGGTCGGTGCGCTGGTCGTCTACGGCGATCCGGCCGGCCTGGCCGCCGTGGCGATCAACGGCGGCCGCGCCGCCGACCTGCTCGGCGTCGAGGCCGGCGACCCGTTACGCATCGCCGTCGCCGGGTGACCAGCGGGGTGTGGCACATGGTGGACGCCGGGTGCCGTCCGGCTCGCCGGCATGAAATGCTGGCTCGGTGGGGAAGCACTCGGTTGATATCGACATGTGTCCATGTTGCGGCTTCCGGACCGGATGCGGGACCTGCCCCGTCTGTTTCTGGACCGACGACGGTCGCCGCGAACCCGACGCGGAGGGACTAGCGGACGGACCCAACGGTGATCTCACGCTCTCGCATGCGCGGTTGAACTTCGCCATCTACGGCGCGAGCCACCCGCGCTAC
The DNA here is from genome assembly GCF_029626155.1 of Solwaraspora sp. WMMD1047. Classification (NCBI taxonomy): domain Bacteria; kingdom Bacillati; phylum Actinomycetota; class Actinomycetes; order Micromonosporales; family Micromonosporaceae; genus Solwaraspora; species Solwaraspora sp. WMMD1047. Next base: position 2,242,927 of record NZ_JARUBL010000001.1, on the reverse strand, counting down.
CAGGAGATGGTCCGGCCACCCCGCCCGGACGAGCAGCCCTGACTCCACCCGGCGCCCACACCCGCCACCGCCGAGCGCCCTCGCACCGCCGCGACGCCGGGCGGCCCCGCACCGCAGGGCGGACCCGCACCCCTCGCCACGCGGACCCGCACCCCTCGCCACGCGGACCCGCACTGCGCCACGTGCGGACCTGCGGTGTCGGTGGCGGTGGGCGAGGCAGGATGGACGGGTGCCCGAAGGCGACACCGTCTGGAACACGGCCCGCGTGCTGCACCGCGCGCTGGCCGGACGGCGGCTGACCGGATCGGACTTCCGGGTGCCCCAGTTGGCGACCGCCGACCTGACCGGGTCTGCGGTGGTGGCGGCGATCAGCCGGGGCAAACACCTGCTGCTGCGGCTGCGCCAGCCCGATGACCGGCAGCTCACCCTGCACTCCCACCTGCGGATGGACGGCGCCTGGCGGGTGTACGCGCCCGGGCAGCGGTGGACCGGGCGGCCCGGCCACCTGATCCGGGTGGTGCTGCGTACCGCCGAACCGGTGGCCGTCGGATATCACCTGCACGAGGTGGCGTTGGTGCCGACCGCCGAGGAGGATTCGCTCGTCGGCCACCTCGGCCCGGACCTGCTCGGCCCGGACTGGGACCCGGCCGAGGCGGTCCGGCGGCTGGCCGCCCGGCCGGACACCAGCATCGCCGAGGCCCTGCTCGACCAGCGCAACCTCGCCGGGATCGGCAATCTCTACAAGTGCGAGGTGCTGTTCCTGCGCGGCATCTCGCCGTGGACGCCGGTTCGTGCGGTACCGGACCTGCCCGGCCTCGTCGATCTGGGCCAGCGCCTGTTGGCGGCCAATCGCGGTCGGTGGCAGCAGAGCACCACCGGCTCGTTGCGCAATGCCGAGACCAGCTACGTCTACGGTCGCCGGGCGCGGCCGTGCCGCAGGTGCGGTACCGCCATCCGCAAGCGTGAGCAGGGTGAGCGGGTCACCTACTGGTGCCCCCACTGCCAACCGGACCCCGCCCCGGACGGCAGCCGGTCGCCGTCACAGTAGGTGGACGTGCTCCACCCCGTTCTTGGTCTGTAGCTGAAGGCTGCCGTCGCCGCGCTCCAGGAGTTCGAGGACGAGGTTGTAGACGACCAACGCCCGGTTGATCGTGTCGGTCTTGGAGTCGTGGGTACGCAGGCACGCCTGGTCGAGCGAGTCGACGGCGCGGGGGGTGAGGTTGACGGTCACCCGGACCAGCGGACGCGCGTCGGCGGCGCCCTCCGACCCGGTCTGGCCGGCGGCACCGGATCGGGTGTCGCCCGCCAGGTGGGCGTCGCCGCCGGCGGTACGGGCGGCGGGTGGCCGGGAGCCCCGGTCGCGGCGGTGGTCAGCGGTCATCTCCGACCCCCTTCCGGGTCGAGGTGGGTAGTGTGCCGGCTTGCCCATGACGAGCCTGGGCCGCGTAGCGCACTTCCCCAATTGGTCACAACGATCCTCCTTGGAATGTCACTGGTTGAATATCGCGGCGGCGGACGAAACGCCGCGAGTGGATGCACGCGCATTTCCGGGGGTCGCCGGAGGTTAATCCCGTTCCCGGGACTCATGGTGTCAGCAAGCCGACGATGCCCACCTCCGGAACCCAGACGACGCACCCATTGTGCGACATCCGGAATTGCTATTGACAGGGGCCTGGTGGTCGCGCTCGACAGCAGCACGGCGCGGAACGCAGCATGTCGTGCCCAGCCTACCTGCGACAACCACCCGGACGGGTGACACCAACCGTGCTATTGCGACAGTTCGCCCAACCCACCCTTGACACGACGTCAGGTGCATGAGAAGTATGCATCTGGAATCAGCAATGATGCGCTTGATTAGCGGACAGATCGCTGCATGCTCCCCCCTCCATGTAGCTCACCGCGCCAACGCGAAAGCCCTTCAAGAAAGGTCTGGGACGTGGACCGTGCCGACCGGTCGGGGTCACCCGAACCGATGGATCTGACAGCGGAGTCAGAACCGGACAACAACCCGAGCCACCGAGGGAGGGCCGACGACATCGCGCTCGTCGGCGAGCGAGGGAAGAGGACCCCGCACCGGGAGCGCACCCGGGCCGGGGGGAAGGAGCATGAATGCGACACCGAACTGGAGGTGGTCCGGATCACCCGACGCCGGACCAACCCCCCGCCCCCCAGGACCGAGGCGTTCCTCGCCCCGGCGCTGGTCCTGTCCGCCTGCCTCGAAACCGGAGCAACGCCGGGCACCACCTTCTGGGCCACCGCTACCGCCGCCGTGATCTGCATCGGAACTCACCTCGTAGATAGGTGGACCTCGTAGCCGGACACCGGGACCGGACCGCGCTCGTCGGCGGTCCGCCACCCACCCGTACCCGGTGATTGTCGCCGCCGGCCACGGGCCGTGGCCGGCCCACGGGCCCGGCTGTGGAGAACCACCTCCACTGTGGATAACCTCCGGTCGTCGAGTTGATCTGCTAAGGACCGGCCGCGCCAGCCGCCGCCCCCGTATCCATCGATGCCGTACCGCTGTTGGGTCATTACGTATCGTGGCAACGGCGTGAGGGGTCAGGATCATGTTCAGGAAGCTGGTCGCCGGTCGACTGAACCGAAGCCCACACGGCGAGGCCGGAGCGCGGACCGTCCCCACCGTGCCGACCGCCCGGCCCGGCGTCGACCAGGGACCCGGCCGGATCGCCGCGCTCGACCCGTCCGCCCCACCGGACTACTTCGCCGGTGGACCGCACTTCGCCAACAGCCCGCTGCCGATGATCGACTCCACCGGCCGGGTGATCGCCGGCACCGGACTGCGCAAGTTCGTCACCGCCCTGCCGGGCGTGGGCACCGCCCGGCAGAACGAACTGGGCAACTACCTGCCGGTCGCCGTCCCGGACACGATCACCTACCCGGGCTGCGACTACTACGAGATCGGCATCGGGCAGTACGCCCAGCAGCTCCACAAGGACCTGCAGGCGACCCGGTTGCGCGGCTACCGGCAGCTCAACAACGGCACCGACGCGACCGGCCACAACACCGTCAGCCCGCCGACCCGGCCGTACCTGCTGGGACCGGTGATCGTGGCCCGCCGCGACCGGCCGGTCCGGATCAAGCTCATCAACCAGCTGCCCACCGGGCCGCAGGGAGAGCTCTTCCTCCCGGTGGACGCGACGGTCGGCGGCGGTCAGCCGGGAAACCGGGCCGGGCTGCGGTTGGCCGGCGCGGCCACCCCGTGGATCAGCGCCGGTCGGCCGGACCAGTGGCTCACCCCGGCCGGCCAGGACGACCCGCCCCACCGCGGCCCCGGCCTGGCGACCGTGCCGGACATGCCCGAACCGAACGACGGCGCGGTCACCCTCTTCTACCCCAACCAGTCCAGCGCCCGACTGCAGTGGTTCCACGACGCGACCGAGGGCATCGGCCGGCTCGCCACCTACGCCGGTCAGCTCGGCCTCTACCTGCTGGAGGACCCGGAGGAACACCGCCTGATCGCCGACCAGGTCCTGCCCGCCGACCAGATTCCCCTGGTCATCACGGACAAGACATTCGTACCCGGCGACGCCCAACTGGCCGAACAGGACCCGACCTGGGACCGGGCGAACTGGGGATCCCGCGGCAATCTCTGGTACCCGCACGTCTACCTGCCCAACCAGAACCCGCAGCACGAATCCGGCAGCAACCCGATGGGACGCTGGGACTACGGGCCATGGCACCGGCCGCCGTCGCCGCAGACCGTCCACGGTCCGACCACGAACCCCTACCACGACCCGGTCACCGCACCCTGGCAACCCGCGCAGGCACCCGGCACCCCGGCGCCGTCGGTGGTCCCCGAGGCGCTGCTGGACACCCCGCTGGTCAACGGCGCCGCCTACCCGTACCTGCAGATCCAGCCGAAGGCGTACCGGTTCCGGATCCTGAACGCCTGTCTCGACCGGGCGCTGAACCTGCAGCTCTACCACGCCGCGACGAACGCCCCGATGTGGCAGCCCGACGGTTCGCTCAACGACGGCGCCGCCGGTGAGGTGCCGATGGTGCCGGCCACTCCCACGCCCGGCTTCCCGGCCGGTTGGCCAACCGACGGCCGGCCCGGCGGCGTCCCCGACCCGGCCGCCGCCGGGCCGGAGATGATCCAGATCGGCACCGAGGGCGGCCTGCTACCGGCGCCGGTGGTGCTGCCCAACCAGCCGGTCAACTACGTCTACGACCGGCGGGACGCCAACGCCCTCAACCTCTCCGCGTACACGCTGCTGCTCGGGCCGGGCGAACTGGCCGACGTCGTCATCGACTTCTCGTCGGTGCCGCCCGGGTCGACCCTGATCCTCTACAACGACTGCCCGGCACCGATCCCGGCCTTCGACCCCCGCTGCGACCACTACACCGACGGCCCCGACCAGACGGCGACCGGCGGTACGCCCAGCACCCGGCCCGGCTACGGCCCGAACACCCGAACCCTGCTGCAGTTCCGGGTGGCCGGTAACCCGGCCGCGCCGTTCGACCTGGCCACGCTGCGGACCCGGCTACCGCTGGCGTACGCGGCCAGCCAGCCGCCGCCGATCGTCGCCCACCCGGCCTACGACGCCGCCTTCGGGACCAGCACCCCGCACCCCACCTACGCGCCGGTCCACACCACCGCGCTCACCGTCCCGGCCGTCGACGGCACCGCGCCGGTGAGCCTGCCCCTGCACCAGAAGACGATCTCGGAACGGTTCGAGCCGGCGTACGGCCGGCTGGTGACCCGCCTGGCCGGCGACGACGACGCCGGTGAGGTCCTCTGCCCCACCGCCGACGAACCCGACGTACGGCTCTGGCGGATCACCAACGACGCGACCGCCACCGCCTTCGTCCACCTTGACCACGTCTCGGCCCAACTGGTCAACCGGGTCGGCCAGGACGGCGCGATCCGCCCACCCGACCCCAACGAGCAGGGCTGGAAGCAGACCCTGCGGGTCGACCCCCGCCAGGACTGCGTGGTCGCGGTCCGCGCGGCCCCGCCCGGTCCGCTGCCGTTCAAGGTCGGCGGAACCTGGGAGTACGGCTGGCGCGCCCGGCTGTTCGCGCCGGTCGAGAGCGAGGCCACCCGGCCGCTCGTGCTCCGGGTGGCGCCCCCGGCACCGACCGGGCTGACCGCCACCGCCGCGCCCGGCGCCGCCACCGTGCTGCCGGCGATCGTGCTGGAGTGGACCGGCAACGACGGCCGGCCGGCGGCCACCGGACGGCTGCTGGAACGGGCCACCGACCCCGGCTTCACCAGCGGGTTGACCCGGATCGGGCTGGCCGCCGGAGCCACCAGCCACACCGACTCGACGGTGACTCCCGGCCAGCCCTACCACTACCGCATCCGGACCGAGAACGCGGTCAGCTATTCGGCCTGGTCGAATCCGGCGTCGGCGACCGTCCGGCTGCTCGCCTCGGGCGGGTTGACCGCCGCCGTGCCGGCCGCCTCGCCGCTGCGGGTCAGCCTGGCGTGGAGCAACCGCTCCTTCGCCACCGGGGTGGACGTCCAGCGGGCCACCAACCCGACCTTCACCGCCGGGAGCCTGACCCGCTCGGTCCCGGCCACCGGCAACTTCCTGGACGCCACCGTCTCGGCCAGCACGACCTACTACTACCGGGTCCGCACCACCTACCTCGGGGCGGTGTCACCCTGGTCGAACGTGGCCGCCGAGAGCACCCCGGGCCGGCCGGACACGCCGACCGAGCTGACCGCCACCGGCGTGCCCGGCCCGGCCGTCTGCGTCAGCTGGGCGCCGGCGCCGGGCAGCCCGGTCAGCGAGTACATCCTGCAGCGGGCCACCGACGTCAGATTCGTCTCCGACCTGGCCAGCTTCACCGTGCCGGGGACGACCCGCACGTTCACCAGCGCCGGACCGGCCGACGGACAGACGTACTACTTCCGGATCCACGCGGTGAACGCGGCGGGCGCCTCCGCGGTGTCCGAACCGGTCTCGGTGACCACCGCCGGCTGACGCAGCTCGGCGAGCCCGGCGGCGAACCCGCGCAGCAGATCGCCGGCCTCGGTCAGCCGGGAGACCGAGGGGTGTTCCCGGCCCGCGGTGCCGTCCTCGGCGACGTAGCTCGCCGCCGCGGCGACCAACGACTCGTACGCGGCCACGCCCTCGTCGAGCTGCTGGCACAGCACCCGGTGAGAACTCTCCAGCCCCGGTCGGGCGGGCGGCGGGGCCAGTGTCACGGCCTTCTCCACGCTCGCCACCCGGTGCGCGAGATCGCGCAGCGACTGTTCGGCGACCGCCGCCTCCAGCACGGCCGGGTCGGCCGGCCCGGTCATCCGGTCGGCGAGCCCGGCCATGGTCAGGGCGGCCCGGTCCAGGCGGTCCCAGGCGCCGAGGGCGGCCGAGCCGCGCAGCGCCAGCCGGGCCCGGTTGCGGCGCAGCTCGGCAACTGCCGTCCGGCCGGCGGGCAGCCGCTCGACGGCCGCCACCAGCCGGGCCCGGGCCTGCTCGGCGGAGGCGACCGGGTCGGGTGCCGGCGGCGCCGGTCGGGCGGCCAGCGCCCGCAGGTCCGACCAGCGCCAGTAGGTCAACGCGAACGACCCGCCGGCCGCCGCCGCCCAGAACGCGTCCGGCAACCCGAGGCCCTGGTAGGGCGTGAGGATCGCCGCCGCGCCGCCGAGACCGCCGGCGAGCACGCTCCACCGCCGGGCGGACCTGCGCAGCCGGCGCAACCGACGGAAGTATCGGGCTCGCTCGTCCGCCATCTCAGGCCCCTCCCGCCGGCGCGGGCCGGTCATCCGGCCGCGCTGGTGTCCCCGGTCTTCTTGTCCTTGTTCATGCTGGCCCGCAGCTCGTCGAGGCGGGCCACCCCCGCGGTGTCCGCCGCGGACGCGGCCTGGTCCACCGCCGGCTGCTGGTTCGGGGCGCCGGCGAGCTTCTCGCCGGCCATGCTGGCCCGGATCTGCTCGAGCCGGGAGGTGCCGGCCAGGTCGAGGCTCGACTTCTGGATCTCCAGCATCCGGCCCTCGACCGAGTTGCCGGCCAGCTCGGCGCGGCCCATCGCGTTGGCGTACCGGCGTTCGATCTTGTCCCGGACCTCGTCCAGGGAGGGCGTGTTGCCCGGCGCCGCCAGCGACGACATCGACTCCAGCGAGCGGGCCACCGTCTCCTGCATCTTGGCCTGTTCGAGCTGGCTGAGCAGCTTGGTCCGCTCGGCCAGCTTCTGCTGCAGGATCATGGAGTTGTTCTCGACCGCGCGGCGGGCCTGGGTGGCGGCACCGAGCGCCTGGTCGTGCAGCGTCTTCAGGTCCTCCATCGACTGCTCGGCGGCGACCAGCTGGGTGGCGAGCGTCTGCGCCGAGTGCTCGTACTTCGTCGCCTCGTCCTGGTCACCGGCGGCCAGCGCCCGGTCGACCAGGACCAGCGCCTGGCGAGCCATCGACTGCAGCCGCTCCACCTCGGACATCTGCCGGGACAGCCGCATCTCCAACTGGCGCTGGTTGCCGATCACCGCCGCCGCCTGCTGGACCAGCGCCTGGTGCTGGCGCTGGGCGTCCTCGATGGCCTGCTGGATCTGCACCTTGGGATCGGCGTGCTCGTCGATCTTGGCGCCGAACAACGCCATCAGGTAGCGCCAGCCCTTGACGAACGGGTTCGCCATCTCCCCGGTATCCCCTCAGTGTCGTCCCGCCGTGGTCTAGGAGATCAACCTTACGCGGCGCGCGCCACCGCGGCGGCGGCCGGTCGGACCCGGCGGGTGGTACGCAGGGTCGCCTTCAACGGCGAGTCCTGCCGCACCGAGACGGAGACCTGACCGTCGACGACGGTGCGGACCGCGCTGGACTCCGGACGGTCCGGCTCGGAATCCTGCACCGGCACCAGCACGGCCGGGCGCTCCTCGGCCACCTCGACCGTGTCGCTCACCTCGCGCAGCACCTCGGAGAGGCGGGCGCCGAGGGCGTCGCAGATGGCGGCGAGCAGCTCGCTGGACGCTTCCTTCTGACCCCGCTCGATCTCGGAGAGATACCCCAGACTGACGTTGGCCGCCGAGGAGACCTCGCGAAGGGTCCGGTGTTGACCTTGGCGGCGCGCCCGCAGCGCGTCACCGATCACGCGGCGTAGTAGGACCATGACACCTCCCCTTGCCGGGGCCCGACCGCGCCCCGGAGCCTTCCCGCAACCGTACCCGTTGCGCGGGCCCGCGACATCCCTCCCGTCACGGTCCGATCCGCATCCGTTCGGCGAGCATCCGAAGACCGGCGGTCACCGTGGCACAACGCACCGCCACCCGGTTGCCGGGCAGATCGAACTCGCGCACCACCGACCCGCCGTCCGGCCCGGCGACCGCGACATAGACCCGGCCCACCGGCTGGCCGTTCTGCGGTTCCGGCCCGGCCACGCCGGTGGTCGCCACCGCCCAGTCGGCCCGGCACCGCCGCCGCCCACCCTCGGCCAGGGCCGCCGCCACGTCCGGATCGACCGGTCCCCGCTCGGCGAGCAGGTCGGCAGGCACCCCGGCCAGCTGGGATTTCAACTCGGTGGCGTAGACCACCAAGCCGCCCCGGAAGACCCCGCTCACCCCGGCGACGTCGACGATGGTGGCGGCCAGCAGGCCACCCGTGAGCGACTCGACCACCGCCAGCGTCTCCCGCCGGTCCCGCAGCAGGTGCACCGCCGCGGCCGCCGCCTCGGCAGCGACCCGCCCATCCGCCGCCGCGGCCGTCGGCGTCATCGGATCCGCCGCCGCAGCCGGAACGCCCGCAGCACGTAGTCCAGGCCGGTCAGCACCGTGACCACGACCGCTCCCCCCATGATCCACGGGCCTACCCATTCGAGCTGCGCCGGCACCGGCCACAGATACCACACGATCGCGACGATCTGCAGCGCCGTCTTCAGTTTGCCGCCCCGGCTCGCCGCGATCACCCCGTGCCGGATCACCCAGAACCGGATCAGCGTCACCCCGAACTCGCGGACCAGGATCAGCACCGTCACCCACCAGGGGATCCGGTCGTAGAAGGAGAGCAGCAGCAGGGCGGCACCGGTGAGCGCCTTGTCCGCGATCGGGTCGGCGACCTTGCCGAACGAGGTGACAAGCGCGAACCGGCGGGCGATCCAGCCGTCGACCAGGTCGGTGGCGGACGCCACCGCGAAGGTCAGGCAGGCCGCGATCCGCCAACCCGGATGGGTCATGGCGGAGACCACGACCAGCACGACGAAGACCGGCACCAGCGCCAGCCGCAGCCCGGTCAGCGCGTTGGCGGCGTTCACCACCGGCACCGGCCCGACGGCGGTGCCCCGCGCCGGGTCGGTCGCCTCGGTCATGCCGCCGCCGAGATCATCTCGTCCGGTACGGCGAGAAGGTCCACCCCTTCCGTACCGGTCACGGTGGCCCGCACCAGGTCCCCCGGACGCAACCCGGCCAGGTCCACCCCGCCGGCCGCCACCAGGGTCGTCGAGCCGTCCACCTCGGGTGCCTGGTGGGCGGCCCGACCCTCGACCAGACCGTCGTCCACCGTGTCGACCAGCACCTCCACGGTGCTGCCGACCCGCTCCTCGGCGCGCTGTGAGCAGAGCTCGTCGGCGAGCGCGGCCAACCGGTCGTACCGCCGCTTGACGGTCGCCGCCGGCACCTTGCCGGGCAGCCCGGCCGCCTCGGTGCCGTCCTCGTCGCTGTAGTCGAAGACCCCGATCGCGTCCAGCCGGGCCGCGGAGAGGAACCGGACCAGCTCCGCCACGTCGGCCCGGGTCTCGCCCGGGAACCCGACGATGAAGTTGCTCCGGGCGCCGGCCGCCGGGGCCAGCGCCCGGGCCGACGCCAGCAGGTCGAGGAACCGGGCGGACGACCCGAACCGCCGCATCCGGCGCAGCACCGGCTCGCTGGAGTGCTGGAACGACAGGTCGAAGTAGGGGGCGACTCCGGGGGTACCGGCGATCGCCTCGATCAGCCCCGGCCGGGTCTCCGCCGGCTGCAGGTAGCTGACCCGGACCCGGACGATGCCGGTCACCGCGGCGAGCTGCGGGAGCAGCTTCTCCAGCAGCCGGGGATCGCCCAGGTCCTTGCCGTACGAGGTGGAGTTCTCGCTCACCAGCACCAGCTCCCGCACGCCGGTCTTGGCCAGCCACTCCGCCTCGGCGAGCAACTCCTCCGGCGGGCGGGACACGAAGGCGCCCCGGAACGCCGGGATGGCGCAGAAGGCGCAGCGCCGGTCGCAGCCGCTGGCCAGCTTCAGCGACGCCACCGGCCCGGAGTCCAGCCGGTGCCGGAGCACCTGCCGCAGGTGGGCCGGCGTCCGCTCGTCGACCACCGGGCTGGCCGAACCAGCCGGCCCGGCGGCACCGGCCGGGCGGCCGGTGCCGTGACCGGGCAGCACCACGGTGCTGTCCCGGCGGGCGACCGGGGTCAGCGGCAGCAGCTCCCGGCGGTCCCGGGGGACGTGCGCGGTGATCGACTCACCGGCCAGCACCGCACCCAGCCGGGCCGAGATCTCGGGATAGTCGTCGAAGCCCAGCACCGCCTGGGCCTCCGGGAGGCTGTCGGCCAGTTCCCGGCCGTACCGCTCGGCCATGCAGCCGGCGGCGACCACCTTCGCGCCCGTCCCGGCGGCGGCCAGCAGGGTCTCGATCGAGTCCTGCTTGGCCTTCTCCACGAAGCCGCAGGTGTTCACCAGCACCACGTCGGCGTCACCGCCCTGGCCGGTCACCTCCCAGCCGTCGGCGTGCAGCCGGGCGGCCAGCTCCTCCGAGTCGACCTCGTTGCGGGCACAGCCGAGCGTGAGCAGGGCGACCCGCCGGCCGTCGGGCGCCGGGGCGGGAGGCGGTGGGTGGGAGGCGGCAGACACCATCCGAGGGTACCGGGCCGCCTCCGCCGTCCCGACGTCACGGCCGCACCGGCCGACCGGACGAGGTCAGTCGCCGCCGCCTAGGCTGGCCAACGCCTCCTCCAGCTCGTCCGGTTTGACCAGGACGTCGCGGGCCTTGGAGCCCTCGGAGGGTCCGACGATGCCGCGGGTCTCCATCAGGTCCATCAGCCGGCCGGCCTTGGCGAACCCGACCCGCAGCTTGCGTTGCAGCATCGATGTGGAGCCGAACTGCGACGTGACCACCAACTCGATCGCCTGGGTGAGCAGGTCCAGGTCGTCGCCGATGTCCTCGTCGATCTTCTTCTTGTTCTCCTGCGGCGGGGTGAGCACGTCCGGGCGGAACTCCGGCTCGCGCTGGTCCTTGCAGAACTTGACTAGGTCGGCGATCTCGGGCTCGCTGACCCAGGCGCCCTGGATCCGGACCGGCTTCGAGGCGCCCATCGGCAGGAACAGCCCGTCGCCCCGGCCGATCAGCTTCTCGGCGCCCGGCTGGTCCAGGATGACCCGGGAGTCGGCCAGCGACGAGGTGGCGAAGGCCAGCCGGGACGGCACGTTCGCCTTGATCAGGCCGGTCACCACGTCGACGGACGGCCGCTGGGTGGCCAGCACCAGGTGGATGCCGGCGGCCCGGGCCAACTGGGTGATCCGGACGACCGAGTCCTCCACGTCACGCGGGGCGACCATCATCAGGTCGGCCAGCTCGTCGACGATCACCAGCAGGTACGGGTACGGGCGGATCTCCCGCTCGCTGCCCGGCGGCGGCTTGATCTGCCCGGCCCGTACCTTGCGGTTGTAGTCGTCGATGTGGCGGACCCCGTTGGCGGCGAGGTCGTCGTAGCGCATGTCCATCTCGCGGACCACCCAGTCCAGCGAGTCGGCCGCCTTCTTCGGGTTCGTCACGATCGGCGTGACCAGGTGCGGGATGCCCTCGTAGCCGGTCAGCTCCACCCGCTTCGGGTCGATCAGCAGCAGCCGCACCTCGTCCGGGGTGGCCCGGGCCAGGATGGACACCAGCAGGCTGTTGAGGCAGCTGGATTTGCCGGCCCCGGTCGCCCCGGCAATGAGGATGTGCGGCATCTTGGCCAGGTTGGCGACCACGTAGCCGCCCTCGATGTCCTTGCCGAGCGCCACCAGCATCGGGTGGTGGTCGGCCGCCGCCGCGCGCGAGCGCAGCACGTCGCCGAGGGCCACGTCCTCCCGGTCCAGGTTGGGGATCTCCACACCGACCGCGCTCTTGCCCGGGATGGGGCTGAGGATGCGGATGTCCGGCGACTTCACCGCGTACGCGATGTTGCGGGAGAGCTGGGTGATCCGCTCCACCTTGACCCCGTGGCCCAGCTCCACCTCGTACCGGGTGACCGTCGGTCCCCGGGTGAAGCCGGTCACCGCGGCGTCGACGTCGAACTGGTCGAAGACCCCGGTCAGGGCGGCGATCACGTCGTCGTTGGCCTTGCTGCGGGTCTTCGGCGCCCCGCCCGGCTTGAGCAGGTTGGCCGGCGGCAGCTTGTAGTCCCCGGCCAGCCCGGTGATGGCGAGCTGCTCGGCCCGGGTCGGCGGCGGCGAGTGTTCCGGCGGATCGACCGCCTTGCGAGCCGCGGGCACCTTCGACGGCGGCCGGCGGGGCAGCGGGGGGTGCTCGTCGGGCTGGTCGTCGTACCCGTCGTCCGGACCGTCGTCGGCGACCGGCGGGCGGGCCGGCCGGCGCCGGGTGGGGCTGCGGCGGCGGCCGGCGGGTTCGTCCTCATCGTCGTCGTCGGGTTCGTCGGCCTGGTCCGGCGGCCGGCCGGTCAGCGTGCCGGCGAGCAGGCCGAGCCGTTCGGGGATCTTGTTGATCGGGGTCGCGGTGATCACCAGCAGGCCGAACAGCAGCAGCAACACCAGCAGCGGCACCGCCACCCAACCGGTGACCGCGCCGGCCAGGGTGTCGCCCACCCCGGCGCCGAGCAGGCCGCCGGCGTAGTCGCGCTCGGCGTTGCTGGTGGGGCGCTGGCCGAGGTGCAGCAGCGCGGCGGTGGCGACCACCAGCGCCGTCCAGCCGACCAGGCCGCGGCCCCGGTGCTCCGGGTCGGCCGGCTCCCGCATCAGCCGGACCGCGCCGATCAGGAAGAGCAGCGGCAGGGCCGCCGCGATGGCGCCGAAGAAGAGCCGGATGGTGTCCGCCAGCCGGACGCCGACCGGGCCGGCCGAGGAGAACCAGACCGCCACCGCGGTCAGGATCGCCAGGCCCAGCAGGAACAGCCCGGCGCCGTCACGCCGGTGCTCCGGGTCGAGGTCGCGGGCGGTGGCGGCCTGCCGGCCGGCGGCCCGGGCCGCCCAGCCCACGCTGTGCGCCAGTCCCATCCAGACGGTGCCGACCGCGCGACCCAGGTAGGCGGCCGTACTCGGCCGGGCCGGGCGGCGGCGCGCCGCCGGTCGGGCGGCGGGCGTCCGCCGGGTACGCCCACCGGCGGCACCGCGCGCGCTGGTCGCGCCGCGCGAGGACGCCGCGCGGCGCCGGTTGGTCTGGGAACCGCGACCCGCCACGTTGTCACGGTAACGGGGCGGCCTGAAGATTCCCCGCTTTTGCCAGCCGTGTCCCGCGGTGACCCTGACTACCTCGCGCGGTCCGACGGCATCTCCCGGTCCGACGGCAGCTGCCGGTCCGACGGGTCGGCCGGCGGCCGGCGGTCGGTCCGAACCGGGCTGAGCCCGCGGTGCCGGCGGATCAGCAGGCCGGCCCAGGAGCCGGCCACCACGAGCACGACGACCGCCTGGGCCAGCGCGGTGTACCGCTCCGGGTACACCACCCCTTCCAGATACCGGTCGATGAAGCCCCGGCTGAGGCCGGCCTCGCCGGCCCGCCGGCGGGACCAGTCCTCGGCCCAGGTCAGTGGGCAGGTGAGCTGGGCGGCGACCACCAGCACGCCCCAACCAACCGCGACCAGGTGCAGCCAGATCGTCCGGGGCCAGCGCCAGGCGAGAAAGCCGCCGACGACCAGGTAGGCCAGGAACCCGAAGTGCAGGGTGAGGATCAACGTCGTCAACAACCGGTAGCCCACGGTCACCTCCACCCGCAAGGCTACGGTCCGGCGCCGGTGGTGAACTGAGTGCGCGCACTCAGTTCACCACCGGCGGCCCGCGGTCAGCGCACCGAGAAGCCGAGGACGTACCGGCCGGAGCCGCTGTCGGACTGCACCCGGTAGCGGTACACCCCGGCCGGCCCCCGGTGGCTGAGCTGCTCGTCGGCGCCGGAGCCGGTGGCCCGGGCCACGGTGCGCCAGCCGCCGCCGCTCCAGCGCTGCAGGTAGAGGTCGAAGTCGGCACCGTCCGGGCCGTCCAGGCAGGCGGTGTGCCGGCCGGCCGGGGCGCGGAAGAACCGCCCGGAGGGCTGGATCTGGCCACGTCCCGAGCGCAACGCTCCGGCCCGGTCCACCTGGCTGCCGGCGCAGTCCCCGGCGGCCGGCGGCTCGGCTCCCGGCGGCTGGACGGCCGGCGGCTCGGTGGCCGGCGGCGCCTCGGTCGGCGGGGCGGTCCCGGCCGGCGGCGCCTCGCCGGCGGTCACCAGGGTCAGGTTGTTGGCCGCCAGGATCTCGTTCACCGGCTGGAAGAAGGTGGTGCCGCCGACGGTGCAGTTGCCGGAGCCGCCGGAGGTGACACCCTGGGCCTGGTCGCCGGAGATGAACGAGCCACCGGAGTCGCCGGGCTCGGCGCAGACGTTCGTCCGGGTCAGGCCGGTCACCGTCCCCTCGGGGTAGTTGACGGTGGTGTTCAGCGCCTGGATGACCCCGCACCGGGTGCCGGTGGTCGAGCCGGACCGGCAGACCGAGGAGCCGACCGGGGCCGGCTGCGAGCCGGCGACCGGCACCGTGCCGCCGTTGAAGTCGCGGACCACGCCCTGCGGCACCCAGTCGTCGTTGGTCCGTACCACCCCCCAGTCGTCGCCGGGGAACGAGGAGGCGGCGAAGACGCCCTGCGCGGCCCGGTTGGCGCCGCTGGTGGTCGCGCCCTGCGCGCCGCAGTGACCGGCGGTGACGAACCCGCCGACCACCGAGAAGCCGACCGAGCAGCGGGCGTTGCCGATGAAGAACGCCTCGCCGCCGATGACGTCGAACAGTGGCCGGGGCGATTCGGTGGAGGTCAGCACCTCGACCTGGTCGTCGCCGAGTCCGCTGTCGGCCACGAACCGGCCGACCGCCGACTCGGTGCCGGGGGCGGCGAGGACGACCACCCGGTTGCCGGCCACGTCGACGTACCAGCCGGCGACGTCCGGGCTGGCCGCGGCGGCGTTGCGGTCCAGGCTGGCCTTGATCGTGTCGAGCTGCCCGGCGCTGCGGCCGACGGTCTTCGGCTCGGCGCCCACCGCCCGGACCCGGGCCGCCTCGGCCGGGTCGGTGACCGCCACGGTCAGGGTGGTGCCGTCCGCGGAGAGCCAGCTTCCGCCGTAGTCGGCGCCGAGTTCGACGCTGAGTTGGCGGGTCATCCGGCTGGCCCACTCCTCCTTGCGCAGCCGTTCGTGAGCCTGGTCCGCGCTGAGGTCCAGATCGCGGCGCAGCGCGGCGATCAGCTCCGGGGCCGGTCCGGCGGCGTCAGCCGACGGGGCCGACCGCCTGGTCGGGCCCTCCTCGGCCACCGCGGGGATCGCTACCGCCGCGACGGCCAGCACGGCCGCCGTGGTGATCCCGGTGACTATCGCCCGTCTGCGGTCCATCGATGCGACTCCCTCCGCCGTGGCGGCGCCGCGGGTGGGCGCCGCCACGGGGTACGGGAAGCGGCCGCAGATCGATGAAACAATCGGTAATGGACAATTTCACAGCCGATCGGGTGAACCGGCGCCGGCTGGCGTGCGTGTAATCCGGGTCAGACCTCGACGACGGTGGGGACGATCATGGGGCGGCGGCGGTAGGCGTCGTTGACCCAGCGCCCGACGGTGCGCCGGACGATCTGCTGGAGTTGGTGCGGGTCGGTGATGCCCTCGGTGGCCGCCCGGCCCAGCGCCTCGGTGATCAACGGGACCACCGGGCTGAACGCCTCCGGGTCGTCGGAGAAGCCCTTCGCCGAGACCGTCGGCCCGCCGACCACCTTGCCGGTGACGGAGTCGACGACCACGGTGGCCGAGATGAAGCCGCCGTCGCCGAGCATCCGGCGCTCGGTCAGCAGCGACTCCCCGACGTCGCCGACGGCCAGCCCGTCGACGTAGACGTACCGGCTCTTGACGTGGCCCACCACCCGGGCCTGTCCCTCGACCAGGTCGACGACGTCGCCGTCCTCGCAGAGCACCACCCGGTCCGGCTCGACCCCGCTCTCGATCCCGAGCCGGGCGTGCGCACGCAGGTGCCGCCATTCGCCGTGTACGGGCATCAGGTTGCTCGGCCGGACCACGTTGAGCACGTAGAGCAGCTCGCCGGCCGGGGCGTGCCCGGAGACGTGCACCTTCGCCACGTCCTTGTGGATCACGGTGGCGCCGGCCCGGGAGAGCTGGTTGATCACCCGGTAGACGGCGGTCTCGTTCCCCGGCACCAGGGAGCTGGCCAGCACCACGGTGTCACCGGGGGCGACGGTGATGTGCCGGTGGTCCCCGGTGGCCATCCGACCGAGCGCGCTCATCGGCTCGCCCTGCGAGCCGGTGGACATCAGCACGATCCGGTCCGGCGGCAGGGTGGTCGCCTCGTCCAGCCCCACCACCAGGCCGGGCTGGATCCGCAGCAGCCCGAGGTCGCGGGCGATGCCCATGTTGCGCACCATCGACCGGCCGATCAGGGCGACCTTGCGGTCGTGCTCGTACGCCGAGTCGAAGACCTGCTGCACCCGGTGCACGTGGGAGGCGAACGACGCGACGATGATCCGCCCGGTCGCCTTGGCGAAGGTCGCGTCGAGGACCGGGCCGATGTCCCGCTCGGGGGTGACGAAGCCGGGGATCTCCGCGTTCGTGGAGTCCGACAGCAGCAGGTCGACGCCCTCGGCGCCGAGCCGGGCGAAGCCCGCCAGGTCGGTCACCCGCCCGTCCAGCGGGAGCTGGTCCATCTTGAAGTCGCCGGTGTGCAGCACCAGGCCGGCGGGAGTGCGGATGGCCACCGCCAGGGCGTCCGGGATCGAGTGGTTGACGGCGAAGAACTCGCACTCGAAGGGTCCGAGCGCCTCCCGGCCGCCCTCGCGGACCGTCAGCGTGTAGGGCTCGATGCGCCGTTCGGCCAGCTTCGCCTCGACCAGGGCCAGGGTGAACTGGGAGCCGACCAGCGGGATGTCGGGCTTCTGGGCGAGCAGGTAGGGCACCGCGCCGATGTGGTCCTCGTGCCCGTGGGTCAGCACGATGGCCTGGATGGCGTCGAGCCGGTCCAGGATCGGCGCGAAGTCGGGCAGGATCAGGTCGACACCGGGCTGCTCCACGTCCGGGAACAGCACGCCGCAGTCGACCACCAGCAGCTTGCCGTCGTACTCGAAGACGGTCATGTTCCGCCCGATGGCGCCGAGACCGCCGAGCGGGATGATCCGAAGGCCGCCCTCGGGCAGCGGTGGGGGTGGCGTCAGATCGATGCCGGGTTGACTCATTCGGGCAGCTCCAGACCCGCGTCCGCGCAGTCGGCGCGCAGCTGCGCGACCTCCGCGTCGGTGGCGTCGACGAGGGGTGGCCGGACCGGACCGGCGGGTAGGCCGAGCGCGGTCATCGCGGCCTTGACCAGGATGGTGCCCTGGGTCCGGAAGATTCCGGTGAACAGCGGCAGCAGCCTGTGGTGCAGGGCCAGGGCGGCGGCGGTGTCGCCCCGGTCGTACGCGGCGATCAGCTCGGCGGTGAGCGCGCCGGTGAGGTGCGTGGAGGTGCCGACCAGGCCGACCCCGCCGATGGCCAGCATCGGCAGGGTGAGGGCGTCCTCGCCGCTGTAGTAGGCCAGGTCGGTGCGGCGCAGCACCCAGGAGGTGGCGGCCAGGTCGCCCTTGGCGTCCTTCACCCCGACGATCCGCTCGTGTCCGGCGAGCCGGACCAGCGTTTCGGTGGCGATCGGCACGCCGGCGCGGTGCGGGATGTCGTAGAGCAGCACGGGCAGGCCGGTGGCGTCGGCCACCGCCCGGAAGTGCCGTTCCAGGCCCGCCTGCGGGGGCTTGTTGTAGTACGGGGTGACCACCAGCAGGCCGTCCGCGCCCGCCTTCTCGGCGGCGGCGGCGAGTTCGATGGTGTGCCGGGTGTCGTTGGTGCCGACCCCGGCGACCACCTTGGCCCGGTCGCCGACGGCCTCGACCACGGCCCTGACCAGGCGCTCCTTCTCGGCGTCCGTGGTGGTCGGCGACTCGCCGGTGGTGCCGTTGACGACGAGCGCGTCGTTACCCTGCCGGTCCACCAGGTGGGTGGCGAGCCGGGCGGCGCCGTCGAGGTCGAGCGACCCGTCCGGGGTGAACGGCGTGACCATGGCCGTGAGCAGGCTCCCGAAGGGGCGCGGCGCCCCCGGCCCGGGAGGGGCAGGATGGTCGTGGGTCATGCAAACAACCTAGCGGACGGTCGCCGTCGGCCTGCCGTGGAACCGGCGGAGCCGGGTGGGATCGCCGGTCCCCGGCGGACGACCGGTCAGGAGCCTTCGGCGTACGGGCTGGCGGCGACCTCGGTGCCGTCGGCGAGGGTGCTGATGGTGAAGTCGGCGAAGACGTTCGGCGCCACCCGGTTCAGCTGGCGCAGGCACTCGATGGCCACCTCGCGGATCTCCACGTCGGCGTGCTCGGTCGCCCGCATCCCGATGAAGTGCCGCCAGGCCCGGTAGTTGCCGGTGACGACGATCCGGGTCTCGGTGGCGTTGGGCAGCACCGCCCGGGCCGCCTGCCGGGCCTGCTTGCGGCGCAGGGTGGGGTTCTCGATGTCGGCGAAGCGCTGCTCCAGCCCGGCCAGCAGTTCGTTGTAGGCCCGCAGGCTCGCGTCGGTGGCCTCGACGAACCGCTTGTGCAGCTCGTCGTCGGCGGCGATGACGGCTGGCTCGACCATCGCGGCCTCCCGCTCCGGCACGTAGCGCTGGGAGAGCTGGGAGTACGAGAAGTGCCGGTGCCGGATCAGCTCGTGCGTGAACGACCGGGACACCCCGGTGAAGTAGCAGGTGACGGTGCCGTGTTCGAGCACCGAGAGATGCCCCACCTCGAGGATGTGGGCCAGGTAGCCGGCGTTGGTGGCGGTGGCCGGGTTGGGCTTGCGCCAGGACTGGTAGCAGGCCCGGCCGGCGAACTCGGCCAATGCCTGCCCGCCGTCGGCGTCGGTCGACCAGGGCACGTCCTCCGGCGGCTCGAACTGCGTCCAAGCGATGACCTTGACCTGCGGCGGGACGATCTGCGGCATTCCCGGGACTGTAGTGGCCGGACCGACGGCGGCGCCAGTCGACGGCCCGCCGCCGGCCGCGCCGGGCCGGGGTGCGGCCCGACGGACACAGACATATGCTTCGGTCGATATAACGTTTGCCCGTATAGACCGGATCAAGGGGAGGCACGTCATGCATCCGCTTAGAAGGCTTAAGGCGGGATCAGCGGCTATCGCACTGTTGATCGCTATCGGCCTGCCGATCGCTGGCGAGCCGACCCGGGTCGCCGCGGCGACCACCAACGCCGCAGGTGCCACCAGCGCCGTGGCGGCCGGCGCACCGGCCGGCCACGACGCCGCCGGGACCCGGACCGTCACCCTGCTCACCGGCGACCGGGTGAGCGTCAACAGCGCTGGCGTGCCCGCCGTCCGGCCCGCCGCCGGCCGGGCCGACGTCCGCTTCGTGACCCGGCGCCTCGGCGAACGCCTGCAGGTGCTGCCGGCCGACGCGCTGCCCGCGCTGCGGGCCGGGCAACTCGACGAGCGGCTCTTCGACGTCACCGCGCTGCTCGACTTCGGCTACGACCGGCGGCCCGACCTGCCGATCCTGGTCACCTACAGCGAGACCGACGCCCGCACGATGGCCCGGGAGAACGTGACCGCGGCCGGCGCCCGGATCACCCGGGACCTGCCGGCCGTCGACGGCTTCGCCGCCACCGTCACCGCCACCGACCTGACCGGCTTCTGGACGGCCCTGACCACCCCGGATCCGGCCGGCCGCACCCTCGGTACCGGCCTGGAGACCGTCTGGCTGGACGGCCTGCGCCGGCCCGCCCTCGCCGACAGCGTGCCGGCCGTCGGCGCCCCGGCCGCCTGGGCCGCCGGCCTGGACGGCACCGGTGTCACCGTCGCCGTCCTGGACAGCGGAATCGACGCCGACCACCCCGACCTGGCCGGTCGGGTGGCCGGCCGGCGGAACTTCACCGAGGGCGCCGAGGACGACCGGGACCGCACCGGCCACGGCACCCACGTCGCCTCCACCGTGGCCGGCACCGGGGCGGGCGGCTCCCCCGGCGTCGCACCCGGCGCCGAACTGCTCGACGGCAAGGTCTGCGTCGACGGCGGCTGCGCCGAGTCGTGGATCCTCGCCGGCATGCAGTGGGCCGCCGAACAGGGCGCCGCGGTGGTCAACCTGAGCCTCGGCGGCCCGGACACCCCCGAGGCCGACCCGGTCGAGCAGGCGGTGCAGTCGCTGACCGCCGCGCACGGCACGCTCTTCGTCGCGGCCGCCGGCAACATCCCCGGCCCCGGCACCATCGGCTCCCCGGCCAGCGCCGACGCCGCGCTCGCCGTCGGGGCGGTGACCAAGAACGGCGAACTGGCCACCTTCTCCAGCCGCGGACCGCGAGCCACCGACGGCGCGATCAAGCCGGACCTGACCGCGCCCGGGGTCGACATCGTCGCCGCCCGGGGCGCCGACTCCGGGCTGGGCGAACCGGGCCAGGTCACCACAGCGCTCTCCGGGACCTCGATGGCGGCGCCGCACGTCGCCGGGGCGGCCGCGCTGCTCGCCCAGCGGCATCCCGACTGGTCGGCCGGCCGGCTCAAGTCCACCCTGATGGCGGCGGCCCGACCCGACCCACGACTCGACGTCTTCGCGCAGGGCGCCGGCGGACTCGACGTCGCCCGCGCCATCGCCCAGTCCGTCGTCGCCGAGCCGGCCAGCCTCAGCTTCGGCCGGCAGTTGTGGCCGCACGGCGACGACGCCCCGACCACCCGCAAGGTGGTCTACCGCAACCACGGCGACGCGGCGGTCACCGTGGACCTCTCGGTGCGGGCCGCCGGGCCGGACGGCGCGGCGGTCCCGGCGGCGATGTTCACGGTGGAGCCGGCCACGGTGACCCTGCCGGCCGGCGCCGCCGTGGAGGTGACGGTCACCGCCGACACCCGGGTCGACGGCCCGGAGGGACAGCTGACCGGCCAGGTGGTCGCCGTGCCGACCGCCGGTGGGGGCGCCGGCGCCGACGACCCGGCCGTGGTGACCCCGCTCGCGATCGACCGCGAGGTGGAGAGCTACGACGTGACCGTCCGGCATCTGGGCCGCGACGGCGCGGCCACCGCCGGCTACGTGAGCCTGCTGGCGAGCTGGGACGGCGAGTTGGGCCGCAGCCTGGCCGCCAGCGACGACGGCACCGTCACCACCCGCCTACCCAAGGGCCGGTACGCGGTGCTCAGCTCGATCACCAGCCCGGAGGGGGACGGCTACACCAACACGATGCTGGCCCAGCCGGAGTTGACGGTCACCGCCGACCGCAGCGTCGTCCTGGACAGCCGGATCGGCGAGCCGGTGTCGGTCGGCATCGGCCGCACCGACGCCGAGCAGGTCTTCGCGGAGGTGGCGAGCACCGTCTCGGCCCAGGGCCGGACCGTCGAGGTGGGCGCCCTGGGGCGGACCTTCGACGCCGCCTACCTGGGGCGGGTCGGCCCGGATGTCGCCGCGCCCGGTTTCGTCTCCCGGGTCAGCGCGACCTTCACCCCGACGGAGGCCGCCGACCGGTCCTTCGCGTACCTGCTCTGCTGGCTCACCGAGGATCGGATGGGCACCGGCTTCACCCGGCAGGTGTCCCCCGCCGAGCTGGCCACCGTCCGCGCCAACCACGCCCAGGAGACCAGCGGCAGCACCGGTCAGAAGCTCTCCTGGGCGGTGCTGCCGGAGTCCGTGCTCGGCGGGTTCGCCCACCCGGTGCCGGTCGCCCTGCCGTCGGAGCGCACCGAGTACTACAACGTGGACGGCCGGGCCCGCTGGTTCCGGTCCTTCGACGAGATCACCGGCACCGGCGATCAGCGGAAGTACCTGACCAGTTCGGTGGCGCCGCCGGCGGCGTACCGGGCCGGTCAGGCGTACCAGGAACAGTGGAGCCGGGGCGTGTTCGGGCCGACCGTGGCGGCGCCGCCGTACGAGCACCAGTGGGTGACCCGGCGCGGCGACACCCTGTCGGTGCTGGCCCCGCTCTTCGGCGACGGCCTGGGCCGGGCCGGCTACTCCTCGATCGCCACCGGACGGATCACGGTGTTCCGGGACGGCGAGCCGTTCGCCGAGCTGGACGGGCTGCACGGCGAGTTGACGGTGCCGCCGCAGGAGGCGGACTACCGGCTGGAGATGGTCGCCGAGCGGGCCGGACCGGCCACGTTGTCGACCCGGGTGGAGGTGGCCTGGACGTTCCGCTCCGGACACCGGGCGGGGGACGAACCGGTCCGGTTGCCGCTCTCCACGGTGCGCTTCTCGCCCGCTGTGGACAGCAACAACACCACCCCGGCGGGAACCACCGCGAGCGTGCCGATCGCCGTGACGGCGCAACCGGATTCGCCCGCCGGCGGCAACGACGAACTGCGGGTGGAGGTCTCCTACGACGACGGGGCCAACTGGACGGTCGCCACCGTCGTGGACGGCCGGGTGCAGCTGCGGCACCCGGACTCGCCGGGCTACGTGTCGCTGCGGGCGGCGGCGACCGACACGGCGGGCAACACGGTACGGCAGACGGTGCTCCGGGCGTACCGGATCGAGTGACGCGCCGGCCCGGTCACCGGCGGTAGGTCTCAATGGTCGCCTCGGGCGTGCCGGTGGCACAGGTGATGGTCACCCGCTCGTTCTGGTTGCCCTTGCGGAAGACCACCGTGGGTGTCCGGGCCGGCCCCGGCGCGACGGCGTCCACGTGGTAGGTCCGCGCCGCGGACCAGGAGAGCAGCCGCCCCCGCCCGGTCGACTCGCAGCTCGCCCGGACCGTCCCGCCGGCGGTCGTGAAGCTGCGCTCCGCGGGCGGTGGCGGCGGCTGCGGAGAGTCGACCGGCGCCGGCTGGGTCGCCGACGTGCCGGGTGGGGAATCCGGTACGGCCGGACCCCGGTCGGTGGCCGGTGGGACGCTCGCGTCGCCGGCGGCCGGCGGCGGGACGACGCCCGGACCGGCCTGACCGGACCGACCGTCCTGGCGGTCCGGTCCCGCCGAGGGTGCCGGCCGGCCGCTGGGACCCGGCGCCGCCCCGGTCGACGGCGACCGGGCCGGCGCGCCGGAGCCGAGGCCGAGCGGGCTGGACAGCCCCAGGGTGAGGGCGACGGCGGCCACCAGCGCGCCGGCCACGGCCAGCAGCACCGGCCGCCGCCGGCCCGACCACCGGCCGCCCGGTCCCGACGCCGCCGACACCGGCTCCGCGCCAGCCGAGATCGGCCTCGCGCCAGCCGAGATCGGCCTCGCGCCAGCCGGCCCCGGCTCGGCGCCCACCGGCATCGGCCCGGCCCCGGCCGGCACCCGCTCGGCGCCGGCGGCCGGCGGTCCGGCCACCGCCGGGCTGGCCGGCTGGGACCCGGCCGGCCCGGACCCGGCCAGCCCAGACCCGGCCAGCCCGGACCCGGCCAGCCCGGACCCGGCCGGCGCTGGCTCCGCCGGTGCCGGTCTGGCCGGTGCGGCGTGGGTCAGGATGGCCGCCATCTCGCGGGCGGTGGGTCGGTGCGCCGGTTCCTTGCGCAGGCAGCGCTTACACAGCTCGATGATCTCGGCGGGCACGTCGGGCAGCGGCGGCAGCGGCGCCGGCTCGACGTAGACGTGCGCCATCAGCATCTGGGTGGCGGTGTCGGCGCTCCACGGGGCCCGGCCGGCGAGCAGACGGTAGAGCAGCACCCCGGCGGCGTACACGTCGGACGCCGGTTCGACGGAGTCGTCGGTGACCCGCTCCGGGGCCACGTACGCGGGAGTGCCGAGCAGTTCGGCGTCCACCCCCCGGGGGCCACCCGGCCGGACGGCCGCGGCGATGCCGAAGTCCACCACCTTCGCCCCGGCCGGGGTCACCATCACGTTGGCCGGCTTGATGTCCCGGTGCACCAGCCCGTGCTCGTGCGCGGCGGCCAGCGCCGCGGCCACCTCGGCGCAGATCCGGAACGCGTCGCCGGCCGGCAGCGGGCCGGCCTGCAGACGCTGCTCCAGCGTCTCGCCGACGACCAGCTCCATCACCACGTACGGGACGTGGAAACCGTCCTCGATCGACTCGCCGAAGTCGTACACCTGGGCGATGTGGGGATGCGAGAGCAGGGCCGCCGCGCGGGCCTCGTCGCGGATCCGCCGCCGCGAACGCGGGTCGAGGGTGTGCCGTTCGGAGAGGAGCTTGACCGCCACCGGCCGCCCCAGCACCTCGTCGCGGGCCCGCCAGACGACCGCCATCCCGCCGCGGCCGAGCTCGTCCTGAAGCCGGTACCGACCGCCGAGCACCCGCCGCGCCGCCATCTCGATCGTCCGCCCCCATCCACCGGCCGCCCACGCGTTCCGACGACGAGTCGTACGCGCCCGGTCACCTTAGGACCGTGCGCCGGCCCGGGCAACCGGAGTGGACCTGGGCTAGACGTAGAACCAGGTGAACGGCGCCCAGGGCAGATTGCGCAGCACCGAGAAGACCATCCAGCCGCCGAGGAAGACCCCGAGCATGGTCGGGGTCACCCGCAGCTCGGGCAGCCGCCAGCCGAACAGGTGCCGGCCGGCCCAGGCGAGGTAGAGGTAGAGCAGGAACGGCAGCACGAAGACGAACATGATGTGGTGCCGGGCGGCGGCGGGCAGGTCGCCGTTGAGCAGGTACCAGGCGGCGCGGGTGCCGCCGCAGCCCGGGCAGTCCAGCCCGGTGGTCAGCTTCACCACGCAGGTGGAGATGGCGTCCGGGGCGCTGCGGGTGGGGTCGGAGTAGAGGGTGTAGCCGACCGCGGCGGCGGCGCAGCCCAACACGGCGACCGGCGCCGCCCAGCGGGGCGCGCGGGCCTGCACCCGGTTGACCAGGCGGGTGAGCCGATCCGGCTCGGGATAGTCATAACCGACCACCCGACTCACGGTACACCGACCGGGCTCGCGGCCAGGGCCGCGGTCAGCGGTCCGGCCAGGTCTCCCCGGGCCGGCGGCGCCACCGCCGACAGGCCGAGCCAGCCGGCCAGCCGGCGCAGCTCGGCGGCGAGCGCGAGGGCGGTCCCGACCGGGTCGGCGCCGGGCTCGCCCCAGGCCGCCGGGATCAGCAGGACGCCGGCCTTCCGGTCGGCCTTCAGGTCCACCCGGGCGGTGAACCGCTCCCCCTGCAGGAACGGCAGCACGTAGTAGCCGTGCACCCGCTGCGGCGCGGGCACGTAGATCTCGATCCGGTACGCGAGGTCGAACAGCCGTTCCGTCCGGCCGCGTTCCCAGATCAGCGGGTCGAACGGGCTGATCAGGGTGTTGACCCGCGCCCAGCGGGGCAGCCGGGCGTCGGCGTGCAGGTAGGCCGGCTGGCGCCAGCCCTGCACCCGCACCGGCCGCAGCTCGCCGGCCTCGACCAGCTCGGCGACGGCGGTCCGGGCGCCGGCCACCGGCAGCCGGAAGTAGTCGCGCAGCTCCGGCTCGGCGGCCACCCCGAGGGCCCGCGCCGCCACGGCCACCAACCGCCGGTGGGCGTCCGCCGTGCTCGGCGTCGCAGCGTCGAGTACGGCCGCCGGCAGCACCCGTTCGGGCACGTCGTAGCGGCGGGCGAAGGAGGTGGTGCGGCTGGCGGCGGTGACCTCACCGGCCCAGAAGAGGTGTTCCAGCGCGGTCTTGACCGCGGTCCAGTTCCAGCCCCAGTTGCCGGTCTGGCGGGGGGCGTCGTGTTCGATCTCGGCGGCGGTCAGTGGGCCGTTGGCGTGGACCTCGTCGCGGACCCAGGCGACCAGTTGCGGCTGTTCGGCGGCGATCCGCCCGACGCCGCCCCAGGCGTGGCCGCGCGCCATCCGCCAGCGCAGCGCGGGGTGCAGGTCCAGCGGGATCAACGACGCCTCGTGTCCCCAGTACTCGAAGAGCTCGCGGGGTCGCCGGTAGGCCGCCCGGTCCAGCAGGTCGGTCGGGTAGGGGCCGAGCCGGCTGTAGAGCGGCAGGTAGTGGGCACGCTGCAGCACGTTCACCGAGTCGATCTGGAGCAGCCCGATCCGGCCCAGCACCCGGCGCAGGTGCCGCATGGTCGGCACACCGCCGGGCGCCGGGTCGGTGAAGCCCTGGGCGGCGAGGGTGATCCGGCGGGCCTGTGACAGCGAGAGTGATTCAGGTACGGGCATCGGCGAGCACCCTATCCGCGGGGTCCGACACCCGGCTGCGGATCGGCAGCGCGACCAGCAGGGCGATGCTGATCCACACGTACGCGTTGCTGCCCAGGAAGCCGGTCACGCCGTCGGAGCCCCACTCCCAGATCCAGACCAGCCGGCTGATCAGCAGCAGGTAGCCGACGACGGCGAAGGTGAGCAGCCCACGCCGCCGGCGGCTGCCCGCCGGGGCGGCGTACGCGTTGTCGATGAGAAGGATCAGCGCGGGCAGCAGCCAGACCAGGTGGTGGACCCAGGTGACCGGGCTGACCAGGCAGCCCACCACGCCGGTCAGGGCGAAGCCGGTGGCCTCGTCGCCGGCCCGGACGGCCGCCCGGCTGCGCACCGCCCAGATGGCGAGGGTCACCAGGACCAACCCGAGCCAGGCCAGGGAGTTCGGCTCGGCCGGGTTGAGCCTGGCCACCACGCCCTGCAGCGACTGGTTGGAGATGAAGGCCAGCGAACCGACCCGGTCGGTGTCCCAGAGCGCGGCGGTCCAGAACTCGCGGGAGGCGTCCGGGGCCAGCGCGCCGGCGAGCAGCGTCGCGGCGGCGGCCGTCCCGCTGGCCACCAGCGCGGCCCGCCACCGGCCGGTGACCAGCAGGTAGACCAGGAAGATCCCGGGGGTCAGCTTGATCGCGGTGGCCAGCCCGATGCCGACGCCACCCCACCGGCTGCCCCGGCCGACCAGCCACAGCAGGTCGACCGCGACCAGGAAGAGCAGCAGCATGTTGACCTGGCCGAAGTCGACCGTCTCGCGCATCGGTTCGAAGGCCGCCGCCAGGCAGAGCGCCACGGCCAGGGCGAACCAGCGGGTCCAGCCCTGCCGGCGGGCCACCGGATCGACGAACCACCAGATCACCAGCGCGCTGGCCAGCACGGTCGTGGTGACGCTCAGCACCATCGCCACCGGCCAGGGCAGGTAGGCCAGCGGCAGCATCAGCAGGGCGGCGAACGGCGGATAGGTGAAGCCGTACTTGCTGGCGGGCTTGAGCCAGTCGTAGAGCTGGCCGCCGTCGTGCGCCCAGTGCCGCAACGCGCCGTAGTAGATCTTGAGGTCGAAGAACCCGTGCCCGACCGCGGCCACCGCGAGGAAGGCCGCCACCACCAGCGCCAGCGCGACCACGATGAGCACCTGCCGGCGGGTCGATCCGCGGGCACCCTGCGTCATCGCCGCCCTCCCCGCCTCCGTACGCTGCTCAGTCATGGCTCTCGGGTACGTCCGCCCGGCGCGTCCGGAGGACGCCGCCGAGATCGCCCGCATCCAGCTCGCGACCTGGCGGGTCGCCTACCGCCGGATGCTGCCCAAGCACGTGCTCGACAACCTCGACGAGGCGTACCTCGGTCGGCGATGGAGTGCCGCGATCGAAGCCCCGCCGTCCGAGCGGCACCGCGTGCTGGTCGCCGTCGAGCAGGCCGAACGATCGTATCTGGTGGGTTTCGCCGCCGCCGGACCGGCCGACGAGCAGGCGCTGGCGCCGGACGAGCCGGCGGACCGGCTCGGCCCGGCGGTCGCGGCGGTGACGGACCTGCTGGTCGAGCCCCGCTGGGGCCGGCGCGGCCACGGCAGCCGGCTGCTCGCCGCGGCCGTCGACATGTGGCGCGAAGACGGCTTCGACACGGCGGTGGCCTGGGCGTTCGACGACGACGCGGCAACCCGCAAATTCCTCACCAGCACCGGCTGGGAACCGGACGGCGCAACCCGCGCCCTCGACGTCGACGACCTCCTGATCCCCCAACAACGCCTACACGTAGCGATCCCCCCCACCCCGGACCCCACCCACGGCCGCCCTTGATCAAATGATGAAAAGTGTCGTGCCAGGGCGCTCAAGCGACACTTTTCATCATCTGATCTTGCTTCCCTGAGGGCGCGGGAGTCAGTCGAGGAGGGGGTCGAGGCCGACGGTCAGGCCGGGGCGGTGCACCACCGAGCGGACCGCCAGCAGCACCCCGGGCATGAACGACGCCCGGTCCAGCGAGTCGTGCCGGATGGTCAGGGTCTCGCCGGTGGTGCCGAAGAGCACCTCCTGGTGGGCCACCAGGCCGGCGGCCCGCACCGAGTGCACCCGGATGCCGTCGACCTGGGCGCCGCGCGCCCCGGGCAGCTCGTCCTTCGTCGCGTCCGGCGGGTCGGCCAGCCCCGCCGCCGCCCGCGCCTGCGCGATCACCCGCGCGGTGTGCCCGGCCGTGCCGCTCGGCGCGTCGAGCTTGTTCGGGTGGTGCTGTTCGATGATCTCGACCGACTCGAAGTACCGGGCCGCCCGCGCCGCGAACTGCATCATCAGCACCGCGCCGATGCCGAAGTTGGGCGCGATCACCACCCCGACCTCCGGCCGCTCGGACAGCCAGCTCCGGACCTGCTCCAGCCGCTGCTCGGTGAAGCCACTGGTGCCGACCACGACGCTGATGCCCTGCCCGATGCACCAACGCAGGTTCTCCAGCACCACGTCCGGCGTGGTGAAGTCGACCACCACCGCCGCCCCGGCGTCCGCGACGGCGGAGAGCCGGTCGTCCTGGTCGATCGCCGCGACCAGGGCCAGATCCTCGGCGCCGTCCACCGCCTGACACACCTGCGCGCCCATCCGGCCCCGCGCCCCGAGCACCCCGACCCGCAGCAGCCCACCGGACGGGTCCGATCCGTTACTGGGAAATCCCCGCGCGTCGCTCACGGCCTCAACCTATCCCACCCGCAATCGCCACCGGCCGGACCGCCCGTGATCGCGGAGGCTTCACCGGATCCTTCGTGATCACTGGCGACCCGGGGCGAAGTCGGCCTGGTCGAAGGGGCCGACGACGGCCAGCGACATCGGTCGGGCGAGCAGTTCGGCGGCGAGCGTGTTGACCTCGCCGACAGTGACCGCGTCGACCCGGGTCAACATCTCGTCGACGGAGAGCACGTCGCCGTAGAGCAGCTCCCCCTTGGCCAGCCGGCTCATCCGCGAACCGGTGTCCTCCAGGCCGAGCACGTACGAGCCCTTGGTCATCCCCTTGCCGCGGGCCAGCTCGGCCTCGGTGAGACCGTCGCGGGCCACCGTCGCCAACTCGACCCGGATCAGCTCCAGCACCTCGTCCACCTTGCCGGGTGCGCAGCCGGCGTAGACGGCGAACAGGCCGGTCTCGGCGTACTGGCTGGAGTAGGAGTAGACCGAGTAGGCAAGCCCGCGGCGCTCCCGGACCTCCTGGAACAGTCGGCTGGACATGCCGCCGCCGAGGATGTTGTTGAGCACCCCGAGCGCGAACCGCCGGTCGTCGTGCCGGCCGATGCCCGGGCAGCCGAGCACCACGTGCGCCTGCTCGGTCTCCTTGTGCTCGACGGTGGTGTCCGGCGGCTGGGTCCGTACCCGGGTGGTGGCCGACCGCAGCGGAGCCGGCGCCGCCGGCTCGCTGTCCAGGGCGGTGCCGCGCAACGCCCGGCGGACCTGCCGGAGCACCTCGGCGTGGTCCAGGTTGCCGGCGGCGGCGATCACGATCGCCGGCGGGGTGTAGCGGCGCCGGTAGAAGCCGTTGATCTGTCGCCGGGTCATCGGGGAGATGGTCTCCTCGGTGCCGGAGATCAGCCGCCCCAGCGGATGGTCGCCGTAGACCGCCCGGGTGAACAGGTCGTGCACCTCGTCACCGGGCTCGTCGTCGTGCATGGCGATCTCTTCGAGGATCACGCCGCGCTCGGTCTCGACGTCCGCCTCGGCCAGCTGCGAGTCGGCGACCAGGTCGCACATCACGTCGATGGCCAGCGGCAGGTCCTGGTCGAGCACCCGGGCGTAGTAGCAGGTGTACTCCTTGGTGGTGAAGGCGTTCGTCTCGCCGCCCACCGCCTCGATCTCGGCCGAGATCTGCAACGCGGTGCGCCGGCTGGTGCCCTTGAAGAGCAGGTGCTCCAGGAAGTGCGAGACGCCCGAGAGAGGCCCCGTCTCGTCCCGGGAGCCGACCCCGACCCAGATCCCGAACGACACGCTGCGCATCGCCGGGATCGCCTCGGTGAGGACCCGCAGCCCGCTGGGCAGCACGGTACGGCGTACCGTGCCGCCCAGCGGGTCGGTGGCGATGGTGCGGGTGACGGCCCGGGGTGGTTGGCTCATCCGGCGCGGATCAGCTGTGCCGGTTGCGGCGGCGGCGCTCGCCACCACCCTCACCGTCACCGCGGCCCGGGCCACGCTCGCCGCGCTCCCGGTCGCCCCGGTCGCGCGGTCCCCGGTCGCCGCGGTCGCGGCCGGCGGGGCGCTCTCCACCGTCGGACTCGGCCGCCGGCGCGGCCTCCCCCTCGGGCCGGACCTTGTCCAGGTAGATCTTGCCGCGGGCGTCGATGTCGGCGATCTGCACCTCGACCCGGTCGCCCACGTTGAGGTAGTCCTCCACCCGCTCGACCCGCTTGCCGTCGCCCACCTTGGAGATGTGCAGCAGGCCGTCGCGGCCCGGCAGCAGCGAGACGAACGCCCCGAACGGGGCGGTCTTGACGACCGTGCCGAGGAACTTGTCGCCGACCTTCGGCAGGGTCGGGTTGGCGATGGCGTTGATCCGCTCCACCGCGGCGTCGGCCGACGGGCCGTTGGTGGCGCCGACGTAGATGGTGCCGTCGTCCTCGATGGAGATGTCGGCGCCGGTCTCGTCCTGGATGGCGTTGATGGTCTGGCCCTTCGGCCCGATCACCATGCCGATCTTGTCGACCGGGATCTTCACCGTGGTCACCCGGGGGGCGTGGTCGGACATCGAGGCCGGGCCGTCGATCGCCTCGCGCATCACACCGAGGATGGTCTGCCGGGCCTCGTACGCCTGCTGCAGCGCGGCGGCCAGCACGTCCGACGGGATGCCGTCGAGCTTGGTGTCGAGCTGCAGCGCGGTCACGAAGTCCGGGGTGCCGGCGACCTTGAAGTCCATGTCGCCGAAGGCGTCCTCGGCGCCGAGGATGTCGGTGAGCGTCACGTACTGGGTCTTGCCGTCGACCTCGTCGGAGATCAGCCCCATCGCGATGCCGGCCACCGGCGCCTTCAGCGGCACGCCGGCCGAGAGCAGCGACATGGTGGAGGCGCAGACCGAACCCATGCTCGTCGACCCGTTCGAGCCGAGCGCCTCGGAGACCTGGCGGATCGCATACGGGAACTCCTCGCGGGCCGGCAGCACCGGCACCAGGGCCCGCTCGGCGAGCGCGCCGTGGCCGATCTCACGCCGCTTCGGCGAGCCGACCCGGCCGGTCTCGCCGGTCGAGTACGGCGGGAAGTTGTAGTTGTGCATGTAGCGCTTGGACTTCTCCGGCGCCAGGGTGTCCAGGGTCTGCTCCAGGCGGAGCATGTTCAGGGTGGTGACGCCGAGGATCTGCGTCTCGCCCCGCTCGAACAGTGCCGAGCCGTGCACCCGGGGCAGCACCCCGGTCTCGGCGGTCAGCGGGCGGATGTCGCGCGGCCCGCGGCCGTCGATGCGGACCTGGTCGCGCAGCACCCGGGCCCGTACCTCGGACTTGGTCAGCGACCGGAACGCGGCGCTGACCTCCTTCTCGCGGCCCTCGAACCGCTCGGCGAGCTGCTCGACCACCCGGTCCTTGAGCTGGTTGAGGGTCTCCTCGCGCTCGGCCTTGCCGGCGATCCGCAGCGCGTTGCCGACCTCGTCGCGGGAGATGGCGACGACCTCGTCGTAGATGTCGTCGGTGTAGTCGAGGAAGACCGGGAACTCGGCGACCGGCTTGCCGGCGACCTCGGCCAACTCGCTCTGCGCCCGGCACAGCTCGCGGATGGCCGGCTTGGCGGCCTCCAGCCCGCTGGCCACGATCTCCTCGGTGGGGGCGGTGGCGCCGGCGGCGATCAGGCCGACCGCGTGCGGGGTGGCCTCGGCCTCGACCATCATGATCGCGACGTCGCCGTCCGGCAGCGCCCGGCCGGCCACGACCATGTCGAAGGTGGCCCGGCCCAGCTCCTCCAGGGTCGGGAAGGCGACCCAGTGGCCGTCGACGTGGGCCACCCGGGTGGCGCCGATCGGGCCGGAGAAGGGCAGGCCGGAGAGCTTGGTGGACATCGACGCCGCGTTGATGGCGATCACGTCGTAGGGGTGCTCCGGGTCCAGCGCCAGGATGGTGGCGACGATCTGGACCTCGTTGCGCAGGCCCTTGGCGAAGGTCGGGCGCAGCGGCCGGTCGGTGAGCCGGCAGGTGAGGATGGCGTCCTCGCTGGGACGGCCCTCGCGGCGGAAGAACGAGCCGGGGATCCGCCCGGCGGCGTACATCCGCTCCTCCACGTCGACGGTCAGCGGGAAGAAGTCGAGGTAGTCCTTGGGCTGCTTGCTCGCCGTGGTGGCCGAGAGCACCGTGGTGTCGCCGAGCTGGGCGATCACCGAACCGGCGGCCTGCTGGGCCAGCCGGCCGGTGGAGAAGGTGACCTCACGGGTTCCGAAGGATCCGTTGTCGATCACGGCGGTGCGGTGTTCGGTGCCGAGGATGTTCTGCTCGGTCATGGGTAGGTCGTGCTCCTTAGGTCATGGGGCTCACGACCTGGGCGGAGCTGTTCAGACGGCCGGTCTTCGATCGAAGCGCCCGGGGTGCCGTGTGGTCCGGCCGGCCCGGGGGCCACTACCGAGGACCGGTACGCTGACCGGCTCCCCATCGGGCGGTCGCGTTCGGGCCCCTGTTGTCGGGTGGTGCGGCGGGGAGGCGACCCGACCGGGTCACCTCCCCGCGCGGGTCACCGGCGCAGGCCGAGTCGCTCGATGAGCGACCGGTAGCGGTTGATTTCCTTCTTCTGCAGGTAGTTCAGGAGCCGGCGGCGGCGGCCGACGAGCAGCAGCAGGCCGCGGCGGCTGTGGTGGTCGTGCTTGTGCACCTTCAGGTGCTCGGTGAGCTCGGCGATCCGCTTGGTCAGGACCGCGACCTGCACCTCGGGCGAACCGGTGTCGCCCTCGGCGGTGGCGTACTCCTGGCGGATCTTGCTCTTGGCTTCCTGGTCGAGCGCCATTTTCTCCCTGTTCTTGTGGGTTCGTTGTGGTTCGGGCCGACCCGGTCGGTGCCGGTGTCGGAAACCTCGCACCCGCGGCGTCGTGCAGGCAGGCGAGGACCCAGTCGGTGACCCGACGTCCCCGCCAGGTTACCAGCCCGACCCCGCCGCGCCACGGCAAGGGCACGCCGCGCGGTCAGACGACCAGCCGGCGGGTCTGCTCCACGTCCTCGGCGATCTGCGCCAGCAGCGGCTCGATCCCGTCGTACCGGCGGGTCTCCCGCAGGTAGGCGACGAAGTCCAGCGCCACCCGCTCGCCGTACAGGTCGCCGTCGAAATCCAGCGCGTACGCCTCGACCCGGCGCTCCCGGCCGGAGAAGGTCGGGTTGGTGCCGATCGAGACGGCGGCCGGCAGGACCGTCCCGGCTCCCCCGCCGGCCCGGCCGCCGTGCCGCACCAGCCGGGCCGCGTAGACCCCGTCGGCCGGCACTGCCGCGTACCGGTGGCAGAGCAGGTTGGCCGTGGGGTAGCCGAGTTCGCGGCCGCGCTGGTCGCCACGGACCACCACGCCCTCCAGCCGGTGCGGCCGGCCGAGCACGGCGGCGGCGGCCGCCACGTCCCCGGCGTCGACCGACGCCCGGATGTAGGTGGACGAGAAGATGGTGCCCTCGTCGACGACCAGCGGCGGCGCCTGGACCCCGAACCCGAACCGGCGGCCGAGCTGTTCCAGCAGCGGCACGTCGCCGGCCGCCCGGTGTCCGAACCGGAAGTTCTCCCCGACCACCACCAGGGCGGCGTGCAGGTGATCGACGAGCACGTCGTGCGCGAACGCCTCGGCCGGCAGCCGGGAGAAGTCCGGGGTGAAGGGGACCACGCAGAGCACGTCCACGCCGAGCGCCTCGATCAACTCGGCCTTGCGCCCCGGCTCGGTCAGCACCGCCGGGTGCGACCCGGGCCGCACCACCTCGGCCGGGTGCGGGTCGAAGGTGACGACCACCGACCGTACGCCCAGCTCCGTGGCCCGTTTGACGGTGTGCCCGATGATCGCCTGATGTCCCTTGTGGACACCGTCGAAGACGCCGATGGTCACCACCGACCGGCCCCAGCCGCCCGGCACCCCGTCATACCCCCGCCAGCGCTGCATCCTGCGTACTCCCCCTCCACCGGGTCGGGCGCGGCCTGTCGGTCAGGCCGGCGCCAGCACGATCTCCGCCCGGGCCCGGCCCTCGCGTTCCCGGACGATGGCGATCAGCGTGCCATCCGGATCGAAGACCGCGTACGGGCCGTCGATGCCGGCCACCGCCAGCGGGCCGCCGTGCGCGAGCACCCGGCTCTCGGCCGGATCGGCCTGCCGCTGCGGGAAGAACCGGCGGGCCGCCTCGGCCAACGGCAGGCGCACCACCTCCGGAGCGATCTCCTCCAACTGCGGCAGGGTCGCCGCCTCGGCCAGCGTGAAGCCGCCGACCGCGGTACGCCGCAACGCGGTCAGGTGCCCACCCACTCCGAGCCCGGCGCCGAGGTCCCGGGCCAGCGCCCGGATGTAGGTCCCGGAGGAGCAGTCCACCGCCACATCCACGTCGAGCACGGCCGTCTC
Source organism: Solwaraspora sp. WMMD1047 (assembly GCF_029626155.1). Classification (NCBI taxonomy): domain Bacteria; kingdom Bacillati; phylum Actinomycetota; class Actinomycetes; order Micromonosporales; family Micromonosporaceae; genus Solwaraspora; species Solwaraspora sp. WMMD1047. The sequence continues at coordinate 2,208,268 of NZ_JARUBL010000001.1, read as the reverse complement.
GCCCGCGCGCCCCGGCCGGATGGCGAGCGCGTCGAGCCGGGTCACCGTGACCCGGCGGGCGGCGATCTCGACCTGTTCCCCGTCCCGGACCCGCTGGTACGCCCGCTGACCGTTGATCTTGATGGCGCTGACCGCGCTCGGAACCTGGTCGATCTTGCCGCTCAGCGCGGCCAGGCCGGCCCGGATGGCGGACTCGGTCACCCCGGCGGCCCCGGCGCCGGCCAGCACCTCGCCCTCGGCGTCGTCGGTGAGCGTGGACTGGCCGAGCCGGATGGTGGCGGTGTAGCTCTTGCCGGCGCCGATCACGTAGGTCAGCAGGCGGGTGGCCCGGCCGACGCCGATGACCAGCACGCCGGTCGCCATCGGATCGAGAGTGCCGCCGTGGCCGACCCGGCGGGTCCGGGCCAGCCGGCGGATCCGCGACACCACGTCGTGCGACGTCATGCCGCCGGGCTTGTCCACCACGATCAGGCCGTCGGTACTCACGACGGTCAAGCCTGCCAGACCGGGCGACCGCCCGGCCGCCGGGGCGGCGAACCTGACCCCTAAACGCGACCACGACCGGTTCAGCCGAGAAACCGGTTCAGCCGGCCGGATCCCGATTCTGCCGGCTGAGAACCCGGTTCTGCCGGCTGAGAACCCGGTTCTGCCGGTCGAAAATCCGGCAGCGCCGGAGGCGCGGCATTGCGACAATCGATGGCGCGCGCCGCATCGGGCGACGCGGACCACGGGGAGGTCGGATGAACGGCACGACAGGCGGGGCACCCGCTCCGCCCGAGCAGCCCAACTGGGAACGCCGGCAGTCGACGCTGCCGGACTGGATGCGCGACCCGCCGCCACCCCGGATGACCCTGGGCCGGCGGGTGTCGACGGCGCTGGACCGGCGGCCGGCCTGGCGGGCGCTGCAGCGGCGCTGGTGGGCCTGGCAGGAACGTCGCCGCCTCTACCAGCGCTTCCCGGTCGGCTTCAAGATCGTGGCGTTCTTCGTCTCCTGGCTGCTGGCGCTCGCCATGGTCCTCGGCGCGTACGCGATCTTCTCCCTGGTCTGAGCGGGCCGGTCAGACCCGCACGGCGCCGGTCACCGCCCAGCGGCCGGAGCGCAGCCGCAGCAGCAGGCCGACCAGCCGGAGCACCACGAAAAGGGTGAGGCCGGCCCAGATCCCGCCGAGTCCGAGGTCCAGCGCGTACGCCGTCCAGATCGCCGGCAGGAACCCGCCGCCGGCGGCCAGCACGGTCAGATTGCGCAGATGGCGGATGTCACCGGCGCCGATGAGCACACCGTCCAGGGCGAACACCACCCCGGCCAGCGGCTGCATCGCCACGAACCACGGCCAGGCGGTCAGGGCCTGCCGGTGCACCTGCGGGTCGGGGCTGAACCAGGTCGGCACCGCCCAGGCCCCGGCGGCGATGAGCAGGCCGAACCCGCTGCCGCAGGCCAGCCCGATGAACGCGATCCGGCGGGCCAGCCGGCGGGCGCCGGCCGCGTCACCGGCGCCGAGCGCGGCACCGACCAGCGACTGGGCCGCGATGGCCAGCGCGTCCATCGCCAGTGCGGTGAAGAACCACAACTGCAGCGCGATCTGGTGTGCGGCGACGGCGGCGACCCCGAACCGGGCCGCGACGGCGGTCGCCGACAGGAAGCTCGCCTGGAAGGCCAGCCCCCGGATGAGCAGGTCCCGGCCGAGGACGAGCTGCCGGCGGATCAGCCGTGGCCGGGGCCGCAGCGCCACCCGCTCGGCCACCAGGGCGGCGGCGAAGAGCGCCCCCGAGAGGGTCTGCGCGACCACGTTCGCCACCGCCGAACCGGTCAGCCCGAGTCCGACCGGATAGACGAGCACCGGGCAGAGCAGGGCGGAGAGCAGACACGGCCCGAGCACGAACCAGAGCGGCCGGCGGGTGTCCTGGACGCCGCGCAGCCAGCCGTTGCCGGCCGCCGCCAGCAGCAGGCCGGGGGCGCCCAGCGCCGCGATCCGCAACCACCCGGCGGCGGCGCCGGCCACGTCCGAGTCAGCGCCGGCCAGGGTACGCGCCAGCGGTTCCGCCGCCGGCTGGGCGAGCACCGCCAGCCCGACGCCGACGGTGAGGGCCAGCCAGCTGGCCTGGACGCCCTCGGCCACCGCGGCGGGCCGGTCACCGGCGCCGAACCGGCGGGCGGCCCGGCCGGTGGTGCCGTAGGCGGTCACCGTGCCGAGCCAGGCGATCAGCGTCATCGTGGTGCCGCCGATGGCCAGCGCCGCCAGCGGAACCGACCCGAGGTGCCCGACCACCGCCGTGTCGACAAGCACGTAGAGCGGCTCGGCGGCAAGCACGGCCAGGGCGGGCAACGCCAGCGCGGCGATCCGCCGCGCCGACACCGTCCCAGACGCTGGTCCGGTCGGTGTCGCCGACCCGGTCCCGGACGCCGGTTCAGTCCCGGACGCCGACCCGGTCGGTGTCGACGACCCGGTCCCGGATGCCGACCCGGTCACTCGGCGCGGGTTCGGACCAGGACCTCGACGCCGTCCAGCACCCGCTGCAGCCCGAAGTCGAAGTCCTCCTCGGAGTAGCCCTCCGGAATGTCGAAGACTCCGTCGGCCACCATCTCGGACAGTGCCGGAAAGCGCTCGGTGTCGATGAGTTTGGCCAGCATCCGGCCGTAGCTGACCGGCTCGCCGCCGGCGGCGACCGCCGCCGCCTCGGCGGCCAGCAGGTCGCGGCTGAGCTGCGCCTCGTTGCGGACGTACCCGGCGACGAGCTGGATCACGCCGACCTTCTCCTCAGCCCGCAGTCCGGTGGCGCCGAGAATCCGCAGCCCCCGCTCGAACCAGAGCAGGTTGTTCGGGGTCAGCGGCGGACCGCTGATCGGGATCTGCAGCAGCCACGGGTGGCGGTGGTAGATGGCCAGGTGCTGGCGTACCCATTCCTGCAGCCCGGCCCGCCAGCCGTCGTCCGGTCCGGGCAGCGGCGGCGGCGGGCCGATGGCGGCCTCCTCCATCAGCATCAGCAGCTCGTCCTTGCTGCGCACGTAGCGGTAGAGCGACATGGTGGTGAAGCCGAGCCGGTCGGCCACCCGGCTCATCGACAGCTGAGCCAGCCCCTCCGCGTCGGCGACCTCGATCGCGGCCCCGACCACCCGTTCCAGGCTGAGGCCGGGCCGGGACCGGCGCTCGGCTCCGGCGCGCTCCCCCCAGAGCAGTTCCAGCCGGCGGGCCAGCCCGTCGGTGTCGGTCGCGTCCATATCTCCCCTGTGTCGTGGCTGCTTGACCCCACATCCTAGGTCTGTGTATAACGTACACATCAGTTTATGACATACACGGAGGCGGGGAGATGGCAGCTCGGACGGTTGTCCAGGCAACCGGAATCAGAAAGTCGTACGGCCAGCTCAGGGTGCTCGACGGGGTCGACCTGACGGTGGAACGCGGCACCGTGCGGGCCCTGCTCGGCCCGAACGGGGCCGGCAAGACCACCATGGTGCGGATCCTGTCCACCCTGATCAGGGCGGACGCCGGCACGGCCCGGGTCGCGGGCCACGACGTCCGCCGCGAGCCGGGCCAGGTCCGCGCGTCGCTGAGCCTGACCGGCCAGTACGCCGCCGTCGACGAGCTGCTCACCGGCGAGGAGAACCTGGTGATGATGGCCCGGCTGCACCGGCTGGGCCGGGCCGAGGCCCGCCGCCGGGCCGCCGAACTGCTCGTCGAGTTCGACCTGGCCGACGCCCGGGGCCGGCTGGCGAAGACCTACTCCGGCGGCATGCGCCGACGGCTCGACCTCGCCGTCAGCCTGATCGCCCGGCCGTCGTTGATCGTCCTCGACGAGCCGACCACCGGGCTGGACCCGCGCAGCCGCCAACAGGTGTGGAGCGTCGTCCGGGGCCTGGCCGACGCCGGCGTCACCGTCCTGCTGACCACCCAGTACCTGGAGGAGGCGGACCGGCTCGCCGACCGGATCACCGTGCTCGACCAGGGGCGGGTGATCGCCGAGGGCACCGCCGACGACCTCAAGGCGCAGGTCGGCGGCGAGCGGGCCGAGCTGGCGTTCGCCACCGCCGGCCACCTCGACCTGGCCGCCGCCGAGCTGGCCGGCCGGGCGGTCCGGCTCGACCCGCCGGGCTGGCGGCTCGACGTTCCCACCGACGGCAGCGCCGACCAGGTCCGGCAGCTGCTCGACCTGCTCGCCGGCCGGGGCATCCCGGTCGAGCGGATCATCCTGCGCCGGCCGAGCCTGGACGACGTGTTCCTGGCCCTGACCGCGCGCCCCACCAATCGGCCACTCGAAGGAGCGCGACCGTGACCGCAATGATCATGATCGGACGCAGTCTGCGGCACAGCACCCGCAACGTCGACTCGCTGCTGCTGTCGGCGGCGTTGCCGGTCATGCTGATGCTGCTCTTCGTCTACGTCTTCGGCGGGGCGATCGGCACCAGCCGGGCCGAGTACGTCAACTACGTGGTGCCCGGGATCATCCTGCTCTGCACCGGCTACGGCGCCTCCACCACGGCGGTGAGCGTCGCGCACGACATGACGAGCGGGGCGATGGACCGGTTCCGGACGCTGCCGATCCGCAGCACGGCGGTGCTCACCGGGCACGTGGTGGCCAGCCTGGCCCGCAACGCGTTCGCGACCGTGCTCGTCATCGGGGTGGCCGTGGCCGCCGGCTTCCGCAGCGACGCCGGCCTCCCGCGGTGGCTGGCGGTCACCGGGCTGCTGGTCCTCTACGTGCTGGCGATGTCCTGGGCGTCGGTGGCGCTCGGCATGCTCGCCAGCAGCGTGGAGGGGGCCAGCGGGTTCACCTTCTTCATCCTCTTCCTGCCCTATCTGAGCAGCGCGTTCGTGCCGACCGACACGATGCCGGCCGGGCTGCGCGCGATCGCCGACAACCAGCCGGTGACGCCGATCATCGAGACCGTCCGGGGCCTGCTGCACGGCACCCCGATCGGCGCCAGCGGCTGGCTCTCGCTGGCCTGGTTCGGCGGCATCCTGATCGCCGGGTACCTGGCCGCGACGTACCTGTTCCACCGCCGCACCGCCCGCTGACCGAGACCGGCCCGGGGCCACGGGGGTCGCGCTCGGTCTCCGACCGGAGGCCGAGCGCGCCCGGAGCCGCATGAGCGTTGCACTGAGGGACTTGATCTCTATTTGTCGATAAATGTGGGGCGTTGGGGGCTGCGCATCGATGGGCGTTAGGGCACACTGCGTGCATGACCTATCACGGTGAGCAGGTTCCGGAACACCTGCTGATCAGGATCGAGCACCGCGACGACCCCGTCTCGGCGGTCTGCGAACAGGACGCGCGGATCCGCTCGCGCAGTTACCCCAGGCTCCTCTGGGGAGCACCGGCCTTCGGCTACGCGGTGGAGGTCGCCGGCCGGTGGCGGATCCTGAGCATGTACGCCGACTCCCAGCCGCAGGGCGCTCGCGACGGGCTCGGCTCGTACTTCCGGATGCGGCTCAGCGAGACCCCGGACGTCCCCGGCAACGCGGCCGAACGGGCCGAGTACCGGGCCGCGTTCCGGACGCTCGACTGGGAGGTGGTCAACGAGCTGACGGTCCACGGCCACCGCTACCGGATCATCCGCGGCCAGCCGTTCATCCGGATGGGGACCGACGGCCCGGAGCCGCCCCGGCCCACCGACCCGGACCCGTATCCGCCGGGCGAGTCGCACCGGGCGCCGTCCCCGTTCGAGAACTTCGTCATCGACCCCGCCGCGGCCACCGGGCTCTCCGACGGGTTGCTGCGGATGGAGATGGTCCCCGCCTTCTACCAGGCCGGCATCGTCCCCGAGGCGGTCCGGACGGACTCCCGGTTGGCGCTCGTCACCCACCCGAACGTGGTGCTGCTACCGGTCGGCTTCACCGTCGGGGAGTTCGTGGCCGGCCGGTGGCAGCCGCGGTCGTTCGCCACCTACCCGACGCCACAGGCGGCGCGGGACTCGGCGGCGTTCAGCTTCACCGACATCCTCCCGCACGAGGACGCCACGATCGAGGAGGTGATGGCCGCCTACGACCGGGCCCGCCGGGAGCGCAAGCCGCCGCGCACCGACGAGTTCGAGGTGCAGGGCGTCCGGTGCCGGATCACCCGGGTGGAGACCTTCGTCCGGGTCGGACCGGACGGACCGGAGGGGCCGCGACCATCCGACTGGGACCCGGAGCCGCCACCGGAACTGCACATCCAGCAACTCCGGGAACAGGGCCTGATGCCCGATCTGGAGTGAGCGGGTCGGCGGCTACTGACGGGTGTCCATCGAGGTCTGCAGGGCCCGGCGGGCCTGCTCGCGGGCGTCGTCGACGGGCTTGGGCGTGGGCTTGGTGGCCATCGGGATGGTGTCCTTCCAGGGTGCGCACGGCCGCGCACGGGCGGCGTACGGCGGGCGGTTCTGCTGAGCGCCCTCGTCGCCGGCACCCGGGATCGCCGGGTGGGTGGGCCAGGGCAGCGAAAGCCCGGGTCGGTTGACCCTGGAGCGGTGCCTATCAACCCAAGTTATCGTTCAGGTCCACATGGTGCGCACTGTTCCCACCATCCGGACAGGTGAGCGGATTCACCGGGCGAAGAAGTGCCAGCCCACCCACCACCAGAAGCCGAACAACCCGATCCGGCCCACCGGCACCGACCCCACCTCGTACTGCATCACGTAGGCACAGACCTCGCCGAGGGTGGGAATCCGGGACCCCTCCCGGCGGGCCGCCCACTCCACCACGGCGAACAGGACCAGCGCGGTGAGGAAGCCGCCGATCGCCAACGCCCGGGTCGCGCTCATCGGCGCACCAGTCCCCAGAACGCCGACAGCCACGCGAAGTACGCCACCGAGCGCACCATCCGGTCCTCCAGCAGCGGGTCGGCGAGCCCGGAGAAGGTCGGGAAGTCGTCACCGGAGCCGAGCACGAAGGTGGCGCCCTCGAAGATGCCGAACAGCGCCGCCGGCAGCACCCACCAGACGGTGCCCGGCCCGAGCCGGCGCGGCACCTCGCGGCGCGGCATCCGGTTGCTGAGGCCGAGCCAGATCAGCGCACCCCCGGTGCCGATGGTGTAGATGTTGGCCTGGGTCGAGAAGGACGGCAACTGTCCGCCGACCAGCGACAGGCAGACGAGCACCGGCACGGTCACCACCGGTCTGTCCCACGCCTTCGGCACCTCGGCTGCGATCTCCGGCTGCTGGTCCATCCGTCAATTGTCCCTGCCATCCCGGGAAGCGGGAAGCAAGGCGCCCCCGGGTTATCCCTGATCTTCGCCCGGTTCGCCGGTGCCGGGCAGTTCGGCGCGGACCGCCGCGACGACCTCCTCCACCTCGCCGCGGCCGGTGAACCCGGCGGCGAGCCGGTGCCCGCCGCCGCCCAGCGCCACCGCGACGGCGCTCACGTCGACACCGCCCTTGCTACGCAACGAGACCGCCCACTCCCCCGGGGCGACCTGCTTCACCAGGCAGCTCACGTCGGCCTCCGCGGTACACCGGATCGAGTCGATGAGCGGCTCCAGCACCGGCGGCCGCTGCCGGTGCCGGGCCAGGTCGTCCAGGGTCGCGTACGTCCAGACCAGGCCGCGCCCGCCGACCGCCTCGGGCTCCAACCGGGTACGCCGCAGCACGTCGCCGTAGAGCCGGACCGCGCCGAACGGCCGGGTGTCGAAGATCCGCCGGGAGATCTCGCCGGGCCGCAGGCCGGTGGCGAGCAGCCGGGCCGCCATCTCGTGCACGGCCGGGGTGGTCATCTCGAATCGGAACGAGCCGGTGTCGGTCGCCAGGGCCACGTAGAGGCACTCGGCGATCTCCACGTCCAGCGGTACGCCGAGCCGGTCGAGCAGCTGCTCGACCACCACCGAGGTGGCGGCGGCCGTCGGGTCGACCAGGTGCACCGTGCCGAACCGGGTGTTCGAGGCGTGGTGGTCGATCACCACGGCGGTGGCCGGGCCGGTCAGCCGGTCGGCCAGCTCGCCGAGCCGGGACGCGCTCGCCGCGTCGAAGGAGAGCACCAGGTCCGGATCGGTCCAGGCGGCCGCCGCCGGTACCAGCAGGTCCAGGCCGGGCATCGCCTGGAACGCCTCGGGTAGCTCGGGCCGGCCCGGGAAGGTGGCCTGCACCGCCCGGTAGCCGAGCCGGCGCAGACCGAGGGCGAAGCCGAGCATGCTGCCGAGCGCGTCGCCGTCCGGGTTGACGTGACAGATCAGCAGCACCCGCCGGTCGGGCGGCAGGTCCCGGACGGCCGCGACGGCGGCCGCCCACTCCGCCTCGGTCGGCCCGGTAGCGTCCCCCGCGACCGGCCCCTCGGCACCGGCGGGCTCCCCCACGGCGTTGTCCCGGCCGGCCACGGCGAGCGCTGTCACCGTCGGTCCCCGCCGGCTGTCGACCGGCCGCCGGCAGGCTCGTCCGTCTCGTCGTCGTCCGCATCGTCGTCGTCCGCGCCAGCGTCGTCGGCGTCCTCGTCGTCGATCCGGTACGGCTGGGCGTCGCCGGCGTACTCGGCGCGGGCCGCCAGTCGCTGTACCTCCGCGTCGGCGTTGCGGGCCGCCACCAGCAGTTCGTCGATGTGCTTGACCTGGTCCTGCACGTCGTCGAGGACGAAGGCCAGGCTCGGCGAGTGCCGCAGCCCGAGGGCCTTGCCGACGGTGCTGCGCAGCATGCCCTTGGCGCTCTCCAGCGCCGCCGCCGTGCCCGCCTGGGCGGCCGCGTCGCCGAGCACGGTGTAGAAGACCGTCGCCTCCCGCAGGTCGGCGGTGATGCGCGCGTCGGTGATGGTGATCATGCCCAACCGGGGGTCCTTGATCTGGGTACGCACCACCGAGGCGACCAGCTCACGCACGCGCTCGGCGTGCCGGCGTACCTTCGCCGGATCCGACATCTTCCGCACCTCCACGGCATCAAACCAACCTCAGGAACACTACCCGCGACGGCCGCTGGGGAACCGGCGGTGGCTCAGTCGTCCAAGCCCAGCAGCCGACGCCGGACCGACAGCAGTTCGACCTCGGGTCGGGCGGCGACCATCCGCTCGCAGGAGTCGAGGACCTCGCCGGCGTGACCGGGTTCGGCGGCCACCACGGCCACGCCGATCAGCGCCCGGCCGTGCAGGTCCAGCGCGCCGACCTCGGCGGCCGAGACCTCGAACCGGCGCAGGGCGGCGACGATGGGGCGTACGTATGATCTCTTGGCCTTCAGCGACCGGGCGTCGCCGGGCAGCAGCAGGTCGAAGATCGCGGTTCCGGTGAACATCGTGGGGCACGATACCTCCCGCCCACGATCGAGGGGTTCCCGCCAGGCCGGCGGGAACCCCTCGATCAGATGTGAGCCGGATCAGGCGCGGGGCTTCTCCCGCATCTCGAAGGTTTCGATGATGTCGCCGACCTGGACATTGTTGTAGTTACCCAGGGTCAGACCACACTCGAAGCCCTCGCGCACCTCGGTCGCGTCGTCCTTGAACCGCTTGAGCGAGCTGATCGTGAGGTTGTCCGCCACGACCGCGCCGTCGCGGAGCAGCCGCGCCTTGGCGTTGCGGCGGATGACCCCGGACCGGACGATACAACCGGAGATGTTGCCGACCTTGGACGAGCGGAAGACGTCGCGGATCTCCGCGCTGCCCAGCTCGACCTCCTCGAACTCCGGCTTGAGCAGGCCCTTGAGCGCCGCGTCGATCTCCTCGATGGCCTGGTAGATGACCGTGTAGTACCGGATCTCCACGCCCTCGCGGTCGGCGATCTCGCGGACCTTGTTGGAGGCCCGCACGTTGAAGCCGATGATCGTCGCCGCCTCGTCCGACGCGCTCGCCAGCATCACGTTGCTCTCCGTGATGGCACCGACGCCCCGGTCGAGGATCTTGAGCTGAACCTCCTCGGGGATGTCGAGCTTGAACAGCGCGTCCTCGAGCGCCTCCACCGAACCGGAGACGTCGCCCTTGAGGATGAGGTTGAGCGAGGTCTTCTCGCCCTCCTTGATCTGCTCCATGAGCGTCTCAAGGGTGGCCCGGCCACGGGAGTTGGCGAAGCTGGCCGCCCGCCGCCGTGCCTGGCGCTGCTCGGCGATCTGCCGCACCGTGCGGTCGTCCGCCGCGGCGAGGAAGGTGTCACCGGCGCTGGGCACCGCGGTCAGGCCGAGCACCAGCACCGGACGCGCCGGACCGGCCTCGCTGACCTGCTTGCCGTTCTCGTCGAGCATCGCCCGGACCCGGCCGTGCGCCCCACCGGCGACGATCGAGTCGCCGGCCCGCAGGGTGCCCTTCTGCACCAGTACGGTGGCCACCGCGCCGCGCCCCTTGTCGAGGTGCGCCTCGATCGCGACACCCTGCGCCGGCCCGTCGGTCGGAGCGGTCAGCTCCAGCGACGCGTCGGCGGTCAGCAGGATCGCCTCGAGCAGCTCCTCGATGCCGATGCCGGGCTTGGCCGCCACGTTGACGAACATGGTCTCGCCGCCGTACTCCTCGGCGACGAGGCCGTACTCGGTCAGCTGCTGGCGCACCTTGTCCGGGTTGGCCTCGGGCTTGTCGATCTTGTTAACCGCGACCACGATCGGCACCTCGGCCGCCTTCGCGTGGTTGAGCGCCTCGATCGTCTGCGGCATGACGCCGTCGTCGGCCGCCACCACCAGCACCACGATGTCGGTCACCTGGGCACCACGGGCCCGCATGGCGGTGAACGCCTCGTGACCCGGGGTGTCGATGACGGTCAGCGCCCGGTCTTCCCCCTCGTGCGGCACGTGCACCTGGTAGGCACCGATGTGCTGGGTGATGCCACCGGCCTCGCCCTCGACGACGTTCGCCTTGCGGATCGCGTCGAGCAGCTTGGTCTTACCGTGGTCGACGTGACCCATCACGGTCACCACCGGCGGCCGGCTGACCAGCCGGGCGCTGTCGACCGCGGCGTCGAGGTCGATGTTGAACTGCGCGAGCAGCTCGCGGTCCTCGTCCTCGGGGCTGACGATCTGCACGTCGAAGCCGAGGTGCTCGCCGAGCAGCAGCAGCGTCTCGTCGGAGCACGACTGGGTCGCCGTGACCATCTCGCCCAGGTTGAACATCTCCTGGACCAGCGAGCCCGGGTTGCCGTTGATCTTGTCGGCGAAATCGGAGAGCGAGGCACCGCGCGACAGCCGGACCACCTGGCCCTGACCCCGGGGCGCACCCGAGCTCATGGTCGGGGCGGAGAGGTTGTCGAACTCCTGTCTGCGCTGCTTCTTCGACTTGCGACCCCGGGTCGGCTTACCGCCCGGACGCCCGAAGGCACCGGCCGCACCGCCGCCACGACCGCGACCGCCGCCACCGGGGCGACCGCCACCGCCCGGCGCGCCACCCGGCCCGCCGCGGTAGCCACCGCCGCCACCGGCACCGCCACCGCCACCGGGACCGCCGCGGTAGCCACCGCCACCGCCACCGCCGGGACCGCCGCGGTAGCCACCGCCACCGCCGCCACCGCCACCGGGACCGCCGCGGTAACCACCGCCACCGCCACCGCCACCGGGACGACCGGCCCCGCCACCGGGACCGCCGGGACGGCCCGGCCCGCCGCCGGGGCGACCCGGCCGCTGGGTGGGCATCGAGGCGGGACTCGGCCGGGGCGGCATCGAGGCGGGACTCGGCCGGGGCGGCATCGACGCCGGGTTGTTCGGGCGGGGGCCGCCGGCAGCCGCCGGCCGCTGACCGCCCGGCGTGATGCCGAACGGGTTGTTACCGCCGCTACGCGCCGGCGGTCGACCGCCGGCGCGGCCGGGCGGCGCGGTGGGGGTGCCGGGAGCCGCCGGCCGACCGGCCGCCGGGCTGCCCGGTCGCGGCGGGACCGCCCCGGGGCCGGGCTTCGGCCGGGAGGGCGCGGCGCCACCGTCGGCCGGAGGTTCCCGGCGTACGGTCTCCCGCTGCTGCTGACGGGCGGCCTGCGCCGCCTTGACGGTGGCCTCCTGCTCCGCCTTCAGCGCGGCGGCCCGCGCCTCGGCGGCCGCCACCTCGATGTCGTGCGCGCTGGCCGGCTTCGCCACCGGCGCCGCCGGCTGCGGCGGACCGGGGACCGGGCCCTTCGGCTTCGCCGTCGGGGCCGGCCGACGCGGCGGCGTCGGGCGCGCGGAGATTCGGGGCTCACCCGGGCTAGCCGCCGGGGTGGCCGGAGGGGTCGGGGTCGACGGCGCGGTCGGTGCCGCGGAACCCGACGACGCGACGAAGGCACCGCGCAGCCGCCGGGCGACCGGCGCCTCGACAGTGCTCGATGCGGACTTGACGAACTCGCCCATTTCCTTCAGCTTGGCGAGAACGGTCTTGCTTTCGACCCCGAGCTCTTTAGCCAGCTCGTGTACGCGGGCCTTGCCTGCCACTGCACTCCTCACTCCGAGGTCGTGCGGGCAGCACCCGCAGCGACCTCACTCGTGCACTTGAAGCCTGGTCATTTCTGGGACTTCATCGTGTGCTCATGCTGGTCGTCCTACCTTGCTTGCGTTACAAGCCTCGTCCGGTCGGATGACCGGACGCTGTGGTCGACGCGTCGAAGTGCGCCGCGAGTTCACTGGTGTCAGGGACACCGGTGATCCGCAGTGCCCGCCCGAAGGCGCGCCGTCGAAGTGCCTGCGCGAAGCAGGCGGGATCGGGATGCAGGTTCGCTCCCCGTCCCGGGAGCCTGCGGGCCGGGTCAGGTCTGAGCCTGGGATCAGACTCCTCGCCGACCGCGACGATCCGCAGTAGCTCGCCGGCTGGCGCGCGCTGCCGGCAGCCCACACAGGTGCGCTGCGGCAGAGCGCGTCGAATCAGCGACGCACGTCGTACCACTGCGGTAAGTCTACCCCTACCCGCCCGAGATCGCGCCGCCCGGCTCCGGCACCTGGTCTGCGACTGCGGGCGCATCCGCGGGCGTCGGCTCGGTATCCGGACGGATGTCGATCCGCCAACCGGTCAACCGGGCGGCGAGTCGGGCATTCTGCCCTTCCCGCCCGATCGCCAGCGAAAGCTGGAAATCCGGGACGGTGACCCGGGCGGTCCGGGTCGCGGCGTCGACCACCTCGACCCGCAGCGCCTTGGCCGGCGAGAGGGCGTTGCCGACGAAGGTCGCCGGATCCTCCGACCAGTCGATGATGTCGATCTTCTCGCCGTGCAGCTCGCTCATCACCGCCCGGACCCGCTGGCCCATCGGCCCGATGCAGGCGCCCTTGGCGTTCACGCCCGACACCATCGACCGTACGGCGATCTTGGTCCGGTGGCCGGCCTCGCGGGCGATCGCGGCGATCTCCACGGTCCCGTCGGCGATCTCCGGAACCTCCAGGGCGAACAGCTTCTTGACCAGGTTCGGATGGGACCGGGACAGGGTGATCTGCGGGCCGCGGAAGCCCTTGGCCACATGCACTACCACGCACCGGATCCGCTGGCCGTGCTCGTACAGCTCGCCCGGCACCTGTTCGGAGCCGGGCAGCACCGCCTCCAGCTTGCCCAGGTCGACGGTGACGATGCCCTTCTCGCTGCGTGCCTCGTGCGCCTGCACCACACCGGTCACCAGGTCGCCGTCGCGACCGACGTACTCACCGAAGTGCGCCTCGTCGGTCGCCTCCCGCAGGCGCTGCAGGATGACCTGCTTGGCGGTCATCGCCGCGATCCGGCCGAAGTCGTGCGGAGTGTCGTCCCACTCCCGGGTCACCGTGCCGTCGGCGTCGAGCTCCTGGGCGTACACCAGGGCCGCGCCGGACTTGCGGTCGATCTCCACCCGGGCGTGCGCCTCGGCGCCCTCGGTGTGTCGGTATGCCGTCAGCAGTGCCGTCTCGATCGCCGCGAGGATCGTCTCGAACGGGATCTCCCGCTCGCGCTCCAGTGCGCGCAGCGCCGCGAGGTCGATGTTCACCGCTCCTCGCCCTCCACATCTTCTTCGTCGTCGATCTCGTCGTCGATCTCGTCGTAGTCGATCTCATCGGGTTCGTCGCCCGGCCGGTTGAACTCGATCTGCACCCGACCCGGCCCCAGCTCGGGGTGGCCCCAGGTCACCGTGCCGCCGGCCAGGTCGAACGTCACGCCCGCGTCGTCCGCCGCCACCACCCGGGCGACGACCGGCCGCTCCCCCGCGGCATCCCGGACGGTCACCTTGACCAGCCGGCCCACGTTGCGGCGCCAGTGCCGGGGCAGCGTCAACGGACGATCCACCCCGGGTGAGCTCACTTCGAGCTGGTACTCGCCGGCGATCAGGTCGCCGTCGCTCTCCTCGGCCTTGTCCAGCGCGGCCGAGACGGCCCGGGAGGCATCGGCCACCGCGTCCAGGCTGACCCTGCCGTCGCCGTCGATGATCACCCGGACCACGTGCCGCCGGCCGGCCCGGCTGACCGTCAGCTCCTCCAGGTCGTAACCGGCGTCCCGCAGCACCGGTTCGATCACCGTCCGCAACCGGAGTCGGCGCGCGCCGAGGTCCTCCCGGGGCGGGCCGCCGGGGCGGCGTCCCCCCGTCGACCTGCCGGCGGCGCGGCCACGCTGCGTCATCCCGCACCCCTTCATGATCGACTTACCCTCGGTCGGGCGGCCATGCCGGCCGGCCACCGGGTCGAACGCCCCGGCGGCTGCGCAGAGCGTAACGCGCTGCCCGACCGAGGGCCCGGCCGGCGCACCGACGCACCCGCAACCCGCCCGATGGTGTTCACTTGACCGGTGCGGATCTCGGACCCCGACCAGGAGCGCCGGGCACCGTCCCGGCGGGACGTGCTGCGCGGCGGCGCGCTGGCGGCGCTCGCCGCCGCCGTCGGGACGCTGACCGGTTGTGATCTGCTCGACCGCGAACCGGAACCGGCCCCCGAGCCGGACCCGCTCGCCCCGCTGCTGGCCGGCGCGCTCGACCTCGCCGCCCGGCACCAGCGCGCCATCGCCGACCACCCGCAACTGGCGGACCTGCTCGGCCCGATCGAGGCCGCCCACCGCGCGCACGCCGAGGAGCTGGCCCGGCTCACCGGCACCGGCCTCCCCTCGTCGACCCCGGCACTGCCGTCGTCGAACCCGCCGGCGCCGACCGGCGGCCCCGCGTCGGCCGGCGACCCGGCCGCGGTACGGGCCGAGCTGCGCGCCGCCGAGCAGCGCGGACGCGAAGCCGCGGCGGAGGCGTGCCTGGCCGCACCGGCGGAACGGGCCACCCTGGTCGGCACCATCGCGGCCGCCCGGGCCGCCCACGCGGAGGTGCTCACGTGAGCGGGGAGTTGGATCGGGCGCTGGCCGCCGAACACGCGGCGATCTTCGCGTACGGGCCGATCGGGGTCCGGCTGACCGGCGCCGCGGCACGCGAGGCGCGGGCCGCCGAAACCGCGCACCGGGCCCGCCGGGACGCCCTGGTGGTGCAGCTCACCGCGGGCGGCGCGACCGCCGCCCCGGCCGCCCCGTCGTACACTCTGCCGTTCCCGGTCACCGACGCGGCCGCCGCGCTGCGGCTGGCGGTCGAGATCGAGGAGCGGACCGCGGCCGTGTGGCGGGCCGCGTTGGCGGCCACCTCCGGTGCCGAGCGGACCCAGGTGCTGGCCGGGCTCACCGACGCCGCCGTCCGCGCCACCCGGTGGCGGCGGCTGGCGCAGGTGACACCGGCCACCGTGGCCTTCCCGGGTCGGGTCGTCTGACGGACAACTTGCCAGTTCACATACCGGGTATGCATACTCGGACACCATGTCCATCCGGCACGGACTCCTCGCCCTCCTGGAACGCGGACCGATGTACGGCTACCAGCTCCGGTCGGCCTTCGAGGAATCCACCGCCGCCACCTGGCCGCTCAACATCGGCCAGGTCTACACGACCCTCGCCCGGCTGGAACGCGACGAGCTGGTCCGACCGCTGCCGGAGAACGACGGGGGGCAGCGCCCGTACGAGATAACCGACGCCGGCCGGGCCGAGCTGACGCTCTGGTTCAGCACCCCGATCAGCCGCACCGACCGGCCGCGCGACGAACTGGCGATCAAACTGGCCCTCGCCATCACCACACCCGGCGTGGACGTCCGGACCGTCGTGCAGACCCAGCGCACCGCCACCATGCGGGCGCTGCAGGAGTTCACCCGGCTCAAGGTGCGTGACGACCGTCCGGACGACCTGGCCTGGCGGCTGGTGCTGGACGCGCTGGTGTTCCAGGCCGAGGCCGAGGTCCGCTGGCTGGACCACTGCGAGTCGAGCCTGGCCCGGCACCGACCCATCCCCGGCGACGCCCCGGCCACCCCCGGCGGCCCGGCCACCCCCGGCGGCCCGGCCACCCCCGGCGGCCCGGCCACCCCCGGCGGCCCGGCCACCCCCGGCGGCCCGGCCACCCCCGGCGGCCCGGCCGCCGACCGGGCCGGCAGTCCGACGGCCGGCCACCAGCTGGGCGGGCCGCAGCGGGCCAACCGGTGACCGGACCGGACGGGTCGGCCCCCGTTCTCGAGCTGTCCGAGGTGCGCCGGACCCACGGGGTCGGCGCGGCGGCGGTGCACGCGCTGCGCGGTGTCACGGTCGCCGTCGACGCCGGTGAGCTGGTGGCGGTGATGGGCCCCTCCGGGTCGGGCAAGTCCACCCTGCTGAACCTGGCCGGCGGGTTGGACAGTCCGACCGAGGGGACGGTACGGGTGGAGGGGCGGGTGCTCGGCGCCCTGAACCGACGGCAGTTGGCCCAGGTCCGGCGCCGCAGCGTCGGTTACGTCTTCCAGGATCTCAACCTGCTGGCCAGCCTCACCGCCGCCGAGAACGTCGCGCTGCCGCTGGAGCTGGACGGGGTGAGCGTCCGCCAGGCCCGGCGACAGGCGCTCGCGGCGCTGGCCGAGGTGGGTCTCGACGGCGCCGGACCCCGGTTCCCCGACGAGCTGTCCGGCGGCCAGCAGCAGCGGGTGGCGATCGCCCGGGCGCTGGTGGGCGACCGGCGGCTGGTGCTGGCCGACGAACCGACCGG
This sequence comes from Solwaraspora sp. WMMD1047, assembly GCF_029626155.1. NCBI lineage: Bacteria > Bacillati > Actinomycetota > Actinomycetes > Micromonosporales > Micromonosporaceae > Solwaraspora > Solwaraspora sp. WMMD1047. Next base: position 2,191,480 of record NZ_JARUBL010000001.1, on the reverse strand, counting down.
CGCGCTGGACTCGCAGACCGGGGAGGCGGTGCTGCGCCTGCTGCGGGCGCGGGTGGACGCGGGCGCGGCGGGCGTACTCGTCACCCACGAGGCACGGCACGCCGCCTGGGCGGACCGGGTGATCTTCCTCCGGGACGGGGTGATGGTGGACAGCTCCGGCCCGCTACCGGCGCCGGAACAGCTGCTGCCGGGCGGCGCGGTCCGGTGAACCCGGGCGGCTGGCGCACGGCGCTGCGGATCGCCGTGCGGGAGGCGCGGCGCGCCAAGGGACGCAGCGCGCTGGTGCTGGCGATGATCGCGTTGCCGGTGGCCGCCCTCACCTTCAGCGCGGTCAGCTACGACACCTTCCAGCTCACCCCCGCCGAACGGCTCGACCGGCAGCTCGGCCCGAACGACGCCGAGCTGGTCTGGGTCGGCGGGCCGCTGCGGCAGGACCCGACAAGCGAGAGCTGGCAGTCGGTGCAGGAGTCCGCTCCCCGGCAACCGGCGCCACCGCCCGCGGCGATCGCCGCGCACCTGCCGCCGGGCAGCAGGATCGCCCCGGTCCGCCCGCCGAGCTGGCATTCCCTGCCGACGCCGGACGACGAGGTGACGGAGGTCGAGTACCGGGAGATCGACCCGGCCCATCCGGTGACCCGACATCTGGCGGTGCTGCGGGCCGGCCGACTGCCCGCCGACCGGACCGAGGCGCTCGCCACCGAGCAGGCGCTACGCCGGCTCGGGCTCTCGGTGGGCGAGCGGACCGAGCCGCTGGACGGCGCCCCGGCGCACACCGTCGTCGGAGTCGTGGAGGTGCCCGACCGTCTCGACGCGGTGATCGTCGTGCCGCCGGCCACCGGAGAGCAGGAGGCCGAACAGTGGCTGGCCGATGTGCCCGGCGGACTCGGCTGGGACGACGTAGGCCGGCTGAACGCCAACGGGCTGCTGGTCATCGCCCGGCCGATGCCCGACGCCCCACCGCCGGCGTCGACCGACACCGCGGTCGGATCGGGTATCGGCGGCAGCCGGGAGGACATCTCGGTGGCGGTGCTGGTCGGTGGGCTCGGGTTGCTGGAGGTGGTGCTGCTGGCCGGTCCGGCGTTGGCGGTCGGCGCGCTGCGCCGCCGCCGCGACCTGGCGCTGGTGGCCGCCAACGGCGGCTCCGCGGCCCACCTGCGCCGGATGGTGCTGGCCGACGGAGTGCTGCTCGGCGGCTGCGGCGCGGCCGTCGGCCTCGCCGTGGGCGTGGTCGGCGCGCTGGCCGCCCGCGGTCTGCTGACGGAGTACGTCTTCCAGACCCGGCCCGGCGCCACCCGATACTTCCCGGAGGCGCTGGCGGCCATCGCCGGCCTGGCCGTGGTCGCCGGGGTCCTCGCCGCGCTGGTACCCGCCTTCACCACCGCCCGGCAGGACGTGGTCGCCGCCCTGACCGGCCGCCGCGGCCAACTGCGGTCCCGGCGCCGCTGGCTGGTGGCCGGGCTGGCGCTGGCCGTGGCCGGCACCGCGGTGGCCATGTTCGGTGCCACCCGGCCGACCACCAGCCTGATCCTGTTCGGCCTCACCCTCGCCGAGATCGGCCTGGTGCTCTGCACGCCGAGCGTGGTCGGGCTGATCGCCCGGCTCGGCCGGTTCCTGCCGTTGGCGCCCCGGATCGCGTTGCGCGACACGGCCCGCAACCGGGCCTCCGCGGCGCCGGCCATCTCGGCCGTCCTCGCGGCCGTGGCCGGCAGCGTCGCCCTCGGCGGGTACGCGGCCAGCGCGGACAGTCGGAATTTCGCCGCCGCCGAGCCGACGGTGCCACCCGGTTACGTGCACGTCAGCTTCCGGGGTCCGTTCCCCGGGCCGCCGACGCTGCCGGTCGACCGGGTGGCCGAGTTGGCCGAGGCGCACCTGCCGGCCACCGGTGTGACCACGCTGCGGATGCCCGGCTGCCCCGACTCGGTCGATCCGGACTCGTACTGCGGGTTGACCGTCCGGACGCCGCCCGGCAGCGAGTGCCCGTACCGGCCGGACCGGCTCAGCGAGCGGGAGCAGGAACTCGCGCTGGCCGACCCCCGCTGCGCCCGGCCGGACGAGAACTTCTACTTCGACGGCCCGCCGATCATGGGCGTCGTCGCTGACGACGGATCGGGGTTGGCGGCGTTGACCGGCGCCGGTGACGAACAGGTCCGGCGGGCGACCGAGGTCCTGCGGGCCGGTGGCGTGGTGGTCAGCGACCCGCTGCTGATCGACGACGGCATGGTCTCGATGGATCTGCTGCGGTCCCCGCCGGATGAGCCGGACCGCCCGCCGTCACTGGTGAGGCTGCCGGCGTACGCGCTGGACTGCCCGTACGGCGCCAGCCGGCAGATCGTCGCGCCCGCCACGCTGGCCGGGCTGGGGCTGGCGAGCCAGCCCGTCGGCTACCTGGTGGCCACCTCGGGCCGGCCCGGCGACGAGCAGGTCAAGGAATTCGGGACGGCGTTGCGGGCGCTGTCGCCGCTGGTTTTTGTCGAGGTGACCGGCCAGGTTCCGTCGACCACCGCGCCGACCCTGCTCGTGCTCGCCGGCGCGGCCGGGCTGATCACGCTCGGCGCGGCCGGGATGGCCACCGGGCTCGCCGCCGCCGAGGGCCGCGCCGATCTGTCCACCCTGGCCGCGATCGGCGCCAGCCCTCGGGTACGCCGGTTGCTGTCGCTCAGCCAGGCCGGGGTCATCGCCGGGCTGGGTTCGCTGCTCGGCATGGCGGCCGGGCTCTGCGCGGCCGTCGCCGTGATCACCGCGCTCAACCAGGGCCGGCCGGTCTGGCCGGTGGAGCAGCCGTACCCGATCGTGGTTCCCTGGCAGGCCCTCGGGGTGCTGCTGGTGGTGCCGCTGGTGGCCATGCTCGGTGCCGGCCTGCTGACCCCGTCCCGGCTGCCGATCGAGCGCCGGCTCGGCTGAGCTGCCGGCGGGGCTTCGCATCCGGGTGTCCGACCGGCACACTGGGCGGATGTCGCGCCTGCGCCAGTTGACCCGTTCCCTCGGCCACCGCCGCTGGTTCGCCCGCGCCGGCCGGTTCCTGGTCCCGGCGGACCGGCTGGTCGGCCGGTTGACCCGGGGCCGGGTGGTAGCGCTCGGCCTGATGCCGTCGCTGATCCTGACCACCACCGGACGCCGGTCCGGTCAGCCGCGCAGCAACCCGGTGCTCTACGTGCGCGACGGTGACGCATTCGTGGTGACCGGCTCCAACTGGGGCCGGCCCCAGCCGCCGGCCTGGGCGTTGAACCTGCTCGCCGACCCGGCCGCCACCGCGCTGGTACGCGGAAGAAGCATCGCGGTCCGAGCCACCGCCGTCACCGGCGCCGAACGGGACCGGCTCTGGGAGCTGCTGGTGGCCGAGTGGCCGGCCTACCTGACGTACCAGCGCCGGGCCGCCGGCCGGGAGATCCCGGTCTTCCGGCTGACACCGGCTGCCGATCCGACGGCGGCCGGCTGACCCCGCGGACGGGCCGGCCCCGGAGCTGGCCTGGCGGCCCTGTGACCCATCGGCCCCGTGGAGGCGGTGGTCTCGTGACGCGGTGGTCTCGTGACCTGATGGCTCCTCACAGTCAGCCGAGGCCGGCGCCCACGCCGATCAGCCGGCCGATCAGATACGTCGCGGCCGCCGCGGCGGCACCGAGCAGCAACTGGCGGGCGCCACTGAGCCACCAGCGGCGGGCGGTGAACCGGGCAACCAGGGCGCCGGCCAGGAAGAGGCCCAGGCCGCCCACCGTGAGCGCCAGCCACAGGCTGGTGAAACCGAGCAGGTAGGTAAGCAGCGGTACCAGCGCCCCGACCGAGAAGCAGACGAACGACGAGCCGGCGGCGGCCCACGGGCTCGGCTGTTCGTCTGGGTCGACGCCGAGCTCCTCCTGCACGTGCACCCGCAACGCCTCACGCGGATTGTCTCGCAGCACGGCGGCCACCTGATCGGCCAGCTCCCGCGGCAGGCCCCGGGCGACCCAGCCGTCGGCCAGCTCCGCCGCCTCGGCGTCCGGATGACGCTCCAGTTCGCGGCGTTCCTTGGCGACCTCGGCGGCGATCTGCTCGTTCTGGGACTGGACGCTCGTGTACTCGCCCAGCCCCATCGAGATCGCCCCGGCGACCAGGCCGGCCACCCCGGTGAGCACGATGGTGTCCGGCGCGACTCCGCCACCGCCGACGCCGGCGATCAGGGCGATGTTGGTGACCAGGCCGTCCATCGCGCCGAAGACCGCCGGCCGTAGCCAGCCGCCGGAGACGTCGGCGTGGTGACTCTCCCGGACGGTGTTGGACGTCTCGGTCATGGCTGGACGATCACGGCAGGGTGAGGATCTCGTGGCCGTCGTCGGTGACCAGGATCGTGTGCTCGAACTGCGCCGTCCAGCGCCGGTCCTTGGTGACCACCGTCCACCCGTCGGCCCACATGTCGTACTCGTGGGTGCCGAGCGTGATCATCGGCTCGATGGTGAAGGTCATCCCCGGTTCCATGATGTCGGTCGGCCGGGGGCTGTCGTAGTGCGGCACGTAGAGGCCACTGTGGAACGCCTCACCGATGCCGTGGCCGGTGAAGTCGCGTACCACGCCGTACCCGAAGCGGCGGGCGTAGGACTCGATCACCCGCCCGATCACGTTGATCTGCCGGCCGGGGGCCACCGCCCGGATGCCGCGCATCATCGCCTCGTGGGTCCGTTCGACCAGCAGCCGCACCGGCTCGGCCACCGTGCCGACGCAGAAGGTGGCGTCGGTGTCCCCGTGCACGCCGTTCAGGTACGCGGTCACGTCGACGTTGATGATGTCGCCGTCGGCCAGCACGGTGGAGTCCGGGATGCCGTGGCAGATGACCTCGTTGAGGCTGGTGCAGCAGGACTTGGGGAACCCCTTGTAGCCGAGGGTCGAGGGGTAGGCGCCATGGTCGATCAGGAACTCGTGAACCACCCGGTCGATCTCGTCGGTGGTCACCCCCGGCTTGCAGTGCTCGCCGGCGAGCTGGGTGGCCTGGGCGGCCAGCCGGCCCGCGACCCGCATCCGCTCGATCGTCTCCGGGGTCTGCACGTGCGATCCCCGCCAGGGCGTCGGCCCCTTCTTTCCCACGTACTCGGGGCGGGCGATGTGCGGTGGCACGGGTCGCCACGGCGAGAGCCGGCCGGGGGTGAGCGGGGCGCGCACGGTCATGGTTTCAGCCTATCGCCGACCGGCCGGGGTCCGGACCCGGCGGCGAGCCACGACCGGGCGGCGATTCTTGCTGTCAGTGAGGCGCTGTGCCATCGTGTGTGCGTGGATCAAGGAGGGACGGAAGCCGCTTTCTCCGCCGCAACCGAGGTGGACGGGGATCACCTCCTGGTGGTGGTAGCGGGTGAGGTCGACATGTCGACGGCCGGGGCGATGATCGACGCGACGACCGAGGAGAAGGCCCGCCGGCTCACGCTGGACCTGCGGCAGGTGACGTTCTTCGACTCCGCCGCCATCCACGCGGTTATCCAGCTCGCCGACCGGTTCGCCGCTGGGCTGGCGGTGCTGCCGTCCCGGCAGGTGCGCCGGGTGCTGGAGATCTCCGGGCTGGGCGACCAACCCTGGCTGCGGCCGGACTGACCCCCCGCGCGGCTGCTCCCGGCCGTCAGTCCTGCAGGACCCGACGCAGGTGGACCTCGGTCCCGGCCGGGGTGCGGCGGACGGTCAGCTCGCCGAGCGCGCCGATCAGCGCCAGTCCGCGACCCCGGAATCCCGAGTCGGTCGACTCCCGCCACTGGCCGGTGTCCCGGACAGTGATGTCCACCACACCGTCGGCTATCTGCGCCGTGACCGCGATCACCGGTTCGCGCGGGTCCACGGGATGTTCGATGGCGTTCGCGGCCGCCTCGGAGACCGCCACCGTCAGATCGAACAGGTCGGTCTCACCGACCTGGTGGGCGATCAGGAAGTCCTCCAGCCGCTTGCGCAGCACACTCAGCCGGGTCGGGTCCGCCGGCAGCCGCAGCGCGAACCGGTTCAGCTCGCTGGCCTCCAGCGCCAGGATCGCCACGTCGTCCCGGCGCGGCCGCCCGGCCACCCGGTCGATCATGACGCTGACCAGGTCCTCCACGTGGTCACAGCTGGTCGCGGCGTCCAGCCGGAGCTGGTCCAGCCCGGTGTCGATGCCCTGCCGGCGATCCTCGATCAGCCCGTCGGTGTAGAGCAGCAACCGCTGCCCCGGCTCCAGCCGTGTCTCGACCGTCCGGTAGACCGAGTCCGGCAGGGCACCCACCGGCGGCCCGAGGGCCCGTTCGTGCGTGAACCGGACCGCCCCGTCGGTGCCGATCAGCAGCGCGGGCGGGTGTCCGGCGCTGGCGAACCGGAGCCGGCCGGTCTGCGGGTCGAACCAGAGGAACGCCACCGTGGCGAAGGAGCGCTGGCCGGTGGAGCCGACCAGCCGGTTCAGCCGGGTCAGCGCCTGCCCGGGGTCGAACCCCTCCAGCACGTACGCCCGCAGCGCGTTGCGCAGCTGCCCCATCGCCGCCGCGGCCGCCACCCCCTTGCCGACCACGTCGCCGATCACCAGCACCAGCTGGCCGTCGTCGACCGGAATCACGTCGTACCAGTCGCCGCCGACCTCGACGTCGGTGTTGCCGGGGAGGTACCGGCTGGCGACGATGGCACCGGGGAGCCGCGGCAGTGACGACGGCAGGAGGCTGTGCTGCAGCGTGGTGGCGATCCGGTGCTCGGCCTCGTACAGGCGGGCGTTCTCCAGCCGCAGCCCGACCAGGCGGGCGAGCTGGGCCAGGGCCGCCTCCTCGGTGTCGGTGCTGAGGTCGTGCCGGGGCCAGACCCGCAGCTCGCCGAGCTCCTCACCGGTGGTGCCGGTCATCGGCACCACGCTGGACGGGTCGTCCGGCGACCGGCCACCACCGTCCGCCTCGTAGCGCAGCCCCGGCGCGCTCGCCACCACCCGGCCGGCCTGCACCATCTCCAGCGCGTGGTCCGCCGCGACCCGCAGCACGTCGGCGGTGGACCGGGCGGTGTTGACGGCCACCGCGGCGTCGGCCAGCGCCCGCAGCTGGCGGATGATTTGCCCGCGGAGCTGCCCGAGCTCGACGTTGGACCGGACCCGGGCGATCAGCTCCTGGCCGGAGAAGGGCTTGACCAGGTAGTCGTCGGCCCCCGCGGCCAGTCCCTCGACCTCCTCACCGGTACCGGCCCGGGCCGACAGGATCACGATCGGCACGTGCCGGGTCCGCCGATCGGCGCGCAACCGGGTGACCAGCGCGAACCCGTCCATCTTCGGCATCATCACGTCGGTCAGCACCAGATCGAACGGGCTGCCGACCGCGGCGTCGAACGCCGCCGCGCCGTCCGCCACGGCCACCACCTGCCAGTACGGGGCAAGCAGTCGGACGACGTGGTCCCGCAGATCGGCGTTGTCGTCGGCGACCAGCACCCGGCCACGGGACTGGCCGGGTGGCTCGGCCGGCTCGGCGCCCACCGGTGCGGTCCCGCCGACGGTGGTGCCCGGCGCCGACCACCAGGCGGCCTCACCGAGGTAGAGCCGGGCCTCGCGGGTCTCCGCCGGCGGGCCGTCGGCCGGGCCGATCCGGTCCGGCGGCAGGTGACCGCCGCCGAAGGGCACCGCCACGGTGAAGATGCTGCCGGCCTCCGGCTGGCTGCGGACGCCGACCGTGCCGCCGTGTGTCTCGGTCAGCTCGCGAACCAACGCCAGGCCGATGCCGGTCCCCTCGTGGCTGCGCGAGCGCACCCCGATGACCCGGTGGAAACGCTTGAAGATCTGGCCGATCTCGTCCGGGCTGATCCCGACCCCGGTGTCGGCAACCTCCAGCCGGGCCATCCCGTCGACGGCGCGGAGCCGGACGGTGATCTCCCCCTCGAAGGTGAACTTCAGGGCGTTGGAGAGCAGGTTGAGCACCACCTTCTCCCACATGTCCCGGTCGACCAGGACCGGTTCCGGCAGCGGCGGGCAGTCCACCACCAGCCGCAGCCCGGCGCGGTCGATCGCGGAGCGGAACGTGCTGGCCAGCCGGGCGGTGTAGTCGGCCAGGTCGGTGGGCTGGAAGAACGGCAGCAGCCGGCCGGACTCCAGCCGGGAGAAGTCGAGCAGGGTGTTGACGAGCTTGAGCAGGCGTAGCCCGTTGCGGTAGACCACGGCCAGTGACTCGCGGTGCCCGACCGGCAGGTCACGGTCGGCCAGGGCGTCCTCCAGCGGGCCCAGGATCAGGGTCAGCGGGGTCCGGAACTCGTGGCTGACGTTGGCGAAGAAGTTGGTCTTGGCCCGGTCGAGGGCGGCCAGGTCGGCGGCCCGGGACCGCTCGTGCTCGTAGGCCCGCTGGCTGGTCACCGCGCTGGAGATCTGCGCGGCCACCAGGTCGAAGAAGTCGCGGTAGTCGGCGGTCAGCGCCAGGTGCCGGCTGATCCCCACCACCAGGGCCCCGGCCGGCTCGGCGGTCGCGGTGATCGGCAGCACCAGTACCTGGTCGGCCGCGATGTCCGGCCCGGCGGCGAGGAAATCGGAGAGCGGCCCGGTGGTCGCCGCACCACCCGCCAGCACCCTGGCCAGCGCCGGCGGCATGGTCGGGCCGGCCGGATCCAGGTCCGGACCGCGGGGGGCGATGATCCGGTCCGGGGTCACCCCGCTCCAACCGGTGAGCCGTTCCGCGCCCGGCTGCCCGTCGCCGAGGTAGACCAGCGAGAAGGGCACGTCGGCCTGATACCCGTCCAGCACCCGGGCCGCCTCGCGACCCAACTCGGCCCAGGTGGCCAGGTCGGACAGGCGCGAGCCGAACTCGGCCAGCGCCCGGAGTCGCCGCTCGCCGAGCACCCGCCCGGTGGTCTCGCTCACGATGCAGAAGATGCCGCCCACCGTGCCGTCGTCGCGCCGCAGCGGGTCGTAGGAGACGTCGAAGTAGGTCTCCTCCAGGTAACCGTGCCGTTCCAGCAGGAAAGGATGGTCCTTGCCCCGGTAGGCACGCCCGGACCGTCGGACGCCGTCGAAAAGCGGTTCGAGCACCTGCCACAGCTCGGACCAGTGGTGGCGGGCCGGCCGGCCGAGGGCCGCCGGGTGCTTGGCACCGATGGTCGGCAGATAGGCGTCGTTGTAGAAGGCGAGATACTCGTCGCCCCAGTACATGACGATCTGCGACTCGGAGGAGAGCATCATGGCGACGGCCTGCCGCAGGCTCGCGGGCCAGGTGTGCGGGGCGCCGACCGGGGTCGCGGACCAGTCGAGGGCGGCCAGCCGGCCGCCCATCTCGCCGCCGTTGGCGAAGGCCGCCGCGAGGCTGGGCGGCAGTGTCCCGTTCACCATGCCGGTGCGCCGGTCGCCGCCCTCGTCCTGCGGGGCCGAACCCATGAATCCTCCCGCCCCAGGCGATGCCGGTACCGCCCGGTCGATCCACCCGTCGTCGCTGCGCCCGTCGTGCCCCGCGTTGTACCCCAGCGGACCAGTGCCGTAACGCTTCTGAACCGATCATCGCTGGTCCGCTCGGCGGACCCGGCATCAGGGGAAGGTCGGCAGGCCATCGATGCTGGCGGCGTTGCGGGTGGCCCGGTACTGGGCGAGGTCGGCCTCGGTGCGCCGGGAGTGGCTGCGCAGCAGCAGATCGCGGTCGCCCTGGTAGCTCATCAGCGGAACGCCGTAGCCGCAGGAGTCGCTGACCCGCGCCACCTCGACCTCGATCACGGCGCGCACGCCGTGCCGGTCCGGACCGTCCGCGGGGAAGGCGGCGAGCAGTTCGGCGGCGGCCGGATCCTCGATCGGCACGAACCTGCCCCGGCCGTGCAGCCGGACGATGTTGGGCGGCCCGGTGAAGGCGACGAACATCAGCGTGATCCGGCCGTTGTCGCGCAGGTGGGCGATGGTCTCGGCGCCGCTGCCGTAGTAGTCGAGGTAGGCGACCCGGTGTGGTCCGAGGACGGCGAAGGTGCCGACCATACCCTTCGGCGAGACGTTCACATGACCGTCCGCCATGGACGGCGCGGTGGCCACGAAGAAGACCTGCTGATCGAGAATGAAGTCACGGAGCCGGCCGTCGATCGCCTCGTACACCTTGCCCATGCGGCCAATCCTCGCACACGGCCGATCGGTCACCGGCCGGCGCCGGCCGCGGCGACCAGCGCCGCGAACAGCCGGGCGTCGGCCACCGTCTCCGGATGCCACTGCACGCCGAGGACGAACCGGCGGTCGGGGTCCTCCACCGCCTCGACCACCCCGTCGTCGGCCCAGCCGGTCACCGTCAGCCCGCCGGGGTCGGCGACCGCCTGGTGGTGGTAGCTGTTGACCTCGACCGCGGCGCCGGCCAGCACCGCCGCGATCCGGCTGCCCGGGGCGAACCGGACCGGGTGGCTGCCGTACCGGCCGGGGGCGGGCTGGTGCCGGTGGTCGCCGGTCAGCTCCGGCAGGTGCTGATGCAGCCGGCCGCCGTACGCGACCGCGAGCAGCTGCATCCCCCGGCAGACGCCGAGCACCGGCAGGTCGGCGTCGAGGGCGGCGGTGAGCAGCGTGAACTCGCCGGCGTCCCGGTCCGGCCGGCTGCTGGTCAGCGGATGCGGGGCCGCGCCGTAGCGGCTCGGGTCCAGGTCGGCGCCGCCGGCCAGGATGAGCCCGTCGAGGGCGCGCAGCACCCCGGCGTCGGCACCGTCGGGGGGCAGCAGCACGGCCCGCGCCCCGGCCGCGGTGACCGCGCGCACATAGTCGTACGGAACCAGCGCGGCCGGCACCTCCCGCCAGACGCCCCAGGTCGCCGGTTCGACGTACGAGGTGATCCCGATGATCGGCCGGTCGGTCACAGGGGGGTCACGTAGGCGCCGGTGATGCCGCCGTCGACCACGAACTGGGTGGCGGTCATGAACGACGCGTCGTCGCTGGCCAGGAAGGCCACCGCGGCGGCGATCTCCTCGGCCCGCCCGAACCGGCCCATCGGCACGTGCACCAGCCGCCGGGCGGCCCGCTCCGGGTCCTTGGCGAACAGTTCGGTGAGCAGCGGGGTGGCGACCGGGCCGGGGCACAGCGCGTTCACCCGGATCCCCTCCCGGGCGAACTGCACGCCCAGTTCCCGGGTCATCGCCAGCACCCCACCCTTGCTCGCCGTGTACGCGATCTGCGAGGTGGCGGCCCCCATCAGCGCCACGAAGGAGGCGGTGTTGATGATCGAGCCGGAGCGCTGCCGGCGCATGTGCGGCAGCACGTACCGGCAGCACAGGTAGACGCTCGTGGTGTTGACCCGCAGCACCCGCTCCCAGGCGGCCAGGTCGGTGTCGAGGATCGAGTCGTCCTCCGGCGGCGAGATGCCGGCGTTGTTGAAGGCGATGTCGATCCGCCCGTGCCGCTCGGCGACGCCGTCGAAGAGGTCCCGGACGGCGGTCTCGTCGGCCACGTCGCAGCCGACGTACTCGCCGTCGACCTCGCCGGCGGCGGCCTCGCCGGCGGCCGCGTCGATGTCGACGCAGACCACCCGGGCGCCCTCGGCGGCGAACCGCCGGACCGTGGCCAGTCCGATGCCGCTGCCCGCGCCGGTGACCACGGCCACCCGGCCGGCCAGCCGATCCCGCACCATCCGTACCTCCTCCTGCCGCGGATCGCTCACCCGTCGGTGGCGATGAAGACGTTCTTCACGTCGGTGAAGGCGTGCAGAGCGTCCGGTCCCAGCTCCCGTCCCAGGCCGGACTGTTTCATCCCACCGAACGGGGTGCTGTAGCGCACCGAGGAGTGTGAGTTGACGCTGAGGTTGCCGGCCTCGACCGCCCGGCTGACCCGGATCGCCCGGCCCACGTCGCGGGTCCAGATCGACCCGGACAGGCCGTAGGCGGTGTCGTTGGCGAGCCGGATCGCGTCGGCCTCGTCGTCGAAGGGCAGCACCGAGACGACCGGTCCGAAGATCTCCTCGCGCCAGTGCCGGTCGGCCGGCGAGTCGGCCAGCAGCACGGTCGGGGCGTACCAGAAGCCGGGGCCCTCGGGTGCCCGGCCGGTGCAGGCCACCTCGGCGCCGGTCACGTAGCCGGCCACCCGGTCGCGCTGCCCGGCCGAGATCAGCGGTCCCATCTCGGCGGACTCCAACGCCGGGTCCTCCACCCGCACGGCCCGCACGGCCGGTTCCAGCAGCGCCAGGAAGCGGTCGTGCACAGACCGCTCGACCAGGATCCGGGACCGGGCGCAGCAGTCCTGCCCGGCGTTGTCGAAGACCGCGGACGGGGCGGTCGTGGCCGCCCGTTCCAGGTCCGCGTCGGCGAAGACGATGTTGGCGCTCTTGCCGCCGAGTTCGAGGGTGACCCGTTTCACCTGGTCGGCGCAGCCGGCCATGATCCGCTTGCCGACCTCGGTGGAGCCGGTGAAGCAGATCTTGCGGACCGCCGGGTGGTCGACGAACCGCTGCCCGACCACCGCGCCGGGACCGGGTACGACAGTCAGCACGCCGTCCGGCAGGCCGGCCTGCCGGGCCAGTTCGCCGAGGCGGATCGCGGTGAGCGGGGTCAACTCGGCCGGTTTGAGCACCACCGTGTTGCCGGCCGCCAGCGCCGGAGCGAAGCCCCAGCCGGCGATCGGCATCGGGAAGTTCCACGGGACGATCACGCCGACCACGCCGAGCGGTTCGTGGAAGGTGACGTCCAGCCCGCCGGCGACCGGGATCTGGCGGCCGGTCAGCCGTTCCGGGGCGCCGGCGTAGTAGTCCAGCACGTCGCGGACGTTGCCGGCCTCCCAACGGGCATTGCCGATGGGGTGGCCGCTGTTGCGGACCTCCAGCTCGGCCAGCTCCTCGGAGTGGGCGTCGACCTCGGCGGCGAACCGGCGCAGCAGCCGGGCCCGGTCGGCCGGGGCGAGCCCGGCCCAGCCCGGCTGCGCCCGCGCGGCCCGGTCGATGGCGGCGTCGGTCTCGGCCGGCCCGGCGGCCGGCACCCGCGCCACCACCAGCCCGGTGGCCGGGTTGACGACCTCGGTCTCGGTCGGCTGCCGCGGGGCGGACGCCTCAGAGCCGTTCGAAGCCACGGAACATCTCCCAGTCGGTCACCGCCGCGTCGAACGCGGCCAGTTCGACCCGGGCGTTGTTGGCGTAGTGGTCGACCACCTCGTCGCCGAACGCGGCGCGGGCCAGCTCGGAGCCCTCCCACTCGGCGAGCGCGTCGCGCAGGGTGCCCGGCACCCGGGGGGCGTCGGCGTCCGAGTACGCGTTGCCGGTCAGCTCCGGCTCCAGCGTCAGCTCGGACTCGATGCCGTGCACGGCGCCGGCGACCAGGGCGGCGATGGCCAGGTAGGGGTTGACGTCGGCGCCCGGCACCCGGTTCTCCACCCGCATCCCCTGGCCGTGCCCGACCAGCCGCAGGGCGCAGGTGCGGTTGTCGGTGCCCCAGCGCAGCGCGGTCGGGGCGAACGAGCCGGGCTGGTAGCGCTTGTAGGAGTTGATGTTGGGGGCGAAGAAGAGGCTGAACTGGCGCATGGTGTCCAGCAGCCCGGCCAGCACCCGCTGCCCGGTGACCGAGAGGTGGGCCGGCCCGTCGCCGAGCATCGCCGAGCGGCCGTCGGTGCCGCGCAGCGAGAAGTGGATGTGGCAGGAGTTGCCCTCCCGCGCGTTGGGCTTGGCCATGAAGGTGATCGCCAGCTGCTCCTGGGCGGCGATCTCCTTCGCCCCGTTCTTGTAGATCACGTGGTTGTCGGCGCAGGTGACGGCGGCGTCGTAGCGGAAGGCGATCTCGTGCTGGCCGAGGTTGCACTCGCCCTTGGCGCTCTCCGGCACCAGCCCGGCGCCGGCCATCTCGTTGCGGATCCGGCGCAGCAGCGGCTCCACCCGGGCGGTGCCCAGCAGCGAGTAGTCGACGTTGTAGAGGTTCGCCGGGGTCAGGTCGCGGTAGCCGCGCCGCCAGGCGTCCTCGTACGAGTCGCGGTAGAGAACGAACTCCAGCTCGGTGCCGGCGTACGCGGTCAGGCCGTGGTCGGCGAGCCGGGCGAGCTGACGGCGCAGCACCTGCCGCGGGGAGGCGAGCACGTCGCCGGAGCCGTCCAGCCAGGTCAGGTCGGCCAGCAGTAGGGCGCTGCCGGGCTGCCAGGGCATCCGCCGCAGGGTGCCCAGGTCGGGCACCATGGCGAAGTCGCCGTAGCCGCGCTCCCAGCTGGACATGGCGTACCCGTCGACGGTGTTCATGTCGACGTCGACGGCGAGCAGGTAGTTGCAGCCCTCGCTGCCGTTCGCGACGACGTGGTCGAGGAAGTAGGGCGCGTGGAACCGCTTGCCCTGCAGCCGGCCCTGCATGTCCACCAGGGCGAGCACCACCGTGTCGATCTCGCCGGAGTCGACGGCCAGGCGCAGTTCCTCGACGGTCAGCGCCGGGCCTGCGGATGTCATGCGGGAGCCTCCATGCGAAAAGGTCTACCGGCAAACCATTGGGGCGTCAATCCCGCCGGCTCAGCCCGAATGGCCCGCCGGCTCAGCCCGAATGGCCCGCCGGCTCACCCCGAGCGGTCCGCCGGCTCAGCCGAGCAGGCCGCGCAGCAGTTCGGCGGTGGCGTCGCAGTGCTCCTCCATGCCGGCGCGGGCGGCGGCCGGGTCGCCGGCCAGGATCGCCTCGACCACCCGGGTGTGCTGCCGGTCCGAGTGGTCCAGGTTGCGCGGGATCACCGGGATGGCCGCGAGCAGCCGGTCCAGGGTGAGCTGCACGTCGGCCACCGCCGCCGCCAGCGACGGGCTACCGCTGGCCCCGGCGATGGCCAGGTGCAGCCGGGAGTCGGCGACCCGCCGGACGGCGGGGGCGCGGTCCCGGGAGGCCACCAGGCAGGACCGCAGCCGTTCCCGGTCGGCGTCGGGCAGTCGCCGGCCGGCGGCCAGCGCGGCGGCACCGGGCTCCAGGACCCGCCGGAAGTCCAGGGCGTCGGGCAGGCTGGCGCCCATCTGCCGGGCCACCTCGGCCGCGACCGGTCGGGGCCGGGTGGCCACCGCGGGCCCGGCCGCCCGCCGCCCGGACCGCCCGCCGGACCGGGAGACGACGAAGGTGCCCCCGGTACGCCCGCGGCGCGACTCCAGGTAGCCGGCCTCCCGGAGCGCCCTGATCGCCTCCCGCAGGGTCATCCGGCTCACCTGCAGCTTGTCGGCGAGGTCCCGCTCGGCCGGCAGCCGTTCCCCCTCGGCGACCAGGCCGAGCCGGATGGCCTGCGCCAACCGGGCCACGGTGATCTCGAAGGCGTTGCCGCCGCGGACCGGCCGCCACATCGGCACCCCGAGGTCGGCGGGCGGCTGCGGATCGCCGGCTACCGGGCCACCCGCGGGCAGGCCGAGATCGGCGGCCACCGCGTCGGTCGGCATCGGCGGACCCCCACTCTGGTCGCGGCGGTGGGCCGGCGGATGCCGGCCGGTGCCTCGATGGTACGACCAGCGCCCACCGCCGCCGGCCGCTGACAAACCCGGCCGTCCCGTCGCCGCCAGGCCCCGCGACGGGGTAAATCCGTTGCCTGGTCACCGGCGCCGGCGCATGCTCATAGCTGTGGCCCGCCGGGCCCTCGGACGGCCCGGCCAGCGCGGCGGCGCGGGGCGCCGTCACCTCTCTCTCACCCGTACGGTTGGCGGCCGTACCCGTGGCCGCCCCGCGCCGCCGCGCCTCCACCCCGGCCGGCAGGTCCGCCCAGCGCCGGCCCAGGCACGGCGCTGACCCAGGCACGGCGCCGGCCGGCAGGGCGGCCGCATCTCAGGCCGGCCGGGCGGGCCGGCCTGGGCAGCGGGGCGGGGTGGTTCAGGCGATCAGCAGGCCGGCCACCCAGAGGCCGGCGATGCCGAGGGCCGCGGTCAGCTCGATCAGCATGGCCAGGCCGACCGCCCGCAGCGCCCGCTTCGTCGCCGGCCAGGCCAGCCGCGAGTCGCCGAGCCGGACCCGCTCGGCCAGCCAGAGGCCGAGCACGAAGCCGAGCAGCAGCCCGACCACCGGCACCACGAAGAACCCGACCAGCCCCAGCACCCCGCCGGCCACCAGGGAACTGGTCGGCACCCCGGAGCGTTTGAGGTCCCGGCCGGGCCAGAGGTACTTCACCACCGTCCCGGCGGCCGCCACCCCGGTCGCCAGCAAGAGCACCGGCCACCGCTGCCAGCCGTCGCCGCCGAGCAGTGCCCAGCCGAGCACGCCGAGCCAGCAGAGCGCCAGGCCGGGCAGCACGGGCACCACGACGCCGACGATGCCGATCAGGATGGCCACCCCGCTGAGCAGGGTGACGAGGGTGCCGGTGTCGCCGAGGTCCACCCCGTCAGCCTTCCCTACCGGCGCCGCCGTCGCGCAGCCGGGCGGTCACCGACGCCGCGTCGGTCGGGGCGCCGAAGTAGCGGCCCTGGGCGGTGTCGCAGCCGAGCCCGCGCAGCAGCGCGGCCTGGGCGGCGGTCTCCACCGCCTCGGCGGTGACCGTGAGACCGAGTGCGTGGGCCAGCCGCACCAGCGCGTCGACGAGCCGTTCGTCGTACGCGCCGGGCGGGCCGCCCGACGGCAGCCCTTCGATGAACGGGCCGGCCAGCTTGAGCGAGTGGATCGGCATGCGGCGCAGGTAGGCGAGGTTGGAGTAGCCGGTGCCGAAGTCGTCGATGGCCAGCCGGACGCCGAGGGCGGCCAGCCGGCGCAGGATCCGCAGCGGTTCGCCGGTGGTGGCCATCAGCGCGCTCTCGGTCAGTTCGAGCTGCAGCAGCTCGGCCGGGAGCCGGGTGCGGTGCAGCGCCGCGGCGACCGCGTTGACGATGCTCGGGTCGCTGGCCTGCCGGGCGGCCAGGTTCACGCTCACCACCAGTCGGACCCCGGGGAACTCCCGCAGCCATTCGGCGGCGTGTTCGCAGGCCCGGTCCAGCACCCATTCGCCGAGCCGGCAGATCAGCCCGGTCTCCTCGGCCAGGCCGATGAACTCGTCCGGGCCGAGCAGTCCCAGCTCCGGGTGGCGCCAGCGGACCAGCGCCTCGACCGCGACCGGCGCGGCGTCGGCGAGCGCGACGATCGGCTGGTAGTCCACTTCGAACTCGCCCCGCTCCAGGGCCCCCGGCAGGCGGGCCGCCAGCGCCGCCTTGGCCAGGTCCCGGGCGTTGCGCTCCGGGTCGTGCAGCGCCCACCGGCCGCGGCCGTCGGCCTTGGCCCAGTAGAGCGTGGTGTCGGCGGCCTTCATCAGGTCCGACGGGTTGGTGCCGGCGACCGGCCACTCGACGATCCCGATGCTCGCCGTCACGGCCAGCTGCTGGTCCTCGATCTGGACCGGTTCGGCGACCGCGGCCAGCGCCGTCTCGGCGACGGCGACCGCGTCGTGGTCGCCGGTGGTGTCGCCGACCAGGATCACGAACTCGTCGCCACCCATCCGGGCCACCAGGTGGCCGGTGTCGGCGACGCAGCCGGAGAGCCGCTGGGCGATCACCACCAGCAGTCGGTCGCCGAGGTCGTGGCCGAGCGTGTCGTTTATCGCCTTGAACCCGTCCAGGTCCAGGAAGCAGACCCCGACCCGGTCCCGCTCCGCGGCCCGGTCGAAGACCGCGGCCAGTCGCTCGAAGAAGAGGGTACGGTTCGGCAGCCCGGTCAGCGGGTCGTGCAGGGCCTGGAACCGCAGCCGCTGCTCCAGTTCGTACCGTTGGGTGATGTCCTCGACCATGGCCACGGTGAAGCGGGGTCGGCCGTCGTCGTACCGGATCAGCGAGACGGCCAGGTCGGTCCAGACGAAGTCGCCGTCCTTGCGGTAGTAGCGCTTCTCGGTCCGGGCGTTGTCGATCTTTCCTTCGATCAGGTCCCGGTACACCTCCCACATCCCGGCGGCGTCGTCGGGGTGGAAGAGTTCGGCGACATTGATCTGCCGCATCTCCTCGACCGTGTAGCCGAGCAGGTCCGCGAAGGACTGGTTGACGTCGAGGATCCGCCCGTCCAGGTCGCCGATGCCGATTCCGATCGCCGCGCCGGTGAAGACCGCCCGGAACCGGGCCTCGCTGTCCCGCAGCGCCTGTTCGACCTCGTCCCGGGCCTCCCAGGCCGACCGGGCGATCCGCTCCTGCTGGCTGAAGGTCCGTTCGCGCAGCCCGTCGGCGTACCCGGCGGCGAGCGCGCCCTGCAGCCGGGCGATCCGGTCGGCCAGCGCCGGTTCGGCCGGCACCGGGCCGTGGGCCGCCAGGACCGTGGTCTGGAACTCAGCCCCGAGCGCCCGCACCGACCAGTCGACCATCGCCGGCTCGGTCAGGTGCGCGTCGACCAGCCCGCGACCGACCAGGTACCCCGGCTCGGCGGTGAACGGTTCGGCGCGGACCGCCTCGGCCAGCCGGAGGGTGTACGCGTAGAGCAGCCGTTCGGTGTCGGTCGAGCTGAGCGGGAGGAACCCGAGCCGGCCGACCTCGCGCGCCCAGCGGCGGGCGAACCGACCTGCTCCGTCGTCGGCGGTGCCGCCCTCGGCGGCCGGGGCGGGGGCGGTCACGGGTCTAGCCGGCGGGGTCGTCGTGCCGGCCGACCGCGCCGTACGCCCCGGACCGCGCCGGGTTGTCGTCCACGTCGGACGGGTCGTCCGGGCGCCAGAGTGGCATCTGGACGATCCCCGGCTCGACGATCGTGAAGTCGCCGAAGTAGTCGGCGATCTGCACCTTCGACCGCAGGGTGATCTCGGTGGCGGTGCGCTTGGAGAGCCGCTGCGCGGCCAGCATCTCCGGCGGCTGGTCCTCGAAGGTGGAGTGGGAGATCACCAGGTAGCTGCCGGGCACGGTGGCGGCCCGCAGCGTCGCGAGGAGCTCCGCCGGTCGGTCGGCGTCGGGGATGAAGTGCACCACCCCGGCGAGCAGGATGGCGACCGGCCGGTCGAAGTCGATCAGCCCGGAGCGCTTCGCCTCGGCGATGATCCGGTCGGGCTCGCGCAGGTCGGCGTGGATCACGCCGGCGTTGTCGACATCGGCCAGGATCGACCGGCTGTGGGCCACGGCGACCGGGTCGATGTCCACATAGACGACCCGGGCGGCCGGGTTGGCGGCGTGCGCGACCTCGTGCACGTTGCCGACGGTCGGAATGCCGGAGCCGATGTCGAGGAACTGCTCGATCCCCTCGTCGAGCAGGAACCGGACCGCCCGGCGCAGGAACGCCCGCCCGGCCCGCATGGTCTCGGCCAGGTTGGGGGTCATGCTCGCGATCTGCTGGGCGAGCTGCCGGTCGATCTCGAAGTTGTGCGCGCCGCCGAGGAAGTAGTCGTAGACCCGGGCCGCGCTCGGCCGGCTCAGATCGATCTCCGCGGGGAGCCCTTCGGGCAGTTGCATGCTCAGCCTCACTCGCTCCGCCGGGTCGGCGCCCCCGCGACCGGCCCGGACGATTGATCAGCTCACTGTAGGGCCTGTTCCGCGGAACTTCTATCGGCCGGTCACCGGGCCGGCCGGGATGGCCGGGCGGGATAGGTTGACCGCATGGCTCGGGCCCAGTTCACCAAGGAGACCGACGCTGGCGGGCAGTTCGTCCGCCAGCCGAACAGATTCACCGGGCGGATCAGCGCGGATTCGCAGGCACCGCCGGGTGGCGGGCCGGACGCCGAGGGCCGCTGGCCGCTGCAGGCCGGCCGCTACCGGCTGGTCTGGTCGCGGGCCTGCCCGTGGGCGCACCGGGTCCGGATCGTACGCGGCCTGCTCGGCCTGGACGAGGCGATCTCGCTGGCTACGGTGGACCCGATCCGCGACGACCGGGGCTGGCGGTTCTCCCTCGATCCGGACGGTCGCGACCCGGTGCTCGGCATCGAGTACCTGGCGGAGGCGTACCGGGCGACCGATCCCGACTTCGCCGGCCGGGTCACCGTCCCGGCGCTTGTCGACACGGTGACCGGCCGGGTGGTCAGCAACGACTTCCCCCAGTTGACCCTCGACCTGTCCACCCGGTGGGGTCCGCTGCACCGCCCCGGCGCCCCGGACCTGTATCCGGAGCCGCTGCGGGCCGAGCTCGACGAGCTGATGGAGGTGCTGTACCACGAGGTGAACAACGGCGTGTACCTGTGTGGATTCGCCACCTCCCAGCGGGGTTACCAGCGGTCGGTGCGGACTCTCTTCGACCGACTGGACGACCTCTCCAGCCGGCTGACCGACCGCCGGTACCTGATGGGGGACGCGATCACCGAGGCGGACGTGCGGCTGTTCACCACGCTGGTCCGGTTCGACGCGGTCTACCACGGCCATTTCAAGTGCAACCTGCGGAAGCTGACCGAACTGCCGGTGCTCTGGGCGTACGCCCGGGATCTGTTCCAGACGCCCGGGTTCGGCGACACCGTCGACTTCGACCACATCAAGCGGCACTACTACGGCACCCATCCGGCGATCAACCCGACCGGGATCGTGCCGCTGGGCCCGGACCTGTCCGGGTGGACGGTTCCGCACGGGCGTGGCTGAGCCGCTCCGCCGGGCGGCCGGCTGGGGTGCCGCCGGCTGCGCGCTGGCCGGCACGGCCGCGGTGGCGGTCGCGGTCGTCGCCGGTCCGGGTCCGGGTCCGACCGGGTACGTCAGCGAGGCCGGCATCGCCGGCAGCGACTACGCGACCGCGTACCGGTCGGGGGTGCTGGGGTTGGCGGTGGCGCTGCTGCTGCTCGCCGCGGCGCTGCCGGGAGCGCCGCGGATGGCGGCCGGGCTGCTCGCCGCCGCGGCGGGCGGCACCGCGGTGTCGGCGACGGTGAACTGCAGCGTGGGCTGCCCGCTGCCGCCGTTCGAGTCGGCCACCACCGCCGACCTGGTGCACGGCGCGGCGAGCATCGCCGCGGTGGCCTGCTGCGTCTTCGCGATGCTGGCGCTGGCCGTCGCACCGGTGCCCGCCGATCCGGCCCGGCCGCCCGGGGTGGACCGGCTGCTCCGGGATGCCGGCCGCACCCTGCCGGCCGGGATCGCCCGGCTGCCCCTGCCGCCGTGGGTGACCGGCCTGGTCGATCGGCTGCCGGCCCCGCCCGCCGTCGTCGGCCGGCTGGCCCGGGCGGCGGTCCTGGCGGCGCTGCCGCTGTCGGCCCTGGTCGGGCTGGCCATGCTCGGGCTCGGCCGGGGCACCGTGGTCGGCGTGCTGGAGCGGCTGCTGCTGCTCGTGATCGCCGGTTGGCTGGTCGGCACCGCACTGGCGCTGACCCGCCACCGCCGCGACTGAGCCGCCGGGCTCAGAAGAGGATGGTGGCGAAGGTGCCGACCGGGCGGAAGCCACACCGGGCGTAGACCCGGCGGGCGGGCACGTTGAAGTCGTTGACGTAGAGGCTGACCGTCGGGGCCACCCGGTCCAGCGCGTCGCGCACCACGGTTGCCATCGCCGCCGCCGCGATGCCCCGGCCGCGCCAGGCCGGGTCGACCCAGACCCCCTGGACCTGGGCGGTGCGCCGGGTGACGACGGCGAGTTCGGCCTTGAACACCACCTGGCCGTCGACGAACCGGGCGTACGCCCGGCGGGCCCGGACCAGGTCGGTGAGGCGGCGGCGGTAGCTGTGGCCGCCGTCCTCGGCCAGCGGCGAGACGCCGACCTCCTCGGTGTACATGGCGACCGCGGCCGGGAAGAGCCGGTCGAGTTCGGCCGGGCGGACCGGTCGGACCTCGGGATCGGCCGAGATGCCGGGCGGCACGTCGGTGGCGAGCAGCGGCTGGTTGGGGCGGACGTCGCGGGCCGGTCCCCAGTGCGGGGCGAGCCGGTCCCAGAGGGCGAGCACCGCGTCGGCGCTGCCCACGATCGATGAACAGACCCGTTCCTCGCCGCCGAGCAGGTCGGCGAAGGCGGCGATCGCGGGCGCGGAGGCGTGCACCGGGGTGACGTGACCGCCGAGCCAGCAGAGCGACTCGACCCGCCGCCGGGCGCCGTAGCCGAGCACCCGGCCGTCGGCCCGCCACCAGCTCAGGCCGTGCTCGGCGACCCGCTCGGCGACCTGCGCCGCGGCGAACGGGTCCCGGTCGAGCAGCCGTTCGACCGCGCCGCGTTCCGTCTCTCCCAGTTGCCGCACCGGCGCCATCAGCACGCTTCCAGCGTGCCAGATCACCCGGGGCGGAGCGGACCCGAATTCACGTTCCGGGCCGCCGCGCCATCGTTGACATGTGACCATTTGGTCACCTAATCTCGACGGCAGACGCGACGAGGCACGTGGAGGACCCCATGGAGAAGATGTTCGAGATCTACATCCGCACCACCCCGGAGCGGCTCTGGGAAGCGATCACCGACAGCGAGATCCGCAGCAGATACAACTTCGGCTCCCGGGTCCACTCGGACTGGACCGCCGGGTCGGCCCTGCGGATGACCCACCCGAACGCCGACGGGCTGCTCGGCGAGGGCGAGGTGCTCACGATCGACCCGCCCCGCCGGTTGGTGCACACGCTGCGCGCGCTCTGGAGCGACCAGGTACGCGAGGAGGGCACCTCCCGGGTCACCTGGGAGATCGAGCCGGTCGGCGACTCCTGCCGGTTGACCGTGGTCCACGACGAGCTGCGCGACGGCGCGAACGACGAGCTCTACGGCGGCTGGCCGATGATCCTCTCCGGCCTGAAGACCTGGCTGGAGACGGGCGAGATCCTGACCACGCCGGGCTCGCTGATGTACCGCTGACGCCGGCCACCGGGCTGACGTCCGGGCCGGGACCGGTCAGGCGCGGGCGCCGCCGACCGGACCGGGGCGGCCGGTCAGGCCGAGTCGCGGACGACCAGTTCGGTCGGCAGGATGACGGCGGCCGGCGACCCGCCGGCCAGATGCCCCAGCAGCAACCGGACCATCTCCGCGCTGAGCCGGGCCCAGGGCTGGCGGATGGTGGTCAGCGGCGGCACCGAGGCGGTCGCGATCTTGGAGTCGTCGAAGCCGCCGACCGCCACGTCGTCCGGGACCCGCTTGCCCGCCCGGTGCAGCGCGGCGATGGCGCCCGGCGCCATCAGGTCGGAGCTGACGAAGACCGCGTCGAGGTCGGGGGCCTGCCGCAGCAGCTGCTCCATCGCCGCCTCGCCGGCGGCGTGGGTGTAGTCGCCGGTGACCACCAGCCGGGGGTCGGCGTCGCCGAGCACGTCGTGGTAGCCGGCGAGCCGGTCGACGCCGCCCGGGGTGTCCAGCGGCCCGGTGATGGTGCCGATCGTGCGGTGCCCCCGGGAGCGCAGATAGCTGACCATCTGCCGGGCGCCGTCCCGGTCGTCGGCCGCCACCCAGCTGCAGTCGCGTTCGTGGCCGAGCGGCCGGCCGCAGGTCACGAACGGCAGCCCGCGCCGCTTCAGCTCGTCCAGCAGCGGGTTGCCGGCGTGGGTGGAGACCAGCAGCGCCCCGTCCACGTGGCCGGCGGTGACGTACCGGCCGACCCGCTTGCGGTCCTCCTGGGTGCCGGCGATGGTCAGCAGCAGGGTGATGTCGTGGCGGGCCAGCTCCTGGGTGCAGCCGCGCAGCAGGATGTTGAAGTTGGGATCCTCGAAGAGCCGGTCCTGCGGCTCCGACAGGATGAAGGCGACCGAGTCCGACCGCTGGGTGACCAGGCTCCGGGCGTGCTGGTTGATCACGTACCCGGTCTTGCGGATCGCCCGCTGCACCGCCTCCAGCGCCGGCCCGCTCACGTTGTGCCCGCCGTTGAGCACCCGGGAGACGGTGCCCCGGGAGACCCCGGCGACCACCGCGACGTCGTCCATCGTCGGTCGGGCCCGCTGCGGGCGGTGCTGGGTGCGGTCCGGCTCGGCCACGGTCACATCGTCCTCACGGTGCTGCGGATGCGCTTGGCGGGACCGACCGGGATCGCGGCGCACCCCGCCCTACGCCTTGATCGACCCGGACAGCAGGTCGATGCGCCAGTACCGCTGCAGGGAGAGGAAGAGCGCCACCAGCGGGATGATCGACAACAGCGATCCGGTGATGACCAGACTGTACAGCGCCGGGGTGGTGGAGCCCTGGTTGAGCAGCGTGTAGAGGCCCAGCGTCACCGGGAACTTGTCGTCGTCGGAGAGCATGATGAACGGCAGCAGGAAGTTGTTCCAGATCGCCACGAACTGGAACAGGAAGACCGTGATCAGTCCCGGCACCATCATCGGCAGCGCCACCGTCCGGAAGATCCGCCACTCCCCCGCCCCGTCGGTGCGGGCCGCCTCCAGCACGCTGTCCGGTACGGCCGCCGCCGCGTAGATCCGGGCCAGGTAGATGCCGTACGGGCTGATGATGCTGGGCAGCAGCACCGACCAGTAGGTGTCGGTGAGCCCGACCTTTGCCAGCAGCAGGTACTGCGGGACGGCGAGCGTGATGCCCGGCACCAGCACCCCGGCGAGCAGCACGTTGAAGATCGTCGACCGGCCGGCGAACCGGTACTTGGCCAGCGTGTAGCCGCTCAGGCCGGAGAGCCCCGCCGAGAGCAGGGCGCCGACCCCGGCGTAGAGGGCGGTGTTGAACATCCACCGCCAGAACAGCCCGCCGCCGTAGGCGGACAGCTCGGCGACGTTGTCCAGCAGCGAGGTGCTGGGCGCGAAGGTGAAGCTGGTGAAGAGCGTCGAACCGGCCTTGGTCGAGGCGGCCACCACCCAGGCGACCGGCAGCAGGCAGTAGAACGCGCCGACCAGCAGCACGATCGTCGGCAGCAGGCTGGGCCGGGGCCGGTGCGGCGCCCGGCGGGTCTCCGGACGGGTATGCACGGTCATTGCTGCTCCTGACCGAACGCCCGGCGCTGCACCAGCCGCAGGAACCCGAACGACAGCACCAGCGTGATCGCCGCGATTAGCACGGAGCTCGCGGCGGCCAGGAACCGGTCGTCGGTGGCGAAGGCGTCGCTGTAGATCTTCATCAACGGGGTCCAGCTCGACGAGATCGAGTTGGTCAGCGGCCGCAGCGTCATCGGCTCGCTGAACACCTGGAGGGTGGCGATCATCGTGAAGACCGTGGTCATCACGATCGCCGGGGCGAGCAGCGGGATCTTGATCCGGAAGGCGATCTGCCACTCCCCGCAGCCGTCCAGGCGGGCCGACTCGTACAGCTCCGCCGGGATCGCCCGCAGGGCGGTGAACAGGACGATCATGTTGAACCCGACGCCGCCCCAGAGCGCGATGTTGACCACCGAGTAGAAGACCGTGCCGGTGCCGAGCAGGTCCGGTTCGGGCAGCCCGAAGCGGGCCAGCAGCCAGTTGAGCGGGCTCATCGCCGGCAGGTAGAGAAACCCCCAGAGCAGGCTGGCGATGACCGCCGGGACGGCGTACGGCAGGAAGATCGAGATTCGGGAGAAGCTCCGCAGGCCGACCCGGGGCCGGTCCAGCAGCAGGGCGAAGAGCAGGGCCAGACCGAGCATGACCGGCACCAGCAGCGCCCCGTAGCCGAGCACCCGCAGCGCGCCGGACCACAGCTGCTCGTCGGTGGCGGCGGCGCGGTAGTTCTCCAGGCCGGCGAAGACCTGGCTGCGAGCGCCCCGGCCGAGGCCCAGACCGGTCACCTGGATCTTGTGCAGGCTCAGGTAGCCGGCGTACCCGATCGGGAGCAGGAAGGTGAGGACGAACAGGATCACCGCCGGGGCGAGGAACGCGTACGGTGCGGCCGTACGCCTTCCTCGGCGGCCGACGGAGGTCGGGGCCGTTGGCATCGCGTTCAGTTCTCCGTCCGGTACCCGATGATCGGCCTCAACCGGCGATCGTGAAGCCGTTCTTGCGCATGTCCTCGACGGTGGCGGTCTGCATCGCCTCGACCGCCGGGCCGAACGGCGCCTTCTCGGTGATCGCCTTGGCGAACGCGTCCTGGTACGCCTGGTAGGTGACGTTGACGTTCGGCCCCCAGACCACGCCGGCCGCGCTGTCGGAGATCTGCCTGGCGATGTCGTAGAAGTCGGTCTGCTCGGCGAAGAAGTCCGGCGGCTGCTGCAGCGCCGGCCCGGTCTGGGCGTCCCGGGCGGCCGGGTAGAGCGCGGACTCGCGGACCAGGATCTCGGTGGCGACCGGGTCGGAGTTCATCCAGGTGGCGAACTTGACCGCCGCCTCCTTGTGGGTGGACTTCTCGGTCACCCCGGTCGACGAGCCGCCCCAGTTGCCGGTGCGGTTCTCGCCGGCGGACCACTGCGGCAGCGGCGCCATCGCCCACCGGCCCTTGGTGTCCGGCGCGTTGCCGGCCAGCACGCCCGGTCCCCAGACCGCGCTGGGCCAGGCCAGCAGCGTCCCGTCGTTGAGCGCCTTGTTCCACTCCGGGGTGTACATCGGCTGGCCGGCGACGACCCCCTCGTTGACCAGGCCGCCCCAGTACTCGGCGACCTTGCGGGTGGCCGGGTCGTTGACGGTGACCTGCCAGGCGTCGCCCTGCACGCCCCACCAGGACGCGCCGGCCTGCTGGGCCAGCCCGGCGAACCAGCCCGGGTCGTTGGCGGAGAAGGTGGTCAGGAACTTCTTGTCGTCCTTGCCGCGCAGGGTCCGGGCGGTCTGGGCGAACTCGTCCCAGGTGGTCGGCACGGTCAGGCCGTACTCGTCGAAGAGATCGGCCCGGTAGTAGAGCATCATCGGCGCGGCGTCCTGCGGGATCGCGTACACCGCGTCGGTGCCGAGGGTGACCTGCTCCCAGAGCCCGTCGGCGAACCGGTCCCTGACCGGGTCGGCGTCGGCGGCGATGTCGGCGAGCACGTCGTTGCTGACCAGGGTGGGCAGCGCCTGGTACTCGACCTGGGCCAGGTCCGGCGGGTTGCCGGCCTGGTTGGCGGTGAGCAGCTTGGTGACCATGTCACCGCCGCCGGCCTGCTTGCTGAGCTTGACCGTGATGTCGGGGTTGTCGGCGTTCCACCTGTCGACCACCGCCTCGATGTTCGGCGCCCAGGACCAGAAGCTCAGCTCCACCGGACCGGTCGTCTCGGGCTCGTCGTCGGAGTCCGACGAGCAGCCCGCCAGCAGGCCGCCCAGC
The DNA here is from genome assembly GCF_029626155.1 of Solwaraspora sp. WMMD1047. NCBI lineage: Bacteria > Bacillati > Actinomycetota > Actinomycetes > Micromonosporales > Micromonosporaceae > Solwaraspora > Solwaraspora sp. WMMD1047. The sequence goes on along the minus strand of NZ_JARUBL010000001.1, from coordinate 2,164,777 downwards.
AGGGCTATCGCCAGCGCCGAGGCGCCGAAGGAACGTCTCATCTCGACCTCTCACAATCTCGTCCGGACGGCCTTGGACAGTGCTGTTCATCGACGGGTGACCTGGGTGAAACACCTGTGAGCGCTCACAGTCTTGGCCCGTCGTGGCCATGTGTCAAGGGCCACAGATCTCCTAACACCCCTGCTAATCCTTGTGTAATCATGCGTGGATCGGTTGGGAGCGTGCACAGTTCGGAGTCGTTCATGGGTCAGTCATCGCAGTCGTCGGGATCAGCCCTGGCCGCCGCGCCGCCCCTCGGGCCGGCGCGGCCGATCCCCCGGCTGGACCGGCTCGGTTACGGCGGCGACTACAACCCCGAACAGTGGCCGGAGCAGGTCTGGGCCGAGGACGCCGAGCTGATGCGGACGGCCGGGGTCAACCTGGTCAGCGTCGGCATCTTCGCCTGGGCGCTGCTGGAGCCGACGCCGGGCCGGTACGAGTTCGACTGGCTGGACCGCGTGCTCGACCTGCTGCACGACCACCAGATCTCGGTCGACCTGGCCACCCCGACCGCCGTACCGCCGGCCTGGTTCCGCCGCCGACACCCGGCGGCGACCCTGGTCAACGCCGACGGGGTACGCCTCGGCGGCGGCGCCCGCCAGTCGTTCTGCCCCAGCTCACCCGCGTACGCGCAGGCGTCCGCCGCGATCACCGAACAGCTCGCCCGCCGGTACGCCGACCACCCGGCCCTGGTGCTCTGGCACTCGCACAACGAGTTCGGCGGGGCCAACGCGCTCTGCTACTGCCCCACCTCGGCCGAGGCGTTCCGCGCCTGGCTGCGCGAGCGCTACCCCGACCTGGCCGCGCTCAACGACGCCTGGGGCACCACCTTCTGGGGCCAGCGCTACGGCGACTGGGCCGAGATCGAACCGCCGACCACGGCCCCGACCTCGGTGAATCCCGCCCAGCAGCTCGACTTCCTGCGGTTCTCCTCCGACGCGCACCTGGCCAACTTCCGCCGCGAGCGCGACATCCTGCACCGGCTGTCGCCGGGGGTGCCGGTGACCACCAACTTCATGCTGGCCAACTGCAAGACGCTCGACTACTGGCGGTGGGCGGCCGAGGTGGACGTGGTCTCCAACGACCACTACCTGCGGGCCGAGGAGCCCGACAACCACATCGAGCTGGCGATGTGCGCCGACCTGACCCGGTCGGTGGCCGGCGGGGCGCCGTGGCTCCTGATGGAGCACTCCACCGGCGCGGTCAACTGGCAGCCCCGCAACATCGCCAAGCGCCCCGGCGAGCTGCGCCGCAACAGCCTGTCGCACCTGGCCCGGGGGGCCGAGTCGGCGCTGTTCTTCCAGTGGCGGGCCTCGGCGTTCGGCGCCGAGAAGTTCCACTCCGCGATGCTGCCGCACGGCGGCACCGGCACCCGGATCTGGCGCGAGGTGGTGGCGCTCGGCGCCGACCTGCCCCGGCTCGAACCGCTGCGCGGCACCCGGGTCGCCGCCGACGTGGCGGTGCTCTGGGACTGGCCGTCCTGGTGGGCGTTGGAGCTGGACTGGCGGCCCTCGGTGGACCTGAACTACCGGGACCGGATGGCCGCCTACTACGAGCGGCTCTGGCGCGACGGGGTCACCGTCGACTTCGCCCACCCGGAGTCGCCCCTGGACGCGTACCGGCTGGTGGTGGTGCCGAGCCTGTACCTGACGACGGCCGCGGCGGCGGCGAATCTGCGCCGCTACGTGGCAGCCGGCGGGACGCTGCTGGTCTCCTACTTCTCCGGCATCGTGGACGGCAACGACGCCGTACACCCGGGCGGCCACCCCGGCGCGCTGCGGGACCTGCTGGGGGTGACGGTGGAGGAGTTCCTGCCGCTGCGCACCGGCGAGTCGGTCCGGCTCGGCGGCGGCACGTCGCCGGCCGGCGACCCGCTGACGGCCGGTGGTCCGCCGTTGACCGGGGACGTATGGGCGGAGGCGCTGGTGCCGGCCGGGGCCGAGACCGTGCTGAGCTACCTGGACGGTCCGGCGGCCGGCGGCCCGGCGGTCACCCGGCACGGGTACGGCGCCGGCCACGCCTGGTACGTCTCCACCCGGCTCGGCGCCGCCGAGCTGGCCCCGGTGCTGACCGGGGCCTACCGGGACGCCGGTCTGGTCCCGCCGGCCGGGCTGCCGGCCGGGCTGGAGCTGGTCCGCCGGATCGGGCCGGACGGCGCCGAGTTCCTGGTCGCGATCAACCACGCCGACCGGGAGGCCCGGCTGCCGGCCGCCGGGGTGGAGCTGCTCACCGGCGCCGACTGCGACGGTTCGCTGACGGTACCGGCCGGCGAGGTGCGGGTGCTGCGCCGCTAGCCGGCCCGGGACGTCCGTCGAACGGCCAACCCCTTGACAACCGTCGATGGCAATGGTTCCGTGAGCGCTCTCAGCATTGCACCACCGTCACCAACTCAATACGGACATGTTGCCTGGTAACGAACGGGCAATCTGGCTGTGAGCGCTCCCAGTCGCCCGTCCCGCGTCACGTCAGGAGGAGCATGCGCATCAGGAAGATCCTGCTCGGCGTCACCGTACTGGCCACGGCCGCCGCTGCCGTCGTACCCCAGCCGGCCGCCGCGGCCGGGAGCGGCCCGACCAACCCGGGCTTCGAGTCCGCCGGTGACGGCCAGGTGCCGACCGGCTGGTCGGAACGCGGCCACCGGGCCGCCAGCTTCGTCGAGGCCGGCGGCCGCACCGGCGAGCGCCGGCTGACCCACTGGGCCGAGGTGCCCTACCGGGTGCAGACCACCCAACGGCTCACCGGACTGCCCCGGGGTACCTACACCCTGCGGGTCTCGGTGCGGGCCAGCGGCGGCCAGCGCGACGCGTACGTGGCGTTGACCGGCTGCGGCGGCCGACCCGTTCGGGTCGACCTGCCGCGCACCGGTGACGAGTGGTGGGTGCAGCTCGCGCTGACCACCGAGGTCCGCTCCGGCCGGTGCACGATCAGCCTGGTCTCCGACGGCAACGCCGGCGACTGGGCCAACTTCGACGACGTCACCTTCGACCGCGCCACCGGACCGGCCGGCACCCCGCTGCCGATCGCCGGCGCCGACGTGTCACACCTGACCAAGAACGAGGACCACGGCGCGGTCTACCGCGACCGGGTCGGCCCACCCCGCGACGCGCTGAAGATCCTGCGCGCCAACGGCGTCAACTACGCCCGGCTCAAGGTCTGGGTGGACCCGGCCGACGGCTACAACGACAAGGCCGACACCCTGGCCAAGGCCCGCCGGGCGCACGCGCTGGGGATGGGGCTGCTCATCGACTTCCACTACTCCGACGCCTGGGCCGACCCGGGCAAGCAGAACAAGCCGGCCGCCTGGGCCGATCTGCCCTTCGACCAGCTCAAGCAGGCCGTCTACGACCACACCTACGACGTGCTCGCCAGCCTGCGCCGGCAGGGCACCCCGGCCGACCTGGTCCAGGTCGGCAACGAGATCAACGGCGGCCTGCTCTGGCCGGACGGTCGCTGGGACAACTGGGACGGGCTGGCCGCCCTGCTCACCGCCGGCAGCACCGCGGTCACCGACGCCTCGCCCGACAGCAAGGTGGTGCTGCACCTGGCCGAGGGCGGCAACAACGGCGGCCACCGCTGGTGGTTCGACAACGCCGTCGCCCGGGGTGTGCCGTTCGACATCATCGCGGTGTCGCACTACACCTACTGGCACGGGCCGCTCGGCTACCTGCAGGCGAACCTCTTCGACCTGGCCGCCGCGTACGGCAGGCCGTTGATGGTGGTGGAGACCGCGTACGGCTTCACCCTCGAAGAGAACGACCACGAGACGAACATCTTCAACGCCGCACTGCAGGCCGCGGCCGGCTATCCGGCCACCCCGCAGGGCCAGGCCGACGCGGTACGCGACATCGTCAACACCGCCGCCGCCGTACCCGGCATGCTCGGCGTCTTCTACTGGGAACCCACCTGGACCGCGGTGGACGGCGCCGGCTGGGACCCGGCCGACCCCACCTCCGGCGACGGCTGGGAGAACCAGGCCCTCTTCGACTACTCCGGTCGCGCCCTGCCCGCCCTGCGGGTGCTCGGCGCGACCGCGCACCCCCGGCGGTGATCCCGATGAGTGTGGCGGTGAATCCGATGAGAACCAGATGGCGGACGGTGGCGGCCGGCCTCGGGCTGGCGCTGGCGTTCGGCGTGCTGGCCGCCGGCCCGGCGGCGGCGGCCAGCACACTCACCAACACCGGCTTCGAGGCCAACGGCGGCACACAGACCCCGAGCGGGTGGTCCGAGTACTCCTCGACCGGCCAGACCAGCGCCAGCTACACCGAGGCCGGCGGGCGCTCCGGCAACTACCGGCTCTCGCACTGGGCCTCGGGGTCGTACCAGGTCGAGACCTACCAGTACCTCGACGGCCTGGCCAACGGGTCGTACACCGCACGGGCCTGGGTCCGCTCCGGCGGCGGACAGGCGGCGGCGTACCTGGCGCTGCGCAACTGCGGCGGCGCCGAACAGCGGGCCAACCTGCCCACCACCGGCACCTGGACACAGATCTCGGTCACCACCACCGTCTCATCCGGACAGTGCACGGTGAGCATCGTCTCCGAGGCCCGGGCCGGGAACTGGATCAACGTGGATGACGTCGAGTTCGTCTTCAACGGCGGCACCCCGCCACCCTCGGCCAACCTGATCCGGGGCGCCGACCTGTCGACGCTGAAGAAGAGCGAGGACCGCGGCGGGGTCTACCGGGACCCGGCCGGCAACCAGCGCGACGCCCTGCAACTGCTGCGGCAGAACGGCGTCAACTATGGCCGGCTGAAGGTCTGGGTGAACCCGGCCGACGGCTACAACAACCGGGCCCGGGTGCTGACCATGGCGGCCCGGATCAAGGGCCAGGGCATGAAGCTGCTCGTCGACTTCCACTACTCCGACACCTGGGCCGACCCCGGCAAGCAGTACAAGCCCGCCGCCTGGACCGGCTACACCTTCAGCCAGCTCCGCGACGCCGTCTACCACCACACGTACGACGTGCTCGACGCGCTGCGGGCGCAGGGCACCCCGGCCGACATGGTCCAGGTCGGCAACGAGATCAACGACGGGATGCTCTGGCCGGACGGGCGCAGCAACAACTTCGCCAACCTGGCCCAACTGCTCACCGCGGGCAGCAACGCGGTGAAGGCGGTGAACGGCTCGACCCCGGTGATGCTGCACCTGGCCGAGGGCGGCAACAACACCCAGCACCGGTGGTGGTTCGACCAGGCCACCTCGCGAGGGGTGCCGTTCGACGTCATCGGCCTGTCGCACTACCTCTACTGGCACGGCTCGGTCGGCAGCCTGCAGTACAACATGAACGACCTGGCGGCCCGGTACGGCAAGCCGATCGTGGTGGTGGAGACGGCGTACGGCTTCACCCTCGACGCCGACGACGGCGAGCCGAACATCTTCAACGCGTCGCTGCAGTCCGCCGGCGGCTACCCGGCCACCCCGCAGGGGCAGGCCGACGCGCTGCGGGCGGTCTTCAACGCCGTCAAGGCGGTGCCGAACGGGCGCGGCCTCGGGGTCTTCTACTGGGAACCCACCTGGACCGCGGTGAACGGCAACGGCTGGGACCCGGCCAACCCGTCGTCCGGCAACGGCTGGGAGAACCAGGCCCTCTTCGACTACAACGACCGGGCGCTGCCGGCACTGTCGGTCTTCAGCACGGTCTGACGCCGGGGATCGGTGGCCGTCGGAGGCTGACCCTCCACCCGACGGCCACCGGTCCAGGTCGGTACGTCACCGATTCGCCGGGAGATGCCGCAGGCGCTCCGCCGCACATGTGGCCCGGGTCAGCACGACCCTGATCTCGGCCGCCCCCCGACCGCACTTGATCATGTAGAAAAGGAAAAGGTTTATCGACGCGACCGACAATGCGTACACGTACACGTCCCGCAGCGCGCCCTGATAGAGCGGGATGCCGATCACCCAGACGACCCCGGCGTAGAACAGGGAGCTGGGCGTCCATTCCGCGAAGGACGCCAACCCGGTGACGTTCGCGTCCGTCGGTGGGACGGTGCTCAGGCCCCGGCGGCGCGCGTCGGCGAGCGCGCGTCGCGCGAAGAGCAGCCCCGATCCGTTGGTCAACAGTGAGAACGTCTGCCCGATCGCACTGTTGATGGGCCAGAACCGGGGATCGTAAAGCACGATCGGCAGGACCAACGCGGCTCCGGTCACGGTTTGTACCCGCATGAACCACTGCGCGGCCACCGCGCGGGTGGTGAGCCCACCCGCTCGCCATCCGGCAACCAGCGGGTTCATGCCGGCGAAGATGTTCTGGTAGTACTTCGCCGAGACCATCGCGTAGGTGAGGCCGACCAGTAGAGCCGGCGCGTTCTCCGTCAGGTTGGGCATCTCGTAGCCCGGCGCCCGGAGTGAATCGAGGAAAGGGAAGTTGTCATCCGAGCCGCCAAGCGACCACTGCACCGCCTCTACCATGCGATTTCCCCAGGACCAGTCGAGCTGGCGGATGATCCAGATGGCGGTGATGGTGAATGTCACCGCCCAGGCCACCGAGGAGAGCCAGGACCATGCCAGCAGTCGGGCGGCGGCGAAGGTGGACGCCTGACCCGCGACACCCGGCTCCTCGCGACGGATGCGGTAGATGCGACGGAGCTGTCCGGGCACGCCGGCCAGCGGCCGGAAGAGTCCAAAGGTGAGCCGGGTCTGGAACAGGTTCCAGGTGCCCCGGACTATGTGGTTGTCGGTGGGTGGTATGCGCGCTGCCTCGGCGTCGAGTTCGGCGAGGAACGCCGTCCGCAGCTGGTCGTAGTGGGAACCGGATTCCGGGTTGACCGACCACGAAGAGGAGAAGACCAGCAGCCTGCGGTCGGATCGTTCGTCGATGAGGTCTTCGATGAAGCGGGCGAGTAGCGGCGCGTGCGCGTAGAACGCGTCCGGAACGATGTCGCCGGGTTCCCCGCCGCCGAACATGATCAGGAGCTTCCCGAGGGAGTACAGGTCGGACTTCTCCCCGACAGCTCCGTCGGCCTTCACCTCGGGGGCGACAAACCGTCCGTCCGGTCCCTCCAGCGCGCCGAACGTGTAGGTGTAGAGGTAGTTCGCGCCAATGTCGATCAAGCGGAAGACCGGACTGCCGTTTCGGTAGGTGACGATGATGTTCGATGGGGTCAGATCGCCGTGTCCCCGACGGAAGGCGTCCGGGATGTCGGCGTGGTTGAGCAGGCGGTCGAGTTCTGCCAACGCGAGCAGCACCGCGGTGCCGTAAGCGCGCAGGTCATCAAGGAGGACGTTCCGGTTGACCGCCGAGCCGCCAGGTCGGCTGTCCCGCCACCGGTCGACGCGCTCCCGCCACACCTCGTCCAACGGTCGTCCGTCGACGAAGTCCATCAGGATCCAGCTCTCCGCGCTCGCCCAGATCCGCACCAGATGCTCCGCGCGGCTTCCGACCAGGTCGTAGAGCCAGGCGTACGCCCTGGTCGTGCCCGCGATCCGCGGGATTCGCAGGTAGGGATAGAGAATCAACTTGAGCGCGAACGGACGACGCTGTCCCCCGCGTTGGTGGCCGGATCCCCGCAGGATCATCGAGGTGGTGCCGTGCTCGTGGAATTCCAGGGTGGCGAAGTCGATCCCCCCGGTCCACTCGGCGACGGCGAGGGCCTCGCCGTCCGCCGCCTCCGGGGTGGCCCCGGTTTCCGGTTGGTACAGCTCCCGGATCACCTCGCGCACCGGTTCCTGGCGAACGAGGTGTCCGCAGATGCCCGGGCAGTCGTGGCCGCCTGATCGACCAGGCCCCTCTCGATGTCCCGCCCCGGTCGGGGCGACACCGGTGCGGCGGTCGCTCGACTCGCTCAGCCCGGTCATGGTGATCAGGAGGAGAGCGAGGAGGCCTACCACCTGGCGCGAGAGTGACGGGGCATCATCGGAGGCCGGGCCGACGTACCTACCGCACGCTCCGGTCAGCCCGTTCACTGTCGCCTGCCAACTGCCAGGGCGGAAGCGGTCGTCGAAGGAGCGCCGGTCGAAGGGGATGTCTCTCAGTAACGACCGCCAGGCCGCCAGGTCGGCTGCGGTCAGCCGTGCGGGATCCGCCGACCGGGCCGGATTCTCCGGCAGCAGCAGCCGGACCAGGGAAGCAAGATCAGGTACCGCCGGCCGGGACAACTCCTCAACAACCTGGTCGAGCGTCAGCGACCCGGTCACGGACACGGATCCACGACGGTCAGCCGCGGCACCGAGTGCAGCCGGCCCTCGCGGAGCAGGGCGACCGGGCGCCCCTCAACCGCGCAGTACATCAGGGAGTAGGCCCGGCGGGCCGCACTGATCAATAGATGCGAACGCAGTTCATGCCGTTTGACCTCGGTGTCCTCCGGCAACGGTGCGAGATCCAGCACGTACGGCGGCGGGTGGTGGCCGCCGCGCCGGACGGCAAGGTCCAGTTGATCCCGGTGCCGCTGTCGGACGGATTCGAGATAGGCCGATCCGAGACCCTTCTTGATCCGCTCCAGGTACCGGTGGGTGTAGTGGTGCTGAACGCTGAGCCGGCCGGCAGATGGCCGCATCGGACGCGTACTCAACGAGAGGACGTGGGTGCAGTCGTCGAGCAGCGCCAACCGGAACGGCAGGGCGGTGACCACACCACCGTCAAGGGCCCGCCAGCCACGGAAGGTTGCCGTGCCGCGAACGGCGATCGGCAGCCAGGAGGAGGCGAGGAGCGCGGCTTTGAGATCAGCCCGATCCGTGAAATCGGATATCAGCCGGGTGCTGATCCCCTCGACATCGGTGATCGCGATATGCAGTCGGACCGGAGACGCCAGGACACGATCGTAGTTCAGCGGCTTGATGATCTCGACGACCTCGCCGAAGGCATAGTCGAGATCAAGAACGTTCCCGCCACGGAATGCCCTGGTGAAACTGATGAACCGGCGGGTCGTCAGATCGTCGTAGTAGATCGACACCGGATACCAGGTGCCTCCGGCGAGGAAGTAGGCGCTGTTGATGGAGCCGGATGAGCAGCCGTAGACGGCATCGAAGGCATAGCCGAAGCCCCGATCTTCGAGTGCGGCGAGCATTGCGGCGGAGACAACTCCCCGCATCCCGCCGCCCTCAACAGCGAGACCGACCTTGGCCGTGTCACCGTCGGCGCGTGAGCCGGGCCGACTGTTCGTCGCCCGCCGCTGACGAAGGATCTCGAGAACCGGATGTTTACTGTCCCACGGGCTTGCCCCATCCTCCACGAGGTCGAACTGCATCTGCGCGCTCCTCAACACGTCCTGGTCGGCGGTGCTGTGGCCGTGGGGCGGCAATCATCTCAACTGATCCAGTCGGCATCGCAACCGAGACTGTCGATGCTGCCATTCGATCAATGTCAGCGCAACCATCCCATTGATCGGGTCTGAAAATGGCAACAAACAATTCGCTGATCAATTGCACAGTGCGCAGATCCTCACTTTTCGACGGTAACGGCGACGGGTCCGGCCCCCGTGGTGCCGGACCCGTCGCGATCGTCAGCGGCCCGCGCAGAGCTCCTCGTCCACCAGGTCCAAGGTCCGCAGCGTCACCGTCTCGGACGGCTGGCCGGCGAGCTGGGTGCTCAGTGAGAAGACCACCGCCCGATCACCCCGATCGGTCACCCCGTTGGCGGTGCTCATCCCCGGCACGTCACCGCCGTGCCCCCAGAACCCGCCGCACTCCCCCGGCAACCACATCACCCCGAGGCCGTACCGTGATCCGGGCAGCAGCCCCTGGAACGTCTCGGCCAGCACGGTCTGGCGCAGCTGCGCCTGCTGGGCCGGGCGCAGCAGCCGACCCGACAGCAGGGCCTGCCAGAACCGGGTCAGGTCGGACGGGGTGGTGACCAGGTCCCCGGCGGTCCAGGCGGCGGTGGGGTTGAACTCGGTCACGTCGACGAGCGGCCCGTCCGGGACGTACTGCTGGTAGCCGCGGGCGTGCGGGCCGGGCAGGGTGGCCCGGTCGCCGGGGGTGGCGGTCTCCCGCAGCCCCAGCGGCCCGAGGATCCGCCGCTGCAACTGTCGGGCCCAACTCTCCCCGGTGACCCGCTCGATGATCATGCCGACCAGGATGTAGTTGGTGTTCGAGTAGTCCCAGCCCTGGCCGGGCGCGAACGACGGCGGGTGCCGCATCGCGATCGCCACCAGGTCGGCCGGGTCGTAGTGGTCGAACCGGTGCTCCTCGAACGCCTCCGGCGACGCCAGCGCCGGGAAGTCGTTGGTGTAGTTGAAGATGCCGCTGGTGTGCTGCAGCAGGTGGCGCAGCGTGATCCGGCGGCCGTCGTAGCCGTTGCCGGCCACCAGCCCGGGCAGCCAGCGGTCGACCGGGTCGGTCAGCCGCAGTCGCCCCTCCCCGACCAGTTGCAGCGCGATCACCGCCGCGAACGTCTTGGTGTTGCTGCCCATCCGGAAGTAGCCGTCGTTCGGCACCGGTGCGCCCGTGGTCAGGTCGCCGACGCCGGCCCGGGCGGCCCGGTAGCGGCGGCCGTCCGCCACCGCCCCCTGGACCCCGGTGACGCCCAGTTGGTGCAGTTCCGCCACGGCCGCCTGAAGGTGTCGCTGTCGGCCGTCGACGCCGGCCCAGGCCCGGGTGCCGCCGGGCACCAGCAACAGCGCGACGGCCAGCAGGGCGACGGCCACGAACCGGCCGGCCCGCGCGAGCATCGAGTTGTCAGACATGCCATCGACGGTAGGAAAATCCGGCGCCCCGAACCATGGCGGCACCTCGACACTCCATGGTGGTGCTGGCACTACCCCCCGCGGCGCGGCGTCAGCGCCAGCCGTACCCGGCGCGCAGCGCCTGCGCGATCCGGTCGAAGCGGGTCCGGTCCAGCACCGCGCCCTCGCGCCGGATGCTGTCCTCCCGCATCGTCAGGACCCGGTCGAGGCGGACCCAGCTCGGCCGGTTCTCCCGGTCCCACTCCCCCGGCCCGAGTCCGAACCAGTGCCGCTGGCCCTGCCGCTCGCCCTGGCTGGAGAGCATCAGACCGAACAGGGTACGGCTGGAGCGCCCGACCACCAGCACCGGTCGGTCCTTGCCCTGCCGCGGGTCGTCCTCGTACGCCACCCAGGTCCAGACGATTTCGCCGGGATCGGCCTGCCCGTCCGGCTCCGGCGCGTACGAGAGCTGCCGGCGCTGCAGGGCCGCCACCTGCCGCCGCCGGGCGACCTGCGCGGGGCTGGGCCGCTGGGTCGGGATACCGGCCGGGGTGCGTCGGGTCAGCCGGCCGACCTTGGCCGCCATGTCCCGGAGAAGATTCGCCACGGCCGGCACCCTACCCCGATTCGACGCCGATGATCACGGGACGGTTCGCAGGGTTCAGGTGGACCACTGTCCATGCTAGAAAGGACAGACACGCTACCGCTACGGGGAGGTAACTGTGCGTCGATTTTTCCTGCCATCATTGCGCTCGTCGGCCCGCTGGCCGCTGGCCGTCGCGCTACTGGCCGCCGCCGCCCTGGCCCTCGGTGACCCGCACCCCGCCGAGGCGAATCCGAACTGTCCGCAGGGCGCCATCCTGAACGTCGTCGCCCACCAGGACGACGACCTGCTCTTCCTCAGCCCGGACCTGATCCACGACATCCAGGCCAACCGCTGCGTCCGGACCGTCTTCGTCACCGCGGGCGACGCGGGCCGGGACGCGACCTACTGGGAAGGCCGGGAGAACGGCGCCAAGGCGGCGTACGCCCAGATGGCCGGCGTCGCGAACAGCTGGACCACCGCCGACGCCGGCATCGCCGGCCGGACCATCCCGGTGGCGACCCTGGTCGGCAAGCCGACCGTGTCGTTGGCCTTCCTGCGGCTGCCGGACGGCTACCCCGGCGGTTCGGGCCACCCCGACACCGGTTGGCAGAGCCTGCAGAAGCTCTGGCTCGACGACGTGGCGATGGACTCGCTGGGCACCGGCACGTCCACCTACACCCGCACTGGCCTGATCAACACGCTGGCCGCTCTGATGTCCGCGTACCAGCCGACCGAGGTCAACACCCAGGACCACGCCGGCAGTTTCGGCGACGGCGACCACAGCGACCACCACGCCACCGCCTACTTCGCACAGGCCGCCGAGCAGGCGTACGCGGGATCGCCGACCTTCGTGGGCTACCACGACTACAAAATCAAGAACTACCCGGTGAACCTCGGGTCGGCCGACATCACCGCCAAGCAGAACGCCTTCTTCACCTACGGCTGGTACGACGACGGCGCCTGCACCGGGCTGCCCTGCTCCGGCCACGACTACCCGGCGTTCCTGCAGCGGCAGTACCAGGTCCTCGGCCCCAACCTGGCGCGGACCGCCACCGCCACGGCGAACAACCAGGACGCCGGCACCGGCCAGCTCGCGGCCAAGGCGATCGACGGAGTGGTCTCCGGCTGGCCGGACGACTCCACCCGCGAGTGGGCGACCGTGTCCGGCGGGGCGAACAGCACCCTCACCCTCACCTGGTCCAGCCCGCGGCAGATCCGCCGGGTCGTGCTCTATGACCGCCCCAACCCGTACGACCAGGTCACCGGCGCGCAGGTCCGGCTCAGTGACGGCACCGTGAGCACCGTGGGCGCGCTGGAGAACGGCGGCGGACCGATCGAGATCATTTATCCCGCCACGAAGACCGTGACCAGCATCGAGTTCACGGTCACCGCCGTCAGCGGTTCCACCGCCAACGTCGGCCTCGCCGAGATCGAGGTCTTCAACAACACCGGCCCCTGAGCCGGCGACTCGACGAGCGGGGCGGCGGCCGCGAAAACGGGCCGCCGCCCCACCCGTCGATCGCTACCATGCTGCCAATGTCCGAGGACTTCGTGCGCTACCGCTCGCCGGAGGAGGACAGCGGCCGGTGGGCCGGCTTCCCGTTCCGCCCCGGCGACATCGTCATCAGCACCCGCTCCAAGAGCGGCACCACCTGGCTGCAGATGATCTGCGCCCTGCTGGTCTTCCGGAGCCCGACCCTGCCGGCCCCGCTGGCCGAACTGTCCCCCTGGCTGGACTGGCTGCTGCTGCCCCGCGACCAGGTCTACGCCCAGCTCGAAACCCAGTCGCACCGCCGCTTCATCAAGACCCACACCCCACTCGACGGCCTGCCGCTCGATCCCCGGGCCAGCTACCTGGTGGGTGCCCGGCACCCGCTGGACATGGCGGTCTCCCTCTACCACCAGGGCGCCAACCTCGACCGGGACCGGATCCGTCAACTCAGCGGTCAGCCCGAGCCGACGCAGCCACCCCGCCCACGGCCGCCGCTGCGGGACTGGCTGCTCTCCTGGATCCACCAGAACGCCGACCCGCGCGCCGAGCTGGACTCGCTGGCCGGGGTGATGTGGCACCTGAGCGATGCCTGGCGCCGCCGGCACGAACCCAACGTGCTGCTGGTGCACTACGACGACCTCTCCACCGACCTGCCCGGCCAGATGCGCCGGCTCGCCGCCCGGCTGGACATCACCGTGCCGGACGAACAGTGGCCGACCCTGGTCGAGGCGGCCACCTTCGACCGGATGCGCGCCCGCGCCGGCGAGCTGGCCCCCGACCCGCAGGGGGTGCTCAAGAGCCCCGAGGCTTTCTTCCGCCGGGGGCGGTCGGGTGGTGGTCGTACCCTGCTCTCCGACGCCGAACTGGCCGACTACCTGGCCGTCACCGCGGCGCTCGCCCCGCCGGACCTACTCACCTGGCTCCACCGCGACAGCCCCGCAGTGGACGACCGGCCGGCCTGAGCTGACCCCCGCTGGATCCCTACGGCCTGGTCCGGCACGGCAGCGGCCGCAACCCGGCGATGGCCTGATCCGGCCACGCAGGCCCGCCGGGCCGGTGCGGCGGCGACCATGGGACGGGTGCGCCGTGGTCGGTGCCGGGAGGGGATCAGATGGGTTATTGGCATCGATCGATCCCGCAGCCCTCGCTCGCGGCGCGGGCCCGCGATCCGTTGGCCGTCGCGATCGGCAACGCGTCGCTGCTCGGCGCCGGCTATCTGCTACTGGGTCGGCGGCCGCTCGCCGCGGTCACCGGGCTGGTCACCGTCGCGCTCGTGACGTTCCACACCGCGGTCGCCCGCTCGGTGTGGTCGGAGACCGTCGTGCTGCTCTGGTGGGCGGCGCTGGTCGGGCACGGCTACCTCCTGGCGGACGGGCGCGTCTGCGGGCAGCGGTCACCGGTACGCGGACAGCGGCTGGTCGCGCTCGGGGTCGCCGTCCCGGTGCTGCTGGCCGTGGGGCTGCTGCGCCTCGACGCCGCCGGGATCGAAGGGGCCGTCACCGACGCCCGCCGCAGTGGCGACTGCGCGCGGGCGCTCACCGCCCTGGACCGCGTGCGGCCCGAACACCGGGTGGTCGACGCTGCGCTGACCGTCCGCGGCGAGCGGACCGGCGATGCGTGCCGGCGGTTGCAGCTGGGCGGGGCCAACCTCACCGCGGCGTTGACCGGCAACACCCTCGCACTGCAGGCCGGCTTCGACGTGCTCGCCGGCGTCCTGGCCGAGCTGCCCGGCCACGAGCAGATGGTCGACGCGGTCCTCGGCGGCTTCCTGGAGCGCCTGCCCAAGGCGGAACCGTGCGCGCTCGCCGCGCTCACCGACTGGCTGCGGCAGCGGCCGCCGGACGGCAGCGTGCTGGACCGGTCGGCCGACGTGGTCGCGCCGACCGCGCCCGCCGCGCTCACCGGCTGCGGGGACGAGCTGATGGCCGCCGCGGACTGGACGCAGGCGCGCGGCCGCTACCAGCAGCTGCTCGACCAGTATCCGGGCGACGCGCTGACGGCGACCGCGTCGGCCGGCGTCGAACGGGCCACCGTCGCCATCGAGCTGGCCACCGTGCGGAGCCTTCTGCAGGGGCCGACCAGCACCCAGCCCGAGTACTGCTCCTCGCCGGCGCGGTACCGCGCCGCCGCGCCGTACCGTAAGGGCAGCAACCGCGCGATGATCTTCGGCAACGACGAGTACGCCAACCGGCTGCCGGCCTCGTGGCGGGCCACCGACGCCGCCCAGGCCGTCCTGGTGGTCTGCGCGGGCGAGGAGAGCCACGGCGCCGCCGTCCGAACCTGCCCCTACGAGAACAAGAGATTCCCGGAGTTCCCCACCTACGTCACCTTCCACAAGGTGGCGATCCCGGTGCAGGTCTACGAGCTGCGGACCGGAAAGCTCGTCGCCGACACCAAGGTGCAGATCGGCGGCGCCAGCTGCCCGCGGGTCCTCCACTACACGACGTACTACACCGACTTCGGCCCGCCGGCGGACGTGTACGTCGCCGCCTCCGACGCCGACGTCCGCGCCGGCTTCCGCGCGCTGCTCAACCGCTGATCCACGCGGTCCCCAACGGCACAAAACCGATGGGGTACGCCGGCAGCCGGGTGTTACCGTACCGGCTGCCGTAGGGAGGAATCGTGCCGAAGCTCAACCAGATCATCGCGGTGGAGAAGGGCGTCAAGAGCAAGTCCTTTGCGGACCTGACCGAGGCCCATCACGCGCTGCAGAAGACCGCCCCGCTGTCGGGAATCTCGCGGACCTACCAGCCGAAGGACGAGGAGGGCGAGCAGTTGCCGCCCGAGTCGACCCGGGTGCAGATCCACGGCGAGGAGATCCTGCGGCAGGTCTCGACCACCCTGACCCGGCTCTTCGACGTGACCGCCACCAAGGACTGGGCCAACTGTGTGGCCCGCGCCGACGTGGTGGTCGACGGGCGCACCATCGTGGCCGACGTGCCGGTCTCGTACCTGCTGTTCCTGGAGAAGCAGCTCGTCGACCTGCACACGTTCGTGAAGAAGCTGCCGGTGCTGGACGCCGCCGAGTCGTGGCTGCGGGACGACTCCACCGACAGTTGGCGGACCGAGCCGGTGCGGACCATCCGGACCCGGAAGGTGCCCCGCAACCACGTCAAGGCGGAGGCGACCGAGAAGCACCCGGCCCAGGTGGAGGTCTACTACGAGGACGTGCCGGTCGGCTACTGGACGACGGTGAAGTTCTCCGGCGCGCTGCCGGCGAAGCGGGTCAACGAGATCCTGGACCGGGTGGTCGAGCTGCAGACGGCGGTCAAGTTCGCCCGGGAGGAGGCGAACAACACCGAGGTCACCGACCAGCGGGTCGGCGCGGCGGTGTTCGGCTACCTGTTCGGGTAGCCGTCACGAGTTCCCCCGTGGAGCGCGGGGGTGCGCCTCGTGCGCAAAGTTGAGGCTGAAGCCGAAGCTGACGAAACGTGGTCCCAGTGCGGGTTCGATCCCCGCCCCCGGCACCCGGGCCGGGGTAGCCCAACTGGCAGAGGCAGCCACGATCAAGCTCAGATTCTCGCTCCAACCTCAGCATTCACCATCGAACACCGGGTCGAACGGGACCGGACGATGACGCCGGATGCTGGTTCAAGTCCAGCTCGCCGCTCCACCATGCGGCGGTAGTTTAATGGAAAAACCCGACGTCCTGACGAATGATCCGCGCCCTTAAACGTGCCGGTGTGTGCAATTCGGTGGTACCCGGAGGCCCGGGGACTGGACATGTCCCCGGGCCTCGCCATCTCGTGGGCCTGCCAACAACCGCGCGGCCCCGCCGGGTTCTACGACCAGCGCGCCAGCGCCGTCACCGTCCCCGGCTGCACATCCGTCAGGCCGGCATCGGTGACCGTCACCTGCGCCCGTGCCCGCAGCGACCGCCAACGCTCCGCCGCCGGATGCTCCACCCGGACGGCGAAACCGGCGGCGGCCCAGACGGCTCGCCGGTCATCCGGCATCGTCATCCAGGCGATCTGTGCCGCGTGCCCGGCCGCCGCGGCCGCCTTGCCCGTCGACAGCACCGGCTCCGGCGTGATCGACACCACGACCGGACCGGCCGGCTCCGCGTCGATCGCCGAATGTCGGGCCGTGGGCTCATCGGCCAGGTCGAGCCCCTGCAGCTGAAGCTTGGCGAGCTGGTGGGGCACCGCGTCCAGCGAGGTCGGGACCACCGCGCGGACCTGGGCACCGGCATGGTTCACCGTCACACCCGGCAGCTCCTGCACCCGCTCCCACGCCGCGCCCTTGGCCCGGCGGGCATGCTTCCGGATCCGGCCGGCCAGCCACCGCGTGACCTCGCCACCCCACGACCCGCCCGGCCGGCACCGCTCGTCCGCCACCAGCCGCACGACCGCCCGCGCCGCCGCCTCGCACACCGGGGTGTGTCCGGGTGGCGCGGCGCGGTCCAACCTGATGACGAGCTGCATACACCACGGGGCCTCGCCCTCAGGGTCGGCATGGCCCGACAATGCTGGCTGCGGCAACCGGTTCACAGCCACCATCCTGTCGGCGGCGTCAACGCATTTCGCCTATCCGGCAGCCCGCTGGTCCCGGGGCAGCAGGCTCAGCGCCGATGGTCCCCATCCGGTCGGGTCGTCGCCACGGGGCACCATCGCCAGCGCCTGCCAGCGCAGCAGGATGTCCAGCCACCTCGATTCGGCCGAAGTCAGCGGGCGGACGGACTGGTAGCCGGCGAGGAACTCCGCGCGTACCCCGGCCGGGACCGGCCCCCAGTCGTGGTACCGGGTGCCGAGCAGGACCGCCGCACGGGCCAGCTCGACGAGCGGGTGGTCGTGCCGGGCTTCCTCGAAGTCGATGACCGCGGCGACCTCGCCGCCAGCACACAGGACGTTGGCGGAGCGGAAGTCGAAGTGGACGAGTTGCGGCGGGACCCGGCCGGCCGGCGCGTCGGCGACCAGTACGCGCAGCGTGGTGCGGGCCGCCTCCGGCAGGTGATCGGCTTGGGAGTCGAGCCAGTCGGTGACCCGGGCCGGCAGCGGCGCAGCCGCGGCGTCGTGGGCCGGAATCCGTTCGGCGTCCGGGTACGCCCTCAGCGCGCCCTGCAGCCGGGCCAGCACCACACCGGCCGCCCGGACCTGGCGGAGATCGGCGGTGTCGAGCAGGTCGCCGACGATCTCGCGCTGCACGCCGATCGAGACACCGCCGACCTCGACCTGAAGGCGACCGTCCCGCGCGGGAACCTGCGCGGAAACGGGCAGCCCTTGGCCGTGCAGCCAGCTCGTGAGACACGCCGTCTGCGCCAGCAGCGGAAAGCGCCAGGGCAGCACCGACCACTTCACGAGCAGCCGGCCGGACGGCGTGGCCACCCACGCCAGCGCGTTGCCCGCGCTCATCACGATCCGCTCGCAGGCGTCCGCCCGAACGTCCCAGAACTCGTCCAGCACGGCGATCACCCAGCGGCCGGCAGACTCCGCGTCGCTGAAGCCGAACCTTCCGTCGAGCACTTCGTGGGGGTCCTGTGCCTCCCACAGCATCTCCAGCACCGGCGCACGCGATTCGACCATGCGGCGTATCCCATCACAGCACCGGCGGGACCGGCCGCACCCGTCCGCTCCGGCTTGGGGCGGGATGGCGAGCGGGAACGTGGGCGGATCCGGGCCAGCGATCACTTCGGAGTGGTCGCGGATCTGGAGCCGCCCGGGTGACGGTTGCCGGACAGGGCGTGCCGGCGGAGCATCGACGCGCTGCGGTGCCGGGTGCCCTAGTAGTAGTTGTCGATCGGCCGGCGGGCCTCGTCGAAGAGCGCCGGTCCCTCGTACCGCACCGGCGGAAGTGCCGGGGTGGGCGGCTTGACCTCCTCGAACTGTTCGGCCGACAGGGCGTACACCACCCGGCCGAGGCCGGACCGGGCGATCGCGGTCGCGCACATCGGGCAGGGTTCGCAACTGGTGAACATGGTGGTCGCGGCGGCCACCTCGGGGGCGAGTTCCCGGGCGGCCCAGCGGGCCAGCTTCAGCTCCGGATGGGCGGTGATGTCCGAGTCGGAGACCACCGTGTTGTGGTCCTCGATCAGGACGACGCCGTCCGGGCCGACCAGCAGCGAGCCGAACGGCCGTTCGCCGGACGCCCCGGCCCGGTTCGCGATCTCCACCGCCCGGCGGAGGAACTGCTCGTCATCGGACATCATGGGTCCTCCAGGATCTCTGGTTCGCAACCAGCCAGCTGACCGCTGGCGAGAGGGCGGCCCGCAAATCACTGCCGTTCGCTGCGGCGCGTTCCCTAAGGTCTGTCGTATGAGGGTCACGCTGCGCGCGCTGACGGACGAGGATGTCGAGGCCCACAACGCCGGCGAGGACGAACACACGGTTCGCTGGCTGACCGGAGGTTACGGCACCGTCGGCTCGACGACCGCCCATTTCCACAGGCTTGCCGAAAATGCTCGGGCTGGGTTCGGCAAGCGGGGCTTCGGAGTGTGCCTCGATGGTCGTCTCGCCGGGTACGTCGACTGTGATCCCGAGGTCGGCGATGGCCTCGAACCCGGAGATGTCAACATCAGCTACGCCGTCCACCCGTGGGCTCGCGGGCGTGGTGTCGCGGGGGAAGCCGTCCGCCTCATCTGCGAGTACCTGCACGCGCACCGGATCGGTAGGCGGGCCGCCATCCGGGTCGTCGCGGACAATCATGCGTCCGTCCGGGTGGCCGAGAAGAGTGGCTTCACCTACGTCCACGACGTCGTATCCGGCGCTGAAGACCGGCACGGGAGCACCCCGGTCACCATGCGACTCTACGTACGCGACCTGTGAGTGTTGGGCTGGACATCTCGCTTCATGGCAGCGGCAGTTTCATTCCTTCATGACTGGCGACGAATCCGAGCCGCTCGTAGAAGCGGTGTGCGTCCACTCGGGACTTGTCGGTGGTGAGTTGGACCAGTCCGCAGCCGCGCCGACGCGCCTGCGCTATCACCCACTTGCCCAGCACGTCATCAGCGAGGAGCGCCACGATCGCAGGCAGGTCGGCGCGCACCGCTTCCCGGAAGATCACGTTGCAAGGGTACGACGCGTCAACGCGAGCCGAGGTGACGGTGCAGGAAGGTCGCGGTCGCGTCGGCGGCTCGGCTGACGTACGGTTCCACGTCGTAGAGGTCGATGTGCCGTTCGGCGTCGAGCCAGCAGATCTCCTTCGGTCCTGGCACCTCGGCGTGAAGCGCCTCGGCGAGGTCCGGTGCGCAGTAGTCATCCCGCCGGCCGTGGACGACAAGCAGCGGGGTGGCGACGAGCAGCGGCGCCGCGGCCAGGGCGTCGAAGGTCATGAGCGCGTGCAGCGAGCCGTAGGTGACCCGGTTCTCCCAGTGCGCGGCCGCGGATCGTGGGGTGCCGTAGTAGTCGAAGGGTTCGTCGCCGCCCATCGCTGCCGTACCGCCGTCGGGGGCGACCGCCGGCAGTTCATCGTCGTACCGCTCGATGAAGGAGGTGAGCGCCCGGCGGTAGCCGTCGGCGTCGCTCGCGCAGAAGCGGACCGGGCTGTTGTAGGCACCCGCGATGCCCACCACCGCGCGGATCCTCGGATCGGCGGCGGCGGCGCGCACCGCGTAGCCGCCGCCGAGGCAGATCCCGACCGCGGCCACCCGGGCGGGGTCCACCGCCGGGTGGGCGGTGAGCATGCCTACCGCCGCGCGCAGGTCGGCCAGTTTGCCCTGGCTGTCCTCGTGCGCGCGGCGCCCGCCGCTCTCACCGAAGCCGCGGTGGTCGAAGGCGAGCGTGGTCAGGCCGCGCTCGTGGAGCCGGGCGGCGTAGGTGCCGACGACCTGCTCCTTGACGCCGGTGAACGGCCCGGTGAGCACCACGGCGGGCGCGCCATCGGGGGCCAGGGCCAGGTTTCCGACAAGCGTGACGCCGTCGGCGTCGAACGTGACGCGCTCGGTGCTCACGCCACCACCGCCTCGGCGGCGGCGTACGTATGGATGTGGTACTCGGACATGTCGGTGGTGTTCCCTTCGGCGTCTACTGTTGGCTCGACGCTAGGGCGCCCGGCGCTTGCCGGACAGAAGGCACTTTGCGGTGCCCTTCGACGAGCTCGAGCGGCGCCGTCCGATCCTCGGGAGTTGCTCATGTCGCTTGTCGTTCCGGATGTGCTCGAAGAGAGCTGCACGACGCGGCAGGCGCTGGAGCGGCTCGCCTCGAAATGGCGGGTCCTGCTCATCTACGCGCTGCTCGCCGGCCCCCAGCGGCACGCCGAGTTACGTCGACGCGTCGCTGGGATCACCCAGAAGGTCCTGACCGAGACGCTGCGCGACATGGAGCGCGACGGGTTGGTGGAGCGACGCGTGATCAAGGAGACACCGCCACAGCACGTCGAGTACGGGTTGACCGCCCTCGGCAAGACGCTGCAGGAGCCACTCGCGGCCATCTGTGACTGGGCGACGAAGAACAACGCCGCCTGACCCGGTCGGGACAGTGCGGCGAGGCAGGGTCGGGTACCTTCCACCCCCATGTCTTCTCTCAGGATCCGCTTGGCGGCGGGCGCGGCCGCACTTATCGTCGCCGCGTCCGTCGGCGCTTCGATACCCTCGCCCGTGCTGGCCGCGGGACCGCAGCTGTCGATGTCCTACAACATGTCAGGTGATGTCGACAACGGCGGCCGGCAGTTCGGGGTCTACGCCTACAACTGGGGCGACGAGCCGGCCAGTGACGTGACGACGACGTACGACGCCAGCGGTCTGCGCGACGTCGAGATCAGCGTGCCCCGCTGGGTCGACGACTGCCAACTCGACGGCAAGATCGTCACGTGCCACTTTCCGGTCCTGGCCGCGGAGCAGACGAGCTCATTCCAGGCGTTCGAGCTGACCAGCAGGCAGCAGTCCACGCCGGGCCCGGCCGGGACGGTCAAGGGCACGATTCGCGGGTTCGGTCCCGACGGCGCCGAATACACCGGCAGCGGTGACCTGGACGTCACGATCATCGCCAGTGGCCCCGATCTGGTCGCGTTCGCCGAGGACATCAACAGCGCGGACGACCCCGTCGGCGGCGGCGACGTGCGTCCGGTGGTGGCCGGCATCTACAACGACGGCGACACACCCACCGGCGACTGGTACGTGCAGATCTGGGTGCCCACGGGCGGCGGCATCGTCGAGCAGTACTCGGACTGCGAGTACCGGGACTGGTGGCCGGGCGAGCATCCCCCCGGTTACGTGTACGGCCCCAGCGTCGTCACCTGCCCGGCGCCTGCGGACCTGGACCCGCTCGGGGTCGGCGAAGGGCTCGTCTTCGTCGACGAGTCCGGCGAGTCGCTCTTCCACGTCGCGTTCGGCAAGAACCTGCGCGGCCCCGAGGAGACGGGCGGAAGCGTCCAGGTCGGCCTCGTCGACGACCTCAGGGCCGAACGGGCGCCGCAGCGGCTGACCCGGAAGGGCTCGTCGGACAAGACGTTCGCGGAGGCGGTCGCCGGGCTGGCGCCGACCACCCGGGCGGCCAGCCGGCGGGAGGGCAACACCGAGAACAACTGGGCGGAATTCGCCGTCTGGACCAAACCCAACAAGCATGATTTCGCGGTCACCGCAGGGCCGGTCAGCGGCAACATCGGCGACATCGTCGAGATCCCGTACACGGTGATCAACAACGGTCCGTCCGACGGCAGCGCCGGTTGGACGTTCACGGCACCGACCGGCACGCTGTTCGTCGACGACGGTGATCACGAGAACGGGCCGTGGTGCTACTTCAACGACGAGGACGGCCGCCCGGTCGAGGAACTGCCCGTGGTCAGTTGCAGCACCGAGGGCGAGTTCCCGGCCAAGGCATCCGGCTACCAGGGCGTCCAGGAGAAGATCAAGCTCCGGATCGTCTCCACCCCGGGTGACGACGGCACCCTGCGGGTCCGGCCGTACGGGGAAAACGCCGAGTCCAACCCGGCCAACGACGAGGTCAAGCTGGTCGTCACGGTCGGCGGCAGCGGTGGTGGTCTCCCGATCACCGGCGTCAACGCGGCGCTCGTCGGCGCGGTCGGCGGTGGTGTGGTGGCGGTCGGCGCGGCGCTGTTCCTCCTCGCCAGGCGACGCCGGATAGTCATCGTCAGCGAATAGCAGCGAGCACGCCAAGGCCCGGGGACCGACTCGTCCCCGGGCCTTGGCGGTGACGATCTGTCCCGTCTTGGCGATGCCGGCGACGATCGCCGTGTGGTTGCGGCTGATGGCGCGCGGCGCCTCCAACCCACGTGGGCGCGCTTTTCAGCAAGCCCGGCGCCCGCGACCGGGCGGCCGTGATCGTCTTCGCGTACGACGCCGGCCTGGTCCGACCAGGCGGGTCTGGCGCACTTTGAACCGCAGGTGTGGTGCCCGTAGCCCTGCTGGGTGCCTATGCACCGGGCTCTCAGAGATCGTCGGGCAGGACCCGGAACGCCGGATGACTGCTCAATGGACGGATCGCCCGGAAGTCCCGCCGGTCCAGCGTCAGGACTGCATCCGTCTCGTACCGCTCGGCGAGCACGACGTTCACGGCGTCCGCGAGATCCAAGCGCAGGGCCGCGTACCGGGACTGGACCGTGCGGGCCCTGCGCAGCGCGGTCGCGGTCACCTCCGGGACCAGGACCCGCTGGTTCCGTTCCTGCCCCAGCAGCCAGTCCTGCACGGCGTGTGCTGCCTTGCGGTCCACGTTGCGCGTGATGATGTGCTCGAGCTCCCCGAACACCAGCGGTGAGATCACCGTCGCCGACGCCTCGGCGAAAGCCTTTCGCGCGGCGGCGTGCTCGGGATCGTCGATGTTGAACGCGGCCACCAGCCCGGAGGTGTCCCCAACAAGGATCATGCAGCGCGGCCGGGCGAGCCGTACTTGCGGTCTTCGGCCTCCGCCACCGCCGCCCGCACATCGTCATCGCTCACCGGCCCGCCGAACCCGATCTCCGGGATGTCCCACTCCCCCGACCAACGACGCGCCCGCAGCGCCGCGATGTGGAACGCCTCCCGGAAGTACTCCGACTCCGGACGCCCCTCCCGAGCGGCGGCCTCCTTGATGACCCTCAGATCATCCTCGTCGACCATCACTGTCGTCTTTCTCAGCGCCATATGGTTATGGTACCTCCACCACCGGCGCAGCCGGCTTCATCAGGGCCGGGACCAGGCCGCCCGGACGATATGGCTGCGGCGGACGACTGGGTTGTACGGACCGTACCTTCACGCGACGATCAGCGGGTCAGCGTGGGCGACACCGTCGGAGTGCTCGACCGATCGGGATAGCCGTTACCGGTCGTGGCCCGCGCGCAGCCAGGCGATGTAGTCGGCGGCGGCGCGCTCGGCGTCGTACGAGGGTAGGTAGCCGGTGTCGTCGTGCAGCCGGGTGATGTCGAGCCAGGATGCCGGGGCGGCGGACCCGCGCGACGGCAGGGACAGGTCGGCGGACGGAACCACGGTCCGGATGGCGGTGACGATGTCGGCGTTCGAGGTGGCCCGGCCCGAGGCCACGTTGTACGTACGGTGGTTGAGCTTGTCGGCCAGGTGCAGCAGGGCGATCGCCCGCCCGGTGTCCTTGACGTAGCACAGGTCGAGGGCGTCCTCGGCGTACGGGGGCCGGGCCTGCGACGACAGGTCGGGCTCGGTGCCGCGGGCGGCGGCGTGGGCGAGCGCGGGCGCCGGGAAGAACGGGTCCTCGTGACCGCCCGGCCCCCAGGTCCCGGAGATCCGGTAGTTGACGACGTCGAGCCCGGCCGCCGACGCCAGCCAGTCGTCAAGCAGTTCGCCGATTTTCTTGAAGGTCGGGATGACGTGGACCGAGTCCATCGACAGCGGCAGGTCCTCCGTCAGCGGACCGTCCCCGGAGACGCCGTGGTAGACGCCGATGGTGCTGGCGACGCCGACTCGCCGTACGCCCCACTCCTGAGCGACCTGGAAGACGTTGAGCAGGCCGCCGAGCGCCATGCGGGCGCCGGGGATCGGCTCGTCGGCGCCGACCGGCCAGGGCATGGAGCCCGCCAGGTGCACGATCCCGGTGATCTTATGGCGGGCGCCGAGGCCGAGCAGGGCCGGCATGTCGGCGACGTCGGCCCGCTCGATCGCGACCCGGGCGTCGGCGAGCACGGGTGGCAGCCCGGTGGCGCGGCGCTGCACGAGTACGCACTCCTCGCCCTGGTCCAGCAGCGCCCGCACCGTGTGCGACCCGATGAAACCGGTACCTCCGGTGACCAGGACAGCCATGGCGTGTCTCCTCCGAGATAAACGGAACGTTGTTCCACAACAATACGGAACGACGTTCCGCATCGTCAACCCGAGCCACGGCTCCGACGCTTGACGGGGGTCTGATGATGGTGACCTCCGCCCCGAATCGAGGTACCCGATGCCGAGCAGCACTGCCGACAAGATCGACTTCCGAAGGACCCTCGACGCCTACCGAGCACAACGAGGGCGGTTCAGGATCGTCGACGTGCCGGACATGCGGTACCTCATGGCCGACGGCCACGGCGACCCCAACACCTCGCCCGCCTTCGCCGAGACGATCGAGGCGCTCTATCCGGTGGCGTACAAGATCAAGTTCGCCAGCAAGCGGGAGCTCGGGCGCGACTACGTCGTACCGCCGCTGGAAGGGCTGTGGTGGGCCGAGGACATGGACTCCTTCACCACCGCGCGGGACAAGTCACGGTGGAACTGGACCCTGATGCTCATGGTCCCGGACTGGATCGAGCCAGCCATGGTCACCACCGCCATCGAGCAGGCCCGGGCGAAGAACCAACCGGCCCGACTCGACGCCGTCCGTCTCCAGACGCTCTCCGAAGGACGGTGCGCGCAGACCCTGCACGTCGGCTCCTTCGACGACGAGGCCGAGGTCCTCGCGCGTTTGCACCACGACTTCATCCCCGGCCACGACCTGCGCCCGACCGGCACCCACCACGAAATCTACCTCAGCGACTTCCGCCGGGTTCCACCCGACAAACGCCGCACCATCCTCCGCCAACCGGTCACCAACGACGGTGTCGGGATCGCGCACCGCACCTCAGGAGCACCGACCGACGGTGCGGCACCGCGCGCTCGCCGGTCGTCGGACCGGACGACCACGCGGTGGCCACCACCGACTCTGCCGCCGGGCCGGTCGGCTAGAGCCAGTCGCCGTAGTGGGTACCGCTGCTGGTGACCGCGACCGCCCGGCTGTAGTAGGCGGACGAGTACATCCGCGACCAGCCGGTGTTGCCGCGCCAGGTCACGTACTGGCGGACGTTGCCCGCGGTCAGCCTGGTCTCCAGGTGGGCGCCGAAGGACGCCACGTTGCCCGAGACGTAGGTGGCACGTACCCACACCGCCCGGCAGGTCGGAGAGTACCGGTGCTCGACCCGGTACCCCATGTAGGTCCACTCGTCGAAGTTGGCGGCACCGGCCGAACAGCCGGTCGCCTGCGGGTCCTGGTAGTTGCAGGAGTTGCCGGAGCAGGTTGCCAGGGTGCCCTCCGCTGCACCCTGTGACGGCGCCGCCGAGGCGGGACCGGCGCTCAGCACGCCGGCGACCAGGACGATCGCGAGGGCCAGCAGCCGTAGGCCACTCTTCGACAGAGTCGATGAGCGGCTCGCCGCCCAGGTTTGCATGCGCATCTCTTCGTACCTCTCTGGACGTGTCGTCGCGAATGCGATTCATCCGCGGGCCGGACGGTGGCCGACGCGGCTGTCCCGCCGCCGGCTCGTGTCCGCCTCCAGGCTCGCCCCACCTCGCCCCTGGGGGCGAGGCCTTTCGACGGAGCCGCAAAGCCCACGGTCGACGGCGGTCCCGTCGTTCCCGCTCGGTCCCGTCGTGGCCGAGCGGGGCCTCTCTTGGCCGTCGCGAGCGAGCGATCCGCCGCACGGGTGGCCGATCCGGCGCACGGGTGGCCGGTCCGTCGCGGGTGGCCGGTCCGTCGCGGGTGGCCGGTCCGTCGCGGGTGGCCGGTCCGTCGCGGGTGGTCGGCAGACCCGAGCCACGCCCGCGAGGCCGACGCGTCGTATCCCCGACCGAGGACGGCGGTCGATCGGCTTGCGGAGGATCGCCAGCCCGGACCAGGCTGATGAGCGACGGTCAGGGGGAGGCCCGAGATGATCCGAATCCATTTCACCGAGCGCGACCTGGTCCGTCTCCGGCTGGCGGGCGGTCCGGACCCGATGTGGGAGACGCTGCTCAGCCTGCACCTGTTGCAGAACCGGACCGGCGGGCCGATCTTTCAGCAGTGGCGGAACACGGTACGGCGACGGCTGTCCCCGCCCCTGCGACCGCTGCTCGAACTGGCCCCGCCGTACGGGTACTCGCCGGACTTCCTCACCCCGACGGCCGGTGCCGACGGAGTGGACGCCGGGATCGAGGCGCTGCTCGCCACCCCTCGGCAGCGGCTCCGCACCGACCTGCGCCAACTCGCCGCGTACCGCCCGCTGTCCAGTTGGACCCGGTCGCTGGCCGACGGTGAGCGCGAGAGCCTGCGCCTGCTTGCCACGGCGGTACGCGAATACCACCGCATCGCGGTGGCCCCGTACGCGAGCCGGATCCAGGCCGCGACCGACGCCGAGCGGCTCGCCCGGATCCGGGTGCTGGCAGCGACCGGCATCGAGGGAATGATCAGTTCGCTCCATCCCGACCTGCGGTGGCGACCACCCGTGCTGGAGGTGCACGGTTTCCGGGTCACCCGGGACGTCCACCTCGACGGGCGGGGACTGAGCCTGATCCCGTCGTTCTTCTGCTGGGAGCAACCGACCCTGCTGCGCGAACCCGACCTGCCACCCGTGCTGGTGTATCCGGTGGCGGATCGGCTCGGCCCCTTGGGGGCGACGGCGACCGGGCCGGCCGGTTCACCCGACGCGCCGCTGGTCGCTCTGCTCGGGCCGACCAGGGCGGCCGTGCTGGAGGCGGTCGACGCGGGCTGCACCACCACCGAGTTGGCGCAACGGGTCGGGGTGTCGATCGCCTCGGCCAGTCGGCACGCGAGCGTACTGCGCAACGCGGGCCTGATCAGCACCCGGCGCCTCGGCGGTTCGGTTATGCACAGTCTGCGCCCGCTCGGCGCGGAGATCCTCGGCACCGCGCGCACCGATGCCACGCTGGATGGCCTTTCCCACTAGTGGCGTCACCGCCAATGCGCCGCGGGCGATGACCGGTTGCCGCACTGCGGGCAGGCGTCAGGAGACCGATGGCGGCCAGCGGTGGGTGCGCCACACCTCCCAGGTCGCGAATCCGGCCGGCGGGTCGTCGATCGGCTCGGTGCCGTCGAGTTCTCCCGGCGTCGGGATCTCGATCCTGGTCGCCCACTCGGCGAGTTCCTCGTCGGACATCGGCCAGGTGGTTTCTGGCGCTTCGGCCTGGCGCCTGTCGATTCGCCTGCGCTGCTCGGTCGGGGCGAGTTCGAAGTAGCGCAGCTCAACCGTCGCGCCGAGGTCCGCTGCCGCCTGTCGGAGGGCGGAACGCTCGTCCCGACTCCACAGACCGAAGTCGATCACGACGTTCGTGCCGAGTTCGAGCGCCCGCAGCCCGATCTGGATGAGCCGTCCCTCGATCACGTCCTGAGCCGATGGCGGGTTCTCGTGGCCGTAGAGGGCCTTCACCCACTCGTCCTTGGTGAGCCGAAGCGCCTCCCGCTCGGCTTCGATCCGCCGGGCAGCCGTGGCCTTCCCGGTGCATGGCAGCCCCACAGTCAAGAACAGGGTCGGCCGTCTCATCCTCACCCGCTTGCCACCGGACGCCCCATCCTCAGGGAGTCGTGCCGGCTCACAACTGGTCCTCGACTCGCCAGAAGTGCGGGATTCCCGCCTCCGCGTAGAGCTGCGGCTTGCGGGCACGGTCGCGGATCTCGGAATCGGGCGACACCACCTCCACCGCCAGCACCACCGCCTCGGCCGGATACCAGGTCCGATCGGTCCCGGTTTCGGCCGCGGCGTCCACCACGATCAGGTCGGGTTCGGGGCGCTGCCGTTCACCGAGCACGACCGACATCTCCCGCCGCACCCGGAAGCGGTCCCAAGTTGCCCAACGCCGTAGGCCCTGCTCCAGCAATGCCAGCGTCAGCATATGAAAGAGATTCTGTGGACCTGGGAAAACGAGGCTCCCGTCGACAAGCTCGGTGCGTGGCGGAGGATCAGGGAGCCGATCGAGATCCCCCGCGTGCAACCTTTCCGTCTGCGGCATTGGGCAATGCTGCCATGATCCGGGAGTGTTCGGGTCGATCCGACGACCCGAACACTCCCGGATCATCAGACGACGGCGTCAGGGAGGGCGTGGAGGAAGGCGCGCCAGGCGGGTGGGGTGAAGAGCAGCGCGGGGCCGGCGGGGTCCTTACTGTCCCGGACTCCGACCACCCCGACCAGGTTGTCGGCCACCTCCACACAGTCGTTGCCGCTGGGGCCGCTGCGGGTGGACTTGCGCCACCGGGCGCCGGTCAGGTCCATGGCTTCACCACTCTTTCGATCAGGTCGATCGACTGCTGCCGGGGCAGCGCGTCGGCCCGGACAGTTTCCCAGACCCGCAACAGCGTCGCCACACCCTCCGGGCTGTCCACGTTGTCCCCACCGACCTGGCTGTCCAGGAACCCCACCCAGCCGTCCTCCGCCGAGCGGGCCAGAGTGAACGGCCCCGCCAACCCGACATGCAGCCCAGTGGAGGCCGGCACGATGTGCACGCTGATATGCGGGCGGCGGGCACAAGCCAACAGGTGTACGAGCTGCCCGGCCATCACCCCCGCGCAGCTCTCGGCGAACCGGTGCAGCGCCGACTCGTCGAGCACCGCGATGAACTGCGGCGGACGCTCCTGGTCCAGGATCGCCTGCCGGGCCAGCCGGTTCGCGACGACCTGTTCCACGTCAGCCTCGCTCAGGCTGACGTCCAAGCGGACGATCGCCCGGGCGTACTCCTCGGTCTGCAACAGCCCCGGAATCAGGTTCGGCTGGAAGCAGCGGAGCTGGGTGGCGGTCTCCTCGGCCTCCCGGAACGAGCGGAACCAGGTCGGTTCGCCGTCGCGCAGGGCCAGCTTGAACAGCGAGACGAAGAGGCCGCCGGTGTTCAGCACCTCGTCGCCCCGACGCAGGTAGGGCAGATCCAGCGCGCGGGTGCCCAGCTCCACCGCCGAGACCGTCGACGACGCGTAGTGGGCGCGTTTGCCGTACTCCTCCTGGCTGAGGCCGGCGGCCGTGCGCAGCCGCCGCAGCTGGGCGCGGATCAGGTCCGACGTGCTGCCCCGTTCGATCGCCACAGTTCCTCCACAGTGTCCGCCATGGTCACCGGCCAGGCACCGACCGGCGAGATCGACTGCGACCCGGACGCCGGCCCAGGAGCCGATCCCTTCCCGACCGTAGGGCATCCACAGCAGAGTGTCACCACCTGATTCCGACCGGAGGGCCGCAGAGATGAGCTGGTTTCACCGACGCACCCGATCAGTTCCGCTGACGCCCACCCACCGCAAACGCCTGTCGCGGTGGGGCCGCTTCTGCCGGTGCGGGCTGCGCTGGCCCTGCCCCGACCGGCCCGGCTCACCGCTGGAGCCGCCCTACCCGTACCCGAGGAACCAGGGTCGGTGGCGGTGAGCCGGCCGCATTACCCACGGCGCCCGCACTGGACGTGCCGGGTCTGTGGCCTGCCGTGGCCGTGCGGCGAGGCCCGGTTGGCGCTGGTGCGCGAGTACGCCGGGGCGACCGCGTCGCTGCGGGTCTACCTGGCGAGTTGTCTGCACGAGGCGACCCGCGACCTGGTGACCCTGAACCGCTACGACGCGCCCGGACCCGAGGCGCTGTGGAACCGCTTCCTGGCCTGGGCCGCACCCCGCACCCCGGATCCGGAAAAAAGTCCCGGCCGACTGTCGTTCCGGCCGCCGACAGTTCGTGTAGGTGGTGAGCGACCGGCATCGGGCCGGCGAATCACGGAGGATGACACCATGACGATGTACCTGCTCAGCGTTGTCCAGCCCACCGGCCCCGGGCTGCCGGAGCCCGAGGTGCTCGACAAGATCATGGCGGACGTGCACGCCGTCAAGAACGAGATGCGCGACGCCGGGGTCTGGGTCTTCTCCGGCGGGCTGCACCCGCCGAGCACCGCCACCGTGGTCCGGGTCCGCGACGGCGAGGCGCTGTTCACCGACGGCCCCTACATCGAGGGCAAGGAGCACCTCGGCGGGTTCACCATCATCGAGGCCGACGACCTGGACACGGCGCTGCACTGGGGCGGCCGGCTCGCCGCGGCGACCACCCTCCCGATCGAGGTACGCCCCTTCGAGGGCATCGACGACGGCACGAGCGACGGCGTGGGCGAGGGCTGACCGGTTCCCGGCGACGACATCGAACGGATCTTCCGCGCGGAGTACGGCCGGGCGGTGGCCGTCCTGGTCCGCGCCCTCGGCGACATCGACCTCGCCGAGGAGGCGGTCCAGGACGCCTTCGCCGAGGCGGTCCGGCGCTGGCCGGTGACCGGACCGCCGCCCAGCCCGGCCGGCTGGATCATCACCACCGCCCGCAACCGCGCCATCGACCGGCTGCGCCGGGAGGCCACCCGGGAGGCGCGGCACGCCGAGGCCGCCCTGCTGCACTCCCCCGACGAGCCCGCCGAGGAGGGTCCGGTGCGTGACGAACGGCTCCGCCTGATCTTCACCTGCTGCCACCCGGCGCTGGCCCCGGACGCCCGGGTGGCGCTGACGCTGCGGCTGCTCGGCGGCCTGCGTACCGTCGAGATCGCCCGCGCCTTCCTGGTGGCCGAGCCGACCATGGCGCAGCGGCTGACCCGGGCCAAGGGCAAGATCCGCGACGCCCGCATCCCCTACCGGGTGCCGCGCGACGCCGATCTGCCCGACCGGCTCCGCTCGGTGCTCGCGGTGGTCTATCTGATCTTCAACGAGGGCTACGCGGCCAGTTCCGGCGAGTCCCTGGTACGCGCGGAGCTCTGCGCCGAGGCGGTCCGGCTGGGCCGGCTGCTGGCCGAGCTGATGCCGGACGAGCCGGAGGTGTGGGGCCTGCTCGCCCTGATGCTGCTGACCGAGTCCCGCCGGGCGGCCCGCACCGGCGACGACGGCGCGATCGTGCTCCTGGCCGACCAGGACCGCGCCCGCTGGGACCGCGAGCTGATCGCCGAGGGGCAGGCCATCGTCCGCCGCTGCCTGCGCCGCAACCAGCCCGGCCCGTACCAGATCCAGGCCGCGATAAACGCGGTCCACAGCGCCGCGATCGCCGCCGCCGACACCGACTGGGTCCAGATCCTGACGCTGTACGACCACCTCGTGGCCCTCTCCCCGTCCCCGGTGGCGGCGCTGAACCGGGCCGTCGCGCTGGCCGAGGTACACGGCCCGGCCGCCGGCCTGACGGCGGTCGACGAACTCGGCGGCGGCACCGGCACCGGCCTGGACGGCTTCTACCTCTACCACGCCATCCGGGCCGACCTGCTACGCCGCCTCGGCCGGGAAACCGACGCGCTGTCGGCCTACCGGGCAGCGGTTGCCCTGACCGGCAACGCGGCCGAACGCGAGTTCTTGGAACTCCGTGCCGGGACGCTCACCGGGTAGCCTCCGCCGCACCCATCCGCCCGTGCACCACCGGCACTTGGCGACTCCGGACGTCCGGCTCCGGCTGGAACATATATGCCGGTTGAGCAATATGCCGCTCCGTCATTTTTATGACTCGGTGGAATATTACCAACTCGGCATATGACGCTTAGAAGCGAGAGCGACTCATCTGAGTCTTGTCGGCGATGCGTTTACGATATATCGTTGGCACATCAAGGACAACCACAGGAGGTTCTGATGGGGTTCCATCGAGGGTTTCGCGCCGCCCGAGAGGCGCGCATGCGCGGCGGCGGCTTCGGCTTCCCGCCGTTCGGTCCACCCGGTGGCCACGGCCACTGGCACGGCCGGGGTGGACGCGGCGGGCGGGGACGCCGGCCGAATGTCCGGGCCGCCGTCCTCGCGCTGCTGCACGAGCGGCCGATGCACGGCTACGAGATGATCCAGGAACTCGACTCCCGCACCGGCGGGGCGTGGCGGCCGAGCCCCGGCTCGGTCTACCCCACCCTGCAACTGCTGGAGGACGAGGGCCTGATCATCGGCAGCGCCGAGGGCACCGGCGGCGGGCGGAAGAGCTTCGCCCTCACCGACGCCGGTCGACCGGAGGCCGAACAGGCCGCCCAGGCCGCGCCCTGGACCGAGTTCGCACCGGAGACGATCGAGAGCTGGCACGAGATCCGCGACGCCGGCTTCCAGGCCATGAACGCGCTGCGTCAGGTGATGATGAGCGGCACCGACGACCAGCGCGAGCGCGCCGCCAAGGTGCTCGACGAGACAAAGCGCAAGCTGTACGCGATCCTCGCCGAATCCGAGTGACAGCGCGTCAGAGCTGGGGGCGGTTCAGTTCCGGCAGCACGTCCGAGGCCACCGTCTCCAGCACCGCCTCGTCACCGGCGTACCAGCTCGACGGGCGCGGCCAGTGGGTGACCACGTCGGTGAAGCCCAGCTGCCCGGCCCGCCCGATCGCGTCGGTGAACGCGGCCACGCTCGACATCGAGTAGACCGGCGCCGAGTCCAGCGACAGGAACCGGTCGACGCCGTCGCGGTCGCGGCCGACCGCCGCCAGCGTCTCGTCGAACCGCCGGGCCAACCCGGCGACCCCGGCCCACCAGGCGTCGAGATCGTCGCCGCCGGCGCCGGTGGTCACCCAACCCTGCCCGTACCGGGCCGCGAGCCGCATCGCGCGCGGCCCGTTCGCCGCCACCAGGAACGGCACCCGCGGCCGCTGCCGGCACCCGGGGGTGGTCCGCGCGTCGACCGCCGCATAGTGCTCACCGGCCCAGTCAACTCCAGGACCCGCAGCACCCCGGCCGGCGTCGCCCGAGCCAGCAGCACCGGCGCGCAGCAGCAGGTCCAACAGGTCGACGAACTCGGCGAACCGGTCGGCGCGGGCCCGGGGCGACAGCTCCGGCCGGCCGAGCACATTCGCGTCGAAGCCCAGGCCGCCGGCGCCCACACCGACCGTCAGCCGGCCGGCGGAGATGTCGTCGAGGGCGGTGATCTCCCGGGCGAAGTGCACCGGGTGCCGGAAGTTCGGCGACGCCACCAGGGTGCCGAGCCGGATCCGGGAGGTCGCCACGGCGGCCGCGGTGAGCGTCGGGACCGCGTCGAACCACGGTCCGTCGACCAGGTCCCGCCAGCCGAGGTGATCATAGGTCCAGGCGTGGTCGAAGCCGTACTCCTCGGCCCGCCGCCAGCGCCAGCCGCCGTCCGACCAGCGCTGGTCCGCCAGGATGACGATGCCGACCCGCATCAGCGCACCCCGGACGCGCTCGCGCCCATCAGTGCACGGTGACGGTCGGGCCGACCAGGTCGCGCAGCTCCTCGGGCAGGTCGACGCCCATCTCGTCGGCGATCCGCAGCGCCTCCTCGACCAGGGTCTCGACGATCTGCGACTCGGGCACGGTCTTGATGACCTGCCCCTTGACGAAGATCTGGCCCTTGCCGTTGCCGGAGGCCACCCCGAGGTCGGCCTCCCGGGCCTCGCCGGGACCGTTCACCACGCAGCCCATCACGGCCACCCGCAGCGGCGCCGGGAAGCCCTCCAGCGCGGCGGTGACCTGCTCGGCCAGGGTGTAGACGTCCACCTGGGCGCGACCACAGGACGGGCAGGAGACGATCTCCAGGCCGCGCTCGCGCAGCCCGAGCGACTCCAGGATCGCGTTGCCGACCTTGATCTCCTCGACCGGCGGGGCCGACAGCGACACCCGGATGGTGTCGCCGATCCCCTCGGCCAGCAGGGCGCCGAACGCCACCGCCGACTTGACCGTGCCCTGGAACGCCGGGCCGGCCTCGGTCACCCCCAGGTGCAGCGGGTAGTCGCACTGCTCGGCGAGCTGCCGGTAGGCGCGGATCATCACCACCGGGTCGTTGTGCTTCACCGAGATTTTGATGTCCCGGAAGCCGTGCTCCTCGAATAGCGAGCACTCCCAGAGCGCCGACTCGACGAGCGCCTCGGCGGTGGCCCGGCCGTACTTGGCCAGCAGCCGCTTGTCCAGCGAGCCGGCGTTGACGCCGATCCGGATCGGCGTACCGGCGTCGCTGGCCGCCTTGGCGATCTCGGCGACCTTGTCGTCGAACTGGCGGATGTTGCCCGGGTTGACCCGGACCGCCGCGCAGCCGGCGTCGATCGCCGCGAAGACGTACTTGGGCTGGAAATGGATGTCGGCGATCACCGGAATCTGGGACTTCTTCGCGATCGCCGGCAGCGCCAGCACGTCGTCCTGGGACGGCACCGCCACCCGGACGATCTGGCAGCCGGAGGCGGTCAGCTCCGCGATCTGCTGCAGGGTGGCGTTGACGTCGGCGGTAAGCGTGGTCGTCATCGACTGCACCGACACCGGTGCGCCGCCGCCGACCGGCACCGAGCCGACCATGATCTGCCGGCTGGCCCGGCGCGGGGCGAGCGGCGGGGGCGGCACGGCCGGCATGCCGAGACTGACAGCGGTCACTTGCAACTCACCTCGAGAAGAGTGTGATCGGGTTGACCACGTCCGCGGTGACGGTCAGCAGCATGAACGCGCCACCGATCAGCAGCACCCCGTACGTGAGCGGCATCAGTTTGAAGTAGTCGACGCGGCCGGGGTCGGGCTTGCCGAGCCGGGCGAAGAGCCACGACCGGGCGCGTTCGAACCAGGCTATCGCGATGTGGCCGCCATCCATCGGCAGCAGCGGCAGCAGGTTGAACACCCCGACGAAGAAGTTCAGCGAGATGAACAGCAGCAGAAAGAACTCCCAGAGCCCGTGCTGGACGGCCTCGCCGCCGAGCCGGCTGGCGCCGACCACGCTGATCGGGGTGTCCATGTCGCGTTCGGCGCCGCTGATCGCCGCGAACAGGGCGGGGATCTTCTCCGGGATGCGCTGCATCGCCTCGAAGGTGCCGACCGCCATGTTGCCGGTGTAGTCGACGGTGGCGCCGAGCGCGTCGATCGGCCCGTAGGTGACCATGGCCGGCTTCTGGATGTTCAGGCCGACGCCGATCGCCGAGACGGTCTCCACGGCGCCGTCGGTCTGGCCCAGCGGCGGGCGCTTCACGGCGGCCAGCTCGACCGTCGTGGTGTCGGCGACGCCGTCGCGGACGTACGCGATCTCCGCTGTCTTCGGCGGGGTGGCGCGCACCACCTCCAGCATGTCGCCCCAGGTGTTGACGGGCGTGCCGTCGATCGCCGTGATCCGGTCCCCGTCGCGCAGCTGGGCGGCGATGGCCGGGCTGACCGGGTCGCCCGGGGCGCAGGCGCGGGCGACGTTCTCCACCACCACGCACTCGCCGACGCTGATCACCGCCGGCTCCTGGCGGGCCTGCTCCTCGGAGGCCGGGAAGTCCGGGTTGGGCAGCCCGACGAAGACCGCGCCGAACCAGAGCGCGACGACGGCGAGCATGAAGTGCGCGGCCGAGCCGGCACCCATCACCACGGTCCGCTTCCAGAGCGGGAAGCGCCACATCGCCCGCGGCTCGTCCGCCGGGTCGACGTCGTCGTCCTGCGGCGTCATCCCGACGATCTTGCAGAAACCGCCCAACGGGATCGCCTTGAGACCGTACTCGGTCTCGCCGCGCTTGAAGGACCAGATCGTCGGGCCGAAGCCGACGAAGTAGCGGGTGACCTTCATCCCGAACCGCTTGGCGGTCAGCATGTGACCGGCCTCGTGCAGGCTCACCGAGATGAGGATCGCCAGGGCGAACGCGACCACCCCGAGCAGATAAAGCATCAAGCCCCTTCCACCGGCGCCGACTGCGACGCTCCGATGATCTCCCGCGCGTGCCCGCGTGCCCAGGATTCGGCCGCCAGCACATCTTCGACCGTACCCGGTTCGTCGAAGTCCGGCGCCGCCTCCAGGACCCGCTCCAGCGTGTCGACGATGCCGAGGAACGGTAGCCGACCCGCCACGAAGGCGGCCACGCACTCCTCGTTGGCCGCGTTGTAGATCGCCGGCCGGCAGCGCCCGGCCGCCCCGGCCTGCTTGGCCAGCCGGACCGCGGGGAACGCCGCGTCGTCCAACGGCCGGAACTCCCAGTCGTGGCCGGCGGTCCAGTCCACCCCGGTCGCGGCCTGCGGCACCCGGTCCGGCCAGCCCAGTGCCAGGGCGATCGGCAGCCGCATGTCCGGCGGGCTGGCCTGGGCGATCGTCGACCCGTCCACGAACTCCACCATCGAGTGGATCACCGACTGTGGGTGGACCATCACCTCGATGTCGGGATACGGCACGGCGAACAACTCGTGCGCCTCGATCACTTCCAGTGCCTTGTTCACCAGGGTCGCCGAGTTGATCGTGACGACCGGGCCCATCTTCCAGGTCGGGTGGGCCAGGGCCTGCTCCGGTGTGACGGCGGTCAACTCCGCCCGCCGCCGGCCCCGGAACGGGCCACCGCTGGCGGTCAGCACCAGCCGCCGCACCTCCGGCCGGGAGCCGGCCCGCAGGCACTGGGCCAGCGCCGAGTGTTCGGAGTCCACCGGCACGATCTGCCCCGGCCGCGTCATCGCGGCCTTGACCAGGGGGCCGCCGGCCACCAGCGACTCCTTGTTGGCCAGGGCGAGGGTACGTCCGGCGCGCAGCGCCGCCAGCGTCGGCGGCAGCCCGAGCGAGCCGACCACCCCGTTGAGTACGACGTCGCACGGCCATTCGGCCAGCTCGGCCATTGCC
Source organism: Solwaraspora sp. WMMD1047 (assembly GCF_029626155.1). Lineage (NCBI taxonomy): Bacteria > Bacillati > Actinomycetota > Actinomycetes > Micromonosporales > Micromonosporaceae > Solwaraspora > Solwaraspora sp. WMMD1047. The sequence continues at coordinate 2,127,508 of NZ_JARUBL010000001.1, read as the reverse complement.
GTCGGCCCGGCGAGGATCTTGGGAATCCGGAACCCGCCGGTCGGGTACCCCCGCTTCGCCGCCTCCGCGTAGAAGGCGAGCTGCAGGTCCTGCGCGGCCGACGCCTTCGCGACCCCGACCGCCTCCACCCCCAGCTCAAGCGCCTGCCCGGCCAGCTCGGCCACGTTGCCGCCGCCGGCGCCGAGCGCCACCACCCGGAACCGGTCCGGGTTGCGGCGGACGATGTCGATGGCCTGGGTGCCGATGGAGCCGGTGGAGCCGAGCAGCACGATGTCCCGGGGAGCGCTCACCCGGCCATTCTCCCCGACCCGTCCGGCCGCCGCCGCCGACCCCGGCTGCGGTCCGGTCGGCGGCGGTCGGCTCGGGGCTGGTGCCCATCGAGGCTAGTGCCCACCGGTCGGGTTCTCGTCGATGCGGTCCAGTGCGGCCTCGATCTCCGCGAGTTCCTTCCGCAGCCGGGAGACCACCTCCGCTGGCGCCTTCGCCAGGAACGCCTCGTCGGCCATCCTGGCGCGCAGCCGGTGCCGCTGTTTGCGGAGCCGGTGCCGTTCGGAGCGCCGGGTGTCGGCGGCCACCCCGGCCGCGTCGAACCGGACGGAGACCGGGCTGCCGGCGAGCGCCACCGCGCCCGGCGCCGGTTCCGGCACGAGTCGCACGCCGGCGAGCTCGGCCAGCAGCTCGGCCGGCTCGCCGGTCAGGAAGCCGCCGAGATGCAGGTCACCGCCGTCGCCGGGAGCGACGCCGAAGTCGGTGCGCAGGCGGCGCAGTTCCTTGAGCACCGACCGGACGGCCGCCACCTGCCGGCCGGCTTCCGGGTCCGGCCCGGCGCCGGACGGCACCGGCCAACTCGCGCCGGCGAGCAGCCCCGGCTCGTCCCCCAGCCGCTCCCACAGCTCCTCGGTGGCAAACGGCAGGAACGGATGCAGCAGCCGAAGTAGCCGGCCGACGACGTCCCGGGCGATCCGCGCCGACGCCGCCGGTACGGTGCCCGACGCCGACGGCAGCAGGTAGAACCCGTTCAGATCGTTGGAGACGAACTCGTCCAGTTGCCGGATGGCGAGGCGGAAGTCGTAGGCTTCCATCGCCCCGGTGACGGTCCGCGTCACCTCGTCGAGCCGGATCAGCATCCAGCGATCGACAAGCGACAATTCCCGCCGCTCGGGGCAGCGGCGCTCGAACACCGCCGCGCAGCGTTCGGTGAGGGTTTTCACCAGGCGATGGAAGCGGCGGATCCGCGCCTCGTCGAAGCGTACGTCCTGGCCGGTCAGCGCCACCTCGGCCGCCCATGCCCGCAGGGCGTCGGCACCGTACCGGCCGATTACGTATTCGGGCGCGACGGAATTCCCTTTGGCGGTACTCATCTTGACCCCGTCGACCGACTGGACGAGGCCGCTGATGACGATGTTCCGGAACGGCACCCGACCGGTCAGCTCCAACGACACCGCGACGGTACGCACCAGGGCCAGGCCGATCACCTCGCGGGAGAAGATCCACGCGTCGAGTGGGAAGAAGGCACGCAACTCCGGTGTCTCGTCCGGCCAGCCGAGCGTGGCGAACGGCCACAACGCGGAGGAGAACCAGGTGTCCAGCACGTCGGGGTCCTGGCCGAGCCGGTCGCTTCCGCACCGGGGGCAACGCTCCGGCTCGGCCACGGTGGCGAACACATGATCCTGGTCGCACGTGTAGACCGGGATGCGATGGCCCAGCCACAGTTGCCGACTGATACACCAGTCCCGCTGTTCGGTGAGCCAGTCGAGATAGCGCTGCTCGTGTCCGTCGGTGCGCCACCGGGGCAGCCCGTCCGCCGCCGCGGCCAACGCGGGCTTGCAGAGCTCCGCCATCCGGACGAACCACTGATCGATCGCGAACTGGTCCACTGTCTCGCCACACCGGTCGCACTCGCCGGCGGCCCTGGCCGGCACGGGGTGATCGCCGATCGCGCCCGCGTCGGTCAACCGCTTCGCCAGTTCCTCGGCCACCACCGTGACCGGCCGGCCGTGGAACGCCGGCAGGTCCGGGCAGTGCACCAGCCGGTCGGGCCTGACCACCGTCCGGACCTCGATCCGGCCGTCCCGGGCGAAGTCGAGGTGGTCGGCGTCGTGGGCGGGCACCAGCAGGACCGGTTCCGCGCCGGCCGGCGGATACGCCACCACCGGCACGGTGCGCCCGCTCACCGGCAGCTCGACCTGGCCGCCGACCAGCTCGGCGAACGCCGGGTGATCGGGGCCGACCCCCACCGCGGTAACCGCCAGCAGGTGTTCGGGGCGCCGAAGGATGGCGGTGGTGGGCACCGGCGGCCGGTCACCGGCCACCTCGAGGCGCAGCCGGAACCCGGTCGCCCGCGCCGGGCCCGGTGCGACCTCCATGTCCGAGAGCACCGCCCGGCAGGAGGGGCAGTAGTTGATCACACGCGGGGCGCGGAAGATGAAGCCCTTCTCCCAGAGCTGGACGAACGCCCGGCGCACCGCCGCCTGGTAGGCGGCGTCCATCGTGAACCGCTGGCGGGTCAGGTCGACGGAGGCCCCGATGGCGACCGCCTGGTCGAGAATCCGGCCGGCCATGCTGTCGAACCACTGCTCACTGACGACCCGGAATGCCGCACGGCCGATCTGCTCGCGCGAGCGGCCCTGGCGCTGCAGGTCCTGCTCGATCGCCCGTTGGGTGCTGATCGCGGCGTGGTCGGTGCCCGGCAGCCACAGGACCTCGTAACCCGCCATCCGGCGATAGCGCGCGAGTACGTCCTGTACGGAGATCTGCAGGGCGTGGCCCAGGTGCAGGACGGCGTTCAGGCTCGGTGGCGGCAGCACCATGGCGAACCGGGGACGTTCGCTGTGCGGGTCGGCGGTGAACAGGCCCGCTGTCTGCCATTCCCGCGCCCAGCGGGCCTCGGCGGCGGACGGGTCCCGGCGTCGACGGTCGCCGACTGGCCCCGCGTTGGTCATCTGGGATACCTCTGTGGTCGGTCGGCGTCCGGCCGCAGACCCTACGCGAGGGCCGAGTCGCCGGGCAAGGCGGCGAGCACGCCGCCGAGTGGGCGGTTTGTCGCAATAGTCGCGATCGGCCGGGCCGCTCCACCGGCGCCGCCGAGGCCGGGGCCGCGTCCCATCCCCGCGCGGTCACACGGGTATCCTGAACGGCGGCCCGCAAGATCGCTGCGGGATCCGCACATTGTCAAACAGCGGCCGATGAGGCGAAACATGGACAAGCAGGAAACGTACCGCCCGCATGCGCTGACCGAGAAGTGGATGCGCATCTGGCAGGAGCGTCAAACGTACGAGGCGCGCGGCCTGACCGAGGAGATCGACTCCGAGCAGCCGCGCACCTATGTCGTCTCCATGTTTCCCTATCCCTCCGGCGACCTGCACATGGGTCACGGCGAGGTGTATCCGATCTCGGACGCCATCGCGCGTTTCGCGCGAATGCGCGGCGACAATGTGCTGAATCCGATCGGCTGGGACTCGTTCGGCCTGCCCGCCGAGAACGCCGCCCTCAAGCGCGATCTCGATCCGCGCGACTGGACGTACGCGAACATCGCGACCCAGGCCGAGTCGTTCCGGCGGCTGGGGATCTCCTTCGACTGGCGCACCCGCCTGCACACCTCGGACCCCGAGTACTACCGGTGGAACCAGTGGATCTTCCTGCGGTTCCTGGAGAAGGGGCTCGCCTACCGCAAGGCCGCACCGGTCAACTGGTGCCCGAAGGACCAGACGGTCCTCGCCAACGAGCAGGTGCTGCAGGGTCGCTGCGAGCGGTGCGGCACCGAGGTGGTGCGACGCAACCTGACCCAGTGGTTCTTCCGGGTCACCGCCTACGCGCAGCGCCTGCTCGACGACATGGACAAGCTCGAGGGCAACTGGCCGGACGACGTTCTCGCGATGCAGCGCAACTGGATCGGCCGCTCCACCGGGGCGTACGTCGACTTCTCCGTCGAGGGCCTCGACGAGGCGGTCCGGGTCTTCACCACCCGACCGGACACCCTCTTCGGAGCGACGTTCTTCGTGGTGGCGGCGGACGCGGCGCTGGCGGAGCGGCTGGTCACCGACGAGCACCGGGCCAGCTTCGAGGAGTACCGCAGCGCGGTGGCGGCTACCTCCGAGATCGACCGACTGTCGACGGAGCGGCCGAAGACCGGGGTCTTCCTGGGCCGCCACGTCATCAACCCGGTCAACGGCGAGCGGCTGCCGGTGTACGCGGCCGACTACGTCCTGGCCGAGTACGGCACCGGCGCGATCATGGCCGTGCCGGCGCACGACCAACGCGATCTGGACTTCGCCAAGGCACACGACCTGCCGATCCGTGCCGTGGTCGACACCGGCGAGGACGACCCGGCGAAGACCGGGGTGGCGACCAGCGGCGACGGCGTGCTCATGGCGTCCGGCCGTTACAGCGGACTGGCCAAAGCCGAGGCGATCCAGGCCATCACCGCCGATCTGTCCGCCGACGGCAAGGGCGAGGAGGCGGTCACCTTCCGGCTCCGCGACTGGCTGCTCTCCCGCCAGCGGTATTGGGGCACCCCCATCCCCGTCGTGCACTGCCCGTCCTGCGGCGAGGTGCCGGTGCCCGACGAGGAGCTGCCGGTGCTGCTCCCGGAGTCGGGCTACACACTGCGGCCGACGAACGGGGAGCCTCCGCTGGCCACCGCCACCGAGTGGCTGAACGTGCCGTGCCCGCGCTGCGGCGGTGACGCCCAGCGGGACACCGACACCATGGACACCTTCGTCGACTCGTCCTGGTACTTCCTGCGCTACCCCAACCCGCACTACGCCGACGGCCCGTTCGACCCGGCCGGGATCGCGCGCTGGCTTCCGGTGGACGAGTACATCGGCGGCAAGGAACACGCGACGGGCCACCTCATGTACGCCCGCTTCTTCACCAAGGCGCTGCACGACATGGGCCACCTGCCGTTCACGGAGCCCTTCCGCCGGCTCACCAATCAGGGCCAGGTGCTGATGGGTGGCCGGTCCATGAGCAAGACCCTGGGCAACCTGGTGAACCTGCAGGAACAGCTCGCCCTGTACGGCCCCGACGCGGTGCGTACCACAATGATCTTCGCCGGGCCGCCGGAGGACGACATCGACTGGGCGGACGTGTCGCCCTCGGGCTCGATGAAGTGGCTGGCCCGGGTCGCCCGGCTGGCCGGCGACGTCGATCCAGGCACCATCGGCGCGGACGTCGCCAAGGGCGACCCGGCACTGCGCAAGCAGGTGCACCGCCTGGTCGACGAGACCACCAAGCTCATGACGGAGAAGCGGCTGAACGTCGCGGTGGCCCGCATGATGGAGTTGACGTCGCTGCTGCGCAAGGCGATCGACTCGGGGGCCGGCGCGGCCGACCCGGCGGTCCGGGAGGGCGCCGAGGCGCTGGTCCGCATCGTCTCGGTGATCGCGCCCTTCACCGCCGAGGAGGGTTGGCAACTGCTCGGCCACCCCGCCTCGGTGTCCGAGTCCGGCTGGCCGACGGTTGACCCGGATCTGCTGGTGGAAGAGACCGTGACCTGCATCGTCCAGGTGGCGGGCAAGTTGCGGGACCGGTTCGACGTGGCGGTGGACGCCACCGAGGAGACGCTCCGCGAACTCGCCCTCGCCTCACCGGCGGTCGAGCGGGCGTTGAACGGCGCCGGGATTCGCAAGATCATTGTGCGGGCTCCCCGGCTCGTCAACATCGTGCCCGACAAGGACTGAGGACACCGGCGGTTGACCGAGGCTCGCTGATGAGGCTGCGCCGGGAGACGATCGGCCGGACGGCGGGTTCCCGTTGGCAACCCGCCACGGCGGTCGAGGCGTACACGCTCGCCACCGACGACGGATTCGGCATCACCGTCTGGACGTACGGAGCAACGCTCGTCGAGGTTCTCGTGCCCGACCGCGCCGGGGTGCCGGGGAACGTCGTCCTGCGCCTCGGGGAGCTGGCACAGTACGAGGACCGCGCGCTGAACGCCTACCTCGGCTGCACCATGGGCAGATACTGCCGGTGCGTCGCCGACGGGCGACTCACGCTCGACGGGGTCACCCACCAGTTGGACCGCAACGACGGCCGGCATCATCTGCACGGCGGCCCCGACGGTTTCGACCGCCGGGTCTGGACGGCCGAAGCCGGCCGCGACGGCGACGACCTGGTCGTCCGGATGCGGCTGATCAGCCCGGACGGCGACCAGGGCTACCCCGGCGAGCTCACCGGCTGGACGGTCTACCGGCTGAGCCCCGAGCGCCGGTTGACGATCGACTTCGGGGCAACCACCACGGCCAGCACCGTCGTCGGCTTCACCAACCACGCGTTCTGGAACCTCGCCGCGGGCGGCACCATCGACCGGCAGGTGCTGCGGCTCAACTCGTCCCGGTCGGTCATGTTCGACGACGAGGCCATCCCGGTGGCCGGCCCACCACGGGACATCACCGGCTCGCCGCTCGACTTCCGCCGGCCACGGCCGATCGCCGGCCAGCGGATCGACAACTTCTTCGTGCTCGACGGCCCGGACTGGGCCGCTGAGCTGGCCGACGAGGCGAGCGGACGGTCGATGCGGGTGTTCACGGATCAGTCCGGCCTGGGGGTGTATTCGGCCGACGGCTATCCCGGGCGCCGGCGGGCCGGGTTGTGTCTGCAGACCAGCGCCTGGCCGGACGCACCGAACCGGCCGGACTTCCCGTCCGCCCGCCTCGACCCGGGTGGGACCTACCGGCACCGGGTCGGCTACGAGTTCCGCACCGCCGGCTGAGCCCGCAGGGCGGGGACGACCTCGGTGGCGAAGACCTCCAACGTCTCCAGGTCCAGCGGGGGGCGCAGGGCGAGGAGGAAGTCGGTGACGCCGAGCGCCCGGTAGCGTCCGAGCACGTCGAGCAGGTGCGCAGGGCTGTCCGCGTCAAGCTGCTCGGCCAGGTCAGGGTGCTCCGGGCCGAGAGCCGCGCGGTAGGCGTCCCGACGCGTCCGGGTCCGCGACGGTGCCGACGAGAGCACCGTGCGGAACGTCATCGAGCGACGGATCGCGGCCGGATCACGCTCCCGCGCGACGCACCAACGGTCAAGCACGTCGCGCTTGCGAGCATAGACCGGTTCCGGGAGCACGATGGTGTTCCAGGTGTCCGCCCACCGGGCCACCGCGCGCAGCCCCCGGCGCTCGCCGGTGGCGCCGATGGTCAGGGGCACGGGCCGCGCCGGCCGGGGGCTCACGTGCGCGTCCCGCAGCCGGTAATAGCGTCCGGAAAAGGAGAACGACGGCTCACGCAGCAGGCCGGTCACCACCGCGCAGTACTCGTCGAGAATGTCGTGCCGCTCACCGGCGGGCGGCCGGTCGATGCCGAACTGCTGGTAGCCGCGGTCCCCGCCGCCGGCACCGAGGCCCAGCTCGGCGCGTCCGTTCGAGATCTGGTCGATGGTGGCGATGGAGTACGCGAGCAGCGCGGGGTGCCGCCAGGCCGGCGCCGCCACCATGAGGGCGCACCGGACCCGGCGCGTGTGGGCGGCCAGCGCGGCCAGCGTGGTCAGGCCGTCCAGGCAGGGGTCGTCCACGTCGCCCAGGACCGGCCGGTAGTGGTCGAAGAGCGACACCCAGTCCAAGCCCGCGTCCTCGACGGTCTCCCAGAGGGACTGGATCGCGCCGAACGTGGCGTACTGTTGTCCGGAATGGACGCCCACTCGGACCGGATAGGCGCTCACGATCGATGTCCTCCCCCAACGGATGCCACCGGGACGGTACCGGACCCGCCCGCCGCGAGGCCGGCCGGTGTGCCGGCGCGAGCGGCTCCTAGACTCCGCCCATGGGCCAGTGGTACCAGGCGTCCGACCCGACCCGCGTGCACCGGCTGCTGGAGGCGTCCGACCGCGCGAGCGCCGGCGACTCGACGGACCCGCCGAAACGGTCGATGCGCAGCACCGAGCGGGCCGTCGCGGCCGGCTGGGTCTGGGTCCTCCGGGAGGACGACCAGGACGTCGCCATGATCACCGTGTCGACCGAGTGGAGCGGTGACGCCGCCCTGCTCGCGCACTTTCCCGCCACCGACTCCCCCCGCTACATGCGCCGGCTCGCCGTCGCGCCGGACCGGCACGGCACGGGCAGCCTGCTCTCCATGCGCACCATCAGGAAGGCGCTCGAGATCGCGCAGTCCGACGGCGGCACCGCTATGCGCTGCGAGACGAATCCGCGCGACGAGGGTGCGGTGCGGGTTCTCCACGCGCTCGGCTTCCACCGCTACGGACCCGAGATCGGGCGGCCGCCGACCAGCGCGATCCTGCTCAGCCGAGCCCTGTAACCCCCGAGCCGCACCGCCGCGCCCCGGCCGGTGCGGGTGCACTCAGGACCCGTCGATGACGGCGCGGAGTTCGTCGCGGCGCAGCTTTCCGGTGCTGGTGCGCGGCACGGCGTCCACCGTGACGATCCGGCGGGGCATCATCCGCTCCGGCCACCCGGCCCGCAGCTGGGCGGCGACCGCCTCGGCACCGCCGTCGCCCCGGAACACCACCCCGGCGACCAGCCGTTCGCCGTCCCGGGCGTCCGGAACGATGACACAGCCCGCGTCGGCCACCTCCGGCATGGTCCGGAGGATGTGTTCCACCTCTTCACAGGAGACCTGCTCGCCGCGCACCTTCGCCACGTTCTTGAGCCGCCCGGTCAGATACAGCAGCGCCCCGACGCCGGGCTCGTCCCGCAGGTAGCCCAGATCCCCGGTCCGGAAGACACCGTCGCGAAGCACGGCCGCCGTCGCTTCCGGGCTGTCGAGGTACCCCGACATCAGGGCCGGGCCGGAGATCCGCACCTCGCCCACCTGCCCTGGCGCGACGGGCGATCCGTCCGGGTCACAGACCGTCAGCGTGACGTCGGGGATGGCGAGGCCGACACTGGGGACCGGCAGGTCGAGCATCAGGGCGCGGTACCGCCCCGGCTCCAGCCCGACCGGCATGGTGGTGCTGAAGTTGACCGTCTCGCTCAGCCCGTACGCCTGCACCACCCGCAGGTCCAGCCGGTCGAACAGGCCCTCGGCGGTGGCCCGGGACAGCGGCGCCGCCGCCGACAGGGCGTAGCGCACCGATGCCGGCAGCGCACCGCCACGCCAGATCGTGAGCAGCGCGTCGAGGACGCTCGGCACCGCGCTGATGATGGTCGGCTCCACCCGGGCGATCCACCGCGGCAGGTCGAGCAGGGACGACGGCGGGACGAGCACCGAGTGCCCACCCGACACCAGCGGGCTGATCAGGCAGGTGTTGACGGCGTTCGAGTGGTGCAGCGGGAGCGGCGTCAGGATCCTGGTGCCGGAATCGAGTCCGTGGTGCGACCGGAACGAGTGGGCGTTCGCGAGCACCGCCGAGTGGGACAGCGCCACCGCCTTCGGGATGCCCGTCGAACCGGACGTGTTGAAGACCAGCGCCGTCTGCCCGGCGGAGACCGCCGCGGGTGGGCCGCTCACCACCGCCGGCCCGTCGGGCGACACCTCGCCCTCGATCAGCACGGCGCCGTACCTCGCGGCGATCTCGGTGCGCTGCCGCGGCGACCAGGCCGGGTCGAGCATAAGCACCCCGGCGCCGGCCAGGATGCCTCCCCACATCGTCAGCACGCTGGCCAGACCGCTGGTGGGGACGATGGCGACCAGTCCCCCCGGCCGCACCCCGTGGGCGTGCGCGAGCCGGGCGGCCAGGTCCAGGCCCGCCAGCCACGCCTGCCCGAAGGTCAGGGTCGCCAGCTCACCGTCCGCGTCGACCGTGCTGACGTACGGCGCCGCCGGTGTCGCCGCCGCCCGCGCCGCGAACGCCGAGCCGAGATTTCGCGGCCGCCCGGGCGCCGCCGGCCCGGTCAAGGAAGGCGCCTCTGCACCAGCTGGACGATGGTCCCGAGGGTGTTGAAGTTCGTACCGCTGATGTCGGCCTCGCCGAACCGGATGCCGAACCCCTGCTCGATCCGGGCGATCGCCTCCACCTTGGTGAGTGAGTCGAAGCCGAGGTCGGTGAGGGGCTCGTCGCGGTCGGGTACCTCGCGGCCCTGGGAGACCTCGGACAGGATCGCGCGAACCTGCGACTCGACCGCTTCATCCGCCACTGTGCTCGTTCCTCCCCCGAGGCGACCGGTACCCCGGCAGATTAGCAAGACCCGGCCGCCGGCTCCGGCCGTCACCGGGCCGCGAACGGTCGCACGCCGCGATGCCGCGCCAGGGCGTACCCCAGATCGACGCCGAACCCGAGGTGCCACAGCGGCCACCACGGTTCCGGCACGCCGGCCGCGCCGGCCGAGGTCAGCGTCACGACCGTGCGTCCACCCCCCGCTCGCGCCCGGGCCACCAGGTCGGCGCCCGCCTCGGCGGCGCCGGCGGGGAGGTCCAGCACGATCAGCGGGCTGCCCGGCGGCTCGGCGAAGCGCGCGACATGCCACCACTCCTCCAGGTCCTCGGCCCGCGCCGGAATCCCCGCGGTCTCGACCACCTTCGCCGCCGCGTACCGGGCGGATCCGAGATGCGCGCCCAGCGCCGCGAACACCGGGACGCCCGACCCCCGCCGGTCGAGGATGCCGGGCAGCAGCTCCCGCACCAGCTCGTCGTGCGCCCCGTAGGACCGCTCGACAGTGGCGGCGAGCGCGGCCCCGCCGTCCGCCGCCAGGCCCGGCACCAGCGCCATCAGGGTCAGCAGGCTGGCCTGGTAGGTCCGGACACCGGGGCAGGGTGCCAGCCCGGCCAGCCGCCACCCGACGGTGTGTTCGGCGGCCCGCGCCAACGGACTCGCCGGGTCACCCGTCACCGCCACGACCGGCAGCCCGAGCCGGCGCAGCCGCTGCGCGACGGCGACCGCCGCCGCGTTCCCCCCGGACGCCGAGACGACCACCGCGAGCCGGACGTCCGCGAACTCGGCCGACCGGCGGCTGAGCACCGCGGTCGGGGTCTCGGTCCGCACCAGCACCCCGGCGTCGGCGAGCGCGATCGACGCCGCGTGCCCGGCGGCCCACGAGTCGCCGCTGCCCACCACGAGCACGCTGCGGGGCGGCGGACCGGCCAGCACGGCGCCCCACCCCGGCGTCGTCTGCGCCAGCACGGTCCGCACGTCGTCGGCGAGCAGGTGACGTTGCCGGGCAACCTCCGCCAGGTCGTACTCAGCCATGGCGCAGACTCCGCGGCAGACTCCGCGCACGATCGACGAAGCTCCTGACCCGCTCCGCGCTCATCTCGCCGTACCAGGAACGGTCCGTGAAGGCCCGGGACACGAAGGCACGATCGACGAGCGGTAGCAGGCGGGGCGCATTCTCGTCGGTGCAGTGGCCGGCCAGCACGACCGGAATGTCCGGGGCCCGCTCCCGGACGAGCTCCAGCGTCGCCCGGGTCCGGTCGGTGTCGGGCACGCCGACGCAGACCGCATCGGCACCGGCCACGATGGCCCGCCGCGCCACCTCGTCGGTGCCGGCGGTCGACCCGTACCAGCTGAAGTGGACCGTCTCGACGTCGGCCAGGATCTCGACGTCCCAGGCGTCGAGTCGCTTGCGGTTGGTCATGATCGCGTACGCGTCCGGCTGCACCCAGCCCTGCGCGGACGCGGTGACCCCGACCAGCGCGCTCGCCCGGATGAACCTGGCGCCCGCGATCTTGGCGACCGCGAGCGAGGCCGAGACGGCGTTCCGCATGATCTGCACACCGACGCTGAAGGTGTCCGGTACCCGCTCCACGACCGATCCGGTCAGCAGCGCCATGGCGGCCACCCGCGCCTCGTCCGCCGAGTCGGCGGCGGGGTGGACGCCGTCGGAGGTCTGCAGGAGCACGCCGTCGGCGCCTCCGGCGACCAGCGCCGCCACCGAGCGGAACGCCTGCTCGGTGAGCTGCCGGACGGAGTCTCCCTTGTGGAACGGCGTGCCGGGCAGCGGTGGAAGGTGGACCAGACCGTAGAGCACCAGGTCGTCCTGTCGCTTGCCGCTCACTACCTACCCCCGCCTCGCGGCCGGCTGCGCGGTCTCCGACAGACCGCTTGACACCCCCACGGCATCAGGCATACTACCGACGCTGACGGCAGACAGTGATCGGGGGAAGTCTGTGCTGTTCGCCTTTACTGTGGATGATCATGTCCTGGATCCGGTCCGCGATCCGGTTCTGCGCCCGTCCGGGCGGCTGGCCGCACCGGCCCTCGCGCCCCATCACGCCACCTCGATCGACGCGGCGGAGACCGCGCTGCGACACCAGCTTCGGCAGTACGGCCTGGGCCTGGTCCGGTTCGAGCAGGCCCTCGATCCCGCCGACTTCGTGGACCTGGGCAGGCGTCTCGGCGAGCTCATGGTCGAGAACGACCCCGCCGTCCAGCCGTTCGTCGAGGACGGTGTCGTGCTCCACCTGCGTCAGGAGACCCTCTCCGGCCGCGTCGAGCACGCGCCGTTCGAGCCTCGTGAGCTGCTGCTGCACACCGAGGGGAGCCGGCGACCGGCCGGGCGGCAGCCCCGGTTCATCGCGCTGTACTGCGTCGACCCCGGAGACGATCCGGGCTCCCAGACCGTGCTGGTGCCCTTCTCCGCCGTCCTGGGTCGGCTCGCCGACCAGACCCTGGCGGTGCTTCGCGAGACCCGCGAGGCGCGGGTCGACGGAACCCCCACCATTCTGGTGCCCTGGCAGGAGACCGAGCGGTTCTCGTTCCGGGACCTCGGCGACGAGGCGTACCTGTGGGAGTCGCCCTTCCCCCAGGAGCGCACCGAGCGCGCCCTGCTCGACCTGCTGACGGCCTGCTACGACTCCGGGCAGTCGTACGGCTCGCACTGGTCCGAACGCGATCTCATGGTGATCGACAACACCCGCTGGTTCCACGGCCGCACCTGGTCGCGTGCGCCCGGTGGGGCGGCGGCCAGACCCCGCCACCTGATGCGGCTGCGCATCCAGGATCCCCGCCCGTGAGCCGCCCGGCCCTCTTCCCCGACTGCGACTACCCGCCCATCACCGATCTCGACGCCGCCGCCCGGGCCGCCGCCGCGCGCAAGCGGCTGATGAGCCGGCGGAGCACCCGCCTCGATCCGACTCCGGACGCCAGCCTCCTCGAGGTCTACGAACGCGCCGCCGACCCGACCGACAGTCGCGAACTGCTGCGCCTGTATCTGGGCCGGGTCGAGGAGCAGGTCGGCCCGGTGGCGGGCGTGCCCGTCCGGCAGGACCTGATCGACGCGTGGCGCAGCAGTCGCCGGCGAAGGTCTGTCACCCCGGCCGAGGTGCTGGCCACCCGGGCCACCGTCGGACTGGTCAAGGAGCTGTTCAACAGCTACTTCCGCGACGACCTCTACGGACGGCTGCGTAGCGACTCGACGGTCGTCCTCTCCAGCGGCTCCGTCGACGAGGAGCTCTTCGGCCTGCCGGACGCGCTGCGTGACTGCATCCGCTTCGCCCTGGACCGCGACTGGTACGGCTACAGCGACTCGCGCGGCAGAGACGCCTCGCGCGAGGCGATCGCGCGTTACGAAACCTCCCGCATCGACGGGGTGGAGTACACCCTCGACAATGTCTGCATCGGGCTGGGCGGCACGGTCCTGATCGGGGCGGTCGCCGACTTCCTGATCGCCGGCTCCGCCGCGCGGTCGCCGGTGCTCTGCGCGATCCCGAACTATCCGCCGCTGGTGCAGGCCATCGCCCGCCGCTCGGAGGTGCGCCTGGTCCCGGTCCCGGTCACCGGGACGGGGGTGGACCTGCAGCCGCTCATCGACGCACTGCGACCGGACACCCCCCTGGTGATGCTGCAGACGGCGATGAACCCGACCGGGGCGGGGGTCGCGGACCGGGACCTGGCCCGGCTCCTCGACGCCGCGGGTCCCGACACGATGGTGATCCTGGACGAGTGCCACGAGTGGCTGCGCCAGGACCCGGGGACCGAGCCCCGCGCCTCGGCGGTCCGTGGCGATCCCCGCGTGGTCCGGATCAGTAGCCTGGCCAAGACCTGGTCGGCGCCGGGTCTCAAGGTCGGCTGGCTGGTGGCCAGCCGGGACTTCGTCGACAACTTCTACGAGTACAGCTCGACCACGTTCGGCGGCCCCTCCTCCTTCTTCTACACGATGATCGAGGTCCTGGCCCGGATGGAGAACTGGATGGGCGCCGGGATCGAGCAGGTCGGTCCGGGCCAGCTGGCCGAGTTCGAGACCTCCTACGGCCTGTCGGTGGGCTCCCTCCAGCGCGCCTTCCGCCGCTACGTCGACCAGCGCCGGTCCCGGGCGGCCCACCTGCGGGACCTGCGCTGCGCGAGCGTGGGCATGCTCTGGGAGCGGGGGGTCGACGCCCTCGATCCGGTCTACTCGATAAACCTGGCGGTCAACCTGGGGTCGCCTTCGGACTACACCACGTTCCGGCGGCTCCTCCACGGCCAGGAGATCTCGGTCTTCCCCGGCATCCTGACGATGGTGCTCTCCTCGGACGTCGTACGCGTCACCACCGCTCGTTCGTGGCATGACATCAGGCACGGGGTCACCGCCCTGGCCGATGGCCTCACCAACGGCGCGATCCGCTCACCCCGGGCAAGAAGGGACGGTCTGGTTAGCCATGTCCGACACGACTCGACTTAAGGTCCACGGCGAGGCTGAGAACGAAGTCCACGACCCGTCCAGCTTCACCGATCTCGGTCGCTGCGTGGTCACCCCGATCGCGATCTTTCCCGAGGAGACCGCCCTCGGCGTCGTCTCGACCCTCAGTTCGGTGGTCAGCCAGGGACACGCCCGGCAGGAGAACCATCGCCGGGACTCCGACGGCATCGTCCGCGCCCAGGTGTTCGAGGAGGGCGACGTGTTCATGACGGCCGCACCCTTCGACGGCTTCAGCGCCGACCGCTACCTGATGGACTTCTACGACGTGCAGGAGCGCGACATCTGCTCCCGGATGCACTTCCACACCGGCATGCGGTTCGTCCGGATGATGACCGGCCCCGACACCCAGATCCGGGTCTCCGCCCTGTCGCCGCTGCGCGTCGCCAAGGCTCCCGGCGGGTCGATGGCGCTGCACCAGTTCGAGGACGAACACCCCCGGTCGGACCCGGCCCAGCCGGCCACCACCCGCTACAACCTGGTCGTGCCACCGTGCGCCTGGGTCGACATGCAGATTCCGCGCGGGACCGCGCACCAGTTCAACGCCATGGGCCCCAACGCCGTGATCGACACCATCCACCCCGAGGAGTCCATCGAGATCTTCCGGGAACGGATCGGGAAGATCAACATGATGGCACAGACCGTATTCCTCGAGCAGGAGCAGCCGCCCTCGGAATCGTGTGTCATTCCGGGCCTGGCACGGGCCTAGCCCACCCGCCTCCTGGCCACCGGGCGACCGCGCGGAAAGGATCTCCATGACCACCCTGATGCTGCGCCACTCCGCGTACTGGGGCCGGGAACTGCTGGACAGCGACACCGACGTGGTGCTCATCGATCTGATCGAGGCGGACGTGCCCGCGGCCCTGGCCGGCAGGTACTCCCGGATCTACCGCGTCGAATCCTGGTCGGACATGGCGGGACTGAGCCTGATCGCCGGCGACCTGATCGCCAGCGGGGTGGACGTCCGCATGGTCTACTCGCCGACGGAACTCACCCAGTTCGCCGCCGGTTACCTGCGTACCGCCCTGTCAGCCACGCCGAACCCGCTCTCCGTCGTGCTGGCCACCCGCGACAAGCGGGTGATGAAGAACCTCGCGGCCAAGGCCGGCCTCCGCGTCACCAACTGGGAGACCGTGCACGCCGATCGGGTCGCCGACGACCTCGCCCGGGTCGCCGAGCAGGTGGGTTTTCCACTGGTGGCCAAGCCCGTCAACGGTTTCGGCACCCAGCACACCGACGTCATCGAGTCGCCGGAGCAGCTCGCCGACTACGCCCGACGGGCGTTCGACGGCAAGGTGCCGTCCGCGACGGACATGTTCGTCTGCGAGCGGTTCGTGCCCGGGGCCGAGTACCACGCCGACGCGCTCCTCGACGGCGGCCGGATCGTCTCCATCCTGGTGTCGCGCTACCTGGTCAACCCGCGGGACCTGCGGGCCGGGGCGGGGCCGGACCTCTCCATCGGACTCGACGAGCAGACCCACCCACGGCCGTACGAAGCCGTCCGCGAGGGACTGACCCGCTTCATCCGGGAGGCCGGCCTGACCGACGGGCCGGTTCACTTCGAGTTCTTCGCCGACCCGGCCGAGAGCACCTGGACCCCGGACGGGCTGGTCTTCTCCGAGATCGCCAGCCGCATCGGCGGGGGCAACATCGCCGATCTGGTCGGGGCGTACTGCGGGGTCAACCTGCGGATGCAGACGCTCGCCCAGGGGCTCGGTGACGATCTCGGCAAGCTGCCATGGCGCCGGGTCCCGAGCCCGGTCGTCGGCCTGCTCAACCTGATCCCGACCCGGTCCGGCACCATCACCGGGTTGCCGGTCCCGGACCGGCTCTCGGCCGAGCCCGACGTGCTCTTCGCGTCCGTACCGGCGAAGGTCGGCGCCCACTACGAGGTCGGCGTCTCGACGGCCACCTGGACCGCGGTCGTGGTCTTCGCGGCCCAGTCCGAACAGGCCCTGGTGGAACGCGCGCGGACGCTTGTCGCGCGATACCCGATCCACGTGGAATGAGCGGGACACAACTGCGGCGGCTCACCCTGGTCGAGCGGTACCTCGGTCGCCGTGGCCCGGGCCGGACCATCGCGATGGCCGGATTCGTCGACATGCTCGGCGCCGGCCTGCACCTCAGCGTCCTCCCCCTCTACCTGGTCCGGTTCGCCGGCGTCAGCCCCGGCCAGGTGGGTCTGGTGGTGGGGGCGTCGGGGGTCGCCGCGCTGCTGGCCCCGTACCTGGCCGGGTACCTCGCCGACCGGGCCAGTCCGCTGCCGGTATGGCGGACCACGGTGGCCCTCCGGATGGTCGGCTACGGCGCGTTCGTGCTGGTGGACTCGCTCTGGTCGTACGCCCTCCTGGCGCTCTTCCTCACCCCCCTGGACCGGGCCACCAGCAACGCGCAGCTCTCCTACCTCGTCGCCGGCTTCGAGGCCGACGAACGGAACCGAACGACAGCGGCGGTCCGTACCTGTCGCAACGCCGGCCTCTCCGTCGGTCTGCTGGTCGCGTCCCTGTTCCTCGCCGTCGACACGAAGCCGGCCTACCAGGCCGCCTTCCTGGTCAACGCCGTGAGTTTCCTGCTGCTCCTCGGCGCCCTCGCCCGGCTGCCCGCGATCCGGCGGCCGTTGCCGGCCCCGGCGCCGCAGCCGGCACCGCCGGCCCCGGCACCGCCGGCCCGGCGGGCTGAGCGGCCGGCACCGGCCACGAATCCCTGGACCGACCTGCGCTACCTCAGCCTCACCGCCGGCGACGCGTTGATGTCGGCCCACACCACCGTGCTGTTCGTCGTCTTCCCGCTCTGGGTCGCCACCCATCAGCGGTTCCCCGCCGAGCTGCTCGGCATCCTGCTCGCCCTGAACTCGGTGGCCACGATGGCGCTGCAGCCGCCGCTGTCCGAACTCGGCACCGGCCTGCGCAACGCAGGACGCCTGATCCGCTGGGCGGGGGCGGCGCTGCTCGGCTGCGGCGCCCTGTTCTGGGCGGCGAGCGTCGTCGACACCACGGCCGCCGCCATCGCGCTGGCGGTGGCGGCCATCCTGGCGCTGACCCTCGGGGAGAACCTGCAGGAGGTGGCGGTCTTCGAGGCGTCCCACCGGCTGGCCCCGGCGGCCGCCATCGGCCGCTACCTCGGCGTGTTCAGCCTCGGCGACTCGACCCAGCGGATCGTCGGCCCGTCCGCGCTCACCGCGGTGCTGGTGGCGACGCCCGCGGGATGGGCCATCTTCATGGCCGTGACCGGGCTGGGTGCGCTCGGCGTGCTACGAGCGCTTGGAGACGACAATGACTGAGAAGCGCCACCACGTCCTGCTCGTCGGCGGCGGCAACGGCGCCTTCAGGGCGAACCGACCGGAGACGCGGACGACCTTCCTCACGCTCCGGGCACTGCTGGCCAGATTCCGGGGCCTGGACCATCACGCCCGGGTCATCGCGATCCAGGGTGACGAGCCCGACGAGATGCTGATCGGCCTGGCACGGATGATCCACGCGACCGACCCGTTCGATGCCGTCGCCTGCCTGGGAGAGCCGCTGGCCCTGCTGGCGTCGCGGATCGCCGGGGCGCTCGACCTGCCGGGCGTCCCGACGCCGGAGGTGGCCATCCGCATCGTCGACAAGGAGCGGATGCGCGCCCACCTCGTCCGGGCCGGGCTGGAGGAGGTGCGGGCATATCCGGTCGCCGACGTGGACGAACTCGCCCGCATCGTCACCGGCGGCCCCGAACCGGCGGCCTGGATCGTCAAGCCGGCCGCCGGCTCCGGCAGCCTCGGTGTGTCGAGGGTGACCGCGGCCAGCGACCTGGCCGAGGCGTTCCACCGGGCCGCCCGGCCGGAGTCGCCGTACGATCCCGACCCCGGCGGCCGCGGGGTCATCGTGGAGCCCTTCCTGACCGGGCCGCAGTTCAGCGTCGAGTCGGTCAGTCAGGGCGGGGTCACCTCGGTGCTCGCCATCACCCAGAAGTTCTCCGATCCGGCGACCTTCGTCGAACTCGGTCACGTCGTACCCGCGCCGATCTCCGCGGCCGAGAGCGACACCATCCGCGACTACGTCGTCGCGCTTCTCGACGTGCTCGGGGTCACCGACAGCGTCACCCACACCGAACTGGTCCTCACCCCGCGGGGGCCGCGGATCCTGGAGACACATGCCCGGATGGGCGGGGACGACATCGGCGAGATGGCCTCGATCGTCAGCGGGGTGAACATCTCGGCGGCGGCGGTCGAACTCGTCCTCGGCGAGTCCGTCCAGGACCGGCTGGCGAACAGCCAGCCGAGCGGCACCGCGGAGGCCGTCTGGTTCGTGGCCTCGCCGGAGCCGGGAACGTTCGCGGGACTGGACGGGGTCCGCGACGCCGAGGCCGTGGGCTCCTCGGTCGTCGTCACCGAGTTGCTGAGCCTCGGCGACCCGGTGGAGCCGCTGGCGAGCTCGGACTCCCGGGTGGCACAGGTGCGGGTCAGCGCGGCCAGCGCGAAGGAGGCGGTCGCCCTGGCCCAGGAGGCCGCGAAGCGGCTCAGCCTGCGGATCGCGAAGCGCGTGCCGGCCGACGTCGGCGCTCACGGCACCGTCTGAAAGGTCAGGATCGCAGATGCGCATTCTCTGGATCGGTCTCGGGAAGTTCGGGCGTCCGATGGCCGAGGCACTGCTGAGCCGGGGGCACGACCTGGTCCTGCCGGTGGGCAACCACGCGCGCCAGGCCACCGAGGACCTGCTGGCCCGGGGGGCGACGCCGCTCGGCGACGGCGACGCCGCCCTGGAGGTGTGCGGGGTCTGTCTGCCGACGCCGGCGGACGTCGACGAAGCCGTGGGTGGCCTGACCGCCGGCCGGGTCGCCGACGTCGTCGACTTCACCACCGGCAACCCGGCCGCCGCCCGCGCCACCGCCGAGACGCTGGCCGCCCGAGGCATCCGGTACGTCGACGCGCCGGTCTCCGGATCCATCGACGACGCGGGGCGGGGCGCGCTGACGATCTGGGCCGGCGCCCGGCCCGAACAGGTCAGCCCGCCGGCCCGCGGGTTGCTCGAGGCGCTGGCGGCCGACCTCTACTACCTGGGCGAGGTCGGCCAGGGCGCGGCGATGAAGCTGTGCAACCAGATCGTGCACATCCTGACCATGGCCGCGATCGGCGAGGGTGTCGCGTTCGCGCGGGCGGCCGGGGTGGACCCGATGGTCGCCGTGCGCAGCATGATGACCTCGAGCGCCGACTCGGCCATGCTGCGCCGGTTCGGCGCGTCGCTGGTGGCCGACGACCACGCCCCGAAGTTCGCGCTGGCCCTGGCCGCCAAGGACATCAGATTCGCGGTGGCGCAGGCCGAGGAGCTGGGCCTGAACCTGTCGCACCTGTCGATCCTCCGCGACGATCTGCAGGCCCGCCTCGACCAGGGTTACGGCGCCTGGAACTTCAGCGTCGTCGCCGCGCCACTGGAGCGTCTCGACGGGTCGCGGGCGTCCGCCGGCGACGATCGCCCCGACTGAACGCCGCCCGCTCGCCCCCGACCCGCCTCACCGCCGGTGGGCGGCGAGCCGGAAGGCGGCCACCTCGACGCCGCCGTACCAGTCGGTACGCGGGCCGAGCGGGGTCATGCCGAGTCGTCGGGTCACCGCGATCGACGCCACATTGTCCGGCTTCACCACCGCGTAGACCTCCGCGAGACCGGTCGCGAACGCCCGGTCGACCACCCCCCGGGCCGCCTCGGTGGCGTAGCCGCGCCCCCACGAGTCGGGATGCAGGTGCCAGCCCACCTCGATCTCGTCGGTGGGCTGGTCGTCGCGGCCCGGCAGCGGCTTGAGCAGCACGGTGCCGGCCACCGGGCCACCGTCGCGCGGCCGCACCGCCCAGATGCCGTACCGGTCGTCCGGGTAGAGCCCGTTCCACCGCCGGATCGCCGGCAACGCCTGCGCGGGGTCGGTCAACACGCGGGGCTGCGCCCCGAGCCAGCGGGCCACCTCCCAGCGGGAGTAGATGTCGAAGAACCTGGCCAACTCGGCCGGCTCCTCCGTCCACGGCCCGATCACCAACCGGTCGGTCTCGATCACCACCATGAGATCGATGATCCACCCCCGGTCAACCGGCAACCCTCACCCGCCGCCGGACGACCCGTCCGGATCCTCGCCGTCGAGCAGGTCCGCCGGATCGATGGCGAAGTCGAACGGTTGGGTCATCACGAACCGCCCACCGGCTGCGGCAGCCGCGACCGGGGTGTACTCCCGGTCCACCAGCTCATAGAGAGCCATCGCGGGAACCCGGTTACGCAGGTCGACCCGGAGGAAGAACGGCACGCCGGCGGCGGCGTACTCGCGCGGCCGGTCGATCACGTCCTTGCGGCGGCTGCCCGGCGAGACGATCTCGCCGAGCAGCACCGCCTCGCCGATGTCCATCGACGCCCGGCCGCCGCCGGACGATCGCAGCACCGCGATATCGGGAATGAACAGGTCATCCCCGGAGATGATGTTGACCTCGTGGTAGAGCCAGAGCTTGGCCCGCCGAGCCGACTGCTTGAGCAGGTAGGCGAGATCCAATTCAGCGCTCTGATGGTCGAACCCCGCGTGTGGTGTCACAATCACGCTTCCGCTCAGGACCTCGACCTTGGGGCCGTTGGTCTCCGGCAACAGATCGAGAGCTAGCTGGGCGGTCCAGGGCTCATCGCGCCAGCGGAGTACGTCGAATGACGGCTCGCGCCCCACTGAGGGCTCGGGCATCATCGCCGGCTGGGCCACACGTCTCACCACCTCAACGGACGTCGTGCGGGTTCAGGCTACCCCCTTGCCCGGACCAGTCTGCCTGCTCCACACGCCGCCCGGAGACGTTCCCACCCGTCGATCAACGGCCCCAGGGCGCCGGCCTGCCGAAATGATCTTCATGGAGTAGGCCGGCCGGTGACGGGGAAAGACAGCGGCATGGGTCTGGGCTGGCAGCGGGTGCGGCGGATCTCCCGGGCGGCCTTCCGGCCCGTGCGGGGCCGCGACCTGTCGCTGCACGCGGCGGCGATCACCTTCTACTCCGCGATCGCGGTGGTGCCGGTGGCGCTGCTGGCCATCTGGCTGACCGGGCTGGCCGCCGGCGCCGACCGGGTCCGGCAGCTGACCGCGTACGCCATCGAGACCCTGCCGGACGCGATCGGCGCGGATCGCGCGACGGCCGCCCTGATCGACGCCGGCCTGCACCTGACCCCCGCCTTCGCGCTCGCGGCCCTGCTGCCCGCCTCGCTGTACGGCGAAGGGCTGCGTCGGGCGTTCGTCTCGGTCGCCGACCCGCCCGGCCCGGACGAGTCGCTGGTCGGCTGGCGCGGCCGGCTGCTGCTGCTCCCGCTGCTCGCCCCGGCCCCGGCGCTGCTGCTGTCGATCCTGCTGGCCCTGCCGCTGACCACCCGGCTGTTCCGGCAGGGCGGCTGGCAGGCCGCCCTCGGTGTGGTGCTGTCGTTCCTGGCGGTCTGGCTGGTGCTGACGCCGGTGCTGATCTGGGTGTTCCGGGTGGTCGGGCCGGGGCGGCCGGACTGGCTGAGCACCGTCGGGCTCGGCTCGTTCACCGCGGCGAACCTCTCCGGTTTCCTGCACGGCTTCGTGCTGTTCTGCTCGCTGCCACTGGACCTCGGCCTGCCGTTCGGCGGGTTCGAGGAGGTGGGGGCGGGGGTGGCCGTCCTGCTCTGGCTCTACCTCTTCCACGTGATCGTGCTGGCCGGCTACTCGGCCACCCTCGCCCTGAGCCGGTGGCGGCGGCGCCGCCGACCGGCCGCCCCGATGCTCAACTCCGGAACGGACCCCGCACCTCGTACGTGATGCCGCCGCTGGACTGTCCGGAGGTGCCGCGCTGCGAGGAGAAGTACAGCCGGGAGCCGTCCGGCGAGAACGCCGGCCCGGTGATCTCCGACTCGGACTGGCCGGTGAGCCGCAGGAAGGGCGCCACCACCCCGGCCGGCGTGATCACGTTGATCTCCATGTTGCCGCCGTCCTCGGCCACGAACAGGTCACCGGCCGCCGACCCGGTGATGTTGTCCACCCCGGTCAGCGGGGCCGTGCCCGGCGGCAGCAGCGAATCGTCGTACGCCAGGTCGATCCGCTGGCCGACCGCGTCGTACGCCCAGACCCGGTTGTCGCCCTTGGTGGTGAAATAGCAGATCCCGTCGGTGTAGTAGCAGCCCTCGCCACCGTCGAAGTGTTTCGCCGCGCCGACCTGCCACCGGGTCGGCACCGGGAAGCCGTCCCGGTCCGGGACCGGCCGCCAGCTGACCGGGCCGGCGGTCACGTCGGCGCCCGCGCAGAGCACCTCCAGCCGACCGGCCGACAGGTCGCCCCACCGGTCGGGGACGAAGCGGTAGAAGCAGCCGTCGCCCTCGTCCTCGGTCAGGTAGACCACCTGGCGGTCCGGGTCGCAGGCCGCCGCCTCGTGCTTGAAGCGGCCCATCCGGGTCCGGGCGACCGCGTCCTGCCCGCCCCGGGGGAAGGTCTCGAAGACCCGGCCGAGCGGCACCTCCTCGCAGGAGAGCCAGGTGCCCCACGGGGTCGCGCCACCGGCGCAGTTGACGTTCGTGCCGAACAACACCCGGTACGCGTCGACGATCGCGCCGTCCGCGCCGAACCGGACCGCGCCCACGCCGCCGAGGAAGGGGATCTCCGAGTTGGAGACGTAGATCCAGCCGTCTCCGTCGGGGAAGCAGGCCCCGCCGTCCGGCGCGTCGTGCCAGACGTAGGACGTGCCGGCCACCCGCTGCCGGGACCGGCCGATGACCCGGCTGGTGAACCCGGCCGGCAACGCGACACCGTTGGCGTCGGCGGCCCGCAGGTCCCCGTACGGGCTCGGGCCGGTCTGGGCGGGGCCGGCGAACGCCTGCTGCCACAGTGCCCCGGAGAAGGCCGCGCTACCGGCCCCCACGGTGGCCCCGACGGCGGCCGCCCGCAGTACGGTGCGACGCTCCACGTCTACCTCCAAGCTGGATCGATGTCCCGGCGATCCGTCACCGCCGGGACATCGACTATCTCCAGTTGGTAGTTAACGGCGGGTAACCTGCGGCTGAGCTGGCCGTGATCAGCGGACGGCGACCTCGGTCCGGCCGGCGTCGGGCCCGGCGGCGGCCGGCTCGTGGATGCCGTACCGGCGGTAGAAGCGGGCCAGCGGGCCGGGTGCCCACCAGTTCCAGCGGCCGAGCAGCCGCATGGTGGCCGGCACCAGCAGCGCCCGGACCAGCGTGGCGTCCACCACGATCGCCACGATCATGCCGATCCCGATCAGCTTGATGAAGGTGATCCCGCCGGTCGCGAAGCCGGCCACCACCACGACCAGCAGCAACGCGGCGGCGGTGATGATCCGGCCGGTGTGCTGCAGGCCGGCGGCGACGGCGTATCGGTTGTCGCCGGTGCGGTCCCACTCCTCCCGGACCCGGGAGAGCAGGAACACCTCGTAGTCGGTGGCGAGCCCGAACAGCACGGCCAGCATCAGGATCGGGTTGCTCGGCTCGATGAAGCCGGTGGGGGTGAACCCGAGCCAGTCGGCCAGGTGCCCGTCCTGGAAGATCCAGACCACCACCCCGAACGAGGCACCGATCGACACCAGGTTCATCAGCACCGCCTTCACCGGCAGCACCACCGACCCGAAGGCCAGGAAGAGCAGCACCAGGGTGGCCAACGCCATGATCGCCGCCATCCACGGCAGCCGGTCGCCGAGGCTGGCCAGCAGGTCCAGGTCGGCCGCGGTCCGGCCGCCCACTAGCACCTCGGCCGCGCCGGGTGGCGGCAGGTCGCGGATCAGCCGGACCGCCTCCTGGGCCGTCTCGCCGGTCGACTCGCCCCGGTAGTTCACCGACAGCAGGGTCGAGGTTCCCCGGTTCGCCGCGACCTCGACCCCGGTGACGCCGGGCAGCGCGCCGATCCGCTCGGCGAACTGCTGGGCCTGGCCGGCGTCCACCCCGGAGACCAGGACCTGGATCGGCCCGACGGTCGCGGCCGGGAAGTCGGCGGGGATCCGCTCCGCGACCTCGCGGGCCTCCGTCCCGGCGGGCAGCACCCGCTCGTCGAAGCCGCCGAACTCGACCCGCAGGAACGGCGCGGCGAGCAGGGCCAGCACGGCGACGACGGCGAGCGCGTAGACCACCGGCCGGCGCATCACGCTGCGCGCCAGCCGCGCCCACCCGCCGTCGATCCGACCGACGGCAGCGGTCGGTGCGGCGCCGGCCGGCACCGCCCCGGCCGGGGCGGCGCCGCTCGGGGTGGCGGCCATCGGGGCGGCGGCGCCGGCCGGCTCCTTCCGGCGGCGGCCGGGTACCCGGAGCGCGTTGATCCGGGGGCCGAGCATCGCCAGCAGAGCCGGCAGCACGGTCAGCGCGGCGAGCATGGCGACCAGCACGGCGGCCATCCCGCCGAGCCCCATCGAGCGCAGGAACGCCTGCGGAAAGATCAACAGGCTGGCCAGGGCGGTGGCGATGGTCAGGCCGGAGACCAGCACGGTCCGGCCGGCGGTCGCCATGGTGCGGGCCACCGCCCGCTCCGTCGGATGGCCGGCGGCGAGCTCCTCGCGGAACCGGCTCACCACGAACAGCGCGTAGTCGATGGCCATCCCGAGGCCGATCAGGGTGATGATGTTGATCGCGAAGATCGACACGTCGGTCACCAGGTCGAGCAGCCGGACCGCGACGAACGCTCCGAGGATCGCCAGGCCGCCGACCAGCAGCGGGGTCAGCGCGGCCACCAGCCCGCCGAAGATCACCAGGAGCAGCACCAGCAGGACCGGCAGCGAGAGCAGCTCGGCGCGGTAGATGTCCTTCGTGGTCTGCTCGTTGGCCGCCTGCAGGAACGGCACGGTGCCGCCGACCTCGGTGCGCAGACCGGCCGCGCCGGCCGGGGCGTCGAGCGCCGGGCGCAACGCCTCGAACGCCTCGGCCAGGGCGTCCTCGTCGGTCGCCCGCAGCCGGACGACCGCGTACGTGGCCTGCCGGTCGGCCGACACCAGGGCCGGGGCCGGGGCGTCGTACCAGCTGGTCACGCTCGCCACCTCGGGCCGCTGCCGGACCCGGTCCAGGGTGCCGACCACCGGCTCCCGGAAGGCCGGATCGTCCACGGTGTGGGTCGAGCTGGAGTAGAGCACCAGCAGGTCGGCACCCTGGTCCCCCAGCTGGGCCGCGATCCGCGCGTGCGCCCGGCTCGACTCGCTGGCCGGGTCGTCGAAGCCGCCGCCGGTCAGTGACCCGAACACCCCGGTCCCCCAGCCGACGCCGGCCACCACCACCAGGAGTCCGGCGGCCAGTACCCACCGCCGGAGCCGGACCACCGCCCCGCCCCACCACGCGAACACGAGTCCTCCCCATCGACCCGCCGGGCCGCCAAGCTGTTACCGACCAGTCAACCACCCGCCGGGAACGGCCGCGCACCGCCACCGTCGCCGAAACCGGGGACGGGGTACGGCGGGCCGACCTCGCGGCGTTCATCGGGCAGTTGTCGCCGACCGGCCAGGACCGAACACTAGGCTCCGATCATGGAAGCTGAGCTGCCCGACCGGGCCGACGTCGTGATCATCGGGTCCGGCCACAACGGCCTGGTCGCCGCCATCGGACTGGCCCGCGCCGGCCTCGACGTGCTGGTGCTGGAGGCGGCCGACGTGATCGGCGGCGCAGCCCGGACCGAGAACCCGTTCCCCCGGGTGCCGGGGCTGCGCCACTCCACCGGGTCGTACCTGCTCGGCCTGATGCCGCCCGAGCTGCTGGAACGGCTCGACATCCGGCTCACCGTCGGCACCGCCGGACAGCCCGGCGACGCGACCGCCGACGGGCTGACCGTCTACCGGCGCGACCCGCACTACTTCCTGCCCACGCCGGGCGGGGTCGGCTCGCCGTACCTGCTCTTCGGCACCGACGCGGCCGCCACCCGAGCCCAGCTCGCCGCCCACTTCTCCGCCGCCGACCTGGTCGCCGAGGACGCCCTGCAGTCCGAGCTCGCCGCGCTCCGCGACGACCTGGCCCCGTCCTGGCTCGACGAACCGCTGCCGGTCGAGGAGACCGCCGAACGCTACGTCCGCCCCGCGCTGCGACAGATCTTCGTCGACCTGGTCCGGGGCTCGGTCGCCGACTACCTGGCCCGCTTCGAGTTCGACTCCGAACTGCTGGTCGCCATGTACGCGGTCACCGACGGCATCTCCGGCCTGAACGCCGGCCCGGACGACCCCGGCACCGGGCACAACTTCCTGGTGCACAACATGTGCCGGCTGCCCGGCTCCGACGGCACCTGGATGATCACCCAGGGCGGGATGGGCAGCGTCGCCCGGACCTTCGCCGCCGCCGCCCGCGCCGCCGGCGCCCGGATCGCCACCACCACGCCCGTCGCGGGCGTCACCGTCGACGGGGGTACGACCACCGGAGTCGTCCTGGACAGCGGCCGGCAGATCCGGGCCACCGCGGTGCTCGGCGCCTGTGACCCGTACCGGCTGATGGAGCTGGTGCCCGACGGCGCCCTGCCGGCGTCGCTCACCGCGCGGATGGCGGCGGTCCGCCGCCCCGGCACCACCATGAAGGTCAACCTGGCGCTGGCCGGGCTGCCCCGCTTCTCCTGCCTGCCGCCGGACGCGCCGAGCCCGTTCGGCGCCACCATCCACCTGCTGCCCGGCTCGGAGTCCGCCCTGCACGGCGGGGGCGAGTCCCCGATGGCGGCGCTGCGGGCCATGTGGGCCGACGTGGCCGCCGGCCGGCTACCGGCCGAACCCACGATCGAGTGGTACCTGCACACCACCGTCGACCCGTCCCTGCGCGACGCGGACGGCCACCACTCGTCGGCGCTGTTCGTCCAGTCGGTGCCCCACTCCCCCGCCGGCACCGACTGGGAAACCGCACTACCCGGCTACGTCGACCGGCTGCTGGCGATCTGCGAACGCTACGCCCCGGGTACGACGGGTCTGGTCGCCGACGCGGTGCCGCTCACCCCGCCCGGCATCGAGGCGCACTTCGGCATCACCGGCGGGCACATCCACCACGTCGACAACACGGTCTCGTTCACCGACCGGATGCCCTACGCGACCGGCCTGGCCGGGCTCTACGCCGGCAGCGCCGGCTGCTACCCGGGCGGCAGCGTGATCGGCGCCGCCGGCCACAACGCGGCCCGGCGCATCCTGGCCGACCTCGGCCGCTGACCCGCCTCAGCCGGCCGGCTGCTCGGCCGGGGCGTCGGCGCGGCGGGCCCGCACCTTGTGCCCCACGCTGGTCAGGCAGCGGCCGCTGGCCAGGTCGAACTTCCAGCCGTGCAGCTGGCAGGTGAGCTGGTCGCCCTCGACGATGCCGAACCGGGACAGGTCCGCCTTCAGGTGCGGGCAGCGGCGCTGCACCACCCAGTCGCCGATGGTGATGTCCTCGGCGTCGGTGCTGCGCTCGTGCTCGTCGTACCAGCCCTCGGCGTACTGCAGCCGCTCCTGCGAGAGGCACTTGAAGAAGGCGTAGACGAACTCGTTGTACTGGCCGATCCGGGCCGCCGAGAACCGGCAGGAGAGGAAGAGCGAGTTGACCCAGTCCACCTCGTCGATGTGCAGCAGGTGTTCGACGAGCGCCCGCTCAGTGCGGAACCGGTAGCGCACCTTCTCGTCGGCGTACGGCCGCACCTGCTTGCCGGGGAAGTCCACCACGATCGACTCGACCGACTCGCCGTCGTAGCCGACCAGGTCGAACCGGACCGGCCCGCCGACCCCCTTGGCCAGGTAGATCGACTCCTCCAGCAGCGGCTCGATCCGGCGCTTCATCTCCCGCAGCACGTCGATCTCCGGGTGCCGCCAGGACGCCTTCTCGGCCTCGATGATGGGGCGCTTGCGCTCCCGCATCCGCTCCAGGTACTCCTTCTTGCCGGCGAAGAACTCCGCCACGTCCGGCACCGGGTGGCTGGTCCGGCAGTCGTCGGTGGTGATCTCGGCGACCGAGCCGGGCAGCAGGACCACGCCGTTCTCGCCGCCGACCTTGGCGTACTCGGTCATGAAGACCTGCTGGTCGGGGAAGATGTTGCCCTCGTCGCCGTGGATGTCGTTGAACTGCCACAGCTCGTCGTCGAGGAAGCAGGGCGGCCCGGCGATCGGGAAGACGTGACTGGCCTTCAGGTCTGCGATGTAGCGCCAGGTGCGGTCGAACTGGCGGTCCCGCTTCTGCTTGCCGAACGCGGTCTTGGCGTGCTGCGGCAGCTCGTAGACCATCGGGTACCAGATCGCGCCGGAGAACTGCAGCAGGTGGGCGTGCACGTGCCCCAGCTCGGCGAAGGTGCTCAGGTCGGTCGGGCGGGCGTCGTTCTGGTTGAGCAGCCGGACCCCGTCGTGCTCCACCCAGAGCGACGAGTCCCCGATCGGCCCGTCGGTCGGGCTGGTCAGCGCCTGGATCATCACCTTCAGGCCGCCGTCGAGCTCCACCACCTCGTTGCTGCGGGTCCGCAGGAAGCTGCGGAAGCCGAGCTCACGCAGCTCGTCCTCCAACTCCGACGTCGGGTACTCGGGCAGCAGGACGGTCGCCTGCTTCGAGATGAAACGCTTCAGGTGCGCCGCGTCGAAGTGGTCCCGGTGCAGGTGTGACACGTACAGGTAGTCGACCTGGCCGAGGCTCTCCCAGTCCAGCTCGGAGTTGTCCGGGAAGGGGAACCAGGAGGCGAAGTAGGCGGGGTTCACCCACGGGTCGCAGAGAATGCTGCCCGCGGCCGTGTCGATCCGCATGCTGGCGTGCCCCGTACCCGTCAGTCGCACCGCACCGTCCTCCTCATCCGATACATCCCTTACCTGGCGTACGGCCCAGACGCTACCCGAGCCGACCGGGCCGGCTGCCCGCGACGCCCGGTTTGGATCATCGGAACCGACCTTGCGGCGGCTGCCGCCGCCGGGCGTGCCAAACTAACCGGGGAGACCGAACTCCCCAGGACAGACCGCGCAGGAGAGGACCGATCGTGGCAGGAAGCGAACCGGTAACGTCGCCAGACCAGCGCAAGCCGGGACACCGCAGGGCCGGCCAGATCGGCGCGGTGCTCTCCGCGCTCGCCCTGCTGGCGATGACCCAGGGCAACCACGAGGGCAACACGGAGAACATCTGGCTGATCGCCGGGGCGGTCACGCTGCTGGCCATCGTCGTCGGCGACGTGGTGCTGCGCCGCAACGGGCTGCGGTCCTGACCGTCCGGAACCCGGCCGGCGGTCAGCGACCGCCGCGCAGGATGTCCTGGACCTCCTTGAGCGCGGCGTCGACCTCGGCCTCGAAGTAACCGCCCGGCACCAGACCGAAGGTCATCGTGTCGAGGTCGGCCGGGTTCACCGGCATCGGCCCGCGCCCGGACATGCTGGCGAGAATGTCCTCGAAGAGCCGGTCCACCTGCTGCGGGTCGTACCCGCTGCCGAACCGCCGCACCTGGAACGTGCGGCGGATCTGATCGATCCGGTGCAGGTCGTTGCCGGGGCCGCCGGGACCGCCGCCCATCGGCGGGCCGAAGCTCGGCGGTCCGCCCATCGGTGGGCCGCCCAGGGGAGGACCCCCCAGCGCGGGGCCGCCCATGCCGGGTCCACCCGGACCACGGCCGGGTCCGCGCGGATCCCGATCGGGCATCCGGATCTCGGCCGTCATGTCGGCCCGGGCCCGCCGCCCCGGCTCGAACCCGTCGAACCGGTCGTCCGGGCCGTAGCCGCCGCCGGGTCCGCCCGGGGTCCGGGGGCCGCCCGGACCGGCCGGCCCCCGGGCCGGCTCATAGCCACCCCGGGTCGGCGCATCGTAACCGCCGCCGGGGAACGATCCGGTCGGCTCGTCGTAGCGGCCGTACGGGTCCGGCGGTGGCCCACCGGCGGGCGCCCCCATCGGTCGGGACGGCAGCGGTGGGCCGGGCGGCATCCCACGGTCGTCCCGCATCGGCGGGCCCATCCGGTCCGGCGGACCCATCCGATCAGGGGGACCCATCCGATCGAGGGGACCCATCCGGTCCGGCGGACCCATCCGGTCCGGCGGACCCATCCGGTCGGGGGGACCCATCCGGTCCGGCGGGCCTGGGCGGCGGGCCTGGCCACCCCGGCCGGCCGGCACGCCGCGCTCCTCCAGCTCGGCGACCTGCCGCTCCACCCGGTCGAGGTGGAGATCGACCTGCCATTCGTCGTAGCCGCCGAACCGGACCCGGAAGACGACGTCGTGCACCTCCTGGGAGGCGACCGGGGAACCACCCGCCTCACCGGCGAGTGTGGCCTCGACCCGGTCCAGGAACGCGTCCACCTCTTCGACCTTGTATCCCCGGCGGAGCGCCTTGCGCCGGAAACGCTGTCCCTGACTCGCCACTATGTCTCCTGGTTCGCTCGCTCGTCACGGAACCCGCCCACGCCCGTGGACCGACCCGCGGCCCTCGACCCGACCGCGGTTCCGGCCGCCCGCCCGCTCACTCTGCCACCTCGGCGGCCGCGAGCTGTCCGCAGGCGCCGTCGATCTCCCGACCCCGGGTGTCCCGGACCGTCGTGGAGACACCGGCCGCGCGCAGCCGCCGGACGAACTCCCGCTCCACCGGCTTGGGGCTGGCATCCCACCGGCTGCCCGGCGTCGGGTTGAGCGGGATGAGGTTCACATGGGCCCGCCGGCCGGTCAACAGCCTGCCCAGCAGGTCGGCGCGCCATGGCTGGTCGTTCACGTCCCTAATCATCGCGTACTCGATGGAAACCCGACGGCCCGTGTGTGCGGAGTAGTCCCACGCCGCGTCCAGCACCTCGGCGACCTTCCAGCGCTGGTTCACGGGCACGAGTTCGTCGCGCAGCTCATCATCGGGCGCGTGTAACGACAGCGCAAGGGTCACCGCCAGCTCTTCGCCGGCCAACCGGCGCATCGCCGGGACCAGACCGACCGTGGAGACCGTGATGTGCCGCTGGGACAGGCCGAGCCCCTCGGGAGCCGGGGCGCAGAGCCGGCGGACCGCCTCGATCACCCGCGGGTAGTTCGCCAGCGGTTCGCCCATCCCCATGAAGACCACGTGCGAGAGCCGGGCCGGAGACCCGACCACCGCCCCGGAGGCGGCCACCCCGGCCAGGTAGACCGCCTGATCGACGATCTCGGCGGTGGAGAGGTTGCGGGTCAGGCCGGCCTGGCCGGTGGCGCAGAACGGGCAGGCCATTCCGCAACCCGCCTGGCTGGAGATGCAGACGGTCACCCGGTCCGGGTAGCCCATCAGCACGCTCTCCACCAGCGATCCGTCGTGCAGCCGCCAGAGCGCCTTTCGGGTGGCGCCGTCGTCGCAGGCCATCTCGCGAACCGGGGTGAGCAGCGTCGGCAGCAGCGCACCGGCCAGTCGGTCCCGCGACGCGGCCGGCAGATCGGTCATCGCCGCCGGGTCGCGGACCAACCGGCCGAAGTAGTGCGTGGAGATCTGCCGAGCCCGGAAACTCCGCTCGCCCAGCTCGGTGGCGAGCGCCGCCCGACCGGCCAGGTCGAGGTCGGCCAGGTGCCGGGGCGGCGGTACCACCCGGCCCCGCGGGACCGGGCGCAGCGGAATGCCCGCGCCCGGCTCGGCCGTCGCGGCGGACTCCGGGCGGGACGGGATCATCGGCAGGCTCGTCATGACCCCTCCAGTCTCCCACGACGCCACGCCGGACCGCGCGGCACGCTCGCCACCCCCAGCTCAAGGCGGGGACCGGCTCGGCCGGCCGCGGCGGCCAGGCTCCAGCTCAGCCGGCCGGCGCGAAGAGCGCCAGCAGCAGGTACGCGGTCGGCACCGCGAACAGTACCGAGTCGAGGCGGTCCATCATCCCGCCGTGCCCCGGCAGCAGATTGCTCATGTCCTTGATGCCGATGTCCCGCTTGACCATGGACTCGCCGAGGTCTCCCAGGACCGCGGCCACCGAGACCGCCAGTCCGAACAGCGCCCCCCACCAGGGTGCGACGTCGAGCAGCAGGTAGAGCAGGACGGCGCTGCCGACGGCGGCGGCCAGCACCGAGCCGGCGAATCCCTCCCAGGACTTCTTCGGGCTCACCGACGGGGCCATCGGGTGCCGGCCGAGGGTCACCCCGGCCGCGTAGCCGCCGACGTCGGAGAGAACGACGGCGACCAGGGTCACCAGTACCCGCAGGTGTCCGTCGTCCGGGGTGGCGGCGAGCAGCGCCGCGAATCCGCCCAGGAACGGGACGTACACCACGATCAGCGCGGTGGCGGTCACGTCCCGCTGGAATCCGGCCGGTCCGTCGCCGAGCCGCCACACCATCGCCGCCAGCAGGGTCACCAGCAGTCCGAGGCTGAGCGCGTCCGGTCCGGCCCACCAGGCCAGACCGATCATCAACAGGCCACCGGCGAGCAGCGGGACCAGCGGCGGACGAGCTCCGACCCGCTCGACCGCCCGGACCATCTCCCAGATCCCCACCCCCGCGGCGGCGGCGACCACCAGCAGGAAGGCGGGTCGGTAGACGAAGAGCGGGACCAGGATGAGCGCGCCGAGACCGAGGCCGACCGCGATCGCCATCGGCAGGTTCCGACCGGCCCGGCTGGTCGGTGCCGGGCCGGCACCGGTCGTGGTCTCCGGGCCGACCGTCGTCAGCCCCGGGTCGGATCCGGCTGGCGACGACTCACCGGCCGGGCTCCCCGCGGTGGGCGGCCGCCCGCCTCGGCCCGCCCGGCGGCGACCGGGGCCCCGCCGCCGGGGCGGCTCGGGTTCGGGGTCGGGTTCGGGGTCGCCGGGCAGGGGCTCCCAGCCGGCCGGTCCGGGACCACCGGGCAGCCGCTGCCCGGCGTCGACCGCCGGGTCGGCGGCGACCGGCGGCCAGCCGATCGGATTCGTCTCGGCGTCCGGGTGGCTCGGCCGGTACGCCGGCTCCGGCGCCTCCGGCGGCAGGCCCCACGGGCCGGTCGCGTCATCGCCGTACGGCGACGGGTGGGGGCGGTACGGCGGGACGCCGTTGCCGGGGTGCGGGGAGACGCCGTTCCGCGCCGGCGGGGGTCCGTCCGACCAGTACGGGGCCACCGGCTCGATGCCCGGCTGGCCCGCGTAGGTGTCGGCCTCGGCGCTCTCGCGCCAGCTGCGGACCCGGGGTGCGTCGCCGTCGTCGGGCCAGGTCCGGGCGGGCGGCGGCCCGTACCGGTCGACGCCCGGTGGGTCGGGTTCGCGCGGGTCCACGCCACGGTAGGGGTCGAGGTTCGACATCAGACCTCGAGCACCGCAGTCGCCGGCGTCCGAAGATGACGCAAGATCAAGATCAACCCCTGACCGCGATCGAAGAATCCCGTTCGTTTCCGCACCGTTGACGGACCCACCCCCTCCGCTTCACCACACGTCAAGGGGAATCCTGCCGAGCGTACTGCAAGCGACCGGACCGGTCGGCGGCCGGCGGCCGGCGCTCGCACATGGCGAAGGCCCCGCCCGGGTACGCCCCGGCGCGGGGCCCGTCGTGCCGGCCGCCGGTCGCCGCGCCGCCGGTCGCCGGTCGCCGGTCACACTTCCAGCAGTTCCGTTTCCTTGTGCTTGACCAGCTCGTCGACGTGCGCGACGTACCGGTGGGTCAGGTCGTCGAGTTCCTTCTCGGCCCGACGACCGTCGTCCTCGCCCGCCTCGCCGTCCTTGACGATGCGGTCGAGTTCCTCCTTCGCCCGGCGCCGGACGTTGCGGATGGCCACCTTGGCCTCCTCGCCCTTGTGCCGAGCCACCTTGATCATCTCCCGGCGCCGCTCCTCGGTCATCTGCGGCAGCAGGATGCGCAGCTGGGTGCCCTCGTTGTTCGGGTTGACGCCCAGGTCGGAGTCGCGGATCGCCTTCTCCATGGCGGCCAGCTGCGAGGCGTCGTACGGCTTGATGATGGCCATCCGCGGCTCGGGCACTCCGACGGAGGCCATCTGGGTCAACGGGGTGGGAGAGCCGTAGTAGTCGATGATGACCTTGGAAAACATGGCCGGCGTGGCGCGGCCGGTGCGGATCGCGCCGAACTCTTCCTTGGCGTGCTCGACCGCACGCTCCATCTTCTCCTCGGCTTCGAGGAGGGTGTCGTCGATCACCTGCTCCTTCGCCTCCTTCTGGTGCCTCGTAGTCGGATACCGCTCCGGCTCACGCCGCTTACCTCACCCGGTCCCGGTCTCTTCCGGTCCCGGCTTACGCCGTGATTAAAGTCCCGATCGGCTCGCCGGCCACCGCACGGATGATGGTGTCGTCGCCCTCGGCGCCGAAGACCAGCATCGGCAGCCCGTTCTCCATGCAGAGACTGAAGGCCGCCGCGTCGGCCACCCGCAGGCCGCGCCGCAGCGCCTCCGCGAAGCTGACCGTGTCGAGTTTGCGGGCGTCCGGGTTGGTGCGCGGGTCCGCGGTGTAGACCCCGTCCACGCCGTTCTTGCTCATCAGCACGACGTCGGCCCGGATCTCCAGTGCGCGCTGCGCGGCGACGGTGTCGGTGGAGAAGTAGGGCATACCGGCGCCCGCCCCGAAGATCACCACACGCCCCTTCTCCAGGTGCCGGATCGCCCGCAGCGGGATGTACGGCTCGGCGACCTGGGCCATCGTGATCGCGCTCTGCACGCGGGTCTCGATGCCCTCCTTCTCCAGGAAGTCCTGCAGGGCCAGGCAGTTCATCACGGTGCCGAGCATGCCCATGTAGTCGGCCCGGGCCCGGTCCATCCCGCGCTTCTGCAACTCGGCACCGCGGAAGAAGTTGCCCCCGCCGACCACCACCGAGACCTGTACGCCGCGCCGGGTCACCGTCGCGATCTGGCGCGCGATGGCCTGGACGACATCGGGGTGTACGCCGACGGCACCGCCGCCGAACACCTCGCCGGACAGCTTCAGCACCACCCGGCGGGCCCGTCCCGGCGGTGGCGCGGTCGGGTCGTCCGCCGTTGCTGTCCGCTCGTCCACAACCTGCGTCATCCGCCCGCCCTCTCGTCCACGCGCAGCCGCCGCGCCCTCGTCCAACCTGCCGTGCTGACCCTATGTGACGAGGAGGCCCCGGTGCCTGTCGCGTACACCGTGGCCTCCTCCTCGATCTGCTTTCCCCGCCGGCTGGGACTGCCCGCCGACCGGCCGGTCGGCCGGTGGGACCCCGCCCGCGGGGCCGTGCTCAGGCCTGGCCGACCTCGAAGCGGACGAACCGCTTGACCTCCATGCCGGCCTCGGCGAGGACCTGCTTGACCGACTTCTTGTTGTCGGTCACCGAGGCCTGCTCCAGCAGGACGTAGTCCTTGAAGAAGGCGTTCACCCGACCGTCGACGATCTTGGAGATCGCGGCCTCGGGCTTGCCCTCCTCGCGGGCGGTCTCCTCGGCGATGCGCCGCTCGGACTCGACGGTCTCGGCCGGCACCTCGTCGCGGGTGAGGAACTTCGGCCGCATCGCGGCGATCTGCATGGCGACGCCCCGGGCGTCGGCGTCGCCGGCCTCGTCGGACTTGCCGTCGTACTCCACCAGCACGCCGACCGCGGGCGGCAGGTCCTGGCTCTTGCGGTGCAGGTAGACCGCGACGGTGCCGGTCAGGACCGCGAACCGGTTGAGCACGAGCTTTTCGCCGATCTTGGCCGACTGCTCCTGGACGGTCTCGGCGACGGTCTTGCCCTCGGCGAACGTCGAGGCCAGCAGCCCTTCGGCGTCGGTCGCCCCGATCCGCTCACCGTGCTCGACCAGCTGCTGGGCGAACGCGATGAAGTCGGAGTTCTTGGCGACGAAGTCGGTCTCGCAGTTGAATTCGAGCAGCGCCTTGCCGGAGTGGGCGACCAGGCCGTTGGCGGCGGTGCGGCCGGCCCGCTTGCCGACGTCCTTGGCGCCCTTGACGCGCAGGATCTCGACGGCCCGGTCGAAGTCTCCCTCGGCCTCGGTGAGCGCCTTCTTGCAGTCCATCATGCCGGCGCCGGTGAGGTCCCGGAGCTTCTTGACGTCCGCGGCGGTGAAGTTGGACATGACTCTCTCTTCGATGTGTGACGCGGCTGGTTGGGTGGTCTTGGTGATATGTCCCAGGTCGCGAGCTATCCCGACCGCGAGGTCACTCGGCGGCGGCGGTCGCCGGCTCGGCGGCCTTGGGCTGCTCCGGCTCGGCGGCGGCCTTCTTCTCGGTGTCCTCGATCAGCTCCCGCTCCCACTCGGCCAGCGGCTCGTCGGCGCCGACCACACCCGGCTCGGGCTTCTCGTCGGTGCCCCGACGCTTGCCGGAGCGGGCGATCAGCCCGTCGCCGACCGCCGCCGCGATGACCTTGGTCAGCAGCTCGGCCGAGCGGATCGCGTCGTCGTTGCCGGGGATCGGGAAGTCGACCTCGTCGGGGTCGCAGTTGGTGTCGAGCACGGCGATCACCGGGATGCCCAGCTTGCGGGCCTCGTCGACGGCGATGTGCTCCTTCTTGGTGTCGACGACCCAGATCGCCGCCGGCACCTTCTGCATGTCCCGCAGACCACCCAGCGTGCGGCTGAGCTTGTCCTTCTCCCGCGACAGCTGCAGCGTCTCCTTCTTGGTGTAGCCCGCGGCGGTGCCGGTCAGGTCGAGCGACTCCAGCTCCTTCATCCGCTGCAGCCGCTTGTAGACCGTCTGGAAGTTGGTGAGCATGCCACCCAGCCAGCGGTGGTTCACGTACGGCTGGCCGACCCGGGTCGCCTGCTCGGCGATCGCCTCCTGGGCCTGCTTCTTGGTGCCCACGAAGAGGATGCTGCCGCCCTCGGCGACGGTTCCCCGGACGAACTCGTAGGCCTTCTCGATGTAGTCGAGGGTCTGGCGCAGGTCGATGATGTAGATACCATTGCGCTCGGTGAAGATGAAGCGCTTCATCTTCGGGTTCCAGCGCCGGGTCTGGTGTCCGAAGTGGACGCCACTCTCCAGCAGCTGACGCATGGTCACGACGGCCATGGTTGGGGTGCTCCTTCAGTTGTCCCTGGTTGCCACGGTGGGCCGGCCGGCCCACCGTCCTGGCGCCTGGTCGCCGGCCATGGTGGGCCCGATCAGGATCGGGACCAGGGGACCGTCGCTCCACGGATGCCGTGGAGAGGGCGCGCGAGGTCGACCGCACGAGGCGGTCGCCAGTCGACAAGTGTACGCCCCCGCTCTGATCAGCGGCGCGCAAACCCCACTACCGCCCGCAGCCCGCAATCCCCGACCAACCGGACGCGGCGGGACGCGGCCCCGGCGGTTCCGTCAGGCGGCCAGAGCAGAAGCGACAAACAACACCAAACCCACCATCACGTACGCCATCGGCGGGCGCGACCAGCCGCGGGCCGGCTCGGTCACCGGTGCGGCACCGCTGGCCAACCCGTACAGGCCGACAGCGAAAATCGGCAGACCGAGTACCAGGAGGGTGCCGGCGACCACTCCGGCGGTCACCACCGGCCCGCCCACCGCGGCGTCCAGCAGCACCCGCAGCGCGGGTATCTCGAAGAGCACCACAAGCGCCGCGAGCAGCACCGCGACCGACGGCCGCCGGGACCGGTACACCCCTTCGCCGGCTGCCGAACCCGGTAGCTGCCACGGACGGCGCTCGCCGGCCGGCTCGCCGCCGTCCCGCCCGGACCCGCCCACCGGGGCCAGCGGCCCGGTCGGCGCATCCATCGGCCCCGACCGGGACGGCTGCACGATCGGGTACGCCCCGAGCGGCGGCTGGCCGGGATCAGTGGCCGCCGCGCCGACGCCCCCGACCCGCGGTGTCCCCTGGGCCGGTCCCGCCGGTGGTTCCCCGGAACCAGACAGCCCGGAACCGGCCAGGCCGGAGCCGGACAGCCCGGAGCCGGACAGCCCGGAGCCGGACAGCCCGGAGCCGGACAGGCCGGAGCCCGGCAGGGCGGACGACGAAGCGCCCGGACCAGGCGAGCCAGAACCGGACGGGACGGAATCCGGCGGGTCGAAGCGGTCACTCGGACCAGGCGGGCCGAAGCGGTCGGCCGATCCGGGCGGACCGAAACGGTCGCCGGGTCCGGGCGGGCCGAAGCGGTCACCCGGACCGGGCGGACCGAAACGGTCAGCCGATCCGGGCGGGCCGAAGCGGTCGGTCGGCTCGGGCGCGCTGAACCGCTCACCGGCCAGGTGCCGCTCGCCGAGCGAATAGCCGTTAACGCCGCTGCTCGGCTCCGGCATCCGGTGCCCGCCCTCCGGGGCGTACTGGCCGGTGCCGGCGTCCCGCCATCCGGTGTCGCCGTAACCGCGCTCGCCCGGGTACCAACCGGGGTCCTGGCCTTCGGGGTGGTTGTCTCGTCCGTCCATCACCTCGCACCGTATGCGACCTGGTCATGCCGCCGGAAGCCCTCCCCTCCCCCTCGACCACCCGGTGACCCCATACCACCCGGCGGGCCGATCCGGCGGACATCCACAGGTAGCCGGGTTATCCA
This sequence comes from Solwaraspora sp. WMMD1047, assembly GCF_029626155.1. Taxonomy (NCBI): domain Bacteria; kingdom Bacillati; phylum Actinomycetota; class Actinomycetes; order Micromonosporales; family Micromonosporaceae; genus Solwaraspora; species Solwaraspora sp. WMMD1047. Next base: position 2,088,818 of record NZ_JARUBL010000001.1, on the reverse strand, counting down.
CAACCGGTGACAACCTGCTGGCGGCACCCACCGATGCGCGGGACCGTGGGAGCTCCCCCGAGGAGTGGAGCTGCCCATGACCAAGGCCCGGCAGGCGGTCGGCGCCTACGGCGAGCGGTGCGCCGCCCGGCATCTGGTCGACAGCGGTCTTCGACTGGTCGCCCGGAACTGGCGCGGCGAACGCGGCGAGATCGACATCATCGCCTGGGACGGCGACGTCCTCGTCTTCTGCGAGGTGAAGACCCGGCGCGGCGACGCGTTCGGCGTACCGGCGGAGGCGGTGACCCGGGTCAAGGTCCGCCGCCTGCGCCGGCTGGCGGCGCAGTGGCTGCGCGGCGCCGGCGAACAGCCGGTGGAGATCCGGTTCGACGTCATCTCGGTGCGGGCCGCCGGCAGCGGCCCGGCCCACGTCGAGCACCTGCGCAACGCGTTCTGATCCGCGCTGGTGGTGGAGTGGGGGCCGACGTCCATAAACTCGAATCGTGCCCATCGAAGGCTCCCATCTGGACGGACCCGCCGAAGGCGCCGACCTGGAAGGACTGGCCCGAGCCGCCGCCGGCGGCGACCGGGCCGCCCTGGACCGGCTGCTGGTCGCGGTCCGGCCGGAGACGATGCGGCTGTGCGCCCGGTTCCTGCCCAACCGGGAGGACGCCGAGGAGGCCTGCCAGGACACTCTGCTGGCGGTGGCGCGGGGCATCACCCGATTCGACGGCCGGTCGGCGTTCCGAACCTGGCTGTACCGGGTGGCGGCGAACCGGTCCCGGTCGACGTACCAGGCGTTGCGTCGCCGGTTCCTGGCGGAGGCGAGCCGGGTGCCGCTGCCGGACCGGCCCGATCCCCGCCGAACCAGCGTGGTGGCCGGGACCCGGCTGGACCTGCTGGATGCCCTGGGGGCGATCGGACCCGAACTCGCCGAGGCGGTGACGTTGCGCGACGTGCTCGGCCTGAGCTACCGGGAGATCGGCGAACTGCTGGAGATCCCGGACGGCACGGTCAAGTCCCGGATCCACGAGGGACGGCACCGGCTGCGCGCCCACCTGACCGACAGCGCGGCCTGACGTGGCCAGAAATGCCGGAACCGACGGCGCCGGACCCCGGCCGCCGGTACGGCGGATGCCCGGCCCGACCCGGCCACCGCCCGCCCAACCCACAGTGCCCGCCAGGTCTCCGCTGCCCACCAGGTCTCCGCTGGGCGCCAGGTCTCCACTGGCCGTGGTCGCGGCGCTGTTCGGCGCCGTCGCGGCGGCCCTGCTCGCCGCCTGCGCACCGGCCCCGGTCGCGCCGCTGCCGGGGCAGTGGCCGACCCGTATGCCGGCTGGCGCGGCGAGTCCGTCGGCGGTCCCCTCCGGTTCGCCCGGCCGGACCTCGGCGGCACCGCCGGCCGCCGCCGACCGGCCACCGGTCTGGCGACCACCCACCCCGACACCCGGCTCGGCCGAGCCCACCCCTGTGCTCTCCCCGGCCTGCCTGCCGCCCGTCATCTACCCGGTGGACGGCTCCGACCCGGCGTTGCTGCCCCGGGCGCTCTGCTTCGAGGTCGCGGGAATCCTGCGGGTGCAGAACGTCGGCCCCGGTCTGCTGACCGCGGAGCCCGACGAGCGGGTCGCCCGAAACTACGCGGCGGGCGTACACGATGTGCGCTTCCTGACCGCCGGCACCGCCACCGTCACCATCATCCGGCAGGACGGCAGCCAGCAGATCACCGTCCTGGTGGTCGAGCCGACCGCCGACTGACCGCGCCACCGACCGCCGCCGCACCGGCCAAGCACCCTTGACCGTGGCGCCTACAGACGTGATTTCCGGCCGATCTGAACGGCCCAGTGCCCCATGGTCATGGAAGAAGGCGGAGCCCGACGGCGGGGGCGAACTGCGTACCTGGGCGTACCCGGCTAACGGCGTACCCGGATGCCGGCCAGGAACCCGTCGACGAACCCGGCGCCGCCGTCGCTCGGCGGGGTGATCTGGGCGTAGACCAGCCCGGCCCGGTCCGGGCCGACGCCGACCGCCTCGACGATCACCGGCTTGCCACCCCGGCAGCCCGTGTAGGCGGCCACCAGCCAGTCCACGCCGGCCAGCCGGACGTTGCGCACCGGCTCGGCGGCGCACTCGGCGTGCGGATGCTCGGCGAGATACTCGGCCGGGGTGTGCGACCCGGCCAGGCTCAGGGAGAGGCCGACGAAGGCGCCGGGCACCGCCGGATCGTCGGCCCACCTGTCCGGATCGGGCGACAGCAGCAGGGCCGGCTCCAGATCGCCGTCCGGCCCGCGCTGGCCGGCCCACCCGGCGCCGGCACTGCGCCACCCCGGTGGACGGGCCACCGTGATCCGGCCGGTCGAGTCCGCGACGGTGCCGGAGTCCTGGTCCGGCCAGCGGTGCACCGCCACCCCCGCCGACACCGCCAATCCGGCGGCCAGCAGCACCCCGAACAGGAACCCGCGGCGGCGTACCAGGAAGGAGCTCGCCCGGGTCGGTGCGCGGGTGGCCCGGGCCAACGCGGCAGCGAACGCCGCCGCGTCCGGGTAGCGGTCGGCCGGCGACCGGGCCGTGGCGGTCCGCAACACCCGGGCCACCAGCGCCGGTACGCCGTCGCGCAGCGCGAAACCGCCCGCCGGTTCGACGCCCGGCTCCGTCGGGTCACCGGCCGACCGGCCCAGCAGGGTCTCGCCGAGCCGGCCGAGGCCGAACACGTCGGCCCGCGCGTCGACGGTGGACAACGGGCCCTCCTGTTCGGGAGCCATGTAGCCCGGGGTGCCCGCGCGGGCGGTCAGGCCGGACGCGACGGCGAGGGCCTTCGCCAAGCCGAGGTCGGCGATCAGCACCTGATCCGGCATCTCCGGCCGCGAATCCGGGCGGAACAGGATGTTCCCCGGCGTCAGGTCGCGGTGCACGATGCCGTCGGCATGCAGGACCGCCACCCCGGCGGCGATCTCCGCCAGCAACCGCAGCGCCTCGGCGACGGGGATCGGGCCGGTCGCCAGCCGGTCCCGCAGGCTGCCCCCCTCGGCACACGCCATCACCAGGTACGGCCGTTCGTCGGGCAACTCGCCGACCGCGTGGACCCGGACCAGGCGCTCGTGGTCGAGCCGCCAGAGCAGCCGCCCCTCGTCCAGGAACCGCTCCCGGACCCGCAGGTCCTGGCACCAGTTCTCGGCCAGCACCTTGATCGCCACCCGGGCACCGAGGGTGGGATCGTGTCCCAGCCAGACGGTCGCGAACGAGCCGTACCCGAGCAGCCGTTCGATCCGGTACGGGCCGATCCGCTCGGGCGCGATCACGGCGGCGGCCGGCCGGGGCGGCTGACAGCCGCCGGTCCGTGCCGCGGTCCGCGCCGGCCCCGGGAGAGCGGCTCGCCGGTCACCGACCCAGGATAGCCGCCGGTCGGCCGACCGGCGGCCAGCAAATCCCGTCGCTGGTCAGCGGTTCAGCACTGGTCGTCCCCGCCGGTGAAGGTGGCCAGCACCCGGTCCCGCTCGCCGACCGCGACCCGGTAGACGGTCGGCCCGTACGGGTCCTCGAAGAACGCGACGACCCGTCCGCCGACCGGCACCAGGTAGGCCCGCAGCCACCACTTGCCGTTCACGATCTCACCGCGCGGGCCGTACCGGCGCTCCAGTTCGTCGAGGGTGAGTCCGACCCGGCCGCCCACCGTCGTTTGGATGGTCGGGTCCTCGGTGGAGACCACCACCAGCCGCGCGTCCTGGAACAGCAGCAGGAGCCGGTCGGCGTAGCGGCGGTGGCCCGGGCGGAATGGAACCCGTTGCAGGTCTGAATCGGCTGGACGTCCGTGACCAGCCCGCGGCCGCCCCTTCGGCAGGAGAACTCTGTCACCTGCTTGGTCCCGGCGCCGGGCTGGTTTGTTCGGGGTTGCGGGCTGCTGTCGGCGACCGGACTGCCGCGCCTACCGGAGGAACTGTGGCCGGTGCCGGCCCGGCTCCGCCGTCCGGGTCGACCACCAGCGAGCAGAGGTCGTAGCCGAGCCGTTCGCACCATTCGACCCCGGCCATCACCCACCGCTGCCCGTCGTCGGCAGGTGGCGCGTAGAGCGCGGCCCGGGGCCGGCGGGCGGGCTGACTCGGATCCGACAGGGTCGGCATTCGACTCCTCAGGGCAGATGGCGGCTTTGACCGGCTCCGACGCTATGAGACCTCGGCGTTCCCGGCCGGACACCGGGTACGTCCCATACCAGAACCGACGGTGATCGTTTGACTGTCCACAGGGCATCCGGTTGTCCACAGTCGATCCTTTGCAGGCCGCGGCTCGGCGCTGTTCCCGGGCAGGCTCGGCGCATGCCCACACCGAGTTCGACAAGCCGATGAGCTACGCCAAGGTGCTCTGCGTCGGTCTGGTCGGGGTGACCGGCCACCTCGTCGAGGTCGAGGCCGACCTCTCCCCCGGGCTGCCCGCGCTCGCCCTGTCCGGGCTGCCCGACACCGCCCTGCACGAGGCCCGCGACCGGGTCCGCGCCGCCATCGTCAATTCTGGCCAGCACTGGCCGAACCGCCGGATCACCATCAACCTGCTCCCGGCCACCCTGCCGAAGTTCGGCTCGGCCTTCGATTTGGCCATCGCCGCCGCGTTGCTGGGCGGCGCCGGGGAGCTGCCGCTCGCGCCGCTGGGCCACACGGCCATCCTCGGCGAGCTGGGCCTCGACGGGACGGTACGCCCGGTGCGCGGCATCCTGCCGATGGTGGCCGCGGCGGCCCGGGCGGGGGTGGGCCGGGTGGTCGTACCGGTGGCGAACGCCGCCGAGGCGGCCGTCATCCCCGGCGTCCGGGTCCGGGCCGTCGACAGCCTGCACCGGCTGGTCGCCTACGTCCGCGACGGCGCGGCGCTGCTGGAACCGCCGGCACCGGAGTCTGCGGAGCCGACCGGCGGACCCGACCTGGCCGACGTGTCCGGCCAGTCGCTCGGCCGACGGGCGCTGGAGGTCGCCGCGGCCGGCGGGCACCATCTCGCCCTGCTCGGTCCGCCGGGGGCGGGCAAGACCATGTTGGCCGAACGGCTGCCCTCCATCCTGCCGCCGCTCGACGACGAGGCCGCGCTGGAGGTGACCGCGTTGCACTCCATCGCCGGCCTGCTGCCGCCGGGTGGGCAACTGATACGGCGACCGCCGTTCCAGGCTCCGCACCACACCGCCACCGTCGCCTCGCTGGTCGGCGGGGGGACCGGGCTGGCCCGACCGGGTGCGGTCTCCCTCGCCCACCGGGGGGTGCTCTTCCTGGACGAGGCGGCCGAACTGAGCCGCGGCGCGTTGGAAGCACTGCGCCAGCCGCTGGAGAGCGGCCGGATCATGCTGGTCCGCGCCCGGGGCGGCACCGAGTACCCGGCCCGCTTCCAGCTCGTGCTGGCCGCGAACCCGTGCGCCTGTGCGAAACCCGCCGGCGACACGCACTGCGAGTGCAGTCCGCTGGCCCGGCGGCGCTACCTCGGCCGGCTCTCCGGTCCACTGCTCGACCGGGTCGACATCCAGGTCGGCCTCCGGCCGCTCGGCGCCGCGGAGCTGATGGAGAACAGCCCGGTCAACGAGTCCTCCGCCCCGGTGGCCGAGCGGGTCGCGGCGGCCCGGGCAGCCGCCGGGCAACGCTGGCGGGCCGCCGGCTGGCGGGCCAACGCCGAGGTGCCCGGGCCGGTGCTGCGACGCCCCCCGTGGGCGCTACCGGCCGCCGCCACCGCCGGCCTGCGCCGCCGACTGGACAGCGGATCGCTGTCGGCCCGCGGCTTCGACCGGATCCTGCGGGTGGCCTGGAGCGTGGCCGATCTCGACGGGCGGGACCGTCCGCACGCCGACGACGTCGCGGAGGCGACGCAGCTGCGTACCGGAGGTGTCGGATGACCGCCGCCGAAGCTGGCGGTCGGCCGGTCCGGCTGGCCCGGGCCGCGCTGACCTGGCTCGCCGAACCCGGCACCCGATCGGTGCACCGGATGGTCGAGCGGGACGGACCGGTGACCGCGTTGCACCGGTTGCTGACCGGCGACATTCCCGACGACCGGCTCCGTGCCGCCGTCACGGCCCGGCTGGCCGCCGGGGACCCCCGTCGCGCCGCCGAGGAGGCGCTGGCTCGGGCCGACCGGCTGGGCGCCCGGCTCGTGACGCCGGAGGACGAGGAGTGGCCCGCCCGGGTCGGCGACCTGCGCCGGTTGGCGTTGGCCGGGGCCGAGCGACGGGTCGACCAGGAGACCGCGCCGCCGCTGTGCCTCTGGGTACGGGGCGTCTGGCCGCTCGCCGAAACGCTCGACAGGTCGGTGGCGGTGGTCGGTTCCCGGGCCGCCACCGACTACGGCGGTCACCTCGGCATCGAGTTCGGGTACGGCCTGGCCAACCGGGACTGGACGGTGGTCTCCGGCGGGGCGTTCGGGGTGGACGCGGCGGCGCACCGGGGGGCGTTGAGCGCCGGTGGCCGGACGGTGGCGGTGCTGGCCTGCGGGGTGGACCGGCCCTACCCGATGGGCAACGCCGCGCTCTTCGAGCGGATCGTCGACACCGGGCTGCTGGTCAGCGAGTGGGCGCCGGGGGCCGAGCCGCTGCGCCCGCGGTTCCTGATCCGTAACCGGCTGATCGCGGCCGCGACCGCCGGCACCGTCCTGGTGGAGGCGGCCGCGCGCAGCGGCGCCATCCAGACCCTGCGCCGGGCGCTGGCGCTGCGCCGACCGGCGATGGTGGTGCCGGGCCCGGTCACCTCCGCGATGTCGGTGGGCGCCCACGCCCTGCTGCGCGAGCATCCCGAGGCCCGGTTGGTCACCGGCGTGCCGCACATCCTGGAGGAGGTGGGGCGGATCGGGGTCGACCTGGCACCGCTGGAGCGCGGCCCCCGGCATCCCCGCGACCTGCTCGACGACGAGGCGCGGCTGATCCTGGAGGCGCTGCCCCGGCGCGGCGCCCTCGGTCCGGACACCCTCGCTGCCCGGACCGGGGTGGCGCTGCGCGCCGCGCTGCGGAAACTGTCCATGCTGGAGGAGCTCGACCTGGTCGTACGCCACGACGACGGATACGCGCTGGCACCCGTGCGCAACCGCTGAGCGGGGACGCGGCAACGCTGAGCGGGAATCGCGACGGACCTGCCCGGCCGGCAGACTGGGCCGCCGGCTGCCTGCGGCGGGCCAATCCGCGGCAGCCGCGGCGGGGCCGATCCAGCGGCAGCCGCGGCGGGGCCGATCCGCGCGGTCCGGCGCCGGGGTCGGCCGATCGCGGGGCACCGGCGGCGGGCCGGTCGCCGTACCCTGAACCGCAGCCTGCCGCACCCCTCCAGGAGGTCCGCGATGACCCCCGCCGACGCCGTCGCGGCGCTGGAACGGGTCGCGGCCCGCGACGTGGGCCGCGGCAGCGCGGCGCTGTCGCGGCGGACCGCGGGTGCGCTGCGCCGGGCCGCGGACTCGCTGCTCGCCGAGCCGACGCCCGAGGTGGCGATCCTGACCGGCTGCTACATCCCGACGGCCCACCCCCCGGCGGCGGAGACCGACGGACCGCTGGGCGCGATCCAGCTCGCGGCCGCGATCGGCCGGCTCGGCGGGGCGGCCCGGCTGGTCACCGACGAACCCTGCGCGCCGGTGGTCGCGGCGGCGATCGACACCGCCGGGCTGACCACCGCCGGGTCGGCCACCGCCGGTCTGGAGGCGGCCGGGCTGATCGCCGCCGGGCCGGAAGCGGCCGGGCTGAAGGTGCCGCTGGACGTGGCGCCGCTGGCCGGGTACGACGGCTGGCAGGCGGCCACCCTGGCCGGCTACCCGGAGCTGACCCACGTGATCTCCTGTGAGCGGGTCGGCCCCGCCGCCGACGGGGTGCCGCACGACATGCGCGGGGTGGACCTCGGTGCGCACAGCGCCCCGCTGGACCGGCTGTACGGCGCCGGCCCGTGGTATCGGATCGGCATCGGCGACGGCGGCAACGAACTCGGCATGGGGGTCCTGGCCACCGGGCTGGTCGCCGCGGCCGTCGACCGCGGCGCCGAGATCCACTGCGTCACCGGTTGCGAGGCGTTGATCGTCGCCGGTACCTCGAACTGGGGAGCGGCCGCGCTGGTCGGTGCGCTGGCGGTGCTGGCCGACGATCGGGAGCCGCTGATCGAGCTGCTGTCGCCCGACTGGTCCCGGGCCGTCCTCGACGGGATCGTCGGCCGGGCCGGCGCGGTCGACGGCGTCCGCCGCACCGCCTCGCCCAGCGTCGACGGCCTGGACTGGCCGGCGTACGCCGAACCGCTGGCGGAGATCGAACGGATCGTCCGACTGACCGGGTGAGGCGCTGAGCACCCGGCCGGGCGACTTGACGCGCGGCGGCGGACGGCAGACAGTCGCGGTGATGAGCCGCGACAGCCGCGACACCCGGGCGACCCACGAGGCGCTGCCGCCCGCCATGCGCGACGCCGCCGACGAGTTCGGCCGCCACCTGGCCACCGTCCGCAACCGGTCGGCGCACACCGTCCGCGCCTACCTGGCCGACGTCGTCTCGCTACTCGACCATGCCGTCCGGATGGGCGGCGACGAACCGGGCGACCTCGACCTCGCGGTACTGCGCAGCTGGCTGGCGCGGCTGCGGACGCTCGGGGCCGCGCGCAGTTCGCTGGCCCGCCGGGCCGCGTCGGCCCGCACCTTCAGTGCCTGGGCACACCGGGCCGGCCTGCTCGACGCCGACATCGGTGCGGCACTGGCCAGCCCGAAGGCCCGCCGTGACCTGCCGACCGTCCTCCGCGCCGACCAGGCCACCGAGCTGGTCACGGCGCCCGGCGAGCAGACCGAACCGGTCCTGCTGCGGGACCGGGTCGTCCTCGAACTGCTCTACGCCACCGGAGTCCGGGTCAGCGAACTCTGTGGCCTGGACGTCGGCGACGTCGACCACGGCCGGCGGGTGATCCGGGTGACCGGCAAGGGAGACAAGGAACGGGCGGTGCCGTACGGGACCCCGGCGCAGCGGGCGGTCGACGACTGGCTGCGAACCGGCCGGCCGGCGCTGACCACGCCGGCCAGCGGATCCGCGCTGCTGCTCGGGGCACGCGGCGGTCGGCTGCAGCCGACAATCGTCCGGCGCCTGGTCAGCGGGTACGCCCGCACCGCCGGCCTACCCCGGACCAGCCCACACGGGCTGCGCCACTCGGCCGCCACCCACCTGTTGGAGGGCGGCGCCGACCTGCGCGCGGTGCAGGAGCTGCTCGGGCACGCGTCGCTCGCCAGCACCCAGATCTACACGCACGTGTCGATGGATCGGCTCCGGGCCGCGTACCGGCAGGCCCATCCCCGGGCGTGACGGGAACCGGCGCCGGTCCGGCCGGTAGGCTCATCAGGTGACCGCCGGAGCGCCACGGCCCCCCGAGCCGATCCCCGGCGCCCGGCTGCTGTTCTCGCTGGACCCTGCCGTGGCCCACCTCAACCACGGGTCGTTCGGCTCGGTCCCGATCGGCGTCCAACGCGCCCAGCAGCGCCTGCGGGACGAGACCGAGGCCAACCCGATGCGCTTCTTCACCCAGGGGTTGTCCGACCGGATCGAGCACACCCGCCGGCACCTGGCCGCGTTCCTCGGCGCCGACGCCGACGGTGCCGCCCTGGTCGACAACGCCACCACCGGTGCGACGCTGGTGCTGCGGTCCCTCGGGCTCCGGCCCGGTGACGAGGTGCTGACGACCGACCACGGGTACGGCTCGGTGCGGCTGGCCACCGACCACGAGTGCCGCCGCGCCGGCGCCACCGGCCGCGCCGTCGACGTCCCGCTGGGCGCCACCGACGCGGAGCTCGTCGAGATCCTCCGCGACGCACTGCGGCCGGGCCGTACCAGGCTGCTGATCGTCGACCAGATCACCTCGCCGACCGCCCGGCTGCTGCCCACCGCGGCGATCGTCGCCGCCGCCCGGGAAGCGGGCGTCCCGGTGCTTGTCGACGCCGCGCACGCGCCGGGCATGCTGGCCACCCCGGTGGCCGACGTCGGTGCCGACTTCTGGGTCGGCAACCTGCACAAGTGGGGCTACGCGCCGCGGGGCACCGCACTGCTGGTGGTGGCGCCCGGCTGGCGCGACCGGATCGAGCCGCCGATCGTCTCCTGGGAGCAGGAGTCCGGCTTCCCGCAGCGGATCGAGTCGCAGGCGACCCGCGACTACACCGCCTGGCTGGCCGCGCCGGTGGGGACCTTCACCCTTCGGACCCTCGGGCTCGACCGGGTCCGGGAGCACAACGCCGCGCTGGCCGCGTACGGGCAGTGGGTGGTCGGCACCGCGCTGGGGGTGGATCCGGCCGCGCTGCCGGACCCGGGCGGACCGGTCGCGATGCGGATCATTCCCCTGCCCGCCGGCCTGGCCGGCAGCCTCTCCGAGGCGAACGAGCTGCGGTTGCGGATCGCCGGCGAGCTGGCCTGCGAGGTGGCGGTGAACGCCTGGGCGGGTCGGGGCTGGCTGCGGCTCTGCGGACAGGTCTACAACCGCCCTGACGAGTACGAGCGGCTCGCCGACCGGTTGCCGGCCCTGCTCGCCGCCCACACCAGCCGGACCGCCGCACCCTGACGGCGACGGCCGCCGCCGGGAGGCAGCCGCGCCGCAGCACCCAGCCGGCGACGGGCAGTCGGGGACAGCCGCACCGCGGCACCCGGACGAGGGTGGGCGGTCGGCAGGAGCCGGACCCGGCCGTGGCCGAGCAGGGCCAGTGGATCGAGGTACTCGTCGCCCCGGCGCAGCCCCCAGTGCAGGCAGGCCGACGCCCCGACGGCGGGCCCGGTGGGGCAGCCGCGGTGGCCGGCCAGCAGGACGCCGATCGGATCACCGGCCGCCACCGGGTCGCCGGTACGCACCGACGGCCGCACCGGTTCGTAGGTCGTCCGCAGCCCGCCGGCGTGTGCCACGCTGATGACCGGCCGGCCGGCGACCCAACCCGCGAAGTGGACCACCCCGCCGCCCGCGGACCGCACGACCGCACCCGGCTCGCCGAGCAGATCGACCCCGCGATGACCGGCCAACCACGGTTCGGGCGGCGGTTCGAACCGCCGCCCCGGCCGGAGCGGCCCGTTCATCGGCCACCGGAACCCCGACCCGGCCGCCACCGGAGCACCAGCCGCAGCCGCACCAGCCCCCGCCGACCGAGCCAACCCGGGCCGGGCCAACGCCGGCCGAGTCGCCCCCGGCGCAACCAACGCCGGCTGCGCCACCGCCTGCGGGGTCACCGCCGGCGCCAGGACCGCGGTCGGGGTCAGGACCAGCAGGGTGACAAGCGACCGCAGGGGCCGCGCTCCGAGGTTGTCCATGGCAGGCAGCGTCACCCAGTCCGCTGCGGGCGGCAACGCCCCGCATCCGATCTGTGGATAACCGGCCCCCCCGTGGGGAAAGGACAGCGGCCGATCGGCTGGTCCGTCGGCAGCGGTGCCGGCCGGGCGCCGTCGCTAGAGTTGTCGGCTATGACGCAGAGCCTCGCGCATCCCGCCGTGGACAGCTTGTTCACCTACTACGACGACGCCACCGGCGAGCGGACCGCGCTGACCGCGGGCGAGCTCGGAAAGTGGGCGGCGGCGACGGCGGCACTGCTCACCGATGGGTGCGGGCTCGGTCCGGGTCGGCAGGCCGGCGTGCTGCTCCCGCCGCACTGGCAGACCGCGGCCGTGCTGCTGGGCGCCTGGGCCGCCGGCTTGCAGGTCTCGTTCCGTGGCTGGTCGACCGCGGGTCTGGCCCCGGCCGGTGATCCGCTCGACGTGACGTTCGTCGACCGGCGGCGGGTCGACAGTTGGCTGGACGAGGTGCCGTCCGGGCGCCATCGGTACGTCCTGGGCCTCGCACCCGGTGCCGCGCCGACGCCCCAGGGCTACCAGGACTACGTCCACGCGGTCCGCCCCTACCTGGGCGCCGCGTCCCCGGACACGCCGCTCGATCTTCGGGGGCGGGCGACGGTTGACGGAACCACCTTCGGCCAGTACGGCGGGCTCGCGGTCGACATCGCGCGGAGCCGCGGTGTCGGTCCCGGCGACCGGGTGCTGGTCGACGCGGCGGCCAGCGAGGAACCGCTGATCTGGCTCGCGCCGCTGTTCGCCGGCGCCTCCGTCGTCCTGTGCGCGAACCTGGACCGCGCGGGGCTCGACGAACGGATCGCCGCCGAACGCGTCACCCGGACACTGTGACATCGTGGCGGGCAGCCCCGCCCTGATCCCGACCCTGGAGGATGCGGATGCCCACGATGGACGAGGTCAGCGGTCCGTCTCGGCTCGCCGAGCCCGGTGAGCGGATCAGCGCCGAGGAGCTGCAGCTCGCCGCCCGCAACCACGGGATCCCGCTGGAGGCGTTGCGCTACGACGTCACGCCGGCCGGTCTGCACTATCTGCTCATTCACTACGATATTCCGGATCTGGATGCCGCCGAGCACCGGCTGACCGTCGATGGCCGGGTCGATCGGCCACTGAGTCTCGACCTCACCGACCTGCGGACGCGGCCCCGGGTCACCCGGCGGGTCACCCTGGAATGCGCCGGCAACGGCCGGGCCCTGCTGGAGCCCCGACCGGTCAGCCAGCCGTGGCTGGTCGAGGCGGTGGGCACCGCGGAGTGGACCGGGACTCCGCTGGCCCCGCTGCTGCGCGAGGCCGGGATCGACCCCGAGGCCGTGGACGTGGTCTTCACCGGCGCCGACCACGGTGTCGAACGCGGCGTCGAACAGGACTACCAGCGCGCCCTACCCGCAGCCGAGGCGCTGCGCGAGGAGCCGCTGCTGGCGTACGAGATGAATGGTTCGCCTCTGCTGCCACAGCACGGCGCGCCGCTGCGGCTGATCGTGCCCGGCTGGTACGGCATGGCCCACGTGAAGTGGCTGAGCCGGATCACCGTGCTCGACCGGCAGTTCGACGGCTTCCAGAACGCGGTGGCCTACCGGCTGCGGCAGCGGGCCGAGGAGGCCGGCGTGCCGGTGACCCGGATCGAACCCCGGGCGCTGGTCCGGCCGCCCGGGTTTCCCGACTTCATGTCCCGGACCCGGGTGTTGCGCCCCGGTCCGTGCCGGCTGGATGGCCGGGCCTGGTCGGGGTACGCACAGCTCACCGGGGTCGAGGTGAGCACTGATGGTGGGGCCACCTGGGCGGCGGCCAGGCTGGCGCCGCCGGAAGCCGGGGGTGGGCCGGACCTGGCCTGGCGGCGCTGGTGGTACGAGTGGTCGGCCACGCCGGGCCGGTACACGCTCAGCGCCCGCGCCACCGACGCGTCCGGTCGCTGCCAGCCCGTCGAGCAGCCGTGGAACCGGGGCGGCTTCGCCAACAATCTGGTGCAGCGGGTGCCGGTGACGGTGCTGGACGAGTGACGAACCGGCCGGTTCGGGATCGGCCCGCGCGGCGGTCAGGAGCCGCCGAAGCCGGAATCCGCGGGTAACGAGATCTCCGGCTTTTCCAACTCTTCCACATTGACGTCCTTAAACGTCATTACTCGGACATTCTTCACGAAGCGCGCTGGGCGGTACATATCCCACACCCAGGCGTCGTGCATCTCGACCTCGAAGTAGACCTCGCCGTCCGAGTTGCGCACGTGCAGGTCCACCTGATTCGCCAGGTAGAAACGGCGCTCGGTCTCGACGACGTAGGAGAACTGGCGGACGATGTCGCGGTACTCCCGGTAGAGCTGCAGCTCCATCTCGGTCTCGTACTTCTCGAGATCTTCCGCACTCATCGCTCTCCGCCTTCCATGGCCACATCTTCCCCCACCGGCACTGGCGGTCGAGGCTGCTCGCCCAACGCCACGCCGACCGTACCCTCTAGCTGCGCCCCGCGCGGCATCGACTCGGTCCGGCCCAGATCCGCCGGACGCCGGGTCCGTGGCGGCCGGCCGGCCCGGCCTGAGGCGGCCGCCACATTGACGTACGAGAAGCGATGTTCAGCGCACGGACCGTGACGTTCCAGAGCGGCGTTGTGATCGGCCGTCACGTACCCCTTGTGATCGGCGAACCCGTAGCCGGGGAACTTCCCGTCCAGTTCGACCATGATCCGGTCCCGGGTCACCTTCGCCAGCACGCTCGCCGCCGCCACACAGGCAGCCACCTGGTCACCCTTCCACACCGCCAGGCCCGGCACCCCGAGCCCGTCGACGCCGAACCCGTCGGTCAGCACGTAGTCCGGCCGGGTCGCCAGCAGCGCCAGCGCGCGACGCATCGCGGCCAGGTTGCAGACGTGCAGCCCGCGGGCGTCCACCTCGGCCGCCGGGATCACCACCACGGCGTGCGCCAGCGCCCGCTCCAGCACCACGTCGTGGATCCGGTCCCGGGTGGCCGGGGTGAGCAGTTTGGAATCGGCGAGTCCGTCGATCTCGCCCCGTCGCCCGGCCGGCAGCACCACCGCCGCGGCGACCAGCGGGCCGGCGCAGGCCCCGCGGCCGGCCTCGTCCGCCCCGGCGACGTGCGGGAAGCCGCGCCGCTGCAACGCCCGTTCCAGGGCGTAGAGGCCACCGTCGCGGCGCACCACCGCCCTCGGTGGGGTCAGCACGGCGCCGCCAGCACCCGGCGGAGCAGTTCGGGCAGCTCGCCCGGGTAGAACCGCTCACCGGTCCCGGCCAGCTCCGGCACCGTCCACCACCGGTGACCGTCGATGCTGCCCCGCTCCACCTCGGTGAACCCCGCCGTGTCCACCTCCCAGGCTGACACCCGCGCCACGAAGTACTCCTGTTCCTGGCGGTACCACCGGCCGTCGAAGGGAAACTCGCTGACCTCCCGCCAGACCGGTTCGCCGAGTTCGGCCGGGGTGACCAGCAGCCCGGTCTCCTCGGCCAGCTCACGGGCGGCGCCGGCGGCCGGGGTCTCACCGGCGTCGAGTCCGCCGCCCGGCGTCAGCCAGTACCGGTGGTCGGGCCGGGCCGGATCGAAGGCGTGGAAGAGCAGCACCCGCTCGGCCTCGTCGAGTACCAGGACGCGGGCGGCCCGGCGCGCGGTGAACTCGTCAGCCACCGGTCCAGCCTAGACAGCCACCCACCGCCGGTCGCGGACAGGTCGTACGCCGTCGAGACCGCTCCCGCGGAGCCCGCGGCCACGGCTCACGGCGCGGCTCGCGCCGGCCCGGTGTCCAGGTCCGGAGACCCGGCCAGTCAGCCCTGCGGTGCGGGAATCCGGTCGAAGCCGTCCGGGACCGTCAGCCACTTCGCCCGGTCGACCGGCCAGAAGACGGTGAAGGCGCGGCCCACCACGGCGTCCTCGGGGATGGTGGCGATGTCCAGGTCCTGGCTGCGCTGCCAGTGCTCCAGCGAGTCGCCCGACGCCGACCGGTGGTCGCCCATCACCCAGAGCCGGTCGGCGGGGATGGTGACGTCGAAGTCCTCGTCGGCCGCGGGGTCGCGGATGCCGTCCTGGGAGTAGATGTACGGCTCGTCCAGCGGCTGCCCGTTGATCACCAGCCGCTCCTGCTCGTCACAGCAGACCACCCGGTCGCCGCCGACTCCGATCACCCGCTTGATGAAGTCCTCGCCGTCCGGGTTGCCGCTCCACTCGGCCGGGGCCCGGAAGACCACGATCTCGCCGCGTTCCGGCGAGCGGAAGTGATAGACGAGCTTGTTGACGAGCACCCGGTCGTCGATGTCCAGGGTGTGTTCCATCGAGGGCGACGGGATGAAGAACGTCTGCAGCACGAAGGCCCGCACCAGGACCGCGACCAGGATGGCCACGCCCAGCAGGATGGGCAGTTCGCGCCAGAAGGAGTTGCGAGGTTTCTCGGTCTGCTCGTCGATCACGGGTGGAGCCTACGGTGCCGAGCTGAGCGCGAGTGACGAGAACGCGCGGTAATGGCCAGAATACCTAGCATCGGCCCGATAATGGCTATACCTCCCGACGTATCCGGGTTTGCTGGAGGGGAACTTTCGGGTGTCGCCGCCGTCGGCGGCGGCAGGTTCTCGAAGGTCGGCGGCACCGGCAGCGAGGTCCACCGGGCCGACGGCCAGACGATGATGAAGGCCCGGCCGATGACGTTGTCGATCGGCACCGGGCCCTGGCAGCGGGCGTCCTGCGAGACGAGCCGGTGGTCCCCCATCACGAAGAGCTGCCCGGACGGGACCACCACCTCCGCGAACCGCCGGGACCGGCACTCCTGCGGATTCGGCGGCACGTCCAGCGGTGAGTCCTCGACGATGTAGCTCTCGTCGAGTGGGGTGCCGTTGACCGTCACCCGACCCTGTTCGTCGCAGCAGGCCACCCGGTCCCCGGGCAACCCGACGACCCGCTTGATGAAGTCCTTCTCACCGGGCCGGGCGACACCGACCAGGTCGCCGACGGTCCGACCCACCTTGTCGGCGAAGCTGAGGTTCGGCTCGTCGGTGAACTCCGGCGCCCAGGCCTCGGTCCCCCGGAACACCACGATCTCGCCCCGGACCGGGTCGCGCATGTCGTAGACGACCTTGTTGACCAGCACCCGGTCGCCGACGAGGAGAGTGTCCTCCATGGAGCCGGACGGGATGTAGAACGCCTGGAGCAGGAAGGTGCGGATCAGGACGGCCAGGCAGAACGCGACGATCAGCAGGAGCGGCAGCTCCTGCCAGAGCGGCATCTGCCGGCGCTGAACCTTGCGGCCGCGCCGGGACGGGGGTCGCCAGGGATCGAGGTCATCCGCTTCGTCCACTCTACGCACTGCGCATCTCCCCGGTCCCGAGATACAGCGCTACCGCCCGGGCTCCGGCGACTGCGCGGGAGCCACGAGCGGTGGCGCGGAAGTCTCCCGCAGTCCCCGGCGGCTGCCGGGGACACAGCGATCGCTCGCACCTGCCCGTGCGGCCAGCGTAGTCGGCGTTGGCCGATCCGACACCTCGCGATCGACCAAACGGTCAACCTTGAGAGTCAGCTGACCTGCTTCTCGCGCTTCTCCTTGATCTTGGCCTTCTTGCCCCGCAGCTCGCGCAGGTAGTACAGCTTGGCCCGGCGCACGGCACCGCGGGTGACCACCTCGACCCGGTCGATCGCCGGGCTGTTGACGGGGTACGTCCGCTCGACACCGACCCCGAAGCTGATCTTGCGGACGGAGAACGTCTCCCGCAGGCCGGATCCCTGGCGACGGATGACCACGCCCTGGAAGATCTGGACCCGGGAGCGGCTGCCCTCGACCACCCGGGCGTGCACCTTCACGGTGTCACCGGCCCGGAAGTCGGGAACGTCGGTCCGCTGCGACTGGGCGTCGAGGGCGTCCAGGGTGTTCATCGCTGCATCCTCTGGAAGTTCACGGCGCGCCGATCGCCGACGCGCGGATGGGTGATTCTGATCTCCGGCGGGCGCGTCCGTGGACGTCCCGGTCCGGTGATCCTCGCAGCCGGTCGCGGCGCGACCGACCACGGCAACCTCTCTACTTTGCCATACCCGCTGCCGGCACCTGAAATCCGGCCCCGTCCAGGGTCGCCAGGTCCCGCTTGTCGAGGGCGCCGGGCGGCAGCGCGGCGATCAGGTCGGGCCGCCGCGCCGCGGTCCGCAGCAGCGCCTGGTCCCGTCGCCACCGGGCGATCCGACCGTGGTCGCCGGAGCGGAGGATCTCCGGTACGTCGTGTCCGCGCCAGGACGGCGGCTTGGTGTAGACCGGCGCCTCCAGCAGGCCGTGCGCGTGCGACTCCTCGGCCAGCGAGTCGGCGTTGCCCAGCACCCCGGGCAGCAGTCGGGTCACCGCCTCCATGATCACGATCACCGCGACCTCGCCGCCGAAGAGCACGTAGTCGCCGAGCGACACCTCGGTCACCGGCATCCTCAGCGCCGCGTCGGCCAGCACCCGTTCGTCGATGCCCTCGTACCGCCCGCAGGCGAAGACCAGTCGCGGCTCGGCCGCCAGCTCGTACGCCAGCGCCTGGCTGAACCGCGTCCCGGCCGGGCTGGGCACCACCAGCCGGGGCGGCGGCGCGTCGGCCGGCGCGAGTGCCGCCAGCGCCGCGCCCCACGGTTCCGGCCGCATCACCATGCCCGGCCCGCCGCCGTAGGGGGTGTCGTCGACGGTGCGGTGCACGTCGTGCGTCCAGGTCCGCAGGTCGTGCACGACCAGATCGAGTACGCCCGCGGCGCGGGCCCGGCCGATCAGCGACAGCTCCAGCGGGGCGAAGTACTCCGGGAAGATCGAGACCACGTCCACCCGGAGCGCGGTGCCGGTCACAGGTCGAGCAGCCCGGCCGGCGGGTCGACCACCACCCGGCCGGCGGCCAGGTCGACCTCGGGCACGATCGCCTTCACGAACGGGATCAGCGCGGTCCGTCCCTCCGGGCGGCGCAGCACCAGCAGGTCGGAGGCGGGTGCGTGGTCGACGCGGGTGACCTCGCCGAGCGGTTCCCCGGCGGGCGTGACGGCGGCCAACCCGACCAGTTGGTGATCGTTGAACTCGTCCGGGTCGGCCGGCGGCCGCACCTCGGTGCTGTCCACGCAGAGCAGCACCCCGCGCAGCACCTCGGCCACGTCGCGGTCCGACACGCCCTCGAAGAAGACCAGCAGCCGGCCCTGGTGCCAGCGGGTGGCCTCGACGGTCAGCCGGTCCGGGACCCGGACCGGGACGCCGAGGTCGGCCGGCGCGGCGCCGGCCCGGCCGGCCACCGGCGGCGCGGGTACCGCCGTCGGGTCGGTGATCAACACCGACCCGACGGCGAACCGGTCCTCCGGTTCGTCCGTGCGAACCTCGACCGAGACCTCGCCACGGATACCGTGCGGCCGACCGATCCGGCCGACGATCAACAGCATCAGTACGAGTCGACGATGTCGACGCGTACGCCGCGCCCGCCGATCGAGCCGATCACCTGGCGCAGCGCCTTCGCGGTACGCCCGGAGCGGCCGATGACCGTGCCCAGGTCCTCGGGGTGCACCCGGACCTCAAGGCGCTTGCCGCGGCGGGAGTCGACCATCCGGACCCGGACGTCCTCCGGGTGGTCGACGATCCCCTTGACCAGGTGCTCCAGGGCGGGCCGGAGCGCCATGTCAGGCCCGCTCGCCGGAGTCGGCACCGGCCTGCTCCTCGGTCTTCACCGGCGCCTCGGCCGCGGGCTCCTTCTTGGCCTCGGCCTTCGGCGCGTCGGCCTTGCCGGCGTCGGCCTTCCCGCCCTCGGTGGCCTTGGCGGCCTTCTTCGCCGGCCGGGTGGTCGGCTCGGCCAGCCCGGCCGCGGCCTTCGCCTCGGCCTCGTAGGCGGCCTTGCGGTCGGCCCGCTCGGCGGGCACCTTCAGCGGCTCGGGGGCGGGCAGGCCCTTGAACTTCTGCCAGTCGCCGGTCTTCTCCAGAATCCGCTGCACGGCCTCGCTCGGCTGGGCGCCGACCGAGAGCCAGTACTGCACCCGGTCCGAGCTGACCTCGATCAGCGACGGGTCGTGCTTGGGCTGGTAGATGCCGACGAACTCGATCGCCCGACCGTCGCGCTTGGTGCGCGAGTCGGCGACGACGATGCGGTATTGCGGGTTGCGGATCTTACCCATCCGCAGGAGCCGGATCTTTACGGCCACAGTCTGTTCGCTCCTGTTGCGATTCTCACCGGCCCGATCGGGCGGTGCGCGGGTGAGAGTCGACCGGCACAGTGGGGTTGGGCCGGAGACTGCTCGATGGACTGGCGACGCGCCCGGGTTAGAGGGCGCCTGACGCGTGCCGGGTACCAGCGACCCATTGTGCCAGACCCGGTACGGATTCCTCCCACCGGACCGGCCGATCGCCCCGACCGCGCCGTCCGGCCGACGGGTCAGCGGGCCGGCGGACGGTCCCAGCCGGGCGGCAGCGCGGCCGGCGGCTGCCAGTCGGGGTCCGGGACGAAGTCGCGCCAGGTTCCGTCGAAGGGGAACTCCCCCGCCTCGGCGAGCTTGATCACCCGCTCGCCCTCGGCCCGCACCGCCGCCTCGTCCGGCACCCAGTAGTGCTCGGGGTGGGCCAGCCGTTCGGCGAACTCGTCCTCGTCCTTCCACCGCCAGCGGCGGTCCGGACCGACCACCACATCCAGATCCTGGTCGACGATGTCGACCCCGGCCACCGGGCCGTCGTCCCAGCGGACGGCGGGTTCCTCCAGGTTCACGTACCAGTGGGCGAATCGGTCGGTCTCCGGGTCGCGGAACCACCAGACCGAGTGCGCCGCCCCGGCCGGCAGGAACTTCAGCAGCGGCGGCCCGAACCAGGTGGCCACCCGCAGCCGGTAGGACAGGGTGATCCACTCCGCGAACGGCATCGACCGGATGCCGCGCCCGTCCGCGGCGACCTCGCTGGCGACCGGGGTGCCGCGGTCGATCCAGACCGCCAGCCCGCGCTCGTCGTCGCTGACCACCCGGGCCGGCCGGACCCAGCCGACCCGGCCCCGGCGCACGTTGCGGTGCATGATCAGCCGACCGCGCTCGAACCTCATGACGGATCAGTACGAGCGGGCCAGGATGGCGACCAGGTCCGGTTCGTCCTCGGAGTCCGGCACCGACCCGTCGGCCCGCACCAGGCAGCGTACGGTGACCGCCTTGCCGTTCGCCTCGGCCTCGCCGGCGGCGCCGACCGCGTCCCACGGCACCCGCGCCCACCCGGTCGCCGCCGCCTCGATCGCCTCGGCCAGCGTCTCCACTCCGACGGTCCGCGACTCCCGCAGCGCCAGCGCCTCGTCGTAGAGGGCCTGCTGGTCGGCCTCCAACGCAGCGAGCACCGCCGCGACCACGTCCGGCACCGGCACCGGCGTCTTCGAACCACCGGTACGCCGGACCAGCACGGCGTTGCCGGCCGCCAGGTCCCGGGGGCCGACCTCGACCCGTACCGGATAGCCCTTGAGCTCGGCGTCGACGGCCCGGCGGCCGAACGGAGTGTCGACCCGGTCGTCGAAGCCGACCCGAACCCCGGCGTCGCGCAGCGCGTCGCGCAGCTTCGCCGCCGCCTCGCCGACCCCGTCGCCCGCCTTGACCACCATCACGTACGCCTGGATGGGCGCCAGCCGGGGCGGGACCCGCAGCCCGTTGTCGTCGCCGTGCGACATGATCAGGCCGCCGAGCATCCGGGTGGAGGTGCCCCACGAGGTGGTCCAGGCGTGCTCGACCCCGCCGCCGGCCGACGAGTAGCTGATGTCGAAGGCGCGGGCGAAGTTCTGCCCCAGCTCGTGGCTGGTGCCCAGTTGCAGGGCCTTGCCGTCGCCCATCATGCCTTCGCAGGTGTAGGTGCGGGTGGCGCCGGCGAACCGCTCCCGGGCGGTCTTGAGGCCGACGACGACCGGGATGGCCAGCGGGCCGACCATGAAGTCCTCGTAGACGTCGTGCAGGATCCGGCGGGCGTAGGCGCGGGCGTCCGCTTCGTCGACGTGCGCGGTGTGTCCCTCCTGCCAGAGGAACTCGCTGGTCCGCAGGAAGACCCGGGGGCGCAGCTCCCAGCGGACCACGTTGGCCCACTGGTTGAGCAGCAGCGGCAGGTCCCGGTAGGAGTCCACCCACTTGGCCATGAACTCGCCGATCACGGTCTCGCTGGTCGGCCGGACCACGACCGGCTCCGCGAGCTGCTTGCCGCCACCGTGGGTGACCACCGCCAGCTCCGGCGAGAAGCCCTCGACGTGCTGGGCCTCCCGGCGCAGGTAGCTCTCCGGGATGAAGAGCGGGAAGTACGCGTTCTCCGCGCCGGCCGCCTTGATCCGGGCGTCCATCTCGGCCTGCATCCGCTCCCAGATGGCGTAGCCGGCCGGCCGGATCACCATCGTGCCGCGCACCGGCCCGTTGTCGGCGAGCTGCGCCTTGGCGATCAGGTCCTGGTACCAGCGGGGAAAGTCCTCCGCACGGGGAGTGAGCACGCGTGCCATGACCGCACATCCTATGCGCCGGGCACGCCGGTTCCGTCAGCGGACCACCCGGCCACGCAGAACGATCCGGCTGGGCTCGCGTACCACCCGCAGGTCGGCCCGGGGGTCGGCGTCGTAGACGACCAGGTCGGCCAGGCCGCCCTCGACCAGGCCGGGAAAGCCGAGCCACTCCCGGGCCCGCCAGGAGGCGGCGGCCAGCACATCCATCGTGGACATTCCGGCCCGCTCGTGCAGCAACAGCATCTCCTCGGCGACCAGCCCGTGGCTGATCCCGCCGCCGGCGTCGGTGCCGAGGTAGATCGGCACCCCTGCCTGGTAGGCCGAGCGGACCACCTCGGGGAAGCCGTCGCGCAGGGCGATCATGTGGTCGGCGTACCGGGGGAACTTCTCCCGGGCCCGGTCGGCGATCGCGCCGAAGGTCTGAATGTTGATCATGGTGGGCACCAGGGCGGTGCCGCGCCGGGCCATCTCGTCGATCAGGTCCAGGCTCAGCCCGGTGCCATGCTCGACCGAGTCCACCCCGGCCCGGACCATGATCTCGACGGCCGCCTCGGAGAAGGTGTGCACGGCCGCGCGTACCCCGGCGGCGTGCGCGGCCTCGACGGCGGCGGTCATCGTCGCGGCGTCCCAGGCCGGCGCCAGGTCCCCGGCGTCGCGCTCGATCCAGTCGCCGACCAGCTTGACCCAGCCGTTGCCGGCCCGCGCCTGCGCGGTCACGGCGGCGCTCACCTCGGCGGCCTCCACCTCGACGCCGATGTCGCGCAGGTACCGCTTCGGCGGGGCGACGTGCCGACCGGCGCGAGCCAGCCGCGGCAGCTCCGGTTCGTCGTCGAATTCCGGGTACGGGAACGGCGAGCCGGCGTCGCGGATCGCCAGCACCCCGGCGTCCCGGTCGGTCAGGGCCAGCTCGCGGGCCTGGTCGTGCGACCGGATCGGCCGCCCGCCGGGGGCGATCCCGAGGTGGCAGTGCGCGTCGACCAGGCCGGGCAGGACGAACCCCCGGTCGGCCACGGTCACCGCCCCGGGCACCGGATCGAAGGTCACCCGGTCCCCGACCAGCCACAGGTCGCGTACCTCGTCTGCGGGCAGCACCACCCCACGCACATGCAACGCCATGCGCACAGTTCTACCTGATCACGCGGCCGGCCGATCGGTACGGCCGCGTCGTTGGGTGGTCAGTCGGTGCCGGGGGTGGCCAGGCCGGCCCGGCGGGTGGTGAGGGCCGGCAGGTCCACCGACACCTTCCACGGCCGCTCGGTGACGAAGACGTCGTCGGTGTGGGCGATGGTCTCGTACTCCCCGTTCGGGCCGAGGTGGTACTCGGTGATCGTCATCTTCCCGTGCAGCGGGTCGACGACCCAGTAGGTCGGCACCCCCGCGTGCGCGTAGACCTTCGCCTTGTCGTACAGGTCGCGGAAGGTGGAGGTGGGTGAGAGCACCTCGACCGCCAGCACGGCGTCGCGCACCGGCACCGGGCTGCGGTCGGCGTGCTCGCGACGGATCGCCACCACGTCCGGCCGGGGTTCGTTGCGCCGGTCGACCCGCATCGACAGGTCGATACTGACGAGGTACTCGGGTGGGCAGTTGACCTCCAGCGCAAGCAGGAGACGCACGCAGAGGTCCTGATGAAGGGCGGTAGGGGAGGGCAAGATCAACCTTCCGTTGACCAGTTCGTACGGAAGGTCCGGCGGGAGGTCGCCGAGATCGTCGACCGTCCACTCCTGCCGCTCGGGCAGGATCGGTGCCGCGGTCATGACATCTCCTTCCTGAGGTTCCCTCACCCTAAGAGATCAATCTATTGCTCGCTGTCATCGACACGCCGTCACTTGTCGCGCTCGTCGCGCTTGCGGAGCTTGTTGAAGTCGATGTTCGGCAGCTTGAAGCCGGGCGGCAGGCCCTGCCCGCCCGCGAGCTGGCTCGGGTCCATCCCCGGCGGCAGCTGCGGCATCCCACCGCCGAACGGAGCCCCACCGGCCGGCGAACCGCTACGCGGCCGCCCCCCGCCACCCTTCGAACCCTTCCTCTTGTTCTTCGGCGACTTGGTCGCCTTGCGGCGGCCGGCGCCGGGCAGGCCCATCATGCCGCCCATCTGCTTCATCATCTTCTGCGCCTCGGTGAAGCGGTTGAGCAGCTGGTTGACGTCCATCACGGTCACCCCGGAGCCGTTGGCGATCCGGGCCCGCCGGGAACCGTTGATGATCTTCGGGTTGGTCCGCTCCCCCGGGGTCATCGACCGGATGATCGCGGTGACCCGGTCGAAGTGCTTGTCGTCGACCTCGGCGAGCTGGTCCTTCATCTGCCCCATGCCCGGCATCATGGCCAGCACGTTGGCGATCGGCCCCATCCGCCGGACGGCGATCAGCTGGTCGAGGAAGTCCTCCAGGGTGAACTGCTCGCCGCCCATCAGCTTGGCGGTCATCTTGTCCTTCTGATCGGCGTCGAAGGCCTGCTCGGCCTGCTCGATCAGAGTGAGCACGTCGCCCATGCCGAGGATCCGGCTGGCCATCCGGTCCGGGTGGAAGACGTCGAAGTCCGCCAGCTTCTCGCCGGTGGAGGCGAACAGGATCGGCTGCCCGGTGACCTGCCGGACCGACAGCGCGGCACCACCACGGGCGTCGCCGTCGAGCTTGGACAGCACCACCCCGCTGATCCCGACCCCGTCGCGGAACGCCTCGGCGGTACGCACCGCGTCCTGGCCGACCATCGCGTCGATGACGAAGATGACCTCGTCCGGGTTCACCGCGTCCCGGATCGCCGCCGCCTGGGCCATCATCTCGGTGTCGATGCCCAGCCGGCCGGCGGTGTCGACGATGACGATGTCCCGGGCGGAGCGCCGGGCGTGTTCGATCGAGGCCCGCGCCACCGCGACCGGGTCACCGACCCCGTTGCCGGGCTCCGGGGCGTACACCTCGACGCCGGCCCGACCACCGAGGACCTGGAGTTGCCCGACGGCGTTGGGGCGCTGCAGGTCGGCGGCGACCAGCATCGGCTGGTGGCCCTGCCCCTTCAGCCAGCGGGCCAGCTTGCCGGCGAGCGTCGTCTTACCCGAGCCCTGCAGGCCGGCGAGCATGATCACCGTCGGTGGCTGCTTGGCGAACTGGAGCCGGCGGCCCTCGCCGCCGAGGACGGCCACCAGCTCCTCGTGCACGATCTTGATGACCTGCTGGGCCGGGTTGAGCGCCTGCGACACCTCGGCGCCCCGGGCCCGCTCCTTGATGTTGGCGATGAAGCCCTTCACCACCGGCAGGGCGACGTCGGCCTCCAACAGCGCCAGCCGGATCTCCCGGGCGGTCGCGTCGATGTCGGCGTCGGTGAGCCGCCCCTTACCCCGGAGCTTGGTGAAGATCCCGGACAGGCGGTCACTCAAGGTGTCAAACACGACGCAACATCCCGTATTCGTAGGTCCGGCCGGCATCTCGAAGCCCGGCGGTCGGAGGTCGGGCCAGGCATGGTGCCCGACCACCGACAGGGTATCCCGCCCGAGACACCGACGCCTCGGCGTGTGTGCCAGGCACCGCCGATCAGCGCCTGGGAACGAGGAGATGGACGTTCACGCGCGGGAAAATCTCCTCCTGCTCGACCTGATAGATCCGGGTCAGCGTGGCCGCCCGCTCCTCGGACATCTCCGAGAACGGCTCCCGGCTGTAGCTCGTGCTCACCAGCCAGATCCGTTCCCGCCCGGCCAGGCAGGGCAGGGTGACCGGGCATTCCTGCACGCCGAAGTCACCGATCTCGGCCGACGACCGGACCAGCAGGACGTCGTCCGGCCGGGGGCCGTCGCGCATCTGGTAGGCCATGCCGAGCCGGGGCGGCCGCGCTCGACCCGCAAAGATGATGCCGTCCCCGGGGCGCACGCCCGCCATGATCACCTCGGCCGCGGCCCGGTAGTCGGGCTCGCCCTCGACCCGCGTACCACGGAGATCCTGATGCGCGGGCACCGCCAGCAGGGCCAGCGCGGGCAGCGCACCGGCCGCGATCACCAACTGCGGCCAGACACGCCGGAACACCACCCGGCTGATCCCGTGCAACGCGCCAGCCGCCAGCAACGCCCAAGCGGGCAGCGTGAACAGCAGGTAGCGGAAGAGGAACAGGTTCAGCAGGGGCGCGGTGGCGAGCGTGAACAGTGGCGGAAACAGTGCCCAGGCGACCAGGGCGGCCGTCACTCCACGGTTGCGTAGGGCGGCGAGCAGCGGCACCCCGAACAGGGCCACCGCGCAGACGGCGGCGGCGACCGGATAGGAGCCGAAGAGCTGCATCGGCAGTTCGACGACGGCTTTCCGGTCTGCCTCGATCCAGTCGATCGCCTGCGACTGTCCGGACCCCGCGTACACCAGCGGCATCACACCGGCGGCGATCACCGCCAACGCCCCCAGGTACTTCCAGAGGCGCACGTCCCGCTCGGACCGCTGGTAACGGAGCCAGGCGAGAAGCGCGTGCGGCACCAGCAGGAGCACGGCGACCACGTGGAAGTAGGCGGCGAGGACCACCACGGCCGCGTAGAGCAGCCAGCGGGGCCAGCGCGGCCGGTCGAGAGCCTGCAGGAGCAGCAGGGTCGCCAGGACCGCGGCGGCCACGGCGAATGCGTAGGGCCGGGCCTCCTGGGCGTAGCGGCTCACGCCGGGGATGACGGTGAAGACCAGGCCCGCCACCAGGCCGGCCGGCGTGCCCAGCAACCGCTGGCCCAGCAGGGCGGTGAGGCCGGCCGCGCAGGCCATCGCGACCAGGGATGGAAGCCGCAGCATGGTCGGCGTGTCCCCCGCGAGCGACACCCAACCGCGCATCAACAGGTAGTAGAGGGCCACCACCCGGTCGAGCCGGTCAAGCAGCCGGGACAGCTCCGCCCAATCCAGGGTCGTGGTGTGCCAGGTCGCGTGCTCGTCGTTCCACAGTTGCCGGTCGCCCAGCCCTTGCCAGCCGATCGCGAACATCGTCGCGGCTGGCAGCAGGAACGCCAGAACCTGCTGCCACCACGGATAGCGACGAACCGTCGACGCCTCGGGTTCGCTCGGCGAATCGTCGTCCGGCTGGGGCTGACGCGACACCCGGGGCATGATCACCGTGCCCGCCAAGGTCCGGGGCAGCAGGGATGTCGGCGCGTCCGGGCTGACCCGGGTCTGCGGCGCGAACGGGGCCTGCTTGTCGTTCAACACTTCAACTCGACCGACGACAGGCCGGACTTGAACGCGGCCAGATTCGCGGGCGTGTCGTCGTAGCGCCAGTCACCCTGCCGAATCACCTGGTACCAGACAAAACCCGCCACCCGTGGGTTGTCCTCCAACCACGGGCCGAAGCCCTTCAACCAACTCTTCTTGTCGGCGCCGGGCTGCACGCCGACCTCCGTCAACAGGATCGGTTTGTCGGTGAGCGCGTAGACGAGCCGGAGCGTCGGCCGGTAGGTCACCTCGGGGCTCTTCTCCCGCACCCCGTATCCCGTCACTCCGACGATGTCCACGTACTGCTCACCCGGCCAGAATTCCTTGATGGTCCGGCTGTCGGCACCACGAATGATGTTGGGTGACCAGACCCAGAGCGCGTTGGTCGCGCCGGCCTGCCGGAAGCGGTCGACCACGTGCCGCCAGGCTCTGACGTACTCGCCCTTGCTGTTTCCGTTGCGGGTGCCCCACGGGTACCAGTGACCGTTCATCTCGTGGCCGAAGCGGATCAGAATCGGCTGGCGGTACCCCACAACCGTCCGGGCCAACGCGTCGTACTCCCGGTCCCATCTGCCGTCGATGGTCGCCGAGAGGGACCAGTCAGGTTGGGCACTGCCGCCACCACTGCGCCATGGTTCGATCGACAGCATCGGGGTAGCGGGCACGGTGCTCAGCGTCTCGACCGAGATCCCGCGCTCGACCGAGGCGAAGACCTGCATCACCGAGGGCCGGCAGGAGATCTGTTCCGCCACGGCCGTCACCGCCGCCTCCGAACGGTCGTGCAGGGTGACCCCGAAGACCCGACCGCCGCCGCCGAGGACGTCATCGACGGTGGCCACCACCGGGCCTGGAGGTGAGACACCGGGCGCCACCCCCGGGCCGCCCGAGGAAGTCGGGTCGGGCGGGTCGGATTCGCCACGACCGCAGCCGGACACGGCGAGAAGGGCCGCCAGGCACATCAAGGCAAGGCGCGGTAGTCGGATGGGGTTCACTGCCACAACTCCGCTGTGTGTCGCGGCTCCTGCCGCATCGGATATGACGTCGACCGGCCCGGTGACCGGCCGGCCTCGCGTTCTGCCCAGGGCATGGCCCGGTTGCTGTCGGCCGGCTGATACCGGTGCGGACCGGCTGGCAGCGTCGACGCGGGGAACGGGTCGGGAACCGGGACCCGTTTCTCGGCCGGCGGAACGCCGGTCCTGATGCCGTAGGTCGGGGTGAGCAGTGGCGCGACGAAGTACAGCTGCACCGCGGCCAACAGGGCGGTGGTCCAGAGCGGGCCGATGCCGTACTCGGGGAAGCGCAGCGCGAGACCGCCCCAGATCAGCACCTGCACGCCCACGATCCAGGTTCGCAGGACCCTTGACACCCGCTCCGGCGCGCCCTTCTTCGCCTTGGGTGCCTTCTTGGTCACCGCCCCGGTCGGTACCCACTCCTGCACCTTCGCCTGCAGGGCATCCCAGATCGCGATGACGTGACAGCCCGAGTTGATCAGGCACAGCCGGAAGATTGAGGGCTTCCAGCCGCGCGCCATCATGGGAAAGATCAGCAGCGTGGCGAGCAGCGCGGGCACCATCGGCAGGTAGTTGTGCGGGAAGACCTGCTCGGGGAAGAACCAGAGCATGGTGATCGTCGGGAACGGCGCCGTGATGAGCAGGCCGGCCGATGCCATGTAGTACAGGAACGCCGCCCAGAATGCCGTCCGTTGTTTCCAGTCGAACCTGGCATCGCGGAAGTGCTTCTCCGTCATCAACAGCATCGAGGATCGGCACCACCGCTGTTGCTGGTTGGTGATCGCCGCCCAAGTGTCCGGGGCGACGCCCTTGGCAAGCGCCAGCGGCAGGTAACGGGTCTCCCACCCACCGGTCCAGAGCTTCACCCCGGAGTTCACGTCCTCGCCGAGCGGCACCCGGGCGAACCCGCCGACCGAGGCGACGGCGTCCTGCCGGTAGACGACGTTGGTGCCGGCGCAGATCGCCGCGCGGAACACGTCGCGGGCCGGCTGAATCCACCGGAAGAAGACCTCCTGGAGGCTGCCGGCACCGCGCTGGACGTAGTTCATCCAGGGGTCGATGTCGAAGTACTGTGCGGTCTGGACGATGCCGACCCTGGGGTGGGCCTGCATGTACGGCACGGTCTCATAGAGGAAGTCGTGGCGTGGCGCGAAGTCCGCGTCGAAAACGACACCGAACCGCCCCATCGAGAACTCGAAGGCGTTGATCATGTTGCCGGCCTTCTTGAGCCAGCCGCGCTCCCCCTCCCGCGGCGGCCGACCCGGCACGGGATCACGCCGGCGCATATAGACGAAGCCGTACCTGATGGCGAGTTGCTCGACCTCGGCGCGGTACTCACCGTCGTCGAGGAGGTACCGCATCACGGGAGCGTGCCACTGGACACCCGCGACCGCCCGGCAGGTGTTGTCCAACACCGCCACCGGCTCACCGCAGATCGGCACCCAGATGTCCACGGTGTCGGCCGGGTCCGGACGGTACCCGGCGATGGTGGCCTTGTGCTCGTCCAGGGTCAGCCGGGGTCGATGGCTGCGGAGCCAGAAGTTGACCAGGACCGGCATCAGCATGATCGGCAGGAACAGCAGCGCCGGCGTCGTCCACGGCGCTTTGATCGCCACCATCACGTAGCCGTAGAGGATGCCGACCGCGCTGATGAAGATCCAGGCGAAGATCCACGGCCGAGGCTTCTGGAAGTAGCTGTACTTCTCCTCATCCGTGGGGGGATGCGGCAGGTAGACGATCTCGCCATCCGTTGCCAGCTCACCACCGGGCGCGATCGAGCCTCGCGATTGAAGCATGAAGGACAGTCCTCTCAGCAGTACCCGTCTCCGCTGAATACGCACGGATCTGCGTACCGGTTCCCGGGTTTTCGCCAGTTCCTCGGCGGTCGATTCGTGCCGGCACCACGAGCGGTTGCGAAGGAGATTCTGATCGTGGCGGAACACCACCGTCAACTGCGAACCTCGGCATTACTCCTGTTTGTCCGGTTGCAAAGTCGTTGTCAGGTGCCAAAAACCCCGAAACTGAGCAACACCCGCCCGTTGGCGTGGGACAGTGGACTGTTCTGGTCGGACAGAGGAGAACGGTGGTGCGTTTACACCGCCGCCAGAACGGCGGCCTCGATCTGCTCCCGAGCGGCGTCATCCGGCCAGCCACCGACGAGGTAGAACGTGTCCACCACGTCACCGCCGAGGGTCGAGATCCGAGCCGCCCGCACCAGCGCCCCGACCCCGTCGAGGGCGCTGGCGATTCGGTACAACAGCCCGGCCGCGTTGGCTGCCCGCAACTCCAGCACCGTCGCGTCGGTGGCGGCCTCCCGATGCCAGACCACCCGTGGCGCGGCACCGGTCGATCGGCCGGCAAGCGCCCGCCCGCGCAGCCGCTGGGTCACCGACACGTCGCCGGTGACGACCCGCCGCAGGTCACCGGCGAGCGCGATCGGATCCGGCGGGGTGCCGTAGCGGGGTTGCACCCGGAACTCGACCAGGGCGCGGCCCTCGATGATCGACGCGTCGGCGGCGAGCACCTCCAGCCGGTGCAGGGCGAGGATCCCGGCCACCGCGGCGAGCAGGCCGCGTCGGTCGGCGGCGGCCACCGCCACCCGGTCCGGCTCCAGGTGTACGGCCGGCAGCGGCCCGGCCACCAGCGCCGGGTCCGGGGTCGGCGGGTCGGGCAGCCGGCCGGTGTCGAGCGCGAAGTGCACCCGCCGGACCAGCTCGGCGATCAGCCGGCCCTTCCAGTCCGACCAGGCGGCCGGGCCGGTGGCCAGGGCGTCCGCGCGGGCCAGCCCGTGCAGCAGGTTGAGGGTGGTGATGTCGCCGACCGCGTCCGCGACGGCCGAGATGGTGACCGGGTCGCCGAGATCCCGGCGGGTCGCCACGTCGGGCAGCAGCAGGTGCAGCCGGACCAGCTTCTCGATCAGCGCGACCTCGGCCGGCGGCAGGCCGATCCGGGCGGCGATCCGGCCCGCGATCGGCGCGCCGACGGTGCTGTGGTCGCCGGGCAGCCCTTTGCCGACATCGTGCAGGAAGGCACCGAGCAGCAGCAGGTCGGGGCGGTCCACCTCGCGCGTGTAGCTGGTCGCCTCGGCGGCGGCCTGCACCAGGTGCCGGTCGAGGGTGAACCGGTGCACCGGGTTGTGCTGCGGCAGGCTGCGCATCCGGGTCCACTCCGGCAGCCAGCCGTCGATCAGCCCGTACCGGTCGCAGGTCTCCCAGATCGGCACCAGGCCCGGGCCGGCCCCGAGCAGGGTGATCAGCGCCTCCCGGGCCGCCGTCGGCCAGGGTGCCGGCAGCGGCGGGCAGTAGGCGGCGAGCCATTCGCAGGTGGCCCGCGCGATCGGCAGCCCGGAGCCGGCCGCGGCGGCGGCCACCCGCAGCGACAGGCTGGGGTCCGGGCGGGCGCCGATCGCGGTCCGGGCCAGCACCAGCTCCCCGTCGTGCTCGACCACGTCCCGGGCCACCGGGCGGCGCACCAGCCGCCCGTCCGGGCCGCGCCGCCGGCCGGAGCGCAGCCGGTCGGCGGCCCGCCACCCGTCGTCCAGCGCGTGGCTGACGGTCCGGGCGTCGCCGGCCACCCGGCGCAGCAGCGCGTCGCCGTCGTCCAGGTCGAGCAGTCCCGCCACCGCCGCCCGCTCCTGGGCCACCAGCCGGTCCACCCGCCGGCCGACCGCCAGATGCAGGGCGTCGCGGGTGTCGAGCAGCCGCAGGTGCGCGGCGCGGACGGCGGGCCGCAGCGCGTCGGTCAGACCGGCGTACGCGATCGCGCGCAGGATGCCGACGTCGCGCAGCCCGCCGGCCGCCTCCTTGAGGTCACCTTCGAGCAGGAAGGCGAGCTCGCCGTGCACCTTCCAGCGGGCCGAGGTGCTCTCCCGCAGGGCCGGCAGTTGCCGGACGGCGGTCCGCCGCCACTGGTCGGCGGCGGCGTTGATCAGCTGGCCGGAGAGTGCCCGGTCGCCGGCGATGTGCCGGGCGTCGAGCAGGCCGAGGGCCACCTTGATGTCGTCGTGGGCGACCGAGAGCGCCTCGGGGATCGTCCGGGTGGAGTGGTCCAGACCGAGCCGGGCGTCCCAGATCGGGTACCAGATGGCGGCCGCCAGCTCGTCCATGCCGGGCACCCCGGAGTGCAGCAGCACCAGGTCCAGGTCGCTGAAGGGGGAACAGTCGCGGCGGCCGAGGCCGCCGACGGCGACCAGCGCCACCCCGGTGGCCGGCGTGCCGGCCGGGATCAGCGTGGTCAGCCAGGCGTCCAGCGCCGCGGCGCGGGCGTGCCGCGCCGCGGCGCCGATCGCGTTCTCGGTCCCGGAGACGGTCAAGGGTTCGACGGCCACGACGCCATCGCGCCGGGCCGCCGAACCCTTGATCATCTGTGTCCTCTCAGAGCGCGTCGAGGCCGCGCTCACCGGTCCGGACGCGGACGACGTCCTCGACGGCCGTCACCCACACCTTCCCGTCCCCGATCTTGCCGGTCCGAGCCCCGGTGACGACGGCGTCGACGACCTTCTCGACGTCGATCTCGTCGGTCAGGATCTCGACCCGGATCTTCGGGAGGAACTCGACCGTGTACTCGGCACCCCGGTAGACCTCGGTGTGCCCCTTCTGCCGCCCGTACCCCTGAACCTCGCTCACGGTCAGCCCCGCCACGCCGAGAGCGTGCAGCGCCTCCTTCACCGCGTCGAGCTGGTAGGGCTTGATGACCGCGGTCACCAGCTTCATGTCCAAACCCTCCATCAGGAAAAGTTAACCGGCGACCTTCTCGGACACGGACGGGGAATCGGTGTTCGGGGCCGCCTTGGTGGCGATCCCGGCCTGGGCGAACGCGCCCCCGCCACCACCGGTGGTGGTGAACTCGTACGCGCTCTCGGCGTGCTCGGCGGTGTCGATGCCCTCGACCTCGACCTCGGGCTTGACCCGGAAGCCGATGGTCTTGTCGAGCGCGAAGCCGAGGATCCAGGCGACCACGAACGAGTAGGCCGCGACGGCCACCACCGCGATGATCTGGTCGAGCAGCAGCGCGGCGCTGCCGCCGTAGAACAGACCCTCGGCACCCTCCTCACCGGTGGCGAGCTGGGTGGCGAGCAGACCGATCAGGACCGAACCGACCGCGCCACCGACCAGGTGCACGCCGACCACGTCGAGCGAGTCGTCGTAGCCGAGCTTGTACTTCAGGCCGACGGCCAGGGCGCAGATCGCACCGCAGATGATGCCGAGCGCGATCGCTCCCATCGGCTCCAGGAAGGCGCAGGCCGGGGTGATACCGACCAGGCCGGCAACGGCGCCGGACGCGGCACCCAGGGTGGTCGGCTTGCCGTCGCGGATCCACTCGACGACCAGCCAGCCCATCACGGCCGCGGCGGTCGCGACCTGGGTGTTGATGAAGGCGATCGCGGCGGTGCCGTTCGCGGCCAGGGCGGAGCCGGCGTTGAAGCCGAACCAGCCGAACCACAGCAGGCCCGCGCCGAGCAGCACCATCGGCAGGTTGTGCGGCTTGAACTTGTCCTTCGGCCAGCCGACCCGCTTGCCCAGCACGAGTGCCAGGGCCAGGGCCGCGGCGCCGGCGTTGACGTGGACGGCGGTGCCGCCGGCGAAGTCCAGGGCGCCGACCTGCTCCATGATCCAGCCGCCACCCCAGACCCAGTGGGCGACCGGGAAGTAGACCAGGGTGGCCCAGAGCACGGCGAAGATCAGCCAGGTGCCGAACCGGGCGCGGTCGGCGATGGCGCCGCTGATCAGGGCGACGGTGATCACGGCGAACATCAGCTGGAACGCGGAGAACGCCAGGTCGGGGATGCCGCCCTCGGTGCCCGAGTCCATCAGGCCGCGGAGACCGGCGACCGAGAAGTCACCGACCACTCCGCCCACGTCCCCGCCGAAGGCGAGGCTGTGTCCGTAGAACACCCACAACAGGCTGATGATCCCGATCGAGCCGAAGCTCATCATCATCATGTTCAGGACGCTCTTGGACCGCGTCATCCCGCCGTAGAACAGGGCCAGGCCAGGCGTCATCAGCAACACCAGGGCGGCGGAAGCAAATACCCAGGCGGTGGCACCAGAATCGAGCTCCGGCACGCTGCCTCCTCTCGGTTGGATTCATTCCTCCCGGCAGGCAGAGCGGCATTGCCCGGTGCCGGTTGGCGGGAAGCTTCCAGCCCGGCTGTTTCACACACGGTCCCCGTGCGGTTTCCAGCGCGTCACAGGTTGTTTCGTACGTGTGAAGAAAGCCTCACGGTCGAGAGAACGGTTAGGGGCATACCAGCCGAATAGCCCACCCAAGGTAAACGGAAAGCGACGGCCGTCACCGCAACGCGTGCTCCAGAATGTGACGTTCGTAGTCCAGCAGCCGAAGGTCGCGCATCGGGCGCCGAAGGTGCCCCTTGTGCACGATCCGGACGAAAGCCGGCTCGCCGGCGGCGGCCATCCGGCGGATGCCCTCGACGTGGTCGACGATCCGCTTGCGGATGGTCCGCACCAGCCGCCGCCGGTCGCGCGGAATCAGACCGTACGCGTCGGCGAAGAGCCGCAGCCGCCGGGGCCGGTCCGGGCGCTTCCACCCCAGCGTGTACGAGTCCCGGTCGGCGAAGAGCGGCACCCAGGTCCAGGCCGCGTACGCCACGTCGTAGATCCGGGCACCCGGCGAGGCCAGGTCGAAGTCGATCAAGGCGAGGGTGCCGTCCGGCCGCCAGATCACGTTGTGCGGCGCGGCGTCGTGGTGACAGATCACCTCGGTGTCCGGCGGCGGCGGCCCGAACGACCGCCAGACCGCGCCCGGCGGCGGGGCGAAGCCGTACTGCGCGTCGTGGAACATCCGCAGCATGGTGGCCACCGTGACCAGCGCCTCGTCGGTGACCCAGTGCGGGGCGAGCGGATACTCACCGCACTCCCCCTCCAGATAGGAGAGCACCTCCCGGTTGCGCTCGTCCATGCCGAGCGCCCGGGGCGAACCGGTGAAGCCGACGTACTCCAGGTGCCGCAGCAGGGCGTGCACGGAGGGGGTCCAGGGGCCGGCGTTGCGCCGCACCGTGTCGCCGACCCGCACGACCGTGCTGACGTTACCGCCGTGCAGCGGGATCTCCTGCGAAGTCACGTACGGTCTCCCGAGGCGCGGGTCCAGCTCGTGGGGATCGCGCCGGACGGCGTCGGCGCGGTCGTCAACAGTCACTGAGGTTACGCGTCCCCGCCAAGCGGCTCGGTACCGAGGAGCGCGTCGACGAACTGGGCGGGGTCGAACGGTGCCAGATCGTCCGGCCCTTCACCCAGGCCGACCAGCTTGACCGGGATGCCGAGCTTGCGCTGCACCGCCAGCACGATGCCGCCCTTGGCGGTGCCGTCCAGCTTGGTCAGCACCACACCCGTGACGTCGACCACCTCGGTGAAGACCCGGGCCTGCTCCAGCCCGTTCTGCCCGGTGGTCGCGTCGAGCACCAGCAGCGTCTCGTCGACCGGACCCTGCTTCTCCACCACCCGCTTGACCTTGCCGAGCTCGTCCATCAGCCCGACCTTGTTCTGCAGCCGGCCGGCGGTGTCGATAAGCACCGCGTCGACCCCGGCCTCGGCGCCGCGGCGGACCGCGTCGAAGGCCACACTCGCCGGGTCGGCCCGCTCCGGACCCCGGACCACCTCGGCACCGACCCGGCTGGCCCAGGTCGCGAGCTGGTCGGCGGCGGCGGCCCGGAAGGTGTCGGCGGCGCCGAGCGTGACGCTGCGCCCGTCGGCCACCAGCACCCGGGCGATCTTGCCGCAGGTGGTGGTCTTCCCGGCGCCGTTCACGCCGACCACCAGCAGCACCGCGGGGCGGTCGCCCTGCCGGGTGGCCCGCAGCGACCGGTCCAGCTGGGGATCGAGGGCGTTGACCAGCTCGGCGGCGAGCAGCGCGCGCAGTTCGGTGGCGGTCCGGGTGCCGAGCACCGTGGTGCGCTCCCGCAGCCGGTCCACGATCTCGCGGGTCGCCTCGATCCCGACGTCGGCGCCGATCAGGGCGTCCTCGATCTCCTCCCAGACGTCCTCGTCGAGGTGGTCGCGGCTGAGCAGCCCGAGCAGCCCCTTGCCGAAGACGGTCTGCGACCGCGACAGCCGCGACCGCAGCCGGACCAGCCGGCCGGCGGTCGGCTCCGGCCGCTCCACCACCGGCGGCTGCGCGACCGGCGGCTGGGCCACCGGCGGCTGGGCCACCGGCGGCACGGCCTCGGGCTCCGCCGGCCGCGGCGGCGCGGTGGTGGTGCCGGCCGGCGGTCGCTCCAACACCTCGGTCCCGGTCGCCGCACCCCCGCCCGCCGGTGGCTCCGGGCGGCGGCGCAGCCGGGGCACCACCAGACCCAGGCCGCCGAGAACCAGCACACCCAGCAGGATCAACGCGACGACGAGGTAGTCCATGGCGAAATCCTGTCAGACGCTCTCCGCCGCCGCCCGGGTAGGCTCGCCGCCACACCATGGGTGGCGCCGCGACCGGCTGGGTAAGCGGGCAGGGTCGCCCACCGTCGCGGAGGTCCACGCCCCATGCCCACTGCTCGGTTGCTGATCGGCCCCGTGCTGCGCCGGGTGGTCGGCCGGCGGGCCACCATCTGGGTGGAGACCAGCGGACCCGCCCTGGTCCGGGTGAGCACCCCGGACGGCGCCGCCGGCGAGGCGGTGACCTTCACCGCGTTCGACCACCACTACGCGCTGGTCGTGGTGAACGGGCTGACCCCCGGCCAGGCCAGCCCGTACCAGGTCTTCATCGACGATGACCTGGCCTGGCCGGAGCCGGGCGCCGCGTACCCACCGAGCATGATCCGGACCCGGGCCGACGACGACGGCGACCAGCCGGTCCGGCTCGTCTTCGGCTCCTGCCGGGAGACCACCCAGCACTCCACCGCGCGCCGGCTACCGCCGGACGCCCTGGACGCGTACGCCCGGCGCCTGATCGCCGCCGGCGGCGCCGACCAGGTGCCGGCCGACTGGCCCGACCTGCTGGTCCTCCTCGGCGACCAGGTGTACGCCGACCAGACGTCGCCGACGGTGCGCAAGCTGCTCAGCCGGCGGCGCCGGCGGACCCCGCACGCGCCGGCCGACCAGGTGGTCAGCTTCGACGAGTACACCAAGCTCTACCTGGAGTCG
Source organism: Solwaraspora sp. WMMD1047 (assembly GCF_029626155.1). Lineage (NCBI taxonomy): Bacteria > Bacillati > Actinomycetota > Actinomycetes > Micromonosporales > Micromonosporaceae > Solwaraspora > Solwaraspora sp. WMMD1047. The sequence goes on along the minus strand of NZ_JARUBL010000001.1, from coordinate 2,051,919 downwards.
TGGCGCGATCCGGAGATCCGCTGGCTCCTCTCCACCGTGCCGAGTGTGATGATCTTCGACGACCACGAGATCATCGACGACTGGAACACCTCGACGCCGTGGCGGGCCGACGCCCGCAGCCAGCCGTGGTGGCGGGAGCGGATCGCCAGCGGGCTCGCCTCGTACTGGGTCTACCAGCACCTGGGCAACCTGTCGCCGGACGAGATCGCGGCCGACCCGGTCTACGCCAAGGTGGTCGCCGCCGAGGACGCCACCGAGGTGCTGCGCGAGTTCGGGCAGCGGGTCGACGCCGAGGCGGCCGAGTACGACGCCGCCCTCGGCGCCGGCACCGCCCCGCCGAGCGGCCCCCGCTACCAGTTCAGCTACGCCCTGGATCTGGGGCGCACCCGGCTGGTCGTGCTGGACAACCGGTGCAGCCGGGTACTGGACGCCGCACACCGGGCGATGCTGCCGCCCACGGAGTGGTCCTGGTTCATCGACCGGGCGCACGGCAGCTACGACCACCTGGTGGTCGGCTCGTCGCTGCCCTGGCTGCTGCCGCCGGGCATCCACCACCTGGAGGCGTGGAACGAGCGGCTGGCCGACTCGCCCCGGCCGTGGGTGGCGTCGTTCGCCGAACGGCTGCGCCGCGCCCTCGACCTGGAGCACTGGGCGGCCTTCCAACGCTCCTTCGTGGCCCTGGCCGCCCTCTTCGAACGGCTCGGCACCGGCCGGGCCGCGGCGGAGGGCGACCGGGTGGGGGCCGGTCCGGCGTACCCGGCGCCGGCCTCGATCAGCGTGCTCTCCGGAGACGTGCACCACTCGTACGTGGCCCGGGCCCGGTTTTCGGCCGGGATGACCACGCCGGTGCACCAGCTCACCTGCTCGCCGATCCACAACCAGGTGCCGGCCGCGATGCGCCCGCTGATGCGGCTGGGCTGGTGGCGCGGCCCGGCCACCGCGACCCGGGCGCTGTCCCGGACGGCCGGCCTGCCCCGCGCGCCGATCCGCTGGCGCAAGGTCAGCGGCCCGTACTTCGGTAACGCGGTGAGCGTGCTGACCCACGACGGCCGGTCGGCCGAGGTGACCATCGAGGGCACCGACCGGCAGGGTGCGCTGCGCCTGATCAGCCACCGTTCGCTCACCGACCCGGCGCCGGCCGGGCGCTGACCGAGGCGGTATATCGGCGGCGGCCGGCACCGGGCCGGCGGCATCATGTTCCGATGACCTGGACAGCCCCTGCGGTGACCCGCATCCCCATGCCGACCCTCGGCGACGAGCGCCCGCACCTGCAGGGGTGGCTCGACCACCACCGGCAGACCCTGCTACTCAAGTGCGCCGGCCTCACCGCGGAACAGCTCAAGACCGCCGCCGTCGCACCCTCCAACCTGACCCTGCTCGGCCTGGTCCGGCACATGGCCGAGGTCGAGCGGTGGTGGTTCCGCCGATCCTTCGCCGGGCAGCAGGTGGGCGACCTCTACTGCAGCGAGGCGAGCCCGGACGGCGACTTCGACGACCTGGCCACCGCCGACCCCGAGACCGACCTGGCCACCTTCCACCGCGAGGTCGCGCTGGCCGACCAGGCGGTCGCCGGACGCGACCTGGCCGAGGAGTTCACCAGCTCACGCGGCCGGCAGCTGCACCTGCGCTGGATCTACCTGCACATGATCGAGGAGTACGCCCGGCACAACGGCCACGCCGACCTGATCCGCGAGCGGATCGACGGCACGACAGGGGTCTGACGTCGGCCGTGGCGGTCAGCGGTGCACCGGCAGCAGGGCGGCCCGCAGGTAGCGCAGGTCGGTCGGGCCGGTCCAGCGCAGCGCCGGCAGGCCGGCGGCCCGCGCGCCGCGTACCGCGCGGTCGTCGTCGTCGACGAAGAGCGTGCTGGCCGGCGGGCTGCCGACCGCCTGGCAGGCCCGCTGGAAGTACTCGGCGGCCGGCTTGGCCACCCCGAGCACCGCGGAGCTGACCACGACGTCGGTCTCGCCGGTCAGCTTCAGCAGGTCCAGGTCGGCGTCGAGCAGATCGGTGGCGTTGGTGGCCAGGCCGACCGGCACCCCGGCGGCGCGCAGCTCACGGAGCAGCGCCAGCACCTCCTGGTCGACCTCGCCGCGGTACGCCTGCCACCGGGCCACCGCCTCCCGGGCCGGCCGCTGGCCGCCGGCCGGGCCGGCCAGCTCGGCCGCCACGTCGGCCATCCACTCGGCGTGCCTACGCTGGCCGAGCAGCACGGTCCGCACCAGGTCCGGCCGCATCGCGGTGGCCAGCAGTGCCCCGTCGGGCAGCCCGTAGTCGCGTTCGACCTCGGCGTTGCGGGCCGGGTCGAAGCGCCGCAGCACCCCGTCCAGGTCGATCAGCAGCGCGGTGGGCCGGTCGGTCCGTCGGCCGGTCACTCGTCACCGTCGCCGGTCAGCCGCTGGCTGATCACCTCGGTCACGCCGTTGCGCATGGTCACGCCGTACAAGGCGTCCGCCACCTCCATCGTCCGCTTCTGGTGGGTGATGATGATCAGCTGGCTCTTCTCCCGGAGCTGGGCCATCAGTGTGATCAGCCGGCCGAGGTTGACGTCGTCGAGCGCCGCCTCCACCTCGTCCATGATGTAGAACGGGCTGGGCCGGGCCCGGAAGATCGCCACCAGCATCGCCACCGCGGTCAACGACCGTTCCCCGCCGGACAGCAGCGACAGCCGCTTGATCTTCTTGCCGGGCGGCCGGGCCTCGACCTCGACGCCGGTGGTGAGCAGGTCCTCCGGGTCGGTGAGCACCAGTCGTCCCTCGCCGCCGGGGAAGAGCACGGTGAAGACCTGCTCGAACTCGCGCGCGGTGTCGGCGAACGCGCTGGCGAACACCTCCAGGATCCGGTCGTCGACGTCCTTGACCACGGTGAGCAGGTCCCGCCGGGTGGCCTTGAGGTCCTCCAGCTGCTCGGAGAGGAACTTGAACCGCTCCTCCAGCGCCGCGAACTCCTCCAGGGCGAGCGGGTTGACCTTGCCGAGCAGGGCCAGCTCGCGTTCCGCCTTGGCGGCCCGCTTCTCCTGCACGGGCCGCTCGAACGGGGCCGGTTCGGGGGCCGGTTTGTCGTCCCGCTCGGCCGCCGCCAGCTCGGCCTGGCTGGGCGGGACGAGCTGCTGCGGGCCGTACTCGGCAACCAGCGTTTCGACGTCCAGCGCGAAGTCCTCGGCCGCCTTCGCCTCCAGCTGCTCGATCCGCAGCCGCTGCTCGGCGCGGGCCACCTCGTCCCGGTGCACCTGGCTGGTGAGCCGTTCCAGCTCGGCGCCGAGCCGCTTGCTGGCGCCGCGTACCTGGAGCAGCTCGGCCTCCCGCGCGGACCGGGCGCTGGCGACCTCGTCGCGGGCCCGCTCGGCGGCGGCCAGCGAGACGGCGACCCGGGTCAGTGCCGTGCGGGCCCCGGTCTCGACCGCCCGGGCGATGGCGGCGCCCCGGGTCCGGGCGGCCCGGCGGGCCGCCGCCCGCTCCCGGGCCGCCCGCTCGGAGGCGGCCTGCCGGGCCAGCGAATCGGCCCGACCGGCGATCGACGAGACCCGCTCCTCGGCGGTACGCACCGCGAGCCGGACCTCCATCTCGTTCTGCCGGGCGGTCGGCAGGTAGGCGGCCAGCTCGTCGCGCTCCTCGGTGGACGGTTCGGCGTCCAGCGGGGTCGCCTCGGCCAGCCGCAGCCGCTCCTCCAGCTCGGCCAGGCCGGCCAGGTCGCGGTCGCGGGCCTGCTCGGCGCGGGCCCGGGACTCGGCCAGCCGGGCGGTCTCGGCCTGGGCGGAGCGGGCGGCGGCGCCGAGTTCGGCCAGCCGGCGGGCGGCGGCGTTGCGCTGCCCTTCGGCCTCCTTGCGGACCGCCGCCGCGGCGGCCACCTCGGCCTTGCGCTCGGCCACCTCGGCCTGCGCCTCGGCGAGCTGTCCGCGCAGCTCGAGGCCGGTGGCCTCGGCGGCGGCGCGGTTGGCGCGGGCCTCCTCGACGGCCGCCTGCACCTCGATGTAGCTGGGCGCCTTGGCCGAGCCGCCGGCCGCCGCGTAGGCGCCGACCACGTCCCCGTCCGGGGTGACCGCGCGCAGCTCCGGGTTCGCGGCCGCCAGCCGGGTCGCCGCCTCAAGATCATTCACGAGTACGACGTCACGCAGCGCCCGGTGCACCGCCGGGCGGATGTCGTCCGGGCAGCCGACCAGGTCCGGTGCCCAGCGGGCGCCGTCGGGCAGCTGTGGGCGCAGCGCGTCGGCCGACCCGATCATGCCCGGCCCGGCCACCCCACCGACCAGGATGCTGGCCCGGCCGGCGTCGGCGATCTTGAGCAGCCGCATCGCCTCGGCCGCCTCGTCGACCCCGCTGACCGCGACCGCGTCGGCGAGGGCGCCGAGCGCGGCGGCCAGCGCCGCCTCGTGTCCGGGCGCCACCGTCAGCAGGCCGGCCAGGCCGCCGAGCAGGCCCGGCACCTCGCCGGCGCGGGCCAGCAGCGCACCGGCCCCGTCCTTGCGGCGCAGCCCCATCTCCAGCGCGTCCTGGCGGGCCTTCCAGGTGGCCGCCTCCTTCTCCGCGGCCCGCTCGGCGTCCGACAGCGAGCGGACGGTCGCGGTGGCCGCCTCCTGAGCGGCCAGCGCCTCGGCGTGCCGGGCGTCCAGGTCGGCGTTGTCCCGGTCGGCCTCGGAGGACTGGGCGGCGACCGCGTCGAGGTCGGCCTGGGCCTGCTGCGCCCGGGCCTGGGCGTCGGCGTGCGCGGCGGCCAGCCGGGAGATCTCCTCGGCCGCCGAGCCGGTCCGGGCGCGGGCCGAGTTGACCTGCCCGGTCAGCTTGGCCAGTCCCTCCCGCCGGTCGGCGATCGCCTTGGCCGCGGCGACCAGCGCGCGTTCGGCCTCGGCGAGCTGCCGTTCCAGCTGCTGGCGTCCCTCGACCGCCTCGGCCAGTCGGACCTGGTCCTCGGTCAGGGCGGCCCGCAGCTCCGCCTCCTGGGCCCGGACCCGCTCGGCCTCGGCGGCGAGCTGGTCCGGGTCGCGGCCGGGACGTTCGTCGTCACCGGCGCTGCTCAGATGCCGCAGTCGTTCCCGGGCCAGCTGCTCGGTGGAGCGGAACCGCTCCTGCAGGGCGGAGAGGCGGTACCAGGTGTCCTGGGCCGACGCCAGCAGCGGGGCGTCCTCGGCGAGCGCGGCCTCCAGTTCGGCGAGCCGGTGCTGCAGCTCGGTGTGCTCGGCCTCGACCTGCTCGCGCCGCTGACGCAGCGCGGTCTCGTCGGCGATCTCCTTGTCCAGTGTGGAGCGCAGGGTGGCCAGGTCGTCGGCGAGCAGCCGCAGTCGGGCGTCGCGCAGGTCGGACTGGATGGTGGCGGCCCGCCGGGCCACCTCGGCCTGCCGGCCCAGCGGTTTGAGCTGGCGGCGCAGCTCGGCGGTCAGGTCGGTGAGGCGGTTGAGGTTGGTCTGCATCGCGTCGAGCTTGCGCAGCGCCTTTTCCTTGCGCTTGCGGTGCTTGAGGACACCGGCCGCCTCCTCGATGAACGCCCGCCGGTCCTCCGGCTTGGCGTGCAGGACGGCGTCGAGCTGGCCCTGACCGACGATGACGTGCATCTCCCTGCCGATGCCCGAGTCGGAGAGCAGCTCCTGGATGTCGAGCAGCCGGCAGGAGTCGCCGTTGATCTCGTACGCGCTCTCCCCGGAGCGGAACATCCGCCGGGTGATGGAGACCTCGGTGTAGTCGATCGGCAGCGCGCCGTCGGTGTTGTCGATGGTGAGGGTGACCTCGGCCCGGCCCAGCGGCGCCCGGCCGGCCGTGCCGGCGAAGATGACGTCCTCCATCTTGCCGCCCCGCAGCGCCTTGGCGCTGTGTTCGCCGAGCACCCAGGCGATGGCGTCGACGACGTTGGACTTGCCGGAGCCGTTGGGACCCACCACGCAGGTGATCCCCGGCTCCAGTTTCAACGCCGTGGTGGAGGCGAAGGACTTGAAGCCCTTCACCGTCAGGCTCTTGAGATACACGCTTTCCGATCCTCGTCCGAGGTGACCGCCGGGTGGCTGGACCCCGTCCACCGCCGTCCCGCCGGACCGGTCACCCCGGAGGGTAACCCCGTACCGTGCCGGTCACCTGTCGGCACGCTCTGAGCAGCGTATCCAATGCCCACGGGCGGCCCGCCGGGCGATCCAACTACCACAAAAATGGAAAATCGCCCGGCACTGCCGCAAAAGATGGCCGTCCAGGCACAAAAAATGCGCGCCGCCACGGGTGTGTCGGCGCGCGATCTTGTTGCTGCGATCCAGGTGTCAGGCGGTGGGCGCCGGTCACCCGGCGCCCCGGCGATCAGGTCAGCGCGGGCTCGGCGAGCCGCAGCAGATCGTCTGCCTCGGCCGCCGCAGCAGCGAGCCGATCGTTCTCGGCGCGCAACCGCGTGATCTCGAACTCCAGTGCCTGTACCCGGGAACGCAACCGGGTGACCTCGTCGAGCAGACGCCGATCGGGCGCTGCACCAACGTGGCCGTAGAGGGCCTTCGCCATATCGTCTCCTTGTAATGCGCTGCCGGAAAGGCCGGCCAACGCGCGCCCAACTGTTCGCGACTGCCCACCCACGGAGAACACGCGGGCATGGTCGGGCGCGACTGGCGACACCTATATAATCTGCCGGCGCCCCCGCCACGTCAAGTTTCCTGGGACGTGAATCACCAGCGTGTCGACCACCGTCTTGCCCAAGGGGTCGCCGTGAGGCACGAACAAGATCACTGTTCGGACACCACACAGTGTAGCGCCTGACGCGTTTCCGCAGGTCAACGCCTACCTGTAGACAGCCTTATATCTTCCTTAGCCACGTTGCCCACCCCATCAGGCGCCCGTACCGTCGCAGCAGTCAGACCAGACGACAGCGGAGGCCGGCGCGTGCACGGGTGGACCGATCCGATCGATCAAGACGGTACGCCCTGGCGTACCGAGCCGTCGGCGGATCGCCAGCCGTATCCACCGTCCGGCCAATGGGGCGGCCGGTCCGGCCCCGCCGACGATGCCCGGCCGCACAACGGCCACCTGCCGAACGGCTTCCCCGAGTACAACCCTCCCGGCGAGGGGTATCCGGAATTTCACCGGGAGCCCGCCGGCCGATCAACCGAGCCGGCCTGGGACCGGTCGGCCGCCACCTCGCACGCCCCCGACCCGTACCAGACCGACCCGCCACACCCCGCCGACCGGTACGGGGCCGACGGGTACGGGGCCAACCGGTACGACGCTGACCGGTACCGCGTCGACGACGCTGACCGGTACCGCGTCGACGGCGCTGACCGGTACGGCGACGACCCGTACCGCGCTGACGGGGAACACCCGCTGGATCCGTACGACGACGACGCGGCCACCGGAGACGGGTCCGGCCGGGGACCCGATTCGCGACCGGCTCCGCGGCCGGCCGGCTCCCGCCGGGTCGAGCCGGACCAGACCCGGTCCGGCCGGCACCGCAGCCCGGGCCGTTGGCCGCTGCCGATCGGGCTCGCCGTGCTGGTCGGTGTACTGCTGCTCGGGCTCGGGATCGGCGCGGCGCTGCTGCCGCCGAGCTTCGCCGGTGACGGCGACGACGCCCGACCTGCGAACGCCGCCGGGGATCTGCCGGAACCCGGCGCCGGCGAAGCCGAGTACGGGCTGCTCGGCGAGGAGTCGCCGCCGGCCGCGCCGAGCCCCGACGCCACCCCCACCCCGTCGCCGTCCGCCGCCGCCGCGCCGACCCCCTCGGCCACCCCGTCGAAGGCCCGCCGCAGCAGTCCCACCCCGACCCGTACCCGGTCCCGGGCCGCCGCCCCCGCCGCGGCGCCGACCGCCGACACCCGGGAGGGCCAGGTCATCGAGCTGGTCAACCGGGAGCGGACCGCCAACGGCTGCGGGACGGTGCAGTCCAACAACCAGCTGGCCACCGCCTCCCGGCTGCACAGCGAGGACCAGGCCGAGACCGAGAACATGTCGCACACCGGCAGTGACGGCAGCTCCCCCTGGGACCGCGCGGAACGGGCCGGCTACCGGCGGGCGATCGGCGAGAACGTCGCCGCCGGCTACCGCACCCCCGCGGCGGTGATGGAGGGCTGGATGAACAGCCCTGGCCACCGGGCCAACATCCTCAACTGCGACGCGAAGGCGATCGGGGTGGGGATCGCGGCGGCCGCCGACGGCACCCTCTACTGGACCCAGATGTTCGGCTCGGTCGCCTGAGCCCGCCGTGACCGGGCCGACGGTCCGGTCGTTGTCGGGTCGAGGGGGTGTGCTGCTCTTGACGACCGCGGCCAACTGAGGCGATGCCCGTACGCCGGTTCCGGCCGGTCGGCCGGCTCCCGGCGACGCTGCTCGGCGCCGCGCTGGTCGTCACCGCCCTGACCGCGGCCACGCTGCCCGGCTGCTCCGGCGACCCCGCCCCGCCGGTGGCGCCCCGCCCCTGGCTGACCGCCCCGCAGACCTGGCAGATGCAGCTCACCGGCGAACTCGACCCCGACGTCGACGCCGAGGTGTTCCTGCTCGACGGCTTCGACACCACCGCCGAAGCGGCCCAACTGCTGCGCCAGCGCGGCCGGCGGCTGATCTGCCACGTCCGGGCCGGCCGGTACGAGGCGGGCCGCCCGGACGCCGGCCGGTTCCCGGCGACCGTCCTCGGCCACGCCGCCGGCCAGGCCGACCCCGGCAACTCCACCGGCCAGGCCGACCCCGCCAGCGCCACCGGCCGGGCCGGTGCGGAGCGCTGGCTGGACATCCGGCAGTGGACGGTGCTCGAACCGATCCTGGCCGACCGGTTCCGGCTCTGCCGGGGCAAGGGCTTCGACTCGGTCGCCCCCGACGACGTGCAGGGCTACCAGGTCGACTCCGGCTTTCCGCTCACCTTCGACGACCAACTCACCTTCAACCGGCGATTGGCCCAGCTGGCCCGGTCCCTGGGACTCTCCCCCGGGCTGCGCAACGACGTCGACCAGGCGGTGGCGTTGGAGCCGGAGTTCGACTTCGCCGTCAACGAGGAGTGTGTGCGGGCCGGCAGGTGCGACCGGCTGCTGGCCTTCGTCGACGCCGGCAAGCCGGTCTTCCACGTCGAGTACGAGGGATCCACCGCCGACTTCTGCGTGACCGCCCTCGGCTACGGCTTCGTCTCCATGCGCAAGGCCCGCGAGCTGGGGGCCTGGCGCTCGCCCTGTCTGCGCTGACCGGCGGTCAGAGCGGCACCCGGGGCCGCGGCTGGCAGCGCGGGCAGCTGTACGACGACCGGTTCATGAACGACTCCCGGCGGATCGGCGCCCCGCACCGGTGGCACGGCAACCCCTCCCGCCCGTAGACGTTCAGCGACCGGTCGAAGTAGCCGCTCTCCCCGTTGACGTTGACGTAGAGCGCGTCGAAGCTGGTGCCGCCCTGCTTGATCGCCTCGCCGAGCACGTCCCGGACGTGCCCGAGCAGCCGGTTGACCGCTGCTGCGGTGAGCACGGCGGTGGCCCGTCCACCGTGCAGCCGGGCTCGCCAGAGCGCCTCGTCGGCGTAGATGTTGCCGACCCCGGAGATCAACGTCTGGTCGAGCAGCGCCCGCTTGATCCCGGTACGCCGCCGCTGGACCGCCGCCACGAACCCGGCGTCGGAGAATTCCGGGTCGAGCGGGTCCCGGGCGATGTGGGCGATCTCCGCCGGCAGCTCCGCGCCGCCCGGCGAGAGCGACAGCCCACCGAAGGTGCGCTGGTCCACGAAGCGCAGCTGCGGGCCGCCGTCGTCGAAGTCGAACCGGACCCGCAGGTGTGGGCCGGCCGGGGCGTCCGCCGGCAGCAGCAGCAACTGGCCGGACATGCCGAGGTGGCCGACGATCGCGTCGCCGCTGTCCAACGGCAGCCAGAGATACTTGCCGCGCCGGCGAACGTCCAGGATCGACCGACCGGCCAGCGCGGCGGCGAACTGCGCGCCGCCGGGCGGATAGCGGCGTACGGCACGCGGGTGGTGGACCTCGACGGCGGCGATCCGGCGACCGGTGACCCAGCGGGCCAGGCCCTGCCGGACGGTCTCCACCTCGGGCAGCTCAGGCACGACCGGGTTCCGTCGGCTCGGTGCCGACCTCGGCCCGGGCCGATCCCACGGCCTCGGCCAACGCCGGCGCCTCGGCCGCACCCCGCGCCGACCCGCCCACCCCGGCCAACGCCGGTGGGTCGGTCGACGCGGCCGGTTGCGTCTCGGCCAGCGCCGACGGCTCGGCCGGCACGGCCGGTTCGGCCGGAGCGGTGGCCGCCGCCGGGTCGGCCACCGGGTCGGGGCCCTGCTCGGACAGGGTTCGCCAGGCGGCCTCGGCGGCCCGCTGCTCGGCTTCCTTCTTGCTCCGGCCGTCGGCGCCGCCGTACCGGCGCCCGGCCACCACCACCCAGGCGGTGAAGGTCTTGGCGTGGTCCGGACCAGCCTCGTCGATCTGGTACTCCGGCACCCCGATGCCGAGCGCCGCGGTCAGCTCCTGGAGGCTGGTCTTCCAGTCCAGCGCCGCGCCCCGACCGGCCGACTCGGCCATCAGCGGGTCGAAGAGCCGGTGGATGACGATGGCGGTGGTGTCCAGCCCGTACTGCAGGTAGATCGCCCCGAGCAGCGCCTCCAGCGTGTCGGCCAGGATGCTCGCCTTGTCCCGCCCGCCGGTGGCCTCCTCGCCCTTGCCGAGCAGCAGGTAGGGCCCGAGTCCGGACGGTCCGAGCCGGCGGGCCACGTCAGCCAGCGCCCGCATGTTGACCACGCTGGCCCGCAGCTTGGCGAGTTGCCCCTCGGGCAGGTCCGGGTGGTTGTGGAAGAGCGCCGCGGTGATCACCACGCCGAGCACCGAGTCACCCAGGAACTCCAGGCGTTCGTTGGTCGGCAGCCCACCGTTCTCGTACGCGTACGAGCGATGGGTCAGCGCCCGCTCCAGCAGTTCCGGGTCCAGGGCGACGCCGAACGCCGCCTCCAGATGCCCCACCGGCGCGCGGCGCCGCTTGTCGTTGGTCATGCCCTTACCTCGGTATCGGTGTCGCGGTCGTCCCCGACCGGGATGGCGTTGCGGGCCGGAGCGTCGTTGCGGGCCGAAGCGTCCTCCCGCGTCGGGGAGTCACCCCGAACCGGGGAGTCGCCCAGCGTCGGGGAGTCGGTGCCGGTCGGAGCGAGGAGCCGGGCCATCGACTCGACCGCGCCCTGACGGTGCAGGTGGGCGGCGAGGGCGATCCCGGAGGCGACGTCCTGGTCGCCGGCGGCGCCGTGGCAGACCACCACCGTGCCGGCGACGCCGAGCAGGACGGCGGCCCGGGGCACGTCACCGCCGGCCGGTGGCCCACCGGCCATCGCGTACGCGCCTTCGATGCCTTTGAGCAGGACGTTTCCGGTGAAACCGTCGGTGACGACGACATCGACCCGGCCGCCCACCGCAGCGTCGTGGCCCTCCACCAGGCCGATGTAGCGCGCGCCCCCGGGCAGCGGTTGACCGGCGAGGAGGGGGTCGGCGGCCCGCCGGACCCGGTCGCCCTTGCCGGCCTCGGCTCCGATGGAGAGCAGCCCGACCCGGGGGGCCGGTAGGCCGTGCACGACGTTGGCGTAGCCGGCGCCCAGGACCGCGTGCTGGGCCAGCGTGCCGGCCCGCGCTTCCAGCGAGCCGCCCACGTCGAGCAGCACCACCGGGCCGGCGACGGCGGGTAGGACGGCGGCCAGCGCGGGCCGTCGAACCTCCGGCCACCGGCCGAAGCCGAGCACGGCCGCGGTGACCGTCGCCCCGGTGGCGCCGGCCGAGACCAGCGCGTCGGCGGCGCCCTCGGCCACGGCGGCCACCGCCGCCCGCACGGTGGTGTCGGCCCGGCTGGCTCGGCTGGGCAGATCGGTCATAGCCACGGCGTCGCGGACCGACCGTACGCCGATCCGGCGGTGGTCGGCCGGTTCCACGGCAGCGATCAGCTCGCCGGCGGCCTCGGGAGGGCCGACGAGCAGCAGATGCAGGTCGGGATCGGCACCGAACGCCCGCAGAGCGCCGTCAACCACGACGGCGGGAGCTCCGTCCCCGCCGAGGAGGTCGACGGCGATCCGCACGGTGCCCGACCCCGGTCCGGCGGCGGCCGCGTGATCGCGGCCGGCGCCGGTGGAGTCCGCGGCACCGGGCAGTCGCCAGGGCGCGCGCGCCGCCTGACCGGAGGCCGGCAGCGTCACTCGCGGTCCGTAATCAAACCTCGATGACCTGGCGGCCGTTGTAGGTGCCGCAGACGCCGCAGGCGGCGTGCGGCAGCTTCGGCGACCGGCACTGCGGGCACGCCACGGTGGCGACCACGGTGGCCTTCCACTGCGCCCGGCGCGACCGGGTGTTGCTGCGCGACATCTTGCGCTTGGGGACAGCCACGGTTCCTACTCCTCTTGACGGGTCAGTTTCGACAGACCCGCCCAGCGCGGGTCGATCTGCTGGTGGCTGTGGTCAGCCGGCAGGTCGTCCCAGTGCACCCCACAGTCGGGGCACAACCCTGGGCAGTCGTCCCGGCACACCGGGTTGGTCGGCAGCGCGAGCACCACCGCGTCCCGCAGGGCCGGTTCCAGGTCGAGCAGGTCACCCTGCATCCGCCCCACCTCGTCCTCGTCGGTCGTCTCGTCCGTGGCGCTGTTCGCGTACGCGTACAGCTCCTGGATGTCGACGACCACCGAATCGGTGATCGGGCGCAGACAGCGACCGCACTCGCCCTGGATGGGACCGGTGACGGTCCCCGATACGAGCACCCCCTCGGACACCGACTCCAACCTCAGGTCGAGGTCGAGGTCCGCGCCCTCCGGAACGCCGATCATCTCCAGGCCGAGGTCCGCCGGTGCCGGCACGACCCGCTTCACCGTACGCATCACTCCAGGCCGGCGCGGCAGCTCCCTCGTGTCGAGGACCAGCGGCGACCTGGGGTCAAGGTGGTTAGTCGAGTGCTTGGGCATAGTCAGACTCCGGCCTGTGAGAGGCCGACGAAACAGGTTACCTGGCCGGCGGCCCCGCCGTCGAACCGGCCCTGCTCGTCGGTGCTGCGCCGGCCGCGCCGACGCGGCCGGGAGGTCACGGGGGTCAGAACGGCAGCGGGCGTTCGTTCTCCTCGCCGACGAAGCTGCCGATCTCCCGCAGCGCGTGCATCTTGTCCCGGCCCCGCTCGATGGAGGCCAGTGCCCGGGTCAGGAACTGCTCGAAGTTGGCCAGCGCGGTGTCGACGTAGTCGTCGACCTCCTCCCGCAGCCGCTGCGCCTCGGCGCGGGCCTCGGCGATGATCCTGGCTCCCTCGTGCTCGGCCGAGACGGTGATCTCGTTCACCGACACCAGCCGGGCGTGTTCCGCCTCACCCTCGCTGATGATCCGGTCGGCCTCCCGCTTGCCGGCATCCATGATCTTGTCCCGCTCGTCGAGCAGCGCGGCCGCCCGGCGCAGCTCCACCGGCAGCTCGGCGCGCAGTTCGTCGAGCGCACCGATCATCTCGCCCCGGTCGACCATGACGTTGTTACGCGACATCGGGACGGAGCGGGCCGTCTCCACCATGTTGATGATCTCGTCAATGCGGTCGAGCGGGTCCACCGGTACCTCACTCCTGTCGTTCGTGGCTGACATACATGATGCGGCGTCCGGCCGGATTGCGGTTCAACCAATGATGCGGTCCGCGCGTCGGAACCGGTCATCAGGATGCGTACGCGGTGGCTGATTCTCGGCTGCGGAGCGTGCCGGGTCAATCCCGCGTTGCCGCGTTCAGCCGCTCGTGCAGCAACCGACCGACCACGTCGGGTACGTGCGCCGAGACGTCCCCGCCCCACTTGGCGACGTCCTTGACCAGGCTGGAGGAGAGGAAGGAGTAGAGCGGGTTGGTGGGCATGAACAGCGTCTCGACCCCGGCCAGCCCGATGTTCATCTGCGCCATCTGCAGCTCGTAGTCGAAGTCGCTGACCGCCCGCAGGCCCTTGATCAGGACCGCCGCCTGCTGAGCCCGGCAGAAGTCGACAAGCAGGCCACGGAACGACTCGACCCGGACGTTGTCGTACGAGCCGGTCACCTCGCGCAGCATCGACAGGCGCTCGTCGACGCTGAACAGGCCCCGCTTGGACTGGTTGATCAGCACCCCGACGATGACCTCGTCGAAGAGCCGGCTGGCCCGCCCGATGATGTCGAGATGGCCGTTGGTTACCGGATCGAACGAGCCTGGACAGACCGCGCGCCTCATGATCGCCGACCGTACCAAAGGGTGGTCTCCCCATAACGCCTGCTCCGCCCGGCAGTGACGCCTTCCACCCAGGTCGGGGGCGTGTCGCGGGTGGCCCGCTCCAGCACCAGCACGGCACCGGCGGCGAGCCAGTCCCGGTCGACGAGGGCGGCCAGCATCGCGGTGATCTCCGCACCCGGCACCGCGTACGGCGGGTCCGCGAAGACGACGTCGTAGGGCCGGCCGTCGGGCGGTCCGGCCGCCAGCACCTTGGCGACCCGGCCGGTCACCAGCCGGGCGGCCGGGCTGGCGCCCAGGGCGGCGAGATTCTGCCGGATGGTCCGGGCGGCACGCGGATCGGACTCGACCAGCAGCACGTGTTCGGCCCCGCGCGACAGCGCCTCCAGGCCCACCGCGCCGGAGCCGGCGTACAGGTCGACGAAGCGCGCCCCGACGAGGTCCACGTCCGCTTCGATGGCACTGAACAGCGCCTCGCGTACCCGGTCGGAGGTCGGTCTGGTCCGGCCGCCGGCCGGCGCGGCGATCCGCCGCCCGCCCAGCGTGCCGGCGACGATCCGGCTCACCTGGGCCCGATCCGGGGCGTGCCGTCGGTTGCCATGTCGGAGACGCTACGCGACGCCGCGCGGGTGAACGACCGCCGTCAAGCGGGCGGCGGCCGGGTGTCACCCCAGGAGCCCCAATAGCCACACGCGTTCATACAATCACCCGGCGTACATCAAACATCACGAATGGAGAACATCATCGTTAGTGAACCCTGAAGGCTGTCCCGAAACCACAGGAATCGCTAAGGTCGGGCGCTGTGCCGGCTCCCCTTCCGCCGGCCAACGACGTTGGAGAGAAGTCTTCGCAGGTCGCGCCGCTGATGGCAGCGATCTCGACGTCCCTCCCACGGCGTGCCCTGACGCTCCCACCCTTCAGGAGTACCGCGTGATCCGTCCCAAGCTGTCGCTGCGGCGACCACTCGCCGTCATGGGGGCCGCCTTCCTCGGCCTCACCGCGGCGGTCGCCGTCGCCTCCCCCGCCAGCGCCCACCACAGCGAGGTCAAGGTCGAGGCCGAGTGTGACACGACCACCGGCGAATGGGTCCTGACCTGGACCGTCGACAGCATTGCCCCCCGTAATGTCAAGAACTACAAGCTCGTCGCGGTGGAGGCCAAGAGCTTCGCCGGTCGCGACCGGGTCGACATCACCATCCCGGGCATCGCGGTGACCGAGGGCCAGGTCTACCCGCACTCGGTCGACACGCCGCTGGTCGCCACCCACCGGCTCCCGGGCGAGGCCACCGGGGCCAACCTCAAGGTGAAGGCGAAGTGGGAGAACGGGCACCGCGAGAAGGATTTCGCCGGCGCTGAGATCAAGTTCAGCGACAGCTGCGTCGAGGAAGAGGAGCCGCCGCCGCCGGCCACCCCGAAGCCGTCGGCCACCGTCACCTCCGACTGTGACGGCACCGTAGTGGTCAAGCTGCAGAACGCCGAGGACGCCACCGGGCCGGCCAAGTTCACCGTCACCGGCGAGGGCGACTTCGTCAAGGAGGAGACCGTCGCGCCGGGCGCGGAAGCGTCCGTGACCGTGCCGGCCGAGAACGCCGGCAACATCGTGGTCACCGAGGAGGGCCAGCAGGAGCCGCTCTTCGACGACACCCCGCCGCCGGCCGAGGACTGCGTCGAGCCGGGCGAGCCGACCCTGAGCTACGCCGAGACCTGCGACGAGCTGATCTTCGAGTTCATCAACCCGGAGGACGGCGAGGAGTTCACCATCACGCTGACCCCGAACACGGGTGAGCCGCAGACCGTGACCGTGGCGCCGGGCAGCACCGAGACCGTCAGCTTCCCGGCCGAGGAGGGCCTGGAGGTCGTGCCGAGCGCCGACGGCGAAGAGGGCGACCCGATCGCCTGGCAGCAGCCCGAGGACTGCGACACCGGTGGCGACGGTGGCGGCCTGCCGGTCACCGGCGCCGCCGCGGGCGGCATCGCTGGCGGAGCGGCCCTGCTGCTCGCCGTGGGTGGCGGCCTGTTCTTCCTGGCCCGCCGTCGCCGGGTGACCTTCACCGCCTGATCGACGGTCCCGACGGGACCTGCACCATCCGCCTGAGGGCGCGTCGACCGGAAACGGTCGGCGCGCCCTCAGCCGTTTCCCGCTTCCCGTTCCCGGACCTCGGATCTCTGTTCTCGGGTACTCGGCTCGTTCCTTCGGATCCCGGCCGGCCAGTGAGCCCGCCGACACGATGAAGGTCCGCGGGACCCATGTTGCGGCCGTTTCGTCGGGTGTCTCTGGTCAGCGGTGGCTCATTCTTGTCGTACACCTGTTCTATTCTGTGGTGGTGTTGGAGGCGTTGCGGAGCATCGGTGGCCTGGTGGACGAGGCCGCCCTCCGCGAGGCGTGGGCTCTGCCCGAGGGTGAGTTGATCGCCGCGTTGGAGACGGTGCATGGTGTTGAGCAGCGGTTGGCGGCGTTGCGGTTGGTGTTGGTGCGGGAGGTCGACGGGCGTGGTGTCGCCGCCGCTCACGGTGCCTCGTCCACGGCGGTGTGGCTGCGGGAGCGGCTACGCGTCTCCGGCCGCGTCTCCCGGCGGATGGTGGAGTTGGCCGCCGCGTTGGACACCGCTCCCGCCGTGGTGGGCCAAGCCCTGTCCGTCGGGGCGATCAACGTCGAACAGGCCCGGGTGATCGTCGACATGGTGGCCCACCTACCCGCCACCGTCGGCTCCGAGGTGGTCGACAAAGCGGCGCAGGCGTTGGTGGATCACAGCGGCCGCTTCGAACCGGCGATCCTGCGCGGGTTGGGCCGGCGGATCCTGCACCACGTCGCCCCGCAGGTCGCCGAGCAGGCCGAGGCCGCCGCCCTGCAACGCGAGGAGGAACATGCCCACCCGCGCCGGCACGTCACTCTGTCCTCACCCACGGACGGGCGGGTCCGGCTGACCGGGATCCTGGACGTCGAAACCGCCGGCCTGCTCCACGCCGCTCTCGACCCGCTGTGCACCCCCAGCGGCGACGGCGACGACCGCAGCCCCGGACAACGCCGCCACGACGCGCTGGCCGAGATCTGCCGACTGGCGCTGCGCACCGAGCAACTGCCCGCCTCGGGCGGCGACCGCCCACAACTCGTGGTCACCATCGGCTACGACGCCCTGACCTCCCAGGTCGGCGCCGGGATGCTCGACACCGGCGCCGCTCTCACCCCCGCCGCTGTACGGAGGTTGGCCTGCGACGCGCAGGTCCTGCCCGCCGTCCTCGGCGGCAACGGCCAGGTCCTCGACGTCGGCCGGCAACGACGACTGTTCACCGGACCACTGCGCCGCGCCCTCGTGCTGCGCGATGGCGGATGCGCCTTCCCCGGCTGCGACCGACCACCACGATGGTGCGACGGACACCACATCACCGCCTGGCACGACGGCGGCACCACCACCCTCGACAACGCCGTCCTGATCTGCGGCTACCACCACCGCCTCATCCACACCGGCCAATGGCAAGTCCGCCTCGCGTCAGACGGACGTCCCGAACTCATCCCACCCGCCTGGCTCGACCCCACCCAACTACCCCGCCGCAACCACTACCACCGACGAAACTGAAGAGCACCGCAACAGACCGCCACCCAGCCATGCGTCGCCATTCCCGCCCAGCGCCCTGCGCCCGCGTCGGCCCGGCCCACACTCGCAGGCTCGGCCCACACCCGCCGGCCCCATCGACGCCCCGCATGCTCGGCCCACACCCGCCGGCCCCATCGACGCCCCGCATGCTCGGCCCACACCCGCCGGCCCGATCGACGCCCTGCAGGCTCGGCCCACGCCCTGCCAGCCCGATCGACGCCCCGCATGCTCGGCCCACGCCCTGCCAGCCCGATCAACTCCCTGCCAGCCGATCTACGCCCCGCCGGCCCGATCGTCCGGGAATCTGGGAAGAGGGTGGGTCAGCCCTTCTCCAGGTACTCCGCGCGTTCCTCGTCTACGAGCGCGGCCACCGACGCGGCCAGGGCCGGATGGCGGTCCAGCTCCGGGTCCTCGTCGACCAGGGCGATCGCCTCGGCCCGGGCGTCGCGGATCAGCTCGGTGTCGCGCAGCAGGGAGAGCAGCCGCAGGTGGGAGCGGCGGCCGGACTGGCTGGCGCCGAGCACGTCACCCTCGCGGCGCTGCTCCAGATCAAGCTCGGCCAGGCGGAAACCGTCGGTGGTCGAGGCCACCGCGGCCAGTCGCTCACGGGCCGGCGTACCCTCGGCGGCCTCGGTGACCAGCAGGCAGAGCCCGGCGGCCGCGCCCCGACCGACCCGGCCACGGAGCTGGTGCAGTTGGGATACGCCGAACCGGTCGGCGTCCAGCACGATCATCACGGTGGCGTTCGGCACGTCGACCCCGACCTCGACCACCGTCGTGGCCACCAGCACATCGATGGCGCCGGCCGCGAACGACCGCATCACCCGGTCCTTCTCGTCGGCCGGCAACCGGCCGTGCAGCACCTCGATCCGCAGCCCGTGCAGCGGGCCGTCGACCAGCAGCGGCGCCACCTCGGTCACCGCCAGCGGTGGCCGGCGGCCGTCCTCGCCGGGGCCGCCCGCCTCCTCCCCACCGGCGGTCGAAGCGCCGTCGCCGATCCGCGGGCAGACCACGTACGCCTGATGTCCGGCCTGGACCTCCTCGCGCAGCCGGCGCCAGGCCCGCTCCAGGAATGCCGGCTTCTCCGCCGCCGGCACCACGTGCGAGGCGATCGGGGAGCGCCCGCGCGGCAGCTCGGTCAGGGTGGAGATCTCCAGGTCGCCGTAGACGGTCATCGCCACCGTCCGGGGAATCGGGGTGGCGGTCATCACCAGCACGTGCGGCGGCTGTTCCGCCTTGGCCCGCAGCGCGTCCCGCTGCTCCACCCCGAACCGGTGCTGCTCGTCGACAACCACCAGCCCCAGGTCGGCGAAGTCGACCCCCTCGTACAGCAGGGCGTGCGTGCCCACCACGATGCCGGCGCGCCCGGCCGCCACCTCCGCCAGCGCCGCCCGCCGCGCGGCCGCGCCGAGCGAGCCGGTGACCAGCGCGGTCCGGGTGCCGCCGGCGTCGCCGTCCAGCTCGCCGGCCCGGCCCAGTGGTCCGAGCAGGTCCAGGATGCCGCGGTGGTGCTGGGCGGCGAGCACCTCGGTCGGCGCCAACAACGCCGCCTGCCCGCCCGCATCCACCACCTGCAGCATCGCCCGCAGCGCACAGACCGTCTTGCCGGAACCGACCTCGCCCTGCAGCAGCCGGTGCATCGGGTGCGCGGTGGCCAGGTCGGTGGCCACCTCCTCGCCGACCCTCCGCTGGCCGGCGGTCAGCTCGTACGGCAGCCGGCCGTCGAAGGTCGCCAGCAGCCCGTCGGCACGGCGCGGCCGGGGCCGGGCCGGCCACGACGCCGCCCGCACCTTCCGCTGCACCAGGGTCAGCTGGACGGCGAACGCCTCGTCCCACTTCAGCCGGTGCCGGGCCCGGTACAGGTCCTCCCGGCTGGACGGCCGGTGGATCTCCCGCAGCGCGGTGTCCAGGCCGATGAGCTTCCGCTGGGCCCGCACGGTCGCCGGCAGCGGGTCCTCGGGCGGGGTCAACGTGTCCAGCGCCACCCGTACGCACCGGGCGATCACCCAGGTCGGCACGGCGGCCGCCGCCGGGTAGACCGGGATCAACGCCCCGGCGAACTCCTCGATCTCGCCGTTGGCGGCGGCCTCGCCCGGCGCGTCGTCCGGCCCGCCGCCGAGCAGCACGTACTCCGGGCCGTTGAGCTGGCGCTGGTTGCGGAACTCGGTGACCTTGCCGGCGAACAGCCCCCACCGGCCGGGCCGCAGCTCCTTCTCCCGCCACGCCTGCCGGCCGAAGAAGGTGAGCGTCAACACCCCGCCCGAGCCGTCCTCGACCAGCACCTCCAGTAGGTTGCCCCGGCGCTGCCGCATCGGCCGCAGGTTGGTACGCCGCACCTGACCCAGGACCGTGACCTGCTCCCCCACCGTCAGCGACCGGATGTCGGTGTGCTCGCCGCGTTCGTCGTAGCGTCGTGGGAAGTGGTAGATCAGATCGCCGACCGTGTGCAGGTCGAGATGCCCGGCGAGTGCCTTGGCGGTCTTCTCCCCGACCACCTTCGCCAACGGCGTCTCCATCGTGGACGGTTCGGTCACTCCACACCCACCAGCAACGGATAGTGCGGCTGCCCGCCGGGGTAGTGGTGGGCCTCCACGAACGGCCAGCGGCGGGCCAGGTGGTCCCGGATGGCGTCGCCGAGGCCGGCCGGGGCGTCCGCGCCGACCAGCAGGGTGACCAGCTCACCGCCGCCGCCGAGCATGCCGTCCAGCAGCGACCGGCAGGTCTCGACCAGGTCCGTGCCGATCAGATGAACCTCACCCTCGACCAGGGCCAGCACATCACCCGGCTGGCAGGGTCCGGCCACCGTCAACGCCTCCCGGGAGGCGTAGCAGACCTCGGCGGAGCGGCACGCCCCCGCCGCCTCGGCCATCGCGATCACGTCGTCCTCGAACCCCCGGGCCGGGTCCCGGACCGCGAGCGCGGCGAGCGCCTGCACCGGCGACCTGGTCGGCACGACGCTCACCTGTACGCCGTGGCGCTGCGCCTCGCGGCCCGCCGCCCGCGCCACCGCCTGGGTGTTCACGTCGTTGGGCAGCACCACGACCTGGCCGGCACCGGTCGACCGGATCGCGTCGAGCAGCTCGCCGGTGGACGGGTTGCCGGCCAGCACCGCGGCGCCCTCGGCCGCGAACAACGCGGCCAGCCCGGCACCGGCGGCGACCACGACCGCAGACCGGGACGGAGCTCCGGCCGCGCCGACCCCGACCCCGGCGGGCAGCGCCGAGCCCGTCTCCGGCGCGGCACCGGCCCAGGTCGCGCCCGCGCCCGCGACACCGGCCGAGGCGATGCGTGCCTCCGCCGCACCGGCCGCGCCACCCAACCCGGCCGCGCCACCCAACCCGGCCGCGCCACCCAACCCGGCCGCGCCACCCAACCCGGCCGCGTCACCCAACCCGGCCGCGCCAGCCAGCCCGACCGCGCCACCCTCCCCGGCGGCGCCACCCAGCCCAGCCCCGCCAGCGACGGCGGGCGGCCGATCGTCCTGGTCGGCGAAGCGGGTCACCGAGATCTGGTACGGCTGCCCGGCCTCGACCCCGGCCTCGACGGCCGCGCCGACGTCGTTGACGTGCACATGCACGTTCCAGGTGGCCGGCTCGCCGGGTCTGGCGCCACCACCACCGACCACCACCAGCGAGTCACCCAGCCCACCCAGGGTCTCCCGCAGCCGGTCCACCGCCGCCGGGTCGGCGTCGAGCAGGAACTGCACCTCGTACGCGTACTCGCTGGAGCCGGTCTCCCGGACGGTCGTGACGGGCGGGCGGGCCGACGGTGGCGCGGCGGCCGGCCGGCGGACCACCTCGCCGGTGACCACCTCGGCCAGCGCGTCGATCAGCACGCAGAAGCCGCGCCCCCCGGCGTCGACCACCCCGGCCCGGGCCAGCAGCGGCAACTGCTCGGGGGTACGCGCCAACGCCTCGGTCGCGGCCCGGGCGGCGACCCGGATCACCCTCGCCAGGTCGTCGGTGCCGGCCCGTTCGGCGGCCGCCGCGGCGGCCGAGATCACGGTCAGCACGGTCCCCTCGACCGGCCTGGCGACCGCCGCGTACGCCGCGTCGGTGGCCACCCGCAGCGCGCCGGCCAGCGCCCGTCCGCGCACGGCGGTGGTGCCGGCCAGGCCGTCGGCGAGGCCGCGCAGCACCTGAGAGACGATCACGCCGGAGTTGCCGCGCGCCCCGAGCAGCGCGCCGCGGGCCATCAGCCGCAGCACCCGCCCGTGCGGCGTGACTGTCTCGGTCGGCGAGTCCTCGGGCGAGTTGTCCAGGTCGAGCGCGAGCGCCTGTTGGGCCGAGGTCAGGGTGAGTACCAGATTCGTCCCGGTGTCGCCGTCCGGGACCGGGTACACGTTCAACGCGTCGATCTCGCCCTGGTGCCGCTTCAGCGCCGCGAGCCCGCTCGCGCACCAACGCCGTACGGCGGCGGCGTCGAGGGTCTCCAGCACGGCCAGAAGCCTACTGGCGCCGCCCGACACCCGCTCCCAACGCCACACCACCCGAAGATCACCAGCCGCCGAGCCGGTGCCCCGAACACCCGACGACCGCCGACGCAAGCCCCCGGCGCCGCCCACGCGGGCGGTCGGTGGGAGGCGATTGGCCGGGCGCGGTGCGGATCGGGTAACCTGGCCAGGTTGTCCGGGCGACACCCGCCGGCGACCTCACGATCGATCAATCCAGGAGTATCCCGTGGCTAGCGTGTGCGACGTCTGTGGCAAGGGGCCGGGCTTCGGTCACAACGTGTCCCACTCGCACCGGCGGACCAACCGCCGCTGGAACCCGAACATCCAGTCGGTGCGCACCCCGGCCGGCGGCGGCACGACCCGCAAGCTGAAGGTCTGCACCTCCTGCATCAAGGCTGGCAAGGTCACCCGCGCCTGAGCGGTCCCGCCCGGCCGGCTCAGAGGAGCCGGCCGAAGGAGAGCACTCCGGGCTCGTCCCGGTAGTAGCCGAAGTTCTCGATCAGCTCATAGCCGCAGCTCCGGTAGAGCGCGATGGCCTCGGGCTGCCGGTCGCCGCACTCCAGGATCAGCCGCTTGCGGCCGTGTTCCCGGGCGGACCGCTCGACAGCGCCGAGCAGTCGGCGGGCCACGCCCCGACCGCGAACCGTCGGCGCGGTGTACATCCGCTTGAGTTCGGCCGTCTCGTCGCCATCGCCGTGGCTGCGCCAGCCGGCGCAGCCGACCGCCGCCCCGTCCAGGTACGCCACCAGGAACGCGCCGCTGGGTGGTTGGAACTGGCCGGGGTCCACCGGAGTGTCGTCGCCGCTGCCGCCGTACCGGCGGCCCAGGTCGGCGAGCGCGTCGACCACCAGTTTCCGGGCCACCGGCGAGTCGTAGCCCACCACCCTGATTTCCAGATCCGTCACGGTCCGAGCCTACGGCCCGGCCAGCCGGATCTCCTCGCCGTCGACCGTGATCTGGACCGCTGGCAGCGGCTGGCCGGCCGGTCCACCGGTCACCGAACCGTCACCGACGCTGAAGCTGCTGCCGTGGCAGGTGCAGTTGATGGTGCCGTCGGCGATCTCACTCACCGCGCAGCCCTGGTGGGTGCAGACACTGGAGAAGGCGCGCACGGTGCCGGGCTCCGGCTGGGTGAGCACCACCTTCTGGTCCGCAAAGATCTTGCCGCCACCGACCGGCAGGTCGGCGAGCCGGGCCAGGACCGGCCCGGCCGCGGCGCCGGCCGAGGGAGCGCCGGCCGAGGGAGCGCCCGGTTCGAGCTGTGGGACCGACTCGGGTGGCGGTGCCGCCGGCTGCGGGGTGCCGTACACCTGGCAACCGGCAAGCGCGGCGGTCACCCCGACCGCGCCGGCCGCCGCCAGCACCGTACGCCGGTCAGCGCAGGTCCGCGGGTGGCACTGCGCCGGTACGGCTCGCGTCTGATCGTCGTCCATCGGCCCAACCTTTCGCTCGTCGGAACCATCAGAACTGGAAGCCCGCGGTGCTGAAGAACCACACCGACGAGGTCAGCCAGACGCCCACCAGGGTGGTGAAGACCAGTCCGCCGACCACCGGCAGCACCCAGCCGGCCAGGCCGCGCTTCGGCAGCAGCAGCATCTTCATGGTGAACACCCCGAAGAAGAGGCAGCCGGCCAGCGAGTGCAGCAGGGTGCGGGTGTCGTAGGACTGGAAGCCCAGCGCGTACAGGCAGTGCACGGCGACCGGTACGGCCAGCAGGAAGGCGACCCGGCCCGACCAGCGGTGCAGGGCGGCCGTTCCCTTCCCGGCGGAGAATCCGGGCAGCCGGCCCCACATCGCCAGCGCGGAGAGCAACTGGATCATGGCCAGCACCGCCGACCCGGTGCCCAGCCACACCTTCACGGTCAGCGGGCTGGAGAAGCCGGCGACGTTCACCGCGATGTTCGTCGGCTCGTGCAGCCGGCCGTAGACGCCCAGCCCGACGGCGACCGCCGAGCCGAGCAGGGTCGGCACCAGCAGCGCCCACGTCCCGGCGGTCGCCGCCGGCCGCCGGCCGGCGGGATCGGCACCAGCCGGTTGGTCGGTGCGCTCCTCGACCGGCACGGTGTCGGCCGGATCACCGCCGAGGTTCACCTGGGTTACCACCTCAGAACCGGCCGTCGACCGGCACCCCGGTCACCGGCGTACCGCCGACCTCGGCGCCGCCGGAGGTCGTGTCCAACGTGGACACCGCAGTCACCTTGCCGGCCACGGTGGCGAGTCCGACCTGGGTGCCGTCGGGGAGCACGATCCAGCCGCCCACGATCCGGGCGCCACGGACGTCGGCGGTGGCGCGGTAGAGGCCGGACGGCTTCTTGGTCGCCGCCACGTCGAAGGTGAAGCTCCGGTCGCCGACGCTGACCTCGCCCTCGGCCCGGTCGCCGTCGTAGCTGCCGGTCAGCTCGGCCCCGTCCTTGCCGGTCAGTTCCAGCCGCCCGTCGACCGCGGTGCCCTTGAGCCAGGCCTCGACCTTCTTGCCGTCACAGATGTACGCCACAGCCTGGTCCCCCTTGGCGGAGATGGCGATGGTGGCGCCGCCGCCGTCGACCCGGCCGGCCCAGGTGACGTTCAGCGGCGCGGCCGTGGTGGGGGCGGGGGTCGGTTCGGCGCTGGGCGGGGCGGCCAGGTCGGCGGGCGGCGCGGCCACCTCCGGGGGCGGCGCGGGCGCGGTGGCGCTGGCCTGCGCCGCCGGCTGGTTTGCCGCGGCGTTCGCCACCGGTTCGGTACCCGGTCCGATCCGCATGTTCAACACGATCAGCACCGCCGCGACCGCGAATCCGGTCAAGAGTGTGCCGATGGGTCCCCAGCGTTTCATCGCTTCCTCCCGGTTGGCTCACCGACGGTGGCCCTACCAAGGAATTCGGCTGATCCGGGGATTCGGTTCACGCTCGCGGCGAAATACCGATAACTGGGACCGATCATGGCGGACTTTTGCTGTGATCGATGGACTATTGGGGTGGTATGTCCCCGGCCAGCACCGGTTCGCCCGGCCCGAGTTCGCCGCCGACCTGCTGCACGGTGACGACCACCTGGTCGAAGCCGCGCAGCGGCAGGCCGGACCAGAGCCCGACCGAACCCGGATTGTCCATGTGGAAGGTGCCCAGCGGCACCACCAGGTCCGGCCCGGCCAGCCAACCCTCGTAGTACGTCCCCTCGGCGGCCGGCGGCAGCTGGGAGATGTCCAGGGCCAGCTTCCAACCGGCGCCCTCCTCGGTGGCGACCACGTTCGCGCTCGCCCCGGGCGCCGTACCGGTGCCGGTGAGGGCCAACCGGACCGTGTTCGGTGTCGGGGCCGGCGCCGGGGTCGTCCCGGGCACCAGCCAGATCACCAGCAGGACCGCCGCGGCCATCGCGGTAGCCGCACCCAACGCCCACAGCGGCCGCCGACGCCGCCGTCCGCGCGGCCGGGCCACCGAGACCGGGTGCGGCGCCCGCGCCCCCACCACCCGACCGGGTACGCCCACAGCCGCCCCGCCGGCGTCGCCAACGCCGGCCGCCCCGCCAACGCCGGCCGCTTCGTCCGCGCCGGCTACCCCGTCCGCAGCGGTTACCCCGTCCGCGTCGGCCACCCCATCGACGTCGGCCACTTCGTCCGCGCCGGTCCTCGACTCGGTCCCGCCACCGGTCGCCAGGTCGGCCGAGGCAGGATCGCCCGGCTCGGACACTGCCGCTGTCGGGGTGCCCGACGACGCGTGGCCAGCGAGTTCGTCGCCAGTCGGCTCGGCCGCCGGACCGCCGGTTGCCGGCTCGGATGCCACCGGGTCGGGGATGGCGGGCGTCGCCGGGTCGGGGATGGCTGGCATGGCCAGGTCGGGGATCGCGGGCATCGCCAGGTCGGGCGGGACGGTCCAGGTGGCCGGGTGGGCGAGCATCCGGCGCACCCGCAGCACGGTCTCCCGCTCGGCGGCGGCCAGGTCGGCCTCCGGGTCGCCAGCGGTCGGGTCGCCAGCGGTCGGTTCACCGGCCCGGGGCGCCGGCGCGGCAGGCGTCGGGAACGCGAGCGCGGCCGCTCGCCGTCCCACCACGTCTTCGCTGCTCATCTGCGCCCTCCGGCCGGCTCGGCCGACATCTCGTCAGGATCCTGGGTCTCGCTCCGGCCGGCGGCGGGGTCGCCTCCGCCGGCGTCGGCCGGCGCTGTCGCGCCGGGGTTGTCGAGGAGGTGGCCGAGCGCCTCCGCGAGTCGCCGGTGAGCCCGGTGCGACCGCGACTTGATGGTGCCCACCGGCACCCCGAGGTGGGTGGCCGCCTCGCTGTGCGTCATCTGATAGTAGTGGACCAACCGCATCACATCCGCCTCGTCGGCGGGCAGTGACTCGATCGCCCGGCGGACCTCCCACGCCTCCCAGAGCCGTTCCACCGAGAACGCCTCGACCGCCTGTTCGACGGGTGCGTCCACGGTGGCCGGGGCCCGCCGCTCGCGCCGGAAGATGTCGATCGCGGCCTTGCGGGTGATGCCGAAGATCCAGGCGCTGAGGCTGCGTTCCGGGTCGAACCGCGCCCGGCTGCGCCACACCCCGAGGAACGCCATCTGGACGGCCTCCTCGGCCAGCCCCGGGTCGGCCAGCACGTGCAGCGCGATGCCGAACACCGGTCCCTTGAAGGTCGCGAAGACCGACCGGAAGGCGTCGTCGCCACCGGCGGCGAACCGCGACGCCAGGTCCGAATCATCCATGATATTCGGCATGGTAGATGGCGTCTGCAATGGACACCACCACCTACCGCGGGTCGGCCGGCCGGCGTGGCGTGAATGATCATCGGATGCCGGCCATGACGATCCCCTCCTCGATGGCGAGCCGGGTCAGCTCCGGGCGGCGCCGGCGCCCGGTCTTCTCCCGGATCCGGTCCAGGTGGGAACGGATGGTGCGGACGCTCACCGACAGCGCGCGGGCGATGTCGACATCCCGCTCCCCCGCCGCCAGCAGCGACAACACCTGCCGTTCCCGGGCGGTGAGCGCGAGCCGGGGCCCGGCCTGCCGGCGGCTCGCGGAATCCAGCAGGATCGAGGCCAGGGTCGGCGACACGTACGTGCCACCGGTGCTGACCGTCCGGATCGCCCGGATCACCTCGTCGCCGTCGGCCGCCTTGGTCAGGTAGCCCTTCGCCCCCGCCGCGATGGCCGAGAGCACGTCGTCGCGGCCGGACTGGGCGGAGACCACCAGCACCCGGTGGCCGCGTTCCACGACGGTGAGCACCGCCGCCGCACCGCGTACGCCGGGTAGCGAGAGGTCGAGCAGCACCACCGTGCCGGCCGGCCGGCGGTAGGCCAGGAACTCCTCCACCGACCGGGCGGCGGCGCCGACCCGGACACCGGGCGTCTCCGTGAGTGAGCCGACCAGCGCGGCCCGGTAGAGCGGGTGGTCCTCGACCACCGACACCTCGACCGCGGGGCCGGACATCGGCTGGCCGGACACCGGCCGGGCGGGCATCGGCTGGGCAGACACGGGCTGGGCAGACACCGGCTGGGCGGGCGTCGCGGGCGTGGAAGTCGTCATCTCGGTGGCCTCCGGTGAGGTCGCAGCGGATCGGGTCAGGGTCATGGCGCCACCGCCTGGCGGGCCGAGGCGGCGTCCAGCAGGGTGCCGGTGGGCAGCAGCGCCAGCAGCGCCGCGGCCACCGGTACCGGCTGTTCGCCGTCGTAGCCGAGCGCGGCCACGTCGTCGGGGCCGCCGAGCGGGAACCGCATCCCCTGGTCGGTGACGAGATAGGTGGTGCCGGTCTCGGCGGTGGCCGACTGCCGCTCGGCCACCAGCACCCCGGCGCCGGGCGGCACCTGCACGAAGTCGGCGGTGCGGGCGTCGCGCGTACCGCGGGCGACCGGGACCGGCCGGCCGCCGCCGGCCACCGGCGGCCCGGCGGAGACGCGGACCGAGGTGGTCGCCTCCCGGCGCACCGCGCAGAGCGCCGGCTGACCGGCGGGCAGGGCCACCAGCGCCGGTACGGCCACCGGCAGGCCGTCGCCGGCCCGCGTCGCCCCGGTTGTCCCCACCCCGGCTGCCCCGGTGGCGGCCGGGGGCCCGGCCACGTCCACTCCGGCCACGTCCGCCGCGGCGACCGGGATGGCGGCCGGCGGCCCGTCCGGGTACGCCGCCCGGTTGGCCTTGTTGTTCAGGATCAGCTCGGCCTCGGTGCCGGTGATCGGGGCGAGCCCGTCGGGGCGTACCAGATAGAAACGCTGCTCGTCGCGGACGGTGCTGGCCACCACCAGGACCTGCCCGACGGTGGTCCGCCGGTCGCCGAGCCGGGGTCCCCGCCCGCCGCTGTCGGCGACCTCGATCAGCGCCAGGTCGGGACCGGGCGGGATGGCGTTCACCCAGGATTCGGTCACCGGCACCGGCGCGGCACCGTCGTAGCCGAGTGCAACCGCGACGGCCGCGCCGCGCAGCCGCAACCGCCGGCCGTCGGTGATCGCGTACGAGACGTCGCCGGCCTGGACGAGCACCGCCTGGCCGGGGACGAGGTCGGTGCCGGCGACGGCGGCGCCGACCGTCACGGTGGTGCTGGGTGGGGTCGCCTCGGCGCTGCCGGCCGGCCGGGACGAGCAGACCGACCAGGCGTCGGTGAGCAGCGCGTCGCGGGCCGGCAGCGAGGTGGGCGCGCCCGGGATGCCCAGCGGCAGGCCGCGCGGCGCGCCGGCCAGCGACCGGGCGGAGACCGACACGGTGCGCGCCCCGGCACCGGCGAGCAGCCGCGCCGACGCGTAGTTCAGCACCGGGTGCAGCCGCCCGTCCTCGCCCAGCACGTAGCTGGCGCCGGACTCCTTCTCGATCACCACCCGGCCCGCCTCCCGCCAGCTGTCGTTGTTGCCGGGGCGGAACAGGCCGTAGATCCCGAAGCCGGCGGTGACGAGCAACGCGCAGCCGAGTCCGACGGCCGTGCCGACCAGGACCCGCCGGGCCGGCGCGGCCGGGTGGTTGGCGTCGCCGAACTGCAGCGCCGACACGATCCGCCGCCGGAGGAACTGGTACGCCTGAAGCTGGTCCCGCTGGGTCCACATGGCTCGCTCCACGATGCCGGTGCTGTCTCGTCAGGTACTTCGCGTCCGGCCCCGCGATCGGTTCGCGCCGGCCGGAAAACTTTTGTTGATCAGCCGCCGAGCCCGCGGACCGCCGGGTAGACGCCGAGCACGGCGAGCGCCACCGGGACCAGGGCGGCCAGGCAGCAGAATTCGAGGACGTCGAGCAGCCGCTGCCCGTACGGCGAGCGGGCCGGGCCGACGACCCGGATGGCGTGCACGACCGCCACCACCGCGACCGCGAGCACCGCTGCCAACACCCAGAGCCGGAACGTGCCGCCCTCCGCGGCGAGCAGCCGCAGCCCGGTGCCGGCCAGGGCCAGGGCCGCGCCGGCCAGCACCGCGCAGCGCTGGCCGATGCTCAGGTACGCCCGGGACCGCAGCCACATGCCCAGCCCGCAGCAGCCGACCAGCAGCCAGGCCCAGCGGTTACCGGTGGGCAGCAGCGCCGCGGCGCAGCCGACCACGATCGCGGACATCCCGGCCAGCATCGCGGTCAGCGCGGTCTCGGCGACCCGGGCACGGTCGGCGACCCGGTCCCCCGGGGTCGGCTCCTCGTCGGCCCGGAACGCCGCGACGTCCGCCGGGATCCGCGGCAGCGGCAACCGGGCCAGCCGCAGTGCGAGCTGCGGGAACGCCGGGCTGACGACCAGCACGACGACCACCGCGACGGCGGCGGCGGCCACCGGCGACACCCCGGCAAGCAGCACCGTCACGGCGATCGCGCTGCCGCCGGCGGCGGCACCCGCGGTGGCGGCGAACCAGGCGACCTGATCGGCGACGAGCACGGCGGCCAGCACGGCGTAGCCGGCTGCGACGGCGAGCCCGACCGCGACCGACCCGGCGCTCGGCGCGAGTCCGGGCGCGACAGTCCCGGCGCTGGGCGCGAGGCCCGCGGACCAGCCGCCGAACGCCGCGCCGGCCGAGAACGCCGCCACCAGACCGCCGGACGCGACGGCGGCACCGATCCGCGACTGGCCCCCGGCCCGGGCCAGCGCACCCCCGGCCAGCAGCAGCACCAGGGCCAGCGCGGCGGCGGCGACCGGCGCCACGCCGGTGACCAG
Source organism: Solwaraspora sp. WMMD1047 (assembly GCF_029626155.1). Classification (NCBI taxonomy): domain Bacteria; kingdom Bacillati; phylum Actinomycetota; class Actinomycetes; order Micromonosporales; family Micromonosporaceae; genus Solwaraspora; species Solwaraspora sp. WMMD1047. The sequence continues at coordinate 2,021,691 of NZ_JARUBL010000001.1, read as the reverse complement.
CACCCCGGCCGCCGCGAACCCGACCGCCGCGAGGGCGGCGGCGATCCGCCGGGAGACGGCTGCGCTCCACCGCCCGGGCCGGTCCTGTACGGCGCTGGCGAGCGCGTCGACCAGATCGTCGAAGATCGGTCCGCCGCCGGAACCGCCGTCGCTGACGAGCTGCAGCAGCTCGCCGTCGCGGATCTCGGCACCGGCGACCGTGCTCTCCGGTGGTAAGGCCGGCCCGCCGAGCCGGCGCAGCCGCCAGCCCTGACCGGGTGCGGCCGGATCGGCGGCGGCACCGGTCACGCCGACAAGCATCGGCACCAGCTCGGCCACGGTGCACTGGGCCGGCAACGCGACGTCGATCCGGGAGGTCGGGGCGACCACCGTTACCCGCCGGGGCGCGCCGAGCATCGGCATCGGTGCGTTCCCGCCCGCCCGGCCACCCGCCCGGGCCACCGGCACGGCGGTGACAACTGGCCCGGCCGGCACCGGCCCAGGGATGGCCGGCCCGGCGGACACCGCACCAGTGGGCGACGGCGGGGCCGGCAGCTGAGCCACGGGCAGCGGCCCGGCGGGTAGCTGCACGGTGGGGATCTGGCCGATGCGGATCGGCACTGTCGTCGAGTCGTCGGGCACGCCGGCGGGCACGGCCGGTGCGGCAGCCATCCGGGGCACGGTCATCCCTCCCCGGACTCGGCCATCAGCGGCGCGTACGCCGCCTGGTTGGCCTCCTGCATCCGGCGCAGGCCGTCGTTCACCGCTTCCAGCACCAACGCGCCGACGTCCTCGGCGCCGAACCGACGCAGCGCGTCGGGATCGATGACGACCTCGGTGAACCGGCCGTTGCCGAGCAGCCGGACGGTCACCTCACCGTTGCCGGCGTACCCGGTGATCTCGCGGGTGGCCAGCGAGCGGTTCAGCTCGTCGACCCGCTCGGTGCTGGCGCGTACCTGCTCCAGCAGGTCGTTCATGGCGGCTTCGAGCTGCCGGGGGTCGGTGTTCTGCGGTTGCATCACTGATCTCCTCTTCCTGATGCTCGGGGTTCTGGTCACGGGTTGGCCGAGTTGCCGCAGACCCGCAGTCCGGTCCTCGGGTCCACCGCGATCCAGACGTTGGCCCCGGGACCCCGCCCGGGCGCCGTACCGGTCGGCGCCGTACCGGTCGGCGCGGTCCCACCCGGCGCCGGCACAGCAGGCGCGGTGACACCCGGCGCCGCCACCCCAGGCGCCGCCACCCCAGGCGCCGCCACCCCAGGCGCCGTCACGGCAGGCGCCGTCACGGCAGGCGCCGTCACGGCAGGCGCCGTCACCCCAGGCGTCGTCACGGCAGGCGTGGTCGTGCCGGGCGGTGGGGCGGCCGGGGCGGCGGTCGCGGCAGGGGTGCCGGAGAGCAGGCCGTGGATCTCGCGGGCCACGGTCACCAGGGCGGCGATCGCCGCCACCAGCTTGACCAGGCCGATGGTGTCCAGGGCGGTCCGCACGGAGGTCACGAACCCCTTGAGCGCGGCCGTGGTGGACGAGGCCAGGGCACGCGCGGCGCCCTGCGTGTACGGGTTGGACAGCAGCGCCGCGACCACCGGATTCACCATCCGGACCACCGCCTGGTACGCGGCCTGCACGATCTTGATGAGCTCCGCGGAGGAGGTCAGCTCGGTGATCACCTTCTCGACCGCGTCGGAGATCTTCTTGAACGCCTCGGCGCTCTTGACCAGTTTCTCCACCGCGTTGTCGGAGGCGGAGCCGGCCGACCAGACCTTGCGCAGCTCCTGCCGGGCCCGGTCGACGTCCTGGAAGAGCGCGGCCAGCTTCGCCACCTGCTGGGCCAGGTTCGTGGCGTACGTGACGATCGACTGCGGTTGCCCGGTGACGATCGACGGGAGCACCACCGTGCCCGGTCCGCCGCCGGTCGCGGCGGCGTCGATGGCGCTGGAGTTGGGGACCTGGAACACGGTTGCCTCGCTTCCTAGCGCATCCGCTGGGTCAGCCGGTCCGCTGCGGCGAGCACCCCGAGCGTGTCGGCGATGGTCCGGTCGGCCCGGTCGTAGCCGTCGACGGTGGTGGTCAGCCGGCGGTTGAGTTCCTGCAGCGCGGCCACGAGCGCGGCCATGGTGGTCGCGCTGCGGGCCTGCACCGTGGCGTTCGCGGTCGCGACGGAGGTACCCACCCCGCCGAAGCAACCACCCGGAATGGTCAGCGCGCCCAGCTGGCCGACCGTTGTCTCGATCTGGGCCGTGACCTCCATCAGGCCACGGATCACCCCGCGCATCTCCTCGATGCCAACCTGGTAGCCACTACCCGCTGACATGGCAGCCGTCCTCACCCTGTCGGAAACCTTGTGCCGGCAGCGTAGGCAGCGCGGTGCGCCGGGTTGAACGGCAGAAATACCCACGGCCGGCCCGTGCAAGTACCGATGGCGCCGACCCGGCCGACCGGCCACGGTGGGGAGGTCCGTCCACCATGGCCAGCCCGGGGAGGGTCCATGTCCGTCGAAAGTCAGCCCAGATCCCGGACCGGGTACGCCGACCAGCAACCCGCCGAGATCGCCCTGCAGGCACCGCCCGCGCTGCCCCGCGGCTCCGGCAGCGGAACCAGTCAGCTGCTCTTCATGTTGCCGATGATGCTCGGCATGGGCGCCATGTCCTTCGTCTATATAGGACGGTCAGGCGGCGTGATGACGTTCGTCTTCGGCGCCCTCTTCGTCGTCGTGATGGTCGGCATGGTGGTGATGACACTGTCGAGGGGCGGCGCCGCCAAGAAGGCCCAGATCAACGACGAGCGCCGCGACTACCTCCGTTACCTGGCCGGGTTGCGCGGCACCATCCGGCAGGTGGCCGCCCGGCAGCGGGCCGGGCTGCTGCGGGCGCTGCCGGACCCCGCCGACCTGTGGCAGTTCGCCGGCACGGCCCGGATGTTCCAACGCCGCGCCGGTGACGGCGACTTCGGCCGGGTACGGGTGGCACTGGGTCCGCAACGGCTCGGTACCGCCCTGCGTCCACCGCAGACCGCCCCGCTGGAGGACCTGGACCCGGTCGCCTCGACCTCGCTGCGGCACTTCATCCGCGCCCACGCCACGGTGGCCGACCTGCCGGTCGCGGTGTCGCTGCGCGCCTTCGCCCGGGTCACCATCTCCGGTGACCCGGCCACCGGCCGGGACCTGACCCGGGCGATGCTCGCCCAGCTCGCCACCTTCAGCGCCCCGGACGACCTGCGGATCGCCGTCTGCGCCGCCGGCCAGCGGCGCGGCCACTGGGAGTGGGTGAAGTGGCTGCCGCACGCCGGCCACCCGACCGACCGCGACGCCTCGGGACCGCTGCGGCTCTACGCCGCCGACCTGGAATCCCTCGGTGACCTGCTGGCCGACGACCTCGCCGGCCGGCCGCCGTTCCGCCCCGGCGGCCCCTCGACCGGCGGCGGGCTGGCACTCACCGGCGGCGGTGCGGGCGGCTCGGCGTTCAACGCCGGCGGCACGGCGCTCGGCGGCGCGGGTGGTGCAGCGCTCGGCGGCGCAGGCGGCACGGCGTTCGGCGGCTCTGCGCTCGGGGCAGGCTCAGCCCTCGGCGGCGGGGCCACCGGCAAGGGCACGGGAGCCGGCCCGGGCGGCGGCCGACCTCATCTCGTGGTGGTCATCGACGGTCCGGCCGCCGATCCGGTCGGCACCGCCGGCCGGTCCGCCGGCAGCGCCCACGGCAGTTCGGAAAACAGCACCGACGGCCGGGCCGGCAGCCGGGTCGACGAGCGGGTCCGGGCGGCGTTGGCGGGCGGGACGGGGCTGGCCGGTGTGACCGTCATCGAGATCGGCGACCGGCCCGGCCCGGCCGGCCCGACCGAGCTGCGACTCGTCGCCGAACAGGGCCGGCTCGGCATCCGCAAGGCCGGCGGCACCACCCTGGTCGGTGCCGTCGACCGGCTCGACCCGGCCTCGGCGGAGGCGATGGCCCGGCGGCTGACCGCGTACCACGTGCCGGCGCCGCACCGGGACGCGCCCGCGCTCGGCGCGCTCGGCCTCGTCGACCTGCTCGGGGTCGGTGACCCCCGCGCGCTCGACCCGGCGGTCAGTTGGCGGCCCCGGCCGGCCCGCGACCGGCTCCGGATCCCGATCGGCCTGGACCCGCAGGGCCAGCCACTGGAGCTGGACCTCAAGGAGTCGGCCGAGGGCGGGATGGGGCCGCACGGGCTGGTGATCGGGGCGACCGGCTCCGGCAAGAGTGAGCTGCTGCGCACCCTGGTCACCGGGCTGGCCGTCACACATTCCTCGGAGACGCTCAACTTCGCGCTCATCGATTTCAAGGGCGGCGCCACCTTCGCCGGCATGACCGCGCTGCCGCACACCTGCGCGGTGATCACGAACCTGGCCGCCGAGCTGAGCCTGGTGGACCGGATGGGCGACGCGTTGCGCGGCGAGCTGGTCCGCCGCCAGGAGCTGCTCCGGTCGGCCGGCAACTACGCCTCGGTCCGCGACTACGAGCGGGCCCGGCAGGCGGGCGCGAACCTCGACCCGATCCCCTCCCTGCTGGTGATCATCGACGAGTTCAGCGAGCTCCTGTCGAGCCGGCCCGAGTTCGTCGACCTGTTCGTCATGATCGGCCGGCTCGGCCGCAGCCTCGCCGTCCACCTGCTGCTCGCCTCGCAGCGGCTGGAGGAGGGCCGGCTGCGCGGGCTGGACAGCCACCTGAGCTACCGGGTCGGGCTGCGTACCTTCTCCGCCTCGGAGAGCCGGGCGGTGCTCGGCGTGCCCGACGCGTACGAGCTGCCGGCCGAGCCGGGCGGCGGCTACCTGCGCACCGACACCAGCACGCTGCTGCGGTTCAAGGCCGCCTACGTGTCGGGGGCGATGCCGGCGGAGCGGGGCGGGAACCCGGCCACCCCGGGGACGCTGCGGTCGTACCCGGTGATCTTCGGTCTGGGGCCGGCGGCCGGCGGGCCGGCGGCGGACCTCGTCGCCCGGCCGGCCGCCATCCCGCCGCCGGACGCCGCCCCGCGGCCGGACGCGGACGCGGAGGCCGCGTCGGTGATGGAGACGCTGCTCGGTCGGCTCGACGGGCACGGGCCGCCGGCGTACCAGATCTGGCTGCCGCCGCTGGCCGAACCGCCCGCGCTGGACCAGATCCTGCCGCCGCTGACGGTGTCGGCGCGCGGGCTGGGGCCGGACGGCTGGGCCGGCAACGGGCAGCTCACCGTGCCGGTGGCCATTGTGGACAAGCCGTTCGAGCAGCGGCGCGACCTGCTCTGGGCCGACCTGTCCGGGGCGGCCGGCAACGCGGTGGTGGTCGGCGCCCCGCAGAGCGGCAAGACCACCCTGCTGCGTACGCTGGCCGCCGCGCTGGCCGTCACCCACACCCCGCGCGAGGTGCAGTTCTTCGTGCTGGACCTGGCCGGCGGCGGGTGCGCCGCACTGGCCGGGCTGCCACACACCAGCGGGTACGCCACCCGGCTGGACGCCGAACGGTGCCGGCGGATCGTCGCCGAACTGACCGGGCTGCTGGCCGACCGGGAGGAGCTGTTCCAGCGGCTCGGCCTCGACTCCGCGGCGGCGTTCCGGCGCGACCGGCCGGCCGGGCCGGACGGCCGCCCGTTCGGCGACGTCTTCCTGATCATCGACGGCTGGCTGACGCTGCGCCAGGAGTTCGAGGCGCTGGAGGAGGCCGTCAACACCCTCGCGGCGCGCGGCCTCGGGTTCGGCATCCACGTGATCCTGTCGGTGAACCGCTGGATGGAGGTCCGCCCGGCGCTGCGCGACACCCTCGGCACCCAGTTCGAGCTGCGGCTGGGCGACCCGGCCGACTCGGCGATCGACCGGCGGGCCGCGTCCGGGGTGCCGGCCGGCGAACCCGGCCGCGGGATCACCGAGGAGAAGCTGCACTTCCTGACCGCGCTGCCCCGACTCGACGGGGTGGGACGCGCCGACGACCTGGCCGGCGGGGTTACCGACCTGGTGTCCCGGGTGGCGGCGGCCTGGCCGGGCGAGCCGGCCCCACCGGTACGCCTGCTGCCGCGCCTGGTGCCGGCGGCGGACCTGCCGGCGGCCGAACCGGGCGGCACCGCGATCCCGATCGGGATCGCCGAACACGACCTCAAGCCGGTCCGGGTCGACTTCGCCGCCGACCCGCACCTGATCGCGTTCGGCGACACCGAGTCCGGCAAGACCAACCTGCTGCGGCTGCTGGCCCGGGGCATCCAGGACCGCTACTCGCCGGCCGGTGCGGCGATCCTGGTGGTCGACTACCGGCGCGGGCTGCTCGACGTGGTGGGCGGCGACCACCTGCTCGGCTACGCCGGCTCCGAGCCGTCGCTGACCGCCGTCATGCCGGAGATCGCCCAGGGCATGCGGGCCCGGCTGCCCGGACCGGACGTCACCGCCGAACAGCTACGCCGCCGGAGCTGGTGGAGCGGCCCGGAGATGTTCGTCCTGGTCGACGACTACGACCTGGTCGCCACCCAGGGCGGCAACCCGCTGCTGCCGCTGGTGGAGCTGCTGCCGCAGGCCCGCGACATCGGCCTGCACCTGATCGTCGCGCGCCGCAGCGGCGGCGCCGGCCGGGCACTGTACGAGCCGGTGGTCCAGCGGCTGCGGGAACTCGGCTCGCCCGGGCTGGTGCTGTCCGGGTCGCGCGACGAGGGCGCCCTGGTCGCCGACGTGAAGCCGAGCGTCCGCCCACCCGGGCAGGGCCAGTTCGTGAGCCGGCGGACCGGCGCGGCGGTGGTCCAGGTGGCCTGGACACCGCCGCCGCAGGAGTGACCACCGGCTGCTCGGGCGGCCCGGCTCGCTCGGGCCGCTCGGCCAGCTCGGCTCGCTCGGGCGGCTCGCGCGGCTGGGGCCGCCCGAGCGGTGCGCGGGAAATTTGTTCGGCCCGGGCGCGAACCGATCCGACCCGACCGTGCGGAAAGCCTGGCATGAGGGTGCCGCCGGGATCGCAGCGGCACCGGACGCCGATGGGGAGGCGCACGATGCCGTCGTGGAGCACAGCCGAAGTAGCCGTCCAACAACCGACATGGGGCCGGCCCGGATCGCTTGTCACCGGCCTGCTGGCCGGGGGCCGCCGGACCGGACCGGAACCGCAGGCGGACTGGTTGACCGCCGAGCGGGCCCGGATCCTGCGTACCCTGCACGACACCGTGCTGCAGGACCTCGAGGTGATGGCGCGCGACTCCGAACTGGACCGGATCTCGCCCGCCGAGGCCGTGGCGCAACTGCGCGGCACCGCCCGCAGTCAGGCGGTACGGCTGCGGCAGGTGATGGCCGAGCTGCTCGACGGCGACCGGCCCGGCACCCTGGCGGCCGGGTTGACCGATGTGATCGCCGAGTACGCCGCCGCCGGCCTGCGGGTGGAGCCGGTGCTGGCGCAGGACCTGCCGGAGCTCACCGACGCCCGGCGCGAGGCGGTCTGCGCCGCCGTCCGGGCGGCGCTGGGCAACGTGGTCAAGCACGCCGGGGTGGCGCGCGCGGTGGTCCGGGTCGCCGGCGCCGGGCGGGGCGTCGAGGTGGTGGTCCGGGACAACGGCGTCGGCTTCGACTCCGCGCTGCGCCGGCCCGGTTTCGGGGTACGCCAGTCGATCGTCGCCCGGCTGCGCCAGGTCGGCGGCACCGCCACCGTCGAGTCCTCCCCCGGCCTGGGCACCCGGGTCCGACTCTGGGTCCCCCGGTGACCCGGACAGGGCCGCGACCGCCGGCTCCGGCACACCGGCTGCCGTCGGCGGGCGCGACATGGTGCCAGCCGGCCACCGGGCCGGTGTGGCGGGCGCTGGCGGCCGGCGCATTCGCGGTGGCGGCGGTCGTCGCCGTCGGCCCGGCACCGGCCGCGTCGGCGCTGCCGAGGGTGGTACCCGCAGTTGCTGCCCTTCCGGGACAGGGCGGTTCGACCGGGTGCGCCGCTGGCGTTCGCGGCTACGACGAGCAGCCGCCCTGGCCGCAGCGGTTGCTGGCGCCGGACCAGGTCTGGCCGCTGACCACCGGCAACGGGGTACGGGTGGCGGTGGTCGGTACTGGGGTGGACGCCCGGCACCCCCAGTTCGGCGCCGACCAGGTCAGCGCCGGGGTCGATGTGCTGTCGTCCGCCCAGTCACCGCGCCGGGACTGCGACGGCCGGGGCACCTTCGCGGCCGGCGTCATCGCCGCCCGACCGGCCGCCGACACCACCTTCGCGGGGATCGCTCCCGGGGCGCGGATCGTGCCGGTGCGGGTCACCGGAGCACCCGAGCCGGCCGCCGAGCCTGGCGCGCTGGCCGACGCGATCGACGCCGCGGTGGCCGCCGACGCCGAGGTGATCTGCGTGGTGACCCCGGCCGCCGAGGGCAGCGCGGGGCTCACCGCCGCCATCGACCGGGCGGTGGCCGCCGACGCGGTCGTCGTCGCGCCGGTCGCCGCCCCCGATCCGAACCGCGGACCGGCGTCGTTCCCGGCCGCCGACGAGCGGGTGCTGGCGGTCGCGGCGATCGACGCCACCGGCGCACCGACCACCCCCGAAGTGGACCGGGTGGATGTCGCGGCACCCGGTAGGGCGCTTGTCGGCCCGGCTCCCGGGCCGGCGGGCCGGGCCGGGCACCTCTGGCCGGTCGACGACGACGCGATGGCCGCCGCGTACGCGGCCGGAGTGGTCGCGCTGGTGCGGGCGTACCGGCCGGGGCTGTCGGCCCGGCAGGTGCTGGACCGGGTGACCCGGACCGCCGACCGGGCCGCCGGAACGCAGCGGGACCGGCGGCTCGGCTGGGGCGTGGTGGACCTGGCCGCCGCCGTCGCCGCCGAGGGAGTGGACGCCGCCCCGGCGACGTCGGCCGCGAGCCCTCAGGCGGTGCGCCTGGCGACGGCCGACGACGGCGCCGCTGGCCGTGGCACCGCCCTGCTGGCCGTGGCCGCGCTGACGCTCGCCGCGCTGGTGGTGATCGGCACCGACGTGATCCGCCGGGGCCGGGCACGCGGCTGGCGCGGCAACTGACCGCGCCCCGCCCTGCCGGCTCGACGGCCGACGGTGGCGGATACTCGACCCTCCGCGAGTAGGGAGGTTCCGGTGCGCGCGTTCGTCATCCGTGGCCCGAGGGATGCGGCGGTGGTCGAGGTCGACTCGCCGGTGCCCGGGCAGGGCCAGGTCGTGGTGGACGTCGCCCGGGTGGGGCTGTGCGGCACCGACGTGGAGCTGTTCACCGGCTCGATGGCGTACCTGCTCGCCGGGACACAGGTGGTGCCGTTCGTGCCCGGCCACGAGTGGGCGGGCACGGTCTCGGCGGTCGGGGCGGGGGTCGATACGGGTTGGGTGGGCCAGCGGGTCACCGGAGACACGATGCTGGGCTGTGGCCGCTGCCAGATGTGCCGTAGTGGCCGGCACCATGTCTGCCCGGACCGGCACGAGATCGGTATCCGGGGCAACTGGCCGGGGGCGCTGGCCGAGCGGCTGTTGGTGCCGGAGTCCGCGCTGCGGCGGCTGCCGGACGCGCTCGACGACGCGGCCGGTGCGCTGGTCGAGCCCGCCGGCTGCGCGCTGCGGGCCGTCGAGGCGGCCCAACTCACCCCGGGGCAGCGGCTGTGTGTCTTCGGGCCGGGCACCCTGGGGCTGCTCTCGGTGCAGTTCGCGCTCGCCCGCGGCGCCACGGTTGACGTGATCGGGATCGATCCGGCCGGGCTGGCGTTGGCCCGCCAGGTCGGCGCGGCAGCGGTCTGGTCGGCCGACGAGTTGCCGGACCGCCGCTACGACGCGGTCATCAACGCGTCGACCGCGCCCGAGGTCCCACAGTTGGCGCTGCGGCGGGTGCTGCCGACCGGCCGGGTCGTGCTGGTCGGTCTGGCGGACCGGCCGAGCCTGGTCGACACCCGGGAGGCCGTGCTGGCCGACGTCACAATCGTCGGTGTCCTCGCGGCATCGGCCGGGCTGGCCGGGGCGATCGAGGCGATGGCGGCCGGCCAGGTGGCCGTCGACCGGCTGGTGGGCGCGACGGTGGGCCTGGCCGAGGTGGCCGACGTCCTCGCCGGCCACCGCCCGCAAGGAGCCGACAACGGCCCAAAGATCCAGGTCGACCCCCGCCGGTGACCCAGGCCGCATCCCCGCCGACAGCACCGGTTGGGGGCCATGATCGTGGCGCAGCCAGCCGCGAAATTCGGCCGATTCCAACGGCTCGGAGCGCCACGATCATGGCTCCTCGATCGGTTACCGCCACTGGGGTGGGCCGGGGTCGGGGTCTTCGCCGATTACCGGGGCGGTGACGATGGCGGCCTCGCCCCAGATGTCCTCGGTCTCGACCAGCCAGGGCGGGATGCGGCGGCCCGATCCGGCCCCGGCGTCCCCGGCGCCCATCATGCCCATCGGCATCGGCGGGACCATGCCCATTCCGCCGGGTCGCCCGGCTCCACCCGCGCCGGCCGCGGCACCCGCGAACCCGGACGCCGCTTCGGCGCCACCGCCGCTGGCGCCCGCCAACGCGGAGTACGCCGCCGGCGCCGCACCCCCCGCACCCCCGCCGAACGCCATCGACCCACCGCCACCGCCGAGCCCACCGCCACCGAACCCACCACCGCCGATCCCGCCGCCACCAAGCGCGTCGAGATCGGAGCCGGGCACCGGGTCGACCGGTGCCGGGATGGCCGCCGGCGGCTCGTCGGGCGGCGGTCGACCGGTGCCCGGCGCAGGCGGCGGAACGATCGGCCGGGCGGGTACGAACTGCCGGCCCAGCGCGGCCGAGGCGGCGGCGATCCCGGCGGTGAAGACGTGGTTGAACAACTGCGGCGGCCGGCCCGGTTGGCCGACCACATGGCCGAGCCCCGGCTGGCCCAGCCCCGGCGCCGGTCCGCCAGGACCGCTGCCGGGTGGGTAGACCGAGTTCAGCGCCGCCGGCAGCGCCTCGTGGACCTCCTGGTAGCGCCGGGCCAGCTCGGTCATCACCAGCACCGCCTGCTGGCGGGCCGCCTCGCCGCCCTCGGCGGGCATGGTCAGCCAGGCCGCCCGCAGCGCCTCGCCGGCGGTGTAGACCAGATCCCGGATCCGCAGGGCGGCGGCCGCCACCCGTCGGATGCCGCCGGCCAGGTCCACGATCATCGTCCGGTACTGCTCGGCGGCGCCGCCGGACCACATGTCGCTGAACGAGGCGAGCTGGCGGTCCAGGTCGTCGGCGCGGTCGTGCAGCGAACGCCCGACGGCCGCCCAGAGGTCACCGGCGGCGGTGACCCCGTTCGGGTCGCTGTTCGCCAGCATCCGGATCAGGTCCGCGTGCGGGTAGCGGGCGAAGTCCGTCCACGGGACCGGCCGGCCCCGGTCCGCCGTCGTGGTCGCGTCCATGGCCGTCAACCGTTCCGCACGGTCTGCGACACGTAGACCGTGCCACCGGCCGGTGTGGGAACCACGGCCTCGGTGCCGAGGGAACGGAACGAGGCGGCGATCTGCTCGTCGTGGCGGGCGTACTCGGTGGCGATGGTGCGGGTGACCTCCTCCGCGAAGGCGACCGCGTGTCGTACGCCGACCAGCAGGTCCTGCATCTGGTCGGCGGTCGCGACGTGCCGCTGTGCCATCGGGAGCGCCGGCACGAACTGCCCGAGCGCCAGCGGTCGGCCGCCGAGCACCGTCAACCGGTCGGCCGGTCGCCGCAGCGCGTCGAGCTGGTTCTCCAGCTCCCGCGCGAAGTCCACAAGGGATTGGAGATGTACCCGGAACGATCCGGTGTCGGCGGTTGCCATGTCTGCCTCCGGGTCAGCTGACGTCAGATGGCGACGGCTCGTGAGGAGCCAGGGAGTGGGAGGTCGGAGGATGGCGGCGGTGCGTCCGGTACCAGGGACCGGGCGCACCGCCGCCACGACGGTTCACGCGAAGAAGCTGGTGTTCCGGTTCTCCAGGGCCAGCTGCAGGTCGCGCGCCTCGCCGACCTTGACAGAGAACTGGCCGATGATCCCGGTGACGTCGGCGATGGCGGCCCGCAGCCGGGTCTCCGACTGCTCGGCGGCCTGCCCGGCGGAGCTGCCGGAGGCGTACCAGGTCTCCTTGATCGGGGCGAGCTGCTGGCGCAGCTGCTCCAGGTTGCTCTCCAGGGTCTTCGCCTTGGCCAGCAGCGAATCCGCCGCCGCGCCCAGCGCCCCGAACTCGACGTTGATGACATCGGGAGATGACATGCTCGATCAGCCTTTCCTGTCAGGAGCCGGCGAGGCGGGAGAGGATGGAGCCGCTGCCCTCGGCCGAGGAGCTGAGGGTGGTCAGCGACGAGGCGACCTCGGAGTCACCGGTGTTGTAGTTGTCACGGCTCTGGCTGACCAGGCTGGACATGGTGTTCAGCTCCTGGCTGGCGGCCCGCATGCTCTCCTGCAGCCGGGTGTGCAGCTGCCAGAAGGCCTGGGCCTGCGACCCGGAGTACCGGGCCAGGACGCCCATCAGCTCGTTCTCCAGCGTCCGCATCGTCTGCGCCACGTTGGCCGCCGACTCGTCGAACCCGCTGATAGCCCGTGCCATCGCGGCGGCATCGCTCTGGAAGCCCGTACCTGCCACGAGGACACCTCCTTCCGTGTTCGAGTGGAGTGGGTGCCGCCGTTGCGACGCCCTGTGCATTCGAGGCTAGGCAGCGGGAAAGCCCTGCCACACGGCACAATTACCCCTCTTGGCCGCGGAGCGCCGAGCACGCTCGAACGGTGTTGACAGCGGCTGGGCGGACCGGCGAGACTGCCGGAACCGGGGTCGAGAGGCGCTGCGACGGACCTGTCCGCCACGCTCGGCCCGACATCCCACTGGGACAAGGGCGCCTCCGACCACGGAGGTGTCTTCCGATGCCGGATCCGGCCGTTTCCCGACCCACCGGCAGCAGGGTCGCCGCGCTCATCTCGTACCCGGTAAAGGGTTGTGCGGGGGTTTCCACGACGACCGCGACGCTGACCCGGGCCGGCCTCGCCCACGACCGCGGCTTCATGGTCGTCGACCAGGACGGGGTGTTCCGCAGCCAGCGCCGCGATCCGCGGCTGGCGGTGATCCGGCCGGCGATCATCCCCGACGGCACCTGCCTGACGCTCACCGCACCGGGTGCCGGCACCGTCTCGGTGCCGGTGGACAGCTCGGGCCCCCGGCGGGAGGTGCAGCTCTTCGGCGACCGCTACCGGGGCATCGACCAGGGCGACGAGGTCGCCGGCTGGCTGTCCGACGTGCTCGGCGGGCCGAGCCGGCTGGTCCGGGTGCCGCCGGAGCACGACCGCGTCACCAACGGCGAAACCCAAGGCACCACCGGGTACGCGGACGGCTGCGCAGTCCACCTGCTGGCGGTGTCCTCAGTGGACATGCTCAACGAACGGCTCCGGGAACACGGCGCCGAACCGCTGCCGGCGACCCGGTTCCGGCCCAACATCGTGGTCACCGGCTGGTCCGAACCGCACACAGAGGACCGGCTCCGGCGGCTGCGCATCGGCACGGCGGAGCTGGCCTTCGCCAAGGTCGCCATCCGGTGCGTGGTCACCACCGTCGACCAGCGCACCGGCCGGCGCACGGGTCCGGAGCCGCTGCGGACGCTCGCCACCTACCGCCGCGCCCCCGGCGGGGTCTCGTTCGGCGCGAACCTCGCCGTCACCCGACCCGGCGAACTCGCCGTCGGCGACCCGCTCATTGTCGACCAATGGGCTGCCCCGGACCGTCACACCGGCCCGGACCCGGCCGCGCACCCGCCACCCCTGCCGAGCTTCGCGATGCCCCCGCCCGGGTAGCCCCCGGCACCGCGGCCCGCCCGGCCCGCCGACCGGCGAGCCGGGCGCTGTTCAGCGGAAGTGGTCCCAGCCCACCGGTCCCTTGTGCGGGCGGCCGTCGACGGTCAAACCCTCCCCGGGTACGACGTGACCGATCGGCCGCCAGCCGGGCGGCAACTCCGCGTCGGCCGGGAAGGTGGCCGCCAGGGCGTGGTCGTCGCCGCCGGCCAGCACCCAGTTGAATGGGTCGACGCCGAGGGCCTGCGCCGCGTCGCGCATCTGCCGGGGTACGTCGAAGGCGTCGCTGATCAGGTCGATGCCGACCCGGCTGGCGGTGGCGACGTGCCCGAGGTCGGCGAGCAGCCCGTCCGACACGTCGATCATGGCGGTGGCGCCGGCCAGCGCGGCGGCCGGCCCGGCCAGATACGGCACCTCCGGCCGCCGGTACGCCTCGACCAGCAGTTTCGGGGTGCGGAAACCGCGCGACAGCACGGTGTAGCCGGCGGCGGCGTAGCCGAGCCGGCCGGCCAACGCGACCTGGTCGCCGACCCGGGCCCCGCCGCGCAGCACGGGCGCCCGGCCGGCCAGGTCGCCGAGCGCGGTGACGGCGACGGTCAGGGTGGGGCTGGCGGACATGTCCCCGCCGACCACGCTGGCTCCGACGCTCGCCGCCTCGGCGCCGAGCCCGTCGGCCAGCCCCTCGGCCCAGGCGACCTCCAGGTCGGGTGGGGTGCAGAGGGCGACCAGCAGGGCGGTCGGGGTGGCGCCCATGGCGGCGATGTCGGCCAGGTTGGCGGCGGCGGCCCGGTGGCCGACATCGGTGGCGGTGGACCAGTCCCGCCGGAAGTGCCGGCCGTCGACGAGCACGTCGGTCGACGCCACCACCCGCCGGTCGGGGGCGACCACCACTGCCGCGTCGTCGCCGGGTCCGACCAGACAGGTCTCGCCGACCGCCAGGCGCGCGGTGACTCTGGCGATCAGCCCGAACTCTCCGGCCCCGGCGACGCTCATCGTGCCTCCCTCGACCACCGATCGGGGTCCGACCTGCTGCGTACGGTACTTTCACCCTCTAGCCGCTGGGCGGCGGAGCGGAGGTCGGTGGTGGTCCAGGCGTACATCCTCATCCAGACCGAGGTCGGCAGGGCGCGTGACGTGGCCGCCCAGATCGGCGGAATCCCCGGCGTGGTCCGGGTCGATGCCGTCACCGGCCCGTACGACGTGGTGGTGCTCACCGAGGCGCACACCGTCGACGAGTTGGGCAACATGATCGTCAGCAAGGTGCAGCTGGTGCCGGGCATCACCCGCACGCTCACCTGCTCGGTGGTGCGGCTGTAGATGACCACGCTCGCCGACCCGCCGACCGATGACCGCCCGGACCGGGGCACCCGCCAGGCCGCGCTCTGGGCGACGCTCGTCGCCGTACCGCTGACCCTGCTGGTCGGGGCGCTGCTGTTCGCCCAGCTCTCCCCCGGTGCGCCGGAGGACGACGAGCCGGACGCCCCGGTCGCGGCGTCGACCGGGCCGGGCTCGACCGCCGCCGTGGAGCTGCCGGCGCCGACGCTCGCGGAGCGGCCGGCCGTGGTGTGCCGGGCGTTGCTGTCGAAGCTGCCGCCCACGGTCCGCGAGCTGGCCCAGCGGCCGGTGACGGCGGGCGCCGAGCAGAACGCCGCATACGGCGATCCGGCGCTCACGGTGACCTGCGGCGGCCCGCCGGCGACGGCGGCACCGACCGACGACGTCTGGACCGTGAACGCGGTCTGCTGGCACGCCGCGCCGGCCGCCGGTGCGATGGTGCTGACCACGGTCGACCGGGAGGTGCCGGTCCAGGTGACCGTGCCGACCGTGTACGAGCAGCCGTTGCAGTGGTTGGCTCCGGTATCGGACGCGGTGCTGTCGGCCGTCCCATCCGCCTCCCCCTCCGCCATCCCGTCCGGCTGTTCGCCCGGCTAGTTTGTCGCGCCGGAGATCCGGCTACAAGGTCGTTCAGCCGCCGCCCGGACCGACGATCCGGAGCAGTGCGCGCTCGTAGGCGGCGTACGCGGCTTTACCTTCGGCGCTCAGGCTGATCCAGGTGCGGGTTCGTCGACCGACCGCGGTCTTCACCAGGACGATGTACCCGGCGTCGTCAAGAACAGTCAGGTGTTTGGAGAGCAGCGAGTCGCTTATCCCCAGGGCGTCGCCGAGGTAACGGAAGTCGACTTTCACCGTCCTGGCCAGCGCAGCCATGATCGACAGCCGGACCGGGGTGTGGATCAGTGGGTCCAGGTCGTGTCGCGGGTGGCGAGGTCCGTCGTCTGTCACTTGACAAGAATCCGGACGACGGCCGCGAGAACGGGTACGGCCGGGGTCGTCGCGATCCCCAGGGCGAGGGCCGTTCCCGGATCCGACAGCCGGTCCAGCAGCATGCTTGCCGACACGGACAGCGCTATCCCCACCACCATGGCGTACTGCCCGAGGCGGACCTCGGCGCGACCGATGACACGGCGCAGCCATTCGGTGGAGAGGGCGAGCGCGAGCGCCACGGGGACCGCGATCCAGAAGAAGACGGCGACCTGCTCCGGGTAGAAGTGCCGCACGATCGGTGCGGCGACCAGGATCGCCGCGGCGCACGTCAGGTCGGCGGCGTGCCAGCGCAGACCGTGTCGGATGCCGGCCTGGGCCCGCTCGATCTCGGCCAGTGCCGCCTCAGGGTCGAGGGGCCGGTCCGAGGCCGGATGCTCGCCATCGAGGGACGTCATGATGAAAGACTACCGTTCACTTGAACGGCGTTCAAGCGCTTGCAGTGGCGGCAACTGTCGGGGCTAGTGCAGGCCGGTGCCGCGGCGTTGGGCGGTGCGGATCAGGCGGTTTACCAGTTTGGGGTATTCCAGGCCGGTCGCCGCCCACATCTGGGGGAACATCGAGGTGGCGGTGAAGCCCGGCATGGTGTTGATCTCGTTCAGGTAGACGTCCAGCTCCGGGGTGACGAAGAAGTCGACCCGGGCCAGTCCGGCGCAGTCCAGTGCGGTGAAGGTGCGGCAGGCGTAGTCCTGGACCTGGCGGACGACGTGGTCCGGCAGGTCGGCCGGGATGTCGTACTCGCAGCCGTCGAGGTATTTGGCCTCGAAGTCGTAGAACTCGTGGTCGACGACCCGGATCTCGGCCAGCAGGGACGCCTCGGGGCCGCCGCCGGCCTCGCCCTCCAGCACCCCGCACTCGATCTCCCGGCCGACGATGGCGGCCTCGACCAGCACCTTCGGGTCGACCTGCCGAGCGGCGGCGACCGCGGCGTCCAGGTCGGCCCAGTCGGTGACCTTGCTGATCCCGTACGACGAACCGGCGCGGGACGGCTTGACGAAGACCGGCAGGCCGAGGCGTTCCTTGTCGGCGGCCGACAGCGACACCCCGCTGCGCAGCACCGCGTACGGGCCGGTGGGGATGCCCTCGGCGACGGCGAGCTTCTTGGTGAACTCCTTGTCCATGCCGGCGGCGGAGGCGAAAACGTTGGCACCCACGTAGGGGATGCCGGCCATCTCCAGCAGGCCCTGGATGGTGCCGTCCTCGCCGTAGGCGCCGTGCAGGACGGGGAAGACCACGTCGATGCCGGCCAACGCGCGGGGCGCCTCGGCCGGGTCGAGCACGGTCAGGCCGCCGTCGGCGGCGAGGGCCGGATCGCGCAGCGTCAGGCCGCGGTCGGCGGCGTCGGCCGGGTCGAGCACCATCAGGCTGCGGCCGGTCGGGTCGGCCGGCAACACGACGGCCGCGCCGGCCGCCGCGGTGATCTCCGGCAGCTTCCGGTCGGTGATGGCGAGCTGGGCGGGATCACCGTTCGTGAGCACCCACTGGCCGGCACGGGTGATGCCGATCGGGACGACGTCGAACTCGTCGGGGTCGAGGGCGGAGATGATGCTGCCGGCGCTGACGCAGGAGATCGCGTGCTCGGTGCTGCGTCCGCCGAAGACGATGGCCACACGGGTCTTGCCAGGGGTGGTCACGGGGTCACCTTTCGCTCGCGACTGACGACGTCACAGCGACGCGGGCGGATGCCGGCCGCCACGTGAGCTTCTCGCGCATTCACTCGGGGACCCTACTCTGCGCTGACCAGGTCCCAGACCGATGCCCCTTCTACCGGGCTGGAAACCTCCACCCGCCGGGTCGGAAAGTGGCGGGGCGACTGGGCACGAAGTGACGCCCGGCAGCGGGTGTGGCTGCCGGGCTGTGGGCGTACCGGATCAGTTGGCGTTTGTGAGGCGGCGGCCTACGGCCAGGACCTTTACGCGTTGGCGGCCGGCGCGGACCATGCCGAGCGCGGCGAAGGCGCCGGCGATGCGCTCGGCGGCCTCCCGGCTGGAGGCGCCGACGACCTGGCGGCGGCGCTCGGGTTCGCGGCGTTCGTCGCGTTCACCGTTGGTGAGGGGGCGCACGTCGGTGAGGACCACCAGGTAGCGGGTGGCGGTCATGGCGGCCCTCCGCGCGGTGCGCGGTAGCGGCACACCCACCGGTAGCGCGGGATCGCGCAGTAGCTGAGCAGGGACCGGTGACGGCGTCGTCGGCTCGGAGGCAGGGACCGACGACGCCGCACCACCGGCGGGGATTGGTGTTCGCTTCCGCGGTCAGCTGGCACGACTGACCGCCTCGGGCTCGGCGGTGGTGGCGGTAAGGGCGCCCCACCTGTCACGGCAGACGTACGCGAGGTTGGCGTGGATCCAGGCGCCGTCGTTGTCCCGTAGTACCGGCCGCGAACACCATCTGCACCGCGACACCCGAGGCCAAGAGCTGCTTGCAGTCATCCGGGCTCCCCAGGGTCGCGGCGGCGGGAGGCACACGGCGATCGGGTACGGGGGAGATCCGATCGCCGTGCGCCTCATTCCCCTTCGGTCACTCACTGCCACCGTCGACACGACCACTGGCGGTGAGGACGCCACCACAGGCTGGCACCGTGAGCGCGTGAATGCAACTCTCACCGGCATTCTCTCATGCACGGATTCCCAATTGGATGTGTCAGGATCTATGGCATGGCCCCGAAGACCGCACGGTCCCGACGACTCGGGATCGCCCTGCGCCAGTACCGCGAAGCCGCCGGGATGACCCTCGAACGCGCCGCGGACGAGATCAGCAGCACCCGCAGCACGCTGTCGCGCTGGGAGAACGCCAAGAGCCCGGTCAGCCCGGCGATGGTCCGGAGCCTGCTCATGCTCTACGAAGTGGACCCCAAGGAGGTGACGGAACTGGTCCAGCTCGCCAAGGACGCGCGCAAGCCACAGTGGTGGGTGTCGTACTCGTTCCTGCTGGACGAGCGCACCATCAACTTCATCGCGCTGGAGGCCGAGGCGAGCGCGATCGCCAACTTCGAGCCGTCGGTGGTGCCAGGGCTCGTCCAGACCGCCGACTACATCCGGGCCATCATGCTCGGCGGCCCGCACACCCTCACCGACGAGGAGGTCGAGCAGCGGGTACAGCTGCGGCTCGACCGGCAGAAGCGGCTCACCGAGCCGCACCCGCCGATCTTCGACGCGATCATCGACGAGGGCGCGCTGCTGCGCCCGGTCGGCGGCACCGCGATCAACGACGCGCAGCTCAAGCACCTGCTGAAGGTCTCCGAGCTGCCGAACATCACGGTGCAGGTGATCCCGCTGTCCGCCGGCTACCACCGGGGCACCCGGGGCTCGCTGCACCTGCTCGAATTCCCCGACCCCGAAGACCCGCAGATCGCCTCGGTCGAGACCGTCGCCGGGCAGATGATCATCGACCGCCCCGACGAGCTGCGTACCTGCACCAAGATCATGGACAACCTGCGGACCGTCGCCCTGCATCCGGCGGCGAGCCGCGACAAGATCCGCGAACTCCTGAAAGGACGGTAACTCCGTGAACCCCACGACACCCTCGACACAGGCCCTCGACTTCACCGAACCCCTCCCTTGGCGCAAGAGCAGCTACAGCGGCGACCAGGGCGCCTGCGTCGAGTTCGCCCCCCTCACCGACGGCGTCGCGATCCGCGACTCCAAGGACCCCGACGGCCCCCGACTGCGCTTCTCCCCCGCCGCCTGGACGGCGTTCGCCGCCGCCGCACCGCCCCGCCCCGCCGCACACTGAAGGACACCACCGCACCATGCCGCGCCCCCCGGTGCGGCCGGCACCGGACGATCGCGGCCCGGCGCGGGCCGGCAACCTCACCAGCGGACACCTCCCCAGGCCCCCTGGTTCGCCGGCCCGCGCCGGTGGCAGTGCCGATGGTCGCGCTGCCACCGCAGCAGCGCGGCCCGGATCCGATCGTTCTCGTCCCGGGCCGCCGTCAGGTCCCGGCCGAGCCGGTCGACCTCGGCCGCGAGCGCGGCCACGTAGGCGTAGACCTCGTCGGGGTCCAGGCCGCCCCGCCAGCGCGGCGCCCGCGAAAACCCGACGACTCTGAGCTGGTACGCCCCGGCGCGCTTCCCGCCGTCAGCCATCGCAGTCCCGCTCCACCGGCCCGGCCGCCCCCGGCCCCAGGTCGAGGTCCGGCTCAACCGACAGCGCCAGCCCGACCGCCTCGTCCCGGAACCCGCGCCACTGCGCGGCGCTGAGCCGCTCGTCGACAAGCAGGTCAACCAGGATCAGGGTCATGGTGACGGTCAGCCGCACCGCATCGGCCGCCGGCGCCGGCCGCTGCCCCAACGCCGCCTGGATCACTTGCTCGGCGAGCACCCGATCCACCTCCCCCGAGCCGCCGTCGTAGCGCAGGTGCAGCCGTTGCACGACGGTGGCGACGGTCGACCGCTCCGGCGGCGCCGGGGCGAACCGCCGCTCCACCGCGAGCACTGTCGCGGCGGCCAGCGCGTCCGCGTACCCGCAGAGCGCCTCGCCGTGTCGCAGCAGGCCGATGCGGTCGGCGTACCGGAAGGTGTTGCCCTTGCTCAGGTTCTGCAGGGCGTCGAGGCAGTGCGCGTAGAAGGTGCGGTCGCGCCGGCCGCCGCCGAGCAGCCGCCAGCCGACCGCCGGCCCGTACCCCCGCCGGAGCAGCCACCCGACCCGCCGCCGCCACGGCACCCGCAGGTGCGGCGCCCGGTCGCCGGCAACCCGCTCGGCGGCCCGCCGCACCAGCGCCCCGGCCAGCTCCGCGCCGTCCCCGACGCTCGCGCCCGGATGCCGGCTGCGCGCCAACACTGCAAGCACCCGCCGCCCGCGCGCCGGCTGCGGGTCAACCCCCACAATCCCATCCGCGTACGCGGACAGCGCCACCACCCCGAGCTGGACGCGCCCGATCACCTCGTCGAGTACGCCGATCGCGAGCCGCCACCGGCCGAGCGCGGCGCGGACCGCCGGACCGGGTTCGCCGGTCAGGGTGGCGGTGGCCGCCTCGACCCGCTCGCGTACCCGGACCACGCCGGTGGTGGTGCGCCGGACCTGGTCGGCGACGGTGGTGAGCGCGGCGACCAGGTCACCCATGCTGGTCAGCGGCGCGATCCCGGGGAGTGCGCGCAGCTCGTCGATGCCGCCGGCCAGGTGGTTGCCGGCCGGGCCGGTGAGTGCCAGCGCGTCGCCCCAGGTCGCCAGGGCGCGGGCCGGCAGCGGGTGCGTCGAGCCGGCGGCGATCGCCCGCACCCGCTCGACGGCGAGCCCGAGCTGCGCGTACGCCTCCCGCAGTTCGTCGATGCTGTGCTCGACGACCCAGGCGGCGTCGTACGCCTGCGTGGTGGTGCCGGTCATCTGTGCTCCTCTCCCCTGCGCGTGGTCAGCGCCGCCGTGGCCCGATCGGGGGAGATCACGGGCCACGGCGGCCTACTGGGAGCACCGGGACGGCACCACTTCGGGAGAGCAGGATTGGCGGACAGCCACCCTGAGCAGCACCGCCCCGGCTGATCCGGGCACGAACCCGGGGTGAGACACCTTCGTTGCCGACGAGGAGTGCCTCGCGACCAACTTATGATACGTAGCATCATGAGTTCAACCCCTGATTCCAAGAACTTGAAGTCATGAGTGGTTTGGTGATCAGATGGTGGTGCCGACGAGGAGCACCGCTATGCCGATCACTCCGTACTATGAGCGGATCGCCAACGAGATCCGAGCCAAGATCGACTCCGGCGAGTGGCCGCCAGGAACGAAGCTGCCTTCAACTTCCCAGCTCTGCGCCCAGTACGACGTCTCGACCCAGGTGATCCGCTCCGTGATGCTCATCCTGCGCAGCGAGGGCCTCGTCGAGGGCCATCAGGGCAAAGGCGTCTACGTTCGTGAGCGCCCGTAGAACAACGGCTCGTCCGACCAGGCGCTTACCGTCTGGTCGTTCTCCTGTGAGCCCAGCCCACTCGGATGGGCCACCAGCCCGAGGGGACAGCCATGCCCGCGATCCCGCTCACCTACGCCGAGATCGCGCCGCCCGAATCCGGTCCGGCGAGCACCAGCCGGGCGAACGTCTGCCGTCTTACAAGGGAATCAGCGAGTTGTACTCCGTCTCGTTCTCAACCGCCGCCCGATCCGTGGCCCTGCTTCGCGACCGCGGCCTGGTCGTCGGCGCGCCCGGCCGAGGCGTCTTCGTCGCCGATCCCAAGTCAAGCCGGTAGATCTGCCGGTTTGGTTGCGGGCTGCGCCCGGCCCGAGGACCGGGCACAGCGCCGACGCATCCGCCGACGACCGGCCCACCACCTTGATGTTGCGATCCTCGCCCGGTCCGGGGACCGGGCGCAGCTCCGGCCGCGCCCGGTGTACTCGAATAGCGCGGAACAGTCGGTTGCGATCCTCGCCCGGTCCGGGGACCGGGCGCAGCCGGCGAACCCGGCACCACGGCCCGGTCCGGGGACCGGGCGCAGCCCAGGGGGCCGGTATACACCGGGGAATGCTCATCTCTCGTTGCGATCCTCGCCCGGTCCGGGGACCGGGCGCAGCGGCACGTACCACACGATCATGACCGGGGCACCCCCGGGTTGCGATCCTCGCCCGGTCCGGGGACCGGGCGCAGCACCCCGTAGCCGCCGATCCGGCCGATGTGCTGGGTACGGTTGCGATCCTCGCCCGGTCCGGGGACCGGGCGCAGCTCGTGGACGCCGATCGCCGGCAGCCCGGGCGACGTCAACGTTGCGATCCTCGCCCGGTCCGGGGACCGGGCGCAGCCCGCAACCGCGGCATGCCCCGAGGCTTCCGGCACGCCCCGTTGCGATCCTCGCCCGGTCCGGGGACCGGGCGCAGCTCCACATCGCCGACTTCTCGGTGTGGCAGGACGGCGGGTTGCGATCCTCGCCCGGTCCGGGGACCGGGCGCAGCAGGCCGCGCAGCGGCTCGCCGACGCCCAAGACGCGGTGTTGCGATCCTCGCCCGGTCCGGGGACCGGGCGCAGCCGGTACGGTCCTGATCACTAATCACGGTCATACCCCGTTGCGATCCTCGCCCGGTCCGGGGACCGGGCGCAGCCGCCCGGTCCGGGGACCGGGCGCAGCCGGTGACCGGGTCGCCGCCTATCTGCCCAACTGCGTCCCGGGCGCAGCCGCCCGGTCCGGGGACCGGGCGCAGCCATCACGGCGGGCATCATTGCGGCGCTCAAGGGCAACCGGGCGCAGCCGCCCGGTCCGGGGACCGGGCGCAGCAAGCCGCCGCGTCCCGGTGACCGGGCCGCTCACCAGCCCGGGCGCAGCCGCCCGGTCCGGGGACCGGGCGCAGCCCGCGCCCTGCACGCCTGGTCCGTGGCGTCGCCCGGGCCGGGCGCAGCCGCCCGGTCCGGGGACCGGGCGCAGCGTGTTCGGCCAGACCATCCCGCACCGGGTCGGGATGCCGGGCGCAGCCGCCCGGTCCGGGGACCGGGCGCAGCGGTTCGCGAGCAGTGAGAATAGTCGGATCTCGATCTACCCTGGCTGCTCGCAAGTCCGAATGGTTCATTTTATGCCGTTTTTCTGGTTCGGAACCTGCGGCGTTTTCGTGGTCGCCGGAGGTTCCTAGATCACGAACGGGCCGCGTGGGTCGACCTGACGTCCGCGGCCGAGGTGTTCGACGTTGTCGAGTGCGCCGGCCGGCAGGCGGTAGATCCGGATGGAGTCGCGGACCGGGTCGATGACCGCCTGGAGAGCCGCGACGAGGCGTACCTTGTCGGCTTCCCGGCAGACCACCTCGAACACGGACTTCTGCACTCGGTGGCCGTGTGCCTCGCAGATCTTCGCGACCTTCCGGAGCCGCTGCTGGCCCTGCGGGGTCACGGTCTCCACGTCGTAGGTGACGAGCAGGTCCACGATCAGTTCACCGTCCACGGCTGGTAGGTCGCCAGGTCGCCCCGCAGGTGCCGGGCCAGCAGTCTGGCCTGCACCAACGGCAGCAGCGCCCCGGGCACCTCGCGCTTGAGGGCGGCGTGCTGCCAGGTTCGCTGCCGGCTCTGCTGCCAGCCGGCCAGCACGACCTTGCGACCCTTCTCCGTGAGGCGGCAGGCGCCGTTAGGCAGCTCCTCAAAATCGCTGAGCGCCAACTCCTTGCGGTTGAGCAGGGTGAAGGCCAGCCGATCGGCAAGTAGCGGTCGGAACTCCTCCATCAGGTCGAGCGCCAGCGCCGGCTTCGCCGGGCGCACGCCATGCAGGAATCCGATGTACGGATCCAGCCCGACCTGCTCCAACGCACCCTGCACGGACACCCGCAGCATGCCGTACAGGAAGGAGAGCAGGCAGTTGACCGGGTCGGTCGGTGGCCTCTTGTTGCGGCCGGCGGCCCGCCAGTCCTTGCTGTTCGTCACCAGGTAGGGGACGGCTGCGAAGTAGTCGCGGGCGGCGATGCCCTCGATGCCGAGCACCTCGTTCGCGTCCTTCGCCGCGGCGAGCATCGACAGCCGCTCAGCCTGCAGCTCGGCGGTCGCCCGCAGCGCCGTCTGGCGGTGACCCGAGGTGTCCCGAGCCGTCCGCAGCAGCATCTGGCGGGCGTTGTGAATCTTCCCGGCCACCATCGCGACACCGATGGCGAGCCGCCGGTCGGACGACTCCGCGGCCTGATGCTGTGCCCGCCGGAGCAGCGGGTTGCCGGTCGTCGGCCCGCCCAGCCGGGCCCGGAAGCGGCCCATCCCGGTGACCCAACTGATCGAGCGGCCGTCGTCGGCGCAGCGCAGCAGCAGGTCGTCGGTGACCGTGACACCGCCGAAGACGACCAGATGGTCGATCCGAACCAGAGGAAGGAGCATACGGGCGGGCTGCTCGGGGTGGTAGATCCGGACCGTGTCGCCCTCCAGGTGCAGGCTGGTGCCGGGGGTCTGTACGTACAGGGTGTTGAGTAGTTCGGTCACGCCAGCTTTCCCAGCGGTCGAGGGGTGAACAGGTCGCGCGACGCCCAGCCTCGGCCGTCGGTGACCTCGGGCAGGCAGTCGTCGCGCAGCGAACACTTGCGGCAGCGGGAGTCGTTCCGGGCCAGCGGCAGGGTCTGCGTCGTCAGCAGTGCGCGGACCGCCTCAGTCGCCGCCACCACCCGGGCCAGCAGGCCGGGCTCGATCGGGACCGGGTGGCGACGGCGTTCGGCCACCGAGTAGATGTAGCCGGCCGGCACCTCGTACCCGGCTTCGAGCAGGCAGAGCGCCTGACCGCCGAGCTGCAGCTCGGCCGGCCCGCCCGGCTGGTAGCGGCCGACCTTGTACTCGACGGGGGTCGCCGTCCTACCCTCAAACTCGACCACGTCGCAGATGCCCCGGAGTCCATGCTCGTGGCTCCAGACCGGCAGCGACCGGATGACGGTCAGCCCTGCCCGCCGCTGGATGCCCGGCAGATCCACGGCCGCATGACTCAGATCTCCGCGTACGGTCTCCGCGCTCTCCGCCCAGACCCCCTCAACGTGGATCAGCGCCGTCTGCCGGTGGCAGTAGTCGTAGTGCTCCAACGCGGAGAGCGGCACCTCCCAGGCACCGCTCTCCGCCCCGCCATCTGTCACGGCCCTGGCTCGGTCGGCGGGTCGAGGCGGCATGCGAGCTCTGGCATTTGGTCTCCTGACTCCCACATGGATATAAGTTCTGCTTATACTGGCGAGGTGTGGGACGTGAATCTGCACCCAGCCGTCGACGCATGGTTTCTGGATCTCTGCCACAACGATCCGACCAGCGCCGACCTCGTCGGCGACGCCATCGACCTGCTCGCCGAACACGGGCCCGCCCTGGGCAGGCCACTGGTGGACCGACTGAAGGGCAGCAGGTTCCACCACATGAAGGAACTGAGGCCAGGCTCGACAGGCACGAGCGAGATACGCATGATCTTCGCGTTCGATCCTGCACGTGAAGCGGTCTTCCTGGTCGCCGGGGACAAATCTGGCCAATGGCGAGAGTGGTATCGCACTGCGGTACCACTGGCCGACGAACGCTTCGAGGAACACCTGATGAGGCTGAAGGAAACGCAGGCATGAGCGAAATGTCGAACTGGCGAGATGTGAAGGCCAAGGCTCGGGCCATCGACCCAGAGTGGGATAGCGAGGAACGGGTCGCCCGTCGCGCCCGGATGCGGGAACAGATGCTCGCCTCCGTCAGCGGCGCTCAGCTCGCCGATATTCGCAAGAGCCTGGGTATGACCCAGTCCCAGCTCGCTGAGGCCGCCGGACTTACTCAGGCCAGGATCAGCCAGATCGAGAACGGCGAGGTCACCAGCTTGGAGACCCTTCGCTCCTACGTCACCGGGCTCGGCGGTCACTTGGACGTTGTCGCTCGCATCGGCAACATCCACCTCAACGTCGCCTGAGCCTTGGAGAAGGGCGGAACCGTCCCAGATTCCGCCCTCCGCCCACGTCAACTCAGTCACGGCCAGAGGTCGACGACTTTGGTGAGTTCGATGCCGTCCGGTAGCGGTGAGTTGTCGACGGTGCGGGTGTAGTCGGTGTGGCTGCGGGCGGCCTTCTCCGTGTTCGTGCGTACGACCTTGATCCGGCCGGTCAGGGCGGCGGCGGGCTGGACGCCGAGGGCGTCCGGATGGCTGAAGACGTACAGGCCGCAGAGCTTCATCTCGCCCCGGGTGGCGGACCGGTCGTGGTCGAACATCAGGGTGATGGCCTGCCACAGGGCGGCCAGGTCGTCGGACGTCACCCCGGTCTTGGCGGCCCGGGGGGCGGAGAAGTAGGCGTGCGCCCGGTACAGGCCGTAGGGCACTGTCCACTTCGAGCCCATCTCGGTCCGCTCGCCCTTGTCGATGTCCTCCTGGCGGGTCTGGGTGACCCGGGTGATCGCGTGGTCGGTGGGCAGGATCGGGTCGATGCTGCGGCCGAAGGTGAGCTGGAGCGGGCCGCGGACCTGGCCGGCGCCGCCGCCCTTGCCGGTGCTCAGCACGGCGCCGAACATCCGTACATCGAAGTAGTGCTCGCAGAGCCACTGCTGCGCGGCGTCGGCCTTGCCCGGGTTGGCCTTCAGACCCGCCTCGATGCGTGTGTTCAGGGCGTGCCCGGCCTCGACGAAGATGCCGTAGCGGGGGTCGTCTCCCCGCAGCAGCGACACGGTGTCGCGGATCTTGCGCTTGAGGGCGACGTCGGTGACCAGGCCCTGGCTGGTCTCGTCGTCGGTGCGCGGCTGGTTGCCGGCGTCCGGGTCGCCGTTGGGGTTGCCGTCTGAGACGTCGAACAGCAGCACCGCGTCGTGGCGGCGGGTGGGGTCCAGGTGGGCGGTCATTCGGCGTCTCCTTCAGATGCCTCGGCTGCGGGCTGCTGCTCGTCAAGTGGTGGGGGAAGGTCGGTCTTGGCCTTGTTGTTCGCGGCGGCGATCCGCTCGGCGCGCATCGACGCCCGCTGCTGGTGGTAGCCGAGGATGAACTCGGCCTTCTGCGGCAGAACCGCGCCACTGGGAATGTTGGCCTTCGAGTCCAGCCGTGAGTAGAGGTCGTCCAGCCGGTTCTGGTAGGCGGTGGCCCAGCTCGGTCGGCGCAGCGGTCCACGCAACCGGCGCAGCCAGGCGGTCGCCGTCCGCTCCCCGGAGACCAGGACGGCCTGCGGGTTGGTGATCGCCCGGCCGAAGTAGCGCTCCGCGAAGGTGGTGTTCAGCGGCTGCTTGGCGACCTGGAAGACCGTTCGTTGCAGGTCGTCGAGGACCGCGAAGATCCGCCCCGACACATACGCCGGCGCGTTGTTGTCATCGTTCAAGGTCGGCGTCAGCCTCTCTCGTGCGTTGTAGCTTGGGTGTCGGCGCAGGGCCAGCCGGACGAGGGCGACCCTGGCGGTGTCGACCCGGCCATCGGTCCGGATCCGGTTGACCACATGGTTGAGCAGTTTCGGCGGTAGCGGACGGCCGAGCAGGGCAGCGCCGAGCAGGCCCTTGAAGGTGTCCGGCGGCCGGTCCTCGCCGGATGCGCCGAACCTCGCCCAGGTGCCGGCCTCGGCGCCCCGGCCGGACTGCCAGCGGCCCGCCACCCGGACCAGTTGCAGCAGGCGGACCAGGGTCACCTCGCCGGTCCAGCCGTCGACGATCTCGTGGTCGTCGAACCACCGCCCGATGTTCTCCTTGACTCGCGCCAGCGGCATCACCACCCAGTCGCGGACCACCACCCGGGCCACGTTGCCGCCGACCGTCACCGAGCAGTAGGTCGAGAGGTCGTCGACCGCGGGTCTGGCACCGTCGACCGGCGTGCCGAGCATGACCTGGATCCGCTTCTCGTTCGGATCGTCAAGCACCGCCATCGGGTTGAACTGCGAGCCGCCCACCACCCACCAGGCCAGCCGGGCGTTCTGCCCGCTGAACGTGGTGCTGTGCTCAGGGTCGGACAGCAGCGTGACCAGGGCGGACATAAACTTCAGTCCGCAGTCGGAGCAGATCGGCGTGTGGGTGAGGAACTTCTGCAGCTCGTACCCGTGCACCGATTCGTTGATGCTGACCAGCGACGCGCCCTGGGTGGCGCCGGGCAGCCAGCGTTGCGGCACCTGCTGCGGGATCGTCTTCAACAACGGCTGCACCCGCCCGCACACCAGGCAGCGCCCCGACTGGCCGGAGCCCTTGCGCCCCTCGGCGACCGAGGCCCAGTAGCTGGCGGCGGATGGTGTGTCGAAGGCGAACCGGTTGTCGACCCGGAACGCCACCAGGTCACCGCGTGCCCAACCGTCCGGCTCGGCGACCCGCTTGTCGTACTTGCCTTCGTAGAAGGCGACGATCGCCGCTCCGGGCCCGTCCGGATCACGGGTCGCCCAGTCGTGGTGCAGATCCCGGAACGCCTGGTGCTGCTTGGCGACCCGATCCGGTTTGCCACCCTCGTCGAGCCAACCGAAGACGTACTCGATGTTGTCGACGGCGACGGTGGGTGCGATGCCCGCGGTGCGGGTGATGGCCGGCACCGTGCGCCGCACCCCGAACCGGCGCTGCGGGTCGGTCTTGTCGGCCGTGTCCCGCAGCCGCCCGGTGGGCGCCCCGTCGGAACCGATGTCGAGGATCCACCGGACCGGCTTCTCCGCGTAGAACGGCGGCGCCTCGTCACCGTCCTCGGCGCCGCCGCTGTCCGCGAACTCGACCAGGCGTTGCAGGAGCATCAGGCGGCTCCGCTCGCCGGCAGATCAAGTTCAAGACCCCTTTCGGGTACGGCGAGCACGCCGTCGACCACCCGGGCGGCGAACCACTCCATCCTCGGCTTACCCTTGTCGTCCCAGTGGACCGAGTGGAGCATGATGCCGATCTCCTCGTTGAGCCCCTTCTGCCGCTCGACGGACTCGTCCGGCCAGCCGAACTCCGCGCTGAACTCCCGGGTGCCCAGGTACGGCCGCTGGTAGCAGGCACCCCGGCGGACCCGGCGCCGGAACTGGTCCCGGTACGCGGCCACCGGCTTGTCGGCATGCCGTTTCGTCTCGATGTGCGCGTGGATCCGGTACGCCACATCCCGCAGGCAGACCGCGTTGCGCTGGTCGCGGTGGGCGACGGTGTCGACCCGACGGCTCCCCTTGACCGCCTCCGCGAGCGGCGCCACGTCGGAGGTCTCGTTGCGCCGGATCGTGAACTGACGAATCGGCTTCAACACCTCGATCGCCACGATCTGGTACCGGATCTCCGGCTTCCAAAAAATCGCTTCGAGTACGCCGACCGCCGCAGACGGCGTCGGCACCGGATAGCTGACCCGCTCCACCTTCAACTCCGGCCGGGAGAACAGCGCCGCTTCCCCCCACACCTGCACGGCCACCGGCAGGTCACCCGATCGGTTCCGGCGCAGCGTGACCCCGTTGACCACATCCGTAGTCACAGAACAAAATCCTCCAGCTTCGGGTCGATCTCGATTCCGGTGTGCGGGTCGTATCCGCCGACCCATTCGACGAGGCCGCCGACCTTGACCTCCCCGAGGATCGGCCGCATCAGTGCCCGGACCCCGGCGTCACGGAAAGCGCTGACGTGCAGGTTCGTCGTGTACGGCTGGAGCCGGCGCAGATCGGTCAGCTGCGGCACCGGCGCGGTCCGGATCCGCTCGATCAGGTGCTCCAGCTCGCCGCGTTCCTCGGCGGTCTCCGCGCCCTGTGGTGTGACGACCGCGATCCCCTGGTCGTCGATCAGCCGGAACGCCTCCTTGCGGTCGCGGGCCTTCTCCCCCGCGTTGACGATCGGACCGTCGGTCACGGTCTGGAACTGCCAGCGTTGCCGCGCCCGCTGGATCTTCCGCCCCAGGTGTCCCCGGTGCTCCAGGTTCAGCGTGTCGTACAGGTCCCGGTAGTAGCCCGCGAGCGTGGTCAGGTCGTCGAGGTCGGGCTTGCCCGGCCCGAAGGCGCGTTCGGTGCACCCGATCAGCAGCTTGTAGCTGGGTGGATGCCCGCCGTCCTGCGGCGCGAACACGACCAACCGGCCGCCGTCCGGCAGGCTGCCTTCGCGGTTCGCCCGCCCGGCGGCCTGCAGCAGCGAATCGGCCGGCGCCATAGCCCGGAACACGACTGGGAAGTCGATGTCGACCCCAGCCTCGATGAGCTGGGTGGCCGTGAGCAGGACCGGCTCCTCCAGTTTCAACCGGCGGTCTACCTCCGCGAGGACCCGGCGCCGGTGTGCCGGACACATCCTGGTGGACAGGTGGAACGCCGGCCTCTCCCGCCACTCCTGGAAGACCTGCTGCGCGTTGGCCGTGGTGTTCACCACGACCAGGGCGGCCCGTTCCTCGGCGGCCTGACCGGCGATGTCTGCGAGGGTCGGTGCCGGATCGACCTGCCACTCGTACCGCACCCGACGCAGGTCGGTGACGAGTCGGGCCGGATCCCGCACGACGTCGACCGCTTCGACCTCCTTGAACTCCTTGAGCGCCCAGAAGTCAGGCTGCGTCGCGGAGGAGAGCAACACGGTCGAGCCGAAGTGCTCGACCAGGATCTTCAGCCCGTTCAGGATCGGAACCAGCAGGCGGTGCGGCAACGCCTGCACCTCGTCGAGCACGATGACGGCGTTGGCCAGGCGGTGGACCCGCCGCATCGCGGACGGCTTCCGCCCGAATAGCGACTCGAAGAGTCGGACGAAGGTGGTCACGACGAACGGCGCGTCCCAGTTCTCGGCCGCGAGTCGCGCCCACTTCCCGGCCGCCGGATCGTCGAAGTCGACCTGGCTGTGGTGCTCCAGGACGGTCGGCTCCCCGCCCTCCTCGTCAAGCAGGTCGCGGTAGACGGCGGCGTTCTGCTCGGTGATCGTCAGGAACGGCACCGCGACGATCACCCGCCGCATCCCGTGCCGCTCGGCATGCCGCAACGCGAACCCACCGGCCGCTAGTGTCTTGCCCCCACCCGTCGGCACGGGCATCCGGAAGATTCCCGGCGGTAGCTCGGCGGCGGCGAGGCAGTCGGTGTAGATCCGCTCGCGGAGGCTGTTTATCGGCGAGCTGGGCCGCCGTGCCAGGGTTTCGGCACGGCGTTGCTCGAAGCGCTTGTAGAGCCGGCCGAAGTCCGCGTCGTCGCGTACCCGAGGTTGGGTGAGCTGGCCGAAGTGAGCGGCGGTGTCGAGCGAGTCGGCGTCGACCAACGCGCTGTAGCAAAGCCGTAGCGCCATCTCACCGACCAGCGCATCCCGCTGCCACGCCGTCGGAACCGCCCGGCTGAGATCCGCCGGCAGGCCGGGCAGCAGGTCCGGCAGTGCGGCCTCGGCCGACGCGACATCGCCGGCCCGATCCAGGCTGGCCGACAGTTGCTGGGTCAGCGCGTCTGCGTCGATCAGACCGCCGTGATGCCCGTAGATCCCGAGCGCGAAGGACCCGAGCCCGCGCTCCCGCGCGATCCTGGTCCCGAGCCCCTTGTGGTCGATACCGACCGGCCGACCGCTGCCGGCGGCCTTTGCCAGCCCTGACTGCCAGGTACACGAAGCCTTTCCGACATCATGCAGAACGCCCAACGTGTACGCCAGCTCACCACCGCCGAACGCAGCCGCGAACCGCTGGGCGAGCAAACCGGTGCTGAGCAGGTGTTCTCTGAGTCCATGCCAGTTCTCGGTGCCGGGCGCAGGGCTGTGCGCCCACAACACCTTTTCACTAGACACGAATGGCCCTCACATGATCACTTGCCGGGGAGGCGTCCGACCATAGAGGACGCGAACTTAATCCAGTCAACCCCGCAACAGGCAACTGTCAGAAACCCGCCAGAACCGGAGCTGAGGTCATGGCCTCAGCTCCGGTCATTGCTCGCCGTTATGGCCCATCGCGACGCCGCGACTTTGCGATCCTCGGCGCAGAACACGCCGCAGACACCTGAACCGTCAGGTGCAAGGCCGACCGAGGTCGGGTGCCGAACGAGAATATGAATTTCCCTCAACGGGACTTCACTCAAGCGAGAAGAGGCTATCGGAGGGTTTGTAGTTTCGTCGCCGCGCCTCGACTGAGCCATGACATGTCGTTCGTCGCAGCGTCCGATGATCCATCAAAGCAGACACTTGCGTGATCATCGGCCGTATGCCAGCATTGCGATTCGCCGCGGCACGCAAATCAGATCGGACTATCACTCGAATTTAATTCATATCAAGGACCAGAACTTCACCTCAAGGAAGGCGGTCCGCTGCTGTCACAGCGGACCGCCGGTAGCCCCCCACGACGGAAAATGAGGATGCTTGATGAGCCTACAGGCTTCAAAACCAGAGCCGACAGATGCACCGAAGCTCGACAGGGAACCTCCAGACCCCCAGCTGCCAATTCGATGGGCAGTCATCATCTGCATCGGCGGAGCCGTAGGGACAGCCGTCGGCGCCAGGGAGGGCTGGCCCGCAGGAATCCTGTCCTGTCTCGGGACCGTCGGAATTCTTCACAGCATCTTGAGAAGGTAACGCCAGTCCTCCGGAAACGGCCTCCCAGCCGGCCAGCTTGGCGCAAGCCGTCCAGGCACCAGATCAAGCAGCCGGCCGGGCAGCTCGCTGGACAAAATCGAGCAACTCCGTGACAGGCACAACGTCACGAGGGCCAGTAGGAGCGAGCTGCGACGCCACCCATTCCTCAATGACCTTGCGCATGAGAACGCTGGTCCCCATGCCTCGGGACTCTGCGAGATCCTGCAGGTCTTCATACACCGCCGCTGGCAGCCGCACGGTCCGAACCGCCATGATCTCGCGCTCGGTAGCGCGAGGCGCCTCGACAGGCTCCCCCTCACGAATGAGAGCAGAAAGATCATTCTCCTTCACCCAGTTGATCATTTCTTGCTCACTCATTACTTCATCCATCGATTCCACTCCTCGACCTCGGACGGCGTCATTGGCCTCGCGAACGAGATGTTCCAGAGTCCGCTGATCTCTCGGTTGCGAACCAGCAGCACCGCAACATGCAGACCCGAGCCCGCCCTGCCCATGACGATGCGCCCCCCACCCGGAAGCTGACGCGTCGATGTCTCGTCGGGCGGCGCATACAGCACATCGGCGACATCAACCAGCGTGACGCCGTCAAGGTTCCTGCGCGCAGCATCGGTCCAGTTGAACTGCTCCACAGTCCAGGAGCGTAACACGGCGTGTTACGCTCCATGGACGAGCCGCGCCCCCACCCAGCCCTCATGCATTACCGTACAAGCGTGACGGACCATGCTAGGGCGTACGAGCCCTTGACTGTCGAACGCCTGGGTACGTTGCTCGCGGGAGCCGACGAAGCGCGCAGATGGCGTCTCGTCGCGGAATTCCTTGAGGAGTACCGGTGGGAGCAGGCCGCCACACGCGGTAGCCTTCTGGCCATCGAGCCTCAGCCCGTCGGCGACGTGCGCTGGGACGTCTTCCTCGCTGCCTTGGCGGAACACGTCTCGGCCAGGGACGGACGTGGCGCACCGGCCTGGGTCGAGACGAGATCGCTGCGACGATTCTGGTTCCCCTTCAACAGCCGGGCCGCTCGCGTCGACGCTATAGTGCACGCTCCAGCGGCGTTTCGACGTCGCGGCGTGTTCGTCGCCGTCCAGGAGCTGAATGTCGCGTGAGCGCGCCCGAGCTACTTTGAGGCCGCGTACCGATCGAGGATGCCTTCGACGACTGGATGACAGATTGGCCAAGCATCTCCGTAACCTCGCACGAGTTGTGGTCCTCGCCCGGTCGGGAGACCGGGGCGTAGCACCTCTCTCGCGTGCTGCTGCACCAGCTCAGCCGGTGCGTTGCGATCCTCGGCCGGCCCGGAAGCTGGACGCAGCGAGCCGCGACGATCGCCGTCACCGTGGCCGCGTCGATGTTGCGAACCTCGCCCGATCCGGAGACCGGGCGCAGCGCCTCGACGGTGACGCGGCTCATCCGGGCCAGCCAGGCGTTGCGATCCTCGCCCGGTCCGGAGACCGGGCGCAGCGGTGCGCTTGCGGCGGCGCGGCTCCGGCCCGCGCA
The DNA here is from genome assembly GCF_029626155.1 of Solwaraspora sp. WMMD1047. Taxonomy (NCBI): domain Bacteria; kingdom Bacillati; phylum Actinomycetota; class Actinomycetes; order Micromonosporales; family Micromonosporaceae; genus Solwaraspora; species Solwaraspora sp. WMMD1047. The sequence goes on along the minus strand of NZ_JARUBL010000001.1, from coordinate 1,987,454 downwards.
CCGGTTGCGATCCTCGCCCGGTCCGGAGACCGGGCGCAGCCAGAGCGTCATCGGCGAGCACGAGCGCGTACGCCCGGCGTTGCGATCCTCGCCCGGTCCGGAGACCGGGCGCAGCTCAACCTCACCCCCGGCGACAAAACCGTAAAGCTGGAGTTGCGATCCTCGCCCGGTCCGGAGACCGGGCGCAGCAGTCTGGCGGAAACGCGACTGCCACCAATCGCAACACGTTGCGATCCTCGCCCGGTCCGGAGACCGGGCGCAGCCGCGTCGGCGCCCAGGTGCCATGTGCCGTCACCCGTTGCGATCCTCGCCCGGTCCGGAGACCGGGCGCAGCCGGAAATGGGCCGCGTGATGCCGCCCGGCGCCGGGTTGCGATCCTCGCCCGGTCCGGAGACCGGGCGCAGCCGCCCAACCGCAGGATTTTCGAGCCGGCGACCGGGCTGGTTGCGATCCTCGCCCGGTCCGGAGACCGGGCGCAGCAACCGATCGTAGGTGTCATCGTAGAGTTTCGTCCCGAAGTTGCGATCCTCGCCCGGTCCGGAGACCGGGCGCAGCAAGCGGTCCGGCGGCGGCCTGATGTTCGTGAAGACGTTGCGATCCTCGCCCGGTCCGGAGACCGGGCGCAGCGCTTACTGAGCAGCGGACATGCATGGACAGCAATACAGAAACGATGATCTTGCGTCTGTTCTGCAGGCATTTGTTCTGGCTTAGTGGTTCGGTACCCTCAGCGTACGGCGTACTCGCCTGGGGTTCCTAGATCAACTGTCGGGCGTCGGCGGGCCGACGGTCGGCACGCGCACGCAAGCGGGCGAAGTGATTGCCCGCTGTCTCGCGTACTTCTTCATCCTCACGTAGCTGCTGAAGTGCGCAAGTCTGGACCGACCCGTGCGTCGTCCGGCCGACGGGGTCCTACCTCGCAAGAAAGCTACAGAGGTGGGCACGCCGTCATTGCACGAATCCGCAGTGCGTTCCGGCACCGATGACCGCGCCCACCACCGCTCGCTACCGTCAGCATCCGCTTATTGGCTCTGTTCTTGGGACAGCCAGCCGACAGAGGGAGGATCCCATGCCAGATCGAGCGGACAGCGGACCAGGGGTACGGCGGCGCGGGTGGCGGGCGCGGGTGACCGGCCTGGTCATGACCGTCGCGATGATGTCGGGTGCCGCGGTGCTGGCCGTGCCGGGCAGCGCGCAGGCCGGCGTGTTCGGGCCGGACATCGCCTGCCCGACCGACCCCAGCATCGTGTGGACGACAACCGTCGCCGCCCGCAACACCGTCGTGTACCAGGGTCACCTCTTCACGGTGACATCGGCGAACCGTACCTTCATCGCCAGTGACGGGCGGACCGTCGACAACGGACTCAGCTCCCCGATCACCGCGACCTTCACGTCGCAGCAGTCCCGGACCTACACGGTCATTACCAAGGTCGGCACCTCCGCCGAGCTCACCAGCAAGCTCCAGGCCACCGTGAGCGTCGACATCCAGTACTCGCGCACCACGGCCATCGGGGTCAACGCCCAGGTGACCGTGCCCGCGTACAGCCGGGTTCTGGGGCTCTACGGGGTCGAGGTGTACGACGTGGCATACACCGCTCAGAGGGTCTGGATGAACCTGGCCCGCTCGAAGTGCTGGGACCGGGGCACCCAGTCCGACACCACCTCCGCGCCCACCTTGGTCGAGGGTTGGCGGTTCACCGCTGGCTGATCGGCTGTCGATCTCCGATCACATTGCGGACCTAGTGACCTCGACCATCCACAGGACGGACGAACGATGGTCACAGAAAGCTGAGCCACGCCGGGATCCCGTCCCCGAACTGGCATCCCGACCTGGGCTGGAACGGCAACCCGCCTTGAAGTGGCAAGAGGCGCTGGCTTCGGGATGGTATGTCCATCTCGGAGCCGCGCACCGCGGGCTGCCTGGTAGCGGATACGGCATAGACACGCTTGCGGGGGTGGACTACTCTGCGCGGTGAGAAAGTGTCGCGTACGCCTCCCGGATGCTCCTTAATGATCTCAGCCCGCGGGCGGCGCGATCTGACTCGGAGCGGCTCAGAATCCACGGGGGGATCTTGATGTCCGGCGGCATCATCTATGACACGAACTTCTACTCCACCCTCGTCAACGAGGTGAACGCGTTCCGGGACGCCCTGACGAAGCGTTGGCGTGAAGAGGTCGCGGTCGCTGTGCGAGGGCTCGGCACCTTCCGCACCGCCTTCCACCGGGTCCGGGTCCCGGTCGGGGAGGACCTCTGGGACTACTGGGATCCGATCAACCAGGTGCACATCATCTACGGCTCGTGCGAGGTCATCGCCTGGGCGCAGGGCGACCAGCAGGGCGGGATTCCCTCCTGCCCGGGGCGCACTTTCGGCCCGGAGATGGGTTACCCGCCGACGACCACCTTCGACCGCAACGGCAACGAGGTGATCGTGCCGAACGAGATCGTCTGCGGCATGAATTCGATCATGCAGCGGGTCGAGGACTGGGCCTACGGCGAAGGCAGCGCCATCCTCGCCAAGCTGCCGACGTTCGACGCGCATGACCAGCGCGCGATCGAGAGCGCGCAGCAGGCGATCCTCGCGATCGGCAGTGCCGTGGGCATGGAGTCCTCCGGCGGGTCTGGTGCCACCTTTAACCCGTCGAGCAACGCCGACCTGATCAATAAGATCGACAAGCTCATCGGCGCGGACGGTGAGGGTGGGGCTTGGTATACCGTGTGGACCGGGCTGGCCGCCGACAGACTCAAAGACGGCTTCTTCGCCTCGATCGCACCGACCCTCGGTAACCAGGCCCAGATCGCCGCGGGCGTCCACAACCTCTACAGCGCCAGGGGCACGATCATTCAGGAGATCCGCTCCGGCTCACTGAAAATCCTTCGGGATGCCGGCAAGGCACTCGACGAGACCCATACGGTCACCACCGACCTCAACCCGGTGTGGCAAACCTTCCAAGGTATGGGCACGGCGCTCACGATCGGCGGTGGCTGGAACCCGGCCCTCGCGGCCGTCGGCGCGAGTTGCATTCTCACTGGCATCATCGGGCAGAACTTCGCGCCGGAGACCAAGAGCACCGAATACTCCCACGACGTCGAGGCGGTGATAACCGCCCTCTGGGCCCACCTGGATGAGCAGGCCCGCGACCTCTTCTCCCGGGAGAACGACTACAACAACGGCGTCCACAGCCTGCGCGACACCATCTTCGGGATCGACAGCTTCAACCTGGAGCTGTACGACATGACGGAGAACACCGCCACCGGCAACGGCGACCGGACGGGCATCCACATCGACATCCCAACCGCCCTGGAGCTCGCCGACACCTGCTTCGAGTGTGCCAAGATCTATGAGGACCGGCTCATTCCGAGGATCACCGACGTCCAGGCGGCCGACGCGTCGCTGGCCACCGAGGACGGATCCGAGGGCATGGCCGACCCGAAGGTCAAGGCGCTGGTCCTGGAGTACCGAGAGTATTTGAGGACCACATGCGGGCGCCTCTATACTGCGGGCGAGCAGATCAAGGCGGCGGCCGAGGCGTACGCGGCGACAGACGCCGAGCACGCCGCAGCTTTCCGGTCCACCATGGCGGACTGGGACGAGGGTTCCGCTCCGGGCCACGCCTCGGACTGGGCGCGCGCCACCGACCGCAGCGGCTGGCAGGTGCACATCCCGGGTGCTCCCTCCTATGTCTTCGACACGACACCCGGTGGTGAACACGAGGCCGGGCCGGAATATGAGACGGAGGCGACCCCGCGATGAGACGAGTTGTGGTAGTAGCTGCCGCGGGACTACTGCTGGCGGGTTGCAGCACGCCGGCAGACCCCGGTGCTGGCGAGTCAACGCCGCCATCCCCGGTCGAGTCGACCACCCGGGGCGGGGAGGCCGACCTCGGCGCGGTCTGCGAGGCATTGGAAGCCGTGGTGAAGCTGCCGGCCGACGGGACCGTCCAGTACAAGGCCAAGTTCAACAAGCCGACCGGCTGGGCGACCAACGTGCCGCTGTGCGATATCGAGCCGGAGGGCGAGTACTACGACGTCGCCACCAAGGTCCCGACCTTCGGCCGGGCCGAGTTCAACTATGGCGTCCTCACCAAGGAAGAACTCCAGCGATTGGGATACCCGCAGTACTCCCCCGAGCGAGCGCAGGACCTTCTCACCCTCGATCAGGCGGATCCCCTAGGCGACGAGGTACCGTGCGCGAACAAGCCCTGTAAGAACAGCATCAACGGCTACCAGTACAACTTCCGCTTCGAAGCCACGATGGATGACATCGGGGTGTTCGCGAAGTTTGACTACATCACCACCGACGTGAGCGGCGATCAGCTGGCGCAGTACCGGAATCAGGCCATCGCGGCGTACACCGCCTCCATGGACACCATCGCCGCCGGGCTCTGATGCGGGACGGAGGTGACGCCACGATGAGACGGGTTGTGGCTGCCGCCGCCGGACTACTGCTGGCTGGCTGCGACGCTTCGGCGGGTCCCGGAGACCGGCAGTCAATGCGGCCATCCACGGTCGAGTCGACCCGGGATGGCGGGGAGACCGACCTCGGCGCGGTCTGCGAGGAACTGAAGGCCGTGGTGAAGCTGCCAGCCGACGGGACCGTCCAGTACAACGCCAAGTTCAGGAAGCCGACCGGCTGGGCGACAAACGCACCGATCTGCGACATCGAGCCGGACGGCGAGTACCACGACGTCGCCACCCAGACCCCGACCTTCGGTCGGGCCGAATTCAACTACAGCGTCCTCACCGACGCAGAACTCCAGCGACTGGGATATCCGGAGTACTCTCCCGAGCGGGCTCAGGAGCTGCTCACTCTCGATCATCTGGATCCGCTGTCCGACCAGCTACCGTGCGCCGACGCGCCTTGCAAGGATGGCATAACCGGCTACGTGTACAACTTCCGCTTCGAGGCCACGACCGACGACATCGGGGTGTACGCGCAGTTCGACTACATCACCACCGACGTGAGCGGCGAGCAGCAAGCGCAGTACCGGAACCAGGCGATCGCCGCGTACACCGCCTCGATGGACACCATCGCCGCTGGGCTCTAGAACTGCCGCGAGGGACCCGGCGGCCGGTCAGGTTTCCAGGTCGGTGGGGGTGCCGATCGGGAGCCAGCGGATCCGCTGCCGCACGTCGGCCGGCGCGGAGGCGAACTCGCGTTCCATCGCAACACGGGGTTCCTGGAAGTGTTTCCAGCCCTCGTAGTGCACCGGCACGACCGTGTGTGGGCGTACGTCGTCCAGCAGCTTCACAGCGTCGCGGGCGGTCATCGAGTACCGCAGCGGGCCGGTGATCGGGAACCGGACGCCGCCGAGGTGCAGCAGCGCCAGCCCGACCGGCAGCCGGCTCCCGACCTGTCGTACGCCGCCGAACAGCACCGTGTCGCCCGAGATCCACAGGGCACCGTGCGCCTGGCCCGGCCAGCGCAGGGCGAAGCCGACCACGTCGCCGACGATCGGCCGGCTCAGCGGCGGCCCGTGCCGGCAGGGGGTGGCGGTCACCTCGATGGTGGGCCGGCCCTCCCCCGCCAGCGTGGTCGTCGCCCACGGTGCCAGGCCCCGGGCGCCGCCGCCGAGCCGCCGAGCGCCCGGCACGGTGGTGACGACGACACCGGCCGAGGAGAGCAGCTCCCGGCCGGCGCCGTCGAGGTTGTCGCCGTGGTGGTCGTGGGTCAGCAGCACCGCGTCGATGGGGCCGAGCGCGTCGGCGGCGACGGCCGGGTCGGCGAGCTTGCGGGACGAGGTGCCCCAGCCGAACGCGTACCGCCGGCCGGCCGGGTCGAACGTCGGGTCGGTCAGCAGCCGCCAGCCCGCGAACTCGACAAGCGCCGTCGGCCCGCCGATGTGGGTGACCCGGACCGTGGTCATGACCGGGCGTGCCGCAGGGCCCAGTCGAGGGCGTAGTCGGCGATCTCCTCCCAGCCCTGCTGGGCGGGGAGCAGGTGGGCGTACCCGTCGTAGATCTTGTGTTCGGTGACGGTGTTGGACTTGTAGTGCTTGGCGTTGGACTCCTGCACCGACGGCGGCATGATGTGGTCCTCGCTGCCGGAGATGAACAGCAGCGGCGCCCGCTCGTCGTTGTGGTAGTCGACCCAGGTGTCCTGGTGGCCGGGCTGGAAGTTGGCCAGCACGCCGCCCCACACGATGCCGCCGCTGGCGGGGATGTGGTAGCGCTCGTAGAGCGCCTCGGACTCCTCCTCGGTGAAGGTGTTGGTGAAGGCGTAGCGCCACTGCTCCAGCGTCAGGCCGACCGCCTTGTGCCGGTTGGCGGGGCTTTTCAGCACCGGCAGGGTGGACTTCACCTGGGACAGCGGGACCACCCGCACCCCCTCGGTGGGGGCCGAGTTCATCGCCACCCCGGCGGCGCCGAAGCCGTGGTCGAGCAGGATCTGGGTGAACGCGCCGCCGGCCGAGTGGCCGATGATGATGGGCGGGGTGTCCAGCTCGCGGATGATCCCCTCGATCTTCTCGATGATCGCGGGCACGGTGACGTCGGCGATGATCTGCGGGTTGGCCCGCAGGGCCTCGACCTCGACCTCGAAGCCCGGGTACGCCGGGGCGATCACCCGGTAGCCCTTGGCCTCGTAGTGGGTGATCCAGTTCTCCCAGCTTCGCGGTGTGACCCAGAAGCCGTGGACCAGGACGATCGTGTCTGGCGTGGTCATGGGGGTCCCCCTTCTCAGAAGGTACGCAGGAAGGCGAGCAGGTCGTCGGAGAGCTGCTGCTTGTGGGTGTCGGTGATGCCGTGCGGCGCGCCCGCGTACACGGTCAGGGTTGCGTTCTTGATCCGCGCGGCGGACGCCTTGCCGCCCACCTCGAACGGGACGACCTGGTCGTCGTCGCCGTGGATAACGAGCGTGGGTACGTCGAAGGCGTCCAGGTCGGCACGGAAGTCGGTGGCCGAGAAGGCGGCGATGGACTCGTACGCGTTGCGGTGGCCGGCCTGCAGGCCCTGCCGCCAGAAGGCGTCCCGGATGCCCTGCGACACCTGGGCGCCGGGGCGGTTGAGGCCGAAGAACGGGCCGTCGGCGAGATCGCGGTAGAGCTGGGAGCGGTCGGCGAGCGAGCCGGCGCGGATGCCGTCGAAGACCTCGATCGGCAGGCCGTCGGCGTTGTCGTCGGTGCGGAGCATGAGCGGCGGTACGGCCGAGACCAGCACCGCCTGGGCGACGCGGGCGGTGCCGTGCCGGCCGAGGTAGCGGGCCACCTCCCCGCCGCCGGTGGAGAAGCCGACGAGGGTGACGTCACGCAGGTCGAGCGTCTCGATCAGGGTGGCCAGGTCGTCGGCGTAGGTGTCCATCTCGTTGCCGGCCCAGGTCTGGGTGGAGCGGCCGTGTCCGCGCCGGTCGTGGGCGATCGCGCGGTAGCCGTGTTCGGCGAGGTGGAGCTGCTGCGCCTCCCAGCTGTCGGAGTTGAGTGGCCAGCCGTGGCTGAGCACGACGGGTCGCCCCTCGCCCCAGTCCTTGTAGTAGATCTGGGTGCCATCGGCGCTGGTGACGAACGGCATCGGGTGCCCCTTCCTGGCGAGCCGCTGAACACGGTCGCGTAACACTTCGGTGCGAACCTTAGGAGCGGGGCACGTCCCGGGTCCGGCTGTGCGTGCACCGTCGTTGGCTCTGACTGCACATTGGGCGGGGTAGATGGGTTTTGTGCTGGACACGGCGGAGATTGCGCCGGGTGACCGGGTCGAGGCGGTCTACGCGGCCGTCATGCAGGCGTCCGTACCGTCGTACGTGATCCACGAGGACCCGGACGGCGACGTCCGCACCCGGCTGGAGGTGTGGGACCTGGGCAGCGCGAACGTCTTCATCGCCAGGTCCACCGGGTTGCAGCTGCTGCGTACCGCCAAGCAGGCCCGGCAGGACGCGGCGCCGGTGGTCGCGCTCTCGGTGCAGCTGCTCGCCGACGGGCGCCACGAGCAGCTCGGTCACCGGCAGATCGTGCGGCCCGGCTCGCTGATGATGATGGATCTCTCCTCGCCGTACGACTTCTCGTGGTCCGGTGAGGGGGCGGCCGGCTGCCTCCAGATCCCGATCGACCAGGTCGGGCTCCCGGTCGACGTGATCCGCCGGGCGGCGGCGAACCTGCCGGCCAGTCCGCTGTACGAGCTGGTCACCGACCACGTCTCTCATCTGGTGCGGGACGCCGCGCGGCTCGGCACCGACCCGGCCGCGCCGGCGCTCGGCCGGGCCAGCACCGAACTTGCCCGCGCCCTGCTGGTCTCGGCCGCCGCGCACGCCGGGCCGCACACCCGGGAGGTGCTCGCCGAGACCCTGCTGACCCGGATCCGGGCCTATGTCCGGCAGCACCTGACCGACCCCGACCTGCGCCCCGCCGGCATCGCCGCCGCGCACAACATCTCGCTGCGCTACCTCTACAAGATCTGCACCCAGGCCGACCTCAGCCTCGAACAGTGGATCATCGGGGAGCGGTTGCAGGGCGCCCGGGAGGAGCTGATGCGGCCGGAGAGCGGCCGCCTGACGATCGCGGTGGTCGCCCGCCGGTGGGGGTTCGTCGACCCGACGCACTTCACCCGCCGGTTCCGTGGGGCGTACGGCCTCAGTCCGAGCGAGTGGCGCCGGGTGGCCGCGCAGTCGCGGCCCGGTCCGGGCTGAGGTTCGCGGCTGACGCGGCCGCCTGACCGACCCCCGACTCAGCCGGCGCGGCTGAGCCAGGGGTCGGGAGCCCTGGTCAGCCGACGCTGACGCGGGTGGTGGTGTCGGTGATGAGGTTGCGGACGAACACGTCGGGCCGGCTGTTGGTGTCGCCGGCGACGAGGTTCGTGGCGGCGGAGCTGAAGATGACGAACTCGGCGCTGGCGCTGATCCGGGCCTCCCACACGTCGGCGTTGGCCTGGCTGCCGTCGGCGGCGAGGCTGACCCGGGTGGTGGTGCCCGCCGACCGGTCCCGGATGAAGACGTCCATCGCCCCGTTGGTGTCACCCGGAACCAGGTTGGTGGCGGGCGACCGGAACGCCACGTACCGGCCGTTGGCGCTGATCCCCAGCGGCGTCGAGCCCTGGTTGGCCTCGGCTCCGTCGTGGGCCACGCTGACCCGGGTCGTGGTGCCCTGGACGGTGTTGCGGACGAACACGTCGGTGGCGCCGTTGGTGTCGTCGTCGACGAGGTTGGTGGCGCCTGAACTCATCAGCAGCACCCGGCCGTTGCGGCTGACCGCGGCGGTGTAGGTGGGCGCGTTGGCGGGTTGCTCGTCGGAGGAGACACTCGCCGATTCGGTGGTCCCGGTCTGCAGGTCGTGCCGGATGCTTGTCCATTGTGGTCCACCGGCGGGCGCCGGCAGGTTGAAGTCGTACGCGGCGAAACCGCCGTCCGGGCTGAGGAACGGGAACCAGGCGGGCGCGATCGACTGCTGCGGGATCTCGACGACCAGCCCGGTGGTCTGCTGGTGACGGTCGCGCAGGTAGATGTTGCGGACGCCGGGGACGGTGCCGCCCGGGATCAGGTTGGTGGCGGCGGACTGGAACAGCACGTACCGGCCGTCGGCGCTCAACCCCGCCAGACCGCTCCAGTTGTTGGCCTGGGTGCCGTCGGTGGCGACGTTCACCAACTCGGTGGTCTGCGCTTCGATGTCGCGCAGGAAGACGTCGTTGATGCCGTTGGTGTCGTTGGCCACCAGGTTCGTGGCTGTGCTGGTGAACGCCGAGTAGCGGCCGTTGCTCGACAGGTGGACCGGCCCGAGGATCGACCCGTTGGGCGCTCCGGCAACGCCGACGGCGTCGACCAGTTCGGTGACCCCCTGCCCGAGGTCCCGCCGGTAGATGTGGCCGCCGCTGAGGGTGGTGCCGGGCAGCAGGTTCGTCGCGTACGAGGTGAAGAGTGCGTACCGGCCGTTGGCGCTGATGTCCGCGGCCGACGAGGCGTCGTTGGCCTGGATGATCGGGTCGTTCGCGGCGCGGGCCGGCGCGGTGATTCCGAGCGGAACGAACAACGCCGCCGCGAGCAGGGCGGCGGCGGGGCCTCGGCGGCTTGTCATGAGCGGCATGCATCCTCCACAAGGGATGTCATTTCGGAAGGCAGACTGGGAGACCTACCGATATTACTCAAGGTCATCGAGCGATCGCCGTCCGCTCAGCAAGTCCAACCGGAAGTCTATGGGATGGGACCGAGTGAGGCGGCCCGACTCGGCCGGCTGCCGGATGGCAGCGACCGGGCGGGCCGCCCCTTCGATGTGGACGCCGGACGGGTCAGCCGGCCTCGGCGGCGGCGCGCTGCGCGGCCTCCTGCTGGGAGCGGAGCGCGACGGCGCGGGGTGGGGCCTTCATCCCGACGACCACGTCGACGATCTCGATGTAGCGGGCCTTGGCGCCCATCCGGAACTCGGTCGCGGCGTTGTGGATCTCCTCAAGGGAGTCGGCCTCGACCATTGTGACCTGGTCGTACTTGCCGGTGACCCCGGCGCACACGACGTGGGTGAGCTGCTTGGAGAACTTCGCCATGTCCCGGGCGTGCGCCTCGGAGACCTCGTGGATGCCGTCGCGACCCAGCGCGAAATACTCCGGGCTGATCTTCATGAACAGGAAGCCGACGTACTTGTTCTTCTCGGCGAGTGCGTGCATGGTGCCCCTTCCGGCGGAGCGGGACAGCTCCGTGACCTCGAAGATTCACGCTGAGTGTAAGAGTGTGAACAGATGGTCACAAGAACCCGGTCACCGCCTGTCGCTGACAGCTAGCTGTCAGCTTTCCGGCATCCCCGACACCCGGTACAGCCGGGCGGCAAACAGCGCCAACAGGACCACCTCCACAGTGACCAGTAGCCGCTGGACCAGGCCCATCATCATCCGCTCCGCCGGGAACGCCACCCACCACAGCGCCACCAACCCGCCGACGGCGACCCAGGCCAGCGCCCGCAGCCGGTTCAGGCCGGACCGCCAGCGCGGGTCCGCCGCCAGCCGCCGCACCGCCACCAGTACGGCCACCGGCAGACTGACGAACGCGGCCACCGACACGTACCGGTGCACGTACCCCTGGGTGCTCAACTCGGTGACCAACGGGTCCGGATCGGTCGGCACGATGGCCGCCGCCATCAGCCCGAAGCACCAGACCAGCAGCAACAGGATCGGCAGCCGGCCGACCGGCGCCCGGACCGCCCGCAACCCCAGCGGCAGCGCCAGCGAGGTCGCGCCGAGGACGAACATCGCCCGCTCCATCGGTCCACCCCGGTTGGAGACGGCGAAGTCGCTGATGGTCATCGACAGGACGTCCAGATCCGGCGCGGAGCCGACGTGCGCCCAGACGGTCAGGACCGCCGCGAGCACCGCCCCGGCCAGCACCGTGGCCGCGAGCGGCCGGGCCCCCCGCCCGACCACCCGCCCCACGGCCCCCGTACCCACCGTCGAGTCCGCACGCGCTGCCCCGGTCACCGTCGCCTGACTCATACCGTTGAGCGTGCGCCAGCAGGCAGGGTCGGCGGATCCGGTCACAGCCCGGAACGGTCCCTGACTTACGGTTCAGGGAATCCCCGGGTAGGGGTCAGCTGGCGAGGGTCTTCCACGCGGCGATGGCCACGCCCCGGGCGCCGGCCATGTCCAGGTCCGGCACCAGGGCGAAGGTGGCGACCGCCGCCTGCTCGGCGCGGAGCGTGGTGTGCTGGCGGACCCGGTCCAGGAACCACCGCCGGAACTCCGCCGACGCCTCCACCACACCCCCACCCACGAAGTACGCGTGCGGGTCGGTGAAGTTGGCCGCCACCGTGAAGAGCCGCCCCAGCGCCATCGCCTGCTGTTCGAAGATCTGCAGCGCCATCGGGTCGCCGTCGACGCCGTACTGGCGGACCAGCTTGGCGGCCCGGCTGACCGAGCCCACCGTGCCCAGCGGGTGGTTGGCGTACCGGGTCAGCCAGTAGGGCAGCAGGTTGCGTTCGATCCCGACCAGCGACGCGACGCTCTCCGCGTCGGCGACGAACCCGCAACCGCAGTACGGCAGCGGCTGCCCCTCACCGAGCAGGCCGTGCATCGGGATGTGCACGTGGCCCAGTTCGCCGGCCATCCCGGCGGCGCCGGAGACCACCTGGCCGCGCTCCACCACGCCGCCGCCGAGACCGGTGCCGACGATCGCGGCCACCGACGAGCGGGCCATCGCCTCGGCCCCGAAGTGGGCGTGGTGGGCGTAGAGGGCGGCCGCGTTCCCGTCGTTGTGGTAGATCACCGGCAGGCCGATCCGGTCGGCCAGGGCGCCCCGGAAGTCGAAGCCCCACCAGGCGGGCTGGGAGAAGTTGGTGGCCCCCCGGGACGAGATCACCCCGGTCGCGCTGGCCGGGCCGGGGGTGTCCAGCCCGACGGCGCCGACCCGGTCCCGGGGCACCCCGGTGAGGGCGAGCACGTTCTCCATCGCCTCGGCGAGCGCGGCGACCGCCGCCTCCGGCCCCTCCTGCACCCGGCTGGGGGTCTCCACCAGCCGGTCCACCAGGAACTTCCCGTTCGCGTCGAGGACGGTCGCGTTGTTGCTGTTGCCGCCGTTGTCGAGCCCCACGACGACCGGTGCCGCTGTGCCTTCCATCGTTCCCTTCCTCGCGGACCCCGCATGGTCGCACCACTCTGCCCCATGATCGTGGCCCCCCACTACCCCCGGCCGGGCAGGAACAGTCCACGAATCATCGGATGCCGGGCCGGGACCAGCCGCCGGGTCAGCCGCCGGCCCCGGGCACGGCGACGACGAGTGCGCTGCCGGGTTCCGCGGACAGGGTCGCCGTGGCGAGTGGCCGGTCGGCCGGGCCGCCGAACTCGCCGGCGTACTCCCGGTCGACCTTCCTCGGTGGCGACCACCCTGGCCTGCTCCTCGAACGCGGCGGCCACGATCGTAAGGACATCTGGCACGCGATTCAGGCTCCAGGCGTGCTCGATGTCCTGACGATCACGGGCTGTCTGCTCCGGCGCCGGGTGGCGGGGCCGCGGTCAGGGCGGTGGTGAGGTCGGTGAGGAGATCCTGGGGGTCCTCGATGCCGCAGGAGAGGCGGACGAAGCCGTCGGGGGTGTCGTCGCCCCACTGGGCGCGCCGGTCGGCGGTGGTGTGCAGGCCGCCGAAGGAGGTGGCCGCGAAGATCAGCCGGGAGGCCCGCAGGAACCGGGCCACCCGGTCGGCGTCGCCCAGATCGAAGCCGACGATGCCGGGGATGCGGCGCATCTGCGCCGACGCGACCGGGTACGCCGGATCGTCGGGCAGCCCCGGCCAGCGGACCGCGTCCACATCGGAGCGTTCGGCCAGGGCGCGGGCGATCGCCTCGGCGTTGGCGCTCTGCCGGGCCAGCCGCAGATCCAGGGTGGCCAGCGAGCGGTGCGCCAGCCAGGCGTCGAATGCCCCGGGGATGCCGCCGGTGGTGTTGCGCCAGGCCCGCAGCCGGTCCAGCAGCGCCGGGTCGCGGGTCGCGACATAGCCGAGCAGCAGGTCGGAGTGGCCGGTCAGGGCCTTGGTGCCGGAGGCCACCACCAGGTCCGCCCCGAGATCCAACGGGCGCTGGCCGAGCGGGGTGGCGGTGGTGTTGTCGACCGCCACCAGCGCCCCGGCGGCGTGCGCGCGGACCGCCAGGTCGGCCAGGTCGACCACGTCCAGGCCCGGGTTGGCCGGGCTCTCGACCAGGATCAGCCGTACGCCGTCCAGCGGCGGGTACGGGCCGGCGGTCGGCGCGAAGTCGACGGACACCCCCATCGAAGCAAGCGTCGAGGTGGCGAAGCCGCGCACCGGGTAGTAGCCGTCGGCCGGCAGCAGCACCCGGTCGCCGGGGCGCAGCATCGCCAGCAGCGCGCCGGTGATGGCGGCCTGACCGCTGGCGAAGGCGAGACAGTCGCCGCCCTCCAGCTCGCCAATGGCCGCCTCCAGCAGCCGCCGGGTCGGGTTGTCCGGCCGGCCGTAGCCGTTCGGGTGCGCTGCCGGGCCACGCTCCGGGTCCAGGTGGTAGGGGGCGGCGAGGACCGGGCCGGGCAGGAACGGCTCGCCGGGCGCCGGCTCCGGCAACCCGGCGTGTACGCAGCGCGTGCCGTCGCCGTACCCCTGGTTGTGATCTTCGGTGGTCATTCGGGGCGCGGCTTCCGGTTCATCAGCAGGGCCATCGCCGTGCGCGGGTCGACGCCCTCGTGGCAGACCCGCTCGACCTGTTCGGTGATCGGCATCTCCACGCCGTGCGCGCGGGCCAGGTCCCGGATCGCCAGGCAGCTCTTCACTCCCTCGGCGGTCTGCCGGGTCGCGGACTGGGCCTGCTCCAGGGTCTCCCCCCGGCCCAGGTGCTCGCCGAAGGTGCGGTTGCGGGCCAGCGGCGACGAGCAGCTCGCCACCAGGTCGCCGAGTCCGGCCAGGCCGGCGAAGGTGAGCGGGTCGGCGCCGAGCGCCACCCCGAGCCGGGCCGTCTCGGCCAGCCCCCGGGTGATCAGGGTGGCCCGGGTGTTGTCGCCCAGCCCCATCGCGCTGGCCATCCCGTACGCCAGGGCGATCACGTTCTTGACCGCCCCGCCGAGCTCGCAGCCGATCACGTCGTCGTTGGTGTACGGCCGCAGGTAGCTGGTGAAGATGGAGTGCTGCACCTGGGTGGCCCGGTCCATGTCGGTGCAGGCGACCACGGTCGCGGTCGGCTGCTCGGCGGCGATCTCCGGCGCCAGGTTCGGGCCGGAGACCACCGCCACCCGGTCCAGCGGCACCCCGGCGATCTGGACGATCACCTGGCTCATCCGCATCGTGGTGCCCAGCTCGATGCCCTTCATCAGGGAGACCAGGGTGGCGTCGCCGTCGATGAACGGCGCCCACTCGGCGAGGTTGCCGCGCAGCGTCTGGGACGGGACGGCGAGCACCACCAGGTCGGCCCCGGAGATCGCCGCGCGGGCGTCCGGGGTGGCGGTGACCCCGTCCGGCAGCACCAGGCCGGGCAGGTACTCCTCGTTGCTGCGGGTGGTCCGGATCTGCTCGGCGATCCGCTCCCGGCGGGCCCAGATCACCACCTCCCGGCCGGCGTCGGCGAGCACCTTGGCGAACGCCGTGCCCCACGAACCGGCACCGAGTACGGCCACCTGGCTCATGCGGTCGCCCCATTGGTGCCGGGCCGGCCGTTGGCGCGCTGCCCCGGGCCGCGCTGCCCGGTGCCGGGCTGCCCCGGACTGGGCCGCTCTGCGCTGGCCTCACCGTCGGGGCGTTGACGGGCGACCGGGGGTGCCCACAGCGGGGGTGGGGTGCCGCCGCGGATGCCGGCCAGCAGGTCGCGCAGTCGCAGCATGATGGTGTCGGTCATCTCGTCGAGGATGGCCTTGGTGGGGGTCTGGCCGGACCACCGGCTCAGGTCGACAGGTGGACCGGCGGCCACGGTGACCGGCAGCCCTGGCCGCAGGTTGATCCGCTTGGTGCGCGGGTCGAAGTACTGCTCCGGTCCCCACATCGCGACCGGCACCACCGGGGCGCCGGTGGCCAGGGCGAGCCGGGCCGCACCGGTCTTGCCGCGCATCGGCCACAGGTCGGGCTCCCGGGTGGTGGTCCCCTCCGGGTAGATCACCACCGCACCGCCGGCGGCCAGGGCCGCGATCAGCGTCTCCAGCGACTTCGCGGCGTCGATGGAACCCCGCTCGACCGGGATCTGCCACGCCTTGCGGAGCAGCCAGCCGACCACCGGAACCTTGAACACGCTCGCCTTGCCGAGATACTGCGGCCAGCGGCCGGCGTCGTAGATGAAGTGCGCGGAGGCGAGCGGGTCGGCGTGCGAGATGTGGTTGCAGACGATGATGACCGGACCCTCCTGCGGCAGGTGTTCCATGCCGCGCCAGGTACGCCGCATCCAGACCACCAGCGGCGGCTTCACCAGCACCACGGCCAGCCGTCGCCAGAATCCCAGCCTGCGCCGTGCCACTGTGCCTCCTCGTTCCCCAGCTCGGCGCCGGCCCCCGGGCGCCGAGCGGCGCCGCCGCCCGGCGCCCGCAGCGAAATCATGCCTGCTCCGGCCGGGCAGGGCCAGCGAGGGGCAGCCCGCCGGGCTGGCAGGATTGCTCCGTGCCGTCCTCGTCACGCCCCGCCGCCGCCTCCCGCGCCGGGTCCGGCTGGACCGTGGTCGTACCGGTGAAGCGGCTGGACGTGGCGAAGAGCCGCCTCCGCGGCGCCCTGGCCGGGGTGCCGCACGAGCGGCTGGCGCTGGCCCTGGCGCTGGACACCGTCGCCGCCGCCCTGGCCGCGCCGGGCGTCGGGGAGGTGCTGGTGGTCACCGGCGACAGTACCGCCGCCCGCGCGCTGGCCGGCCTCGGCGCGCGGACCGTACCCGATCCGCCCGGCGCCGGGCTCAACCCGGCGCTGCGGCTCGGCGCCGCGCACGGCGGTGGCCGTCGCCCGGTGGCCGCGCTCACCGCGGACCTGCCGGCGCTGCGCCCGGCCGAACTGGCCGCCGCACTGGCCGCCGCGTGGGACGAACGCTCGGCCGCAGGCTCTGGCACGTGGTCGGACGCGGGTCCGGAGCCGGGGTTGGACGCGGGATCGGTCGCGCGGTCGGGTGGGCGGGGCCCTGCCGGGCGGGGTGACCGGTGGTTCGTGCCGGACGCGCCGGGTACCGGGACGGTGCTGTTGACGGCCGGGCCGGGGGTGCCGCTGGACCCCCGGTTCGGGCGCGACTCGGCCGCCGCGCACGCCGGCTCGGGGGCGCTGGCGCTGGCTGGTGAGTGGCCGAGCCTGCGCCGGGACGTGGACACCCCGGCCGACCTGCTCGCCGCCGCCCGGCTGGGGCTGGGCCGGCACACCGGCCCCCTGCTCGCCGCGGCGGCGGGTACGGTGCTGGGCATGCAGGGCACGGTGGCGACCTACGACGAGCGGACCCGGTCCGGCACGCTGCTGCTCGACGACGGCGCCGAGCTGGCCTTCCCCCGGGCCGCGTTCGACGCCTCCGGGTTGCGGCTGCTCCGCCTCGGCCAGCGGGTACGCATCGAGCGCGACGATTCCGGCGAGGTGTCGCGGATCACCCTGCCCACCTTCCCGTGAGGCGGGACTCGGCGGCCGGTGCCAGCAAGTTCATTTTGCGTTAACCGTGTTCGGGTGATGATTGGCGGGTGACCACCCCTCCCGCTCGCCGCCCGTCCCGCGCCCAATCCGACACCCGGGCCGACACCGCCCAAGCCCCCGCCGACCCGCCCCCGCCGGACCGGGCCGATCCGGCCGTGGAGCCCGTCGAGGCCGTGCCCCGGGCCCGGGGCAGCGCCGCCGGCCGGTCGGCCGAGCCGGACCGCCGGCGGGGGGCCGATGGCCGGTTCGTCCCGAACAACGGCGACCGTCCCGATGCCACCCTGAACGGGGCTGATGCGTCCGGAGCCAGCCCGGACGGGGCCAGCCCGGACGGGGCCAGCCCGGACGCGGCCAGCGCGGCCTCCAGCGGGTCCGCCGGGAGCGACGAGCCGCCGGCGCCACCGGAGCCGCTGCCCGCTGACCGGTTCCTCAACCGGGAGCTGTCGTGGCTCGACTTCAACGCCCGGGTGCTGGCGCTGGCCGAGGACCGCGACACCCCGCTGCTGGAGCGGGCGAAGTTCCTGGCGATCTTCGCCAGCAACCTGGACGAGTTCTACATGGTCCGGGTGGCCGGGCTCAAGCGCCGGATGCAGGCCGGCCTACCGGTCCGCGGCGGCGACATGATGCCGACCCGGACCCAGCTGGCACGGATCTCGGAGAAGGCCGCCGACCTGGTCGCCCGGCACGCCGCCTGCTTCGTCGAGGACATCTCGCCCCGGCTGGCCGCCGAGGACATCTCGATCATCCGCTGGGCCGACCTGGCCGCGCCGGAACGGGAGCGGCTGCGCGGCTACTTCCGGGCGCACATCTTCCCGGTGCTCACCCCGCTGGCGGTCGACCCGGCGCACCCCTTCCCGTACATCTCCAGCCGGTCGCTGAACCTGGCGGTGGCGGTCCGCGACCCCGACGGCGGGCCGGAGCTGTTCGCCCGGGTGAAGGTGCCCAACAACGTGCCCCGGTTCGTCCGGGTCGAGCAGGACGCACCCGGCGAGCGGTTCCTGCCGGTGGAGGACCTGATCGCCGCCCACCTCGGACAGCTCTTCTCCGGCATGCAGGTGGTCGAGTGCCACCTGTTCCGGGTCACCCGCAACGCCGAGGTGGAGGTCGACGAGGACCGCGACGAGGACCTGCTGCAGGCCCTGGAACGGGAACTGGCCCGGCGCCGGTTCGGGCCGCCGGTCCGGCTGGAGGTGGCCGCCACCATCTCCGACCACGTGCTGGACCTGCTGGTCCGCGAGCTGGACATGAACACCCAGGACGTGTTGCGGGTGCCCGGCCTGCTCGACCTGTCCAGCCTGTGGCAGGTGTACGAGGAGTGCGACCGGCCCGACCTCAAGGAGCGGCCGTTCGTGCCGGCCACCCACCCGCGCTTCGTCGAGGGCGAGGTGCCGCGCAGCGTCTTCGCCACCCTGCGCGACGGCGACATCCTGGTGCACCACCCGTACCACTCGTTCGCCACCAGCGTGCAACGCTTCATCGAGCAGGCCGCCGCCGACCCGAACGTGCTGGCCATCAAGCAGACCCTCTACCGCACCAGCGGCGACTCGCCGATCGTGGACGCGCTCATCGACGCGGCGGCGGCCGGCAAGCAGGTGGTGGTGCTGGTCGAGATCAAGGCCCGGTTCGACGAGATCGCCAACATCGGCTGGGCCCGGGTGCTGGAGCGGGCCGGCTGCCACGTCGTATACGGGCTGGTCGGGCTCAAGACGCACTGCAAGACCGCGCTGGTGGTCCGCCAGGAGGGCAACCAGATCCGCCGCTACTGCCACATCGGCACCGGCAACTACCACCCGAAGACCGCCCGGCTCTACGAGGACTTCGGCATGCTCACCGCCGACCCGGAGGTCGGGGCCGACCTGACCGACCTGTTCAACGTGCTCACCGGCTACAGCCGGCAGACCGCGTACCGGCGGCTGCTGGTCGCCCCGCAGGGGGTACGCAGCGGGCTGATCGAGCGCATCGAACGGGAGGTCGAACACGTCCGGCTCGGCGTACCGGGGCTGGTCCAGATGAAGGTCAACTCGCTCGTCGACGAGGCGATCGTGGACTCGCTCTACCGGGCCTCGCAGGCCGGCGTCCACGTCGACCTGGTGATCCGGGGCATGTGCACGTTGCGGCCCGGGGTGCCGGGGCTGTCGGAGAACATCCGGGTCCGGTCCATCCTCGGCCGGTTCCTGGAACACTCCCGGATCTTCCGGTTCGGCAACGGCGCCGCAGACGACGCCGCCGAGTTCTGGATCGGCTCGGCCGACCTGATGCACCGCAACCTGGACCGCCGGGTGGAGGCCCTGGTCCGGGTCACCGACCCGATCGCCCGGGCCGAGCTGGACCAGGTGCTCACGATGGCGATGAGCGACGAGGTGGACGCCTTCGACCTGGCCGCCGACGGCACCTGGAGCCGGCGGGCCGCCGAACCCGACACCGAGCTGGTCAACCTGCAGGAAGGGCTGCTGCGCCGGGTCGCCGGCACGGTGAAGTGACCGACATGCGCGGATAGGCTGGCCGGATGCTGGAGGAGGAACGCAAGTACGAGGTGACCGAGTCGTTCGAGCTGCCGGAGCTGACCGGCGCGCTCCCCGAGGGCGGACGGGTGGTGACGCTGCCTCCGGTGACCCTCACCGCGACCTACTACGACACCCCGGACCTGCGGCTGGCCCGGGCCGGGGTGTCGCTGCGGCACCGCAGGGGTGACAAGGCGCCCTGGACGGTGAAGCTGCCGGCCGACTCACCCGGCGTCCGGCACGAGATCTCCCGGACCGGCAAGGCGAAGACGATGCCGGCGGAGCTGGCGGCGCTGGTCACCGCGTACTCGCGGGGGGTGGCGCTGGCCCCGGCCGCGGTGGTCCGCAGCGTGCGGCGCGGGTACGAGCTGCGCGACGCCGACGACCGGCTGCTCGCCGAGATCGCCGACGACGCGGTGTCGGTGCTCGACGAGGGCAAGAAGGTCCGATCCGGGTTCCGGGAGCTGGAGGTGGAGCGCAAGGCCGGCGACCGCGACCTGCTGGACACGGTGCAGGCGCTGCTGACCGACGCCGGGGCGGTCGCCGGCGGGTTCGTCCCCAAGCACGTCCGGGCGCTCGGCGAGGCCGCATCGGCGCCGCCGGACCTGGTCGCCCCCGGCGAGCTGCCGGCCGACCCGACCGCCGGGGACGTGGTCACCGCCGCGATCCGGTTCGGCGCCGGCCGGCTGCTGTCCCACGACCCGCTGGTCCGGCTGCGCGCCCCGGTCGGCGACGACGACACCGCCGTACACCAGATGCGGGTCGGCTGCCGGCGGCTCCGCAGCGACCTGCGTACCTTCCGGTCGCTCGTCGATTCGGACTGGGCCGACCCGCTGCGCGCCGAGTTGAAGTGGCTGGCGGACGTGCTCGGCGGCGCCCGCGACGCCGAGGTGCTGCGGGCCCGACTGCGCCGCACCGCCGCCGCCGACCCACTGGCGCCGCTGGACGACGCGGCCGTCGACCGGATCGACGCGGTGCTGGCCGCCCGGCAGGACGCCGCGCTGGCCGCGGTCGACGAGGCGCTCGCCACCGACCGCTACGCGGCCCTGGTCGAGTCGCTGGTCGCCGCCACCCGGGCCCCGAAGCTGACCGGCCGGGCCGACCGGCCGGCCGGCGAGGTGTTGCCGAAGGTGGTCGCCAAGCCGTGGCACCGCCTCACCGACGGTCGCGACGGGATGGACGGGGCCGGCGACCTGGACCCGGCCGCGCCCGACGAGCGGTGGCACCAGGTCCGGATCAACGGCAAGAAGGCCCGGTACGCGGTGGACGCGGTCGCCCCGGTGCTGGGCGGCGGCGCGGCGAAGCTGGCGAAGGCACTCGGCCGGGTTCAGAATCTGCTCGGGGAGCACCAGGACGCCGCGGTCGCCGCGGAGACCTGGCTGTCGGTCGCGGCCACCGACCCGGCCGACCACGCGATGGCGGTCACCGCCGGGCGGCTGGTCGAGCGGGAACGCGCCGCGATCCACCGCGTCCGGGCCGATTTCCCCGCGGCCTGGCGCCGCGCCGCGAAGGGATCCAGTACCAAGTGGCTGCCATGACCGCACCGGTCCGGGCGGCGGGCGGGGTGGTGTGGCGGCCCGCCGCCGATGGCGACGTGCTGGTCTGCCTGGTGCACCGGCCGCGCTACGACGACTGGTCGCTGCCGAAGGGGAAGCTGGAGCCCGGTGAGCATCCGCTGCTCGCCGCCGTCCGGGAGGTCGCCGAGGAGGCCGGCGTGTACGGCGTACCGCAGGTGCGGCTGCCGGGTACCAGCTACCGGACCCGCGACGGGCAGCCCAAGGTGGTCGACTACTGGTCGATGCGGGTGGCCGGCAACGGCGGGTTCCAGCCCGGCACCGAGGTCGACGGGGTGCGCTGGCTGACCGTGCACGACGCGGTCGAGCTGGTGAACTACCCGCACGACGCGCGGGTACTGCGCGACTTCGCCGCCCTGCCGCCGGTCACCGCCGTGCTCGGACTGGTCCGGCACGCGCACGCCGGCAAGCGGGCCACCTGGTCCGGGCCGGACACCGCCCGCCCGCTGGACGCCGTCGGCTGGGCGCAGGCCCGCTCGCTCGCCCCGGTGCTGGCGGTGCTGCGGCCGGGGCGGCTGCTGTCGGCCTCGGCCCGCCGCTGCGTGCAGACCCTCGATCCGGTCGCCGAGTTGCTGGACCTGCCGATCGAGGTGGACTCCCGGTTGGACGAGCCGGAGCCCGGCCAGCACCCGGACGAGAACGCGCTGGTGGCGGCGGCCCGGCTGGTGGAGCTGGCCGCCGAGCAGGCCACCGCGGTGCTGTGCAGCCAGGGCAAGGTGATCCCGGACGCGTTGGCCCGACTGGTCGGTGACGGCCGGCGCGACCACGCCACCGACAAGGGCACCGGCTGGCTGCTCGCGTTCGCCGGCGACCGCCTGATCGGCGCCGACCGACTGGCCGGCGCCGCCGAAGCCTGACTACCGTCCCACCCCTTCGGCTTGGCGGATCGGCACCCACCGCCACCAGGTCAGGCAACGCCACAGCCACTCCAACGGCCCGTACTGGTACCACCGCAGCCAGATCGGGCTCCAGGCCGCCTGGATCACGGCGATGCCGACGCCGACCGCCACGACCAAGGCGTAGTCGGTCCGTTCGCCGATTCCCAACGCGGCGTCCGCCGCGAGGATCAGCGCGCTGGCCAGGATGTAGTTGGTAAGCGCCAGCTTGCCCATCGGCGCGAACACCGCGTCCAGCGGCCGGCGCAGCGGCGTACGCAGTAGCAGCGTACGCAGTAGCAGGAGGAACCCGGTGACGTAGAGGAACGCCACGGCCAGGCCGGCCTGCAGCGTCACGACCCGCGCCTCGGGTCCGACGCCGTACCGGTACTGCAGTACGGCGGCGACCGTGGCGAGGGGCGCGGCGACCGCGAATGCAACCGCGAGCTGCCGGCCGCGCCGGCCCAGGGTGTCCGGTATCCCGTATCCGGTGAGCGCCATACCGACCAGGAACAACCCGGGGATGGTCGCCACCCCGCCGATCAGCGCACTGCCGGCCAGGGTGAGCACGGCCCCGCCCCAGAGCAGCCAGCGCCGGGACAGGTAGGTCGCCGGCAGGACCAGCAGGCCGGCCACCGCGTAGAACTTGAGCACCTCGCCCGGCTGCAGCAGGCTGTGCAGCGCGCCGAAGACGGCGAGCCAGAGCAGCCGGCGCACCAGCACCAGGCGGGGCCGGTCGGCCCGGCGGGCGGCGGTGCGCAGGAAGATGGCGAAGCTGACGCCGAACAGCAACGAGAAGATCAGGAACGGGCGCTGGAAGAAGAGCAGCTCGAACAGGTAGGCGTCCGGGTGTTCGCGGGCCGGCCCGGCGGCCCAGGGCATGCCGGTCATCTGCACGATATTGACCATGACGATGCCGGCGAGGGCGAAGCCGCGGAGGGCGTCCAGTTCAGCGATCCGCCGGCTGCGGTCCGGCGGCGCGGTGGTGGCGGCATCACGGGCCGGGGTCGACTGCATGCCTCGATGGCATCAGGGCGACCGTGGCCGCCGGTAGCGCGATACGTCGCGTCGGCACCCTACTTTCGTCGCCCGCCCGCCATCGGTAGGTCGCGATCCGGGCCGTCGGCCGGGACGGGAACCGGGACCGGTGACTACCGTGACGGCATGGTGAGCGCACGGCAACGCCGGTTGCGGGCGTACGCGGTCGACGTCGCGGTGGTCGTGGCCGTCGCGGGGGCCGGCGCCACGCGCGAGATCATCGACCCCAACCTGGCCACCAAGCACCTCGCCGCACCGACCTGGGTGTACGCCGCCGCGCAGGTGCTGGCCGCGCTGCTGCTGTTGCGCCGCCGTACCAACCCCGAGGCGGTCGCCCTCGGTGTCGCCGGGCTCAGCCTGTTCGCGCCGGCGGCGGCGGTCTTCTTCGCACCGTACGCGGTCGCCGCGTACGGCCGGCACCGGTGGCGGGCAGGACTGACGATCGCCGTCCTGCTGGGCTGCTGGGCCGTTGGCGCGCACGCCTGGAGCATTGACGATCCGGTCTCCGCGCCGGCTCTGATCCTCGGGTCGGCGGTGCTGGGCCTTTACCTGCGGGCCCGGCGCAACCTGCTGGTCGAGTTGGCTGAGCAGGCCCGCACCGACGAGCGTCTGCGGCTGGCCCGGGAGATGCACGACGTGGTGGCGCACCGGGTCAACCTGATGGTGCTGCAGGCCGGGGCGCTGCGGGTGTCCACCACCGACCCCCGGGTCCGGTCCGCCGCCGAGGAGCTGCGGGCCACCGGCTGCCGGGCGCTGACCGAACTGCGCGAGGTGATCGGCGTGCTGCCCGGCGGCACCGGCGGACCAGACAGCGCCGGTTCGGCCGACAGCGCCGGTTCGGCCGACAGTGCCGGTTCGGCCGGCGTGGACGCGGGCGGTCGGCTCGACGCGTTGGTCGCCGAGTCGCGGTCGGTCGGCCTGCCGGTGCGGCTCGACGTTACCGGTGACCCGTCGCTGGCGGCGGGGACGGTGCGCCGCACTCTGCACCGCCTCGTGCAGGAGTCGCTCACGAACGTACGCAAGCACGCGCCGGGCTCCGACACCACCGTCGCCGTCTCGTACGCCGCCGATGGGGTCCGGGCGTCGGTCCGCAACGCCGCTCCGCCCGACCCGCCCGACGCCGACCTGGTTGGCAGCGGCACCGGCCTGGGGCTGCTCGGGTTGCGGCACCGGATCGAGATGATCGGTGGGACCCTGGCGGCGGAACCGACGTCGGAAGGCGGCTTCGCGGTCCAGGCGACCCTGCCGGTGCTCGGGCCGACGGGTCGGGACCGGTGACGCCCCCGCCGGTGACGTCCGGTCGGGTGATCCGGGTGCTGCTGGTCGACGACGAACGCATCGTCTGCGCGCACCTGCGGACGATCCTCGGTGCGGCGCCGGACCTGGCGGTGGTCGGCGAGGCGTACGACGGCGCCGACGCGGTCGACGCCGTCATCCGGCTGCGGCCCGATGTGGTGCTGATCGACCTGCGGATGCCGGAGGTCGACGGGCTGACCGCGATCGAACGGATCGCCGGGTTCGACTCGCCACCCCGGATGATCGCGCTGACCACGTTCGACGTCGACGCGTACGTGGTGCGGGCGCTGGCCGCCGGGGCCGCCGGATTCCTGCTCAAGTCGACCCCGCCGGAGGACCTGCTCGATCTGGTGCGGGTCGCCGCGGCCGGACATACCGTCCTCTCCCCGGCCGCCGCCGGCCGGCTGGTCGAGGCGGCCGGCGGTCCGGCCGAGTCCCGCCGCCGGGCCCGGGATCTGGTCGCCACGCTGACCGGGCGGGAGACCGAGGTGCTGGCGTTGCTCGGTGCCGGCCGGTCAAACCAGCAGATCGCCCGCCGCCTGCGGCTGTCCGAGGCGACCGTCAAGGGCTACGTCTCCCGGCTGCTGGTCAAACTGGGCTGCGACAACCGCACCCAGGCGGGGCTGCTCGCCCATCAGGCAGGTCTGGCCGAGGGCTGACCGCACCGGGTGGTCGGTGGTCGGTCAGGCCGGCGGCAGGGTGAGGGTGACCGCTACCGCGAGGTGGTCGGAGGCGGTGCCGGCCGGTGCGACCGGGTCGGCTGCCGCGATCCCCGGCGAGGTCAGCACGTGGTCGATCTCCTGCTCCGGTACGTCGGAAGGGCTGGTCGGCAACGGCCGGCCGGCGGCCAGCGCGTCGACCAGGCCGGCACCGCGCAACGCCTCGAAGGCCGGCTCGCCGGGCTCGGTGTTCAGGTCGCCGGCCACCACCAGCGGCCGGCCGGCGGCGAACCCGGTGGCGAACCCGGCCAGTTCGCGGGCCTGCGCCACCGGGCCGTTGCCCGGCGGCGGTTGCAGGTGGGTGGCGACCACCACCAGGTCCCGACCGCCGAGGTCGACCACCACGGCGAGCGCCTGTGCTCCGGTGGGGGCGCCCACCGGATCGAGTCGCCGGGTCCGGGACTCCCGCACCGGCAACCGGGTCAGCACGGCGTCGCCCCAGACCGGGTCGGCCGCGGGCGCGAACCGGTAGGTCATGCCGAGCCGGCGGGCCAGCAGGGTGAGCGTGTCGTGGCCGCCGTTGAGCAGCCAGGCCCGGTCCACCTCGCTGAGCGCCACGATGTCCGGCCGCTGCCCGGCGATGGTCCCGGCCAGCCCGGCCAGATCGAAGCGGCCGTCCAGCCCGAACCCCATCCGGATGTTGTACGCGACCAGCCGCACCGAACCGGCTGCCGGGTCACCGGCCGCCGCCACGGGTTCGCCGGCCCGGCCGGGCGTGACAAGGGCACCGGCGATCGTGAGCACCGCCGCGACGCCCGTCAGGACCATCCTCCGGCCGTCAACGGCCCCGGTGGTGGGGGCGGTGGGCGTGGCGGGCGATCGCAGCGCGAGCGTGGCGATCAGCGCCGCGACGGCGGGCGGCACCCACTGGTTGGGGTAGCCGAGGTCGTAGGCGGCGTAGTGAAGCACCGCCCCGACGGCGAAGACCAGCATCCCGCCCAGCACCGCGTAGCCGCGCCCGGCGGACCGTGCGGATCGTTGCCGCCTGGCACCGACCTGGTCCGCACCGGAGCGACCGGCACGGGTTCCGGCCCCGCCGCCGGCACCGGACATGGCCAGGCAGCCGCCGAGGCCGGCGGCGGTGGTCAGGATCGCCGGGGCGAGCGCGGTCGGCCAGCCGGTGACGAACAGCGCGCTGCCCGCCACCAGCAGCACCGGCGGCAGCCAGCGCCACGGTCCGGGCCGGTTGCGGGCCAGCCCGAGGTGGATCAGCAGGGCGACCGCCGTCGCGCCGAGCAGCCCCGGCAGCAGATCGCCGTGCGGCGGGGGTTGGGCCACCGCCGTGCCGCCGGCCGCCGCACCGCCCGTACCGGCGAGGTAGGACAGCGCCACGTTCGCCAGGCCGGGTGACCCGGCCACCATGCCGACCAGCAACAGGCTCGGGCCGAGCAGAAACCACGACACCCGACCATCCACCTCGGCAACCGGTCCAGCCGCGGCCGGATCGCCGTCGTCGGCCGGATCGGTGAATGCGCGGCCGCCGCTGGTGGCCTGCAGGGCCACCAGGGCAGGTGCGGCGGCGCCGGCCACCAGCCAGGACCACAGCCCGCCGCGCCAGGCCAGGTCGTAGGTGTCCGCGGTGGTGTGCAGGATCACCGGCGCCGCCAGGCCGAGCAGCAGCCCCGGCACCGGGCGCGGCGTGGTGGCGGCGGTGGCCGCCAGCCAACAGAGCCCGGCGAGCAGGCCCACGCTGGCCAGATAGAGCTGGAGTTGGCCGCCGGGCGGACCGGCCAGGGCCAGCCGGCAGCCGGCCAGCAGCACCGCGGCCAGCAGCCCCACGGCTCGGACGCCGGCGACCCGGATCAGCGCGGGCGCCCCGAACGCCACCACGAACCAGGAGAGCGCGAACGCGCCCATCAGCTCGGCGGGGGTGCTGGCGGCCTGCCCGAAGATGGTGATGATGGCGGGTAGCCAGACCCGCAGCACGTCGGTCAGGAGCGTCACGCCGAGGGCGAGCAGGGCAATCGAGAGGTACGAGCGGCGCACCGGCACTCCCCGGGACGAGGGACGTGAGGTGGGTCATTCTCGTGTTCGCCCCGGGGTCCGGACAAGGTCCGGGACGCGGAAAGGGTGCCCCCGAGCCGGGGACACCCTTTCTCGCCTACCGCCAACCGGCGCCTCAGCGTCGGGTGGTGGCCTTCTTCGTCGCGGTCTTCTTGGCGGGCGCCTTCTTGGCCGCCGCCGACCGGGTGGTGGTGGCCTTCGCCGCGGTCTTCTTGGCGGCGGCCGTCTTCTTGGCGGTCGCGGCCGTCTTCTTGGCCGCGGCCTTGGTGGCGGTCGTCTTCTTGGCCGCCGTGGCCTTGCCGGCGGTCTTCGTCGGGGCGGCCTTCTTGGCCGTGGTGGCCTTCTTGGTCGCCGCCGCCTTGGTCGCCGTCGACCTGCTGGCGGTCGACTTCGCCGCCGCCGCCGTCTTCTTCGCCGCCGAGGTGGCCTTCGGCACCTTGCCGCTGGCCACCATCTCCTTGAAGCCAGCGCCCGGCCGGAACGCCGGGACGGATGTCTTCTTCACCTTGACGGCTTCACCGGTACGCGGGTTGCGCGCTGTTCGCGCCCCACGGACACGCTTTTCGAACACTCCGAAGCCAGTGATGGCCACGCGGTCGCCCTTGGTCACCGCCGCCTGAACCTCGGTGAGGACCGCGTCGAGCGCTGACGTCGCCGTCTTCCGGTCCCCCAGGCGAGTGGTGAGCGCCTCGATGAGCTCGGCCTTGTTCACGAGTTCCCTCCCATATGTGCAACTAGACTCATCGCGAGCCATTCTGCGCGCACGGTATGCCCTGTGCCGCCAAGACACAAACATCTGCTCGAAAAAAACCATTGTGTCGTAACGGATTCGCCCCCGCCGGGCGCTCGGAGTAGCCGGGAAGGTGTTGACCGGCAGGCAATCCGGGCGCTGGCGGGGGCGAAACGGGCCCCTGGGGAGGTCCCCCGGGCTATCCGACGACGGGCAGGAAGGGCAGCCGCCGGCCCTCGTAGGAGGTGATGTCGGGCTCGTGGCGGAGGGTCAGTCCTATGTCATCCAAGCCCTCCAGCAGCCGCCAGCGGCTGAAGTCGTCGATCGGGAAGGACCAGGTCGACTCCCCCACCCGGACCTCGCGGGCGGTCAGGTCGATGGTGACCGGGGTGGCCGGCTCGGCCTCCACCCGCTCCCAGATCTCCTCGACGGCCTTCAATTCCAGCTCGACCGGGAGGAGCCCCTCCTTGAGCGAGTTGCCGCGGAAGATGTCCCCGAACCCGGGGGCGATGACGGACCGGAAGCCCCAGTCCCGCAACGCCCACACGGCGTGCTCACGGGATGACCCGGTGCCGAACTCCGGCCCGGCCACCAGAATCGACGCCCCTGAATAGGAGGCATCGTTGAGGACGAATGCGGGATCCTCCCGCCAGGCGCTGAACAGGCCGTCGGCGAAGCCGGATCGCGTTACCCGCTTGAGATACACGGCCGGAATGATCTGGTCGGTATCCACATCGGAGCGTCGGAGTGGCACCGCGGTGCCGGTGTGAACGGTGAACTTTTCCATGTCCGGTCAGCCCTTCACAGATCGGCCGGAGCGGCCAGCCGGCCGATCACGGCGGTGGCCGCGGCGACCGGCGGCGACACCAGATGGGTACGCCCGCCCCGGCCCTGCCGGCCCTCGAAGTTGCGGTTGGAGGTGGAGGCGGCCCGCTCCCCGGGGGAGAGCGTGTCGGGGTTCATCCCCAGGCACATGGAGCAGCCGGCGAACCGCCACTCGGCGCCCGCGTCGGTGAAGATCTTGTCCAGCCCCTCGACCTCGGCCGCCTCGCGTACCTTGGCCGAGCCGGGGACCACGAGCATTCGTACCCCGTCGGCGACCCGGCGGCCGCGCAGCACCTCGGCGGCGGCGCGCAGGTCCTCCAGCCGCCCGTTGGTGCAGGAGCCGACGAAGACCACGTCCACCGGCACCTCGCGCAGCGGCGTGCCGGGGCGCAGGTCCATGTACTCCAGCGCCCGGCGGGCGGCGGCCTGCTCGCCCTCGGTCACGAACTCCTCCGGGTCCGGCACGACCGCGCTGAGCGGGGCGCCCTGGCCGGGGTTGGTGCCCCAGGTGACGAACGGCGAGATCCGGCTGGCGTCCAGGAACACCTCGGTGTCGAAGGTGGCGCCCTCGTCGGTGGGGAGCGTGCGCCAGTACTCCAGCGCGGCGTCCCAGTCGGCACCCTGCGGCGCGTTGGGCCGCCCCTTCAGGTAGGCGAAGGTGGTCTCGTCCGGCGCGATCATGCCGGCCTTGGCGCCCCACTCGATGGACATGTTGGCGATCGTCATCCGGCCCTCCATGGAGAGCGAGCGGATCGCCTCGCCGCGGTACTCCACGATGTGGCCGCGCCCGCCGCCGGTGCCGACCTGGGTGATGAGCGCCAGCACCAGGTCCTTGGCGGTGACGCCGGGAGCCAGTTCGCCGGTGACCGTGACGGCCATCGTCTTCGGGCGACTCTGCGGCAGCGTCTGGGTGGCCAGCACGTGTTCGACCTCACTGGTGCCGATGCCGAACGCCAGCGCGCCGAACGCGCCGTGGGTGGCGGTGTGCGAGTCGCCACAGACGATGGTCAGGCCCGGTTGGGTGAGCCCGAGCTGCGGCCCGATCACGTGCACGATGCCCTGGTTGTCGTCGCCGAGCGGGTGCAACCGGATGCCGAACTCGGCGCAGTTGCGGCGCAGCGTCTCGATCTGGGTCCGCGAGGTCGGGTCGGCGATGGTCAGCAGGTCGCCGCGGCGGGACGAGAACGCCGGGTCCGCGTACCCGGTCGGGGTGTTGTGGTCCTCGGTCGCGATCGTCAGGTCGGTGCGCCGCACGCCGCGGCCGGCCATCCGCAGCCCGTCGAAGGCCTGCGGGCTGGTCACCTCGTGCAGCAGATGCAGGTCGATATAGAGCAGATCCGGCTCGCCCTCGGCGGATCGCACCACGTGAGCGTCCCAGACCTTCTCGGCCAGGGTCCTGGGCGACGTCGGGTCGGGAGTGACTCCCACCATCTGGACATCCTAAATTCTGGGAGGTATGTTTCGGCTTGTGGGACACAGTATGAGCGGTGTCGGCGTTCTCGACAAGGCGGTGGTCATCCTGGCCGCCTGCGTCGACGGCGCCAGCCTCGCCGAACTCGTCGACCGGACCAAGCTGCCCCGGGCCACCGCACACCGGCTCGCCCAGGCCCTGGAGATCCACCGCCTGCTCGTCCGTGACACCCACGGCCGCTGGCGCCCCGGACCGCGACTGGGCGAGTTGGCCAACGCCGCCCCCGACGTGCTGCTGACCGCCGCCGAACCGCTGCTGGCCGCACTGCGCGACGCCACCGGCGAGAGCGCGCAACTCTACCTGCGCCGCGCCGACGAACGGATCTGTGTGGCCGCCGCCGAGCGGGCCAGCGGACTGCGTGACACCGTGCCGGTCGGCTCGGTGCTGCCGATGACGGCGGGCTCGGCGGCCCAGGTGCTGCTCGCCTGGGAGCCGCCGGAGGCGGTGATGCCGCTGCTGCCCCGCTGCAAGTTCACCGGCCGCACCTTGGCCGAGGTACGCCGGCGCGGCTGGGCGCAGAGCGTCGCCGAACGGGAGTCGGGGGTGGCAAGCGTCTCCGCCCCGATCCGCGATCGCACCGGCCGGGTGATCGCCTCGGTGAGCGTCTCCGGCCCGATCGAACGACTCGGTCGCCGCCCCGGCGACCGGCACGCGATGGCCGTCGTCCGCGCCGGCCAACGCCTCAGCGGCCTCTGACCCCGCACCACCGCGGCCGGCGCCTGTTGCCCGCCGGTCGCTTTCCGTGCCCGCGTGGAAGCGGGAATCCGTGAAGTGCCGTGCGGGGGCCGCGGGCGTGGGCATAATCGAGGTGCCGCCCGGTGTGCCCGGGAACAGAACCGGCGGGCCCGGAAAAACAGAAACGGCCCGCGTCACCTGGGTGACACGGGCCGCGACCTGTAGCCCCGACCGGATTCGAACCGGCGCTACCGCCTTGAGAGGGCGGCGTCCTAGGCCGCTAGACGACGGGGCCAGGACTATTGTTGACCTTCCGGACAACGCTGCTGAACTCTACCAGAGATCCAGCAACCGAATCCCTCGCGGGTTTCGGCTTGCTGGGGTACCAGGACTCGAACCTAGACTAACTGAACCAGAATCAGTCGGGCTGCCAATTACCCCATACCCCATCGGTGCTTGTCGCACCGGGCACGAACTTTACCGGACCTCGTGGTGTAGGCCAAATCGGATCAGGATTCCAGCGCCACCACGGGATTCGACAGCTCACCCAGCCCCTCGACACGCACCGACACGGTATCCCCGTCCAGCAGCGGGCTAACCCCGGCCGGCGTGCCGGTTAGCACCACGTCCCCGGGCAGCAGCGTCATCACGTGTGAGATGTAGGACACCAGGGTCGGCACGTCGAAGACCATGTCCTTGGTCCGGCCGAGCTGGCGGACCTCCATCTCGTCCGGCTTCCGGCCGACCTCGCAGCGGACCTCCAGGTCACCGACGTCGATCCCGGTGGTGATCCACGGGCCGATCGGGCAGAACGAGTCGAAACCCTTGGCGCGGGTCCACTGCCCGTCGGAGCGCTGCAGGTCCCGCGCGGTCACGTCGTTCGCGCAGGCGTACCCGAAGATCGCCTGCTGGGCGGCGGCCCGGTCGACCCGCCGCGCCCCCGGCGGTCCGATCACCACCGCCAGCTCCGCCTCGTGCTCCACCTGACGCGACTGGGCCGGCAGCCGGATCGCGTCGCGCGGACCGATCACCGAGGTGGACGGCTTGAGGAAGAGCAACGGCTCGGTCGGCACCTCGGCGGCGTGCTCGGCCGCGTGCTCGGCGTAGTTGCGGCCGACACAGACCACCTTGCTGGGCAGGATCGGAGAGAGCAGCCGGACGTCGGCCAGCGCCCACCGGGTGCCGGTGAGTCTGACCTCACCGAACGGCAGGCCCTCGATCTCGGCCACCGTGAGGCCCTGCGGGCCGGCCGCCAGCTCCCCCTCGACCACGCCGAACGACATTCCCTTGCCATGGGCAAACCGAGCGATACGCACCCGGCCAATCTAGCCCGCACCGCGCCCGCTGGCCCGCAGTGGGGCTCGCGGCGATACACACCCGCCCGGGACCGAGGCGGTCCGACCGCACCGGGACTGACGCGGTCCGACCGCGCGGGTCCCGAAGCGCGATGGCACCCCGCGGACCGGGATGGCGAGTTCATTCCCCCGGCTGCCGGGAACCCGGGTCGCGACCCAGGCGTCGAGTTCGGGAGGTTAACGGTGATGCCAGCATCGGTCCGACCCCGCGTGGTCAGGACAGTTCTGGGGGCTTTTCTCCTGATCGTCGCGACCCCGGCTGCGGCCATCGTCACCACCGTCACCGCCGCTCCCGCCGCCGCGACCGCAGTCACCACACCCGCAGTCGCGACCGCCGTCGGGCCGAACCGTCCGTTGTTCGCACCCAACCCGAACGTCACACCGGCACCGAGCGAAACGGTGCTCCCGAACCCGGCCACCGCGCCGTCGCCGGTCCAGGTCGACGTCGAAAGCTCCGGCACCGTCGCCCCGGCCTACCGGATCGAGGTACGCAACGGCAGCGGCGCCGCGGTGGACGCCACGGTCCGCCAGGAACTGCCGCAGGGTACCGCCCCGACCGAGGTCAGCCCTGGTGGGCAGGTCAGCAGCCCCGGCGGCCAGGCCGGCGGGCTCGAGGTGAGCTGGCGCCTGCAACTGGCGGCCGGCACGGCGGCGACCCTGGCAACCACCCTGAGCCCGCCGGTGCCGGCCACCGACGTGACCGCCCCCACCTGCGTCTTCCCCGGCGACGGCACCGCCGGCACCGTCGCCTACGACTGTGCGACGGCCAATTGGGCGGCACCGGAAACCGAGGTCGAGGCAGCACCGCCGTGGTGGCGGCGGCCGGCGACCATCATCGGAGCGCTGGCAGGGCTGGCACTGATCGTGTTGGCCGTCACCGGCCGCCGGTGGCAGACCGGCCGGCGGTCCGACCACGGCACCGGCCGGCGGTCCGACCACGGCACCGGTCGACCGGGCGGCCCGCCCCCGGCTACCCCGTCACCCCACGGACGCACCGCGACAGCGGGATTCCGGCCCGCCGACCGCGTTCCGGCCACCAGCCCGGCCCAGCTGGCCGGACCCGACTTCGGCGGGGTGAGGCGGCCGAGCCAGGGTGGGGGTGGGGTCTACCGGGGCGGTCGGCGGGGTCGGCCCGCCCTCGTCGGGGATGAGCCGCCGGCCAGCCAGCCGGGCGCCGGCGCGGCCGGCGGTCCGATCCGGACACCCCAGCCGGCCGACGGGCCGGCGCCGCGCCCCGCGCGGGTGCACCGGCGGATCGGCCCACCGGTCTGGGTGATCGTGGGGGCCGCCACGGCGGCGCTGCTGGCCGCGATGGCGGCGGTGGCCGGGACCGCCTCGGCCCGGGTGACCGCCATCAGCGCCGACCGGAGACCGTCCAGCGGCGCCTGGGTGGGCGAGGCCACGAGCGGCCCGGTCGGCGCGACCATGCGCGACTCGGCATTCGAGTTCACCGTCTACCGGATCAGCTGCCCGCCCGACACCGGCCGGTGCGAGGCGACGGTCGGACTGCACAACGTCAGTGGCCACGACCAGCCCTGGCACGGCGCGTTGCAGCGGGCGTATCTGCCGGACGGCAACTGGGTGACCCTCGACGAGACCGCCACGATGGCCGCCAACGCCGGCCGCGACCTGTTCGCCGAACCGGTACCGGCCGACCAGAAGCGGCTCTTCCCGCTCGTCTTCGCGATCCCCGGCGCCGAGCCGCCGACCCGGATCGAGCTGCGCGGCGACGTCT
This sequence comes from Solwaraspora sp. WMMD1047, assembly GCF_029626155.1. Classification (NCBI taxonomy): domain Bacteria; kingdom Bacillati; phylum Actinomycetota; class Actinomycetes; order Micromonosporales; family Micromonosporaceae; genus Solwaraspora; species Solwaraspora sp. WMMD1047. The sequence continues at coordinate 1,953,692 of NZ_JARUBL010000001.1, read as the reverse complement.
TCTCCGCCGGAGTGAGCGTCGACGTGCCCTGACCCCGACCGGCAGCACCGCGCCCTGACCCGGACCAGCAGCACCGCGCCCTGACCCGGACCGGCATCACCGCGCCGACCCCGCCCGCCCGTCGAACGGGCCCAACGCGGCGTTCGTCAAACTGCTCAGCCCCGGCCGCCGTCAACGTGCCCGAACCCGACCGCGCCGTCAACGTGCCCGAACCCGACCGCGCCGTCAACGTGCCGAACCTGGCCGCGCCGTCACGTGCCCGAACCTGGCCGGTGCGATGGTCGTAGGCTGGATCGGTGACCGCACCGCCGACGGACGCCGCGCGGCGGACGCCGCCGGGAGTACTGGCGGCGCCCGTCTGGCGGGCGCGCAGCCGGGCACACGCCGAGCGGGCCGACGCCCTCACCGCCGGGCACCGTGCCCGCCGGGCGAGCGGCCGGCCGCACGCGATCGAAGACTTCCTCTACACCTACTACGGCACCCGGCCGGCGGTGCTGCGTCGGTGGCACCCGGGCGTCGGGGCCGCGCTGGCGCCGGACGCCGACGGTCCCGCCCCGCACGGGCGCTGGCGCTGGTACGCCACGGACGCCGACGGCGGCGTACGACTCGACGTCGGGCGCTACCTCGCCGACCGGGCGGAGTCGGTCCGCTTCATCCGCGACCTGCTCGCCGCCACCGCGTCCCGGCCGGCGTTCACCGGGTGCTTCGGCCTGCACGAGTGGGCGATGGTCTACCGGCAGGCCGAGCACCGCCATCCGCTACCGCTGCGACTCGGCCAGGCGGGCACCGACGCGGTGGTCGAGGCGCACCCGATCCGCTGCACCCACTTCGACGCGTACCGCTTCTTCACCGCCGAGGCGGTCGGCCTGAACCGGGTCCGGCCGACCCGCGACACCCAGCAGGCGATGGAGCAGCCCGGCTGCCTGCACGCGGCGATGGACTGTCACAAATGGGCCAGCAAGCTCGGACCGGCGGTCCCCGGTGAACTCGCCCTGGACTGCTTCGAGCTGGCCGGCGAGATCCGGCGGCTGGACATGCAGGCGTCACCGTACGACGTCTCCTCCTACGGCGAACCGGCGGTGGCGATCGAGACCCCGGCGGGCCGGGCAACCTACGTGGCCCGCCAGCGCGCCTTCGCCGAACGCGCCGCCGCCCTGCGCACCCACCTGCTCAAGGTGTGCGATCAACTCCTCGACCGGGGATAGCGACGCACCTGCGGCACACGGTTCTCCCCCCGACCCAGGCCACTCGTCGGGCACCCTGTGCGACCCTGCACCATGATCGGATGATGAAAAAGGTCGTGATCGGGGCACTTGAGCGACCTTTTTCGTCAATTGATCATGGGCTCAGTCGGTGTCCGGGCGGCGCAGCCGCTTGATCTGGCCGCGCCGCTTCTTGTCCTGGATCCGGCGCTCCTTGGCGCCTCGGGACGGGCGGGTGGGGCGCCGGCTCGGCGGCGGCGCGGCGACAGCCGCGGCCACCAGCTCGGCGAGCCGGTCCTCGGCGGCCTGCCGGTTGCGCAGCTGGGATCGGTGCTCGGAGGCGGTGACGGTGAGCACCCCGTCGACCAGCCGGCCCGCCAACCGTTGCCGGGCGCGCTCCTTCAGCTCCGGCGGCAGGGCCGCCGACTCCACCAGATTCCAGGACAGCTCGACCCGGGAGTCGGTGGTGTTGACGCCCTGGCCGCCCGGTCCGGACGAGCGGGAGAACCGCTCCCGCAGCTCGCTGCCGGGGATGACCAGGCGGTCGGTGACGCGCAGATCATCGGCCATGGGTCGAGGTTATCGGTCCGGACACCGGCCGGAGCGGCCCGGCGGCCCTTCCCTGGGGTGGGTCAGCCGCCCTTGCCGATGATGGTGTCGGCGACCTGCTGCACCTGTTCGATCGGGATGGCGAAGCCGATTCCGATCGAGCCGTTGCCGTCGATGGTGGCGATCGCGGTGTTCACCCCTACCACCTCGCCCCGGGCGTTCACCAGCGGTCCGCCGGAGTTGCCGGGGTTGATCGAGGCGTCGGTCTGCACCGCGGTGTGCCGGTTGTTGCCGAGCCGGACCTCCCGGTCCACCGCGCTGACGATCCCGGCGGTCACCGTGCCGGGCAGCCCCAGCGGCGAACCGACCGCCAACACCGGCTCGCCGACCCGGGTGGCGCCCGGCTTGGCCAGCGGTAGCGCGGTCAGGCCGGCGTCCGGCGGCACCCGCAGGACGGCGATGTCGCTGGCCGGCTCGCGACCCACCACCTGGGCGTCGAACTGCCGGCCGTCGGCGGTCTCCACCAGCACCAGCAGGTCGCCGCGGTCGGCGCCGGCCGCCTTGGCGACGATGTGGTCGTTGGTGACGACGTGGTGCTGGTCGTCGAGGGCGAACCCGGAGCCGTTCGCCGTGGCGCTGCCGGCGTCCACCGTCACCGACACCACACCGGGCAGCACCTGCGCCGCGGCGGCGACCAGGTCCGCCGGCAGGCTGGCCGAGGCGGCGGTCGACAGCTCGTCGCGGCCGGCGACCCAGCCGCCCGCCAGGCCGCCGGAACCGACCGACAGGGCGACCACGGCCAGCCCGGCCAGCAGCACCCGGTGCCGCCGGCCCGGTGGTCGCGGGTCACCGCCGCCATCGGGTACGACCACCGGCCCGAACCGCTCCGGTCGGAGGTCAGGTGAGATGAACCAGGGGCCCCGGGGCTCGCCCAGGCCGGTCTGCGTCGCCATCGTCCGTTCCTCCTCGGTCACTCACATCCGGCACCGGTCGGCTCGCCCGCGAGCCTGATCAGTTACTTGCGAGCCCGGTCAGGGCAGGCGGGAGAACCACAGCAGCGACCCGCCGGCGGCGGCCATCGCGAACAGCAGGCCCAGCCCGATGAAGCGGGCCGAGATGTCCTGCCGCTCGGTCCGCCAGCCGACGGACGTGCCGATGTCGTCGTAGACGCCGCGCAGTTCGTCGCTGGTGTCGGCCTCGTGGTAGCCGCCGCCGGTCTGCTCGGCCACCGCGCGCAGGGTCTCCCCGTCGACCGGCACCTTGATCGGCCGGCCGCCCCGGTCGACGTACCCGGCCGGGGTGCCGAACGAGATGGTGTGCACCGGCACCCCGGCCTGCACCGCCTCGCCGGCCGACTCGCCCGGGTCCCGGCCCGAGGTGTTGGCGCCGTCGGAGAGCAGCACGATCCGGGCCGGCGGCGGGTCCTTGGCCGCCTCGGTGTCCAGCGACCGAACCGCCTCCAGAGAGGTGCTGATCGCCTCGCCGATCGCGGTGCCCTGCACCCCGGTGCTCCCCTCCGCCAGCCGCTTGATGCCGGTGTGCAGGGCGGACCGGTCGGTGCCCGGCGGGACGAAGACGGCGGCGCTGCCGGCGAAGGCGACCAGGCCGACGTTGAACTCCTTGGGCAGCGAGTCGGCGAACTTGTGCGCCGCCGACTTGGCCGCCGCCAGCCGGTCCGGCTCGACATCGGTGGCGAGCATCGAGGTGGAGACGTCGACCGCCACCATCACGGTAGCCCGTTCCTTGGGCACCCGGACGTCGGCGGCCGGACGGGCGAAGCCGCCCACCAGCAGCGCCAGCATGCTGAGGAACAGCGCGGCGGGCAGGTGCCGCCGCCAGGCCGGCCGGCGGGGCGCGACCCGGTCCAGCAGCCGCAGGTTGGTGAAGCGGACCGCGTACCGGCTGCTGCGCCGCTGCCGTACCAGGTAGCCGACGGCCAGCGCCAGCACCCCGATCAGCAGCCAGAGGCGGTGCGGAGATTCCCAGCTCATCGGATCCCTCCCCCGGCCGGTACCGCGGTCATCGGCAGCCGGGGCGCCCGGGCCTGCCGGCGTTGCCGCTGGACGTGCCGGGCCAGGTCGGCGACCCAGTCCCGGTCGGTACGCAGCACCAGGTGGTCGGCGCCGGCCCGGCGCAGCGCGTCCCGGATCGACTGGCGCTGGGCGGCCGCCGCGGCGGCGAACCGCTCCCGGACCCGCCGGTCGGCGGTGCACACCTCGCGGCGCCACCCGGTCTCCGGGTCGACGAAGGTGACGATCCCGACGTCCGGCAGTTCCAGCTCCCGCGGGTCGGTGATCTCGACGGCGAGCACCTGGTGCCGGGCCCCGAGCCGCCGAAGCGGCCGCTCCCAGTCGGGCGTGGAGTAGCACCCGCCGGCAAGCGCCGCACCCCGTCGCCGAGCCGGACCGTCGGCAGCCAGTCCGGCCAAGGACAGGCCGTCAGCAGGCAGGCCGTCAGCGGGCAGGCCGTCAGCGGGCAGGCCGTCAGCGGGCAGGCCGTCGAGGAAGTCCGAGATGACCACGACCAGGCCGCGCCGGGTCAGTGACCGGTCCAGCAGGCCGATCGCCTCGGCCAGCGCGGGTGGCCGGTCCGCCGGGTCCGGGCGCGGCGCCGTGAGCAGCCCGCGCACCAGGCCGAGCAGGTGGGTACGGCCGGGTCGGGCCGGCACCCGCCGCGCGCCACCGGCCCCCAGCAGGTACCCGCCGAGCCGGTTGCCGGTGCCCGCGGTGAGCAGGCCCACCGCCGCGACGGCGGCCACCGCGAGTTCCCACTTGTCCAGCGTGGCGGTGCCGAAGTCCATGCTCGGCGACCCGTCGACAAGCAGCCAGGTGGAGAGCTCCCGGTCGGCGTCGACCTCCTTGACGTGAGGTACGCCGGTGCGGGCGGTGACCGACCAGTCCATCCGGCGTACCTCGTCCTCGCCGGGGCGGTATTCGCGGCTGCCGCTGAATTCGCTGCCGGGGCCGGGCAGCAGGCCCTGGTACTGGCCGTGCAGCAGTCCGTCCAGCCGGCGGGTCACGGTCAGCTCCAACCGCCGCAGCCGGCGTTCGGGCACCAGCTCTGCGAGGGTGGGATCGGGCGGGCGACTCATGCGACCACCGGGGCGCGCCGGCCGGCGTCCTGGGCGGTGGCGATCCGGGGCGGCGGCACCGCCTCCACCAGCCGGCGCACCACGACATCGGCGGGTACGCCGTCGGCGACCGCGTCGAAGGAGAGCACCATGCGGTGGGCCAGCACGTCGCCGGCCAGTTCCCGGATGTCGTCGGGCAGCACGTAGTCGCGGCCGCGCAGCAGGGCCTGCGCCCGGGCGGCGGCCACCAGGCCGAGGGTGGCTCGCGGGCTGGCCCCGTAGGTGAGCAGCGGGGCGATCTCGGGCATGCCGAACCGGGCCGGGTCCCGGGTCGCCAGCACCAGCCGGACCACGTACTCGGCGATGGCGTGGTGCACGAAGACCCGGCAGGCCCGTTCCTGCAGGGCCCGCAGCCGGACCGGGTCCAGCACCGGCTGGGCGGTCGGCCGGTCGGCGCTCATCCGGTAGAGGATCGCGAGTTCGTCGGTGTCGCTGGGATAGCCGACGGTCACCTTCAGCAGGAACCGGTCGCGTTGCGCCTCGGGCAGCGGGTAGACGCCCTCGGACTCGATCGGGTTCTGGGTGGCCAGCACCAGGAACGGCGACGGCACCGGATAGCTGCGCCCGCCGATCGAGACCTGCCGCTCGGCCATCGCCTCCAACAGCGCCGACTGCACCTTCGCCGGCGCCCGGTTGATCTCGTCGGCCAGCACCAGGTTCGCCATCACCGGCCCGGGTTCGACGTCGAAGGTCTCCTTCGACGTCCGGTAGACCCGGGTGCCGACGATGTCGGAGGGCACCAGGTCGGGGGTGAACTGGATTCGGGAGAAGCTGCCGCCGACGGCGGTGGCCAGGGTCTGCGCGGCGAGGGTCTTCGCCACCCCGGGTACGCCTTCCAGGAGGCAGTGCCCGTCGGCGAGCAGGGCGGTGAGCAGCCGTTCGATGAGCCGGTCCTGCCCGACGATCACGCGTTTGACCTCGGCGAGGGTCTGGTCCAGTTCGGCGCCGGTCAAGGTGCTCTCGACCGGTGTGGACAGGGTGGCCAGGGTGTCCGACATGTCCGTCACGGTGCGTGGTTCCCCGGCCAGCGGGCGGCAAACCTCGGAACTGGCCGGTTGGCTGACCGGTTCTGCACCGAACGGTCACGAGTTCCGCGAAACTCCCCCACCGGGCCTGGATAGCGTTCCGGGCATGACCGACCCCCGACGGTGGATGACCCCGCTCTGCTGGTTGCTTGTCGCGCCCGGCCTCGGCTGGGCGGCCGTCCGGCTGGCCGGGCTGGAGCCCGGCCCGGTGGTGCCGCTGCTGGCCTTCACGCCGTACGTCGCGGCCTGGACGCCGGTGCCGCTGCTGGCCGCGCTCGGGCTGCGGCGCTGGTGGCCGGCGGGCGTCGCGGCCCTGGCCATGCTGGTGCTGGCGGCCGTGGTGCTGCCCCGGGCCGTGCCGGCCGACCCGCCGGCCGACGGGGGTCCGACGCTGCGGGTGCTGACGGCGAACCTGCTGGCCGGCGCGGCCGACCCGGCGGCCCTGCTGGCGTTGGTGCGCGCCGAGCGGATCGACGTGCTGGCGGTGCAGGAGTTCACGCCTGATGCCGAGGTGGCGCTGGACCGGCTCGGGCTCGCCGACCTGCTGCCGTACCGGCAGGTCAACCCCGAGCCGGGCACCACCGGCTCGGGGTTGTTCGCCCGGTTCCCGCTCACCGACGGCGGCACCCGCCGCAACGCCGGCGGCTTCAGCCAGTCGTACGCGGTGCTGACCGCGCCGGGGGTCCGGCCGCTGGCGGTGGAGTCGGTGCACCCGCTGGCGCCGTACGCGCCCGAGGCGCTGGCGGACTGGCGGGCCGGCCTGCGGGCGCAGCCACCGGCCGAGCCGGGCGGGCCGCCCCGGATCCTGGCCGGTGACTTCAACGCCACCCTCGACCACGCGTTGCTGCGCCGGTTGCTGGCCACCGGTTACGTGGACGCCGCCGCCAACACCGGCGCCGGCCTGGTCGGCACCTGGGGTCCCTACGACGGGGACCCGATCCCGCCGGTCACCATCGACCATGTGCTGGTGGACCGGCGGATCGGCGTCCGGGACGCGGCGGTGCGCCCGCTACCCGGCAGTGACCACCGAGCCGTGGTCGCCACCCTCGCGCCCCCCGCGGGCTGACTCCGGGGAGTGGGCCAGGCCGTAGGTCAGGGCGTCGACCAGGGCGTGCCAGCTCGCCTCGACGACGTTGGGGTGTACGCCGACGGTGGTCCAGTCCCGGCCGGCGCCGTTGGCGGTCTCCACCAGCACCCGGGTGACCGCGCCGGTGCCGTGGCTGCCCTCCAGGATGCGGACCTTGTAGTCGGCCAGCTCGAAGCCGCGCAGCTGCGGGTAGTGCCGCAGCAGCCCCACCCGCAGCGCTTCGTCGAGGGCGTTGACCGGGCCGTTGCCCTCGGCGGTGGCGATCACCCGCTCGCCGCGTACCCGGATCTTCACGGTGGCCTCGGAGACGACCGCGCCGTCCTCGCGGTGCTCGACCTGGACCCGGTAGGACTCCAGGGCGAACGGGCGCGGCACGGCCGCCTCCGGCAGCTCGTTCCGGATCAGCAGCTCGAAGGAGGCGTCGGCCGCCTCGAACGACCAGCCGCCGGCCTCCAGGTCCTTGACCCGCTTGGTGACCCGGGACAGCGCCTCCGGGTGGCCGGCCAGGTCGAGGCCGAGCTCGCGGCTCTTGAGCTCGATGCTGGCCCGGCCGGCCATCTCCGTCACCAGGATCCGCATGTCGTTGCCGACGACCGCCGGGTCGATGTGGTTGTAGAGCACCGGATCCACTTTGATCGCGCTCGCGTGCAGCCCCGCCTTGTGGGCGAAGGCGGCGGCCCCGACGTAGGCCTGGTGGGTGTCGGGGGCGATGTTGGCGATCTCGGCGATGGCGTGCGAGACGCGCACCATCTGTTCCAGGCAGCCGTCCGGTAGGACCGGCAGCCCGAGCTTGAGTTGCAGGTTGGCGACCACGGCGAACAGGTCGGCGTTGCCGGGGCGCTCGCCGTAGCCGTTGGCGGTGCACTGGAAGTGCTCGACGCCGGCCTCGACGGCGGCGACGGTGTTGGCGACCGCGCAGGAGGTGTCGTTCTGGCAGTGGATGCCGAGCCGGGTCGGGGCGACGCCGAGCCGGTCGGTCAGCTCGCCGATCGCGGCGGTCACCCGGGACGGCAGCATCCCGCCGTTGGTGTCGCACATGACCACCACCTCCGCGCCGGCGCCGAGTGCCGCGTCGACCACCGAGGCGGTGTACGCCGGGTCGTGGCGGCAGCCGTCGAAGAAGTGTTCGCAGTCGAGGAAGACCCGCCGGCCCTGGCCGACCAGGTGGGCGACGCTCTCGGCGACCATCTTCAGGTTCTCCGCGCCGGTGGTGCGCAGGGCCCGCTCGACGTGCCGGATGTCGGACTTGGCGACCAGGCAGACCGCCGGGGTCTCGGCGTCCAGCAGGGCGCGCAGTTGCGGGTCGGCGTCGACCGCGACGCCGGCCTTGCGGGTGGCGCCGAACGCGACGAGTACCGCGTGTTTCAGGTCGAGCTCGGTGCGGGCGCGCCGGAAGAACTCGGTGTCCTTCGGCATCGCGCCGGGCCAGCCGCCCTCGATGAAGCCGACCCCGAACTCGTCGAGCAGCCGGGCCACCGCCAGCTTGTCGACGACCGAGTAGCTGATCCCCTCGCGCTGCGCCCCGTCGCGCAGCGTCGTGTCGTACACCTGGTAGGTCATCGGAGGTTCCTTTCGAGTGCGACGCGGGGGCCCGGCCGGTTGCCGGCGGGGGGCCGCGTCCCGCACCGGCCGGCAAACAAAATGACCCCCCGCGGATGCGGGAGGTCTGCGCGCTCGGCGTGTGAGGGGATGCCGGCGCGCTAGCTGCCAATAATCAGTACGGTGCGGTTCACGGTGAGTACTCTGCCACCGCCGGTCGACTTTCGGGACCAGCATTCCATGTGCTGGGACAGCCGAATCCGGTACGGATCGACGGGTGTAACGATCTGGCAGCCCGGGTAAGTCTGGTGATGTCAATGAAGACGACGTCGACCAGACGACGTCGACCAGAGGAGTGATGGCCAGATGGACAGGCTCGATCCTCAGACGGCCCCGGACCAGAGTCCGGCACCGCTGCTGCACGGCGGGCAGGGCGCGGTGGCGGGCGTACCGACCACCGACGCCTCCTTCGACCCGTGGAGCTACCGGGACGACGCCGACGTGACCGGCGCCAACCTGGTCGGCTATCACGTCGAGGCGACCGACGGCGGCATCGGCAAGATCGACAGCACCAGCCACGAGGTCAACTCCAGCTGCCTGGTGGTGGACACCGGGCCGTGGATCTTCGGCAAGAAGGTGCTGCTGCCGGCCGGTGTGGTCAACCACGTCGACCACGACGAGCAGAAGGTGTACGTCGATCGGAGCAAGGACCAGATCAAGGACGCCCCCGAGTACGAGGAGGGCGGCCACAGCGATCCGGCGTACCGGGACAAGCTGGGCGGCTACTACGGCGAGACGTACGGCCTGCCGGGGCTGGGCGTACCGCCGGGGCGGCTGATGTAAGTCTCCCTCCCCGCCGGTGCGCTCCGGGCCATGGTCACGGCCCGGAGCGCACCGGCGTTTGCGCTGCTGGCGGGGCTTCGGGCCACGATCTGGCGTTCTCGCGCCGATCACTCAGCACTCACTCACGCGGTTAAATATGGGCATTCATAGAACTTTGCCCTGATTTGCGGCCCTGCTCTGCGTCACCGTGACCTGGCTCACGGCGACTTGGCCCACACCATCTCCGACCAGGTACGGATACCGTGGTAGCCGTGGATGCCTCCCAGGTCAGCGACGCCGCCCCGGTCAGTGCCGCCGCCCCGGCCCGCCCGGTCAGTCGGGCCGCGTCCTTCTCCGCCATGTTCAACTTCCGCGACGTCGGTGGCTACCCGACCGAGGACGGCCGCACCGTCCGCTGGCGCCGGCTCTACCGGTCGGACTCGCTGCACCGCATCGACGAGACCGACCGGGCGGCGTTCGCCGCGCTCGGCGTCCGGACCGTCATCGACCTGCGTCGCCCGCACGAGGTCGCCCGCGACGGCCGGGTACCCGACTACGACGGCCTCGCCTACCGGCACATCCATCCCGAGCACCGGGACTGGGACGAGATCCCGTACGACGAACGACTCGCCCTGGCCGACTGGCTCGCCGACCGCTACCTCGACCTGGCCGAGACCGGCGGCGCGGGGCTGGCCGCCGCGCTGGCCGTCATCGCCGACGCGGACGCCGCCCCCGTGGTGGTGCACTGCGTGGCCGGCAAGGACCGCACCGGTGTGGTCTGCGCGCTGACGCTGTCCCTGCTCGGCGTCGCCGACCAGGACATCGCCGAGGACTACGCGCTGAGCACCGCCGCGTCCCGGCGGTTCAGCGAATGGGTCCGCAGCCAACTGCCGCCCGACGCGCCGATCCCGCAGCCGTACTTCGCCTCCCCGGCCGAGGCGATGCTGCGGTTCCTCACCGACCTGCGCAACCGGCACGGCTCGGTCCGCGGCTACCTGCTCGACGCCGGCCTCACCGACGCGCAGATCACGGCGCTGCGGGGCCACCTGCTGGAGTGAGTGACCCCGCCGCGCCCCGGGTCACCGCAGCCGGTGCACCCAACCGTTGGTGTCCTCGCCCCGGCCGTGCTGGATGTCGACAAGGGTCTGCCGCAGCGACATGGTGATCTCGCCGGGCTCACCACCGGCGATGCTGAACTCGCCGTCGGGGAACCGGACCGTGCCGATCGGGGTGATCACCGCGGCCGTGCCGCAGGCGAAGACCTCCCGCAACCGGCCGCTGGCCGCGTCCTCGCGCCAGTCGTCGAAGCTGACCGGGCGCTCGATGACCTCCCGGCCGGCCTGGCGGGCCAGCGTCATCACCGAGTCCCGGGTGATCCCCGGCAGGATCGCCCCGGTCAGCGGCGGGGTGACGATGGTGCCGTCGTCGTAGCAGAAGAAGACGTTCATCCCGCCCAGCTCGTCGACGTACCGGCGCTGGACCGCGTCGAGGAAGACCACCTGGTCGCAGTCGTGCTCCATCGCCTCGGCCTGGGCCACCAGCGACGCGGCGTAGTTGCCGCCGCACTTGGCCTCGCCGGTGCCGCCGGGCGCGGCCCGGGTGTAGTGCGGCGAGACCCAGACCGACACCGGCTTGACGCCACCGGCGAAGTACGAGCCGACCGGCGACGCGATCAGGACGTAGAGGTACTCCCGGGCCGGCCGGACGCCGAGGAAGACCTCGCTGGCGAACATGAACGGGCGCAGGTAGAGGCTGCCGCCGTCGCTGGTCGGCACCCACTCCCGGTCGATCTCGATCAGGTGCCGCAGCGAGTCGAGGAAGACCGGCTCGGGCAGCTGCGCCATCGCCATCCGCCGGGCCGACTGGGCGAACCGGGCCGCGTTGGCGTCCGGCCGGAACAGCGTCACGCCACCGTCGGCGGCGTGGTACGCCTTCATCCCCTCGAAGATCTCCTGGGCGTAGTGCAGGACCGCCGTGGCCGGGTCCATCGGGATCGGCTCCCGGGCTCCGACCCGGGCGTCGTACCAGCCTTTGCCGTCGGCGTACCGGATGGTCACCATGTGGTCGGTGAAGACCCGGCCGAAACCCGGGTTCGCCAACAGTGCGGCCCGCTCGACGGCGGCTACCGGGCTGGGATTCGGACGGATCTCGAAATCGAGCTTGTCACCACCGCTCATCGCGCTGAACCTCCGCAGAAACGGCATGCGGGCGGGCATGCCGGAAGAATGTGGTGCTGGAAACCTACCCCGAACGGTCGTTAACCGCCGACCCTGCGTCGGGCCTGTCGACGGATGCCGACAAAGACCCGCTCCACCGGCCGCCGGGTCGGCGGGCCGGGGACCGGTGCGGGGCTCAGGACGTCGCGTGCGCCGCGAGCCGGTCACCGATGTCGGCGGTACGCCGCGACGACCCAGAGGTGCGGGACGCGAGTTCGGCGGCGACCGCCCCGGCTACTCGCTGCGCCGCCTCGGGGTGACCGAGGTGGTCGAGGAGCAGGGATGCGGAGAGAACCGCGGCGGCCGGGTCGGCCACCCCCCGGCCGGCGATGTCCGGCGCGGAGCCGTGCACCGGCTCGAACATCGACGGGTAGGCCCGTTCCGGGTTGATGCAGGCGCTGGCGGCCAGGCCGATGCCGCCGGTGACCGCGGCGGCGATGTCGGTGAGGATGTCGCCGAAGAGGTTGTCGGTGACCACGACGTCGTACCGCTGCGGCTGGGTGACCAGGTACATCGCCGCGGCGTCGATGTGCTGGTACTCGGTCTCGATCTCCGGGTGGTCGGCGGCGACCTCGGCGAAGGCGCGCGACCAGAGCGAGCCGGCGTGGGTGAGCACGTTCGTCTTGTGCACCAGGGTCACCTTGCGGCGTTCGCGGCGGGCGGCCCGGGTGAAGGCGTCGCGGATCACCCGCTCGACCCCGTGCCGGGTGTTCAGGCTCTCCTCGGTGGCCACCTCGGCGGGGGTGCCCCGGTGCAGCGAGCCGCCGGCGCCGGCGTACAGGCCCTCGGTGCCCTCGCGGACCACGACCAGGTCGATCTCGCCGGGCTTCACCCCGGCCAGCGGGCCGGTGGTGCCGGGCCAGAGCCGCGACGGGCGCAGGTTGACGTACTGGTCGAAGGCGAACCGCAGCTTGAGCAGCAGTCCCCGCTCCAGCACGCCCGGCGGCACCGTCGGGTCGCCGACCGCGCCGAGCAGGATCGCGTCGTGACCGGCCAGCTCGTCGAGGACGGAGTCGGGCAGCACCTCGCCGGTGCGGTGGTAGCGGGCCGCGCCGAGGTCGTACTCGGTGGCCTCGATCCCGGGCAGCACGGCGTCGATGACCTTGCGGGCCTGGGCGATCACCTCGGGTCCGATCCCGTCCCCGGCCACCACCGCGATCCGCGCCACCGACACGTCCACTCCCCTGCTTCCACGCCTCGAACCGTCTAGGGAACGTTAAGGGAGCGTCCCGTTTTCCGGTACGCCGCTCCCACCATTTGGGAGACTGCCGGCCGACGCCGGCGCGCCCGCGCGAGTGGGCGCGGACACAGCAGGTTCCCAGTCGGTATTCATCAGGCGGTCATTTTCGTCGCTTAGGGTCATCACCATGCGGATCGACCGAGCCGGGCACAGCGGGCAAGCCGACCCGGACCCAGCGTCCGACCGGCGGCGCAACGGCTTCTCCATGCGTACCCGCAGCGGCACCCGGCCGTTGCGTTCGCTCACCCGACTCGGCCGGTTCCGGCCCGACCTGCGGCTCGGCGGCGGACCGTCGCTGTACGATGGGTCGGCCGCCGACGGACCGCCCCGGATGGTCGGCACGCTGGCCGGCGTCGTCGACGAGCCAGCCCCGGGCACCGGCCGACCGGCCGCCGACCGACTGGTGGTCCGGCACACCGTGCGGACCTCCACCAGCGACTACCTGCTGCTGCTCAACGGACCGGGCTGGCTCGGCCACCGCCGACTCGGCGCGGCCCTGCGGGACGCCGTCGCGGAGCTGCGGGCCATCGACCTCACCTACAGTCCGGCCCGGCCGGAGAGCCTGGTCTCCCGGCTGCGCCGGGGCGAGCTCACCGCCGACGCGTACCCGCCGCTGGCCGACATCGTGGCCCGCTGCGACGCGATGCGGGCGGCCACCGACGGCTGGTTCGACGCCTGGGCGGTACCGGGCGGCTTCGACCCCGGCGGCCTGCTCACCGGTTGGGCGATCGAGCGGGCGGCGGCCCGGTTGCGCGCCGCCGGCATCGAGAACTACGCCGTGGTCAGCGGCGCGGACCTGGTGGTACGCGGCCAGGCGCCGCACGGCGGCCCGTGGCGGATCGCGGTGCACCACCCCACCGACGGGCTACGGGCACCGGTGATGCTGGAGCTGACGGCCGGCGCGGTGGGCACCTCGGGCGTCGGCGGCCGGCGGGACCACGTGGTCGACCCGCGCACCGGTCAGCCGGCCCGGCGCCTGCTGGCCGCCACCGTGACCGGTCCCGACCTGGCGGTGGCGGACGGCTACGCGACCGCGCTCTTCGCGGCCGGCCCGACCGGGCTGGCCTGGTTTCCCACCGCCGACGGCTATCAGGCGCTCTTCGCCGACTGACCTTGTCCGGGCCGGTTCGTCGGCGGCAGCGCGACCGGCCCCCACGAGCGCGGCACCGACCGTGGGGGCCGATCAGCGGCGGGTACGCGCCGAGCACGCACCCGGTCGCGGTCACCGATCCCCCGGCGACCGGTCGTCACCCGAAGACGGTGGCGCCCAGGAAACTACGGATAACCGCGCCGATACGCTATCGAATCGACGCAACTCGACGCAAGACTTCGGGCCGCGTACCCGAATCGGGCGGGGTGTCCGCCATGGACCATCGCGGGGATGGCACCCTGTACCACCGTGAGTTTCGATCTGGTCGTGTTCGCCATGGGCCCAGGGGCATCGTCAGCCGACGTACGGGCGGCGCACGAACGGTGCCGGCAGGTTGACGGCGACGACACGGGCATCCCCGAACCGCAGATCGCCTCGTTCTACCTGGCACTCACCGCCGATTTCCCGGACCGGGCGACACCCACCTCGCCGTGGGCCGTCAGTCCGATCCACGTCGGCAGTGACCACGTCGAGATGAACCTCGTCGAGACCTGCCCGGACGCGGTGCTGCTGGCCATCGAACGGCTCGCCGGCGAACACGGTCTGCAACTGCTCGACCTGCAGGACGGCACGGTCTACCCGCCGCCGGCCAGGGTCACCAACTAGCACCGGCCGGGGACCGGCCTGAGCCGGACCCCGGCCGGTACGTCACCGCCGGTCGCCGCGAAGCCCGCCACGGGCCGCGGTCACCTGTCGTCGGGTCACTCCTCGTCGCGCAGGTCCGCCGCGCTCGCCGCGACCGCGCCGATCGAGCCGGCCGCGGAGGTGAGCAGCTCGGCGTCGACCGCCGAGTCCACCGTGAGCGTCATCAGCGCCTCGCCGCCGGCGGACCGCCGGGCCACCTGCATGGCGGCGATGTTCACCCCGGCCTCGCCGAGGATCGACCCGATCGAGCCGACCACGCCCGGCCGGTCGGCGTAGCGGAAGAAGAGCAGGATGCCGTCGGCGCCGAGCTCCAGGTCGAAGCCGTCCACCTCGGTGAGCTTGATGATGTCGCGGGAGCCGCTCACCACCACCGTGCCGGAGACCGAGACCACCCGGCCGTCCGGCAGCGCGCCGCGGAGGGTGACCAGGTTCGGCAGGTCCACCGTGTCCGCCGGGGTGCTCAGGGTGACCTCGACGCCCCGGTCGGCCGCCAGGTACGGCGCGTTGACGTAGGTCACCTGCTCCTCCACCACCGAGGTGAAGAGGCCCTTGGTGGCGGCGAGCTTGAGCACCGAGACGTCGTTGGCGAGGATCTCCCCGCGTACCTCGACGGTGACGCTGGCCGCGACGCCGCCGGCCACGGCCGTGAAGACCTTGCCGAGCTTCTCGGCCAGCGGCAGCAGCGGCCGGACGTCCTCGGCGACGACGCCGCCGGCCTGGACGTTCACCGCGTCCGGCACGAACTCGCCCTGCAGGGCGAGCTTGACGCTGCGGGCCACCGCCAGGCCGGCCTTGTCCTGCGCCTCGGCGGTCGAGGCGCCCAGGTGCGGGGTGGCCACCACGTTGTCGAACGCGAACAGCGGCGAGGCCGTGCAGGGCTCCTTGCTGTAGACGTCCACGCCGGCACCGGCCACCCGGCCCTCGGCGATCGCGTCGGCCAGCGCCTGCTCGTCGATCAGTCCACCGCGGGCGGCGTTGACGATCCGCACCTCCGGCTTGACCAGCCGCAGCTCCTTCTCGCCGATCAGGCCGACGGTCTCCGGCGTCTTGGGCAGGTGGATGGAGATGAAGTCGCTCTCCCGCAGCAGCTCCTCGAGCCCCACCAGCCGGACCCCGAGCTGGGCGGCGCGGGCCGGCTGGATGTACGGGTCGTACGCGATCAGCCGGGTGCCGAACGCCGCGATCCGCTGGGCGAAGAGCACCCCGATGCGGCCCAGACCGACCACGCCGACGGTCTTGCCCTGGATCTCCACCCCGCTGTACTTCGACCGCTTCCACTCGCCGGCCTTGAGCGCGGCACTGGCGCTGGCCGTGTTGCGGGCCACCGCGAGCAGCAGGGCGAGCGCCTGCTCGGCGGCGGAGACGATGTTGGAGGTGGGCGCGTTGACGACCATCACCCCGCGGGCGGTGGCGGCGGGCACCTCGACGTTGTCCAGCCCGACCCCGGCCCGGGCGACGACCTTGAGCCGGCGGGCGGCGGCGATCGCCTCGGCGTCGATCTGGGTGGCGCTGCGGACGATCACCGCGTCCGCCTCGGCCAGGGCGGCGAGCAGGGCGGGACGGTCGGTGCCGTCGACGTGGCGGACGTCGAAGTCGTGCGCCAGCACGTCGATGGCGGCGGGAGCGAGTTCTTCGGCGATCAGTACGACAGGAGTCATTGGTCCTCGTAGCTAGCGTCCGGGCGGTGGGCTGCGGCGACGGGGGCGCCGCTCTGCGCCCTGCGCTCCCGCCGTGCGGGGATCCGTGCGGTCCGGTGCACACCTGGCCGCGATGCTGCCGGCTGGCGCTCACCTACCCGCGATGGTAGGCGCACAGCGGCGCCAGGGCGCTCACGGACCCCCGTGAGCGCCCTCACAAACCCGACCTAACGCACCTTCAGGAGCCGACCGGAGCCCGGCCCGACGCACGACCCAGGAGCCGACCGGAGTCCGGCCCGACGCACGACCCGGGAGCCCGGCTCAGCCGCCGAGCGGCGGGCCGCCGTTCAGGCAGGGGCGCTCGACCAGGGCGCTGGCGCCGAGCTGCCGGAAGGTGGTCGCCTCGGCCGCCAGGGCGTCCCGGAACAGGTCCATCGCCAGCGAGCCGACGGGCGGGTAGATCCGCTCCCGGGGCGGCTCCTCACCCGGCGCCAGCGCGCCCTGGGCGATCATGAATTCCAGGATGGCGGACCGGACCGCCGGCAGCGCCACCGGCGAGTGGTAGAGCACGTTCAGCGCCTGCATCCGCATGCCCTGCACGTGCTCCTCGCCCTTGTTGTCGTGGAAGTGCGGGTTGCGGGTCTCGATCTGCAGGACCGGCACGGAACTGGCCATCACCTCGGGATGTGCCGATTCCAGTACGCCGCCGAACTGCTCGAACAACTCGACGTACTCGAACGGCTCGACCGCGAAGCCGCCGGCCAGTCGCATCCGCAGGCCCAGTTCCAGGCTGAGCGCGTGCTCGCCGGCGTTGCCGGTGGCGATCACCTCGGTACCGAAGCCCGAGTACTCCGCGACCAGCCGGTTCAGGAAGGCGTTGGTGATCTCGGAACTGCGCCCGCGCCGGCTGAAGAAGAGCCGGCCGTCGCGCAGCTTCGGCTTGGAATGCCAGGAGATCCGCACCATCGCGTACGGGTTGGCGGCCAGGTGCAGACCGGCGGCGTAGACCTTGACGTACTCGTGCACGGCGCCCGGCACGTAGTTGTCGGCGTCGATGTAGCCGAGGTACCGGCGCCCGGTCAGGGCGGCCACCGCCATGCCGACCAGCATCGCCTCGCCCTTGCCGGCGCGGACCAGCCCGTCGTCGTCGATCAGCTCGGGCATCCCCGCGGCCTTGAACGCGGCGGCCAGTCCCGGATCGCGTTGATGCACCGTGATCGCCGAGCGCTCGGCCGATCGACAGAACTGCTCGACCGTCTGCGCCTCGATCTCGTAACGGTCGACCGGATGTCGCGCGCTGTTCGAGACGAGCACGACGAGACAGTCATGGGGAATTCCCGAGAGCACTCCCTCGATTACTCTCCGTGTCTCATTCATGCAGGGAATGACGATAACCATTTCGCGTTCGACCGCTCGGATGGCATCGTGTGAAACGACGCCATCACTCACCGTCCCCGTGGCATCCCCCGAGTCCAGCTGGATGACACGCTGAAGCTCATGGATACGTACGGCGCCGAAACGCTCGGTGCGGTGCGATTGCTCCAGTCGCATGCGGCGACATTACCTGAGGACCGTCGATCACCGCCTGTGATCACGGCTCAATTCACCGGCCGCACCGCCCAGCACACGCGACCGACTTCAAATGGCAATCAATCGGTAACGGCCGCGCCGAGCTAACGCCGCCGGTAGGCAACTCGTGGGTGCCCCTACAACGAGACACGGCGCCCCGGTATCAACGGTTCACCGCGATACCGGAAGCGCCGCGCGATCCCGGGCGTGTCGTGTTTCAGGCGGTCTCGGTGATCGGCCGGTCCACCCAGCTCATCATGTCCCGCAGCTTCCGGCCGGTCTCCTCGATCGGGTGCGCCGCCCCCTCCGCCTGCCACTTGGCGAAGTTCGGCCGGCCGGCGTCGTCCTCGGCGATCCACTCGCGGGCGAACTCGCCGGACTGGATCTCGGCCAGGATCTTGCGCATCTCGTCCTTCACCCGGGCGTCCACCACCCGCGGCCCGCGCGAGTAGTCGCCGTACTCGGCGGTGTCGGAGACGCTGTAGCGCATCCGGGCGATGCCGCCTTCGTACATCAGGTCGACGATCAGCTTCAGCTCGTGCAGGCACTCGAAGTAGGCCACCTCCGGGGTGTAGCCGGCCTCGGTGAGCACCTCGAAGCCGGTCTGCACCAGCGCCGAGGCGCCGCCGCAGAGGACCGCCTGCTCGCCGAAGAGATCGGTCTCGGTCTCCTCCTTGAAGGTGGTCTTGATCACACCCGCCCGGGTGCCGCCGATCCCCTTGGCGTAGGACAGGGCGAGCGCGAGGGCGGTGCCGCTGGGGTCCTGCTCCACGGCGACCAGGCAGGGCACGCCCTTGCCGTCGACGTACTGCCGGCGGACCAGGTGGCCCGGCCCCTTCGGGGCGACCATCGCCACGTCCACGTCGGCCGGCGGCTCGATGAAGCCGTACCGGATGTTAAGCCCGTGGCCGAAGAAGAGCGCCTTGCCGGCGGAGAGGTTCGGCGCGATCGCCTGGGCGTAGAGCGACCGCTGGGCGGTGTCCGGCGCCAACACCATGATCACGTCCGCCTCGGCCGCCGCCTCGGCGGGGGTCAGCACCCGCAGCCCCTGCTCCTGCGCCTTGGCGCGGCTCTTCGAGCCCTCCGGCAGGCCGATCACGACGTCGACGCCCGAGTCGCGCAGCGACAGCGCGTGGGCGTGGCCCTGGCTGCCGTAGCCGAGCACCGCGACCTTCTTGCTCTGGATGAGCGCCAGGTCGGCGTCGTCGTCGTAGTACACCTCAGCGGTCATGACTTTCCTTCCTCGCGGCGGCCATGCCGGTCCGCCATTCGTTGACTGTCGGGTCCAGCGTGTCAGGCGGCGCGCAGCGCCGTCGTCCAGCGGGTCAGGCGGCGCGCAGCGCCGGACCGGTGGTGATCGACCGCGATCCGCGGCCGATGGCCACCAGGCCGGACTGCACCATTTCCTTGATTCCGAACGGTTCGAGATCGCGCAGCAGCGCGTCCAGCTTGTCCGCGGTGCCGGTCGCCTCGATGGTCAGCGTGTCCGGTGCCACGTCGATCACCCGGGCCCGGAACAGGTCCACCGTCTCGAGTACCTGGGCCCGCATCGAGCGGTCCGCCCGGACCTTGACCAGCAGCAGTTCCCGGGCCACCGAGACGGCCGGGTCCAGCTCCACGATCTTGAGCACGTTCACCAGCTTGTTGAGCTGCTTGGTGACCTGCTCCAGAGGGGAGGAGTCGGCGTTGACGACGATCGTGATCCGGGAGACGTCCGGGTTCTCGGTCTCCCCGACCGCGAGCGAGTCGATGTTGAAGCCGCGCCGGGAGAACAGCCCGCTGACCCGGGCCAGCACCCCGGGCTTGTTCTCCACCAGCACGGACAGCGTGTGCTTGGTCATCTGTCGTTCTCTCTCAATCCGTCCCGGACGATCACAGGTCGTCGTCGTCGAAGGCCGGGCGGACACCCCGGGCGAACATGATCTCGTCGTTGCTGGTGCCGGCGGCGACCATCGGCCACACCATGGCGTCCTTGCCGACCACGAAGTCGATCACGACGGGCGCGTCGTTTATCGCCATCGCCGCCTCGATCGTGGCGTCCACGTCGGCCGCCGTCTCGCAGCGCAGGCCGATGCAGCCGAGCGCCTCGGCCAGCTTGACGAAGTCGGGAATCCGGTGCTTGTGGGTGCCCAGCTCGGTGTTGGAGTAGCGCTCCCCGTAGAAGAGGGTCTGCCACTGCCGCACCATGCCCAGGTTGCCGTTGTTGATGATGGCGATCTTGACCGGGATGCCCTCCAGCGCGCAGGTGGCCAGCTCCTGGTTGGTCATCTGGAAGCAGCCGTCGCCGTCGATCGCCCAGACCACCGTGTCCGGCCGGCCGACCTTGGCGCCCATCGCCGCCGGCACCGCGTAGCCCATGGTGCCCAGGCCGCCCGAGTTGAGCCAGGTGGCCGGCTTCTCGTACGAGATGAACTGGGCCGCCCACATCTGGTGCTGGCCGACGCCGGCCACGTAGACCGCGTCCGGCCCGGCGATCTCACCCAGCCGCTTGATCACGTACTGCGGGGAGAGCGTGCCGTCGTCCGGCTCGTCGTAGCCCAGCGGGTAGCGCTGCCGCAGGTCGTCCAGCTGTGCCCACCACTCGGTGCGGTCCGCCGGGGCGGTCGCGTCCCGGCCGGCGGCCGGTTTGCCGGCGCCGCCCGGGCCGACCGCCTCGACCAGCTCGTCGATCACGTACCGGGCGTCGCCGACGATCGGCACGTCGGCGGCCCGGTTCTTGCCGATCTCGGCCGGGTCGATGTCGGCGTGCACGATCGCCGCGCCGGGCGCGAACGAGTCGAGCTTGCCGGTCACCCGGTCGTCGAACCGGGCGCCGAGCGCGACGATCAGATCCGCCTTCTGCAGGGCGTAGACCGCCGCCACCGTGCCGTGCATGCCCGGCATGCCGAGGTGCTGCGGGTGCGAGTCCGGGAACGCGCCGCGCGCCATCAGGGTGGTGACCACCGGGATGCCGGTCAGCTCGGCGAGCCGGCGCAGCCCTTCGGTGGCGCCGGCCTTGAGCACGCCGCCGCCGACGTAGAGCACCGGCCGCTTGGCGGTGGCCATCAGCCGGGCCGCCTCGCGGATCTGCTTGCCGTGCGGGTGCAGGGTCGGCCGGTAGCCGGGCAGGTCCAGGGTGGGCGGCCAGCTGAAGGTCGTCTGCGCCTGCAGGACGTCCTTCGGGATGTCGACGAGCACCGGCCCCGGCCGGCCGGTGGCGGCCAGGTGGAACGCCTCGGCCAGCACCCGGGGAATCTCCTCGGCGTCCTGGACCAGGAAGTTGTGTTTGGTGATCGGCAGCGTGATGCCCTGGATGTCGGCCTCCTGGAAGGCGTCCGTGCCGATCGCCGGCCGCGCCACCTGCCCGGTGATCGCCACGATCGGCACCGAATCCATGTACGCGTCGGCGATCGGGGTGACCAGGTTCGTCGCGCCCGGTCCGGAGGTGGCGATGCAGACGCCGACCCGGCCGGTGGCCTGGGCGTACCCGGTGGCGGCGTGGCCGGCGCCCTGTTCGTGGCGGACCAGGATGTGCCGCACCGACGAGTCGTAGAGCGGGTCGTACGCGGGCAGGATGGCGCCGCCCGGGATGCCGAACGCGACATCGACGCCGAGCGCCTCCAGCGACCGCACCAGCGAGGCGGCACCGGAGACCGCGACCGGTGCTACCGCCCGGCCCGGCTGCCCGACGGCGGTGGGGCCGGCGGGGTGGGCCGGGGCGGTGGCGGCGTGCGGACCGGCGGCGAGGGCGGTCCCGTCGACACCACCCGACCGGCTACGTCGCACACTGTGGGCGAGGGTCTCTGGTGTGGGTCTCGTCATGGCGATTCAGGCCTTCTCGGGTCAGTTGATGACTGAACTCTCTGGCGGTTGTCCGGCGGGCCGTCAACCGGCCCGATCCGGGACTTCCTGGCCGATTCCTGACAGGGCCGGCCAATAAAAACGGCCCTCGTGCAGATGCACGGGGCCAGCGCACTCTCGAACAGGAGAGTGCGCTCAGGTAAGTACTCGGAATGACCTGGTCGGCGACATGGGGCTAAGCCTGACGCATCTCACGCGATGAGTCAACTGATCTCACATCTTGGGCGGGGATGGCGCGCTCCGGCTTACCGGCGGCGCGCTCCGGCCGGGTCGGCGGCCGCTCCGCTCCCCGGCCGCCCGGCCGCGCCCGGGTACCGGGCAGCGGCCTGGCCCCGGGCGAGGTCGCCGCGTCCAGCAGCGCCTCCAGGTGCTCGGCCGGCACCCCCCAGCCGAAGAGCTGCCCCTGCCCGAACCGGCAGCCGGCCTCCACCACCGCCGCCAGCTCGGTCTGGTTCGTCACCCCCTCGGCGATCACCTCCAGGCCGAGCTGGTGGCCCAGCCGCATCACCACGTCGACCATCGGCGCGAACGCCCGGCCGCCGCGCTCCGGGGCGTGGATCGTGCCCTGCTCCGCCACCAGGCTGTGGTCGATCTTGAGGATGTCGATCGGCAGCCGGCGCAGCTGGCCGAGCGAGGAGTAGCCGGCGCCGAAGTCGTCGAGCGCGATCCGTACGCCGGTCAGACGCAGCGCGGCCAGCCGGCGGATCAGCTCGTCCAGGTCGGTGGCGACCGCGTGCTCGGTGATCTCCAGGACCAGCCGCTGCGGCGGCACGTGGTGGGCGCGCAGCGCGTCGGCGACCTGGACCACGTACTCCGGGGCGTGCAGTTCGCGGGGTGAGACGTTCACCGACAGCCAGACGTCGTGCCCCTCGGCCAGCCAGTGCGAGAGCTGGTGGCACGCCTCGTGCAGCACCCAGGCGCCGAGCTTGGCGATCATGCCGCACTCCTCGGCCAGCGGGATGAACTCGTCCGGCCGTACGCTGCCCAGCTCGGGGTGGTGCCAGCGCAGCAGCGCCTCCGCGCCGACCGGACGGACCGACGGCACCGCCACCACCGGCTGGAACGCCAACCGCAGTTCGCCGCGCTCCACCGCGCCGCGCATCTCGTGCTCCAGCATGGTCCGCCGGCGCAGCAGCCGGTCGTACGCGACGTCGTACCGTTCGATGCGGTTCTTCCCGCGCTGCTTGGCGTAGCGCAGGGCCAGGTCGGCGTTGCGGAGCATGGCGTCGGTGTCCCCGGCGGTGCACTGGTCGGCCACCCCGATGCTCACCGACAGGAAGACCCGCCCGTCGTCGTGCTCGTACGGGCGGCCCAGGACGCCGAGCAGCCGCTCGGCCACCCGCTGCGCCTCCGGCAGCCGCCCCCACATCAGGACGGCGAACTCGTCGCCGCCGAGCCGGGCCGCCACGTCCCCGGGCCGCAGGTTGGTCCGCAGCCGCTGCCCCACCTCGACCAGCACCGCGTCGCCCACGTCGTGGCCGCGCATGTCGTTGACGTTCTTGAAGCCGTCCAGGTCCAGCCCGAGCAGCACGCACGGGCCGGCGGTGGCGGTCTCCTCCGCCATGGCGCGCAGCAGGCCGCGACGGTTGGCCAGCCCGGTCAGCGGGTCGGTGTGGGCCAGCTCGCGGAAGTACTCCTCCCGTTCGGCCAGCCGGCCGGCGTAGGCCCGGACATCGGCCAGGGCGAGGTACTGCCGGGCCACCAGGGCGAAGCCCTCCACGCTGGCGGCGATGATGCCGAGCCCGTCGAACGTGCCGCCGCGCAGCAGGTGGTAGGTGGCCGAGGCGACCATCGCCAGCATCGGCAGGAAGGCGTAGCCGGTGCCGCGCCGGATCACGTCGGTGTCGGCGCCGCTGGCCCCGTCGGTGGATCGGCTGGCGATGGCGGTCAGGACCAGCCCGACCGGGAGCACGGCCGCGCTGGCCAGCGCCATCCGGGGGCCGGTCTGGCAGACCCCGGTGGCCAGCGCCAGCCCGCACGCGGCGACCAGGCTGACCCCGCCGCCGACCAGCGCCAGGCCGCGCCGGGGACGCGGTGAGCGGGCCCCGACGATGAAGGTGATCCCGATCGCCGCGGCCGTGGTGACGGTCGTCACCAGGACCGCCGGGCAGGCCATCGGGGTGCGGTCGCCGAAGAGCCTGGTCGGCTCGGAGAGCAGCACCCAGCTGACGAACCAGAGCGAGGCCGCGATCACCAGCCCGTCGAGGACGAGCCGCAGCGCGCCGGCCGCGCTGCCGGCGGCGCCCGGCAGCCGGAGCAGGCCGGCGCAGAGCAGCAACCCGCTCAGCGCCATCCCGAGCGCCACCACGGTGGCCAGGGTGATCCGTTCCGGCCGGTGGTGCGACCAGTGATCGGCGTACATCGACACCCCGACCAGCGCGACGACCACGCTCACCGCGGCGACGACCGCGCCGGCGGCCAGCAGCGCGTGCGCCTGGCGGCCCGGGCCGGACCGGCGGCGGGCCGAGAACGCCAGCATCGCCGGGCCGCAGAACACCGTCACTCCGCTCGCCACGGCAGCGGCCTCCACGCCCGACGGGAGTTGCACGCATCCACTGTGCCGGATGCGAGCTGACTCATGGGGAACGGGGGGCGGATTTTCCGTCATCGGGGCACGAACCGCCTGTTCGGTCATCCGGAGCGGAATGTTCCGCCGATGCCGTTCCCGGCGCGGGGCGGCCAGCCGGTCGATCGGAGGTGCCGGATGTCCCGCGTGGTGGACCCGGGTGGCGGCCGGCGGCGGACCGGCGCCGACGGTGCAAGACTGGTGGGATGCCTGAGCTGCGGTCCCGAACCTCCACCCACGGCCGGACGATGGCCGGCGCCCGGGCCCTCTGGCGGGCCACCGGGATGACCGACGACGACTTCGGCAAGCCCATCGTCGCCATCGCCAACAGCTTCACCCAGTTCGTCCCCGGCCACGTACACCTCAAGGACCTGGGCGGCCTGGTCGCCGACGCGGTGGCCGACGCCGGCGGCGTCGGCCGGGAGTTCAACACCATCGCCGTGGACGACGGGATCGCGATGGGCCACGGCGGCATGCTCTACTCGCTGCCCAGCCGGGAGCTGATCGCGGACGCGGTCGAGTACATGGTGAACGCGCACTGCGCCGACGCGCTGGTCTGCATCTCGAACTGCGACAAGATCACTCCGGGCATGCTGCTGGCCGCGCTGCGGCTCAACATCCCCACCGTCTTCGTCTCCGGCGGGCCGATGGAGGCCGGCAAGACGGTCGCCATCGAGGGCATCGTGCACGACAAGATCGACCTGATCGACGCGATGATCGCCTCCTCGAACGACGCCGTCACCGACGACCAGCTCGGCGAGATCGAGCGCTCCGCCTGCCCGACCTGCGGCTCCTGCTCCGGCATGTTCACCGCCAACTCGATGAACTGCCTGACCGAGGCGATCGGGCTGGCGCTGCCCGGCAACGGCTCGACGCTGGCCACCCACGCCGCCCGCAAGGCGCTGTTCGAGCGGGCCGGCCGGGTGGTCGTCGACATCGCCAAGCGCTGGTACGACTCCGACGACGCCTCGGTGCTGCCCCGGGCGGTCGCCTCCCGGCCCGCCTTCGAGAACGCCGTCGCGCTCGACGTCGCGATGGGTGGGTCGACCAACACCGTGCTGCACCTGCTCGCCGCCGCCCGCGAGGCCGAGCTGGACTTCGGGGTCGCCGACATCGACGAGATCTCCCGCCGGGTCCCCTGCCTGGCGAAGGTCGCCCCGAACTCGCCGAAGTACCACATGGAGGACGTGCACCGGGCCGGCGGCATCCCGGCCATCCTCGGCGAGCTGGACCGGGCCGGCCTGCTCCGCCGGGAGGTGCACGCCGTGCACGCCCCCGACCTGGACCGGTGGCTGGCCGACTGGGACATCCGCGGCGGCAGCGCCACCCCGGAGGCGGTCGAGCTCTTCCACGCCGCGCCGGGCGGGGTGCGCACCACCGAGCCGTTCTCCACCACCAACCGCTGGTCCCGGCTCGACACCGACCCGGCCGAGGGCTGCATCCGGGACCGGGCGCACGCGTACAGCGCCGACGGCGGGCTGGCCATCCTGCACGGCAACCTGGCGCCGGACGGGGCGGTGGTCAAGACCGCCGGGGTGCCGGCCGACCGGCTCAGCTTCCGCGGCCCGGCCAAGGTCTTCGAGTCCCAGGAGGCGGCCGTCGACGCCATCCTGAACAAGCGGATCGTCGCCGGCGACGTCGTGGTGATCCGCTACGAGGGCCCGAAGGGCGGGCCGGGCATGCAGGAGATGCTCTACCCGACCTCCTTCCTCAAGGGCCGAGGGCTCGGCCGGGACTGCGCCCTCATCACCGACGGGCGGTTCTCCGGCGGCACCTCCGGGCTCTCCATCGGGCACGTCTCGCCGGAGGCCGCCGGCGGTGGCCTGATCTCGCTGGTCGTCGACGGCGACGAGATCGTCATCGACATCCCGACCCGGCTGATCGAGCTGAACGTCGCCGCGGACGTGCTGGAGGCCCGGCGGATCGCCCAGGAGAAGCGCGACCGGCCGTACACCCCGGTGGACCGGGACCGGCCGGTCTCGGCGGCGCTACGGGCGTACGCGTCGATGGCGACCTCGGCCAGCGACGGCGCCTACCGGCTGGTCCCGGAGTAGGCCCGTCGGGCGCGCCGGTCAGTGGAAGAGGCCGACCAGGGTGCGCTTGAGCTGGCCGTCGTGTCGGGCGTCGGCCCAGACGGCGGTCTCCAGCGGCCGGCCGGCGCGCTGGGCGTCCCGGCAGTAGCGGAGCACCTCGGCCGCCGGCTCGCCGTTGGTCACCGACAGCGCGCCGCTGGCCCGCATCCGGTACGCGGCGTCCTCCGCGTCGCGCACCGCGACGCTGCCGTCGTCGCCGTACCGGGCGGCCACCACGATCCGCCAACCGAGGTTCTGCACCAGGACGATCCCGTCCGGGGTTCCGGGCGGGACGGATACCTCGGCGTTGGCCCGGACCAGCGCCTCGAACACGTCGCGCTGATAGCCGGTCGCCAACGCCGCCCGGGCCTGGCGCGGGTCCATCGCCGCGAGCAGCCCGTCGCGCCGCTCGGGCGGCAGGGTGGCCAGCAGGGCCGGAACCAGACCGTCGGGCACCGCGCCGGCCACCGCGGGCAACCGCCCGGCGGGCAGCTCGGTCAGCAGCGACACCGCCTGGTCGCCCGGCAGGATCCGCAGCATCGCGGCCAGCTGGTCGATCGAGAGCACCGCGAGCACGGCGGCCCGGGTGTCCGGGCGCAGCGCGGGCAGCAGCCGGAGCACGTCGGCGGGGGGCAGCGCACCGACCACCAACGGCAGCCGGTCCGCCGGCATCGCGGTCAGCAGACCGGCCGCACTGCTCGGCGGCGTACTCTTGATCATCGCGACCAGCTGGGTCACGGGCATCATCCCACCCGGCAGCATGAACTCTCCCCACCGTCGCCATGGCCGTCCCTGACCTGAGTAACACCTGGTCAGGGCGGGTGCCATCAGCTGTGGGGCGAATTCGACCGACATTCGGTCAAGATCACAAAATAAGCGGGCGTCGTCCCGGGAACGAGCCCAGACGCATGCGGCCGGGCCGAAACGGGTACGGCCCGGCAGAGAACGTACGTGGGGCGCCCGACCCGGGCCGGGGCCGGGAGCCGCGAGCACGATCGGGGGTTCCGGGTGGTGACGCTTCGCCTGATCGGCGTACCCACCAGCGCCGGTGCGCACGCGCCGGGTCTGGAGCGGGGGCCGGATCACCTTCGCCGGGCCGGCATCCGGGCCGCGTTGGCCGGGGCGGGCGTGGCCGCCGCGGACGGCCCGGACCTGCCGGTCACGCCCTTCGCCACCGGTGCCGCCCCGTCCGGGGCGCGCAATCTGCCGGTGGTGCTGGCCCAGGTGCGTCGGGTCGCCGACGAGGTCGCCGCGGCGCGGGCGGCCGGCGACCTGCCGGTGCTGCTCGGCGGGGACTGCACACTGGTGCTCGGTGCGGTCCTCGGTCTGCGGCTGGCCGGACACCGGCGCGACGAGGTGGGCGTCTTCTATCTCGACGGCGACGCCGATCTGGACACCCCCGGGGAGGGGTGGGGGGTGCTGGACAGCTGCGGCGTCGCCCACCTGCTCGGCGAGGGAGATCCCGAGCTGGCCAACCTGCTCCCGGACGGACCCCTGATCGACGCCGACGGTCTCGTGCTGTTCGGCTTCCACCCGGCGCAGTTGTCCGCCCCCCAGTGGCGTCGGTTCGCCGCCCGCCGGCTGACCGGGGTGCCGGTGACCGACATTCCGGCCGGCCGGGCCGGCCCGCTGGCAGCGGCCAGCCTGGCCGCCCTCACCGGCCGGAACGCGCTGCTGTTGCACCTGGACGTCGACGTGATCGACTATCCGGGTTTCCCGCTGGCCGACTGCCCCCGCTATCACGGCGGTCTGGCGTTTCCCGAGGCGATGGCGGCCGTGGCGGCAGCCGCCGCCCACCCGGGTCTGGCGTGCCTGACCATCACGGAGGCCAATCCCGACCATGATCCGACCGGGGAACTGACCCGGCGGCTGGTCGCCGGCTGGGTCGGGGCGGTCGCCGCCGGGATCGGCTCCTGACAGCTACTCCACCCGGACGTTGTCGATGTGCACCACCCCCGGGTTGACGTAGACGTACAGCTCGCGCACGTCGGCCAGGGCGGTCGCGTCGCAGGACATCGCCGAGGTCAGGTCGATCTCGGCGGTGCCGGTCCAGTTCTGGTTGCGCCAGGTGAAGGTCGACTGGCACCAGGTGTACGACGGGCCGGTCTGCACCGCGATCGCCGTGTTGGTGCCCACCGACGGATCGGTGCGCAGGTCGTACTTGAGCGTGATCCGGGCCGACAGGTCCAGCGGCTCGCTGAACCGGACCCCGAACCAGCCGCCCTCGACCGAGGTGATCCGCAGCCCGGCCGCGCCGTCGGTGGCGAAGTCGCCGGACCGGGCGACCGTGCTTCCGTCGGTCTGCCAGGACGCCGGCGCCCAACCGTACTCGTCGGTCTCGAACGAGGCGAGCACCAGCACGCCGGCCGGGTCCGGCTTCACGGTCACCACCAGGTCGGCGACGTTCGAGCGCCGGCCGGCCTGGTCGACGATGGTGTAGTGGGCCACCGCCCGGCCGGCGAAGCCGGCGGTCGGGGTGAAGGTCACCGTGCCGTCGGCGGCGAGGGCGAACTCGCCACCGGAGACCGCGGCGACCCGCTGCTGCCCGCCGGCGGCCGGGTCGAGGTCGATGCTGGCCGGCCGGACCCGGGTGCGGTAGCCGATGTCGTTGGCGGCCGGGGTGAGGGTCGCCGCCGTGTCGAACTCGACCACTGCGGTGTCGTGGTCGGCGACCGGCGGGCGGGACCGCTGTCCCCGGGCGATCTCCTCGGCCGCGTTGGCCAGGTTGGTGCAGACCGGGCTCGGGCAGTAGACGGTGTAGCCGTCGTAGTCCGGGTACGGGCTGCCGTCATCCTGCACGCCGGAGAGGATCCAGTACAGGAAGCCGGTCGTCCCGCCCCGGATGGCGGCGTCGGTCCAGCGCTGGTACACCGGATTGCGGGTGGCCTTGTCGTGCAGCCCGAACTCGCCGAGCATGACCGGCTTGCCGATCCGCCTGGCCTCCCGGCCGTGCCGCAGAATCCAGTCGGTGCCCCAGGCCGCGTCCTTGCCCCAGTGGTCCGGGTAGAGGTGGTACGAGAGCACGTCCACCGCCGGCAGCCGCCCGAAGGCCAGCGTGTCGACGCCCTCCCCGCAGTTGACCGTCCAGTCGCCGCTGGCCGGGTCGTCGCAGAAGAACCCCTCGTCGCCGACGCTCACCAGGTGCCGGCGGTCGATCGACTTGACGTGCCGGCTCATCTCGTCGGCCCAGGCCACCAGCGTCTCGGTGGTGCAGTCCGGCGACTGCGGGTAGACCCCCGAGCCCTTGCAGCGCGGCTCGTTGCCCAGTTCCCAGGTCAGCACCGTCGGATCGTCGGCGTACCTGACCCCGGTGATGGTGTTGGTCCGGTTCAGCAGGTGCGAGATCCAGTCCCGGTACCAGCCGCGGATGACCGGATCGGTGTAGAAGTCGTCGTGGTGGGAGCCGCCGCGCCAGCGCACGTACTGGTCCATGCCGCCGAAGTCCCGCCAGTTGTTGGTGAGCGGGATGACCAGCCTGATCCCGGCCGCCCGGGCCGCCGCCAGGACGTGGTCGAGGCGCTGAAGGCCGTCCGGGCCGTCGTTGTACGCCGGCTTCGCGCCGTCCCAGTACTGGAAGTAGACACCGTCGGCGGGACCGGCCACCGAGTTCGACCCGTCGGCGTTGCCGATGTCCAGGAAGCCCCAGGTGCGCAGGACCGTGAAGCCGGCCGCCCGGGCGTCGGCGAAGACGTCGTCGACCATCCGCGGCGACTTGTACATCAGGTAGTAGTTGTTGGTGCCGCCGAACCGGAACCGCTTGCCGTCCAGCTTCAGCTCGGCGCCGTGCCGGGTGACGAAGCCGGCGGTGGGACCGGGGGCGGCGGCGGCCGGCACCGCGATCGGGCCGGCCAGCAGTCCGGTGAGTGTCACCAGGACCGCCGCGAGGCGTACGCGCATCTGGGTTCTCCCTGTCACGGGCCGCCGGGACGGGCGGCGGGAATGGGTCAGTCGGTTCCCACGTCGTTGACACAGCGCAGCACCGGCCGCCGGGTCAGCGGCTCGGACGGCAGCGGACCGGCGGCCCGGACGGTGAAGGTCGCCGTCTGGCCCGGCAGCAGGGTCACCATCGCCTCGTCGACCACCGCGGTCGGGTCCAGCCGGTCGGGATACAGGACCAGGTCGCGCAGCACGGACCGGGCGGTGACCCGGACCAACGCGCCGCCCGCGGTCGGCTCCACGGTGGCGTCGAAGTCCGCCGGCGGGTACGCGACGTCGCGGTCCTCGGCGAAGAACCAGCAGCACCGGGTGCCGGTCTCCGCCGGCTCCGCCACGATCAGCTCCCGGCGCGGATCGTCCGGGACGGTGAGGTCGGCGGGCAGCCCGACGGTCCGCACCGAGCCGGGCGGCACGGTCACCGTCAGCACCGTGCTGGCCCGCGGCTCGCCGGCCAGGGTCAGTCGGGCGACCTCCACCCGGGGCGTCCACTCGGCGTCGGTGTCGTTCACCGCGACCAGGGCGAGCCCGTCGTCGGCGGGCGCAATGGTGATCAGCCGGTCGGCGTAGCTGCGGCGCAGCGCGTACCAGAGGGGTTTGCGACGGCCGTCGAAGTCGACCGCGGACCAGGAGGTGACCGGCCAGCAGTCGTTGAGCTGCCAGACGATGGTGCCCATGCAGACCGGGCGCTGCGACCGGAAGTGCTCGACGCCGACGCTTATCGCCCGGGCCTGGTTGAGCTGGGTCAGGTAGTGCCAGTCGTCGAAGTCGCGCGGCGTCGGCAGGTGTGGCGCCAGGCCGCGCAGCAGTTTGCCGCCGCCGTCGGCGGCCTTCTGGTGGTGGGTGATGCCGGGCGAGTCCGGGGTGAGCGGGTCGTCGGTGAGCGCCCGGCGCAGCGTCGGGTACGCCGCCGGCCCCTGGAAGCCGAACTCGGCGACGAACCGGGGTCGGTAGTCGCGGTAACGCAGGTAGTCGTCGGTGTTCCAGACGTCCCAGATGTGCGTGTTGCCGTGCGCCGGGTCGTTCGGGTCCAGGTCGTGCCGGCCGGACCACGGGCTGCCCGGCCAGTAGGGCCGGGTCGGGTCGAGCCGGGCGACGATCGCCGGAAGCAGGTCGAAGTAGTAGCCGGCGCCCCAGGTCCGGTCGCCCAGCTGCTCCCGCCAGCCCCAGCCCTCGAAGCCCCAGATGTTCTCGTTGTTGCCGTTCCAGAGCACCAGGCTCGGGTGTCGGGCGAGCCGGACCACCTGCTCGGCGGCCTCCGCCTCCACCTCGGAACGGAACGGCTCCTCCTCCGGGTACGCCGCGCAGGCGAACAGGAAGTCCTGCTGGACCAGCAGCCCCAGCTCGTCGGCGAGCTCGTAGAAGTCGGCCGACTCGTACCGGCCGCCGCCCCAGATCCGCAGCAGGTTGACGTTGGCGTCGCAGGCCTGGGCGAACCGTTCGGCGAGCCGCCGCCGGGTGATCCGGGTGACGAAGGTGTCGTCGGGGATCCAGTTGACTCCGCGTACGAAGATCGGCTTCTCGTTGACGTGCAGGGTGTAGGCGGTGCCGTGCTCGTCGGGGGCGGTGTCCAGGCGGACCGACCGGAATCCGACGGGTCGCTCCCAGCCGTCGACGACCGTGCCGGCCGGGCCGGCGGGCCCGTCGGCCGTGGTGGCCAGGGTCACCGTCAGCGGATACCGGGCCTGGTCACCGTGGCCGCGCGGCCACCACAACCTCGGTTCGGGTACGACGACGGTCAGCACCGCCGTCCGCTGCCCGGCCTCGATCACCGCCTCGGCGCGGACCCCGGCCACCGTCGCGGTGACCCGCAGCGGCTCGTCGACGGCCCGCTCGACGTCGAGGTGCACCTCGGCCCGGCCGACCCCGTCGACGACGGTGACCAGCGGGCGCACCTCGGCCAGCCGCGCCACCGACCAGGCGTGCAGGCCGATCTCCTGCCAGATGCCGGCGGTGACCAGGGTGGGACCCCAGTCCCAGCCGAAGTGGCAGGCCATCTTCCGGATGAAGTTGAACGGCTGTGGGTAGGTGCTCGGCCGGTCGCCGAGCTGGTCGCGGAGGCGTTCGGCGTACCGGTAGGCGGACTCGAAGCGGACCCGCAGCACGTTGTCGCCGACCCGCAGCAGGTCGCGGACGTCGTACCGGTAGCCCCGGTGCATGTTGGCGGTCCGGCCGACCAGCCGGCCGTTGAGGGTGACGGTGGCGACGGTGTCCAGGCCGGCGCAGACCAGGTCGACCCGGGACGCGTCGGTGCCGTCCCAGCCGAAGCTGGTGGTGTAGACCCAGTCGGTGCGGCCGATCCAGGCCATCGCCAGCTCGTTGTCGTCGAGGTGCGGGTCCGGGATCAGCCCGGCGGCGAGCAGGTCGGTGTGCACGCAACCGGGAACGGTGGCCGGGATCCGGACGCCGGCGACGGCCGGCGGGACCTGCGGACCGGGTACGGCCCACAGCGACCAGCCGTCGTGCAGCGGCCGGTGGTGGGTCGCGGTCACGCGGGCCGTCCCGGGTCGGGACCGTTCATGACTTCACCGCGCCTTCCATGATTCCTCGGACGATCTGCCGGCCACCGATGACGAGCATGACGATCAGTGGGATGGTGGCCACGAAAGCTCCCGCCAGCACCCGGCGGTAGAGCACGTAGTTTCCGCTGGCGAGGTCGGAGAGGGCAACCATCGAGGTGGGATAGTCGGAGCCGCCGAGGGTGATCAGTGGCCACTGGAAGTCGTTCCAGATGGCGACGAAGGTGAGCAGTCCGAGCACGGCCAGCGCCGGCCGGATGGCCGGCAGCACCACGCTCCAGTAGATCCGCATCGTGGTGGCGCCGTCGACCCGGCCGGCCTCGACCAGCTCGTCGGGGACCGCGTCGAGGATGAACTGTCGCATGTAGAAGACGCCGAAGGCGGTGACCAGACCGGGTGCGATCACCGCGAGCAGGGTGCCGTTCCAGCCGCCCTCGCGGCCGGGCAGGTATCCCATCACGATGTAGAGGGCCACCACGCCGAGCTGGTTCGGCACGGTGATGGTGAGGATCACGATGATCATCAGGGCGTTCCGGGCCCGGAACCGCAGCTTGGCGAAGGCGAACCCGGCCAGCGAGCAGAAGAAGAGCACGGACGCGGTGACGATCGTCGAGACGATGGCGCTGTTGGCCAGCGACTGGAGGAAGTACACGTCCTGCAGCCCGAAGACCTCGCGCAGGTTGGTGGCGAGCTGGTCACCGGGGACGATCACCGGCGGGATGTGCGCCAGCGCCGCGTCGGTGCTGGTGGCGATGACGAACATCCAGTAGATCGGGAACGCCGAGAAGAGGATGACGATCGAGAGGAAGAGGTAGTTCCAGACACTGCCCGGGGTGTTCTGCGGGGCGCGGCCGAGCAGCGCCGGCCGGGTCCGGCGGACGGGCGGTCGGGTCGGGGGCGGGTCGCCCGCGGGCGGCTGGGACAGCACGGCGGTCATCTGCGCCCTCCTCCGAGCCGGTTGGTGATCAGGGCGTTGACCGCCGCCACGATCACGATGATCAGGAACAGCGCCCAGGAGAGCGCGGCCGCGTAGCCGAGGTTGAGCTCCTTCCAGCCGACCCGGTAGATGTACTGGGCGATGGTCTGCCACTCGCCGTTGGCGCCGCCGAGGGCCTGTTGGGCGTTGGGTTCGAAGAGCATCGGCTCGGTGAACAGCTGCAGCCCGCCGATGGTGGAGAGCACCACCGTGAAGATCACCACCGGCCGGATCATCGGCACGGTGATCCGCCAGAGCTGTCGCCAGGCGCCGGCGCCGTCGACGGCCGCCGCCTCGTAGATGTCGCGCGGGATCGCCTGCATGGCGGCGAGGTAGAGCAGCGCGTTGTAGCCGATCCACTTCCAGTTGACCATCACCGCGATGGCCAGCCAGGACGACCACTTGGCGCTGCGCCAGTTGAGCGGGTCCTGCTCGTTGATGCCGACCAGGCCGAGCAGCCAGTTGGCGGTGCCGTTCTCGCCGCTGGCGAAGAAGACCGAGAAGAGCAGCGTGGAGGCGGTGATCGGGGTGATGTAGGGCAGCAGCACGCCGACCCGGAACCAGGTCTGTGCCCGCAGCTGCCGGTTGAGCAGGGAGGCGATCACGATCGCCAGGAACAGCTGCGGCACGGTCGAGAGCACGAAGATCCCGAACGTGTTCAGCAACGCGTTCCAGAACCGGTCGTCGGTGAGCAGGCGGTCGAAGTTCTCCAGGCCGGCCCAGCCGTTGGCGTCCTGGTTGTCCAGCCGCCAGGTCCGCAGCGCCACCACGGCGTTGAAGATGATCGGGATCAGCCCGAAGACGGCGAAGAGCAGGAAGAACGGCGCGACCAGCAGGTACGGGGTGTAGCGCAGGTCGAAGCGGTGCAGCCGGTCGCGCCAGCGGTGCGGATTCCGGCCGCCCGGCCGCGGCGAACCACCGGTGGACCCGGCGCCGCGGCTGGGCCGGAGCGCTGTCCCGCCGGTCACGTCTTCGACGCCCGGTCCGCCTCTGCCAGGGCCTCGGCCCAGGCCCGGTTGGGATCGCCTTCGAGATCTCCGTCGGAGAGCCGGTTCAGCACGTTCTCGACCGCCACCCGGGTCGGACCGTTCTTCGGCCCGAGGTACTGCGGGGTCAGGCTGGCCGCGGTCGCGGTGAAGATCTGGCCGACCGGGGCGTTGTTGAAGAACGGGTTGACGAAGTCGCGGATCGCGGGGTCCTCATAGAGGGCCGGCTGGGAGGGCAGGTTGCCGACCTGCTTGAAGATCTCGATCTGCTGTTCGGGCTGGATCAACCACTCCAGCAGCTGGTACGCCTCGTCGACGTGCTTGCCCTGCTTCGGCACGGTCAGGAACGACCCGCCCCAGTTGCCGCCGCCACCGGGGATCGCGGCGACGTCCCACTTGCCCTCGGTGTCGGGCGCGGTGTTCTTGATGTGCCCGAGCATCCACGCCGGGCAGGCGAGCACCGCGAAGTCGCCGCGGACGAAGCCGGCGTTCCAGTCGGTCTGGAAGGCGGTCAGGTTCGCCGACAGGCCGGCCGCGATCGCCTTGGCGGCCACGTCGAAGGCGACCTTCGGTCCGCCGTACATCTGCAGGGTGTTGTTCTCGTCGTAGAAGCCGACCTGCTGCTGGCCGAGGACCGGGTTGAAGATGTTCGTCGCCGCGTCGATGAACCTCTTGTCGGTGGCCGCCACATACCGCTGGCCGGTCTCGATGAACGTGTCCCAGGTCGGCCAGAGGGCCGAGACGGCGTCCCGCTCGGTCGGCAGGCCGGCCGCTTCGAACAGGTCGGTGCGGTAGCACATGGCCAGGCCGCCGACGTCGGTGCCGAGGCCGATCTGAACCCCGTCGGTGGTCAGGCTCTGCTGCCACTTCCAGGGCAGGTAGTTGCCCTGGTAGCTGCCGGCGCCCTTGTCCAGCAGGTTGACGAACTTGTCGCCCTGGCCGCGGAACTGGATGATGAAGCCCTCGTCGATCGCCGCGATGTCCGGCGCCCCGTTTCCGGCGATGAGCTTCTTCTGCAGGTCCTCGTGCTGGGCGTTGTACTCACCGGCGTTCAGGGTGATCTTGACGCCCGGGTTGGCCGCCTCGTACCTGCCCTTCAGCTCGTCCAGGCCGAAGTCGCCCCAGAACCCGATGGTGAGGTTGACCGTGCCGTCGCCGCCACTTCCGCCGCTGCCGCTGCAGCCACCGATCAGAAGCACGCCGGCCGCGCCAGCGGCGGCGAGTCGGACCCACCGGGTCCTCGACCATCCCATGTCGTCCTCCGCGCAGGTGGGAACGCTCCCGAACATCGAGAGACGTTGACTGAACCGGATAAGTGCAACCACCGTACGAAAGGCTTCGACGTGTGTCAATGACGGGTTGGCGCACCGAGGGCCGGACCGGTCCCCGGAACCGGCGCCGACGGAGGTAACCTCGGAATCCCCCGTGAACCGGCGCCCCGAGGCGGGGGTGAACCAGTGAGGATCGCTGTTGAAAAGGCCCACCATCGCGGACGTCGCCCAGCGCGCCGGCGTCTCCAAGGGCGCGGTCTCGTACGCCCTGAACGGCCAGCCCGGCGTCTCGGAGGCGACCCGGCAGCGCATCATCGCGATCGCCCGGGAGATGGGCTTCAACCCCAGCAGCGCCGCCCGGGCGCTCTCCGGCGCCAGCGCCAACGCGGTCGGCCTGGCGCTGTGCCGGCCGGCCCGCACCCTCGGCATCGAGCCGTTCTTCATGGAGCTGATCAGCGGCCTGGAGGGGGAACTCTCCGCCCGGTCGTACGGGCTGATGCTGCAGGTGGTCAGCGACCAGGAGACCGAGATCGCGGTCTACCGGCGGTGGTGGGGCGAGCGGCGGGTGGACGGGGTGTTCGTCTGCGACCTGCGCATCGACGACCGGCGGGTGTCGGCGCTCAAGGAGCTGGCCCTGCCCGCCGTGGTGATCGGCGGTCCCGGGCACACCGGCGGGCTGGCCAGCGTCTGGTCGGACGACGCGGGCGCGATCGTCGAGGTGGTGGAGTACCTCGCCGCGCTGGGCCACCGGCGGATCGCCCGGGTCGGCGGCCTCAACGGCCTGCTGCACACCGAGACCAGGTCCGAGGCGTTCGAGGCGGCCTGCCGGCGGCTGGGGCTCGACCAGTGCGTCACCGTGCCGTCGGACTTCACCGGCGAGGACGGCGCCCGGGCCACCCGGCGCCTGCTCAGCTCCGGCCGGCGGCCGACCGCGGCGATCTACGACAACGACGTGATGGCGATCGCGGGGCTGGCCGTGGCCCAGGAGATGGGCCTCGCCGTGCCGGGCGATCTGTCCATCGTGGCCTGGGACGACTCCCCGCTGTGCAAGCTGGTGCACCCGCCGCTCACCGCCCTCAGCCGCGACATCCCGGCCTACGGCGCGCACGCCGCCCGGCTGCTGCTGGCCGCGATCGAGGGCCAGCCGATCGGGGCGGCCCAGGACCAGACCGCACACCTGACCCCGCGGGGCAGCACCGCGCCGCCCCGCCGGGCCTGACCGCCTGAATCGGTTAAGTGATGCGGACCGGAGCGACTCACCGCGAGGGGGCCGGGAACTCCTCCAGATACGCCTCCACCCGCTCCGCCGGGGCCGGCCGGGACAGCGCGTTGCCCTGGCCGAACCGGCAGCCGGCGGTACGGGCCTGGTCGACCTGCTCGACCGATTCCAGCCCCTCGGCGATGATCTCCACGCCGAGCCGGCGGCCGAGGCTGACCACCACGTCGATGAGCGGTCGGCTCTGTCCCCGCCAGGCGCTCCGATCGACCACCAGTCCACGATCGACCTTCAGGAAGTCCACCGGCATCCGGCGCAGCTGCGCCAGCGACGCCTGACCGGTGCCGAAGTCGTCGAGCGCGGTCCGGACGCCCAACGCGCGCAGCTCGGCGAGCTGGCTGACCACCGGCGGCAGCTCGGCGGCCACCCGCGGCTCGGCGACCTCCACCACCAACCGGTCCGGAGCGAGCTGGTACGCGGTCAGGGCGGCCGAGACGGCCGACAGGAAGTCGTCGGCGCAGAGCTCTCCCGGCGAGACGTTCACCGCCATCCAGAGCCGCCGCCCGCCGTGCGACCAGATCGCGAGCTGCCGGCAGGCCGTCTGGATCACCCAACGACCCAGCTCGTCGAGGAGCCCTAGGTCGTCGGCGACCGGCAGCAGCTCGGCCGGCAGGACCGTGCCGAGCGCCGGGCTGCGCCAGCGCAGGAACGCCTCGGTCCCCACCGGCTGCTGGTCGTGCAGCCCGAGCACCGGCTGGTAGACCAGATCCAGCTCGCCGCGCTTGACCGCGCCGGGCAGCTCGCGTTCCAGATCCATCCGGCGGTCGAGCTGCTCCGCCAGGTAGGCGTCATACCACTCCACCCGATTGCGGCCGAGCTGGCGGGCCCGGCGCCGGGCGAGGTCGGCCCGGCGCAGCACGTCGTCGACGCCGTCGCCACCGGAGAGGTCGGCCAGCCCGATGCTCACCCCCAGCGTCACCACGGCCCCGGGCAGCTGGTACGGCTCGGTGAGCACCGTCAGCAGCCGGGTGCCCAGCCCGTACGCCAGCACCGGACCGTCCACGGTGACCAGTGCGAACTCGTCGCCACCGAGCCGGGCCACCACGTCGTCGCAGCCCGCCACGTCCTGCAACCGCCGGCCGACCTCGATCAGGACGGTGTCGCCGACCTCGCGGCCGTGCACGTCGTTGACCCCGGCCATCCCGTGCAGGTCGACCACGAGCACCGCGCCGGTGTGCCCCGGCACCCCGCGCTGGGTGACGATCGCCCGCATCAGCTCACGCCGGTTGGCCAGCCCGGTGAGCTGGTCGGTGAAGGAGAGGTGGTGCAGGGTGCGTTCCAGCCGGCGGCGTTCGCCGACGTCGCGGACGTGCACCACGAGCGCCCCCACCTCCGGCACCGAACGCTGGTCGCTGACCGTGGACTCGGTCTCCCGCCAGGCGCCGTGGCCGTCCGCGAGCCGCGCGGTGACCAGCGGCGGACGCCCGGTGGACAGCTGCCGGCCGGTGAGCACGTCGGTGAGCACGGCGGTCACGTCGGGTCCGTCGTCGGGGTGCATCAGGTCCGCGAACGGGCGCCCGAGGACCTCGGCGTCGGAGAGTCCGAACAGCCGGGCCGCGGCCGGCGACTGCCAGCGGACCAGCAGGTCGTCGCCGACCACCAGGGTCAGGTCGTTGGCGCCCGAGACCAGCGACCGGAAGTGCGCCTCCTGGCTGACCAACCGGCGGGCGTACCGCCGGATGTCGAAGACGGCGAGCACCTCCCGGACCACCAGGGTCGGGATGACCGCCAGCCCCAGCACGATCGACGTCCGGTCGAACTCCCCGACGGTGACCAGCCGGTAGACCGCGGCCAGCGTCGCCACCACGGCCGGCACGGTGAGCAACGGGTACGCCGACACATGCGTCTCGGGTAGCTCACGGTCCGTCGGCCGGTGCACCGGATCGGCCCGCCGGGCCCCGAACCCGGCCAGCACCGGACCGAGCACCAACGCCCCGGCCGGCAGCAGCACCGCCGCCGGCGGTGCCTGGTAGGCCAGCATCATGGTCAGCACGGCGAGCCCGACCACCCCGGTACCCGCGCCGGCCCCGCAGAACAGCGCCGCCCGGCGGTGCGCGGCCGCCCGCAGGGCGGTGATCGTGATGATCGACAGCGCGCCGGCGGCGAGCAGCCCGGCCACCAGGGCCACCGGTGGCATCCGGCCGGCGGGCGGGATGACCCAGGCGGAGAAGGCCAGGCTGATGCCGAGACTCAGCCCGTCGAAGCCGCGCCGCAGCCGGATCGACACCGTGCTTGCCGTGCCGGGCAGCAACAGCATGCCGAGCAGGAACAGGGCGATGGCGACGACCAGGCCGGTGACCGCCACCTGGGTCCGGGCGGCCGGCGGGGCGAGCGTCACGGCGGTCAGCGTGCCGCCGCTGGCGAGCACCCCCATGGCCAGGAAACCGGCCCCACGACAGGGGCCGAAGCCGTGTCCGGCGTGCAGCCGCAGGGCGAGCCGGACCAGCCGGGTGGTGACCACCGCGGTGGTCAGCCCGACCGCGACGGCCGCCGCGGGGTACGGCGGAAGTCCGCCGCCCGCCGCGCCGAGCAGGATGAGCAGCGCCGTCGAGGCGGCGACGAGTTCCGGTCCGCGGACCTGATGTCGGCGGGTTCCAGCGCGCAGGTGTTGCGCCACGGGCATGTTCTGGTTCGCCTTCGTGAAGGGGGCACGGCGCGTGAGACAGACCTGGGCCGGATGAGGGCCGGACCACGCCTATCAACCCCTAACGAACGGTGGGGGGCATGGGTTACGCGGCAACCCGACTCATTCTGCCCGACCGATACTCAGTTTCGCTGACATCCCTACTACTCAGTTCGGCGGACACGCCCCCGGGCCGGACCGGGCACCGCGCCCGGTTTGGTGCGAAAATCGCCGGGTGACGTGCGAGCATCGCCGGGTGACCGGCACGAGGAGCGCGGGGTGACCGGCCCCGACCCCGACCGGCGGAGCGCCCCGGGCCACCGGGTCCGCTTCCGACACAGCCAGGCGATCTGGGTCGCCGCGCTGATCGCCTTCATCGGCGCCCTCCCGCTGGCGACCGCCCGGTGGTATTTCCTACCGGTGCTGCTGGTCCCGCTCGGCGTCGGGATCTGGGCCTTCCGGGCCGGCACCGACGCCGACCCCGCCGGGGTACGCGTCCGGGCGCTGCTCAGTCAGCGCCTGATCCCGTGGCCCGAGATCAGCGAACTCGCCGCCGGCGCGGACGGCCGGGCGGTCGCCCGGCTGGCCGACGGGCGGGCCACCCCGCTACCCGCGGTCCGCGCCACCGACCTGCCCAGACTCGTCGCCGCCAGCGGGCAACCGCTGATCGGCCACGCCGCTGCCGGCGACCCCGCACCCGGCGGCCCGGAGGACGAGCCCGGCGCCGACCCGGCGGACGGCGGGCAACCCGTCGAAGAGCGCCCGGCCGGCGCCGACGGAGACCGGCGACCGGGCGACAGGTCCGGAGCCGGCGGGTCCGGTCAGTAGCCGTCCACCACCTCGTTGATCAGCGGCTGGCCCGCCGCGTACCGGCGCAGCTGCTCGCCGGCCAGCCGGTAGGCGCGCGGCAGCAGGCCGCGTACCGAGCCGCCGACGTGCGGAGTGAGCAGAAAGTTCGGCAGCTCCCAGAGCGGGTGGCCGGCCGGCAGTGGCTCCGGGTCGGTGACGTCCGCCGCCGCCGAGATCCGGCCGGTGGCCAGCTCGGCGAGCAGGTCGTCGGTGCGCACCACCGGCCCCCGGGCGGCGTTCACCAGCAACGCGCCGTCCGGCATCGCGGCCAGGAACTCGGCGTCGACCATGCCCCGGGTCTGCTCGGTCAGCGGCACCAGCAACACCACGATGTCCGCCGCCGGCAGCAACTCCGGCAACTCCGACACCCCATGTACGCCCTCGGCCGGCCGGGCGGTCCGGGCGGCCATCGTCAACTCGACCTCGAACGGCGCCAGCCGGGACCGCAACGCCGCCCCGATCGAGCCGGCGCCGATGATCAGGATCCGCTTGCCGGCCAGCTCGTCGGTGGGCGCGACCCGGGAGTAGGTCCACTCGTGCCGGGGCTGGGCACGGGCGAAGGTGGGGAACGACCGCAGGTGGGACAGGATCGCCGCGACCACCCACTCCGCGGTCGGCGAATCGTGTACGCCGCGCGCGTCGCAGAGGGTGACCGAGTCGGGCAGCTTCCCCACCCAGGCGTCGGCGCCCGCCGAGAGCAGCTGCACCACCCGCAGATCGGACAGGCGCGCCGCCGCCCGGACCGCGTCCGCCTGGGCCAGGAAGGGCGGCACCCAGAACCGCACCCCGGCCGGGTCGGACGGCAGCTCGTCGGGACCGGGTGCGACCTCGACGACGACCCCGTCCGGGACCGTGCCGATCAGCTCGCGGCCCTGCTCGTGGGGGATCCAGACCTTCACGGGGGCTGACGATAGCGGCCGATCCGACCACCCGCCCGGGCAGGTCGACCGGCACCTCCGCCGAGTCCGCGGCGCCGGACTACGCTGGGCCCGATGAGAGCCCGCCAGCCGTACCCCCGCTCCCGCCGTCGCCGGGCGGCGCTCGCGCTCTGCGGCGCGGCGCTCCTGGTGACCACCGGCTGCAGCTTCGGCGAACCGGAGCCCGACCCCGCCGGCGAGCCACCCACCTTCCCCACCCCCTCCGTCTCCCCCACCCAGGGCGGCGTCGATCAGCAGGTGGCGGTCTCCGTGCTGGCCAAGGGGTTGCGGGTGCCGTGGGGGATCGCGTTCCTGCCGGACGGGGCGGCGCTGGTGACCGAGCGGGACACCGCCCGAATCCTGCGGGTGGGTCCGGAATCCGGGCCCGACGGGCTCACCGTCACCCCGGTGCAGACCCTCGACGAGGTCGACGCGAGCGGCGAGGGTGGCCTGCTGGGCATCGCGGTCTCGCCGGACTACGAGCGGGACGAGACCGTCTTCGTCTACTACTCCACCCGCACCGACAACCGGATCGCCAGGCTCACCCTCGGCGGGGAGCCGACCCCGATCGTCACCGGCATCCCCCGCGCGGGCATCCACAACGGCGGTGGCCTCGCCTTCGGCCCGGACGGGCACCTCTACGCGAGCACCGGCGACGCCTCGCGGGAGGCCAACTCGCAGGACGTCAAGAGTCTGGGCGGCAAGATCCTGCGGATGACCCCCAGCGGCGCACCGACACCGGACAACCCGTTTCCGAAGTCGCTGGTCTGGTCGCTGGGACACCGCAACGTGCAGGGCATCGCCTGGGACGCCAACCAGCGGATGTTCGCCACCGAGTTCGGCCAGAACACCTGGGACGAGGTGAACCTCATCGAGCCCGGCGCCAACTACGGCTGGCCGGAGGTGGAGGGCCGGGCCGAGACCGGCGCCCAGCGGGAGCGGTTCGCCGAGCCCCTGGTGGTCTGGCCGACGAGCGAATCGTCCTGTTCCGGCGCCGCCGTGGTGGACCGGCTGCTGGCCGTGGCCTGCCTACGCGGCGAACGCCTCTGGCTGGTGGAGCCGACCGCGGCCGGCGGAGTGCTCGGCCAACCGCGGGCACTGCTCACCGGCGAGTACGGTCGGTTGCGGGGCGCCACGCTGGCGCCGGACGGCTCACTCTGGGTCTCCACCTCCAACCATGACCAGAGCGGCGACCCCGGTCCGGACGACGACCGGATCATCCGGCTGGTGTTCTCCGGCGGTGGCGCCGGCCGGAGCTGACCCGGACCCGGAACCCGCCGCAACGGTCAGCGTGAATCCCCAGGTCAAAGTCGCGGCGGCGGTCTGCGACGAGGTCGAAGAATCCCTCCCGAACAGGTCATGATTTGAGCATGGACAGGCAGCACGACGGGCGGCCGGACCGCACCACGACCCGGCGGTGGGTGCTCGACCGGCTGCGCCGGCTCGGCGCCCCCGACGGCCCGCTGCGGCGCGACGGTGGCGGCGCGCCGCGGCTCGGCGGCGCGTTGCGGCGCGGTGGTGCCCGGGTGGTGGGTTCGCCCGCCGTCCGACGGCTGGGGCTCGCCCTGGCCGTACTCGTGGTCTCCGTGTCGGGTGTGGTGATCGGTGTCCTGATCGGTGGCCACACCCAGTCCGACATCGGCCCGTTCCGGGCGGAGATGGCGATCACCCCGTCGGTCGCCGGCGGCACGACGGTGAGCATCCCGCCGCTGGGCGCACTCCAACTCGACAGCCACCACGGCCCGGCCCACCTCTCCGTCAAACTGGGCGCGCTCGACCAGCGGCGG
Source organism: Solwaraspora sp. WMMD1047 (assembly GCF_029626155.1). Taxonomy (NCBI): domain Bacteria; kingdom Bacillati; phylum Actinomycetota; class Actinomycetes; order Micromonosporales; family Micromonosporaceae; genus Solwaraspora; species Solwaraspora sp. WMMD1047. The sequence continues at coordinate 1,910,266 of NZ_JARUBL010000001.1, read as the reverse complement.
ACCGAGGCGCTGATCGGCGACCCGGCGAGCATCGCGCGGGCCAGCCAGACGGCGGTCCAGGACGTCACGAACGGGGTGATCCGGCTCGGCATGCGTACGGTGGCCGCCTCGGTGCTGGCCACCCTGCTGCTGGCCGCCCTGACCTTCCGGGACGTCCGCCGGGTGGCCTGGTCGGGCGGGCTGGCGGTGGCGATCACCGCGGGCAGCATCGGGGCGGCCGCGGCGACCATCCGACCGCAGTCGATCCAGGAACCGCGCTACGAGGGGCTGCTGGTCAACGCCCCGGCGATCGTCGGCGACGCCCGGCGCATCGCCAACGACTACAACAAGTACGCCGAGCAGCTCCGGCGGATGGTCGGCAACGTCAGCCAGCTCTACACCACGGTCTCCACGCTACCGGTGTTCGAGCCGGCCGAGGGGACCACCCGGGCGTTGCACGTCTCCGACCTGCACCTGAATCCGACCGCCTGGCAGGTGATGCGGACCGTGGTCGAGCAGTTCGACATCGACGTGGTGATCGACACCGGGGACATGACCGACTGGGGCAGCGAGCCGGAGGCGTCCTTCGTCGGCTCGATCGGGCTGCTGCAGGTGCCCTACGTCTTCATCCGGGGCAACCACGACTCGGCCGCCACCACCGAGGCGGTGGCCGCCCAGCCGAACGCGATCGTGCTGGACAACTCGATCACCACGGCCGGCGGGCTGACCATCGCCGGCATCGCCGACCCGCGGTTCACCCCGGACAAGGCGACCTCCCCGGCCGGCCCTGACGCCACCCAGGAGACCGCAAACCAGTTGCTGCTCACCGGCGCGACCCTGGCCAGCACGATCCGCAACGCGGACCGACCGGTGGACATCGCGCTGGTGCACGATCCCGCCTCCGCGGAACCGCTCACCGGCGCCTGCCCGCTCGTGCTGGCCGGGCACACCCACAACCGGCAGGTCCGCACGCTGCCGGAGCTGCCCGGCGCGATCCCGACCGAACTGATGGTGCAGGGCTCCACCGGCGGCGCCGGGCTGCGCGGCCTGGAGGGCGAGGAACCGCTGCCGCTGGCGCTGTCGGTGCTCTACTTCGACGAGGAGCGCCAACTGCAGGCGTACGACGACATCCAGGTCGGCGGCACCGGGGAGGCCCAGGTCAGCCTGGAGCGGCACCTGGTGCGGCAGCCCGAGCCGGAACCCACCGGCTCGGCCACCCCGTCCGGCAGCCCGGCCGCCACGCCGAACGGCAGTCCAGCCCCGTCGCCGACCGGCTGACCGCAGGTCGCGTACCTGATCGGGCCGGCGCGGCGCAGGCCCCGGCGCGGCGCGGCGCAGGCCCCGGCGCGGCGCGGCGCAGGCCCCGGCGCGGCGCGGCGTTTGGTCAGCCGGTGACGCCGAGGCGGGCCAGGATGAGTTCCCGGACGGCCTTGGCGTCGGCCTGGCCCCGGGTGCTCTTCATGACCGCGCCGACCAGGGCGCCCGCCGCGGCCACCTTGCCGTCGCGGATCTTGTCGGCGATCGCCGGGTTGGCGGCGATCGCCTCGTCCACGGCGGCGGTCAGCGCGCCGGTGTCCGAGACCACCTCCAGGCCCCGGGCGGCCATCACCTCGGCCGGGTCGCCCTCCCCGGCGACCACCCCTTCGAGCACCACCCGGGCGAGCTTGTCGTTGAGCTTGCCCTCGTCGACGAGCCGCTGCAGGGCGGCGACCTGCTCCGGGGTGGCGCCGACGGCGGCCAGCTCGACCCCGGTCTCGTTGGCCCGCCGGGAGAGTTCACCCAGCCACCACTTCCGGGCGGCGGCCGGGGTGGCGCCGGCGGCCACGGTCCGCTCGATCAGCTCGACCGCGCCGGCGTTGAGCACCGACTGCATGTCCAGGTCCGACAGCCCCCACTGCTCCTGCAGCCGGCGGCGGTGGTCCCGGGGCAGCTCCGGCAGGCCGGCCTTCAGCTCGGCCACCCAGGCCGGGTCCGGCGCCAGCGGCACCAGGTCCGGCTCGGGGAAGTAGCGGTAGTCGGTGGCGGTCTCCTTGGACCGGCCCGGCCTGGTGTCGCCGGTGTCCTCCTGGAAGTGCCGGGTCTCCTGGATGATGTGGCCCCCGCCGTAGAGGACGGCGGCCTGCCGCAGCATTTCGGAGCGGACCGCCCGCTCGACCGAGCGCAGCGAGTTGACGTTCTTGGTCTCGGTCCGGGTGCCCCACTCGGTGGCGCCCACCGGCGACAGCGACGTGTTGACGTCGCAGCGCAGCGAGCCCTCCTCCATCCGGACGTCGGAGACGCCGAGCGAGCGGAGCACGTCGCGCAGCTCGGTGACGTAGGCGCGGGCCACCGCCGGGGCGAGCGCGCCGGTGCCGGGCACCGGCTTGGTGACGATCTCCACCAGCGGGATGCCGGCCCGGTTGTAGTCGACGAGTGATTCGGTGGCGCCGTGGATCCGGCCGGTCGCGCCGCCGACGTGCAGCGTCTTGCCGGTGTCCTCCTCCAGGTGCACCCGCTCGATGCCGATCCGCACCAGCTCGGTCTCGCCCGACTCGCCGACCACCTCCACGTCCAGGAAGCCGTCGACGCAGAGCGGCTCGTCGTACTGGCTGATCTGGAAGTTCTTCGGCATGTCGGGGTAGAAGTAGTTCTTCCGCGCGAACCGGCACCATCCGGCGATGGAGCAGTTCAGCGCGAGGCCGATCCGGATGGTCGCCTCGATCGCGGCCCGGTTCGCCACCGGCAGCGTGCCGGGCAGCCCGAGGCAGACCGGGCAGACCCGGGTGTTCGGCTCGCCGCCGAAGTCGGTCGGGCAGCCGCAGAACATCTTCGTGTTCGTGCCCAGTTCGACGTGGGTCTCCAGGCCGATCACCGGCTCGTAGCGCTCGACGACCTCGTCGTACGAGGGAAGGACGATCGTGCTCATCAGAACCTCATCTCCGGTCGGACCGGTCAAGTCTAGGGCGGTGGCGAGTCGCCCCTACACTGCGGTGCCGACGGGAAGGGTGTGGCGCGATGGGCTTCGGCGGCCAGGTGTGGCGGTTGGTTGGCGTAAACGGCGGACACCTCGCCGATCTGGCGGTGACGGACGGGGACTTCCCCTGGCTGAACGCCGAGTTGCGGCCCACCCCGGCGTTCGAGGCGGTGCGGCCGCTCTTCGTCGAGGAGCTGCGCCTGACGACGGCCGAGGACATCCCCGGCTCGGAGGCGGCCTACGACCGGATCCGGGCCGCCGTCCACCTCATCGACCCCGACGGCGTACGGGTGCCAGAGTTCCTCCTGCACATCGACGGCGACGACGCCTGGTGGCGCTGGAGCGACGAACCCTTCGACGATGAGGACTGACCCGCCTACCGAATGATCTTGAAGGATCCGGTGCGCGTCAGCACACCGGATCCTTCGTGATCACGGGCATTCGCCGAGGAGCCGGGTGAGGGCTTTCTGGGCCTGCCGGGCGTAGTGGCACCGGCCGGTCTCCTCGCCGAGCGGCCGGCCGCAGGTGCACCGCCCGTCGGCGGCGGGGACGTGCCGGGCGAGCAGCATCCGGAAGGCGTCGACCTGCACCTCGGCCGGCACGGCGGCCGGGTCGTGGCCACCTGACAGAGTGCCGGTGGGGGTTGGCGGCATCGTGAATCGGTGCGCCTCCTCGGGCGGCACCTCGATTCATGAGAGCAGCGCAGTCATGGACGACATGAGCACCGCCCCGAACTGGCACAAGTCAACCCGGAGCAACGGAACCGGCGGGGGATGTGTGGAGGTGGCCGACAACCTCCTCGACCGCGTGCTGGTCCGTGACACCAAGGACCGCGACGGTGGCACCCTGAGCTTCACCCCGACTGCATGGCAGACCTTCGTGTCCGCCTGCCGCGCCGACGACGACAACGCGACGGCGTAGCTCTCGGCGTTACCCCGGTTGTTCAGGCGGGCGTTGTCGCGGGTTGGAAGGTTGTTGATCTGAGCGCCAGTGCTGTTACCGGTGACGTTTAACAGCAGTGGCGCTCAGATCAACAAGGGAATCGCGGCGCGGGCAGGCGGGTTGGTCGTCGGTCTGCGGCTTCTGAGGTGCTGGGCATCGGCAACCTGGCCGCCTGCGCTGCCCGGCTCCCGGTCGACCAGGCCACCTGGTGGCGGTGGGTGGTGGCGTGGCTGTCGGCGTACCCGGTTATTCGGGGTGGGCGGTGGTCCGGCGGGTGCGTAGGCCGCGGATGCCCAGCCAGGCGACCGCCGTGCCGGTCACCAGCGAGACGGCGATCAACGCGGCGTGCACCCAGAGGAAGCCGGTCGGCGTCCCGTCCCCGACCACCCCGCTCGACCAGGCGCGGGTGTCGTTCCAGATCGCGACCGCGAACCGGGGCCAGATCACCCAGTTCCACACCCCGACCGCGACCAGGAACACCGACCACGCACGCGACAGAACCATGAACAGCGATCATTCCAGGACCTCGCCGCTGTCGCCGCGCGCAAAACGCCGTCGTTGGGACGCCCCGTTGTCGCTGGGCAGCCAGCCGTGCATCGCTCACCGTGCCGGTCGTCGCCGGCCACCCGTCGGGGTCAGTCGAACAGCCGGTCGAGCGCTTTCTGTTCGAGGTCGCGCCAGCGCTGGGCGTCCTTGCGCGCCTTGGTGATCTCCTTCTCGTCGAGGTGGTGGGCGCCCTCCTCGCGGATGCACGCGACGCTGAACGGCCCGCCGACCGACGGCGAGGTCCGATCCAGCGCCTCCAGCACCCGCACCACGCCGACCACGCCGTACTCGACGGTCCGGGTGGTCATCCGGAAGTGGGACAGCAGCGCGCCGGCCTGCTGGGCCATTGGCGCGCCGGAGCCGATGGCGTGGAAGCCCACGTCCTCGTAACGGCCGATGAGCCCGTTGGGGTTGATCTCCACGATCCACGGCGCACCCTGGCTGTAGCCGGCCGCGAGCAGGTACGCCGACACCCCGCCGCCGTCGCCCTCGCCGGGCACCTCCGGGATGTAGTTCTCGTAGTGCTTCTTGAAGATGGGCAGGACGCGTTCCTGCAACTCGTCGCCGATGTCGGGTGCTTCGAGGATGGCCGCGGCCGAGTCGTCAAGGAGGGGGCGCAGGTCGTTGAGTACCCCCCGCGCGCCGCTGCCGCCCCAGGCGGCGCAGGGGCCCAGCGGGTACAGCTTCTGGGCGGGGAAGCTCAGACCGCGGTCGCTCTCGGTGATCTGGGAGTCCGCGCCGATCACCACCCCGTCGCTGCAGACAACGGCGAGCACGACGGTCATGAGGGGGTCCTCCTGGGCAGGACTGCGGGGGTCGGGCGCGAGGTACCCAGCATCCCGCCTGCCTACACCCCGACATCGTGAGTCGACCTGCTCGAACGCGGCGGTGAAGTCGCGGGTGACCAGCGAGCATTCCAGAGCGCCCGAATTGTCAACCCGGCCGGTAGCCGAGAGATTCGAGCGCGTCACGGGTATCGTCCCACCACCGTCGATACGCGGGTACGGAGTCGAGCCGCTGCAGGGAGACCAACTCGCCGAGCTGCCCGAAGTGATCGGTCACCGTGCGACTGACGCGGCCGGTCACGTCGTTGAGCAGCTTCTTGGGGTCGACGATGCGCTCCACCTCGCGCGGGCTGGCGGGTAGGCCCATGTCGACGTCGGACCAGCGCACCCCGAGCGCGTCGCGCAATGCCTGGCCATCGGCCAACAACCAGGCTTCGGTCTCGCGAACCGGCACGACGGCGACGAGTTGTTCGGTGCGTCCGACCCAGCGCTACCGCAGCGGCTCCAGCCACTCCTCGCGTACCCGATGGGGGTTGGCCCCTTGATCGCGATGGAAGAAGACCAGGTTGAAGGCGCCCTTGTTGCGTTCGACGATGTCGAGCAGTTGGCCGATGGAGCTGGGACCGCGGTGGTCCCGCAGCGGCTGCACCTCCGCCACCTCGACGGAGTCGTCGAACTCGGTCAGGCAGAGCTCCGTCAGGGCGCGGCTGAGCAACCGGGGTAGGAACTGGTCGTCGGTGACGCCCTCCGAGACCAGCGCGGTTGAGAGGTAACGCATCAGCGATCCAGCATCTCCAGAACCTCGAACTCCGCGATCTCCGACCTGCTGACCAACCCACCCTGATGCAGGGCGTCCAGGGTGAGCTGATCGCCACCGATGAATCGACGGCGGGTGGCACGGCTACGCGGCTCGCCCTTCCGGACCCGGGTCACCACGTCGAGATAGATCGCGTCCGGACGGCCGGCCTCGCCCTTCGGCGCGAGCGCGCGCAGGATCGCCGGCGAATGGCTGCTCAGGATGAGCTGTGTCAGGCGCCGTTCCCGGCCATTGTCGCCGTTCGTCAGCGCCTGTTCGACGAGTGTTCGCAGATAACGCACGAACTGGGCAAGCCGTTGCGGGAAGATGCCATTCTCGGGCTCCTCGAAACAGATCAGCCCGGCACCGCGCGGGTCATACAGCGCGGTGAGCAGCGCAATCGCCCGCAGGGTGCCGTCGGAGGCCACCCGCGCGGAGAAGGGCGCCTCGTCGCGGGTCACCACCTCGACCTGCCGCTGGCGGCGAGCGTCGTCCTCGGCCAGGCGCACCTTGACAACGCCGGGGATGACGGCAGCCACGTCGGCGGAGAGATCGTTGAGCACGCCATCGGGCCGGTCCTCGGTGGCTGTCTCGTTGGCGAGAAAACGCAACGCGTTGGCCAGGTGGGCGCCGTTGGGGGCCAGCCTGTCCGGATCGTCGTACGCGTCGGGCGTCCGTAGCGCGCTCGGGTCCAGATGCAGCAACCGCCAGGACTGCAACTCCCGCTTCAACGCGTAGAGCAGCGGAAACTCGGTGGCCGTCGTCAGGCTGGACAACACCGTCGCGGTCGCGGCGGTAGCCGGCAGCTTCCGTTTCCGCCCTTGGTTGCCCTGCTGCCGGATGCTGAAGACCGCTCGGCCCTGCTCGTCTTCCTCGGTCTCCAGCAACTCCGCGGCGGCGCTGCTGTAGACAACAACCGATGCCCGCCGGCCCTGCGGGACGTACGTCTTCAACCACTCGTCATCCGCTCGGCGGATTCGCCGCGCCGACTCTCGCACGACGTATGGCCGCAGACCGCCCCCGCCGCCTGAGGGCCGCATCTCGATCGTGAGGTCGTACCGCAGGCGGGAGTGGCTCACCTCGGCGGTGTCGCCGAACGCGTCGGTCACCGAACGGTTCAGCAGCACCTCCACGGCGAAGGTCATCCGCTCGACGCGACTGCCGTCGGTGTGTTGGTGGAACAGGTCGACGGTCTCGCCCCGCATCTGATGTGCGGCCTCCAGCACCGGGTCACCCGCGAGCCCGGCCAGGAACTGGATCGCGTCGAACAGGTTCGACTTCCCCGCCGCGTTCCGCCCGATGATCACGAGAAACGGCGGCACGTCCAACTCGAAGTTCCGGAAGGACTTGAAGCCGTCGATCTCGATGCGGGTGAGCATCCGCGTCTCAGAGCTCCGGTGGGGTGAGGGTGCCAACCGCCGATTCCAGGGCGGCCGCGACGCGGTACATCCGGTCGTCGGCCATCGTCGGGGCCATCACCTGCAAGCCGACCGGCAGCCCCTCGGACAGCCCGCACGGCACCGAGATGCCCGGGCCGCCGTACAGGTTCGACGGGATGGTGTAGAGGTCGGCCAGATACATCTGGTACGGGTCGGCGGTGCGCGCCCCGAACGGGAACGCCACGAACGGCGTGGTCGGCGAGATCAGCACGTCGACCTGCTCGAACGCGGCGGTGAAGTCGCGGGTGATCAGGGTACGCACCTTCTGCGCCTGGCCGTAGTAGGCGTCGTAGTAGCCGGACGAGAGCGCGTAGGTGCCGAGGATGATGCGCCGCTTCACCTCCGGGCCGAAGCCCTGGTCGCGGGTCAGCGACATCACCTCCTCCAGCGACCTGGAGCCGTCGTCGCCAGCCCGCAGCCCGAACCGGACGCCGTCGAAGCGGGCCAGGTTGGACGAGCACTCGCTCGGCGCGATCAGGTAGTACGCCGGCAGCGCGTACTGGAAGTGCGGGCAGGAGACCTCGACCACCTCGGCGCCGAGCTTGGTCAGCGCGTCCACGGCGTCCCGGAAGGCGGCCATCACGCCCGGCTCGGCGCCCTCGCCGGAGAACTCCCGGACCAGGCCCAGCCTGACGCCGGTCAGGTCCCCCTCGGCGCCGGCCCGGGCGGCGGCCACCACGTCCGGCACCGGCTGCGGGATGGAGGTCGAGTCGCGCGGGTCGTGCCCGCCGATCACCGCGTGCAGCAGCGCCGCGTCCAGCACCGTGCGGGCGCACGGGCCGGGGGTGTCCAGTGAGGACGAGAAGGCGACCAGGCCGTACCGGGAGGTGCCGCCGTAAGTGGGCTTGGCGCCGACGGTGCCGGTGACCGCGCCGGGCTGCCGGATCGAGCCGCCGGTGTCGGTGCCGATCGCCAGCGGCGCCTCGTACGCGGCCAGCGACGCCGCGCTGCCGCCGCCGGAGCCGCCCGGGATCCGGCCGGTGTCCCACGGGTTGCGGGTCGGCCCGTAGGCGGAGTATTCGGTGGAGGAGCCCATCGCGAACTCGTCCATGTTGGTCTTGCCGAGCATCACGGTGCCGGCGTCGGCCAGCCGCCGCACGATCGTCGCGTCGTACGGCGGGCGCCACCCTTCGAGGATCTTCGATCCGCAGGTGGTCGGCACCCCGACGGTGGTCAGCACGTCCTTCACCGCGACCGGCACCCCGGCCAGCGGCCCGAGCTGCTCGCCGGCCGCCCGCCGGGCGTCCACTGCGCGGGCCGCCGCAAGGGCGCCGTCGGTGTCGACGTGCAGGAAGGCGTGCACCCGGTCGTCCACGGCCGCGATCCGGTCGAGGTGCGCCTGGGCGACCTCGACGGCCGACGTCTCGCCGGCCGCCACGGCGGCCGCGATCTCGGCGGCGGTCATCCTGGTCAGGTCACTCGCGCTCATCGGCTCAGGCCTCCTCGTCCAGGATCCGCGGTACGCGGAACCGCTGGTCCTCGACGTCCGGGGCGCCGGCGAGCGCCTCCGCCGGGGTCAGCCCGGGCACCACCACGTCGTCGCGCAGCACATTTGTCAGCGGCACCGAGTGTGAGGTGGGCGGGATGTCGGCGGCGGTGACCTCGCCGACCCGCGCGACCGCCTGCAGGATGACGTCGAGCTGACCGGCGAAGGTGGCCAGCTCCTCCTCGGTGACGGCGAGCCGCGACAGTCGCGCCAGGTGCGCGACCTCATCGCGGGAGATGGCGGCCATCGGTGCCCCCTTCGTGCCTAGCGTGCGTTGATCCGGCGAGCCGGTCCGACCCTGGGCGAGTCTATTTGTGAGCCGATTCCCGGCGTCCCCCGCCTCCCCCGGTCACGGCGTACCGACGGTGCCGGTCGACCCGATGGTTCCGGGCGGCCCGGCCGGGCCGGACGCCCCACTGGTCCCGACCGGGCCAGGCGGCCCGGCCGCGCCAGGCGGGTCGGTGGGCAGGTCCGGCGGGTCGGCGGGCTGGTCCGGAGGGCTCGCCGGAACCGGCAGGTCGGCGGGGTGGACGGGTTCGCCCGGTGGCCGGCCGCGGCGGTGCCGGCCGGACGGCTCCCGGGCGGCGCCGGGCCGCAACGGCCGGTACCGGGCCAGCCAGGCGGTCAGGTCCTCGGCCGGCATCGGTCGGGCGTAGAACCAGCCCTGCGCGAACTGGCAGCCGGCGGTGTGCAGCAGCCGCCAGGTGCGCTCGTCCTCCACCCCCTCGGCGACCACCCGCAGCCCGAGCGCGCCGCCCAGCTCGATCACCGACCGGACGATCGCCTCGTCGTCGGGGTCGTCGGCCATTCCGAGCACAAAGGAGCGGTCGACCTTCACCTCGGCCAACGGCAGTCGGCGCAGGTGCTGCATGGACGAGTAGCCGGTGCCGAAGTCGTCGAGGGAGATCCGGACCCCGAGCCGGTCCAGCCGGGACAGGGTGGCCAGCACCCGCCGCGGGTCGGCCATCAGCGCCCCCTCGGTGATCTCCAGCTGCAGCCGGTCCGCGGGCAGCCCGTAGCCGGTGAGCCGCTGCTCGATCTGGTCGACGAGCTCGCCGTGTTGCAGGTCGCGGACGCTGACGTTCACCGAGGCCCGCAGCCGCAGCCCGGCGGCGGACCACTTGGCGAGCTGTTCGAGCACGTCGTCGAGGACCCAGCGGGTGAGCAGCCGCATCACCGAGGACTGCTCGGCGACCCGGATGAACTCCTCCGGGTCGACCATCCCGCGCCGAGGGTGCCGCCACCGCAGGAGCGCCTCGACCCCGACCACCGTGCCGGTGTCGATGGCGATCTGCGGCTGGTAGTACACGCTGATCTCGCCCGCGTCGGCATCGGCGCGCGGGCCGGCGGGATCAGCCGGGTCGGCGGGATCGGCGTATCGGCGCAGCAGGACCCGGCGCAGGTCGGCCAGGAGGCTCAGCCGCTCCGGCGAGTTGCGGTCGGAGTCGGGCGCGTAGAGGGCGACCGTGTCGCCCCGGCTCTTCGCGTCGTACATGGCCACGTCGGCGTGCCGCATCAACATGGAGAAGTCCATCCCGTGCTCGGGGTAGAGCGCGATGCCGATCGAGCCGCCGACGTCCAGCGCCAGTCCGTCGATGGGCACCGGTTCGGCCAGCGCGGCGGCGACCCGGTCGGCCACCGCCCGGGCGTCCCGCACGTCGCGCAGCCGGGTGGCCAGGATCGCGAACTCGTCGCCGCCGAGCCGGGCGACCAGGTCGGCCGGGCGCACCGCCGCGCCGATCCGGTTGCCCACCTCGATCAGCAGCCGGTCCCCGACCTGGTGGCCGAGCGCGTCGTTGACGTGCTTGAACCGGTCGAGGTCGATCAGCAGCAGCGCCAGGAACCGACCGTGCACCCCCTTGGCGGCCTGCTCGGCGTGGAACGGCAGTTCGCGGACCACCGCCGCGACCAGGGCCTTGCGGTTGGCCAGCCCGGTGAGCGGGTCGACCCGGGCCAGCCGTTCCCGCTCCACCGACAGCCAGGCCATCCGGTACACCGCGAAGACCGGCACCACCACCAGCGGCAGGACCGCGGCGCTGACCCGGGAGGCGATCACCAGCAGCGGCGCGAGCAGCAGCAGGGCGGCGGCGAAGAGCAGTTCGGACGACGGGATCCGCCGGACGGCCGACCACCACCGGCCACCGCAGCGGGCCCGGTCGGCCGCGGTGTGCAGGCCGTACCGGACGGTGATCCAGGTCGCGGCGGCGACCGCCGGCACGGCCGCGCCGGCCCAGCCGGCGGGGCTCTCCCGGGGCAGCTCCGCGCCGCCGAACAGGTCCGCCACCCCGAACCCGCCGAGGACGCCGGCGGCGCCGGGCAGGTCACCGGTGGCCAGGGCGGTGACCGCACCGGCGGCGGCCAGCGCGCAGGCGTGCTGGGCGAGGTCGTAGCCGATCCGCCACCAGCGGTGTCGCCGCCAACCGCCGGCGACCAGCACCGCCACCGCCTGCGCGGCCAGCGCCGGGGCGAGGCCCCAGGCCAGCAGGATCGCGAAGGTGGCGCAGATCGAGGGGTGCACGGCCGGGCCGGGCCGGCCGGCGGGCGCCGGGAACGGCCGGGCGTCGGTGGCGACGGCGAGCGCCGCCAACACCCAGAACGCGGCCGGCAACCGGGGCAGCTCGCCGGGGAGGGTGAGCAGCGGCTCCACACAGAGCGCGGCGGCCGCGAGCACGACCGTCCAGAGCAGGCCGAAGTACGCGGGCGCCCGAGAGGGAGGTACGGAGTTGCGCAGCGCCGCGACCTCCATGCGGCCTCCCGGTGCGTCGGGTCGGGGCGGGACCGAGCGTCACGCCGAAGTAACCCATCAAACGCCCTGTGCCGGACGGTGGGTGCGATGACAGCCGCGAATCGGATGAGTCGTGATTAAGTTGAAATACGCGGCATCTGACGCCAACCTCGCCGCCACTCACTGTCCGCTAAGGAGTAATCACTCTTCGCTATCGGCTACGGTGGCCCGGGCTGCCTCTGGACCATCCGCCAGCAGCACCTCGAAGCCCGCCTCGTCGAGCACCGGCACCTTCAGGGTGGCGGCCTTCTCCGCCTTCGAGCCGGGGTTCTCGCCGACCACCACGAAATGCGTCTTCTTCGACACCGAACCGCTGACCTTGCCGCCCAGTTCCTGAATGGCCTCGGCCGCCCGGTCCCGGGAGAAGTTCGCCAGGGTGCCGGTCACCACCACCGTGATCCCCGCCAGCGGTCGCGGGCCGGTGTCGGTGCGCTGCTCGGCCATCCGCACCCCGGCCTCGGTCCACTTGCGCACCACCTCCCGGTGCCAGTCGACCGCGAACCACTCCCGCAGACTGGCCGCGATCGTCGGCCCCACCCCGTCGACGGACGCCAACTCCTCCTCGGTCGCCGCCTCGATCGCGGTGACCGAGCCGAACTCCCGGGCCAACGCCTGGGCGGCGGTCGGCCCGACATGCCGGATGGAGAGTGCGACAAGCACCCGCCACAGCGGCCGCTCGCGGGCCTCGACGAGGTTGTCCAGCAGCTTCACCGCGTTGCTGCCGAGCGTGCCGTCCTTGTTGACGAAGAACGGCACCTCGGCGAGGCGCTCGGCGTCGAGAAAGAACAGGTCACCCTCGTCGCCGATGGCCTGCGAGTCCAGCAGCGCGCCGGCGGCCTTGAAGCCCAGCACCTCGATGTCGAACGCACCCCGGCCGGCCAGGTGGAACACCCGCTCCCGGAGCTGGGCCGGGCAGGTCCGCGCGTTCGGGCAGCGGATGTCGACATCGCCCTCCTTGGCCGGCGCCAGCGCGGTCCCGCAGGCCGGACAGTGGGTCGGCATCTGGAACTCGGACGCGTCCGCCGGCCGCAGGTCGATCACCGGGCCGAGCACCTCGGGGATGACGTCGCCGGCCTTGCGCACCACCACCGTGTCCCCGATCAGCACCCCCTTGCGGGCCACCTCGCGGGCGTTGTGCAGGGTGGCCAGGGCGACCGTCGAGCCGGCCACCCGCACCGGCTCCAGCACCGCGAACGGCGTGACCCGGCCGGTGCGCCCGACGTTGACCTCGATGCCGAGCAGCTTGGTGGTCACCTCCTCGGGCGGGTACTTGACGGCGATCGCCCACCGGGGCGCCCGGCTGGTCGAGCCGAGCCGCCCCTGCAGCGCCACCGGGTCGACCTTCACCACCACCCCGTCGATCTCGTGCTCGACGTCGTGCCGGTGCGCCGCGTAGTAGTCGATGTACTCCTGGATCCCGGCCAGGTCCGACACCACCCGCCAGCGGTCGCTGACCGGCAACCCCCAGGCCCGCAGCGCCGCGTACGCCTCGGACTGGGTCGCGGGCTGGAAACCCTGCCGCGCGCCGATGCCGTGCACCACCAGCCGCAACGGGCGGGAGGCGGTGATCCGCGGGTCCTTCTGGCGCAGGCTGCCGGCGGCGGCGTTGCGCGGGTTGGCGAACGGCGCCTTGCCCTGCTCGACCAGGCTGGCGTTGAGGTCGGCGAAGCCGGCCACCGGGAAGTAGATCTCGCCCCGGACCTCCAGCAGCTCCGGCGGCTCGGGGGCGTCGGCCGCCCCGGCCAGCCGGTCCGGCACGTCCCGGATGCTGCGGACGTTAGGCGTCACGTCCTCCCCGGTGCGCCCGTCGCCCCGGGTCGCGGCGCGGACCAGTCGGCCGCCCCGGTAGGTCAGGTTGATCGCCAGGCCGTCCACCTTCGGCTCGCAGAGGTAGGTCACCGCCGTGCCGGCGTCCCGCTCCACCCGCTCCGCCCAGGCCACCAGCTCGTCGGTGTCGAAGGCGTTGTCCAGCGACATCATCCGCTCGGCGTGCTCCACCGGCGTGAACAGCGTGGAGAAGGTGCCGCCGACCCGCTGGGTCGGCGAGTCCGGGGTACGCAGGGCGGGGAACTGCTCCTCCAGCCCGGTCAACTCACGGAGCATGCCGTCGAACTCGGCGTCGGAGACGATCGGCGAGTCGAGCACGTAGTAGCGGTACTGGTGATCGGTGATCTCCGTGCTCAGGGTGGCGTGCCGGTCCCGCGCCTGCGGCGTCGGCTCCGCCCCGGCAGCGGCCTCCTGCGCCGCGCTGACCTGCTGCGGGATGGCTTCTTCGGACACCTCGACCTCCGTGATCACGTGACTTACGCACCGTACCGGCCGGGCCGGCTGCCGGTCAGTCCCAACCCGCGCCGAGGGTGGCGAGCTGGTCGGCGTACTCGATCCGGTCGGCCCAGGCCGGCGGCCAGGCCGTCATGCCGTCCGCCGCGCCGAGGATCGCCCCGGTCAGGCAGGCGATCGAGTCCGAGTCGCCGCAGGTGGTGGCCGCCCGGCGCAGCGCCGAGACCGGGTCGTCGCGGTGCCGCAGCGCGCAGAGCAGCGCGGTGGCCAGCGACTCCTCCGCGATCCAGCCCTCACCGGTGGCCAGGCACGGGTCGGTGCCGTCGTCCGGCCGGGCCAGCGCGGCGTCGAGCCGGTCCAGCACGGCCAGGCACTCGTCCCAGCCCCGGGCGATGAACCCGGCGGCGTCGTCGACGCCCGGCCGCTGCCACAGGTCACCGAGCCATTCCTCGCGGTAGACCGTGCGCTGCTGCCGGGCGCGGTCGCGCAGCAACCCGGGGAGCGCCGGCAACCCGGCTCCGTCGCGCGCGCACCGCACCGCGTACGCGGTCAGCTCGCTCGCCGCGAGCGCGGTCGGATGGCCGTGGGTCATCCCGGCCTGCAGCTGCGCCACCCCGGCCAGGGTGTCCAGGTCGTAGCCGGGCACCAGGCCGACCGGGGTGACCCGCATGTTGGCCCCGCAGCCCTTCGAGCCGGCCATCGTCGCCTCCTGCCAGCGCACCCCGTTGGCCAACCCTTCGCAGGCCCGCAGGCAGGTCATCCCCGGCGCGCGGTTGTTCTCCGGGCTGGCCGCCCAGGCCACGAACCGGGCCCGCAGCAGCGGCTCCAGCACCTGCGGGGTGGCCGCCGCGGCCTCGCGCAGCGCCCAACCCACCGCCAGACCCATCTGGGTGTCGTCGGTGACCAGCGCCGGATCACCGGTCAGCTCCGCCGGCCCGCCCGGCCCGAACCGCCGCTCGATCTCCGGCACCGACAGGAACTCGGTCTCCTTGCCGAGGGCGTCGCCATAGGCCAGGCCGAACAGCGACCCGGACGCGGCACCGCCACGAGCCGGGTCGGCACCACCCGCGGCCCGGTCAGCACCACGCCGGGCCGGGCCGGCACGGTCGGCACGCCTCGGTGCCTCGGCCGGCCGGGCTTCCGCCACCGTCAGCT
The DNA here is from genome assembly GCF_029626155.1 of Solwaraspora sp. WMMD1047. Lineage (NCBI taxonomy): Bacteria > Bacillati > Actinomycetota > Actinomycetes > Micromonosporales > Micromonosporaceae > Solwaraspora > Solwaraspora sp. WMMD1047. Next base: position 1,895,120 of record NZ_JARUBL010000001.1, on the reverse strand, counting down.
CTCCCAGACCAGGCAGAACGGGTGGCCGGTCGGGTCGGCGTAGACCCGGAAGTCGTCCCCCTCGCCGGGCAGCCGGGTCGCCCCGAGCGCCAGCACCTTCGTCTCGGCGGCGTCCACGTCGTCGACCAGCACGTCGAGATGGAACTGCTGCGGGCGCTGCGGGTCCGGCCACTGCGGCTCGCGCAGGTTTGTCGCCTTCTGGAACGCGAACCGGTTCCGCCCGCCGTCGCCCTCGATGGTCGCCCAGCCCTCGTCGTCGCGGACCACCGGCAGGCCGAGCAGCTCGCTGTAGAACCGGGCCAGCGCCCGCGGCTCGGGACAGTCGATGACCACGCTGTGCAATTTTCCGATCATGCCGCCATTCTGCCCGGCGGGTCCGACAGAACCGGCTCAACCGTCCTCGTGCAGCCGACGGGCGGCGTCCCGGCAGGCGGTCAGGACGGCCCGGGCGTAGTCGGGGGTGGCGCCGGCCAGACCGCACGCGGGGGTGAGCACCACCTGCTCGGCCAGCCGGGCGCGCGGGAAGCCGAGCCGGTCCCACAGAACGCGTACCCGATCGGCGACCGCGACCGACCACGGCCCGGCGCCGCCGGGCGGAGCCTGGCCGGTCGACGGGGCCGCGCCGGCCAGCAGCCCCAGCCCCGCGTCGATCGCCTCGCCGAGCGGGTCGAGCCGCTCCACCAGGTCCAGATCGAGCGCCACCGCGACCGCGCCGGCCGAGCGGATCAGCTCCAGCGGCACGTCCGGTGCGCAGCAGTGCACCACCACCGGCACCCCGACCGCCTCCACGACCGCCCGCAACAGGCTCCGCGCGTCCGGCGCCGGCACCGGCCGGTACGCGCCCAACCCGCTGTCGGTGGGAATCCGCCCGGCCAGCACCGCCGGCAACGACGGCTCGTCGAGCTGCAGCAGCACCGTCGCCGCCGGCAGCCGGCGGCGGACCTCGGCGACGTGCCCGCGCAGCCCTTCGGCGAGCGAACCGGTCAGATCCCGCAGCGCGCCCTGATCGCGCAGCAGCCGGCCACCGCCGGGCAGGTCCAGGCCGGCGGCGAGGGTGAACGGGCCGGCCGCCTGGATCTTGAAGGTGCCGGCGTAGCCGTCGGCCTGCTCGGTCATCTGGTCCAGGTCACGGTCCAGCAGGTCGCGGGTGCGGCGCAGGTCCCGACCGGGGCGCGCCACCACCCGCCAGCGGGCCGCGTACAACTCGACCGGCAGCTCCACCAGCAGCCCGGCGCCCCGGCCCAGCAGGTCCGCACCCGGTCCCCGGGCGGGCAGCTCCGGCAGGTGCGGCAGCGCCGGCAGCTCGCCCAGCACGATCCGCTGGGCCTCCGCCACGTCGACGCCGGGCAGCGACCCGATTCCGGTCGCCGCTCCGGCCGGCCAGGGAAACGCCCGCTCGGTCACCCGCAGAGGTTAACCGTTGCCCAGCCGGCGCAGCCGGCCACCGGGACGACTCAGCCGCAGCCGGTACGACTCAGCGGGCGCAGCCGGCCGCCATGGTGACTCAACCGGACGGGGCAGGCTCGGGTCAGGTGATGGTGGCGGAGCCGAGGACGACGTCGCCGGCCGGATCGGTGCGGTAGGCCACGATCGCCTGTCCGGCGGCCACTCCCCGCATCGGCCGGTGCAGGTCGGCCCGGAGCCCGTCGCCGGTCACCCGCACGGTGGCCGGCACCACCTCGCCGTGCGCCCGCAGCTGCACCTGGCAGTCCAGCGGCCCGGCCGGCAGCGGTCCGGAACTCCAGACCGGCCGGCGGGCCGAGACCGTGTCGACCGCCAGCGCCTCGGCCGGGCCGACGGTCACCGTGTTGGTCTTCGGGGTGATCGACAACACGTACCGCGGCCGGCCGTCCGGGGCCGGCACCCCCAGCGCGAGCCCCTTGCGCTGACCGACCGTGTACGCGTACGCGCCGTCGTGCCGGCCGACCACCGCCCCGGTGCGGGCGTCGACCACGTCGCCGGGGGTCTCCCCCAGCCGGTCGGCAAGGAACCTGCGGGTGTCGCCGTCGGCGATGAAGCAGATGTCGTGCGAGTCGGGCTTCTCCGCCACCGCCAGCCCACGGCGGGCCGCCTCCGCCCGCACCTGCGCCTTGGTCGAGTCGCCCAGCGGGAAGACCGACCGGTCGAGCTGCTCGCGGGTCAGCACCGCCAGCACGTACGACTGGTCCTTGGCCACGTCCACGCTGCGCCGCAGCAGGCCGTCCGCGCCGAGCCGGGCGTGGTGACCGGTCACCACCGCGTCGAAGCCGAGCGCCACCGCGCGGTCCAGCACCGCCGCGAACTTGATCTTCTCGTTGCAGCGCAGGCACGGATTGGGGGTACGGCCGGCCGCGTACTCGGCCACGAAGTCGTCGACCACGTCCTCGTGGAACCGGTCGGCCAGGTCCCAGACGTAGAACGGGATACCGATCACATCGGCGGCCCGACGGGCGTCCCGGGAATCCTCCAGGGTGCAGCAGCCGCGCGCCCCGGAGCGGTAGGTCTGCGGATTGCGGGCCAACGCCAGGTGTACGCCGGTCACGTCGTACCCGGCCTCGACGGCGCGCGCGGCGGCGACCGCCGAGTCGACCCCGCCGGACATGGCCGCCAACACCCTCACCGGGACATCCCCTTCACACGTCGAGGGTAGCCGCGCCGGGCGGCAGCGGACCGGGTGCGTCCGGTCAGCCCCGGGCGGATCGGATCGCGCCGGCCCGGCGGGCCCGTTCGACGGCCCCCGGCAGCGCCGCGACCAGCGCGTCCACGTCGGCCGCGGTGGAGCTGTGGCCGAGGGAGAAACGCAGCGACGAGCGGGCCCGGTCGTCGTCGGCGCCCATCGCCAACAGCACATGCGACGGCTGGGCGACCCCGGCCGAGCAGGCCGACCCGGTGGAGCAGGCGATCCCCTGCGCGTCCAGCAGCAGCAGCAGGGCGTCGCCCTCGCAGCCGGGGAAGGAGAAGTGGGCGTTGCCGGGCAGCCGGTCGTCCGGGTCGCCGTTGTAGACCACCTCGGGCACCGCCCGACGGACCCGGTCCACCAGGTCGTCGCGGAGCGCCGCGATCCGGGTCGCGTACTCCTGCTGGGCCTTGACGGCGGTCTCCACGGCGACCGCGAAGGCGACGATGCCGGCGGTGTCCAACGTGCCGGACCGCACGTCGCGCTCCTGGCCGCCGCCGTGCAGCAGCGGCGCGCAGGCCACCTCCCGGGCCAGCAGCAGGGCACCGACGCCGGCCGGTCCGCCGAGTTTGTGGCCGGTCACGGTCAACGCCGCGGCCCCGCTGGCGGCGAAGTCGACCGGCACCTGGCCGACCGCCTGGATGGCGTCGGTGTGCAGCGGTACGCCGTACCCGGCGGCCACCGCGGCCAGCTCCGCGACCGGCTGGATCGTGCCGACCTCGTTGTTGGCCCACATCGCGGTCACCACGGCCACCTCGTCGCCGTGGTCGGCCAGCTCGGAGCGGAGCGCGTCGGCGACCAGCCGGCCGGAGCCGTCGACCGGCAACCAGCTCACCTCGACGCCCTCCTGCCGGGCCAGCCACTCCACCGAGTCGAGCACCGCGTGGTGTTCCACCGCGCTGGCCACCACCCGGCGCCGGACCGGCTCGGCGGCCCGGCGCGCCCACAGGATGCCCTTGACCGCCAGGTTGTCGCTCTCGGTCCCGCCGCCGGTGAAGACCACCTCGGACGGCCGGGCACCGAGCGCGGCGGCGATCCGTTCCCGGGACTCCTCGACCCGCCGGCGGGCCTGCCGGCCGGCGGCGTGCAACGAGGAGGCGTTGCCGACCTCGCGGGCGGTGGCGACGTACGCCTCCAGCGCCTCGTCGAGCATCGGCGTGGTCGCCGCGTGATCCAGGTATGCCATCGCCGTCAAGCCTATCCGCCGGCAAACCGGGCCAGCGGCGGACGCCGCCGCGCTGGCCCGGTCACCGAACCGGCCCAGGCCGGGGGCCGTCGTCACACCGGTACGGCGGTGACGACGATGTTGTCGCGGTAGCGGCGGGTCTCGGCGTCGAACGGACCGCCGCAGGTGATCAAGGTCAGCCGCACCTCGCCGTCGCGGGCGAAGTACCGCTCCAGCGGGATCTTCGTCTTGGCGTACTCCTCCCGGGCCACCACCCGGAACTCGCGCGGGGTGCCGTCGGCGCCGGTGACCGTGAGGCGGTCCCCGTCGGCCAGGTCCCGGAGCCGGAAGAAGGCCCCCCGGCCCTGGCCGGCGCCGTCGACGTGGCCGGCGATCACCACCGAACCGGCGGTGGTCTCCAGGCCCGGCCCGTAGCGGTACCAGCCCACCTGGTCCACGCTGGGCGGCACGTCGAACTCGCCGGTCGCCTCGGTCACCCCGACCGGGTTCACCGACGCGGTCACGTCAAGGTCCGGTATCCGCAGCTCGACCGGGGGCACCCGGTCGTCGCCGGTCGGCAGCTCGCCCCGGGTGACCGGCACCGGGGAGACTCCGGTGCCGGCGCTCGGGCTGGGCTCGGCGAGCCGGCGGGCCTCGTCGGCGCCGACGTCGTCCGGGTTGTCACTGCCGCAGGCCACCAGTCCGGCGACCAGCAGCGCGGCGACGCCGGCGGCCACGGCCGCCAGCGCGCCACGATTGCGTACGGTCACCGGCGGGCCGCCACGGAACGGCTGCCCCGCAACCGGGCCGCGCCGCCGACGACCAGGATCAGGCCCGCGCCGACCAGCAGGTACCACCAGGTCGACAGGCCCTCGTCGGCCAGCCCACCGGTGCCGCTGGGCACCCCGTCCGGCGCCGAGTGCAGGCCGGTGATGGTCTGCGCCACCAGGTCCAGGGTGTCGCCCTCGGCGGAGCCGATGGCGTACACGATGGTCGCGGTGCCCTCCTGCAGGTTGAGGTCGGTCGGGCCGAGTACGACGGTGTCGGTGCCGGCCAGCACCACGTCCGCGGCGACGGTGCCGGCGTCGAGGTCGGCCTTCTCCTCGTTCGGGTTGGTGAGCCCGGAGAAGACCGGGCTGCCGCCGGCCCGCACGTCGACGGCCGGGGCGGCCGCGGTGTGCCGGACGATCAGCCGGGCCTGGCCCGCGGCGGTGTTCGACACGTCGTTGACGAACGGGGTGATCGCCGGTTCCCCGCTGGCGTTGAGGTGGGCCGCGATGCTGATGTTCGCCCCGCCCGGCACCTGGGCGTCCTCGGCGGTCAGGATGGCGCTCTCGATCGGCTCACCGGGGCGGGTGAGCGCCAGGTCGTAGGCGCCCTCCTCCAGGTCGAGCGGCCCGGCGACGTCGCCGGGCTGGAAGTTCTCCAGCGTCCGCTCCCCGTTGACGTAGACGTCCACCGGCTGGCCGGGGATGCCGTGCACGACGGAGACCTTGGACGAGGCCGCGAAGGCGGGGGTCACGGTCATGGCGCTGAGGCCGGCGAAGGCGACCGCCGCCGCCGCGCCTCCCGCGGCGACCCGCTGCAGGTACCTGACTCGCATCTCTTCCTCCCAGTGGAATGGCTGACTGCAACCGCACGGCCCGTGGTGAGAGCCGGCTTGCAAGAGGGGTACGACCTCGACCCGCCGGCCGGATGCAGGTCGGCCACGTCGAGTTGGGTTGCCCACCTCGCGCATCCGGATCGGCGCCCGGCGGCGTAGATCAGGGCAGAAGGGCGGATCGGTGCCGGCGGTGCAGCCGCGGGCCGCGGCGGATTCGGGCGGGGCAGCGGGCGTGACCAGAAGTAGGTGGCGATGGCGGTGGGGGTTACAGTCGGGCATGTCACATGGACGGCGGCGCGCCCGGTGACCGAGGCACGGCATCCACCCGGCCAACTCTCCGACGAGGAACTGGCCAAGCGGTTCGGCGTGGGCGACGAGTCGGCGCTGCGGGATGCCTATGACCGGTACGGCCGGGCCGTCTTCCACCTGGCCGGCAGCACGCTGGCCAACCGGGCGGACGCCGAGGACGTGACCCAGGCCACCTTCGTGGCGGCCTGGCTGGGCCGGGAGACCTTCGACCCGGCGCGGGGCTCGCTGCTCGGCTGGTTGCTCGGCATCGCCCGGCGCAAGGTGGTCGACCGGCTGCGGGTGGTCGCCCGCCAGGACCGGGTGCTCGATTCGGTACGCCAGGAGCCGGAGCCGGCACCGGCGGCGGATCCGGACGCGGTGATCGACCGGCTGGTGATCGCCGACGAGCTGGCCCAGCTCCCCGACGACCAGCGGCGGATGCTGGAACTGGCGTTCTTCGACGATCTGACCCATCAACAGATCGCGGCCGTGACCGGGGTGCCGTTGGGCACGGTGAAGAGTCACATCCGGCGCGGGATGGCGAACCTGAAACGCAGATGGGAGGTGGACGGTGCCGCACCTGGACGACGATCGGCTGGTCTTCCTGGCACTCGGTGAGGCCGCGGCGGAGCCGGCGGAGACCCACCACCTCGACTCCTGTGCGCACTGCCGGGCCGAGTTGGCGAGCCTGCGCCGGGTCACCGAACTCGGCGCCGGCACCCAGCCGCTGCGGGACCTGCCGCCCCCACCCGAGCACGTCTGGCAGGGCATCCTGGCCGAGCTGGCGACCCAGCCCACGGCGGCGGCCCCCACCGCGACGCAGCTCCCCGCGCCGCCGCCGGTGGCCGACCCGTCGGTGTCGCCGCCGGTGGATCTCGCCGAGCGGCGTCGTCGGCGCTGGCCCGGTTGGGCCCGTACGGCGGCCACCGCGGTCGCCGCCGCCGCGATCGGGGTGCTCGGCACGTTGGCCGTGGCCCGTCCGGCCGTCGAGGAGCCGTCGGCTCCGGAGGTGGTGGCCAGCGCACCGTTGGCGGCGTACGGCGACACCCCGCCCGCCGCGAACGGTGCCGCCCGGGTGTTCCGTGACGGCCGGTTGCATCTGCACGTCTCCGGGCTGCCGCAGGTGCCCGGTTACTACGAGGTGTGGTTGATCAACCCGGCCACCATGGAGATGTTCTCGGTGGGGGTGCTCGGCGCCGACCCGGACGCGTTGCTGCCACTGCCGCCGAACGTCGACCTGGCGGCGTACTCGGTGGTCGACGTCTCGGCCGAGGGCTACGACAACGACACCGCCCACTCCGGCGACAGCCTCCTCCGCGGCACCCTCACCTAGTCGGCGCGGCCCCGGGGAACACGAAAGATCCACAGGACATCCCGCACGACTGGGACGCGATTCGCGTGCCGGACGTCCTGTGGATCTTGATGTTTGTGCGGTGTTACTTGCGCTTGCGGATCTCGTCGGCGGCCTGGGGGACGATCTTGAACAGGTCGCCGACCACGCCGAAGTCGGCCAGTTCGAAGATCGGCGCCTCGCCGTCCTTGTTGACCGCGACGATGGTCTTCGAGGTCTGCATGCCGGCCCGGTGCTGGATCGCGCCGGAGATGCCGAGTGCCACGTAGAGCTGCGGCGACACCGTCTTGCCGGTCTGGCCGACCTGGAACTGGTGCGGGTAGAAGCCGGAGTCGACCGCCGCGCGGGACGCGCCGACCGCACCGCCGAGCAGGTCGGCCAGCTCCTCGACCAGCTTGAAGTTGTCGGCGTTGCCGACCCCGCGACCGCCGGAGACGACGACCGACGCCTCGGTCAGCTCCGGGCGGGAGCCCTTCTGCTCGGCAACCCGCTCGACCACCCGGGCGAGCCTGTCGGTGTCGGTGAGCGTCACGTCGAGCTGCTCGACCGTCGGCGTGGCGGCGGCCGGCTCCGGGGTGACCGAGTTGGGCCGCAGCGTCGCCAGCGGCAGACCCCGGCTGACCTTCGACCTGACGATCGTCGAGCCGGCGAAGGCGACCTGGGTGGCGGTGCCGTCGGCGTCCAGGCCGACCACGTCGGTGAGGAGGCCGTTGTCCAGCTTGACCGCGAGTCGGCCGGCGATCTCCTTGCCCTCCTGGGTGGAGGCGAGCAGCACGGCGGCCGGCTGGACCCGCCGGACCAGCTCGGCCAGGACGGTCGCCTTCGGCGCCACCAGGTGGGCATCGATCTCGGCGCTCTCGGCGGCGTAGATCTTCTCGGCGCCGTACTCGGCGAGCTTCGGGCTCAGCGCCTCGGCCGCGCCGGGGCCGCCCAGAACGACCGCGGACGGGCTGCCCAGTTGCCGGGCGAGGGTGAGCAGTTCGAGGGTGACCTTCTTGACGCCGAACTCGGTGGTGGCTTCGACGACGACGAGTACCTCAGTCATGATTGCCTCTCCTGTCCCCGGCTCAGACGAACTTCTCGGCGGCGAGGAACTCGACCAGCTGCACGCCGCCCTCGCCGTCATCGGTGACCGTCTGGCCACCGGAGCGCGGCGGACGCTTGCTGTGCTCCACGACGGTGCTTGTCGCGCCGTCGAAGCCGACCTCGGAGGCGGGCACCCCCAGGTCGGCCAGCGACAGGGTCTGCACCGGCTTCTTCTTGGCCGCCATGATCCCCTTGAAGGACGGGTAGCGCGGCTCGTTGATGGTGTCCCAGACGGAGACGACGGCCGGGGTGGCGGCGGTGAGGACCTCGTACCCCTCCTCGGTCTGCCGCTCGGCGGTGAGCGTCGTGCCGTCCACGGTGAGCTTGCGGGCGCCGGTGAGGGCGGCGACGCCGAGCCGCTCGGCGAGCATGTGCGGCAGCACCTGGACCCGGCCGTCGGTGGACTCCGCGCCGCAGATCACCAGGTCGGCGCCGAGCGTGCCGAGCGCCGCGGCGAGTACCCGGGAGGTGGCCACCGCGCAGGAACCGGCCAGCGCGTCGTCGACGACGTGGACGGCCTTGTCCGGCCCCATCGACAGCGCCTTGCGGATCGCCTCGGTGGCGCGGTCGGGACCCATCGTCAGAATGGTCACCTCGCCGCCGTGCGCCTCCTTGATGCGCAACGCCTCCTCGATGGCGTACTCGTCCATCTCGTTTATGACGTTGTTCGCCGACCCGCGATCGATGGTGTTGTCGTCACTGCGCAGGTTGCGGTCCGCGCCCGAATCGGGCACCTGCTTGACGAGTACGACGATATTCATCGTGCTTCGAAGACCCTCCTGTAGGTGTTGCCCTGCCCGCCGGCACCCCGGGATCTACCCGTTCCCTGGGCCGCAGCCTCTCCCGCGCCGCAATGGCGGGTCAACCTCGCTGTTCTGTGCGGTTGACCACCGGACGACTCTCCATCCGGCAATGTTACCTGTCGGTAGCAAAAGGAAACGCCGCGACTCAGCGTGACACGGCTCACCACAGCGGCCCGCCGGGTACAGTCAGAAAAAAGAGGAGGTGTCACGATATGTCATTACTATCCGCGCCTCCCCCGGCGCCCGCCACCGCACCACCGCTCCGGCACCGCAGCAGCCCGGAGGGCCACCGCTGCAGCTGCGGCCGGCTGCGGCACCACTGCGTCCGGGAGATCATCCGCGACCTCTGGCCGGCCGACCGGTTCAGGCCAGCGAGTTCCTGACCCGGTCGATCATCTCGGCCTCCCGCGGGTGCACCCCCCGGGACGCCTTCGCCACCTCGTCGACCGCGGCCAGCACCACCGACCGGTAGTTCTCCACCTCGTCCGGCGCCCGCTCGCGCAGGATCGCCACCGCCTCCCGCAGCCCGGCCAGCACGGTCCGGGTCACCTCGGCCGACGAGTCCCGGGGCAGGGTGGGCAGCGGCCCGTCGGTGAGCGCGTCGCGGACCAGACCCGTCGAGCCGGCGATCGCGTTCGAGGCGGCGAAGCTCTCCCGGAACAGCGAGACCACCCCCGGGTCGGCGTTCGACACCAGGTAGACCGCCCCGAACGCGGCGGTCTTGAGGGCCATAGTCTGGTCTTCGGTCAGCGGCTCCGGCACGGCTACGGAGTCTAGACGTAGGGAGCTGTCGTGTTCGGCGCGATCAGGCAGTGGTTCGACCCGGCCGAGCTGCGCAACGTGGGGACCACCCCGGACTACCGGTTCTCGCTGGCCAACGAGCGCACCTTCCTGGCCTGGCTGCGGACCGGCCTGGCGCTGATCGCCGGCGGCCTGGCCGTGGTGCAGTTCCTGCCGCCGATGCCGGTCCGCCACCTGCGGGAGGCGATCGCGGTGGCGCTGCTGCTGCTCGGTGGGGCGGTGGCGGTCCGGGCCGTCGACCACTGGGCCCGGACCGAGCGGGCCATCCGGCTCGGCCGGGAACTGCCGGCCTCCCGGTTCCCCGCCGTCCTCGCCCTCACCGTCGGCCTCGGCGCGCTCCTGCTCACCGGGGCCGTGCTGCTCGGCGCGATCGGCGACCGGTGACCGGCCCGGACCCGGCCGGCCGTGACCCCGGGTTGCAGCCCGAGCGGACCCGGTTGGCCTGGCGGCGGACCGCCCTGGCGATAAGCGTGGTCGCCGTACTGGCCGCCCGGCTGGCCCTGCGGCAGGGCGTACCCGGGGTGCTGGCCGCGCTGGTGGGGCTGGCCGGCTGGGCCGCGGCGATGGCGCTGCTGCGGCCCTGGTCCCCGACCCGGCCGGCGACCGCGATACCGGTGTCGGCGCTGGTGGCGGCCGGCTACGCCGGGCTCGGCATCGTGATCGTCTACGCCTCGTTGGGCTGAGTCGACCCGGTAGGCCATTATTGCGGGATGGTCCGCCTGTACGCGCTCCTCTTCGTCGTCCAGATCATCCTCGCCGTGGTCGCCCTGATCAGCTGCCTCTCGGCCGAGCAGGACGAGATCCGCGCGCTGCCCAAGATCGCCTGGGTGATGATCATTCTGTTCTTCCCGCTGGTCGGCTCGATCGCCTGGTTCCTGGCCGGCCGGCCGGCACCCACCGCCACCGCCACCGGCGGTAGTGGTGGCCCCGCGCCGGCCAACCCGTTCCGGCCCCGGGAACGGCCGCGGCAGGTCGCGCCCGACGACGACCCCGAGTTCCTCAAGTCGCTCTCGGCCGAGCAGTCGAAGAAGGACCGGGAGATGTTCGACCGCTGGGAGGAGGACCTGCGCCGCCGCGAGGAGGACCTGCGCCGCCGGGAGACCGACGATCCCGGCCCCACCGACGGCCCCGACCGCCCCGCCGACCAGGACCGCAACCGCACCGGCGGGCAGGACCGCACAAGCGGGCAGGACCGCGAGGAGCGGCACCCGGAGACCTGATCCGGCCTCCCGACCACCGCCCCGACCAGGACCGCAGACCGGTGCCGTCAACCCGGGACCGGAAGGTCCCGGGGTCGGGACCGACGCGTCAGGCCAGGTTCGACGAGCGCGGATAGGCGTCCGCCGGGTCGGTGAGCACGTTGACCAGGTACGGCACCCCCGCGTCGAAGGCCCGGTCCAGCGCCGGCCGCAGGTCCGCCGCCTTCGAGACCGTCTCGCCGGCCCCGCCGAGCGCGGTCACCACGTCGTCGTAGCGCAGCCCCGGCTGCAGGTCGGCGGCCACGTCATAGCCGTACATCGCCTGCATCGGGTGCTTCTCCAGGCCCCAGATGCCGTTGTTGCCGACCACGATCACCACCGGCAGCTGCTGCCGCACCAGCGACTCGACGTCCATCAGCGAGAAGCCCGCCGCGCCATCGCCCATCAGCACGCAGATCTGCCGGTCCGGGTAGCTGACCCGGGCGCCCATCGCGTACCCCATCCCGGTGCCGAGGCAGCCGTACGGACCGGGGTCCAGCCAGGTGCCGGGCATCGCCGGCTCCAGGTAGCGACCGGCGTACGAGACGAAGTCGCCGCCGTCGCCGATGGTCACCGCGTCGGCCGCCAGCACCCGGCGCAGCTCGCCGTAGACCCGGGCCGGGCGGATCGGGTCGGTGTCGGCCGCCATCTCCTCCGCGTCGCGGGCCCGCGCGGCGTCCTCGGCCGTACGCAGGTCGGCGATCCACGACTCGTGGTCCTCCCGGTCACCGGAGTGGTCGGCCAGGGCCGACAGGATCAGCCGCAGGTCACCGGCGGGCGCCACGGCCGGCTCGACGTGCCGGGCCCGCTGGCTCGGCGCGTCCACGATGTGCACCACCTGGGCGTCGCCGAAGTCGCCGAAGCTCAACCGGAAGTCCAGCGGCGTACCGACCACCACGATCACGTCGGCGCCCTTGACCGCCGTCCGGCGGGACTTGGCGAACGCCAGCGGGTGCTCCGGCGGCAGGGCACCCCGACCCATCCCGTTGGTGAAGACCGGCACCCGCAGCGCCTCGGCCGCCTCCCGCAGGGCGCCGACCGCGTCCCCGGCGTAGACGTCGGAGCCGGCAATGATGACCGGCCGGTGCGCGCCGGCGATCAACTGGGCCGCCTTGCGCACCTCCTCGTGATCCGGTTCCAGCGCGGCCACGACCGGCGCGTCCGGCACGGTGGCCGAGGCCACCGAGAAGATGACCTCCAGCGGCAGGTCCAGGAAGACCGGCCCCCGGTGCGGGGTGAGCGCGGCGGTGAGCGCCTCCGACACCGCGCGCGGCACCTCCTCGGTGCCCAGCACGGTCGCCGCCCGCTTGGTCACCGGCGCCACCAGCGGCACGTGGTCGATCTCCTGCAGGCTGCCCGCCCCCCACCGGAAGGCCGGCGCCCGGCCGCCCATCACCAGCACCGGCGACGCGTTGAAGAAGGCGCTGGTCAGCCCGGAGATGCCGTTGGTGACGCCGGGTCCGGCGGTCAACACGGCCAGGCCGGGCCGGCGCTGCAGCTTCGCCACCGCCTCGGCGGCGAAGACGGCCGACTGCTCGTGCCGCACGTCGTAGATCGGGAAGCCGCCGCGGTGCGCGGCGTCGTAGAGCGGGAAGACGTGGCCGCCGGAGAGGGTGAACATCTCCCGTACGCCGTACGCCCGCAGCGCGGCCAGCGCCAGCTCGCCGCCGTGCCCCTCGACCTGCTCCGCCATCGCCGCTCCCGTCCTCGTTACGGCCCGCCATCCCGGCCCGGCGGCGCCGCTCTGGACAGCAGGTTACCGCCCGGTCATATCCGGGCCGGACCCCGACCCGCTAACGCCCGGTGAAGTCCGGCGGGCGCTTGTCGACGAACGCGGCCATCCCCTCCCGGCGGTCGTCGGTGGCGAACAACCCGGCGAAGAGCTGACTCTCCCAGGCCAGCCCGGAGGCCAGATCCATCTCCAGGCCGCCGTCGATCGCCAGCTTCGCCGCCCGCAGCGCCTGGGCCGGCCCGGTCAGGTACGGCCGCACCAGCTCGACCGCCGCCTGGTAGACCTCGCCGGCCGGCACCACCCGGTCGACCAGGCCGATCCGCAGCGCCTCCTGCGCGTCGACCATCCGGCCGGAGAGGACGATGTCCTTCGCCCGCGCCGGGCCGACCAGCCGGGCCAGCCGCTGGGTGCCACCGGCGCCCGGGATGATGCCGAGCTTGATCTCCGGCTGGCCGAGCCGGGCATCCTCGGCGGCCACCCGCCAGTCACAGGCCAGCGCCAGCTCGCAGCCGCCGCCGAGCGCGTACCCGGTGATGGCGGCGACCACCGGCTTGGGGATCCGGGCGATCGCGCCCAGTGCGCTGGACAGCTCGGCGGCCCGGGTCGCCATGTCGACGTACGACATGTCGGCCATCTCCTTGATGTCCGCGCCGGCCGCGAAGACCTTCTCCCCGCCGTACACGATCACCGCGCGGACCCCGGGGTCGTCGGTGGCCGCCTTCGCGGCGGCGCGCAACTCCTCCTGCACCTGGGTGTTGAGCGCGTTCATCGGCGGGCGTTCCAGCCGGATCGTGCCGATGCCGTCGGTGATCTCCACCCGGACGAAGTCGTCCACGCCACACCTCCTGAATCGAAGTCGGGTGCCCAACCCTACGACGGCCTAATCTTCGGTAAGTTGACTGGCATCGACTCACCCGAGCCGGGAGTGGCCACCATGACCATCTTCTACGACGACGGAGCGGTGCGGGTCACCTCCGAGAGCCTCCGGATCGGCCCGCGCACCTACCCGCTCGCGGAGTTCGGCCAGGTGTGGCACCAACGCGGCCGACGCTCCTGGGGAGTGCTCGCCAACCGGAGCGTCCTGCTGATGGCGATCATCGGCCCGCTCGTCGCCGCCGTGCTGGGGATCGTCGTGGCGGTGCGGCTGCACACCTCGCCGACCGTCACGATCGCCATCGTCGGCGTCTCGATCCTGCTCGGCCTGGCCGTCGGGCCGGTCGCCGACCTGCTGCTGGACCACGTCGACTCGACCTACACCAAGGGCTCGCACTCGCTGGAGGTCTGGGCCCAGTGGCGCGGGGCGCCGGTGCGGCTGCTGCACACCCGCGACGCGATGCGGTTCGGCAAGATCTACCGCGCCCTGCAGCGGGCCATGGAGACCTCGCAGGTCCCGACCCGGCGGCACTGATCCGCCCGGCCGCACCGTAGCCGGTGCGGCGCCGGCTGTTGACAGCCGCGCTTTGCTGGAGTGGTGACCCTCTATTACCGGGACGACGCGGTGCAGGTGACCTCCGAGTCGATCCGGGCGGGTGGGCACGCCATCCCGGTCGCGGAGCTGACCTACGTCTGGCACGCCCGGGGCCGCCCGTCGGCCCGGGACCGCTCCCGCCTGCTCGGGCGCGGCGTGCTCATCTTCCTGCTCTCCATCCCGCCGCTGGTCGCCGTGATCTGCGTGGTGTCGCTGGCGTACGCCGCCGAGGACCGCGGCGAGTGGGTGCTGGCGGCCACCATCCTGGCCGTCTTCGTGGTGGGCGCGCTGGCCCTCACCCCGTTCCTGGAGCTGCCGCTGGGCTGGCTGGATCGCTCCTACGACCGGGGCGCGGGGGTACACGAGCTCTGGGTACAACGGCGCGGTCAGGAGATCATGCTGGTCCGCACCTCGGACCAGCTCCGGTTCGGCCAGATCTACCGGGCGGTGCAGCGGGCGGTCGAGCAGCAGAGCGGCAGGTGAGCCGGGCCGGCCGGTGCTCACCCGGCCGGCGGGTGCGGTGGTGGTCACCGGGCCGCACAATGTGGTGATGCCGCTACCCCTGCCCCGCCCGTCCGCCGTGTTCGACCTGACCAGGACCGCCGTCGACCAGGCGGTCGGCTCCGCCGCCTCGTTCGCGGCGATCCCGGCCCGCGCCTTCGGCGTACTCGACGGGGTGGAGGCCCTGCTGGCCCGGATCAACGCCGTGGTGGATCGGGTCGAGGTGGTGCTCGACCGGGCCGAGCAGGCCACCGTCGACGCCGACCGGGCGATCCGCGAGGTCGAGGCGGTCACCGCCGCGGCCGTCGCCCCGATCCGGGAGGCGGAGCGGGTGGCCGGCGCCGCGGCGGTGGTGGTCGGCGAGGCGGAGCTGGTGGCCGGGCAGGCCGCGACGGCGATGGCCCGCGCGGAGCTGACCGCGCGGACCGCCGACGAGCTGCTCGCCGCCTACGAGACGACGTTGCGAAAGGGGGCGCCGATGGCCAGCCGGTTCGTCGAGCAGCTCACCCCCGAGGAGGTGGACGCCGCGATCCGCCTGGTCGACGAGCTGCCCCGGCTGACCGAACACGTCAGCGCGGACATCCTGCCCATCCTGGCCACCCTGGACCGGGTGGGTCCCGACATCCACGACCTGCTTGAGGTGACCCGCGACCTGAAGCTCGCGGTGGCCGGCATTCCGGGGCTGAAGATGCTGCGCCGTCGGGGCGAGGACCGCCTCGCCGACGAGGCCAACGCCGGCTGACGCCGGCTCGACCCAGGCGGTCGGCTCAGGCCGGGAGGTCGGCTCAGGCCGGGACGACCGTGCCCGGGCGGCGCAGGTCGTCGACCTCCATCACCTCGCGGCCGAGCGGCCAGAACGCGGCCGGCACCAGCTTGAAGTTGGCGATCCCGAACGGGATCCCGATGATCGTCAGGCAGAGCGCGACGCCGGCCAGGATGTGGCTGAGCGCCAACCACCAGCCGGCAAGCACCACCCAGAGCACGTTCGCCAGCCCGGACCCGACGCCGGCCCCCGGCTTGGCGACCAGGGTCCGCCCGAACGGCCACAGCGAGTAGTAGGCCAGCCGCAGCGAGGCGACCCCGAACGGGATCGTGATGACCAGCACGAAGCAGATCAGCGCGGCGATCCCGTACCCGACCGCGAGCACGATGCCGCCGCCGAAGAAGAGCCAGAGCAGGTTGAGAATCAGCCGGATCATGTCTCCATCGTGCCCGGGCTTAGCAAGTCCGATGGGCTACCGGGGGGTTGGGGCCAGCCGGCCGCGTAGAGCTGCTCGATCTCGGTCCGCTCCGGCAACGCCACCGAGGCGCCCATCCGCCGGGAGCAGCCGGCCGCCGCCGCGCTCGCCCAGCGGACCGCGTCGACCAGGTCGCGGCCCTCGCCCCAGGCCACGGCCAGCGCCGCCGTGAACGCGTCACCGGCCGCCGTCGAGTCGACCACCTCCACCCGGACCGGCGCGACGTGCACCGGCTCGGGCAGCTCGCGGTCCGCGTACCAGGCACCCTGCGGACCGAGGGTCAACACCACCCGGGGTACGACGCCGAGCAGCCCGGCGAGCAGCTCCGCCGGGAGCCCGTCGGGGGCCGGCCGCCCCGCCCCGTCGAGCACCGCGCGCGCCTCGGGCACGCTGCAGACCAGCAGGTCCACGGCGGCCAGCAGCTCCGCCGGCAGCCGCCGGGCCGGGGTCGCGTTCAGCACCACCCGGGTGCCCGCGTCCCGGGCGGCCAGCGCCGCCTCGGTCACCGTCTGCACCGGGATCTCCAGCTGGGCGACGAGCACCTCGGCGTCGCGGACGGCGGTCAGCTCGTCGGCGGTCAGGCCGGTGAGCGCGGCGTTCGCCCCCGGGGTGACGACGATGGTGTTCTCCCCCGCCGCGTCGACAGTGACCAACGCCACACCCGAGGCTCCGTACACCACCCGCAGCCGACTGACGTCCACTCCGGACGCGGCGATCCGGGCCTTGAGGGTGACGCCCAACGAGTCGGAGCCGATGGCACCGAGCAGCACCGCCTCGGCCCCCGCCCGACTCGCGGCTATCGCCTGGTTGGCGCCCTTTCCGCCGGCGACCTGATGGAACTCCGAGCCGAAGACCGTCTCGCCGGGAGCCGGCAGCACCGGCGTCATCACGACGAGATCCATGTTGGCGCTGCCCACCACGACTACCCGGGGCCGTTGCACGGGCACCTCCAGCTTCAGCGCGGACGAGGCGAGTGTAGAGCCGGCCGGCGCCGGCAAACTCTGGCAGGCTGCCAGACATGACAGACCTGCCGATCGGAGTGATGTACCGCTGCGACAACCAGCCGGAGAACCTGACCGCGTACGCCCGCCTGGTGGAACGGCTCGGGTACGACGAGCTGTGGGTCGTCGAGGACTGCTTCTTCGCCGGCGGGGTCTCCGCCGCGGCGGTCGCCGCGGCCGTCACCGAGCGGCTGTCGGTCGGGATCGGCATCCTGCCGGCCGGGTTCCGCAACCCGGCCCTGGCGGCGATGGAGGTGGCCGGGCTGGCCCGGATGTTCCCCGGCCGGATTCGGGCCGGTTTCGGGCACGGCGTCGCCGAGTGGGTACGCCAGGTCGGCGCCGAGCATCCGTCGCCGCTCGCCGTCCTCGGCGAGACGGTCGGCGCCGTCCGGGCCCTGCTGGCCGGCGAAACGGTGACCGTCGCCGGCCGGCACGCCCGGCTCACCGAGGTCGCGCTGGAGTTCCCGCCCGACCCGCCGCCGCCGGTCTACACCGGGGTCCGGGCCGAGCGGTCGCTGCGGTTGTCCGGCCGGCTCGCCGACGGCACGATCCTCGCCGAGTGCGCCAGCCCCGAGTACGTGCGCTGGGCCCGGCACCTGATCGACCAGGGCCGTGCCGACGCGGGCCGCACCGACGAGCACCGGCTCACCGTCTACGCCCACTTCGACTTCGACGAGACCCTGACCGGGGTCCGCCGGGAGATCGCCACCCGGCTCGCCGACGGCCGCCCGCTCTCGCCGGCCGACGACGATCTGGCCGCCGAGGTGGCCGAGTTGCTCGCCCGGGCCGGTGGCGTGGACGCGCTGGCCGAGGCGCTGCCGGAGCACTACCTGGACCGGTTCGCGGTGGCCGGCGACGCCGACCGGTGCGCGGCCTCGATCGACCGGCTGCGGGCCGCCGGCGCGGACGCGGTGGTGCTGGTGCCGCCCCGCGACGCGCAGCAGGCCGTCGCGCAGCTCACCCTCGCCGCCGACGCCCTGCTCCACCGCCTGCGCGGCTGACCGGACGGCGGCTCAGAGCGCCCGGGCGGCGTAGCGGTCGGCGGAGCGGTCCACCGTCAGCGGCACGCCGAAGGTCTTCGACAGGGTCACCCCGTTCACCGTCGCGGCGAGCGGTCCGCGCGCGACCACGCCGCCGTCGCGCAGCAACAGGGCGTGGGTGAAGCCGGGTGGGATCTCCTCCACATGGTGGGTGACCAGCACCAGCGCCGGGGCGTCCGGATCCTGGGCCAGCCGGGCCAGCCGGGCGACCAGGTCCTCCCGGCCGCCCAGGTCCAGCCCGGCAGCCGGCTCGTCGAGCAGCAGCAACTCGGGGTCGGTCATCAACGCCCGGGCGATCTGCACCCGCTTGCGTTCGCCCTCCGACAGCGTGCCGTACCGCCGGTCGGCCAGCTCCGCCACCCCGAACTGGGCCAGCAGCGCGCGGGCCCGGGACTCGTCGGTCGCGTCGTAGCTCTCCCGCCACCGGCCCACCACCGACCAGGCCGCGGTCAGCACCACGTCACGGACCGGCTCGTCCGCCGGGATCCGCTCGGCGAGCGCGGCCGTGGAGAGCCCGATCCGGGTACGCAGTTCCGCCAGGTCGGTGCGGCCGATCCGCTCGCCGAGCACGTGCACCGTGCCGGTGGTCGGGTGCAGCCGCCCGGCGGCCAGGTTCAGCAGGGTCGTCTTGCCAGCGCCGTTCGGGCCGAGGATCACCCACCGCTCGCCGGGCTGGACCCGCCAGCTCAGGTCGCGCAGCAGGTGGCTGCCGGAGCGGGTGACGGTGACCTGCGCGAGGTCCACCACCGCATCGGCGGCCACCGGATCGACGGCGGGGCGGGCGTCGGCGGCGCCGGCGACGCCAGGGACCAGCTCAGTAGGCACCGGACCATCCAACCACGCAGCCGATGTCAGGTCCCCACGGGCGCCGGGTAGGCCGTAAGGTGGGGCGCCGTGCTGTTGCTCACTACCGCCGATCGGGTGCCGATGAACGCATGCACTGCCGCGAGGCCGGGATGAGCGCGGTCATCGAAATCGACGGGCTTCGCAAGACGTTCCGTAGCCTGCGGCGGGGCGAGCGGGTGGCGCTGGACGGCTTCGACATGGTGGTGGAGGCCGGGCAGGTGCACGGTTTCCTCGGTCCGAACGGGTCGGGCAAGACCACCACCCTGCGTACCCTGCTCGGCCTGGTCCGCCCGGACGGCGGCCGGATGAGCGTGCTCGGGCGGCCGGCGCCGCACCGGCTGGCGGAGGTGGTCGACCGGTTCGGGGCCATCGTGGAGAGTCCACAGTTCTTCGGCAACTTCACCGGCCGCCGGACGCTGCGGCTGCTCGCGGTGGCCGGCGGGCTGCCCCCGGACCGGGTGGAGGAGGTGCTGGTCCGGGTCGGTCTGCGCGACCGCGGTGACGACCGGGTGAAGGGCTACTCGCTCGGTATGAAGCAGCGGTTGGCGGTCGCCTCCGCGTTGCTGAAGCGGCCTGAGCTGCTGATCCTGGACGAGCCGGCGAACGGGCTGGATCCGGCCGGCATCCGCGAGATGCGGGACCTGATGCGCCAGCTCTCCGCCGCCGGGGTGACCGTGCTGGTCTCCAGCCACATCCTCGCCGAGATCCAGCAGATCTGCGACCACGTCACGATCATCTCGCGGGGCCGGCGGGTGGCCGCCGGTCCGGTGGGCGAGGTGCTGGCCGGGTTCGACCGGGGCGAGCACCGGGTCCGGGTGGCCGACCAGGACCGGGCCGCCGAGATCATCCGGGCCGCCGGCCTGCCGGTCGAAAGCCACCCCGACCACCTGGTCGTGGCCGATCTGGCCGACCCGGCCTGGCTCAGTCAGGCGCTCGGCGAGCGGGGCCTGTGGGTCCGCGAGCTGACCCCGCTCACGCCCGATCTGGAGAGCGTCTTTCTGCAGCTCACCGGCTCCGAAACCCCGCGACAGGTGGACGACGCGGGTGGGTCCGCCGAGCCGGCTGCCGAGGGGGACGCCGCATGAACCTGATCCGGGCCGAGGTCGGCCGACTGACCGCGCGCCGGTTCGTCCAGGTGATGGTGCTGCTGCTGATCGGGGCCTTCGGCATCACGATCGCCACCACCATCGCCGGCTCGCACGCGCCGACCGGTCCCGAGTTGGCCCGGGCCGAGGCGCAGGCGGCCGAGACCCGGCTGGACGCCGAACGCTGGTACGCCGACTGCCTGGCCGCCCAGCGCTCCGCCGAGCCGTCCGACCTCCGGGAGAAGTACCCGCGCGACTGCGACGACCTCCGGCCGGCCCGGATCGACGCCGCCGACTTCCTCTACGGGGTCTTCGTCTTCGACCGGCAGATCAGGCCGCTGGTCTACTTCCTGGTGACGTTCCTGGCCCTGTTCGGCTTCCTGGTCGGCGCCTCCTACATCGGCGCCGACCTCAACTCCGGCGGGATGACGAACCTGCTGCTGTGGCGGCCCAGCCGGTTGACGGTGCTCGGCGGCAAGCTCGGCACGCTGCTGGCCGGTGTACTGCTGGTCTCGCTGGTCGCCGCGGTGCTCTACCTCGGTGCCTTCTGGACGATCGCCCAGGTCGGGGGCCTGCCGGGCAACACCGACGGCGAGTTCTGGGGGTGGCTGGCGCTCACCGTCGGGCGGGGCTTCGCGCTGATCCTGATGACCACGGCGGCCGGCTTCGCCATCGCCACCCTGGGCGGGCACACCGCCGCCGCCCTCGGCACCGTCGCCGGGTACGCGGTGCTCTGGGAGGCCGGCGCCCGGATCGTGATGGAGATCGTCGAGGCGGCCCGGCCGGACCAGTGGATGCTCTCCACCTACGTGATCACCTGGATGACCGGCGAGACCTCGCTCTGGGATCAGCGCGCCTGCCGGGGCGCGGTCGACGTCGACTGCACCGGGGCGTACACGATCACCTGGGTGCCGGCGGCGCTGGTGCTGCTGGCGGTGACCGCGGGCGCCGTGGGCACGGCCTTCGCCGTCTTCCGCCGCCGCGACCTGGCCTGACCCCGGCCGCACTGGCCTGACCCCGGCGGCCTGGCCTGACCTCGGCGGCTCAGCCCAGGGTGGAGCCGAAGACCTCGTCGCGGACCGCGTCCAGGGCGGTCCGCAGCGCGCCGCTCAGCACCGGCTCGTCGGTCACCTCGGTGGCCACCACGCGCGGCGTCACCAGCGTGATCGCGGCCACCTCGTGCTGCACCCGGTCGGCCAGCGCGCTGCCGCCGGCCTGGCCGATCTCGCCGGCCAGCACCACCAGCGGCGGGTCCAGCACCACGCAGGTGCTGGCCACGCCGAGCGCCAGCCGGCGGGCCAGTTCGTCGAGCACCGGTCCGCCGGAGGTACCCGCGGCGATGGCGGCGCGGACGGCGTCCGCCGCGTTGGCCGCCCGGAAGCCGTGCTCGCGGGCGACCGCCTTGACCGCGTCGGCGGCGGCCAACTGCTGGAACGCCGGCTTGGCCCGGCGGGAGACGTCGCGCGGGATGGGCGCGCCGGGCACCGGCAGGTAGCCGATCTCGCCGGCGGCGCCGGAGCTGCCGTGGTGCAGCCGGCCGCCGAGCACGATGGCCAGGCCCAGGCCGGCGCCGGCCCAGACCAGCACGAAGTCGTCGACGCCGCGGGCGGCGCCGGACTGCGCCTCGGCGACGGCGGCCAGGTTCACGTCGTTCTCGAAGACGACCGGCGTGTGCAGGTCCTCCCGCAGGGCGGCCAGCAGGCCGCGGTGCCAGCGCGGCAGGTTGAAGGCGAAGGTGATGTCGCCGGTCGCCGGGTCGACCAGGCCCGGCGTGCCGAGCACCACCCGTCGTACGCTGGCGAGCTGGGCGTGCGCGCTGCCGGCGGCCTCGACGACGGCGTCGTGGACCACCCGGACCGGGTCGTCGGTGTCCCGGGTGGACTGTTCGACCCGGCCGGTCACCGCGCCGGTGATGTCGGCGCAGGCGGCCACCACCCGGTCCGGGCCGACGTCGACGCCCACCACGTGCGCGCTGCCCGGCCGGACGGCGTAGAGCTGCGCGTTCGGGCCCCGGCCGCCGGCCTGCTCACCGACCCGGCTGACCAGGCCGCGCTCCTCCAGCCGTTCCACCAGCTGCGACGCGGTCACCTTGGACAGGCCGGTCAGCTCGCCGAGCTGGGCCCGGGTGAGCGGACCGCGGGTCAGCAGCAGCTCCAGCGCGGCCCGGTCGTTGAGCGCGCGGAGCAGGCGGGGGGTGCCGGGTAGCCGGGTGGATGGCATGCGACGTCCTCCGGGGGGTCAGTGTCGACGCTGATCTGTTAGTAAACTTTCCTATTAGCTAAGCTAGCCTTAATGGCGGTAGCCGTAGCGTAATGGGCCGGTGCCGGTTTGGTGGTAGGCCGACCCGGCACCGCTGGCGCCCGGGACGGCCCTCTCCGGTGCGACACTCGGAGGGGGCGGAGGGAGACATCGTGGCAAGCGATCCAGGACTTCGCCGGCTGGCACTGCGTACGCTGCTGGCCGCGTACCCGGGCGACAACCCGCCGGACTGGGCACTGGAGCTGGTCGGCGAAGGGCTGGCCGGACACACCCTGTTCGGCCGCAACATCGACCACCCGGCCCAGGTCGCGGCCAGCACCGCCGCGCTGCGCGCCGCCCGCCCCGACGTGCTGATCGCCATCGACGAGGAGGGCGGCGACGTCACCCGGCTGGCGCACGCCACCGGCAGCCCGTACCCGGGCAACGCCGCCCTCGGCGCGGTCGACGACCCGGCCCTGACCCGCCGGGTCTACCAGGCCATCGGCGGCGAGCTGGCCGGGCTGGGCATCAACGTCAACCTGGCCCCGACGGTCGACGTCAACACCGCCGACGACAACCCGATCATCGGCACCCGCTCGTTCGGCGCCGACCCGCTGCGGGTGGCCGCACACTCCGCGGCGGCCGTCGCCGGCCTGCAGGCCACCGGGGTGGCCGCCTGCGCGAAACACTTCCCCGGCCACGGCGCCACCGTCGCCGACTCGCACTACGAACTGCCCACCGTCGACGTGCCGCTGGACCTGCTGCGCCGCCGCGACCTGCCGCCGTTCGCGGCGGTGGTCGCCGCCGACGTGCGGTCCGTCATGACCGCGCACATCCGGGTCCCGGTCCTGACCGGGACCGGGCCGGCCACCTTCAGCCGTGCCGTCCTGATCGACCTGTTGCGCCACGAGTACGGCTTCACCGGCGCCGTCATCACCGACGCGCTGGAGATGAAGGGCGCCTCGCTCGCCGCCGGCGGTATCGCCCCGGCCGCGGTCCGGGCGCTGGCCGCCGGGGCCGACCTGCTCTGCATCGGTGCCCGGGTCGACGCCGCCCTGGTGGAGCGGGTGGCCGCCGAGATCGTCGCCGCTATCGGCGACGGGCGACTGACCCGGGAGCGGGTCGAGCAGGCCGCCGGGCGGGCCGGCGACCTCGCCGCCTGGACCCGGGCCGCCGCGGTGGCCGAGGCCGTCACGACCAACCTCGGGTACGCCGCCGCCCGCCGCGCCGTCCGGGTCGAGGGCGTCCTCGACGGCCTGGCCGACCCGCTCGTGGTGCAGCTGCTCGCCGCCTCGACCGTCGCCGAGGGCCGGGTCCCCTGGGGCCTGAGCCCGCACCTGGCACCCGAGCCCGACCCGGCCGGGCCGGACGGCGCCACGCCGCCCGATCCGGCCGGCCCCCGGCAGCTTCGGCTGGTGGCCGCCGAGACCGACGCGCAGGCGGTGCGGGAGCTGGCCGGCCGGCGCCCGATCGTGCTGGTGGGGCGGCATGTGCACCGCCTGCCGGGGGCACCCGAGCTGGTCGAGGCGCTGGCCGCCACGCACCGCGTGACGGTGGTCGAGATGGGCTGGCCGTCGCGGTGGCGCCCGGCGGGCGTCCGGGCGTTCGTCACCACCTACGGCGCCAGCCACGCCAACGGCCGCGCCGCCGCCGAGGCACTGGGCCTGGCCCGCTGACCCGGTGCTAGCTGGTCACGGGGTCGACGGGTCGAACATGAGGTACGCCGACCAGCCCCCGTCGACGAAGCCGGCCGCGGCGGCCACCCGGGCCGAGGCGACGTTCTCCCGGGCGTGCAGGTAGGTCGGGACGGCGCCCTCGTCGAGCACCCGCCGGGCGGCCTGGGCGACGAGCCGGCGGGCCAGTCCCCGGCCGGCGGCGGCCGGCTCGGTGACCACCGCCAACTCGTGGCCGTGCCCGTCGTGCCGCTTGACACCGACCGCGGCCAGCGGTCGCCCGTCCGGGTCACGGGCGACCAGCACGTCCCCGCTGAACGGCCGTAGCCAGGTCGGCAGGTCCGGGCCGCCGGCCGCGACCCACTCCCCCGCGTCCGGCAGCGGCGCCGGGTCCAGGGTGTACCGGAAGACCAGCCGCTCGGCCCGCCAACCGTCCTGGCCGAGGGCACCGGGCAGCTTGGTGAGCAGCTCGTCCATCGGCAGGTGGGTCAGCTCCCGGACGGCGGCGGTGCGCGTCGGCGGCACCGAGAGCAGGGCCTTCTTCCCGGTCCCGACCCCGACGACCGGGTACAGCCGGCCGTCCCAGGCGGGTCGGATCCGCCGCTCGGAACCCACCACGTGCAGCGGAAGCCCGGCCGGCCACTGGCCGAGCCAGGTCACCAGGTGGTGGTAGAGGCGCTTGTCGAGCATCTATCTATCCTTGCCGATGAGTCAACCGAGCGGGGTCGCATCACCCAGTGTCCCCGCCGGGCCGACCGGCCGGAAGCTCCGCAGCCGCTGGCTGTTTGAGACGACGAACACCGAGGAGAGTGCCATGGCCGCCCCGGCGATCATCGGATTGAGTAGTCCGGCGGCGGCCAGCGGGAGGGCGGCCACGTTGTAGGCGAACGCCCAGAACAGGTTGCTCTGGATGACCCGCAGCGTACGCCGGGCGAGCCGGATCCCGTCGACGGCGGCCATCAGGTCGCCCCGGACCAGGGTCAGGTCGGCCGCTTCGATGGCGGCGTCGGTGCCGGTCCCCATCGCCAGGCCCAGGTCCGCCCGGGCCAGCGCGGCGGCGTCGTTGACCCCGTCGCCGACCATCGCCACCACGGCGCCGCCCTCCTGTAGCCGGCGCACCACCTCGACCTTGTCGGCCGGCAGCACCTCGGCGTGCACCTGGTCGACGCCGGCCTCGGCGGCCACCTGCCGGGCCACCGCCGCGCTGTCGCCGGTGAGCAGCACCGGGGTCAGGCCGAGGTCGCGCAGCCGCGCCACCGCCGCCCGGCTGGTCGGCCGGACCTGGTCGGCGACGACGAGCACCCCGCGTACCCGGTCGTCCCAGCCGACCGCGACGACGGTGCGGCCGGCGGCGGCCGCGGCGGCGACCGCCTCGGCCAGTTCGTCGGCGGGCGGGGCCGGGGCGACGAAGCTCGGCTTGCCGACGGCGACCCGCCGCCCCTCGACCACCCCCCGAACGCCGGCGCCGGGCTGGTTGGCGAACTCGGTCACCGGCGGCAGGGTGCCCGCGAGCTCGGCCGCGGCGACCACCGCGCGGGCGATCGGATGCTCGGAGCCGGCCTCCAGCGCACCGGCGAGCCGCAGCACCTCGGCGCGGTCCTCGCCGTCGGCGACGGTCAGGTCGACGAGCGCCATCCGGCCGGTGGTGACCGTCCCGGTCTTGTCGAGCACGACGGTGTCGATCCGGCGGGCCCGTTCCAGCGCCTCCGGTCCCCGGATCAGGATGCCGAGCTGGGCGCCCCGGCCCGTACCGACCAGCAGCGCCATCGGGGTGGCCAGGCCGAGGGCGCACGGGCAGGCGATGATCAGTACGGCCACCGCCGCCGTGAACGCGGCGCCCGGTCCCGCCCCGGTGCCCAGCCAGTAGCCGAGCGTCCCGACCGCCAGCGCGATGACGACCGGTACGAAGACCCCGGCGATCCGGTCGGCGAGCCGCTGCGCCCGCGCCTTGCCGCTCTGCGCCTCCTCGACCAGCCGGGCCATCTGGGCGAGCTGGGTCTCGGCCCCGACCCGGGTCGCGGTGACCACCAGCCGGCCGCCGGCGTTCACCGTGCCGCCGGTCACGCTGTCGCCGACGGTGACCTCGACGGGGACCGACTCGCCGGTGAGCAGGCTGGCGTCCACCGCCGAGGCGCCCTCGGAGACCGTGCCGTCGGTGGCGATCTTCTCGCCCGGCCGGACCACGAACCGGTCCCCGACCGCGAGCCGCTCGACCGGGACCCGGACCTCGCGCCCGTCCCGGAGCACTGTGGCGTCCCGGGCGCCGAGCCGCAGCAGCGCCCGCAGCGCGCTGCCGGCCCGCCGCTTGGCGGTGACCTCGAAGTACCGCCCGGCCAGCACGAACGCGGTCACCCCGGCGGCGGCCTCCAGGTAGATGGCGTCGGCGCCCTGGCTCCGGTCGATGCGCAGCGTGAACGGGTGGGTCATGCCGGGCATCCCGGCGTCGCCGAAGAAGAGCGCCCAGAGCGACCAGCCGAGGGCGGCCAGGGTGCCGACCGAGATCAGGGTGTCCATGGTCGCGGCGCCGTGCCGCAGGTTGATCAGGGCGGCCCGGTGGAAGGGCAGGCCGCCCCAGAGCACGACCGGGGCGGCCAGCGTCAGCGACAGCCACTGCCAGTTGGTGAACTGGGCCGGCGGCACCATGGCGAGGAAGACGACCGGCACGGCCAACGCCACCGAAACCCACAACCGGGTACGCAGCTCGCGCTGCCCCGCCGGCGCCGGCTCCGCGGGCTCGGTGCCCGGCGCGGTATCGGCCGGTCCGGCGCCGACCGGTCCGGCGCCACCCTGCTCGGCGACGGCCGACCCGACGGCGGCCGACCCGGGGTCAGCCGGTGCGGACCGGGCCGGCCGGGCGGGCTCCGGCGGTCGGGCGGTGTAGCCGGTGGACCGGACCGTGGCGATCAGGTCCTGCACGGTCACCCCGTCCTGGACCAGCGCGGTCGCCTTCTCGGTCGCGTAGTTGACCGTCGCGCTGACCCCGGGCATCCGGTTCAGCTTCTTCTCCACCCGAGAGGCGCAGGAGGCGCAGGTCATGCCCCCGATCATCAACTCGACCCGATTGGCCTCGGTCACCCGCGTCACCACCCTTCGCCGCCACTGTACCCCTACCCCCCAGAGGTATCGGACGGTGATGACCAACCGCGGCCGGCAGAGCCGTTACGGTTGGCCGCGCTCGGCGGTCCGGGCCGGGTCGGGCAGCTGGTGCGCCCACTCGGGTGGGCCGGGCAGCCACGCCGGGCCGCCCGCCGAGGAGGTCCCACCGGCCACCCCGATCACGCCGTCGAGCCGGAGCGCCCCGTCGAAGAGTCCGGCCGCGGTCAGCGCGGTCACC
Source organism: Solwaraspora sp. WMMD1047 (assembly GCF_029626155.1). Taxonomy (NCBI): domain Bacteria; kingdom Bacillati; phylum Actinomycetota; class Actinomycetes; order Micromonosporales; family Micromonosporaceae; genus Solwaraspora; species Solwaraspora sp. WMMD1047. The sequence goes on along the minus strand of NZ_JARUBL010000001.1, from coordinate 1,867,973 downwards.
GCCACCAGCCGACCGCGCCGGGCCCAGGCCGAGGCCCGGGCCATCCGACCCGGCAGGGACGAACGCCGCACCGTCAACCGACGCAGGTGGGCCTGCCAGTGCTCGACGTCCGCCGCGGTGCCGCCGCTGGCGAAGACGATGTTGCCCAGCAGCGACGCGGTGAGCGGCGCGGCCCGGGTGGTCAGCACCTGGGCGATGTCCCGCGGGGAAACGATCTCGATGTCGAGTTTTCCCACCCTGGCGCCGGCACTGGCGAGGAGCCGGCGGCTCAGGGTGGCCGGCTCCAGACCCTGGCCATCGACGAGTTCGACAAGCGCGTCGGTCAGGTCCGCCACGGTAAGCAGGTCGGTCAGCTCGGGCGCGAACACCGCCGCGGCCCGCGCCGCCGCGGCCAGCCGCTCGTCCCAGGCGGCCAGCTCTTGCTCGGACTCGACGCCACAGCCGATGAGATAGCGGCGCAACGCCCGCGGCTTCGGCAGCGCCCGGCCGTTGGCCGCCTGGGACAGGGCCGCCGCGCTGCACCCGACCTTCGCACCCATCGTCGGGTAGGTCTGCCGGGCGCCGTAGCGGACCGCCCGCAACTCGGCCGCGAACCGGGCCACCGGTCCGAAGCCGACGATCGGTTGTTCCGGGCGTCCACGACTCATCGGACCGGCCATCCTGGAGCGAACGCCGGCCGGCCGGACGGGTCCGGACGGCGCGGCTCGCGGTACGCACCGGAGCGACCGGCAACGGTTCGAGGCACGACGGCGGGCCTTTCGATAGGCGGGAGGGGTCGCGCGATCCCGTCCGCCCCGCTTGCGCCGCGGGGGTTCCGGCACCGGCCGCCGGTACCCGACCGGTCCGGCGAGCCGGGGGTCCGGACGGGAAGATCTTCTCATCAGAGGTCCGACCGAATCCAGCCCGAAATGGCAAAGCGACGAACCCGGCGACAATATCGACCGATAGCAATTCATCTGCCATTTACCCGTACCAGCCGATGGCGGCCTGAGCCGTCGCTATTCCGCCGGTCGGCCGGCCCAGATGCCTCTGGTGTGGCCGATGTGGCGTCGCATCAGCGCCTCTGCGGCGACGGCGTCCCGGGCCTCGATCAGGTCAAGCAGCTCCAGATGCTCGGCCGCCGAGGCGGTCAGCCGGCCGGTCTCGGCCAACCGGGTCAGCCCGTAGAGGCGGGTCCGCGCCCGCAGGTCCCGGACGATCTCGACCAGCCGGCGGTTGTCCAGGACGGCCAGCAGTCCCAGGTGGAAGTCGAGGTCGGCCTGCAGGTACCCGGCCAGGTCGCCGGCGGTCGCGGCGGCGACGATGGTCTCGGCCACCGACCGCAGCCGGCGTACCCGGTCCAGGTCGCCGTGCCGGGCGACCTCGCCGATCGTCGGCGCCTCCAGCAGGCAGCGGACCCGGGCGATGTCGTCCATCTCCCGGTCGGAGACGAAGGCGATCCGAAAGCCCTTGTTCGGCAGGGTCTCCAACAGGCCGTCCTTGACCAGCTCCAGCATCGCCTCCCGGACCGGAGTCGCCGACACCCCGAACCGCTCGGCCAGCTTCGGCGCACTGTAGACCTGGCCCGGACGCAACCGGCCGGTGATGATCGCGGTCCGCAGCGCCCGGGTCACGTCCGCCCGCAGGCTCGGCCGGCGCGGCAGCTCCAGCGCCGCCCCGTCGAGATCCCGCGCCGAGATTTCGCGGTCCGGACCCAGCGGGTCGGCAACCGGCGCCAGCGGGTCGAGGTCAGGTGGCGTGGTCACAGCAGGAACCCGGCCGGGAACGGATCGGTCGGATCCAACAGGTACTGGGCGGTGCCGGTGATCCAGGCCCGACCGGTGACGGTGGGCAGCACCGCCGGCCGGCCGCCGACCGTGGTCAACCCGGTCAACCGGCCGATGAACCGGGTGCCGATGAACGACTCGTTGACAAAGTCGGCGCCCGGATCCAGCTCGCCGCGGGCGTGCAGTTGCGCCATCCGGGCGCTGGTCCCGGTCCCGCACGGAGACCGGTCGAACCAGCCGGGCCAGATCGCCATCGCGTGCCGGGAGTGCCGGGCGTCCGAACCGGCGGCGAGGAACTGCACGTGGTGACAGCCGGCGATGTCCGGCCGCTCGGGATGCTCCGGCCGGTCCTGTTCGTTGACGGCCGTCAGCACCGCCAGCCCGGCGGCCAGGATCTGCGGCCCGGCGGCCCGGTCGAACGGCAGCCCGACCCGCTCGATCGGCAGGATCGCGTAGAAGTTCCCCCCGTACGCCAGGTCGTAGCGGACCGGGCCGAAGCCGGGCACCTGGACCTCGGCGTCCAGCCGCTCGCAGTACGACGCGACGTTGCTGATCGTGACCGCGGTGGCGGCTCCGTCGTGGACGGCGACCTCGGCCTCGACCAGCCCGGCCGGGGTGTCCAGCCGGACCGTGGTGACCGGCTCGGTCACCGCCACCATCCCGGTCTCGACCAACACCGTGGCCACCCCGATCGCGCCGTGCCCGCACATCGGCAGGCAGCCGGAGACCTCGATGAAGAGCACCCCGTAGTCGGCGTCCGGCCGGGTGGGCGGCTGCAGGATGGCGCCGCTCATCGCGGCGTGCCCGCGCGGCTCGTACATCAGCAGGGTGCGCAGCTGGTCCCGGTGGGCCATGAAGTGCAACCGTCGCTGCGCCATCGTCTCGCCGGGCAGCACCCCCACTCCGCCGGTGATCACCCGGGTCGGCATTCCCTCGGTGTGCGAGTCGACGGCGTGCAGGACGTGCCGGCTACGCACCTCAGACCACCGGCCGAGAATCCGCTGCCGGTCGGGGCGTCGGCAGGTCGGCCGGCAACCGGTACGCCAGCGCGGTGGCCAGGTCGGCGCGGACCGCGTCGGCCTCGGCGTCGGGAAGTGGCAGCCGGGGCAGCCGGACCGGGCCGCCGTACCGGCCGACGGCGTCCATGGCGAGCTTGATGGCCTGGATGAAGGTGTGCCGGGAGTCCCACCGGAAGATCGGGTGCAGCGCCCGGTAGAGCGGCAGGGCGACGTCGAGCCGACCGGCCCGGCCCAGCTCGTAGAGGGCGACCGACAGCTCCGGCAGGGCGTTCGGGAAGCCGGCGATCCAGCCGACCGCGCCGCCGACCAGCAGCTCCAGCAGCACGTCGTCGGCGCCGGCGAGCACGTCCAGCCGGGGGGCGCGCTCGCGGAGCTGGAAGATCCGGCGTACGTCGCCACTGAACTCCTTGACCGCCACCACCGCCGGCACCTCGTCGGCGATCCGGCCGAGCAGTTCGGGGGTCAGGTCGACCCGGGTGTCGTACGGGTTGTTGTAGGCCACGATCGGCAGCCCGACCCGGCCGACCTCGGCGTAGTGGGCGAGCACCTCGTCGGGGCCGGCCCGGTAGGCGTTCGGGGGCAGCAGCAGCACCGCGGCGGCGCCCGCCTCGGCGGCCTGCTCGGTCCAGCGGCGGGCCTGCGTGGCGCCGTACCCGCTGACGCCCGGCACCACGGCGCAGCCGGGTGGCGCGGCAGCCACCGCGACCCGGACGACGTCCGCGCGCTCGGCGTCGGTCAGCACCTGGTATTCGCCGAGCGAGCCGTTCGGGGTGACCCCGTGACAGCCGGCGGCGGCGAGCCAGGAAACGTGGGCGGCGTACCGGTCGAGGTCGACGGAGAGATCCGCCCGGTACGGCAGCGCGGTCGCCACCACCACCCCGTGCCAGGGCTGCATGCGCACCTCCGGAGCCGCAGGTCAGCGCCCTTGTCGGGGACGCGCCGATCAGTAATATGTCACATGGTATGGCTCTCCTCAAGCGCCCCGCGGCGCTGCGCGCCCCCGCCCCGACCGCCCCGGTCGACGTGGTGGTGGTCGGCGCCGGCATCATCGGGGCGGCCTGCGCGGACCAGCTCGCGGCGGCCGGGCTCGCCGTCACCGTCGTCGAGCGGACGGCCGTCGGCGCCGGCACCACCGGCGCCGGGGAGGGCAACATCCTCGTCTCCGACAAGGAACCGGGGCCGGAACTCGACCTGGCCCTGCTGGCCAACGAGCTCTGGCGGCGGCTCGGCGACGAACTCGGACCGGAGCTGGCGTTGGAGACCAAGAGCGGCCTCGTGGTCGCCACCGGCGACGCCGAGCTGGCCGGGCTGCACCGGCTCGCCGCCGACCAGGCCACGGCCGGGGTACGGGTCGAGCGGCTCGGCGTCGGCCAGGCCCGCTCGCTGGAGCCGTACCTGACCCCGGAGCTGGCCGGCGCCGTGCGGTATCCGCAGGACATGCAGGTGCAGCCGGTGCTCGCCGCCGCCCTGCTGCTGCGCCGGGCCCGCCGGCACGGCGCCACCCTGCGCACCGCGACCACGGTCACCGGGATCGACCTGGACCGGGCCGGCCGGGTCGCCGGCGTCCGCACCGACGCCGGCCCGATCGCCGCCGGCTGGGTGGTGAACGCCGCCGGGCTGGCCGCCGGTGCGGTCGCCGCGCTGGCCGGCGCGCGGCTGCCGATCCAGCCGCGCCGGGGCTACCTCCTGGTCACCGAACCGCTGCCGCCGACGATCCGGGCCAAGGTCTACGACGCCGGGTACGTGTCGAACGTGTCGAGCGACGACGCGCAGCTGCAGACCTCGACGGTGGTGGAGGCGACCGACGGCGGCACCATCCTGATCGGGGCGTCCCGCGAGCGGGTCGGGCTGGACCCCGGTCTGCGGATCGACGTGCTGGCCCGGCTGGCCCGCCAGGCGGTGCGCCTGTTCCCGGTGCTGGCCGGGGTGCAGGCGATCCGCGCCTACCGCGGCTTCCGCCCGTACAGCCCGGACCACCTGCCGGTCATCGGGGTGGACCCGGCGGTGCCCGGTCTGCTGCACGCCGCCGGGCACGAGGGCGCCGGCATCGGCCTGGCCCCGGCGACCGGCCTGCTGGTCCGGCAACTGATCACCGGCGAGGTGCCGGCGCTCGACCCGGCGCCGTTCCGACCGGGCCGCCCCACCCTCACCCCCGAGCCCTCGGATAACGGCGACCCGTCGCGGGCCGCGGCGTGACCGGGTCCGAGCGCGACCTGCCGGGCCGGCTGCGGTCGACCGAGGCCCACCAAAAGGCCGAAACCCACCCGGGTACGCCCTTCGAGTTCACCTTCGGAACCGAGGTGGTGCCGGCGCTGCCCGGCGAGACAATCGGCGCGGCCCTGTTGGCGGCCGGTGTCCGATCCTGGCGGCAGTCCCGGCACGGCCGCCGGCCCCGGACGCTGTTCTGCGGTATCGGCGCCTGTTTCGACTGCCTGGTGACCGTCGACGGTGGACCAGCGGTCCGGGCCTGTCTGACCCCGGCCGAGCCTGCCGCCGTGGTCGCCGCACCCGGCCCGCTGGCCCCGCCGGGCACCCTAGCTGATCCGTCCGAAGTGGGCATCGGGCCGGCCTGCCCGGTCGCCAACCGGGCTGGTCCGGTCGATCTGGGCAGCGGTTCGGTCGGCACGATTGCCGACCGGGCCGGCCCGTCCGAGGTGGCTCGGGTGGCGGCCGGCGGAGTGGCCGGCAGGGTCGGTCCGTCCGGTATGCGCCGTCGGACGGCCGGCACGATGGCCGACGAGCCCGCCGGGTCCGATGTGGATTTCGCGCCGGTCGACGTGGTGGTTGTCGGGGCCGGGCCGGCCGGGTCGGCCGCGGCACTCGCCGCCGCCGACGCCGGCTGCCGGGTGACCGTCATCGACTCCGGTGCCGCCCCGGGCGGGCAGTACCACCGCCAGCCGCCGCGACAGTTCGCCGCCGGCCGACCGGCTGTGCCGCACCCCGGCGACCCGGCCGCCCCGCAACCCAGCGACCCGGCCGCGCCGCACCCCGGCGACGGTGGCCGGGCACGGCTGCGCCGGCAACCCGCCGCCGCGCCGCCCGGGGAGCTGGCCGGGCATCCGCTGATCAGCCTGCGGCCGGGTCGCACCGTCTGGGCCGCGGAGCCAGGCTCCCCGTACCTGCGGTTGCGGCTCACCGGCGGCGGCGTGCTGCGGGCCCGGGCCGTGGTGATCGCCACCGGTGGCCACGACCTGGCGCTGCCGTTCCCGGGCTGGGACCTGCCCGGCGTGCTGACCGCCGGTGGCCTGCAGGCGCTGGTGAAGGGCCAGCTCGTGCTGCCGGGCCGGCGGGTGGTGGTCGCCGGCACCGGCCCGTTCCTGCTGCCGGTGGCGGTCACCCTGGTCGAGGCCGGTGCCCGGGTGCTCGGCGTCTTCGAGGCGAACCATCCGGGAGGCTGGCTCGGCCGGCTGCCGGCCCTCGCCGGCCGGCCCGGCGCGCTGCTTGAGGCGACGCGCTACCTGCGGACGCTGCGCCGGCACCGGGTGCCGGTGCGGCACCGGCACGCGGTGGTCGCGGCGCACGGGCACACCGAGGTGGAGGCGGTCACCGTGGCCCGGCTCGGCCCGGACTGGACCCCGCTGCCCGGCCGGCGGCACCGGCTCGCGGTCGACGCCGTCGGCGTCGGGTTCGGCTTCGTCGCCTCGGTGGAGCTGCCGCTGGCGCTGGGCTGCGCCACCCGGCCCGGACCGGGCGGCCTCCCGGTGGTGCGGACCGACCCGTACCTGCGGACCAGCGTGCCCGGCGTCTACGCGGCCGGCGAGGTGACCGGCGTCGGCGGCGCCCAGCTGGCGGCCGTCGAGGGCCGGCTGGCCGGCCGTACCGCCGCCGCTGACCTGGGCCGCTCCCGGGCCAGCGCCGCCGAGGCGGGAGTGACCGCCGCAACGCGGCCCGCCGGCGACACCGCGGGGGTGTCCGGCGGCGATCCGACGATGCGTGCCGGCCGCGTGGAGGTGGCGGCGCTGCTGCGGAAGCGGGACCGGCTGCAGCGGTTCGCCGACGCGCTGCACGGCGTGTACGCCGTCCGGCCGGGCTGGCGGAGCTGGCTGCGCGACGACACGCTGGTCTGCCGCTGCGAGGAGGTACCGGCGTCCCGGCTCCGACACGCGGCCACCGAACTGGCGGTAACCGAGGCGCGGGCGGCGAAGCTGACCACCCGGGTCGCGATGGGGATGTGCCAGGGCCGGATCTGCGGGCCGGCGGTGGCCGCTCTGCTGGCCGGCCACACCGGCCGGCCGGTGGACCCGACGCCGATGGCGAACCGGCCGATCGGGGTACCCGTCCCTCTCGGTCTCCTCGCCGCCGCCACCGAACCCGCCGACCCCGATACCAGCCCCCCGCCCACCAGCCCCGAACCCACCGCAACCGGCACCGCAGACTCCGGACCGGCCGAGCCCCGACCCGCTGCCGTCGGGTCCGCCGAATTCGAACCCGCCGGGACCGACGGTCCGGACCCGGACCACCCGACCGAGAAGAGGACCACTCCGTGAGCATGGTGCCCAGCATCGACGTCCGGACCGGTGAGACCGTCGCGGAGGTGGCGGCCGAGAGCACGCCGGAGCTGGTCGGCCGGGCCGCCGAGGCGGCCGGGGCGGCGGCCGGGCCGCTCGACGAGCTGGGCCGGTCGGGTCGGGCCGGGCTGTTGCGGGCACTGGCGGCCGCGCTCGCCGACGACGGGGACGCCGTGGTCGCGCTGGCCGACCGGGAGACCGGGCTCGGCGATACCCGGCTGACCGGGGAGCTCACCCGGACCTGCCACCAGTTGCGGCTCTTCGCCGAGGTGCTGGACGAGGGCTCCTACCTGGAGGCGACCATCGACCGCGCCGGGCAGACCCCGATGGGCCCCCGACCGGACCTGCGCCGGATGCTGGTGCCGGTCGGCCCGGTGGCGGTCTTCGGGGCCGGCAACTTCCCGCTGGCGTTCGGGGTGCCGGGCGGGGACACCGCCTCGGCGCTGGCCGCCGGCTGCCCGGTGGTGGCCAAGGCGCATCCGGGCCACCCGGCCACCGCGCTGCGCTGCCACGCCACGATGGCCGAGGTCATCGCCGGGTACGGGCTGCCGGCCGGCACGATCGGCCTGGTACACGGGCGGGCCGCCGGTGCCGACCTGGTCGCCCAGCCGGCCGTCGCCGCGGTCGGCTTCACCGGATCACTCGCTGGTGGCCGGGCGCTGCACGACATCGCCGCGAGCCGACCGGTGCCGATCCCGTTCCATGGCGAGTTGGGCAGCGTCAACCCGGTGATCGTCACCCCCGGTGCGGCGCGGTCGGATGCGGCCGGGATCGCCAGCGGGTTCGTCGCCTCGTTCACCCTCGGCACCGGCCAGTTCTGCACCAAGCCGGGAATCCTCTTCGTCCCCGCCTCGGCCGACGGCGACCGGCTCCGCGATGCGGCCGCGGCCGAGGTCGCCGCCGGTACGCCCGGCACGCTGCTCGGTGCGGCGATCCGGGACGGCTTCCGGGAGCGGATCGACCGGTGGCGGACCGACCCACGGGTCACGGTGCTGGCCGAGGCGGGCAGTGGGCGTACCGGTGCGGGGTTTTCGGCGGCGCCGGTGTTGCTCTCGGTCGCGGCGGTCGACCTGGCCGGTGACCTGCTGGCGGAGTGCTTCGGGCCGGCGGCGCTGGTGGTCGGCTACCAGGAGCTGGACGAGGTGTCGGCCGCGCTGCGCCGGTTGGGTGGCCAGCTCACCGCCACGGTACGGGCCGCCGGGGACGAGCCGGAGGTGACCGGGCGGCTGGCCCGCGAGCTGCGCGGGTTGGCGGGCCGGCTGCTGTTCGACGGCTTCCCCACCGGGGTCGCGGTCAGCTGGGCACAGCAGCACGGCGGGCCGTACCCGGCGACCACCGGTGGGTTGTTCACCTCGGTCGGCGCGTCCGCGATCCGCCGTTGGCTGCGGCCGGTGACCTACCAGCAGGCGCCGGAGGTGGTGCTGCCGGTCGAGCTGCGTGACGGCAACCCGACCGGCATCCCCCGCCGGGTCGACGGCCGGCTCGAACTCGGTGGTGACCGGCCGGCCTGACCGTCGGCCCGGCCCGGCCACGTCGCCGGGCGAACTCCCGGCGCCCCCGAGACCACATGACCGGCGCCCGATCGGCGGAGACGAACTTCCGGAACTTTTCGGCCCCGACGCCACCGCCTTCCGGAGCAGCCTGCCACGCGACCAGCCCACTGGCTAGTGCGCTGAGCATCGCAGCCGATCCATGCACAGCATCCATTGAGCTACCGGAACATTTCAGTTAGCCTGTCGATGATCTGGATTGAGTCGCGTCAATGGGCAGGACGCGTTGGAGACCGCTCCGGATCTGGTCGATCGCGCGCGGCGAGTGGTATCCCGACCGGCATGGTGCCGAGGCACCCCCGGCGGCGGACCGTCACGCGTTGGCCCAGGCATCGCTGGTCCCTCCCGTCGATCCTTCGGCGGGCGGCGGATCGATGACCCACCATCCACATCAGCACCAGAGAGGTAACATCTGATGCGCAGCAACTCCCCCCGGGACGGTAGACGCCCGGTGTCCAGGCAGGTGACCCGCGCGGTGATGGCCATGGCCGCCGCCAGCGCCCTGGCCGTCGGCGCCGCGGTGGTCGTCGCCAACTCCGCCAGTGCCGCCGAGTCGACGCTCGGTGCCGCAGCGGCCCAGTCCGGCCGGTACTTCGGTGCCGCCATCACCGTGGGCAAGCTGAACGACAACACCTACACCACGATCCTCAACCGTGAGTTCAACTCGGTCACGGCCGAGAACGAGATGAAGATCAACGCGACCGAGCCGAACCAGAACCAGTTCAACTTCACCAACGGCGACCGGATCGTCAACTGGGGTCTGAGCCGGGGTTGGAAGGTACGCGGTCACACACTGGCCTGGCACTCCCAGCAGCCGGCCTGGATGGAGCGGATGGAGGGCAGCGCTCTTCGCTCGGCGATGCTCAACCACGTCACCCGGGTCGCCTCCTACTACCGGGGCAAGATCCACTCCTGGGACGTGGTGAACGAGGCGTTCGCCGACGGCAACTCGGGCGGCCGCCGCGACTCGAACCTGCAGCGTACGGGTAACGACTGGATCGAGGCCGCGTTCCGCGCCGCCCGCGCCGCCGACCCGGAGGCCAAGCTCTGCTACAACGACTACAACACCGACAACTGGACCTGGGCCAAGACCCAGGCGGTGTACCGGATGGTGCAGGACTTCAAGCAGCGTGGCGTGCCGATCGACTGCGTCGGGTTCCAGTCGCACTTCAACTCCGGCTCGCCCTACAACAGCAACTACCGCACCACGCTGTCCAGCTTCGCCGCCCTCGGGGTGGACGTGCAGATCACCGAGCTGGACATCGAGGGCTCCGGCGCCACCCAGGCCAACACCTACCGCAACGTCGTCAACGACTGCCTCGCCGTCGCCCGCTGCAACGGCATCACCGTCTGGGGCGTGCGGGACTGCGACTCGTGGCGTAGCGGCGGGACCCCCCTGCTGTTCGAGTGCAACGGCAACAAGAAGCAGGCCTACAACTCGACGCTGGAAGCGCTGAACAGCGCCACCCCGCAGCCGACCACCCCGGGCCCGACCACCCCTGGTCCGACCACCCCGGGGCCGACCACTCCGCCGCCCACCACTCCCCCGCCGACCACTCCTCCGCCGGGCGGGTCGGGCTGCTCGGCCACGGTCTCGCTCAACCAGTGGAACGGCGGCTTCGTGGCCAGCGTCCGGGTGACGGCCGGATCGTCGGCCATCAACTCGTGGGCGGTCACGATGAACATCCCCTCGGGGGCGTCCGTCACCAACACCTGGAACGCGCAGGCCAGCGGCAGTACCGGTTCGGTCCGGTTCGCCAACGTGTCGTACAACGGCCGGGTGAACGCCGGCCAGACGACCGAGTTCGGCTTCCAGGGCACCGGCAGCGGCTCGGGCATGAGCCCGACCTGCACCGCCGGCTGATCAGCCCGCACCACCCGCGGACCGGTTGAGGCGGCCGGCGCGGATCGACCACGGTCGGTTCGCGCCGGCCGCCGCCGGTTAGGATCTCGCAGATGATCGGACGGTGGGTTGGCAGTTGGGCGGCGATGCCGATGCTCACCACGCCGGACAACCTGCCACCCCCGCCGTTCGCCGGGGCCGACCACACCTTCGCCGACACCACGCTGCGGCAGACCCTCCGGGTGACGATCGGCGGCGCACGGGTCCGGCTGCGGTTCTCCAACGCCTTCGGTGACGCCGCCCTGCCGATCACCGGCGCGGCCGTCGCCCTGCCCGCCGGCGGGCGGGCCGGTGGGTCCGGCATCCAACCCGGCACCTCGGTGCCGCTGACCTTCTCGGGTCGGCCGGCCACGGTCGTGCCGCCGGGCGCCCAGGTGGTCACCGATCCGCTCGACCTGGGGCTGGTGCCCCGCGCCAACCTCACCGTCACCGTGTACCTCGCCGACGGCCAGGCCGGCGGGGTCACCTCGCACCCGGGTTCGCGTACCACCTCGTACCTAATCGGGGGTGACCGGCTCGCGGACGACGAGTTGCCGGGGGCGACCGCCGTCGACCACTGGTATCTGCTCAGCGGGGTCGAGGTGTGGGCGCCGGCCGGGTCGGGCGCCGCGGTGCTGGTCGGCGACTCGCTCACCGACGGCCGGGGCAGCACCACGAACGGCAACGACCGCTGGCCGGACCGGCTGGCCGAGCGGCTGCACGACTCCCCCGCCACCGCCGGGGTGGCGCTGCTCAACCAGGCGGCGGGCGGCAACCGGGTGCTCGCCGACGGGCTCGGCCCGAGCGTGCTGGCCCGGCTCGATCGGGACGTGCTGGCGCAGAGCGGGGTCGAGTGGCTGGTCCTCTTCGAGGGCGTCAACGACATCGGCACCGCCGACGCCACCGACGCCGCGCAGCGCGCGGTCGTCGACGATCTGATCGCCGCGTACCGGCAGGTCATCGTCCGCGCGCGGGCGCACGGCCTGCTCGTGTACGGCGGCACGATCGCGCCGTTCGGCGGGCACGACGGTTACGACGACCCGGACGGCCTGCGGGAACGCAGCCGCGCGGCGGTCAACCTGTGGATCGTCAACAGTGGCCGGTTCGACGGGGTCATCGACTTCGACGGGGCCGTCCGTGACCCGGCCGAGCCGCGCCGGCTGCATGCCGTCTACGACGAAGGCGACCACCTGCACCTCAATCCGGCCGGCTACCAGGCCCTCGCCGACGCGGTGCCGGCGGAGCTGTTCGTACGCCGACCGCTGCCGCCGGACCCCGGCTTCGGATAGTCGGCCGCCCCGGCCGTTCTGGTTCCCGGGCGGCTCGCCGGACCTCGCACGGATTTCATCGACGTGCGAGAATGTCTTGCGGCTCGTCCAACCGACACCGGCGTTGCCCGTCACGCGTCAGGGAACGCGCCGGCCGATGCTGCCGCGAATGGAGTACCCCCTCGTGCTTCGGTTCCGCACCGCCCTGGTCACCGCCGTCATCACCGGCACTGTGCTGGCCACCGCACCGGCCCACGCCCACCCCCCGTCCGGCATCGACATCGACCGCCGCGACCGGCACCAGTCGATCGACGGCTTCGGCTACTCGATCGCCTTCCAGCGCGCCTCGCTCGTACACAAGCTCTCCGAGGCCAAGCGGGCGGAGGCCCTGGACCTGCTGCTGGACCGCCGGACCGGCGCGGCGCCGAGCATCCTGCGGCTCGGCATCGGCTCGTCGGCCACCGAACCGTACGACCTGATGCTCTCCATCCAGCCCACCGACCCCGGCGGCCCGACCGCCCCGCCGAACTACGTCTGGAACGGCTGGGACGGCGGGCAGGTGTGGTTCAGCAAGGAGGCGCAGAAGCGCGGCATCGGACGGTTCTACGCCGACGCGTGGAGCGCGCCCGGGTACATGAAGGACAACGGCTCCGACAGCAACGGCGGATCGCTCTGCGGGCTGCAGGGCGTCACCTGCGAAAGCGGCGACTGGCGGGAGGCGTACGCGCGCTACCTGGTGCAGTACACCAAGTTCTACCGGCAGGAGGGCATCAAGATCGACGAACTCGGGTTCACCAACGAACCCGACTGGACCGCCCCGTACGCCTCGATGCGCTTCACCCCCGCGCAGGCCGCCGAGTTCATGAAGGTGATCGGCCCGATCGCCAAGCGGGCCAGGGTCGGCGTGGCCTGCTGCGACTCGTTCGGCTGGACCCAGTCCGACGCGTACGCCCAGGCCATCGAGGCCGACCCCGAGGCCCGCCGGCACCTCGCGGTCTTCACCGGACACGGGTACGCGAGCCCGTCGAACCGGCCGCTGCCGACCACCGCCAAGACGTGGATGGCGGAGTGGGCGCCGTCGAGCGTGGCGGACGGCTGGAACGAGGCGTGGGACAGCGGCAAGGGCACCGACGGGATCGCGGTCGCCGAACGCATCCACGACACCCTGGCCCTCGCCAACAGCAGCGCGTTCATCTTCTGGTTGGGGTCGTCGCGGGGCGGCACGGCGGCGCTGATGCAGGTCGACGACGCGAACGACGCGTACCGGGTGTCGTCGCGGCTCTGGGCGTTCGCGGCGTACAGCCGGTTCATCCGGCCGGGGGCGGTGCGGGTCGGTGTCGGCAGTGAGATCGAGGGTGTGAAGGTGTCGGCCTACCGCAACGCCGACGGCAGCGAGGTGGTCGAGATCCTCAACACCGGCACAACGGAGGTGGCCACGAGCGTCGACATGAAGCGCGCCACGGCCTACCTCACCGACGCCACCCACAACCTGACCAAGGCGCCGGAGCTGGTGTCGAAGCGCGGCCCGCACACCCGCCTCACCCTGCCCCCACGCTCCCTGACCACCCTGGTCACCAACCACCCCGGCCGAGGCTGACCCGTCCGCCTCCCAGGATGCTCAAGATCAGATGTTCAACAGTCACGCCTAACAGGGTTACAACGGGACTATTGAGCATCTGATCTTGAGCGTCCGAGGGGTCGGCGTGCAGGGAGTTCAGCGGCTAGGGTCAGGAATCCCGGCCAGGTTTCTCTGCTACGAACACTCCGATCCCCTGCCTGCCCTCCAGGACTCCGGCTTCGATCAGGAGCTCGACAGCTTTCCGCACCGTCACACCTGAGGTCTCATACTGATCGGCGAGTTCCCTGGTCGTCGGCAGCTTCTCGCCAGGCTTGGTGAGGGAGGACGTGTGGCCAGGCGGTGGAAGTGGTTCCTGCGGGCCGGGAGGTCGCGATCGACCTGACCGGGCAGTCCGAGCCGGACGGGACGGTGCCGGGGCGGTACCGGCGGCGGGCGATGGAGAGCGTCGTACCAGAGCTGCGGGTGACCGCGCGGTGCGACGGCGCGCTGGTCTACGAGCGGTCTGAGGAGCGCCCGGCACCCATCACGACGAACCAACGGGCCGGCCGGTACACCCCACCAGTCCCCCGTCAGCGGATCGAGGAACGGTCGTGAGTGCGTTCGACCTGTCCCCCGCCCAGATCCGCAACCGCCGAATCCTGCTGGCCCGCCGCACCCTACGACGACACTGGCAACGCACCAGCACCTGCTCGATCTGCGGCAGCCGACCGATACCGCTCAGCCAGGCGCTCCGCTACCTACGCCGCCATGATCCAACCGGCGAGCCGATGAACAGCCGAGCACCGGAGGAAGCGCCTGCCGACCCAGGCGGAAGCCGCCGAGCCGTCCCCCGCCAGGAGTGGCAGGTCAACCCACGGTACGAACACCCCGAGGACCGGCACGTTCCTCGGCCAGGTGAAAGTCGTTGACCCACGGCGGCGGACCGGATCGTGATCTCCATCCGAGTTCCGCTTTCCAGTGGGTCGGGCAGTCACCGGGCGGGGCTTCCAGGATCGGGATTGCTGAGCCAGTCCTCGGTGATCGGCGGGGATGGCGGGCCGGTCACCAGCCAGGCGTCGAGCGCATCGATCAGGGTGCCGATCTGTTTTCGGGACCGTGGGACGGTTCGGCTGCTGGTGAAGAGCAGACATGGGGTCGCGGCACCGGCCTGTAGCGCCTGGAGCAGGATCGGTCGGAAGTCCTGGACGTTCTCGGTCAGCAGCCAGGCGCGCTCGGCGGCGGCCAGGGCGAAGACCTCATGGTCGGTCATGGTGCGGAGGTCAAGACGCTCGGCCACTGATATGACGGTATGCCCGCGGTCGCGCAAGGCCACGGCTATCGCGGGAGAGAACATCTCGTCGAGCACCAGGATCGGCGCGGTCGGTGTCACGCGATGAGCCTCTGCTGGACACGCCACGCCCGCTCGGCCCGTTCGGAAGCGTCATCCGCCGCCTCGATCTCGGCGTCGATCTCCTCCCGATAGTCGCCGTAGTAACTGACGGCCGCCGCGACACGGTTGACGTCGATGGCGAGTACCTCGGCCGCGGCGCTGAGTGCTGCGGGGCCCCGCTCATCGATCTCGCGGAGGAACTTGATGATCTCCCAGACGTCCGGCCCGTAGGCGAGTGCCGCGCGCCGTCCGGTAGGCCCGTCCTTGAACAGGATGCCCGGGTGGTCGGCCATTCTGAGCCCTTCATCAACGAGACGTTGAGCCAGGGCGGACATGTTGGCACCGGTGGTCGACTGCGCCCTGCGTCGGAGGCGAGCCAGTAGGACCTCGTCGAACCGGATTGACGTCGGCTTCGTCATGCACTACATCGTGATACACGTAGTGCAGCCAGGAACCGTCAATCGAGCTCTCCGTGATGCCCTGGCCGTCCTTAGGACGGCCAGGGCATCGGGTCAGCTCAGGCGCTGGAAGACGGAGAAGGGGTAGACCCAGGCGGGGTTGAAGATGAGGCCCAGTCGGTGCAGATACCGCTGGCAGCCGCTCGGCTGCGCCGGGTCTGGGCAGAAGGTCACCCACAGCTCGGAGTACCCGTCCTTCTCCGTCGGGGAGTAGTTCACGATCTGGTCGCGCACCACGAACCGCAGCGAGGTGAGCCGGGGGTCCTGCACGCCGTTGGGGAAGGAGAGGAAGGTCTCCAGGTTGTAGAGCACGATCTCGTTGGGGAACAGGCAGACGCTGGCCATGAAGCCCAACTCGTAGATGGTCGTGTAGGTGGCGGTCTCGTAGACCTCCTCGAATACCTCCTCCTGGTAGCAGGGGGTGCCCGGCGGGAACCCCGGCGGCGGGGCCACCGGCACCACATTGATGCCGACGTCACCCAGGGGTCGTCCCGCGTGACCCGCCGAGGCGGCGCGCAGACCGCCGTCGGCGCAGTCGGTCGCCGTCTTGCAGATGCGGCCCTCGGGCGCAGCCGGGGCGGCCGACGCCACACCCGGCGGAGCCAGCCCGGCCGCCACCACCACCAGTACGGCGATCAACTTCCGACCCACGTTCACGTTCATCGGTGCCTCCGGCAGACAGGGAGTGAGCAGGTGGCGACAGCCTAGGAACGCCGACTGGACGAAAAATGGACCGCGGCTGGACCGGGCCTACCGGGTGGCGCGTACCGCGTCCTGCTGGGCGCGGGCGATGCCCTCGTGCGCGCGTTCCTGCTCGTCGCGGTCGCCGGTCGCGGTGGCGATCGACAGCGCGGCGGCGTGCCGGGCCACCGCGTCGGCCGTACGCCCCGCCGCCGTCAGCACGTCGCCGAGGTTGTTCAGCGCGCTCGCCTCCCCGTACGGATGCCCGAGCGAACGCAGGATGCGCAGCGCCTCGGTCAGATCGTCGATCGCCCGGTCGTGGTCGCCACAGAGGCCGCGTACCCGGCCCAGGTTGGCAAGGGTGACGGCCTCGCCGTAGGGGTGCCCGGCCACCGAGAAGATGTCCCGGGCCGCCGCCAGCTGCCGCACCGCCTCGTCGTGCCGCCCGAGACTGGTGCACACGTCGCCGAGGTTCGTCAGCGCCATCGCCTCGCCGAGGGCGGTACCGGCCTCCCGGAACAGCACCGCCGAGCGGCGCAACTGGTCGTACGCCTCGACGAGGTGACCCGGGCGGGTGTTGGCGTTGCCGAGATTCACCAGCGTGGACGCCTCGCCGTACCGGTCGCCGGCCCGGCGGTAGGCGGCGAGCGCGGCCAGCTGGTGCGCGGTGGCGTCGTCGTCGCGGCCGAGCCGTTCGTAGACGATGCCGAGATTGGACAGCGCGCGGGCGGCGCCGAGCTGGTCACCGCAGCGGGCCAGGACCGCGACCGCCTCGGCCAGGTGCGTCTCGGCCAGCTCGTAGCGACCGAGCAGCCGGTGCACGGCACCGACATTCGTCAGCGCCCTGCCGTGCCGGGCCGGGTCGCCGAGATGCCGCGCCGCTTCGAGCGCGCAGCCATGCAGCACCTCGGCGTGGGTGTAGCCGCCGCCTTCGAGATGCCGGTAGAGCGTGGCCGCGACGTCGGTGGCGAACCGGGGCCGATCGTGCTCCAGCCAGGTGGCGGCGGTGGCGACCAGGCCGGGCAGCTCGGCGTCCAGCCAGGCACGCGCCGCGGCCGGGTCCGGGAAGCCCGGCGCGCGGTCCACCGCCGGGCGGTGCGCCCGGTCGGCCGGGTGCAGCCGGTCCATCGCCGCCGCGGCCGTCGCGAGCAGGTGGGCGTGCAGCCGGTCGAGCGCGCCGCCGGCATCGTCGTCCGCGGCCAGCTCGGCGGCGTACGCGCGCAGCAGATCGTGCATGACGTACCGGCCGGCCGGTTCGGCGCGTACCAGGTGCTTGCGGGCCAACAGTTCCAGGTGCGTCGCGGCCTCGGCACGGTCCACGGCGGCCAGGGCCGCGGCGGCGCCGGTGTCGAACGACGGGCCGGGGTGCAGGCCGAGGTGCCGGAACAGCCGGGCTGCCGCCGCCGGAAGCTGCCGGTAGGACCAGGAGAACACCACCCGTACGGCCGCCCGCACGTCCCCGCCCGGGTCCAGTAGCCGCAGTCGCCGCTGCCGGTCGGCGAGCTCGCCCACCAGGCCGGCGAGCGGCTCCGCCGGCCGGAACGCGGCCAGTTCCGCCGCGACCCGCAGGGCCAGCGGCAGCCGGGCGCACTGCCGGGCCAGCGCGGCCGCGGCCTCCGGTTCCCGGTTGACGCGTACCCCGACCAGCGAGCGCAGCAGCGCCAGCGCCTCCGGCTCGGGGAGCAGGTCCAGCATCAGGCGGTGGGCGCCGTGCAGGGCCACCAGACCGGCGAGGCTGTCCCGGCTGGTGATGAGGACGGCACCCGTACCCGGGATCAGTGGCCGGACCTGGTCGACGGAGGCCGCGTTGTCGAGCAGGATGAGCAGCCTCCGGCCCGCGGTCTCGGCCCGGTACCGGGCCGCCCGCCGGTCGAGGTCGTCCGGGATGCCGGTGGCCGGCACGCCGAGCGACTCCAGAAGATGTCCGAGCGCGGCCCAGGCGGAGACCGGGCGGCGCGGGTCGTAGCCGCGCAGGTCCAGATGGAGCTGTCCGTCGGGAAACCGGTCCCGCGCACGGTGTGCCCAGCGCACCGCCAGCGCCGTCTTGCCGACCCCGGCGGTCCCGCAGACCACACCGATCCGCACCGCCACACCGCTGCCGCTGTCGCCGTCGCCGTTGCCGTTGCCGTCGCCGTCGCCGTCGCCGTTGCCGTTGCCGTTGCCGTTGCCGTTGCCGTTGCCGTTGCCGTTGCCGTTGCCGTTGCCGTTGCCGATCAGCTTGTCCAGGGTCGCCAGCTCGGCGGTGCGCCCGGTGAAGCCGGCGACCTGAGCCGGGAGCTGGTTGACCGGCGGCGTGGTGGGGGTCCTGCCGACCCGCGGCTGCACCGGCGGCGCGGGTGTCTCGTCGTCGAGCACGCGCAGGTAGGCCGCGACGAGGTCCGGCCCGGGGCCGACACCCAGCTCCTCGGCGAGGTGCCGCCGGGCGACGTCGTAGGCGGTCAGCGCCTCCGCCCGCCGCCCGCCGGCGTGGTACGCCAGGATCAGCCGCGCGTGCGCCGCCTCGTCCAGCGGGTGCGTGGCCGCTTCCTCACGCAGCAACGGCAGGGTCCGGTCGGCGGCTCCCAGGGCCAGCATCACGTCTGCGTAGCGGGCCACCGCCGCGCGGCGTTCGTCGAGCAGCGAACGGACCATCGGGTGCCCGGCGAGCACCGGTATATCGGCGAACGGCGGCCCGTGCCACATGTCCAGTGCCTCGGCGAGGTGGGTCGCGACGCCGCGCGGATCGCCCTGGCGGTCGGCCGCCGCCGCGGCGGTCAGCAGCTCGCGGAACCGGCCGAGGTCGACCGCGCCGGCCGGCAGCCGCAGCGCGTACCCGCCCCCGGTGGAGGGCAGCACCGCGCTTGGCGTGTGGGTGCGGCGGCCGGGTTCGAGGAGCCGGCGCAGATGCTTCACATGGGTCTGGACGACGTTTGTGGCGCTGGCGGGCGCCTGCTCGCCCCACATCGCCTCGACGATGCGCGACCGCGGCAGCGGGCGGCCGCCGGCGAGCACGAGCAGGCCGAGCACGGCGCGTCGGCCGGCCGGACCGAGGCCGATCTCCGTCCCATCCCGCCAGCACCGGGTGGGACCGAGGACCTGGATGGCGAGCAATCCGCACCCCCTCGCAGCAATGCCCGAGGTTCCCATTCTGGTGCGGCGGCCAGCCCGATTCCAGATCGATCGGACCCGGCTCGGAAAGGATCGGACGGTCCTCAGGGGACAGCCCGGCGTCGTATGACCGGATCGGGATGTTGATTGAGAAACGCGAATCTTTCTACGCTCCCGCCATCGATCGGCGTACCCACAAGGTGCGCCGCATAGCGTGGGAGGCGTCCGTGATCCGTTGGCGCAAACTGGTCGGCCGGCTGGCCGCCGCGATGGTGGCGGTCGCCACCAGCACTCTCGTCCTCGTCGCACCGGCCGCCGCCGATGACGACGTCACCCCGTACGTCGTCGGCGGAACCCGCGCCGCGCAGGGCGAGTTCCCGTTCATGGTGCGGCTCTCGATGGGCTGCGGCGGGGCACTCTACAGCCCGCGACTGGTCCTCACCGCCGCCCACTGCGTCGGGCGGACCGGCAGCAACACCAGCATCACCGCGACCATGGGGGTCGTCGACCTGCAGTCGACGAGCGGCCGGATCCAGGTCCGCTCCAACTACGTCTACCGCGCCCCCGGCTACAACGGTGTGGGCAAGGACTGGGCGCTGATCCGGCTGGCCACCCCGGTCACCACACTGTCCACTCTGCCCATCGCGACGACCACCGCGTACGACAGCGGCACCTTCACCGTCGCCGGTTGGGGCGCCAACCGGGAGGGCGGCTCCCAACAGCGCTACCTGCTCAAGGCCACCGTGCCGTTCGTCAGCGACGCCAGCTGCGACGCATCGTACGGCGGGGATGTCATCGTCGCCGAGGAGATCTGCGCCGGCTACTCGGGCGGCGGCGTCGACACCTGCCAGGGCGACTCCGGCGGGCCGATGTTCCGCCGCAACGCCTCGAACGCCTGGGTCCAGGTCGGCATCGTGAGCTGGGGCAACGGCTGCGCCCGCCCGAACTACCCGGGCGTCTACACCCAGGTCAGCTACTTCGCCTCGGCGATCGCCTCGGCCGCCGCCAGCCTCGGCGGCTGACCTCTGTGCGGTCCGTCCGCGGTCGACTCGTCGACCGCGGACGGACCCTCCGGGACCGGATGTCGTCGCAGGCCAGCAACTGTCGTAACGCCAGGGTCGACTAGGCTTCCACCTCCTGCTGGTTGCCCCGGAAGGTCCGCCTGTGCCGCAGCTCGCGTTCGCCAACAGCTTCTGGCAGAGCTACGAGACTCTGGAGAAGCCGGTGCGGGCGGGTGTGCGCAAGGCGATGGAGAAGTTCCAGCAGCTCAGCATCGCCGAGCTGCACGCCGACAAGGGCCTGCACCTGGAGGCGGTGCACTACGCCCGGGATTCCCGGATGCGGACCATCCGGATCAACATGTCCTGGCGCGGGGTGGTGCTGGCCCCCGACGACGGCGGCGACACGTTCCTGCTGCTCGCCGTCGTCCCGCACGACGAGGCGTACGGCTGGGCGGCGAAGCGGCTCTACACGGTGAACACCGCGACCCGGGCGTTGGAGGTACGCGACGTCGACGCGATCGAGCAGCTCACCCCGGCGCTGGAGCGGGCCGCGGCCGGCGCGTCGGGGCTGCTCTTCGCCGGCCACTCCGACCAGACGCTGCGGCGGCTCGGCATCGACGACCAGGTGCTGCGGGCGGCCCGCACCATCGTCGACAAGCCGCAGCTGGAGGCGTTCGGCGGGCTGCTGCCGGAGGACCAGTTCGAGGTGCTGCAGTACCTGGCCGAGGGGTTCACCCCGGAGGAGGTCTACCGGGACGTGGTCGCCGACCGCCGACCGGCCGACGCCGACGCCCGCCCCACCGAGAGCCTGCACCGGGCGATCACCAACACCCGCAACCGGATCACCCTGGTCACCGGCCTGGACGAGGTGGCCGAGATCCTGGCCAAGCCGTTCGACGCCTGGCGGGTCTTCCTGCACCCGGCACAGCACCGGGTCGCCTACCATCCGGCGTACCCGGGGCCGACGCAGGTCTCCGGCGGACCCGGCACCGGCAAGACGGTGGTCGCGTTGCACCGGGTCAAGCACCTGCTCGACCGCCACCCGGGCGCCCGGGTCCTGCTCACCACGTACACCACCGAGCTGGCCGGGACGCTGCGTGAGCACCTGGAGCTGCTGCTCGACGGCGACCGGGAGCGGCTGGCCCGGGTCGAGGTGACCACCGTGAACGCCCTCGCGGTCCGCGTCGTGCGGGCGGCCACCGGGCGGATGCCGTACCTGCTCGGCGACGCCGCCGAGCGGCAGCTGTGGCGGCAGGTGGCCGATCGGCTGGCGCTGCCGCAGGACGAGCGGTTCCTCGCCCAGGAGTACCGGCAGGTGATCCTCGCCCAGCGGATCGGGGACCGGACCGGCTACCTGCGGGTCGCCCGGCTGGGCCGGGGCACGGCGCTCGGACCGCGCCAGCGCGAGCAGGTCTGGCAGGCGGTCGAGGCGTTCCTGGCCGAGGTGGCCGGCACCGGCGCCCGTACCCACCTGCAGCTCTGCGACGACGCGGCCGGGCTGCTCGCCGACGCCGACCCGGCCGCCGGGTCCGGCTTCGACCACGTGGTGGTGGACGAGGCGCAGGACCTGCACCCGGCACAGTGGCGGCTGCTGCGGGCGGCGGTGCCCCCCGGCCCGGACGACTTCTTCATCACCGGCGACCCGCACCAGCGCATCTACGACTCCCACGTGTCGCTGGACGCGCTCGGCCTGCCCACCACCGGCCGCCGGATCCGGCTGCGGATCAACTACCGGAGTACGGAGGAGATCCTGGCCTGGGCGACCCGGCTGCTGCCCGACACCGGGGTCGCCGACCTGAGCGGCGACGGCACCGACACGCTGACCGGCTACCGGTCGCTGCTGCGGGGCCGGCAGCCGCACGCCGCCGGCCACCCGACCGAGGAGGCCGAGTTCGCCGCCCTGGTCCAGCGGATCAACCACTGGCGGGACCGGGGCGTCCCGACCAGCGAGATCGGGGTCTGCACCCGGTTCCGGACCACCCTGGACCGGGTGTACGCCGCGCTGGTCGCCGCCGGCATCCCGGCCGTCCGGGTCCGCGACCACCCGGCCACCGGCAATTCCGGGGTACGGCTGGCCACCATGCACGCGATGAAGGGTCTGGAGTTCCGGTGCGTCGCGGTGGTCGGGGTGACCGCGGAGGCGGTGCCGTACGCCCGCGAGATCACCCCGGTCGCCGTCGACCGGATCCAGCACGACGGCGACCTGCTCCGGGAGCGCTGCGCCCTCTTCGTCGCCTGCACCCGGGCCCGGGAGGAGCTGCACGTCTCCTGGACCGGAACGCCCAGCCCGTTCCTCCCGCCGACCCCCGCGCCGGCCGCCGGGCCGGCGCAGGGATGAGCCGCGTCCGCTGAGCTACAGCCGGGCGTTGTCGCCGCTCGGCGTCCACGGCTGCGGGTACTGGCGCTGCTCCTGCGGTGGGGTCGGCGGCGGCGGGTACGCGTACGGCGCCGGGCGCGGCGGCGATTCGCGGAACGCGTGGAACTCGCTGGCGGCCGGCTCCGTGCGCCCGCTGTCGGGGACGATCACGGGTACGGTCGCGTCGCCGTCCCCGCGGTTCGCGAAGTCTCCGGCTTCGGCCCGATTCTCCCCGTCACCCCGATGTTCCGGGTCGCCCCGGTGCTCCGCGTCAGCCTGGTGCCCGGCGTCGGCCGGGTCCTGGAACCGGGACTGGTCGTCGGATCGGGACTCGTCGTCGGATCGAGACTGGTCCTCGGCGCCGCTGTGGTTTGCGCTCTCGCCGGGTTCCACGCCGTCGCGCCGGTCCGGGCCGTCGACCGGCGGGACACCGTTGCCGTGCGCGTCACCGTTGCCGTGCGCGTCACCACCAACTTCCGCACTCTCGGCGTGCACCGCACCGTCGACATGGGTCGCACCCTCGACCCGGTCCGCGGCTTCGGCCTGCGTCGCGCCGTTGAGCTGGGCGGCGCTTTCGGGCTGGTGCGGCACGCCGCCGCGGTCCTCGGGCTCGGGCCGCTCCTCGGCATCGCGCTGGTAGGGCGACTCCGCGTGGGCGGCGGCCGGCTCCGACCGGTGGAAGCCCCACTCCGGCTGGCGGGAGCCCCATTCCGGCTGCTGGGAGCCCCACTCCGGCTGCTGGGAGCCGTCGGTCCGGCGCACCGGCTCCGGCTGGTACGCCTCCCGCTCGGACCGGACGGGGAACGACTGGGTCGCCTGCTCGAACCCGTGCCCGGTCGGCGCCGACTGCCCGGCGGCGGGCTCGGCGGGCTGGGCCGGCTGCGGGGTGAACGCGTGCCGGGCGGTCACCTCGGGCTGTTCCATCGTCGGCTGCGCGTGAGCGGACTGCTCCGGCCCGTTGCGCTGCTCGTACCCGCCGGCCGACGGCCCACCGTCGGCAAGGTGCTGGGTGGGCTGCTCGGCCGGCTGCTCGCCGGGCTTCACCGCGACGATCCGGTACTCACCGGTCTCGCCGCTGAGCGCCGCGGCGGCCAGCACGGCGGCGGCGGCCCGGTCGGCGACCCGCTGCGCCTCGCGCTGGACGCGGGCCCGCACCTCGACGGCCTGCCGTTCGGCGGCCTCGGCCGACTGGCGGGCCTCCTCCAGCCGGTTCAGCTCGGCGGTCAGATCCTGGCGCGTCTCGCCGAGCCGCTGCTGCAGCTGGGCCAGCTCGTGCTCGGTGCTGGCCCGCTCCTGGCGGCTCTGGGTCAGCCGCTGCTGCGCCTCCTCCTGGGCGGCCCGGACGTGGGCAAGCGCCTGCTGCCGCGCCTCGATGTCCTTACGCAGCTCGGCCAACTGCTGCTGGTGCGCGGCCGACTGCTCCTCGGCCTGCCGGCGCAGCTCGTCCGCGTGCTGCTCGGCCGCCGCCTCCAGCGCGGCGGTGCGCTGCTCGGCCATCTCCCGGCGACGGACCAGCTCGGCCTCGGCCGCCTCCTGCCGCTCGGCCATCTCCCGCTCGGCCTCGGCCCGCCATCCGGTCAGCTCCTCCTCGGTGCGCGCCCGGGCCGCCTCGGCCTCCTGCTGGAGCTGGGTCCGGGCGGTCTCGATCAGCTCCCGGGCCTCGGCCCGCGCCCGGTCGAGCTGCAGGGCGTTCTCCTGCCGGACCCGGCGCGACTCCTCCTCGATCCGCTCGGCGGCGGCCACGCCTTCGGCGCGCATCTTCTCGGCGCGTTCCCGGGCCGCGCCGAGGACCCGCTCCGCCTCGGCCCGCTGCTCGTTCGCCCGTTGGGTGGCGGCCTCGACGATTGCCGCGGCCTGCTGCTCGCTCATCGCGATGATCTGGTCGGCCATCGGGCCGAGGTCGCGGAACGACGCCCGGTCCAGCTGCGGCGGATTCTCCCGCAGCTCGGCCAGCTCCACCTGCGTCTGCTGCAGGTGCACGGTCAGGTTCTGGATGTGGCTGACCGCCTGACCGCGCTCGGCGGCCAGCTTCGACAGCCGACCCGCCAGCTCCGCGACGTACTGGTCGACCTGCCGTTTGTCGTAGCCACGCAACGCGGATTCGAAGGTCGGCCTGCTGGTCATGCCCTCGCGCTGATCGGTCAGCTCCTGGCCCTGGGACACGCGCTATCCTCCATGCGATCGGGCTCGGCGCCGGCGCCTGAGCCGGCAAGGGTAGGCCCCGATCGGCGGACTATACCGCCACCGGCGGCGCCCGGGAATGGACGCGGTCCCGCGTTCTGGTCAGCCCTCCTTCTCCTTGCGTTCCTTCTCCTCGCGCTCCTGCTCGGCCCGGGACTGGGCCAGGTCCAGGGCCAGCACGCTGGCCAGGATCAGCAGGTGGTCCGCGCCGTCCGCGACCTTGACGGCGTAGGTGTCCCGGATCCGGAACCACTTCTTCGACACCGACGCCACCTCGACGCCGCCCTGCTCGACGGTGTACTCGTGGTCGAGCAGGTCACCGCGCATCTCCAGGTCGTCCGGGCCGGGAATGTCGATGGTGTACCTGTCCCGGAACGGGGTGAACAGGTTCTTGCGCATGGTGGCGGCCTTCTCGCCGCCGATCTCGATGGCGTAGCTGCGCCGCAACGCGATCAGCTTGCGGTGCACCGACGCCACCTCGTTGCCGTCGGGGTCCTCGATGACGAGCCGGTCGCGCAGGGTCAACACCTTGCCGTCGACGTGGTAGACCTTGCGGCCGGACTCGTCAGTGATGTCGAAGTCGTCGCCGATGTCGAAAAGCTTCTCGCGGATGACGTACATCCGGCGATTGTCCGCCCCCGCGCGCCCGGCCGCACCCCGGCAGCCGCCGCGACATCCCCACCCCCGGCCACAGGAGGACGACACCGATGCGCAATCCGCCCCGAACCGGACCGGACGCGACGATCGCCCTGACGGCGGCGGGCGTCACCGTGCTCATCGACGCCACCGCCGGCCGGCTGCCGGCCATCACGCACTGGGGTCCGGAGCTGCCCGACCTCGACGCCGAGCAGGCCGACGCGCTGGTGCGGGCGAGCGTGCCGGTGATCGGTACCAACAACGTCGACGTGCCGCCGCGGCTGGCCGTGCTGCCCGAGCCGCACCGGGGCTGGACCGGCCGGCCCGGCCTGCGCGGCTCGTCGGAAGGCCGGGGCTGGTCCGCCGCGTTCGGCAGCACCTCGGTCACGGTCGCCGGCGAGGCCGTCAGCGGGTTCGTCGCCGCCGACGCGGCGTCGGTGGAGGTGCTGGCCGACGACGACACCGGCCGGTTGCGGCTACGGCTCACCCTGGAACTGCTCCCCAGCGGCCTGCTGCGCGGCCGGGCCGCGGTGACGAACCTGGCCGCCGAGCCGTACACGGTCGACGAGCTGGCGGTGGCGTTCCCGGTGCCGGCTGCCGCGGCCGAGCTGCTCGACTTCACCGGCCGGCACGGCCTGGAGCGGGTGCCGCAGCGGGGGCCGTTCCGGTTCGGCGCGCACGTGCGGGAGAACCGCAAGGGCCGCACCGGCGCCGACAGCGCCTACCTGCTGCACGCCGGCACCCCCGGCTTCGACTTCGGCACCGGGTCGGTGTGGGCGGTGCACACCGCGTGGAGCGGCAACCACCTGCACTACGCCGAGCGGGCCTTCACCGGTGAGCGGCTGCTCGGCGGCGGCGAACTGCTGCTGCCGGGCGAGGTCTCGCTCGGCACCGGCGACACCTACGCCGGCCCGTGGCTCTACGGGTCGTACGGCGTGGGCCTGGACGAGGTGGCACGCCGGTTCCACCGGCACCTGCGGGCCCGCCGGCCGGCGGTCTCCACCGACCGTCCGGTCACCCTGAACGTCTGGGAGGCGGTCTACTTCGACCACGACCTGCCGAAGCTGGTCGCGCTGGCGGAGCGGGCGGCGGCGGTCGGGGTGCGGCGGTACGTGCTCGACGACGGCTGGTTCGGCGCCCGCCGCCACGACCGGGCCGGGCTCGGCGACTGGGTGGTCTCGGCCGACGTCTGGCCGGACGGGCTGCACCCGCTCGTCGACCGGGTCCGGGCGCTGGGCATGCAGTTCGGCCTCTGGGTCGAGCCGGAGATGGTCAACCCGGACTCCGACCTGGCCCGCGCCCACCCCGACTGGGTCATGTCGGCCCGGCCGGAGTGGCCGGTGCCCGCACGCCATCAGCAGGTGCTCAACCTGGGCATCCCCGAGGCGTACGCGCACATCCGGGCCCGGCTGCTCGCGCTGATCGAGGAGTACTCGATCGACTACCTGAAGTGGGACCACAACCGGGACCTGGTCGAGGCGGGCAACCAGCACGACGACGGCCGGCCCGGCGTGCACGCGCAGACCCGGGCGCTGTACCGGCTGCTGGACGAGATCCGGGCGGCGCACCCCGGGCTGGAGATCGAGTCGTGCTCGTCCGGCGGCGGCCGGATCGACCTGGAGCTGCTGGAGCGCACCGACCGGGTCTGGGTATCCGACAACATCGACCCGCACGACCGGCAGCCGATGCTGCGCTGGACCAGCCAGTTGATCCCGCCGGAGTTCATGGGCTCGCACATCGCCTCGGGCCACTCGCACTTCACCGGTCGCCGGCACGACCTCGGCTTCCGGGCCGCCACCGCGGTCTTCGGCCACCTCGGGATCGAGTGGGACCTGACCGCGGCCTCCGCCGACGAGCTGGCCGAGTTGGCCGTCTGGATCGCGTTCCACCGCGACGAACGGGAGCTGCTGCTCGGCGGCGATCTGGTGCGGATGGACCAGGCCGACGGGCACACCGTCTGCCACGGGGTGCTGGCCCCCGACCGGTCCCGGGCGATCTTCGCCGCCGGCTCGACCGGCAGCCTCTACCCGGATCCGCCGGCCCGGCTGACGTTCCGGGGTCTGGACCCGCACCGCCGGTACCTGCTCCGCCCGGTCCTGGTCGGAGCGACCCCGGCCGGGCTGGTGCCGCCCGCCTGGTGGGGCACACCGGCACCGGACGGCACCGGCTACCCGGGCCTCCGGCTGACCGGTGCCGCGCTCGAACACGTGGGGGTGGCCGCGCCGCGCACCTGCCCGGACCAGATGGTGATCTACCGCGTCGACCCGGCCTGATCCGGCGGGCGCGCGACGGCGTACCCGGCCTGATCTGGTGCGCGCGACGGCGTACCCGGCCTGATCGGCGACGCCGCGCAGGCGGGTGCCCAGCCGGATCCGACGGGCGTGTGGCCGCGTACCCCGGGGTTGGTTGGGCGTACCCGATGGTGGGCCGGCGCCGGCGCGCGGCGCCGGCCCACCAGGGGTTACGGGGTCGGGTAGAGCGGGAGGTAGACCGGGGCGCCGACCCGGTCCATGCCGGCCGCCTCGCCGACGCCGTTCACCACGTGGTCGATGGTGCCGGCGCTGAGGTTGACGGTCATGATGTGGTGCAGTCGCACGCCCGGCCGCTGCGGCACCTCGAAGCCGTTCTCGGTGCGGATCGACGGGTTGTTCTGGTTGAACACGTAGACGCCGCCGCCGTGCAGGGTGTGGTTGCGGACCCGGTCGCCGACCTTGTAGCCGGCCCAGCCGGCCACGTTCCCGTTCATCCAGTGGGCCTGCGTCGGCGGGTCGTAGGGCAGCTCGTTCTGGTAGAGGATCGTGGTGCCGTGCTCGCCGTTCCAGACCGTGTTGTAGCGCTGGAAGTGCTCGACGAAGAGCCCGGTGGCGGTGACGTGGTCGCCGTTGATGACGGCGCCGTAGCGGCCGGTGTTGGTACGCCAGCGGTCGGTGTCGCCGTTGACCCCCTCGGTGAAGCCCTCGACGCCGTGGTCGCCGCGCCACACCCAGGTGTGGTCGATCAGGACGTGGTCGGCGTTGACCTCGAGCGCGATGTCGGTCTTGCCGATGTGCGGCCCGCCGACCCGGAAGTACACGTCGGACAGGGTGATCGGGCTGCGCCGGGTGCTGCTGTTGTTGCCGTACCGGCTGCCGACCCGCAGCAGGACCGGTGACTCCTTGCCGCCGGCGTCGATGGTGACGCCGGCCACCACCACCCCGGGTACGCCGGCCACGTCCAGCGGCACCGAGCCGCCCACGGCGGTCAGGGTGGCGTGCCCGATGCCGAGGACCACGGTGTCCGGTCGCTTCACCTCGATGCTGCGGGCGACGTCGTACACGCCGGGAGTGAGCAGCAGGTGCTTGCCACGGGCCAGCGCCCGGTTGATGACGTGCACCGGGTCGCCCGGCCGGGCGACGAAGAAGTCGTCGATCCCGATGGTCCGGCCGGGGGTGAGACCGTCACCCCAGGTGATGCCCCGGGTGTCGCGCCGCACCGCCGGCACCCGGACCTTGTACCGGCCCTTCGCATCGGTGAAGAGGTACGGCTTCTCCCGGCTCAGCGGGGTGGTCGCCAGGGTGGTGTAGGGCGGGTCGGGGAAGGCGGCGTCGTCCGGGGCGCCCTCGACGCCGGCGAAGACCTGGTTCCACACCGCGTTGGACCAGCTCTCCACCTCGCTGTTGCGGGTCAGCCACTGCTGCTGGGAGCCGTTGGTGGTGGCCGGCAGCCGGGAGTCGGCGATGAAGCCGCCGCTGGCGTACTGCGGGCCGGCGGTGCAGTAGTCCATCAGTGACAGGCCACCGCCGGTGATGTTCATCCGGCGCATCGAGACCGCCTGGGAGACGGCCCAGAAGTTGGCCGACGAGCGGCACTCGTCCTGGCCGGCGGCGTTGATGTTGACGGTGAGGTTGGAGAGGGTGCGCCAGAAGTTGACCAGGGCGATGCAGTTGGCGGTCCCGCCCTCGGTCAGGCAGCGGTTGTACGCCTCCACCTTGCCGTTGATCACCACGTCGGTGGGGGACGCGCCGAGGCCGGAGATCTCGGTGTAGTAGCCGACCTTGATCTGCAGCGGCTGTTCGGCCGTGCCGTAGCTGCCGGGCTTGAACAGGTACGCGAACCGCCGGGTGCCCATCTCGTCGCTTACCTGCTGGGCGTGGGTGGCGTCCAGGGTGGCCTGGATCTCGCTGACCGGCATGCTCGGGTCGAAGACGGTGACGTTGGGGCCGAGGTCCGGCGAGCCGGGGGTGGGCGGCTGCGCGCCGGCCGCGCCGCTGGCGAGCGTGGTGGCCGAGGTGAGCGCGAGGCCGAGCACGAGGGCCTGGGCGATGCGCCGCCGGGCCGCCGGCGGTCCGGACCGACGCGGTACGCCGGGGTGGTGCGTCGTCATCAAGTTCTTCCTCTCCGGCGGCGCGTGAGAGAGCGCTCCCTCGGCCGACCGACAGCTTGTATCACGTCATGAAAGAAGGGGTGAGATGTTTCTACCCTGTAAATCGACGGCGCGCCAGGGACCGGTCCCACCGACCCGCGACCCCCGTCGGTCCGGTTACGACCGATCGCGCCGAAAAACCCGGCCCGCCAACCTCCGAAACTTCCGGAGGATGCCGAGGTTGCGTCGATTCCGGCGACAACCTCCCCCGACATGTCTCGACTAGCTCGCTTCACGCGGATAGCATTCGCGCGTCTGGATTTGCTGGCAACGATTCCCAGGCACCGTCCACGCACCGTCCCGCCCGGTTAGGGAGCCTTGATGCGCCTCGGAAATAGATCGACCCGAACATCGCGGCAACTGTCCACAATTCTTACGTTCTGCCTGGTCACCCTGGTTGGCTCGGCCGCCGTCGCCACCCCGGCCCAGGCCCAGGACGCCGTCCTGCTCAGCAACGACTTCGAATCCGACTCGTACGCCCCATGGGGGCCCCGCGGCTCGGTCACCCTCGCGATTGCAACGGAGGGTCATGAGAGCGCTAACAGTCTCTCGGTAACCGGCCGGACCGCCGACTGGCAGGGCGCCGCGACGAGCGCGACCGCCCTCTTCGAGCCCGGAACCACCTACGCTATCAGCGCCTGGGCGAAACTTCCGGCGGGCACGGAGGGCTCCGCCGGGGTCCACTTCACCGTGGAGGCCACCCCGGCCGCCGGCGGCGACAACACCTACACCTGGGTCGGCAGCAACGTCGCCACCACGGCCGACGAGTGGGTACGCATCGGCGGCGAGTACACGATGCCCGCCGACCTGAGCGCCGCCACCCTCTACGTGGAGGCCGAGGGGACCACGCCGTACCTGCTCGACGACGTCAGCATCACCGGCCCGGAGACCGGGCCGGGCGGGCCGGAGCCGGGCACGGTCGTCATCGACACCGACTTCGAGGACGGGCTGGACGGCTGGGGGCCGCGCGACAGCGGCTCGGGCGCCCCGACGGTCGAACTCTCCGACGTGGCCCACGACGGCGCCGCCGCGGCGCTGGTGACCGACCGGTTCGACCAGGGCTCCGGCCTCGGCCGGGACGTCTCCACCCTGTTCGAGGCGGGCGTGACCTACGACGTCAGCGCCTGGCTGCGGTTCGCCGAGGGACAGCCGGCCGACCAGATCTGGTTGAGCCTGGCCAGCACCTCCGGCGACAGCCAGTCGTTCAGCACCCTGGGCCAGTTCGATGGCATCACCAACAGCGGCTGGACCCAGGTGACGGCGAGCTTCACCATGCCGGCCGCCGACAGCGCGCTGCTCTACTTCGAGACCGCCTGGCAGAACGGCGAGACCGGCAACACCAGCGACTTCCTCGTCGACGACATCACCGTCCAGGTGCCGGAGCCGCCGGTCATCGAGGACCTGACCCCGATCCACGAGACCACCGACTTCCCGGTCGGCGTCGCGATCGACAGCCGGGAGACACTCGGCGCCCCCGCCCAGCTGCTGACCCGGCACTTCAACCACATCACGCCGGAGAACCACATGAAGCCGGAGGCGTGGTACGACGCGGACGGCAACTTCCGCCGGCACGAGCAGGCCACCGCGCTGATGGACTTCGCCCAGGCCAACGGGATCGGCCTCTACGGCCACGTGCTGGTCTGGCACAGCCAGACCCCGGCCTGGTTCTTCCAGAACGAGGCCGGCGAGCCGCTCGGCACCTCCGAGGCGGACCAGCAGATCATGCGGGACCGGCTGCGGACCCACATCTTCGCCGTCGCCGAGTCACTCGCCGACGACTACGGCCTGTTCGGCTCCGACACCAACCCGCTCAACTCGTGGGACGTGGTGAACGAGGTGGTCAGCGACAGCGGCGAGTACGCCGACGGGCTGCGCCGCAGCGAGTGGTACCGCATCCTCGGCGAGAACTTCATCGACCTGGCGTTCCAGTACGCCGACGAGGCGTTCAACGACACCTACGCGGTCGCCGGCGCCGACCCGGTCACCCTCTTCATCAACGACTACAACACCGAGCAGAGCGGCAAGCAGGCCCGGTACAAGGCCCTTGTCGACCGGCTGCTCGACCGGGGCGTGCCGATCGACGGCGTGGGCCACCAGTTCCATGTCTCGCTGGCCACCCCGGTCAGCACCCTGGAGCAGGCGCTGGCCACCTTCGCGGACCTGCCGCTGACCCAGGCGGTCACCGAGCTGGACGTCACCACCGGCACGCCGGTGACCCAGGCCAAGCTCATCGAGCAGGGCTACTTCCTGCGGGACGCGTTCCGGATCTTCCGGGCGTACTCGGAGAAGCTGTATGTCGTCACGGTCTGGGGCCTGACCGACGGTCGGTCCTGGCGGTCCGGCAACGGGGCGCCGCTGATCTTCAACGACAGCCTCCGCGCCAAGCCCGCCTACTACGGCGTGGTGGACGGCGAGCTGCCGGCCCGGCTGCGCACCGCGAACGTCTTCGCCGGTGACGTCGCCCTGACCCGCAAGAACATCAGCGCCCTGGAGTGGCGCAAGCTGCCGCTGAACCAGATCGAGGACGTGGCGCAGTTCCAGCTCCGCTGGGCGCCGGACCATCTGACCGTGTACGTGACGGTCGCCGACGACACCCGCGCCCGCAAGGACAGCGTCACCTTCGAGCTGGGCGACCAGACGTACACGGTGGCCCGCAACGGCACCGGCGACGTGCGGGCGGTGGCGGCCAACCACGACGGCGGCTACGCGCTGATCGCGCACCTGCCGCTCACCGACGCCGCCCTGGGCGACACGCTCGCCCTGGACGTGCGGGTCTCCGACCACAACGGTGACACCGTCGGCTGGAACACCCCGGGGGTGCAGGGCACCCTCACCCTGATCGAGCCGCTGTCCTACCTGGAGGTCGTCCAGGCTCGGACGGCTCCCGAGATCGACGGCGCGGTCGACCCGGCCTGGGCCGGCGCGAACGAGGTCCGCACCGAGAAGCAGGTCTCCGGGACCGGCGGCGCGGTGGCCACGGTCCGCACCCTGTGGCGGGGCCAGACGCTGTACGTGCTGGCCGAGGTCGCCGACCCGGTGGTCGACGTCTCCGGCTCGGACCCGTGGATCCAGGACTCGGTGGAGATCTACGTCGACGCCGGCAACTTCAAGAACGGCTCCTACCGGTACGACGACACCCAGATCCGGATCAACGCCGACAACGTCGTGTCGTTCGGCACCGGGGACGAGGGATTCCAGGCGAACCGGCTGGAGAGCGCGGCGGTCCGCACCGACACCGGCTACACCGTCGAGGCGGCGATCAGCCTGCTCGAATACGGCGGCCTGGACACCTTCCACGGCCTAGACTTCCAGGTCAACGACGCGTCCGAGGGTGCCCGCACCTCGATCCGCAACTGGGCCGACCCGACCGGCACCGGCTACCAGACCACCGCCCGCTGGGGAGTGGGCCGGCTGGTCGGCCCGGACCAGGGCAACATCGCGGTGACCGTGCGGCCCACCAAGTGGTGGGAGTCGGACGCCGGGGGCGGCTACTGCGCCACCCTGTTCGCCAAGAACAAGACCGACCAACCCCTCGACTGGTACGCCTACGTCGAGCTGGATGGTGAGATCACCAACGCCTGGGGCTTCGAACGGCAGGCCCAGGACGACGGTACGTACCGGGTGAGCGGGGCCGACTGGAACCGGACCCTGCAGCCCGGCGCCAACACGGTCGCCGTCGGCTACTGCGCCGACACGCCAAACCAGTGAGCCGAAGGGGCCGGCGCACCTGCGCCGGCCCCTTCCCCCGGCCCTCGCCCCGGCCCCGCCGTTAATCCCGTCACGATTGTCGATGCGGTGGATAACATGAGGGTTTGTCCGGGGAGGTGTGATGGTCGTTGCGGCCGCCGGGCCGCCCGATCCGGGGCAGGCCCGCAACCTTGATGAACTTGTCGAGACACTGCGCGCGCTCAAGCTCTGGGCCGGTGACCCCTCGTTCCAGATGATCATGCGGCGGGTCAACGCCCGCTGGACCGCCGCCGGCCGCCCGGCCGATGAGCTGGCCCGGCGCAGCACGATCGTGGACTGCTTCAAGACCGGGCGCCGCCGGATCAACGGCGAACTGCTGGTCGCGGTGGTTCAGGCGCTGCACGACGAGACCGGCTACGTCGCGCACTGGCGGCAGGCGCTGCGGGTCAGTCTCGCCGAGACCACGCCGACCGCCCAGGTGCGGGTCCTCGACCGGCTACCGGCGGACGTCGCCACGTTCAGCGGCCGGCAGCGGGAGCTGGACCGACTGCGACTGACGGCCGGGGCTGACGCCGGCGCCGTAGTGGCGGCGCTCTCCGGGATGGCCGGCGTCGGCAAGACCCAGTTGGCGGTGCACCTCGGCCACCTGCTGGCCGCCGAGGACCGGTTCGACACGACGCTCTTCGTCAACCTGCGCGGCTTCCACCCCGACCCGGGACAGCCGCCGGCCGAACCGGCGGCGGTGCTGGACGGCTTCCTGCGCCTGCTCGGGCTCTCCGGCCACGAGATCCCACCCGGGCTGCCGGCCCGGACGGCGGCGTTGCGGGAGCTGGTCGCCGACCGGCGGATCCTGATCATCCTGGACAATGCGGCCACTGTGGAGCAGGTCTCGCCGCTGCTGCCGCACTCCCCCGGCAGCCTGACCCTGGTGACCTCCCGCCGGCGGCTCGAAGACCTGGCCGCGACGGTCCGCCTCGACGTCGAGGTGTTCAGCCCGGACGAGGCGGAACAGATGCTGGCCGGGGCGGTCGCCGAGGTCCCGATCGGTCCGGACCCGTTCGCGTACCAGCGGGTCGCGCGCCGCTGCGGCCACCTGCCGCTGGCGCTCGGCGTGGTCGCCGGCCAGATGGCGGCCCGGCCGGGCTGGACGGTCACCGACCACGCCGACCGGCTCGACGAACGCCACCAGCACCGCCGGCTGGAAACCGGGGTGGAGCTGGCGCTGCACCTGTCGTACCAGAATCTGCCGGTGCGGCGGCGGACGCTGCTGCGGAGGATGGCCGCCCAGCCCGGCGCGGACCTGGACGACCTCGCCGCCGCCGCACTGCTCGACACGGACGTGGCGACCGCCGCCAGCCACCTGCGGGATCTCGTCGGCGAGTCACTTGTCCAGCAGCCGACCGCCGGCCGTTACGTGCTGCACGACCTGATCCGCGCGTACGCCGAGGAGCGGGCGCACGAGGAGGACCGGCCGGCGGACCGCCGGGCGGCACTGACCCGGCTCTTCGACCACTATCTGTACGGCGCCGGCGCGGCCATGGACGTGCTCTACCCGGCCGAGGGGCACCGCCGGCCGACCCTGCCACCGAGGCTCGCGCCCGGACCGGCGCTGCCCGACCCGAAGGCCGCCCTGGCCTGGCTCGACGCGGAACGCCCGACCCTGGTGGCCAGCTGCCTGTACGCGGCCCGCAACGGCTGGCCCGAACACGCGGTCCGGCTCGCCGGCATCCTCTACTCTTACCTCGACAACGGCGGACACCCGGCCGACGCCGTCGCGGTGCACACCGAGGCGCAGTACGCGGCCCGGCTGCTCGGCGACCGGACCGCCGAGGCCACCGCGCTGACCAACCTCGGCGTGGTCTGCTGGCAACTGGGCCGCCACCCGGAGGCGGTCGACCACCTCGAACACGCGCGGTCGCTGTTCGGGCAGCTCGGAGACCGCCGGGGCGAGGCCCGCACGTTGGGCAACCTGGGTGTCGTGCACAGCACGCTCGGCCAGTGCGAGGTCTCCGCCGGGTACCACGAGCGGGCGCTCGACCGTTTCGTGCAGGTCGGCGACCAGCTCGGCGAGGCCAACACGTTGACGAACCTCGGCTGCGTCTCGGCCCGCCTGAACCGTCCCGCCTCGGCGGTCGAACACCACCACCGGGCGCTGGAGATCTTCCGAGACCTGAACCATCGCGGCGGCGAGGCGACGGCGTTCAACAACCTGGGTGACGCGCATGTCAAGCTGGGCGACTTCGGCAGCGCCACCGGCTACTACGAGCAGGCCCTGGCGATGTTCCGCGAGCTGGGCGAGCGGTACGGCGAGACGTGCGTCCTCAACGGACTGGGTCAGGCACTGGCCGGGCAGGGCCGGCGGGACGAGGCGATCGCCCGGCACACGGAGGCGCTGACCCTGGCGACGGAGATCGGCAAACCCGAGGAGCAGGCCCGCGCCAGCGCCGCCCTCACCGAACTGCGCGAACCGGCCGGCCAGGCGTCCGACGCGGTCCGGACGTGAGGGCGACCATCTCCCGGAGCCGCGCGGACCTGAGCCGACTTCGCCCGATCCTGCGGTGAGGTCCGGCTGCGGCCGGACTGGTTCATGGGCCGCGCCGCCCGCCCCCACGCGCGGCCCGAGTTTCGCTAGCCTGTGCCGCGTGACCGACACCTTCAGCAGACGCGTCGCATTTCGGGCCGCGGTGGTCGGTGGTGCGGCAGCCGCCGGCGCCACGATCGTGGCACAGCCGGCGGCCCATGCGGCGCCGAGCGGCGATGGCTGGATATCGGTCCTCGACCATGGCGCGATCGGCGACGGGGTCACCGACGACACGGCGAAGATCCAGGCGGCGCTGAACGCCGCGACGCTGACGGTGCCGCACAAGAGCGTGCACTTCCCGCCGGGGCGGGTGTTCCGGGTCAGCGAGGAGATCAGCCTCACCGGGTACGCCAATGCGACGATCGCCGGCAACGGGTCGTCGCTCGCGCTCACCGGCGCCAGGCCGACCGCCTCCCACATCAGCACGGTGCTGCGCCTGACCGACGTGCGCGAGGTAACCGTCGAAGACCTGACGATCCGCGACACCGACCGTACCCAGATCTACAATGGCCTGCTGCTGGCCAGGGCGACCCGGTGCGCGATCCGGGGCGTCCGGGTGATCGACGTGCGGTACACCGGAATCTCGGTCTTCGACGACCCGCCGGGCGCCTCCGACGACGTGCTGATCACCGGTTGCGTCACCGAGGGCACGCGGCAGGGCATCTCGGTCAACGGCCGCGACATCCGCATCATCGGCAATCACGTGGCGATGGACTGGTGGTCCACCGACGAGGCCCGGCGCGGACCGTGGCAGCCGAGCTCCGACTACTACGACGGCATCAACGTGCTGGCCGGCTCCGACCGCACCGTGGTCTCCGGCAACACCATCACCGAGTGCGGACAGTCCGGCATCTACACCCAGTCGCTGAAGAACCTCGTCGTCGCCGACAACACCGTCACCGGGTGTGTGCTGCGTGGCATCGAGATCGACGGGCAGCGCAAGCATCTGGAGAAGCCGTCCGACAACGTGCCGGAGGCCCAGAAGCTGCGCGCGTACGGCGTGACGATCACCGGCAACACGCTGCTGGACAACTTCGGCAACATCAACATCCTGTACGCCCTGGACGTGACGATCACGGGCAACCGGGTGCACAACAAGCGCGCGTCGACGTGCATCGCACTCAACCGGGGCACCCACCACGCGGTCGTCGTCGGCAACCACTGTCGCCAGGACGACCCGGACCGGGCGGCGATCTGGGTGAAGCCGGTGGAGACGGTGAACGGCACGGTCATCCCCGGCGCGACAGAGGTCACCGTCGCCTGGAACAACGTCGAGGCCGCGGTCGACTGGTCCGCGCCACCCGACGCGGTCGTCATGCAGCGGACCGGGAACGCGGAGATCTCCGCGACCGGCACGATCAAGACCACCGGCAAGCTGCTCGCCGCCGGCGGCATCGGCGTGGGCAACAGCGTCTCGGCATCCCGCCCGGGCAACGTGGTCCGCAAGATCGAGGTGTTCACCTCCACCGGGGCGAGCCTCGGCTTCATCCCGGTCTACAACTCGATCACCTGACCCGTCGCGGCGTACCTCGACACATCGGCCGTTGGGCCGGAACTGCTTGACGTAAGCCGCCGACCGTCGCGTCAGGACGTCCGCGCAGAAACGACCGGACGGTACGGAAGACGCCGGTGATGGCCTGAGCCCCGCGACTCGTTCAAGATCCTCAGTGCGCTGACCCGCCTTGTCATTGACAGCGCGGTTCGCGAAGTTCTGCTGCAGGGCCAGTAGCAGAACTCTGCCAGCGTGCAGCGCCAACGACCGGGACGGGCCAACACCTGGTTCGGCCAACCGGCCTGAGCGGCATCTTAACGGTCGTCTCAGGTTCGCTCGGTACGAAGTCGGCCTCAGATGAGCGATGTAACCCGCATGTAGGAGGCTTGGATGGCAGTCAACGCAGCGCCGACCGGGGAAGCGCCGCCCGGTCGCTTGGCAGGCCGGTGGGTGCCGTGGTTGGTGATTGGCCTGTGGGTGGCGCTGGCGGCGGTCATGGTGCCGCTGAGCGGGAAGTTGAGCTCGGTCACCACCGACAGAGCCGTGGACCTCCTGCCGGCCGGTGCCGAGTCCACCAAGGTGGCGGCGCTGGAGGACAGTCTCCCCGGCGGTGAGGACAACACGTTCGTCTTCGTGTACCACCGTGCCGGCGGCTTGACCGACGCCGACCGCGCGACGGTCGAGCGCCACTACGACACGCTTGCCAAGCGGTACCCGCCGAAGGCGGCCGACGAGGAGGACGAGGGCTCGCTGACGACGCCGTCCACCGACGGCGAGGCGATGATGTTCACCCTCGACGTGAGCACGACCTACGGCGCACCGGAGGAGCTCGTCGGCCCGTTGCGTGACGCCGCGAAGGACCGCCCCGCCGGCCTGGAACTCGAGGTGACCGGCCCGGCCGCGATCGACGGCGACATGGACGCCGTCTTCGACGGGATCGATCTGCAGGTCTTCCTCACCACCGTCGTCGTCGTCACGCTCCTGCTCATCCTCACCTACCGCAGCCCGGTGTTGTGGTTCATCCCGCTCATGGTCGTTGGCGCGGCCGCACTGACCGCGATGGCCTCGGTCTACCTGCTCGTCAAGGGCTTCGGCATCGTGTTCAACAACCAGAACTCGGCGCTGCTGACGATCCTGGTGTTCGGCGTCGGCACGGACTACGCGCTGCTGCTCATCTCCCGATATCGGGAGGCACTGCACCACCACGAGAACGTCCGGGTCGCGATGGTCCACGCGCTGCGCGGCGCGGCACCGGCGATCGTCGCGTCCGCGGCCACCGTGGTCGCCGGCCTGCTCTGCCTGCTCGCCGCGGACCTGAACAGCACCAACGGGTTGGGCCCGATCGGCGCGGCCGGCATCGTGTGCGCGCTGGTGGCCATGCTGACGCTGTTCCCGGCGGTGCTCGTGGTGCTCGGCAGGCGGATCTTCTGGCCGGCCGTTCCGCGGTTCAGCACGTCCGTGGAGGAGAAGGTGGGGCTGTGGGGACGGCTCGGCGCCGCCATCAGCCGCCGCCGGTGGGTGGCGACGCTCGCCTCGCTCGGAGTCCTCGGCGTGCTCGCCGTCGGGCTGACGGGCAACACCGGTCCGCTGCGGGAGCAGGACCAGTTCCTGTCCCCGCCGGAGTCGGTCACCGGCTTCACCGTTCTCCGTCAGCACTTCCCGGAGCTCGGCGGCATGCCGATGACGGTCTACACGCGGGCGGATTACCAGGTGCGGGTGCTCAACGTCGTCAAGGGCACCCCCGGTGTGGCGCAGGCGTTCCCGGGTGAGGCCAGGGGTGGCTGGGTCGACATCTCCGTGTTCCCCAGGGACGCGCCGGACACCGTCGCAGAGTACGACACGATCAAGCGGGTGCGCGCCGCCGTGCACGCGGTGAGCGGGGCGGAGGCGATCGTCGGCGGGCCGAGTGCGGAGAACCTCGACACCGAGGTGACCACCAGGCGCGACGAGAGGCTGGTGATCCCGCTGGTGCTGGCCGTCGTCCTGATCGTGCTCGGGCTGCTGCTGCGCGCGATCGTGGCCCCGCTGATCCTGATGGCGACAGTGGTTGTCTCGTTCGCCGCGGCCTTCGGCGGCAGCGTGTTCGTCTTCGACACGATCCTCGGATTCAAGGGGATCGACTATTCGGTGCCGCTGCTGGCGTTCCTGTTCCTGGTGGCGCTCGGCGTGGACTACAACATCTTCCTGGTCAGCCGCGCCCGGGAGGAGGCCGTGCGTCTCGGCACCAGAGCGGGCATGCTCAAAGCCCTGTCGGCCACCGGTGGCGTCATCACCTCGGCAGGCGTGGTTCTGGCCGCCACCTTCGCGGTCCTCGTCTCACTTCCGCTGGTGATGCTTGTCGAGGTCGGGTTCCTGGTCGCCTTCGGCGTGCTGCTCGACGCCCTGCTGGTGCGGTCGGTCCTGGTGCCCGCCCTCACCCTGCTGATCGGCCGGCGGATGTGGTGGCCGAGCCGGCTCGACCGCCCCACGGCGGAACCGCCGAACGGGCGACACTCGCTCCCCGACGAGGAGGAGCTCGCGCTGCAACGGTGAGCGCGGCGGCACGGACGAGATCCGGGACGGGAACCCAGGCCCCGTCCCGGATCTTTTCATCGGCACGACGGTCGCCGCCCGTTGGTCCTGCGCCAGCCGCGGTCCGGCCGGTCCACCAGGCCGTCACTCGTACGCGATCGCCAGCAGGACCGCCGGGAGCGCGAGGTCCTCGGCCTGGTCGCGGAGGGCCGGTCGAACGCCGCGATCGCACGGACCCTGTTCATCACGGAGACGGCGGTGGCCAAGCACATCGGCAGCGTGCTGCTCAAACTGGACCTGTACCCGGACGAGGACGACCACCGCCGGGTCCGGGCGGTGCTGGCCTACCTGCGCGGCTGACGGCCGGCGCCCTCGTCGGCCAGCGGAGTCGCCCCCACGAACACCCGGGCCGGGCGCTGGCAACGGGTCGGACCCCGACCAGGTCATGGCAACACTGGCAGGAGCGTGCCACCCTGAGGCGTATGCCGTCGCGGGGGCACCTGGAGTGGGACGACAAGCAGTGGATTCGGTATCGCGTGTCGGAGGAGAGCCGACGACTGGCCGAGGAGGGCAGGATCGACGAGGCGCTCGCGGTGCTGCGGCCCCACGCCGACGCCGGTGACGGCCCCCTGGCGACGGAACTAGCCGACCTGCTGGCCCGACACGACCGCCTGGACGAACTGCGCCAACGGGCCATGGCCGGTAACCACGATGCCGGAATGGCACTGGTGCGGGCGCTGGTCCGGCGGCACGGCGACCCGGAGGCCGCCGCCGTGCTGCAACGTATGGTCGATGCCGGGCACTGGCCCGCGGTGAGCATGATGGTCGACTCGCTGCGGGCGGCCGGCCGCCCCGACGATGCGGTCGCGCTGCTGCGCCGGTTCGCCGAGGCAGGCGAGACGTACGCCTCGGTCAGACTCGCCCGGTGGCTGCGGGACGAGGGGCGGCGCGACGAGGCGCTGGATGTCCTGCGACCGGCCGCGGCGACCGGCAATCGGGACGCCTTGGCTGACCTGGCCTCGTCACTCCAGTCCCATGGCGGCCCGGACGAGGCGATCGCGGCCCTGCGTGAGTATGTCGACCGTGGCGTGGTGCCCGCGGCCATCCAACTGGCGGAGTTGCTCCTCAGGCTGGACCGGATCGATGAAGGGATCGAACTGATGCGCAGCGTCGCGCAGGAGGACGAGGTCGCGGCGTGGCGCTCGGGTGCCCTGTTGGGCGAGCGCGGTCGGTTCGAGGAGGCGGCGGCGGCGATCCGCAGCAGCCCCAAGCCGTTGTCCACGTTGGACGTCGTCTACTGGACTCTCAATAATGACGGGCACGTGTTCGCAGCGGAGGCGATCCGCCTCGCCATCGGGCCGGACTAGGCTCGACGCTGAGGCTCGGGCTGGGTCTCGGCCTGGGGTCAGGGCGCCGACCAGGCAACGGTCAGGTTGTTGTGCCTGCCGGCCCAGTAGAAGACATAGGTGATCTGCGCGACACTGAGCGGGTCGTCGACGACGACCGTGTCGCCGGTGTCCCGGCCGCCGGCGGACTGGACGCTGGTGCCGCGGATCGGGGTCCAGGTCTGATCGGTGCCGCCCTGCCAGATCGGGCCGGCCGCGTCGAGCTGGGCGACGAACACCCGGGGTACGGCCGGTACGATCCGGTTCTCCCGGGCGGCGACCACCCCGACCGGGTCCACCCAACTGGTTCCGGTCACCGTGCCCCGGGGCGTCCACCGGCCGGCGTCGCCGCTCAGCTCGAAGGCGTACACCTGGGCGCCGTAGGCGGTGTAGGCGACGACCTGGTTCGTCAGGTTGGCGGGATCCGGGAGGGCGACCGCGCCGAGTCCGTGCGGCCGGTCCACGAACGGGACCGGCCGGCCGTGGTTGGTCCACCGCCAGGCGCTGCCGTCCCAGCCGTGCCGCCACAGGTCGCCCCGGACGTCCAGCAGAAACGCCTGCGGGTGCTCCGGCCCGCCCGCCGACGGCTGACCGGCCGCCACGCCGACCCGCGCGTAGTACGGGTTGACCACCGACGTCGGCGGTGTGCCCCGGTCGTCCCAGCGCCAACCCCGGCCGGTCCACCAGTTCAGCCACAGGTTGCCGTTCGAATCGGTGACGAAGACGTACGGCCGACCGGCCAGCCCCGGGCCGTCGTGCACGGCGACCACCCCGACGGCGGCGGCGATGTCGCCGCCCGGTGGGGTGCCGAGGTCGGTCCAGAACCAGTCGACTCCGACCAGCGTGCACACCCAGAGGTGACCGTCGGTGCCGCGGACGAAGACGTACGCCCGCTCCGGCTCCCCCGACACCGGCTGGCCGACAACGACACCCACCGGCAGCTCGGCGGCGACCGTCTGCGACGGCGGCCCGGTCTTGGCCCACTGCCACCGCCCGTCGTAGCGGTAGGCCATGAAGACCTGGCCGGCGAGCACGCTGAACAGGTACGGCACCTGGGAGCCGATCCGGTCGGTGGTGACAGCGACGGCGCCGATGGCGGCTGCCGGCGGCGAGCCGTCCACCGGGTTGCCAAGCTCCACCACCTGCCAGTCGGCCTGGTCCGCCGCCCGTACCGGCGCCCCCGGCGCTCCCGTCAGCAGCGCCCCGACCAGCAGACCGGCCGTCCACCGCGATCCCCGTCGTCGTATCGCCACGCCGACCGCCACCCCTCCACCGAATCCACTTCGGCCAACGAATCGACGGTCTCATATGTCCCGGCTCGAAGCCAGCGCGGTGTCTGCTGCCTATGACCGAACCATTCGCCTGGTCGATCGGTCACACGAAGGGCATTCGTAGCGAAGATCGGGGGATCCGCGGTGCAGCAGCTCGAAGCGAACCAACATCCGCTGGCATCGCCCGCAATCGTCCCCCAGTTGACCTGAGCCAGGCACCGCAGCGGACCTTTTCCGACGCTGGGTTCTCCGCACCAGGTCGGCGAACGGGGCGCTCTCGGTACGGAGCACGACCCCGGGGTCGGGGCCGAGAAGTGACGCCCCGGCGGACCAGACCACGTCTCCGACCACTGCGCTGGACTCGAGGATCGGAAGACAGGGGCGGATGTTGACGCCTTCGCGTCGTGCGTGGAGCGCCTCGGCAGGCAGGTACCCGTCTCGATCTGGTTCGATCCAGACCGTCGACGAGTGCACCTCGCCGTTGACCGCCGGCAGAGATCGCAGGGCTGGCAACACCTTCGGCAGGCCGACGAGCGGATCGGCGGGAAGCCACATTTCGACGTTGGCGGCGCGAGCGATGTCCTCGTTGAGCCGAGACCACACCTCGCTGGACGCGATCTGCTCGGTCGATCCGTCGGAGAGGTCAAGCATCTCCTGCCACGGTAGGTGTATCGCCTCGTCGAGCAGATGGGCGAAGAATCGCCAGAGGGGGTCGGCGGACGAACCAGCGCGGTGCAGCTGATCGAAGGCGCCCACCACGACCAGGTGGTCCTTCGCCCGGCTGGCCGCCACGTTCAGCAGGCGGGTGCCGGTGCTCTCCGGATCCTGGTCGGTGAACCAGGGATGGAGCCTGGGCAACCCACGACCGGTGTCCACGGTGTCGTAGATGACGATGTCCCGCTCCCCGCCCTGGAAGCGATGCACCGTTGCTGACGACCACCGGTCCATGCCGAAGTCAACAAGTAGCGACTCCAGGAGCCGCGCCTGCGCCGTGAACGGGCTGATCATCGCCAGGTCACGAGTCTGAGTGGTGGCGGCGCCCAACAAAGCGGTGATCAACTGCGCGTGCATCAGGTTGTACCGCGAGGCAGTTCCCTGCCGGCGCGCGGTCCGGGCAGCGAGTCGTGACGTGTCCAACACCACCAGTTCCCCGCTCGCCCAAC
The DNA here is from genome assembly GCF_029626155.1 of Solwaraspora sp. WMMD1047. Taxonomy (NCBI): domain Bacteria; kingdom Bacillati; phylum Actinomycetota; class Actinomycetes; order Micromonosporales; family Micromonosporaceae; genus Solwaraspora; species Solwaraspora sp. WMMD1047. The sequence goes on along the minus strand of NZ_JARUBL010000001.1, from coordinate 1,824,140 downwards.
GGATTCGGCTACGTCGCTCCCGATCGAGGACAGCGGCGGCGGTGACCAGCGGGCTCTCCCGGTAGAAGGCCGTGCTGACCACCCGACCGATGGTGGGGCGCATCCGGTACTGCGTGGTCAGCGCGGCGAGCCGGTGTACTGCGTTTCCTTCCTTGACCGCGCGTACCAGGCCGGCCTTCTCGAATGGGCTCTTGTGCAGCCACTCTCTGGCCGCGGGAGTGCCGGCAACGGCCACCGGTGGAAGCTGCCGGAAATCTCCGGCTATGACAGTGTGACCACCTCCAGCGCCAGCCACCAGCAGCGCCAGTACGCTGGTGGTCATGCTCGCCTCGTCGAGCACGACCACGTCGAAGGTCAACCCTTTGAGAACGTCGAGGACCGTCTGATGTGCGGTGGCGGCCACGACTCTCGCGTCCCGGCAGATCGCCCGGCGGAACTGCAGCAGAAGGCGATCCAGCCCTTCCGCCACCGCCGCCAGTTCAGCCGCCTCCCACTCCAGCTCGGAACGTCGCTGCTGCTGCTCGTTCGAGAACGGCCCCTTGACCCGCCGCAGTTCGACCAGGGCGTTGCGGACCTCTTGTCGTCGCCGTCCGACCGCCACCCGTTCGGCCGCGAGTGCAGTGCCCCGCTGCGCGGCGACGACGTCAACGAGAACCGCATCACCGGCTGGATGGTTCAGGAGTGTTTCCGTAGGTTGACCCAGTCGGACGAGGGTGCCATCCTGCGCAAGCTGCGGCGCCCGATCAAACAGGGAGGTGACGACGACGTCTAGGGCAGCGTTCGTGGGTGCTGCTACCAGCACCCGCTTTCCCCGTTTCGCCAGCGCCGCGACAAGGGCCGAGATCGTCGTCGTCTTGCCGGTGCCGGGTGGTCCCCAGAGCCACGTCACGCCGGGTGTCAGCCCAAGTTCGACAGCTCGACGCTGGCCATCGTTGAGCCGGTCCGTCTCGCCGGGTTCCAGCCGCTCACCGGTCTCCGGCGCGCTGGACACCATGCCGCTGTCGGGAGGCGTCACCGCCTTCAACGCCGCCTCGGCGTTGAAGCCGGGGCCTCCTTCCTGCAGTTCCCACAGCCGCCTGCTCTGCGCGCTCAACAGCCACGACAGATCGATCCGCAGCGTCGCCTCGCGCATCGACGGCGCGTCCGACGGTACGGACAGGGTGACCACCGCCCCGAAGACGGAGATCACCTCAACCTCCATCTGCAGTTCCTGCACGACCAGCAGGCCCCGTGTCCCCTCAGCACTTCCGATCTCGTTCTGCGCCTCGAAGCGCACCAGACGCCGAGTCGCGGTATGTCCCGCTTCCTGGCCGTCCAAGAGCGGAACATCCGTCTCGGTCCGCCGGCTGGTGACCTTCGCCAGCTCGTCCGCGAGGGCCCGACAGGCACCACGGGCCACCTCGCTCCAGCCGGAAGGCACCGGTCCCACCGGCGGCACGGGTTCCGGTGCGCCAAGCCCCAGCGAGTCCGCGAGCTGCCGGACCTTGGTGTCCGCGTTCCGCGAGGCCCGATCTCGGGCCGACGGTTCCCCTCGCTGCCCCGGTGGGCCGTTCGCTCGCGCGGATGCGAACGTCTCGGTGCCAGAATCAATGCCAGGTTCTGCCCACCCCCTCGGTATCCACAGATCACCTCGGAGATCGGCCAGGCCGTGGGTACGGCAGGTCTCCCACAGCACACCCACGTCGACCCGAACCCCAGCCTGATTGAGGCTCGCGATCAGTGCATCCTGGGAGACCGGTCCCGCAGCGAGCGCCCGCTGGACGGTGGTTACCAGTCTTGTTGGGGATCGTCCGGCCATCGGTGGGTACCTTCCTGAACGAGGGCTCGACAGCTGCTGAGGCGCGTTGCGCTGGTTTCAGGTCCGAATGGATGGACTACCGCCGATCCGGTCCAGTCGGTCGAGCAGGGTGACAACGTCGTCGTGCCAGGAGTGCAGCTCGGCATGGGTCGGCGCCAATTCGTAGGTGTGATGGTGCACCGCCCGGGACAGACCGTGCCATGCTGTCCGCGCGATCCGGGCCGTTTGTGGGTCGGCAAAGGACGGTAGGGCCAGGAGTTGGTGACGTATCGGGCAATGCGCCACCGTCGGGGAGACTCGACTCCAGTAGCGGCGTAGTCCATGTTCGAGGGCGAGTCGGGTGAGGCAGGCGCAACCACGCTGCCAGCAGCGGCGCATGCTGGGGCGAGGGCCTTCGAGCAGGTTCGCCGCCTCGGCGAGGAACTGCTGGGGCGTCATGCCGCGCTCAACTCCTTTACCAACCTGCGGGCGTCGCGGATGAGGGTCGGAAGATCGGTGGCCGCATCGCCGTGCGAGCCGGCATTGACAGTGCGGACCAGCCGCGGGGCCGCACGATCCAGTTTCTCCAGCCTGGCGTTCACCTCGCCCTCCCGGGTGCGGTCCCCGAGCAGCGCCAGAGCGAGGATCTGCCGCAGTCGCACCGCCTCACCGATCGCGTTCTCGGTGTTCACCACAGCGGCGCCCGCCTGGTAGCCACGGATCCTGATCTTCTCCTGACAGGTGTACTCGATGGCGTAGCGGAGCAGGTTGCAGGTGATCGTCCGGCGGACGTCGTCGGCCATTCCGTCGTCCTTGGCGATGGCGCTGGCGTCGGTGAGATAGCGCTCGGCGGGGTCTCCGTCGCCTTTGACGGTGACCTGTGAACGGGCGTGGCGGTCGACGGCCAGAATCCGGGCGTCCAACTCCAGGTGCCGGACGGCGGCGGGGAGCCGGTCGTCGTGGGTAAAGACGATGACCTGCCGGTCCTTGGCGACGTCGGCGAGGACCTGGGCCAGGCCGTAGACCTTGGCCGGGTCCATCGACTGGACAGGATCGTCGATGACGAGGAACCGGAACGGGCTCGCCGGCATCGTGGCCCGCGGGAGGAACAGCGCCAGCGCGAGGGAGTGCAGCTCCCCCTGGCTCATCACGCCGAGGGCGGCACCAGGCACCCCGTCGACCTGCACGTCGAGGTCGACCCGGCGGCTGGTGCCGGTGCCGGCGAGCTTGATCCCGCCGAGGGTCACGTTGCTGTCCTGCCGCAGCGTGTTCCAGATCCCGGTGGCCTCCGCGGCGATCGGCGCCAACTTGTCGTTGCGGATCGTCGCCCCGATCTTCTGCAGCTCGCTGATCGCCGCCTTCAGAGCGGTGAGATTGGTGGCGGCCCGCCGGCTGTCGCGTTCGGTGTCGATCCAGGTCCGCAGGTGGTCGGCGATCGGCTGCCACACCTGCCGGCGGCGGTTCAGGGCGTCCCGGGACGCCGCCTGCACCACCGTCACCTTCCCGAGCAGCGTCTCGAAGCCGCCGACCGCCGACTCCACGACTCGCGCGGAGGCGGGTACGGCAAGCAGTTCGTCCCAGCGCTGCCAGGCCGTCCGGGCCTCGCCGGTGTGAACGTGCTCTGCCGAGAGGTCGGCGGCCAGCGCCTTCGGCTCGGCCGGAACCAGCGCACGCAGGGCGTGGCGGGCTTCGCGTTCCGCGCGGTGGGCGGCGTCGAGGTCCTCCGCGAGCCGGGTCAGGCCGTCCATCCGATCCTGGGCTTCGGCGGCCCATTCCTGGTCCAGGGTGCGACCCCCGCACACCGGACAAGGCTGGTCGGGGTGGTCGGCGCGGTGACGCAACGCGTCGCGCAACAGTGCCGCCAGCGCCCGGGCCTCGCCGGCCGGGGTGCCGGCGAGTTCGTCGATCCGGGCCAGGGCGGCGCGCAGCCGGTCGACCACCTCGGCGACCTCCTCGCGGCCCGGCAGATGCAGGACGTCGAGCTGACGCAGCGGCACGACGGCCGAGTCGTCGTCCGCGTCCTCACTGGTAACAAGGGCGCCCAGCCGCTCCAGGTCGGCGGCCCGGCCGGCGAGGGCCTGCTCGGCGAGGCGGGCTCGGGGGTCGGGGTGCTCGGCGAGCGCGGCCAGCAGGGCCGGACGGCTTTCGGCGGATCGTTTCCGCCGCTGGTCCATCTCCCGGCGGGCCGTCTTGAGCATGGTCTCGACCTCGACGAGCCGCCCGAGGCCGAGGATGAGCTGCAGGGAGTCGTGCATTTCGCTGGGTTTGCCGCCGATCAGCCCGCCCAGTTCCGAGTAGGACAGGAAGGGCCGGTACAGCTCCAGCGGCTGCTTCCAACCGAGGTCCGCCACGGACTGCCGTTGCCCACCGACTGCCTGTAGGTGGGTGATGCCCTCCGACAGGCCCGCTCCGCCGGCCCAGTGGCATTCGACGGTAGCGCCGCCGCGCTGGCCCTCGACGCCGAGCCGGACCTTGATCCGGGAGTCGCCGGTGGTGTGCAGGTTCCGCCAACCGTCCCTCCATACGCTGGTGCGGCCGGTCCAGCGCTTGTTGTCGCCGGTCAGGGCGAACTCGGCGGCCTCGGCGAAGCTGGACTTGCCGGAGCCGTTCCGGCCGGTGACGATCGTCAGTCCCGGCCCCGGGATGAGGCCGAGGGTCGCGGTGGGTCCGATGCCGCGGAACCCGGTCACCTCGATGCCGGCGAGGTAGGTGCCGATCGGCCGGGTCTGCTCCAGCGCGTCGATGGTGGGTTCGGGGCGGCGAGGTGCCGTGCCGCCGAGCATCGCCGCGAAGTCATCGTCGCCGAGCAGGGCGGCGATGATGAGGTTCTCGGCCGTCTCGGGAAGATCGGCGTGGTCCAGGTGTTCCTGGATGAGCTGGTCGACGGTGCTGTTCTGGGGGTCGTCTCTCATGTCACACCTCCTGGAGGGGTGTCACCGGCCGCGGATCTTGCGTCCGCTTTCGGTGTCGGGGTAGAGGATGGCGTCGGCGACCCGGCCGCCGGAGTCCTTGGCGCCGCCGCCGAAGTTGAGGACGCCGCGGGCGTTGGCGCTGGCGGCGACGCCGTCCCAGTAGCGGGCCTCCTTCTCCCACCGGATCTCGTGCAGCAGATCCAGCAGGTCGGTGTCGGTGAGCTCGGCCCCGCCGACGGCCCAGCCGGTGGCCTGGTGGGCGGCGATGCCGATGCCGGCCAGCACCGCCGGCGCGGCGGCCGCGGTGCGGGCCGCGAGCTGCGGGTAGAGCTGGGTCAGCAGGCTGGAGAGCAGCGGTACGACCCGGCGTTCGATCCGCTCGGCGCCGACCGTCTCGGGCAGGTCGCCGCTGCGCACGGTGGTCGATGAGAGGCCGAGCCCGCGGCGGCCGAAGATGGTGGCGATGACCAGGACCCGCAGCGCGGAGAGGGTGATCAGCTCCGGGTCGGTCCTGGTGAGCTGGCGCTTGCGGGCCTGGACGAGCTTGGCGAGCGGGATGATCCGGCCGTCGTGCTCGACCTTCACCGCCTCGGCGATCCGGTGCGCGAGCTGGGTGCCGAGGTCGCGCTGGTCCATGGACATGGCGAGGTTCTTGTCGACTGCGACGCCTTCGACGTTGCGGTCGTAGAAGATCTGCCGGGCGTCCTCGACGCTGAGCCCCCAGTAGAGCTCGAACGGGAGCCGGACGACGTTGAGCTTCTGGTAGGTGGTGCCGTACTGCTCGGGGTCGTCGTAGAGCTCGTGCAGCGCGGTCACCTGCGTCTCGCCGTCGATGGCGACCACCGGCGAGCCGGCCAGCAGGGTGATCCGGCAGATGCCGCTGCCGGGGACGAGTTCGTCGCTGACGGCGCCGGGGTCGTCGGCGAGCCAGAGGGTGATCGGCGGGGTGGACCAGCCGGAGCCGAAGTCGCCGTTGATGCCGGCGGCGATGTAGTGGGCGTAGCCGGCGACGTTGCGCCCCTTCTGGCTGGACTTGAGGGTGCGCTGGACCAGGGAGCGGATCTCGGCGTGCCGGCGTACCGCGCCGGAGGAGACCTTCATCGCCCGCTTGTCCTCCTCCCGCTTGGGTGAGGGGACGAGCTGCAGCAGCGCCGGCAGCGCGATCGTGCCGATCACCGCGTCGGGGCGGAACGGGGTGACGGTGAGCTGGATGCCCTCGACTGCGGCGGTGGGCAGGGGCATGAGCATCGACATGAGAGCTCCTTCGGGGAGGGGACGGAACGGCACAGACGCGCCGCCCGGGTGAAAACAACCCTAGCACACATCAACGTGAAAGCACTGTCAAAAGCGTTTACACGGTCGGGGCTGGTGTAGAGTACGGAACGAAGAGCAGCACAACCGACGGGACAACCCATGGCACAACCCGCCCAGGTGACGGCAGCCGAGATCTCCCGGCTGGCCGGCGTCACGCGCGCCACCGTCAGCAACTGGCGCCGGCGACACCCGGACTTTCCCGCTCCGTCGGGCGGGACGGAGGCGAGCCCGGCGTACGACCTGGTCGAGGTTCGGGCCTGGCTCGACGCGCGCGGACAGCTGCCGGTCGGCTCCCCCGCCGACGACCTGCGCACCGCCCTACGGGCAGCCGCCGTGTCCGACCCCGCCCACCGAAGCAGACTGCTTCCCGCCGTTGTCGCGGCGAGTCACATTGCCGACACCGACCTCGAAAAGGCCACCGAACTTCCCGATGATCGACTGTCCACATGGGTGAGGCGGCAGGCCCGGTCGTACGCCACGGGCATCCCCGGCACCGGCGACCCGGTCTACCATCCGGGTGAGGCGGATCTACTCCGGACACTGCTGCGCTGCGTCGCCGCGGAGGGAGCGGTCCGGACGCTGGAGGTGCTCGCCGAGGGCGACCTCAACGACACAAAGGCCACCAGCGTCTACCAGACCCCGGAGCCGGTGGCCGAGCTGATGGCAGACCTGCTCGCCGGCCGCGACGAGGCGTACCCGAATCGGGTTTTCGATCCGGCGTGCGGCGACGGCAACCTGCTGCTGGCCGCCGCCGCTCGGGGTGCCCGCGAGCTGTCCGGCCAGGACATCGCGCCGCCGCTGGCCGCCCAGGCCGCCGCCCGCCTCGCCATCGCCGCCGAGAACCGCGCTCCCGGAACCCACGCCGCCGAGCAGACCCGGACCGAGATCCGGGTCGGCGACAGCATGCACGCCGACGCCTTCCCGTCGCTTGTCGCCGACGCGGTGCTCTGCGCGCCGCCGTACGGGCAGCGCAACTGGGGACACGACGAGCTGGCGTACGACCCGCGCTGGATCTTCGGTCTGCCACCGAGGAACGAGCCGGAGCTGGCCTGGCTGCAACACTGCCTCGCCCACCTGGACCCGGCCGGTCGGGCCGCCCTGCTGATGCCCCCGGCCGCCGCCGAACGCCCGTCCGGCCGGCGGATCCGGGCCGAGCTGATCCGCTCTGGGGCGCTGCGCGCCGTCGTCGCCCTGCCGGCCGGGGTCGCGCAGCCCTTGCACATCGCCCTGCAGATCTGGCTGCTGCAACGGCCGAATCCGCAGGCGCAACTGCCGCAGAGCGTGCTCTTCGTGGACGCCGCCGACGGCCACCGGGCGGCCGACACCCCGGCCGGCCGGACCGACTGGCCGCAGCTCCGGGAGACGGTGCTCACGGCCTGGCGCGACTTCGACCGGCGCCCCGACAGCTTCGACCCGGTGCCCGGCGCGTCGCGGGCCGTGCCGGTCATCGACCTGCTCGACGAGGCGGTCGACCTCACCCCCGCCCGGCACGTCCGAGCCGTCCCGGTCCCCGCTAAACCCGACGAGCTTGCCGACCTGGCCACCGAGCTGGGCGGCCGGTTGCGAACGGCCGCCGACGAGCTGATCGGCCTGACCGGTGGCCAGAGCTGGCCGCCGGCCGGCGCCACCCCGATCTCCTGGCGTACCGCGACCGTCGCGGACCTGCTGCGCGGCGAGGCCCTGACGCTGCTGCGGGCCCCCCGGCGGCCGGCGGCCGGGGCGGTGGACGGGGAACCGACCGGCGAGGAGATCACCCTCCAGGCCGGTGATGTCATCCTCCCCGAGCTGTTGCAGGGTGCCGCCGGCTCTGCCCGGGTCGCCGAGGCCGGCGACGCCGGCCAGCCGCTCGGCCGGCAGCTCGTGCTGCTGCGGCCCGACCCGACTCGCCTGGACCCGTGGTTCCTCGCCGGTTTCCTGGCCGCCGAGGACAATCTGAGTGCCGCCTCGTTCGGCAGCACCGTGGTCCGGGTCGATCCCCGACGGCTGCGGATCCCGCTGCTCCCCCTCACCGAACAGCGGCACTACGGCCGCGCGTTCCGCCACCTGAATGCGGTCCGCGCGGCGGCCGACAGCACCGCCCGCCTCGCCGAGGAGACTGCCCGTACGCTGTCCGCTGGCCTCACCGGCGGCGCCCTGCTCCCGCCCACCGTGGAAGGAAACCATTGAGCACCAGCAAGCACACCGAGTTGGCGAATCACGCCTGGTCGGTCGCCGACCTGCTCCGCGGCGACTACAAGCAGTCCGACTACGGCAAGGTGATCCTGCCGTTCACGGTGCTTCGCCGCCTGGAGTGCGTGCTGGCGCCGACCCGGGAGGCGGTGCGGGAGACCCGCCAGCGGTTCGAGGGCCAGGACATGGACGTGGCGCGCTTCCTGCGCCGCGCCGCTGGGCACAGCTTCTTCAACACCAGCAGCTACACCCTGAAGTCGATCGCCGCCGACCCGAGCCAGACCGCGAAGCACCTGCTGGCCTACATCGGGGCGTTCTCCGAGAACGCGCAGCAGGTGCTGCACCGCTACGAGTTCCCCCAGCAGGTCCGCCGGCTGGACAGCGCGAACCTGCTCTACAAGGTGGTGGGCCGCTTCGCGGACCTGGACCTTGACCCGGCCACCGTCTCCAACCACCAGATGGGGTACGTCTTCGAGGAGCTGATCCGGCGTTTCGCGGAGCAGTCGAACGAGACCGCCGGTGAGCACTTCACCCCGCGCGAGGTCATCGAGCTGATGGTGAACCTCCTGGTCGCCCCGGACGACGACGCGTTGAGCGTGCCGGGTGTGGTCCGTACCGTGATGGACCCGGCCTGCGGCACCGGCGGCATGTTGAGCGCCGCCGAGGAGCACATCACGAAGCTGAACTCGTCGGCGACGGTCGAGGTCTTCGGGCAGGAGCTGAATCCGGAGTCGTGGGCGATCTGCCGCTCCGACATGATGATCAAGGGCCAGGACCCGGAGAACATCAAGTTCGGCAACTCGTTCAGCGACGACGGCCACCGCAACGCCCGCTTCGACTACCTGCTGGCGAACCCGCCGTTCGGGGTGGAGTGGAAGAAGGTCAAGGACGAGATCGAGGACGAGTACGAGCGGCTCGGCGAGAGCGGCCGGTTCGGCGCCGGCCTGCCCCGGATCAACGACGGCTCGCTGCTCTTCCTCCAGCACATGATCTCGAAGATGAAGCCGGTGACCGCCGAGGGCAAGGGCGGCAGCCGGCTGGCGATCGTCTTCAACGGCTCGCCGCTGTTCACCGGCGCGGCCGACTCGGGCGAGTCGCGGATCCGCCGGTGGATCCTGGAGAACGACTGGCTGGAGGCGATCGTCGCCCTGCCCGACCAGCTCTTCTACAACACCGGCATCTCGACGTACTTCTGGATCCTGACCAACCGCAAGCTGCCCGACCACCGCGGGAAGGTGATCCTGCTGGACGCCCGGGAGTACTTCGCGAAGATGCGCAAGTCGCTCGGCGACAAGCGCAAGTACCTGACCGGGGAGCAGATCGCCGAGATCACCCGCCTCTACGGGGAGGCGCTGCAGGTCGCCGACGACCCGGAGCATCCGCAGCACGCCAAGGTGAAGGTCTTCGCCAACGAGGACTTCGGCTACCGCCGCATCACCGTGGAGCGGCCACTCAAGCTCCGCTTCGAGGTCACCGACGAAACCCTGACCCGGGTACGCGAGTCGAAGCCGATCGCCCGCGCCCTGGATGTCGATGCGTTCGCGACCACCCTGAAGCCGCTGGTCGGGCGCTCGTGGGGCACGAAGCGGGCGGCCTGGGACGCGCTCCGCCAGGCGATGGCCGAGGCCGGGGTGCTCTGGCCGAGCGCCGCCCCGTTCGCCAAGGCGCTGCGCGAGGCCATCGGGGTGCGCGACCCCGAGGGCGAGGTGCAACAGGTCAAGGGCGCCCCGGAGCCGGACCCGGAGCTACGCGACTACGAGAACGTGCCCCTGCACGAGGACGTCGACGAGTACCTACGCCGCGAGGTCCTCCCCCACGTCCCCGACGCCTGGATCGACCACACCAAAACCAAGATCGGGTACGAGATCCCCTTCACCCGCCACTTCTACGTCTACAAGCCCCCACGCCCCCTCGCCGAGATCGACGCCGAACTGAAGGCCCTCGAAGCCGAGATCCAGGTACTTCTCGGCGAGGTGACGAAGTGAACCCGGTACGTCTGCGTCACATCGCACAAATCAATCCACCGTCACCTGCCTTCGACCGACTACCAACGGACAGCGAGCTCACATTCCTACCGATGGAGTCAGTCTGGCCAGGTAGCAGGCTAGACATCTCTCAACGTCGCAGCAAGGCCGTTGTGAGTAGCGGCTACACCAGATTCGAGAACGGCGACGTACTAGTCCCCAAAATTACGCCAACCTTCGAGGCAAGCCGCTCGGTCTTAATTGATGGTCTTCACAACGGCGTGGGGGCAGGCTCGACGGAGCTTCATGTCCTCCGTGCCGGGGCACGACTCGATCCACGATTCCTGCTATACCTGGTCCACACCCACCCCTTCCTGAAGCTTGGCAAGGCTGAGATGTACGGTGTCGCCGGACAGCAGCGTGTGCCCGATGAATTTCTCCGGAATCTCCCAGTTCTACTGCCCGCACTAGAGGAGCAGCGACGCATCGCCGAGTTCCTCGACGCCGAAACCATCCGCATCGACCGCCTCATCAAGGCTCGAGTACGACAACGCACTTTATTGGAGGAGCGGTGGACCTCCCACGTATCCGAAACCCTAGTTCCAGGAATTACATTGAAGCATTGCGGAAGCCAACCTTGGCCGTGGCTACCGCCAGGAGACAATGACCAACCAAGGGTGAGGCTTGGCTATCTATGCAGACTGCAAAGCGGGATCACCGTCGACGGGGGTCGAAAGGCTGGCGATGAGCCGGTAACACGTCCCTACCTGCGTGTCGCCAATGTCCAAGCCGACCACATAGATCTATCGTCGGTAGCAGAGGTCACCATTCCTAGATCAATGGCGGCACGAAGCACCCTTCGGCCCGGAGATGTCCTCATGACCGAAGGTGGAGATCTTGACAAATTGGGCAGAGGAACTGTATGGGGCGGGCAAATCCCAGACTGCTTACATCAGAATCATGTATTTGCGCTCCGACCCAACCCCGATCGACTCGACGCCCACTATCTGGCCTTAATGACTCAGACATCGCATGGCCGCTCCTATTTCGAAAGTACCGGGTCGAAAACAACAAATCTAGCCTCCACAAGCAGCAGCAAGATCTTGAACTTTCCCGTGCCCCTTCCTTCCGTGACTCGCCAACACGAACTGGTTCGAGACCTTCGCCGATACCAGGACACTATCTCACGGGCAGGGAAGGAAATTGACCGACAACTAAAACTGCTCACCGAACGCCGACAGGCGCAAATCACGGCAGTAACGGTGGGACAACTCGGCTTTCCAGAGCCAAGATAATTCATAGTCGGCAGCACTACCCAGAAAGTCGTCCATCTACGCGCCATTAAATAACATATATCAGACGATCAACAGTTAGGCGGTCGGGGTGAATGTAGGACAGGGAGCATCAAGGCAAGGTGCTTTCAAAGTGCAGATCCGACACGTGCGGGACGCGCTCAAGAGGGAATTCGAGAACATAATCGATCTCGACGACCTCCCCAAGAGGTCTGAAGTAGGTCGTGAACAAGCATTCCTGTCCAGGGCACTGGCTGCCCTAGTCGTTCGAGACCTGACAGGATGCGACAATGCCGCAGCGGCTGGCGCAGTCATCGACGGTCGAGACGACATTGGTATCGACGCAGTAGCGACAGACGACAGCGCATCACATTTGTGGTTAATCCAATCCAAGTGGAGCGACCAGGGACGAGCCAGCTTCGGCGTTGCCGAAGCGTTGAAGTTCATCGACGGATTGGTCCAAATTGATACCCGGCGGTTCGATCGCTTCAACGTCAAGTTCCAGAATCTGTCAGACCAGGTGGCTGCCGTTCTGGCCAATCCGCACTCGCGGATCACGATGGTTCCCGCGCTCATGCGGACCGATGTACTGTCCGACGACGTTGTCCGGCGGCTGACCGACGCGCAGGACGAGTTCAACCAGCTTGGCACGATGCTTGACCACCGAATCTATCTCGCATCGGATGTCTGGCAGGTTGTGCGCAACGACTTTTCGGAGCCGCCCATCAAGCTGACAGCGAAGATGGAGGACTGGATCCGAATCACCGAGCCGTACGAGGCTTTTCAGGGCACCATCTCGGTCGCCGAGGTTGCACAGTGGTATGCGACACATGGGGACCGCCTGTTCGATCGTAATATCCGTAAGCCCCTCGGCCTGACTCAGGTGAACCAAGGGCTAACCGACACGCTGACTAGCGAGCCATACAACTTCTGGTACTTCAACAATGGAATCACTGTCCTGTGTGACAAGCTGGATCCAAACTATTTCAGCAGATCCGCAAGGAGCCCCGTCGAACTAAACCTTGATGGCGCCAGTGTGGTGAACGGCGCACAGACCGTGCATGCGATCTACGCAGCTTCACGGAAGGATACTGAGGGGACCGCTGAAGGCTACGTCAGTGTACGAGTCATCTCCCTGCAAAACTGTCAGCCAGGGTTTGCAGATGCGGTGACCACTGCGACAAACACTCAGAACCGGGTTGAACGCCGAGACTTCGTCGCTCTCGATCCAACACAAGCCGCAATCAAGGAGGACTTCGCACTCTCTCTTCAAAAAACCTACATGGTGAAGCGCGGCGAGCCAGAGCCAACACCCGAAAGCGGGTGTTCGGTGCTCAGCGCAGCAATAGCGCTTGCCTGTGCGCATAGAAACCCGGAGCTTGCCATCCGCGCTAAACGCGGCACTGATTTGCTATGGGAGGAGGGCCCGCAGGGGGCGTACCAACTCCTGTTCAATGAGCAGGATCCGCCGGGCGCATATCAAATTTGGCGCACCGTCCTTGTTCTTCGCGAGATTGACGAAACACTTCACCGTACCGCCAAGGGCCACCAAGCACGCTCTGAGGCGATTGCCGAGCGCGGTAACCGTCTCATCGCACACATTGTCTTTCGATATTTGGACCTCGACGGAATTGATGATCCGGATAGCGACTGGAGCCCGATACTTGCCCAGGTACCGGATGCGACTCGCCGTGCCGCAGGGTGGCTCGTCCATCACATCGATGCCAAATTTGGGCCAAACTCAATAGTGGCAAGCACGCTTGCCAATGTGGAACGCTGCCGAGCGTTAATTTCTCTCGTTCTTTCGGACTTGCAACGAAATATTCCGGTACCCGACTTGCCGCCGGACTACCGACCAGAAAAGAAGATTCCTAAGCAACGCAGGCCCAATGCCGTCCCTACCCTGATCGACGCACGGCGGCTTGCTGATGGCACACCTCTAACCTATCGAGCGCCCACTCAACCTGAGCGGGAGGCGATGTCTGGCTGGCTCGCGGACGATCCAAGACGTGGTACAGCAACGTGGGTTAATCAACGCGTACGTCCGCTCTTGTGGGCGGTAGATGGCAAACGATACTCGCCATCGGGACTCGTTCAGCAGATGTGGCAGTTAGCAGGGTGGAGCAAGGCTCCTGTGGCCGCTCAGGGGCCCTCCCGGTGGTACGTCGCCGGTGAAGGATCGCTGTGGAGGCTTGCCCTGGAAACGATGGCGTCCCTTAACGACGCAGATGAGGAGGAGCGCGAAGTATAGAAGCTGCAATGGATGACGGGCAGAGGTGGCCATCTTTGGCTGTCGCAATACCGGCAGCCTATCGGCAATCTTCGTCGCTGTCGCTGTCGCCGGCAACGGCGCAACGATCCTCGGCTCGAGGAGCCTAGCCGTCAGTTGTATCGACGCCTGGAGACGGCAGGTTGAGCTACAACCGCCCTTCGGGCTTCGTTGGATCAGACCGCCAAGGACGGCGGTGCCGGACTCGGGCCACGCGGCGACATCGTGACTGGGAGGACGCTCAGCGCGGCGCTCTGCTGTGGTACCTGGGAGATCAACTGCCGTGCCGGGCCAACACGAGGAATGCCGACCACTGGGACGGGACAAAGGCTAGGACCGGGCCGTCCCGGTCCTTGCTGTCGCGGACCAGGATGCGGCCCGGAAGATTGCTCGCAACCTCCACACAACTGCCGGTTGTGTTTGACCGACTGCTCTTGCGCCAAGTCGGAGGGGGGGTCATGTCCACTGGTCAGCCGCCTTCTTGATCAGCTCGAGACTCGCTTCCTGCGACGGAGTGTAGCGCCGGATCATCTCCCACCGTCGTTCAAGGTCATCGACTCGGTCAACGTCCTCGATCGCGTCGTCTCGCAACGGCCCGTCCGCGAAGCCAACTACCCGGCCGTGTACGGTCGCAAGCGAAATCGAGCCGTCGAGACCGATGTACGCCCCGGCCGTCACTGGCACGACGTACATGCTGACGTTATCGCGCTCGGCGGACTTCATCAGATGCAGCAGCTGTCCACGCATGACGTCAGGTCCACCGATATGGCGGTAGAGGACGCCCTCGTCGAGGATTGCCGTGAGCTGAGCGGGCTTCAGGTCACGAGTCACGATGAGTTCACGGGCCAACCGGGTCGCGATGGCCTCCTCTGCTGCCCTGCCCGACGACGAGGATTCGATCAACGCGCTTGCGTACGCTTCGGTCTGCAGAGGTCCGGGAACCACAGCCAACTCGAAGTACCGCAGCAAGCTCGCCTCGCGCTCACGGTCGAGCCAGGACTTGAGCCAGATGGGCGTCGGCTCGCCGCGTACAAGTTCCTCGTAGAACTTGACGAATGCCGTGCCGAACGTCCGGTCGACCGCCTTCAGGTAGTCGAGCAGGGCGGGACGGTCGCCGCGTTCGATCCCACCGACGTGCTGTGTCGAGTAGTGGATCCGCTCTGCGAACTGCTCCTGGGTCAGCCCCAGAAGTTCTCGCGTGATGCGGAGGTTCATTACCAGAAGATCACTCGCGGGCATAGTCCTTCACATCCTCAGAATCGGCTCGGAAGACTCGGTGTCCCGTGACGCTTCGGGCGGGATACTCACCATCTTCCGCCCCTCGGTGATCCGGGTCCAGTGTGGATGTCAGCGAGGCAACCTTCATTGGTCGCGCCACACCAATCGGCTCGGCAGATTTCGCCATTCGCTCACGAAAGAACCTCCGGACCTCCCTCGACAGGGTGGAGCGGTCGGGGATCGAGAGTGCGGCAACGCTCTCGATCCCCGACCACACCAGAAGGCGAGAAGAATCGTGATCTTCGTGGCTACGTTGATCGTGTTCGGCGGGCTGGTGCCCGGGTTCCTCGTAGGACTCTTCACGTTCCGGGTCAAGTCCCGGTGGTGCCCGCGCTGCGGGGAGTTCACCCACCCGATGCCGCGCGCGGAGTCCCGATGATCGCCCCGGCCCGCCGCACCGCCGGGGACCTGCCGGTCGGGCGGCGGGTGGCGCAGTTGCGGATCCGGCTCGGGATGACCCAGGAGGTCTTCGCCGGCCGGATCGGCAGGTCGAAGAGCTGGGTCGACAAGGTCGAACGTGGACTACGCCGGCTCGACCGCCTCTCGGTGATCGAGACGGTCACCCAGGTCCTCGGCGTCACCCCGGAAGTCCTGCTCGCCAACCCGACCCGACCCGAACCACCCGCCGGACTCGCCGCCGCCGTCGAACGGGTACGCGCCGCACTCGCCTGCTACGACTCCCCCGACCTCCGGCTGGCGCCACCACCGGACGAACTGCACCGCCGCGTCGAACACGCCTGGGTCGCCTACCGGCACGCCCACCACCCGCAACTGCTCAAAATCCTGCCCGACCTGCTCCGCGACGCCCGCCACGCCGCCCCGGGTTCCGTCGTCGACCCCCTGCTACGGACCTACCGCCTCACCGCCCAGGTGCTGATCAAACTCGGCGAACCGCACCTCGCCTGGCTCGCCGCCGACCGCGCCATGGCCACCGCCGCCGGCGACCCCCGCCGTACCGCCATCGCTGCCATCCCCCTCACCCAGGCCCTCCGCGCCCTGCACCGGGGACACCTGGCGATGGCAGCCGCCCTCACCGCCGTACACCATCTGAAGCCGGCGGATTCCCCCCTCGCCGGGATCCTCCTGGTCGAAGCCGCCCTCGCCGCCGCGGCCTGCGGCGACGCGGCCACCGCCCGCGACCTCACCGCCCGCGCCGCAACCCACACCATCGGGTACGCAGACCAGCCCCATCGCGGCGGCACGACAACCTTCGGCCCCACCGTCGTCGACCTGGTCCGCGCACTGGTCGCCGCCGACCTCGGCGACAGCCAGTTGGCCGTCGCCACCCACCTACGCGCCACCGGCACCGACGGCTGGCGCCGGCTGCCCGCCGAACACCGGGCCGCCCACCTGATCGACATCACCCGCGCCCACCTCGACGCCGGCGACCCCGCCGCCGCCGGTCGCGCCCTGGTCACCGCCGACCACATCGCCATCGCCGAGACCCGCGCCCGCCCGGCCGCCCGCACCGCCCTCATCGCCGTCCTCCGCGCCGGCCCCACCGCCGCCGACGTCACCCAGCTCGCCACCGCCATCGGCCTGACCACCCCGCCGTAGCGCAGCTTGCTACGGTGGCCCCGGGTCGAAGGCGGGCGCGCAGGGGTAGGAGCCGGCTGACAATGCAGGCGTCAGAGATTCCGCGTGCGGTGGCGGCTGCCAAGTCGACCGCCTCATCGGTCGGCCTGACCGCTGAGGACGCGATCATTCTTCAGGACTCGAACCGGCTCACGTTGCGGCTGCTGCCCTGTGACGTCCTGGTCCGGGTGGCACCGGTAGCGCACCAGGCCGCACAGTTCGAAATCGACCTCGCGCAGCGGCTCGCCGACTGCGGGAGCCCGGCGGCTGTTGTCGAGCCTCGGGTCGAGCCACGCGTCCACCAGCGGGACGGGTTCGCGGTCACGCTCTGGACCTACTACGAACCCGCGGCACCCCGGGAGATCCCGCCAGCCGACTACGCCAGTGCGCTCGGGCGGCTGCACGCCGGCATGCGCGAGATTGATGTCCCCACCCCACACTTCACGGATCGGGTCGAGCAGGCCCAGCAGATCGTGGCCAGCCGCGACCGCTCTCCGGCACTCACCGACGCAGACCGGGAACTCCTCGCCAACACGCTACGGAACCTGCGCCGGGCGGTCCTCGAACGCGGTGCCGCCGAGCAGCTCCTGCACGGCGAGCCGCACCCCGGCAACGTGCTCGCCACGACCAACGGGCCACTCTTCATCGACCTCGAAACGTGCTGCCGCGGGCCGGTCGAATTCGACCTCGCCCACGCCCCCGAGGAAGTCGGCGACCACTATCCCGGTGCCGACCAAGGATTGCTACGCGACTGCCGAATCCTCGCGTTGGCGATCGCCACAGCGTGGCGCTGGGATCGAGCCGACCTACTCCCGAACGGGCACCAACTCGGCCCGCAGTGGCTCAGCCAGATGAAAACGGCGCTCAACCGCACGACGCCGTAGCCCCATCAGCGGTCGTCACGCGCACGACGGCGGACGTGCCTCGGGTGGCCCGGGCGCCCCGCTCGATGGGGACGGGACGGAGCCGGCCCAGACCGTCGACCGACCCGGGCACGGCGGTCGGATGAGCGCGGCAGCCTGCGCCGATCTCCAGCAGCAGCCAGTCCGGCACGGACCAGGTTCATCGCGGCGGCTAGGCCATTCATGGTGGTGCTGACACGCATCATGTTCACTCCCCTGCGTCACTGAGCGTCGTCGCCCGGCAGTCGGGCTCGGTCCAGTACAGCCGGGGCGACCGGACGGTCAGGAGGTGTCTGCGCATACTGTGCAAGCGGCTTGCAGGATTCGCAATTGATCAGTCACGCTCGAATCGCCCATCGCTTTGGGGAGGTGGGCGTTGATAACCGACCCGGCCTGGACGGCGATGCCCGCCGCCGCAGCGGCAGCCGCTGCTGGCGATGTCGGCACCCTGCTACGCGTCGCTCGGACCGCCGCCGGCCTGACCCTTGAAGAGGCGGGACAACTCGCCGGCTACTCCACTGCGACCATGTCCCGGTGGGAGAGCGGGCGCCGACGGAGGTGGACAGTCGTCGAGCTTCGGCGGCTGGCCGAGGTATATGGAATCCCACCGCATCTGCTTGGCCTCGCCACGTCGTCCCCACCCTCGGCCCCCCGCGCCGCTAGGGTGACCGGATGGACACCGGACGGTGGTGACGATTGGATGCGTAGACGCGACCTGATCGCCGGTACTCTCGGTCTGACCACCGGCGCTGCTCTACTGCCCACCGAGGCCGGGGCGGGCATCACCTCCACGGTCGGAGATGTGGTCTTCGGTCGGGTCACCGCCGTCCCGCTGCCCGCCCAGCAGCTCGCCGCCGCGCTGTCGGCGGCGAGAGCAGACTTTCGCGCATGCCGCTACAACCAGCTCGCCCGCCGCCTGCCCCGGCTGCTCGCCCAGGCCAGCGCCGGCCGGGATCACGCACCGGTCGGCCAGACCGAGCTCGCCTCCGCACGGCTGGCGCAGAGCTACTGCATCGCCACCCAACTGCTGACCAAGCTGCACGACGACGGAATGGCGGCCTGCACCGCGGACCGGGCCCTACAAGCCGCCAACGCCAGCGGGGAGCCGGTGATCGTCGCTGAGGCCACCCGGCTTGCCGCTACCGTGCTGCGTCGGACCCGCCACCGTGACGGCGCCCAGCGGCTCGTGTTACGCGCCGCCCAGCAGCTCGACACCGACACCGGCCTGACCGACCCACGGCACACGGCCATGTATGGACAACTGCTCGCCGTCGCCGCGTACACGGCGGCGATGCGCGACGACCGCGACACGGCGTGGACCCTGCTCCGAGAGGCCGAGGACGCCGCGCGGCGGGCCGGCGCCGCCGACCTGAGCCGGCTCAACCCGGTCGACCTCGCGGTCTACAAGATCAGCATTGCCCGGGTTCTCGGCGACTACGGCAGCGCCGTCGACTACGCGCGCCAGGTCGACCCGGCGCGCATCGATACGCTTGAACGTCGCGCCCGGTACTGGGAGGACACCGCCCTGGCCCTGCACGGACGCGGGCGCCCGGCCGCCGCCTTCCGGGTGCTACTCGCCGCCGAACGCGACACCCCGCAGGAGGTCAGCTACCGACCCTGGGCGCAGACCCTCACCCGCGAACTCCTGTCCGCCGACACCCGCAACAGCCTGCCGGGCATCCGCGCCTTCGCCCAACGCATCGGCGCCGGGTAGCAGCCGGCCTTGCGTCTGTGCTGGCTGCCGCACCGCGTCCTCCCGCATCGCTCGCGGTAGCGCCGTCCTACGCCCGTGGCTGCCGGAAGGTCGGTTGGGCTGAGGTGGGAGTCAACACGAGTTCGTACGCGCCATCATCGGTCCCGTCGGCTTGATCGTGCTCCCGAACCTCGACCTCGTACCAGCCAGGCGGCACTGTCACACGGCGGTGTCCCGGGTGACCCGGCGTCCAACGAATGAGGTGGCCGGCACCGCAGAGCAACAACGAACCAGTCTCCGAACCCAGGACCCAGCCCGGTGAGGAGCGCACGGCAGTGGACCACGGCGAGCGATCCGAGACATGTCGCACCAACACGGTGTAGTACGCGGCATTCACGCCCATCAGCGGCAGCGCGATGCCTTCCCTGGCGACAGCGTCCCCGGCCTCGGTGGTACTGAACAGCTCCAGCAGATTGCGACCCGCGCTGTCCGCACCGAGGTGTTCATCAAGGCGTGCCGGATCGAGCAGCACAAACCCATGAGCCTCGGGAAAGCAACCGGTGAGTCGGACGGCCGGAAAAACCATGTCCGGGACGATAGCCGTCCCCGTCAAGGAGTTTCTGACTCACCGTCGACAGGTTGACGTGCGAGTGTCAGCGGGGGTCCTAGCCTTCGGTCGTGGCGGTGAACCAGTCTTTGCGGGTGCTTCTGTCCAGGCGCGCGACGCGGAGTCCGGCGGCCCGGCAGGCGCTGGCGAACTCCTCCGGCTCGTAGTAGGTGAACCATCGCGGAGCGGGAAAGTCGTCGGTGCTGCGCCAGCCGTCCTTGCCGCCGTGTTTCATACTGATCAACGCCCTGCCGCCGGGTACGAGGACGCGCCGAATGCCTTCCAGCGCCCCTGCTGTGTACGGCTTGGGCAGGTGCAGCAGAACGCCGCTGGCGATGATGCCGGCGAACGCACCGGCCCGGAACGGCAGGGCGAGGGCGTCGCAGCACACGGCGCTGCGGGAGGCGAGACGGGTTGCGGTGGCGGTCAGCAGGGCTGGTGTGACGTCGGCGAGGACGACGGTACGGCCCGTCGCGGCGGCCAGCTGCGCATCCCGGCCGGCGCCGCAGCCGAGGTCCAGGACGGGACCCTCCGGCAGCCCGGCGAGGAATTCCTCCACCTCCTGCCGCAGGGCGGGGAACCGGCTGTAGCTCGCCGTCATCGCGGTGTAGTGCGCAACCAGCGAGGCGTAGGAGCGGCTCACCTGGGCGGTGCCGGGCCAGGTGGCGGTTGCGGTGATCACGGCGCGGCGGTGGTGGGGGTGACGGTGACGCCAGCGACCAGTCCGCTGACGTCGGTCGCCTGGTGTTTCCAGGCGACGCCGGGCAGGGCATGCCGGGTGCCGTCGCGGCCGACGAAGGCGACCCCGGCCTCGGGCGGGGTGGCCCGGCCGATGACGTCGAAGGTCAGGCCGTCGCGGGCGAACGCGTCCCGGCAGCTGTCGAGTCGGTCGGCGGGGACGGTGAAGGCGAGTTGGAAGTCCGACGAGGCGCTCATGGCGAGGGTGATGTCGTCGGAGCCGATGAGCTTCGCGACGGCGCTGACGGCGGGGTGGATGGCGATGTCGTCCTCGGTGACGTCGAAGCCGACCCCGCTGGCGGCGGCGAGCTGCTCGATGGTCGCTCTGAGTCCGTCGGACGTGTCCTGGCAGGCGGTGGCGTAGCCGCCGGTGGACAGCAGCCGTCCCTCGGCCACCCGGGCGTGGGCGCGACGCCAGCCGGCGAGGAGGTCCTGCTCCAGGTTGTCCGGCAGGGTCCATCCGTTGACGCGCCGTTTGGGGAAGTAGGCGACCGCGGCGCCGAGCACCCCGCATGGGCCGGTGACGCAGAGATAGTCGCCTGATCTGGCGCCGCGTCGGGTCAGCGCGGTGCCGGTGCGGCAGATGCCGATGGCTGACGCGGATAGGACGATGCGTTCGGCGTTGCCGATGTCGCCGCCGACGTTGAGGGTGCCGAAGTCGGCGCAGGCCTGGTGGATGCCGGCCATGATGTCGAGGAACGCACCGTCGTCGAGGTCGTTCGGGTAGCGCACGACGGTGAGGACGCCGACGGGCGAGGCGCCCATCGCGGCGATGTCGCTGACATTGGCGGCCACGAGGTAGTAGCCGATGTCGAAGTTCGTCAACAGGCCATGCTCGTAGAGGGCGAACTTGGGACCGCGGACGTAGTCGGATCCCACGACCAGGGTGACCGGGCCGTCGAGGTCGTAGATCGCGCAGTCGTCCCGGGCGTCGGCGCCGGCCGTCAGGGTGGCGTGCGGGCCGTGGCCGCCGCCGAGCACGGACCCGGACTGGCCGGTGAGGAAGGCGCCGACGAGCTTCGCGACCCGGGTCGGTTCGTCGGAGTAGGTGGCTGCGGCGGTCATCGTCGTTCTCCTAGATGGTGAAGGACGGCCCGCGCCGTGGCGTGGGCCGGTAGGAATGTGGTGTCCAGAACCAGGCCGTGCGGGTGGCGACTGATGTGTTCGCGGGTGGTGTCATCCAGACTTGTGGCTGGACCGACGCGTACCGCCCGACCCGGCACGGTTCGATACTGTGCGCGCCGGCGTTCCCGCCGAACCGCGTCGGCGGCGGTGAGGAACACGTGGCAGTCGGCGTACGTCAGGATTGTCGTGGCACAGTCACGCCCGACCGCGATCATCCGCTCTCCACTGCGGACGATCATGCGGTGATACTCGGTGATCTCATGACGCCATTTCCGATCAGCCGACACGGTACGCAGTTGCTGTTCCACTTCGGGTGACCAGATGGCGTCAGTGATGTTCTCCCCCTGATAAACGACTGCGGCGGAAGGCGGTCGCGTCCCCGGTGCCGCGAGGTCATGCCGCAGCACCTCGAACAGGTGACCGCCGGGCGACACCGGGGCGAGTAAGGTCGCATAGGCGACGGCACGATAGGTCAGCCCGGTGTCCAGCACCCGCATTCCCAGCCGCGCCGCGAGCGCGTAGGCAAGAGTGGTCTTGCCGCTCGCGGTCGGACCGTCCACGGAAATTGCGAGTTCAGCCATGAGCACCAGCGCGGACCGCGATGTGGGGTCGGCCCACGCAGCCATCGTCTGCGATCAGCTCTCGCCAGCCCTGCGTGGCGATCATCGTCGCCCGCAGCAGATTCTTGCGGACCACCAGCGACCAGTCCCACTCCGGGTCGGCGATGCCGAGCAGGGCGCCCACCACCGACCGGAGGTACTGCGAGCGGACACGGCGCTGGGCATCGAACGCGACATGGTTGTCGCCGTCGAAGCAGTAGTAGTAGGGCTGGTCAGCCGCCGCGAACCGCCGCAACGCGGTGAAGTCGGGCAGCCGAACGGCCGCCAGCCCGTCGCGGACGATCAATTCGGTCAGGTGCGCTCCGTTGACGGGGAGAAGGTGCCAGTGGGCGTGGGTGATGCACGCCGACGGGATCCGCGAGGAAGACCCGTGTTCCAGGATGGCGAGCTGGCCGAAGGTCCTGACATAGAGCGGCCGGAGCAGGGACAAGATGGCACGTACGCCATCGGCGCGGGCGGCGTCGAGGTGACCGAAGCTGAGGTAATGCTCCTCCGGTAACAGCAACAGATGCCCCACGGTCAGCGGCGACAGGTCAGCGATGAGCCGGAGACCCGGAGTCGAGGCGATCTCCCGGCCGGGCGGATCCCCTCCGTACAAGGTGGTGAAGGTATTGCTGTCGTCGGAGCGGAGTTCGTCGCACAGTTCGGCACCGTCACAGGGTGATATCGCGGTCACGCCCGGCCTCCACACTAGACGGAGAAGCGAACCCGTTCACCGTAGCATTGAAGCGCCAAAAGCCATTTTGCTACTTGCAACTTCCATCAATGCACTTGCTGATGCACCCTAACGTTTGTCGTATGCGGCCTTTCACGGCGAAGATCCTCGATCGTACGATCATGCTCGCCGCGACGTCCGCTCTGGTCGCCGAGCAGTATTCCGTGCCATCGGTCCAGTTCTGGGACGATATCGCTGGTGGCCGCGGCTATCCCGTCGCCATTCTGGTCATCGTCATCGCCACGTTCGGCGCGCTCACCCCCGCCCAGCTCTGGTCGGAACGCTCCCAGGTCGCTCGACGCACCGCCGTCCGCCACCAGATCCTCACCCACTTCGGCCGACTGCTGACGATCGCCTCGCGGGTCGACCCGTTGCCACCCGCGTCCGACCTCGGCCTGCACGTGTGGCGGATCGCCTGGTCGCTGCAGCGCCCTCGCCGCCGGTTGATCCGCATCGCCACCTACCGCCTGGGCAGCACGCCGACGACCCGGGCCTTCGCACCTGGCCGCGGTGTCGGCGTCGTCGGGCTCTGCTGGAAACGCAACGAGGAGGTCGCCATCGACGTCGAGACGCTCGCGCGAAAACTGACCACTCAGGACGCCTACGACGCCTACTCCGCCTCAAACGGCGCGGACGCGGTCATGAACCTCACCTGGCCGGAGTTCCTGCGGGTGCGCCACCGTGGCGCCGTCTTCGCCAGCCCCATCCGCGATGGGCGGGGCGAGTTCGTCGGGTGCATCAGTGTGGACGCGAGCCGCGGATTCGGCACCCTCGCCAGCGACGACCTCTGGCACGAGATCAACTCACTCTGCATGCTGCTCGGCGACGACGGCCTCGCACACGTCTGACCGTTGTCAGCGCAGCAGGTGGTCGCGCTGACCGAGCGCCTGCCTGGTCGCGGCCTCCCAGGCGTCCGGGTCACAGTTGGGAAGGATCTGCCGGATGCCGCCCGCCGGGTCCTCGACATCACCGAACCAGCGCGGAATCACATGGATGTGCAGGTGGTCGACGCTGCGGCCGGCCGCGCGGCCCTCGTTGATCCCGATCGTGTACCCCTGCGGTTGGAACCGTCGGGACAGATCGACCCGCACCGTCAGAATCAACGCGTACGCGTCCCTGAGTTCCTCGGGGGTGAGGTCGAAGAACGACTCGACGTGCCGTTTCGGGACGATCTCGGTATGCCCCTCGGACGCGGGGAAGTTGTCCAGGCGGGCAAAGCAGGTCGCGTTCTGATGGGAGATACGGTTCAGCCGCGCATCGTCCTGCCGGCAGAACAGACAGTCCGCCGAAAGATCCTCAGAAACGTCCATCTCGTGGCCTTCCGGTCCCACGCAGCCCTCCCCCGCAGACTGCCATACGCCACAACGCGTGCGACGCGATCGACGGCGCCATCGTACAAGTGATGGTCCGTGACGGGGCGGCACGATCACGAGTCGGTGGGGCTCCCCGACAAGCGTTGCCGTTCAGCGGCAATGACCTGGCGCACAAGGTCGGCCTCGGAGAGGTCGACCGCGTCGGGCGTGGCGGCGGCCATGTCGCTGACCCGGGCGAAGTCGTCGAAGATCCGCTTCTTGCCGGCCAGCAGCTCGGTGATCCGCTGGTCGACACTGTCCTCGGAGAGCAGCCGGTGGACCTGCACCGACTGCACCTGCCCCATCCGGTGGGCGCGGGCGACGGCCTGCGCCTCGGTGGTCGGCTTGAGCTGCGGCTCGCAGATCACCACGACCGACGCGGATTGGATGTTCAACCCGACACCGCCGGCCACGATCTGGGCGACCAGCACGGCGCCCTTCCTCGCCGCCGAGAATCGGTCGACCATCTCCTGACGCTGCGCCGGGGAGACCGAACCGTTCAGCGGCCCGAAGACCGGCCCCGGCAGGGACCGGGCGACAAGGTCCAGCACCTCCCGGAAGTTGGAGAAGACGATGACCCGCCGTTCGTTCTCCTCCGCCTCGCTGACTATCTCGATCAACCTCTGCAGCTTCGTCGACTGAGCACCCGCCAGCATCGCGGCCTGGCGCATCTGCATGATGTTCCCGTTCTGGACCGCGACCCGGTAGCGGTCCGCATCGGGATCCGAGAGCGGCAGCCACTCCTCGACCTCGATCAGCTCCGGGAGTTCGGTGAGCACGTCCTCCTGATTGCGGCGCAGGTAGGCCGGCGCGATCTGCCACCGGAAGGTCCGCGGCGACAGGTCGCTGGCGCTGACGACCAGGTCCGGGCGTACGTAGGAGGCGAGGTTGCGGAACTCGTCGACCCGGTTCTCCAGCGGGGTGCCGGTGAGCAGGATCGCCCGGTCCGCGCGGGTGATCAGCTCCCTGGTCCGGATCGTCCGCTTGGCCTGCGGATTCTTGATGTAGTGGGCCTCGTCCACCACGACGCACGCCAGCTCCGGAGGGGTCAGCATGGCCGTCTGCCACCAGCCCAGGCTCTCGTACGTGGTGACCGCGACGCCGCCGTCGCGTGCCCACACCCGGGCCGCGTGGGCGCGGTCCGGGCCGTGCAGCCGGTACGGCCGCAGCTTCGACTTGCCGGTCACCTCCCGCATCCAGTTCGTCACCACGGCGGCCGGGCACACCACGAGGAAGTGGTTCGCGCCGCGGCTGCGTAGGTGGGCCAGGACGGCGAGCGCCTCGACGGTCTTCCCGAGCCCCATCTCGTCGCCGATGACGACCTTGTGCTGGACCAGCGCGAAGCGGGCCGCGAAGCTCTGGTAGCCGCGCAGCGACGCGGTCAGATGCTCACCGCTGAGCGCCTGGTCGCGTACCGCCTCGATGATCTCCTCGGGGAGATCTCCGTGCGCCGCCTTCTCGTCCTCGGTGACGAAGCCCAGCTCGGAGAGCATCGCGAAGTAGTCGGCGGGTCGGGCGAGGAAGTCCTCCCAGGGGTCCAGCTTCGCGTCCGACCGGCGGCGGCCCGGCGCCGAGGACATGCCGAGCAGTTCGGCCCGCCGCTTGACGATCTGGATGCTCTCGCGCAGCCCGGCGGCAGGGATCTGCCGGGCCGGGATGACAAGCAGATGGCTGGCGCCCCGGCCGAGGGCCGCCCGCAGCGGCCCGAGTTCGGCGGCGCGCTCCAGGTCGGCGGCCGCGCCCCGGGTCTGCCGGCAGGCGTCCCACTCGGCGAGGCAGCGCAACAGCTCGGTGGTCTCCGGACTGCGGTTCTTGATGTCGATGCGGACGGGCATCTCGTCGTACGTCGTCCTGCGCAGGGTTTCGGCTGCGCCGCGCATGCGCCGGGCGGAGGTCTCCCCGACACCCGGCAGTCCCTGCAGGTAACGCCCGTTGTCCAGTACCGCCTGGACGGTGTCGATCCCCGCCTCGGCCAGCGCTCCCAGTCGGAGACGGTCGCGGGTGGCCTCCCGGAGCCGGTCGACGGGCATCTCCCGCAGGACCCGTCCGACCTCGGCGTGCCTGATCTTCTCGCCCGCGGCCTGTGCCGCCGAACGGTACCCGGCCTCACTGGAAACCACCTTGGCGATGGTGTCCAGCGCCTCGGGCAGGCCGGCGAGGACGGACCGGTCCAGCAGCTCCGGCGCCGGCGCATGCCGGGCGGCGAGGAGGCCGAACCCCAACGTCGGATCGAGCAGGGCCTCCATCCCGAGCCGATGCTTGTCGATCGCGGCGGTGGGTCGGCTGAGCCGGTCCAGCCGCTGGGGTCCGTTGTTGGCCAGGACCGAGGCGTGCTGACGCCGCAGGAACTCGCCCGCCCGGATCGCCAGTTCCCGCTTCTCCGATCCGGTGAAGAAGCGCCGCAGACCGAGCATCGGCTCGGCGCTCTCGATGGCGCGTGGGGCGTCCTCGGTCGTCAGCTTCAACAGGATGCGGTCGTCGGCGTCCGGCGTGGGAAGCGTGGCCCGCTCCCACAGGTGTCCGACCACAGCGGTGTCGGCAGGCCCGAGCGGGAGCGTCCACCAGGCGGGCTGACCGGCCCGGCTGATCACGACGCCGCGTGCGCGCAGCGCCTGTTCGTCAGCCTTGGCCGTTTCCCGGACGCTGCGGTGCCAGTCCCGAACCTCGGCGGCGAGTTGACCCCACTCGTTGAAGTCCGTCACGATGCGACGGATCTGATCCCGCTCTGTCCTGTTCATGATCACCACTGAGGTCGAGGGCCCGCGGAGCGGATGGTAATGCACCGAGGTCGGCAGCAGAGGCCCTTGAGGAGGGTCCTTCTGACATTGGCACCAGGCAACCCGTGACCGCGCCTGGAGCGACCTGTCCGGCGGTCGCCGGCGTCAGTAGTGTCGGTCCCCGTTCGCGCGCTCCGCGGACTGTCGATCTCTTGGGGGTGCCTCGTGCGGCTGGAGGATCTCGTGGCCGGCATCAGGGTGACCGGGGTGCTGCCGGGCGAGACCATCCAGGTCATCGCCGCGCAGCCGCACGGCCCTGACGCGGTGGAGCTCACCTACAAGACCCTCACCGGAGCGTTCGACCAACGCATGCTCTTCCGGACGGACGAGGCCAAGCTGAGCCGCTCCGACGCGGGCAGCCGGCCGTTCGACGCCGACGCCAACGAGTTCCGGCTCGTCGCCGAGACCCAGCGGATCGCCCTGGCCGGGCTCTTCGACCCGATGCTCGCGGTGGCCACCAGCGACGTACGCCCGCTGCCCCACCAGATCCGGGCCGTCTACGGGGAAATGCTCGACCGCACCCCGCTGCGATTCCTGCTGGCCGACGACCCCGGCGCCGGCAAGACCATCATGGCCGGTCTGTACATCAAGGAGCTTCTGCTCCGCGAGGACGTGAAACGCTGCCTGATCGTGGTCCCCGGCGGGCTGGTGGAGCAGTGGCAGGACGAGCTGTTCTTCAAGTTCGGGCTGCGCTTCGACATCCTCACCACCGGCATGGCGGAGGCCGCGTTCGGGTCGACGGCGTTCGAGCAGTACCCGCTGCTCATCGCCAGGATGGACCAACTGTCCCGCAACGCGATGTTGACCATCCAGCTCGCCGACGCCCACTTCGACCTGGTCGTCGTCGACGAGGCCCACCGGATGGGCGTGCACTACTCCGGCGGCAAGGTCGACAAGACCAAGCGCTTCCAACTCGGCGAGCGGCTGCGGGACCGTACCCGCCACCTGCTGCTCATGACGGCCACCCCGCACGCGGGCAAGGAGGAGGATTTCCAGCTCTTCCTCACCCTGCTCGAACGCGATGGCTTCGAGGGCAAGTTCAAGGCCGGCGTGCACGATCCGAACACCAGCGGGTTGATGCGACGCATGGTCAAGGAGGATCTGCTCACCTTCGAGGGAAAGCCGCTCTTCCCGGAACGCATCGCGCAGACCGTGCCGTACCGGTTGACCACGCACGAGCAGGATCTCTACGAGCGCGTCACCACGTACGTACGCGAGGGAATGAACCGGGCCGCCAGGCTGGACGACAACCGCCGCAACACCGTCGGCTTCGCGCTCACCGTGCTCCAGCGCCGGCTGGCCTCCAGCCCGGAGGCGATCCACCAGTCCCTGGTCCGCCGCACCCGACGGCTCCAGCGGCACCGGGACGACCTGATCAACGGCCACGGGGTCGGCGACCAGCCGGCCCCGATCGATCCGAGCGACTGGGACGGCGACGAACGCAGCGCGGCGGAGGTCGAGCAGATCGAGACCGAACTGCTCGACGCGGCCACCGCCGCCCGCACCATCAAGGAACTCGACGCCGAACTGGCCGACCTGGCCGAACTCGTCCAGGTGGCGCACGAGGTCCGCGAACTCGACACCGACCGCAAGTGGGTGGAACTGCGCATGATCCTCAGCAGGGAGGACCTCATCCATCCCGCCGCAGTCAAGCCTCGCAAGCTGATCATCTTCACCGAGCACCGGGACACCCTGGACTACCTCAACCGCAAAATCTGTGCGCTCTACGGCAGGTCCGACGTGGTGCGGGCCATTCACGGCGGTGTCGGGCGGGCCGACCGCCGCGCCATCACCGAGGAATTCACCAAGAGCCCGGCCTGCCAGATCCTGCTGGCCACCGACGCGGCCGGCGAGGGCCTGAACCTCCAGGCCGCCCATCTGGTGGTCAACTACGACCTTCCGTGGAACCCCAACCGCATCGAGCAGCGGTTCGGCCGCGTCCACCGGATCGGGCAGACCGAGGTGTGCCGCCTGTGGAACCTGGTGGCCACCAACACCCGCGAGGGCGAGGTCTTCACCCGGCTGCTGCAGAAGGTCGAAGAGCAGCGCAAGGCGTACGGCGGGAAGGTCTTCGACGTGCTGGGGTCGGCCTTCGACGAGGCGCCGCTGCGCGACCTGCTGATCGAGGCCATCCGCTACGGCGACCGGCCCGAGACGCGGGCGAAGATGCATCGGGTCATCGACGAGAAGGTTGCCCACGGCCTCAAGGAACTCCTGGAGGACCGGGCGCTGACCCACGACGCGATGTCGGACGCCGACCTGGCCGGAATCCGAGGGCAGATGGAGGAGGCCCGGGCCCGCAGGCTGCAACCGCACTACATCGAGTGGGCCTTCCGCAACGCGTTCCAACGGCTCGGCGGCCGGCTCACCAGGCGCGAACGGGGACGCTACGAGATCAGCCACGTCCCCGCCGCCATCCGCGCCGTCACCAGACATGGTCCCGTCGCCACCCGCTATGAGCGGGTCACTTTCGAGCTCGAACGGATCGACGTCGACGGCGGGCCGCGTGCGGATCTCATCGCCCCCGGGCATCCGCTCCACAACTCCGTCGCCGAGATCACCGATGCCCAGCTCCGGCACGCCCTCGAACGCGGCACCGTCCTGGTCTCCCCGGAGATCGACGAGCCCAGCCTGCTGGTCGGCGTCCGGGAGGAGATCGTCGACGGCACCGGAGAGTCGCTCTCCCGCCGGTTCGGCTACGCCTACGTCGATGCCACCGGTCGGGCGAGGCCCGCCGGACCCGCGCCGTACCTCGACTGCGTGGCCGCGCCGCGCACCCCGGCCGTGGCGCAGGCCCTGAAACTGCCCTGGCTCGCCCACGCCGAGGGCAGGGCCCGGACGTGGATCATCGAGCACCAGGTCCAGAGCTACCTCGCCGAGGTCTCACCCCGCCGGCTCGCCGAGATCGCACGGACCCGCGCGCGGGTCGACCAGCGCCTGACCTACGAGTCGAACCGGCTCGCCTACGAGGCTGACCTGGCCCGGGGGAAGGAGCGGCTCGGGATCAAGCCCAAAGAGAGCTCTGACAGCCTGTCACGCAAGGCCCAGGATCTTCAGGTACGCCGGACGAACCGACTGACGCTGCTGGATCAGCAAGCTCAGTTGGCGACCAAGCCGCCGAGCATCACGGCCGCCGCGCTCGTGCTACCCCTGTCGATGGTCGACTCCGAGATCCCGCCCGACGCTCCCATCCGCGCCCGGGAGACAAAAGCCGTCGAGCGGCGCGGCATCGACAAGGTGCTCGCCGCCGAGCGCGCACTCGGCCGGCAACCGCAGGAGCAGGCGTTCAACAACCCCGGCTACGACATTCTCTCCCTGCCCGGCGACGGCGGCCCCTCGATCCGGATCGAGGTCAAGGCCCACGTCGAGGGAGCGGACGACTTCTTCGTCACCCACAACGAGGTCGTCACCGGCCGCAACGCCGTACCGGACTACCGCCTCGCCCTGGTCACCGTCAGCCGGTCCGGCCCCGAGTACGACCAGGTCCGGTACGTCGCCGACCCGTTCGTCGGCATCGACTTCGGGGACCTGGCCGCGACCGGCATCCGCGCCAACTGGCCGAAGACCTGGGCTGCGGGTAGGGCGCCGTTCTGATCGGGAGAGATACGCTCAGCGGTCAGGCCCGCCACCCGGGAGGCGACATGGCGATCCACCACGAACGGGTATTCGGCGACGCGATCGTCGCCGCCCTGCTCGCCGCCGGCTGGGCCGAGGGCGAGCGGACCGACTACCGGCCCGAACTCGGGCTCGACACCCGCCAGCTCTTCACCTTCATCGGCGCCACCCAGCCGGAGGAGTGGGAGGACCTGGTCACCTACTACGGCGGGGACCGGGACGAGGCGCAGCGGGGCTTCGCCAAGCGGCTCGACCAGGCGATCGCCGCCGACGGGCTGCTCGACGTGCTCCGCAAGGGGGTCAAGGACCACGGGGTACGGATCCGGTTGGCCTACTTCCGGCCGTCCTTCGTGGAGTCCGAGTCGATCCTGGCCGACTACCGCCGCAACCGGCTCACCGTGGTCCGGGAGCTGGCGTACGCGACCAAGCAGGCCGACCACGGCAACCGGCTCGACCTGACCCTCTTCCTCAACGGCATCCCGGTCGCCACCGCCGAGCTGAAGAACCCGCTCACCGGCTCCGGCGTCGAACACGCCAAGGAGCAGTACCGCACCGAACGCGACCCGACCGAGCTGATCTTCTCCCGGCGTACCGTGGCGCATTTCGCCGTTGACCCGGACCTGGTCTTCGTCACCACCCAGCTCCGCGGTGCGAAGACCCGGTTCCTGCCCTTCAACACCGGTAGCGAGGGTCCGGGGAGGCCCGGCGGCCGGGGCAACCCGGCCCCCACCGGGTACGGCAGGTACGCGACCTCCTACCTGTGGGAGCAGATCTGGGCCCGGGACACCTGGCTCGACCTGCTGGAACGCTTCGTCCACCTGCACCAGGAGAAGGGCGCTGACGGGCGTACCCGAAAGGTCTTGATTTTTCCCCGGTACCACCAGTGGCACGCGGTGCGGGAGCTGACCGCGCACGCCGCCAGGCACGGCGCCGGGCAGAACTACCTGGTGATGGCCTCGGCCGGCTCCGGCAAGTCGAACACCATCGCCTGGCTGGCGCACCGGCTCTCGTCGCTGCACACCCCGACCGACCCGGCCGCCCTCGACCCGGACGCGCGGGCCGCCGGGCTGCGGGCCGGCAGCCCGGTCTTCGACAAGATTGTCATCATCACCGACCGGCGGAACCTGGACGCCCAGCTCCGCGACACCGTCGGCAGCTTCGAGCAGACCGCCGGACTCGTCGTCAAGATCGACGAGAAGCAGGGCGCCAAGTCCGAGCAGCTCGCCAAGGCGCTCTCCCAGGAGACCGGCAAGATCGTCACGGTCACCCTGCACACCTTCCCGGCCCTGGTCGACTACCTGCGGCGCAGCCCCACCGAGATCCGCGGCAGCCGGTTCGCGGTCATCGTCGATGAGGCGCACTCGTCGCAGTCCGGCGACGCCGCCGCCTCGGTCAAGGGCGTGCTGCGCGACCTCGGCCTGGACGCCGACTCCGACGACGCCGGCGCCACCAGCGCCGCCGGCCCCGACCGCGTCGACAGGAAGCTGGCCGCCAGCGCCCGGCGGCGGCAGCGCAGCGCCGACCTCTCCTACTTCGCCTTCACCGCCACCCCGAAGAGCAAGACCCTCGAACTGTTCGGCACCCTCGGCACCGACGGCAAGTGGCACCCGTTCCACACCTACTCGATGCGGCAGGCCATCGAGGAAGGCTTCATCCTCGATCCGCTGCGGAACTACGTCACCTACGACACCTACTGGAAGCTGGTCAACGCCAACCCGGACGAGCGCGAGGTCGACTCCTCGAAGGCCAACAAGGAACTCGCCCGCTATGCGCTCACCCACGACTCCACCGTGGCCCAGCACGCGCAGATCATCGTCGAACACTTCCGGGCGCACACCGCCGGGCGGCTCGGCGGCCGGGCCAAGGCGATGGTGGTCACCGCCTCCCGGCACAGCGCCGTGCAGATGTGCCGGGCGATCAAGCGGTACCTCGGCGACCGCGGCTACCCCGACCCCGGCGTGCTCGTGGCGTTCTCCGGAACCCTGACCTACGACGGCGAGGAGACTACCGAGCCGAAGGAGAACGGTGGGTTGTCCGAGGGCGCCCTGCCGAAGGCGTTCGGGTACACCCGGGCCGACGACCGGGACGCCCGCGCCGGCACCGCCGCCGGACAGCGCGAGTACCGGATCCTGGTGGTCGCCGAGAAATACCAGACCGGTTTCGACCAGCCGTTGCTCACCACCATGTACGTCAACAAGAAGCTTGCCGGCATCGCCGCCGTGCAGACCCTATCCCGGCTCAACCGCACCGCCGAGCGCAAGAGCCAGGGCGACCTGGCGGTGCTGGACTTCGTCAACGACGCCGAGGAGATCAAGGACGCGTTCCGGCCGTACTTCGAGGAGGCCGAGACGCTGCCCTCGGACCCGAACCTGCTCTACACCGCGCAGAGCCGGGTGATGTCCCCGGCCCTGCTCGTCGAGGCGGAGATGCAGGAGTTCGTCGCCGCCTACCTGGCGGCCGAGGAACAGGCCGCCGGCAACACCGCCACGTGGGCGAGGCTGCACGCCGAGCTGTACCGGCACCTCGCCCCCGCCGTGGTGCGCTTCGCGACGCTGCTGAACAGCGAGGACGCCGAGGACCAGGAGACCGCCGAGGGATTCCGGTCGGACCTGGTCGACTACGTCCGCAAGTACGGCTTCCTCGCCCAGATCGTCCCCTACACCGACATCGAACTCGAACGGCTCTACCTCTACGGCCGGCACCTGCTCAACAAGCTGCCCCGGCGCGGCGACGGCGGCGTCGACATCGGCGAGGTCGACCTCAGCCACCTGCGGGTGGCCAAGACCGGCGAGCACGACGTGAGCCTCAGTCCCGAGGGACCGGCCGAGATGAAGGGCTTCGGGGACGGCTCCGGCGGGCCGAAGGAACCAGAGAAGTCGCTGCTCTCCGAGCTGATCGCCCGGTTCAACGAACGCTTCGGGACCAGCTTCACCGACGAGGACGTGGTCACCCCCTTCAACGAGACGGTCGCCGACCCGAAGGTCCGACTCGCCGCCGTCGCCAACGACGACGAGGAGAACTTCGGCCACGTCTTCGAGCCGGTCTTCGAGGAGAAGATGATGGACCACATCGACACCATCGCCGACCTCGGCCGCAAATACTTCGGACCCGACCGCGACTTCCGCAGCACCCTCAACCGCAGCGCCCGCAGCGCCGCCTGGCGGATCATCCGGGAACAGGAGAACGTGGCCGACGACGCGGCCTGACGAGAGGGGTGACGGTGCGGCCGGAGCCGATCGCGGGTCGGTACGAGCTGGTGGAACAGATCGGACCCGGCGGCATGGGTCAGGTCTGGCGCGGCTACGACGCGGTGCTCGACCGGGAGGTGGCGGTCAAGCTGATCCGCACCGACGTCGTCACCACCGAAGAGGAGGCCGAGGAGTTCGCCAAACGGTTCCGCCGCGAGGCCCGGGTGACGGCGCGGATCGGGCACCACGGCGTGCCGCAGGTCTACGACGCCGTGCTCGACGAGTCCTACGACCGGGTCTACCTGGTCATGGAGTACGTCCGCGGCACCTCGCTGCGGGCCTACCTGCTCCCCGACGGGTCACTGCCGGTCTCCTGGGCCGCCGCGGTCGCCGCCCAGATCTGCACGGTGCTGTCGCACGCGCACGCCATCCCGGTGGTGCATCGCGATCTCAAGCCGGACAACGTGCTGGTAACCGACGCCGGCACGGTAAAGGTGCTCGACTTCGGCATCGCCGCGATCCTGCGTACCGACGTCACCCGCCTCACCGCGACCGGCCAGGCCCTCGGCACCCACCGGTACATGCCTCCCGAGCAGATCCGCGGCGCCCAGATCACCCCACAGAGCGACCTGTACGCCCTCGGCTGCCTGCTGCACGAACTGCTCGTCGGCCGACCGTTGTTCGACGGCGGCAACGAGTTCGAGCTGATGCAGCAGCACGTGTACTCGGCACCGGTGCCGCTGCGCAGGCTCCGCCCCGACGTGCCTGAGGCCGTCGAGCGGCTGGTGCTCGACCTCACCGCCAAAGCCTCGGAGCAGCGACCCACCGACGCCTTTGACGTCTACGAAAGGCTGCTGCCCTTCCTGCCGCCGCCGGGCGCCCCGCCGGCTGTCACTGGCCCGTCCGCCGGGGTGCCGGACCCGACGCTGCTCTACCGCCGGCCGAACTCCCCCCGGCCACGCCCGCAGCCGGGGCCGCTGGTCACCGAGGAAGCGCCTCCGGCCCCACCGCCGCAGACGGCCCCCGCCACGGCGCTACGCGGCGCAATCAACGCCGCCTGGGCGCACGCCAACGACCTGCTCGCCGAGGAGCGCTACGCGCAGGCCGCCGAGTCGCTGCGGGAGATGGTCGAGCCGGCCGCCGCCGCGCTCGGTCCCGAACACCCCCGGGTGCTGCAACTGCGTCAACGTCGGGCGGCGATCCTGGTCATCGGCGGCGACTTCCGCGCGGCGCTGCCCGAGTTCGACCTGCTCGCGGCGGCGTTCGCGCGGACCAGGGGACCGGACAGCGCCGAGGCGATGGCCTGCGTACAGCAGGCCGCACACTGCCGCGCCGGCCTCGGCCAGGCCACCGCCGCGCTCCGCCAGTTCCGCCAGGTCCTCGCGCGCGTCCGGGCGACCGAGGGCGACGCGTCCAGCGCCGCGCTGGAGTTGCGCCGCGACATCGCCATGCTGCTGCTGGCCGAGTGGGACATCGAGCAGTCGATGGCCGAACTCAAACCTCTCTACAACGACCTCTGCGTCCTCTACGGGCCGGACCACGACGAGACCCGCGAGATCGGTGACATCCTCGCGCGGGTCCGGCTGGTTCGCGGTGGGGAGTGAGTTGGATACCCAGGGCGATTGAGTACGGCTACGCAGGCGCGGGCTTGATCACCGGCCCTATGGTGACCGCGTGGTGATGTCCTTCGTACGCCAGTGGACGCTGCGGATCACGAGCTTCGCGCTGACCTGGCTCTACACGCTCTACCGCGCCCACCCGGCGGTGTGGCGGCTGATGGCCCGCAACTACCGTCCGTTCATGGGCCGGTTCGCCCGGCTGCACGCCTGGATGACCTGTCAGTTCGCCGCGATCGACGTGCCCGCGTACGCGGACTTCCTGCGCCGCCACCACTGGCGGTTCCGCTGGTTCGACCTGTCGTCGTACCCGCTCACCGACAAGCAGTCCTACGTCAAGGCGTACCCGGAGGAGCAGCGCTGCTGGGGCGGGGAGATCGAGGTGGCCGGCAGCGTGGTGGACGAGTCGTCGGGCTCGTCGGGGCAGCCGTTCAACTGGATCCGGGGCCGGCGGGAACTGCGCTCGGTGCACAAGAACCTGGCCGGCTACGCCACCCTGGTCTTCCCGTCGCGGCGGCGGTTCGTCATCAACGCGTACTCGATGGGGGCCTGGGCGACCGGGACGAACACCGGCATCGCCATGTCGAAGATCGCGATGGTGAAGAACACCGGGCCGGACCTGCGGAAGATCGCCGACACGCTGCGCTACTTCGGGCCGGGTTTCGAGTACATCGTCACCGCCTATCCCCCGTTCCTGAAGCACCTGCGGGACCTGCTCGACGCGGAGGACTTCCCGTGGGCCGACTACCGGATCAACGGGCTGGTCGGCGGCGAGGGGATGACCGAGGCGCTGCGCGACTACCTGGAGGAGCGGTTCGTCAAGGTGCGCTCCGGCTACGGCGCGAGCGACCTGACCATCGGGGTGGCGGGCGAGACCGACTTCAGTGTCTGGGTACGCCGGCGGCTGCGGACCGACGCCGCGCTGCGGGCCGCGCTGCTCGGCAAGGACGAACACCGGCTGCCGATGATCTTCCAGTACAACCCGCTGGAGACCTACCTGGAGACCACCGCCGACAACGAGGTGGTCTGCACGATCAACTCGACCGCCGTGCTCAACCCGAAGATCCGCTACAACATCGGCGACGAGGGCCGGATCCACTCGTTCCCGGACGTGCTGGCCGCCATCGAAGACCCGGCCGTCCGGGCGCAGGCGGAGGCCGCCTGGGCGGTGGACCGGATGCGGCTGCCGCTGCTGTTCCTGTTCGGCCGCAAGGACAGCACGATCTCCTACATGGGGGCGAACATCTACCCGCAGGACGTCGAGTACGGCCTCTACCAGGACAATCCGCTCGCCCACCTGCTGCAGGGCTTCTGCCTGGAGCTGCGGGAGCGGGCCGATCTGGAAAGCCGCCCGGTGGTGAACCTGCAGTTGCGCGACGGCGTCACCCTCGACCCCGCCGACCGCGCCGAGCTGGCCCGCCGCTGCCGCGAGGGCGTGCTCAGCCACCTGGCCGCCGTCAGCCGCGACTTCGCCGAGTCGCTGGCCGAGGATCCGTCCGCCGGTGAGCTGGCGGTCGAGGTGCACGACTTCGACACCGGCCCGTTCGCCGGCAGCCAATCCAAGATCAAAAACGTCTATCTCGTGACGGGAGCGACCCGGTGAGGACCACCGACTTCTCCGCCACCCCACCGCAGGGCCAGGCGACCGCGATGTTCGTGGGCGCCACCCGCTACCGGGGGCTGCGGTCGATCGTGACGCTGATGCCCCGCTGGTTCCGGATGGTCCGGCAGATGCGCCGGATGTCCGGCTACCGCTGGCACACCCTCTACTGGCAGTTCCCGCTCACGCTGGGCACCATCGCCTTCTTCAGCGACCGCGACGCGATGCTCAAGTTCGCCCGCAGCCGGGAGCACCGGGAGCTGATGTGCTGGCTGGTCGACGAGGGCACCAACCGGGCCACCGCCGGCTTCATCCGGCTCTACACCGCCGACGAGCAGGGCTACGCCAACGGGGTGTGGCGGGCCGAGGATTCCGTGCTGGCGCACGACGAGCGGTTCGCACCGCTCGCCACCGAGACGACCGGCCCACCGGTGCACCGCCGATGAGGGTGGAGCCGGTCACCGACCGCCGGGCGCTGCGGGACTTCCTGGACCTGCCGCTGCGGCTGCACCCGCGCGACCGCTACGTGCCGCTTGTCTCCTCGGTGGTGACCGGCTGGTGGCGCACCGGAAAAACCCAACTTCATCTGGTACGCGACCAGGCGGGCACCGCCGTGGGCCGGCTCTGCCTGCACCGGGACGCCGGCTTCGACGCCAAGCTGGGGCCGCACCAGCTCTTCGGGCTTGCCGAGTTCGTCGACGACGACGCGGTGGCCGGCGCGCTGTTCGATCTGGCCGGCGCCCGGGCCGGCGGGCTGCCGCTGTTCGGCCCGGTCGCCCTGCTGCCCAACCAGACCGGCGGGGTGATCACGTCCGGTTTCGCCGAACGGGGTTTCGTCGACTCGGCCTGGAACCCGGCCTACTACCCCGGCGCCTACGAGCGGCACGGCTTCGCCCGCCGGTTCGAGGCCGACACCTGGCTCTGCGACCTCACCACCGCCGATCCGGAACGGTTCGTCTTCGACGACACCCGGTTCGCCGCCGAGGACCTGGTGATCCGGTACGGCTCCCGCCGCCGCTTCGCCAAGCAGCTACCCATCCTGCGCGGCATGCTCAACGACAGCTTCCGCCAGCTCGGCTACTACACCGAGATCAGCGCGGCCGAACTCGCCGCCCAGACCGACGGCCTGGCGTACCTGCTGGACGAGAAGCTGCTGCTGTGGCTGGAGAAGGCCGGCCGCCCGGTCGCGTTCGTCGTGGTGGTGCCGGACATCTCGGCGTACCTGATGCGGGTCGGCGGGAACCTCGGGCCGGTCAACCAGCTGCGGCTGCTGGCCACCCGGCGCCGCTACCGGCGGGACGCGGTCCTGATCATCAAGGGCACCGTCCCGTCCGAGCAGGGCCGAGGCTATCTGACGCTGCTCGCCCGCGAGCTGCACCGCAACCTGCGCGCCGGTGGTTACCGGACCCTGCGCAGCACCTTCGTCGAGCGGGACAACCCGGCCTCGGCCGCCCAGTACCGCCGCATCGGTGGCCGTCCACTGCACGGTCACACCTTCTACCACCGGGACGGGCACCCGTGAGCTGGGTGCAGCGGCTGTGGGAGCGGGAGGAGCTGTTCCGGCGGGCGCCCAGCGCGCACAACACCCAGCCGTGGACGGTCAGCTACGCGGCCGACCAGGTCGAGATCGGCTGGGATCCGGCCCGTGCGCTGCCGGTGGCCGACCCGACCCGTCGCGACCTGTACCTGGGCATCGGCGCGTTCGTCGAGACGTGCCTGATCGTCGCCGCCGACACCGGCCTCGCCGTCGATGCCGAGATCACCGCCGACCGGGTACGCCTCGTCCCGGCGGCGGTCCCCTACCCCACCGCCTTCACCGCGTCCGACGTCGCCGAACGGCGGGTGGCCCGCGGCCGGTACGCGCCGGGGCAGGTCCCGGCGGCGGTGCTGGCGGAGCTGGAGCCGGGCCTGCGTCACCTGCCGACCCGCGACCTCGCCGCCGACCTCGCCGCCGCCGACCGGTGGATGTTCGGCGAGCCGGCCGTCACCGCCGAGTTACGGGACTGGCTGCGCCTGTCGCCACGCCACCCGCGATATCACCTGGACGGGCTCACCGACCGGGCACTGGCGCTGACCCGGACCGAGGCGGTGCTGCTGGACGGGGTGCTGCGGGCGTACCCGATGGGTCGTCGCCTGGGCCTGCCGGCGCTGCTGGCCGCCGGTGGTCGGGGGCTGCTGCGCCACGACGGCAGCGTGCTGGTGCAGGTGGGTGGGGACCGGGGGCCGGCGGCAACCATCGCCGCCGGCCGGCGGCTGCTGCGGACCTGGTTGAGACTGGCCCGGCACGGGCTGGCCGTACACCCGCTCAGCCAGCTCATCGACTGCCCGGCGACCGCGGCGCGACTCGCCGAGCGGGTCGGCGGCCCGCCGCTGGCGGTGTTCCGGGTCGGCCGACCGCTGATCGAACCGGTCCGCTCGGCCCGGCTCCCCCCGGGCGCGGGATCCGCTCCGGGCCGACGCGCGTGATGACGTTTGGTACCTCCCTGTGGGGTAAGGCAGACAGATAGGCAACCACAGAAAGGAGAAGCCCATGCGGACCCACGGCATCGCCAAACTCAGAAAGCTCAGCGACACCACCGAGGCCCTGGCCGACCCGGCCGAGGACATCCGGGGCAGGAAGGTCCACGACAAGCAGGACAACGACATCGGCAAGGTCGACGACCTGCTGATCGACGAGAATGAGCACAAGGTACGGCTGCTGCGGGTGGAGCACGGTGGCATCCTCGGCTTCGGCGCCACCGCCTCCTTCATTCCGGTCGACGCGGTCACCCGCATCACCGACGAGGTCGTATACGTCGACGTCACCCGCGAACGGGTCTCCGGTGCCCCGCGCTACGACCCGGACATCGTCGATCAGGCCGACGTCTACGAGGACCTCTACGGCTACTACGGCTTCGCCCCGTTCTGGGGTCCGGGGTACATGTACCCGGGGTACCCGTTGTACCGCTAGGTCCAGTTCACCCCAGCCCGTGTGGGCCAGGCGACGGTGGGAACGGGTCGGCCGTGGTTGTTCACCGCCGGCCGGTCTCATCGCGCGGCCCGCCGGGCGAGCCACGCCAGCAACACCACCACGGGGTACCCGAAGAGCGTGTCGATCGCCACCCGGCTGAGCGGCGGCTCGTACGTCCAGTCGAGGACGACGAGAAGCAGCAGGTTCGACAGCGCGCCGGCAGCGGCGGCGATGGCCAGCCGCACGGGGCCGAGCCTGGCGGTCGCCGCGAGCGCCGCCTCGACCGCGAGGCCGGCGACGACAAAGCCGCCGAGCAGCGCCACGAACCAGGCATCCGGATAGTGCTCCCAGTAGTAGATCTCGACCGGGGTGCCCCACGGCATGTCGAAGAAGGTCCGGCCGGCGCGCACCAGCGCGAGGCCGACCAGGCCGGCGGCGACACCCGCCACCACCTGCGCGACCAGGGCGGTCCCCCGCCGGCTGCTCCACAGCCCGGCCAGCAGACCGGCCACCGGCATGAGCTGCCAGGCGTACCGTTCCGTCCACCACGGGAGGGCGCCGTCCTCGGAGGTCACCAGGGGGTAGGCGGTGGTCGCCGCGCCGACCAGCACACCGAGCAGCACCGCTACGGCGAAGTCGACCCTCGACCGGCGCGCCGGCCCGGCCACCGACGGCGGCGCCGCCTCCGTCGGACCTGGTTGATCAGCGGCAGCCGGTGCCTGGTCACCGGCCGCCGGGCCGGGTGACCCGGCCGGCGGGACCGGTGCCGAATCGGCCCTGGCCGCACCGATGCCGATCGGCGACGACCCGCCCGGCGCGGATCCCCCTTCCCTGGGCGGGGCGGCGAGGCTGCCGTGGGCGACCACCAGCTCCGGCTGGTCGATGACCGTCGGCGCTACGCCGAGCGCCCGGTGCAACATGGTGGCGACCAACGGAATCCGGCTGGACCCACCGACCAGGAACACCCCGGCCAGCCGGTCGGCGGCGACGCCGCTGGCGAACAACGTCGACGTGGTGAGGGCCACGGTCCGGTCCAGCAGCGGCCGCGCCAGCCGGTCGAACTCGTCCCGGGTGAGGTAAAGGTCCCGAGCCAGCCAGGGCAGCACGATCGGCGCCGTGACCGCCCGGCTGAGCTGTTCCTTGGCGAGCCGCGCCTCCTGCTGCGCCTGCTGCCGTCGCCGCCGTCCGTCCAGCCCGGCGTCGAACCTCCAGCCGGCTCCGGCTGCGTCCGCCTGGGTGGCCGTCCAGGCCACGATCGCGTCGTCGATGTCGACCCCGCCGACGTCGTCGAGCCCGGCCGCGGCGAGCACCTCCCAGCCGCCGTCGGCCAGCCGGCGGACGGCGCTGATATCGAACGTACCGCCGCCGAGGTCGTACACCACGAGGGTGCCGCCCGGCCCCACCCGGTGCCCGAGCACCTCGGTGAAGTAGAGCGCCGCGGCCACCGGTTCGGCCATCAACCGGACGGCGCCCAGTCCGGCGCCGGCCGCGGCCTCCGCCAGAATCCGGCGGCGGTGCGCGCCCCAGCCGGCCGGGTGGGTCAACACCACCGGCCGGGGTGCGACGCCCAGCGCCCGCTGTCCGGTCTGCGCCACCCGGACGAGTACCGCCTGGAAGACCTCGGACACGGTCGTCTCGACATCACCCAGCAGCAACGTCCCATCGTCGATACGACGCTTGGGATTGGGCTCCAGCCGACCGGGGTCGACCCGGGAGCCGCGCAGGGCGTCGTGGCCCACGAGCAGTTGACCGTCCGGCTGGGCGAAGACCGCAGACGGCAGCAGCGGCGACACGTCGAACAACAGCGACTCGGTCCGGCCGCCCGGCATCCGTAGCGCGGCGACGGTGTGCGAGGTGCCGAAGTCGACGCCGAGGACGGCTGGCATGGCGAACACCCGACGGACGGTACCAACGGTCGTGCTCCTTCGGTCTCCCTGCCGACATCGGATTCGAACCGGCCGGCCGATTGGGATACTGTGTCGCGCGTCTATTCCAGGAGACCTCATCGTCTACGGGGGAGTTACTTACATGTCACTGTGGAAGAGAACCGGCGTGCTGGCGGTTTCCGCGCTCACCGCGCTCGCCGTCACGGCCTGTGGCACCGAATCCGGCTCGTCGGAGACGGCCAGGCAGCAGAGTGTGCTGGAACTGCTCGCCACCGATCTCAAGGCTTCGTTGCAGAAGACGGTCGAGAGCGCCGACAAGGCCGAGTCGGTGACCCTGACCATGCAGGGCACGATGGCGGGCGAGAAGCTCTCCATGCAGGGCACTGTGGATCTGCGTGACCCGGTCAAGGCGGAATTGAAGGCGTCGGACACCGACGGCTCGTCGACGACCATTCGCATGATCGGTACCGCGATCTACGTCGAGATCCCGGAGGAGGACCGCGCTGACACCGGCGGCA
This sequence comes from Solwaraspora sp. WMMD1047, assembly GCF_029626155.1. NCBI lineage: Bacteria > Bacillati > Actinomycetota > Actinomycetes > Micromonosporales > Micromonosporaceae > Solwaraspora > Solwaraspora sp. WMMD1047. The sequence continues at coordinate 1,781,688 of NZ_JARUBL010000001.1, read as the reverse complement.
AGCGCTGGATGAAGATCGACGTGTCCGCCGCCGGCGGGCAGCAGGGGCAGGACTACAGCCGGCAGCTCGACGAGGTCGACCCGGTTCGGCAGGTCAAGACCCTGCTCGGCATGGAGGGCACCACCGTCGTCGGCGAGGAGACGGTGAACGGGGTCAAGACCGTCCGCTACACCAACACCAGCCCGGTGGCGACCTACCTCGGGCAGCTCGACGCCGAGCAGCGGGCGGACGCCGAGAAGGCCCTGGCCAAGGAGAACGTCACCGAGGTCAAGCTCGATCTCTGGGTCGACGAGCAGTACCAGCCGCGCCGGGCGCACATGGTGATGGGCGCCGCCGGCGACCTGACGGTCGACTACACCGACTACAACAAGCCGGTGACCGTCGAGGCGCCGCCAGCGGCGGAGACCACCGACCTCAACGAGATGCTGGCCGGTCTGACCGACCAGTAACAGCGAACAGCACGACCGAGCCCCGGCCGATCCAGTCGCTGGATCGACCGGGGCTCGTCGTATCGGTGGACCCGGGTCAGCTCAGGTCGAACCGGTCGAGCTCCATCACCTTGGTCCAGGCGGCGACGAAGTCGGCCACGAACTTCTCCCGGGCGTCCTGGCTGGCGTAGACCTCGGACAGGGCCCGCAGCTGGGAGTTCGAGCCGAAGATGAGGTCGACCGCGGTGGCGGTCCACTTCACCTCGTCGGTGGCCAGGTCGCGGATCTCGTACACGTGCTCGTCGGTCTCCGACGCCTTCCACCGGGTGCCCGGCGAGAGCAGGTTGGTGAAGAAGTCGTTGCTGAGCACCCCCGGCCGGTCGGTCAGCACGCCGTGGGAGGCGCCGCCGACGTTGGCCCCGAGCGACCGCAGGCCGCCGACGAGGACGGTCATCTCGGGTGCGGTCAGGTTGAGCATGTACGCGCGGTCGACGAGCAGCACCTCCGGCTGGGTCTTCTCGCCGGGGCGCAGGTAGTTGCGGAAGCCGTCGGCGCGTGGTTCGAGGACCCGGAAGGACTCGACGTCGGTCTGCTCGGCGGTGGCGTCGGTGCGGCCCGGCCGGAACGGCACGGTCACCTCGACTCCCGCGTCGCGGGCCGCCTTCTCGACGGCGGCCGAGCCGGCCAGCACGATCAGGTCGGCGAGCGAGATCTGCGCGCCGCCGGCCGCGTTGAACTCCTGCTGGATGCCTTCGAGGGTGGCCAGCACGGTGGCGAGCTGCTCCGGCTGGTTCACCTCCCAGCTGCGCTGCGGTTCGAGCCGGATCCGCGCGCCGTTGGCGCCGCCGCGCTTGTCGGTGTAGCGGAAGCTGGCCGCCGAGGCCCAGGCGGTGGAGACCAGCTGGGCGATGGTGAGGCCGGACGCCAGGATCTTCGCCTTGAGGGCGGCGATGTCGGCGGCGCCGACGACATCACCGGTGCTGGCCGGCACCGGGTCCTGCCAGAGCTGGGCCTCCGGGACCCACGGGCCGAGGAAGCGGCTGACCGGACCCATGTCACGGTGCAGCAGCTTGTACCAGGCCTTCGCGAACGCCAGCGCGAACTCGTCGGGGTTTTCCAGGAAGCGGCGCGAGATCTGCTCGTAGACCGGGTCGACGCGCAGCGCCAGGTCGGTGGTGAGCATCGTCGGCTTGTGCTTCTTCGCCGGGTCGTGCGCGTCCGGGATGATCGCCTCGGCGTCCTTGGCGACCCACTGCTTCGCGCCGCCCGGGCTGGTGGTCAGCTCCCACTCGTAGCCGAAGAGGATCTCGAAGAAGCGGTTGCTCCACTGGGTCGGCCGGTCGGTCCAGGTCACCTCGAGGCCGCTGGTGATGGTGTCGGCGCCCTTGCCGCTGCCGTGGGTGCTCAGCCAGCCCAGACCCTGCGCCTCCAGCGGGGCGCCCTCGGGCTCCGGACCGACGTGGTCGTCGGCGACGCCGGCGCCGTGGGTCTTGCCGAAGGTGTGGCCGCCGGCGATGAGGGCGACGGTCTCCTCGTCGTTCATCGCCATCCGGGCGAAGGTCTCCCGGATGAAGTACGCCGCCGCGGCGGGGTCCGCGTTGCCGCGCGGGCCCTCCGGATTGACGTATATCAGCCCCATCTCGGTCGCGCCGACGCCGCCGACCATCTCCTGCTCGGAGGCGTAGCGCTCGTCACCGAGCCAGGTGTCCTCCGGCCCCCAGAAGATCTCCTCCGGCTCCCAGACGTCCTCGCGGCCGAAGCCGAAGCCGAAGGTCTTGAAGCCCATCGACTCCAGGGCGACGTTGCCGGCGAGGACGAGCAGGTCGGCCCAGGAGATCTTCTGGCCGTACTTCTGCTTGACCGGCCAGAGCAGCCGGCGGGCCTTGTCGAGGTTGGCGTTGTCCGGCCAGCTGTTCAGCGGGGCGAACCGCTGACCGCCGTCGCCGGCCCCACCGCGGCCGTCCTCGATCCGGTAGGTGCCGGCCGCGTGCCAGCTGAGCCGGATCATCAGGCCGCCGTAGTGGCCGAAGTCGGCCGGCCACCAGTCCTGCGAGGTGGTGAGGACCTGGGTGATGTCCCGCTTGAGGGCCTCGACGTCGAGCTTGGTGAACTCCTCGGCGTAGCTGAAGTGCTCCCCGAGCGGGTTGCCCTTCGACGAGTGGGCGTGCAGCACCGAGAGGTCGAGCTGGTTGGGCCACCAGTCCCGGTTGGTACGCGGCCGGCCGCCGGTCTTCGGCGTCGGCGAGTCGATCGCCGGGTTCTCGCTCTCGCTGCCCTGCGCGGTCACGGAGTCGTGCGCGACCGGGCAGCCGGCCGCCTCCTTCTTGTCGACACCCTGGGGATCGCTCATCTGCTCTTTCCTTCCCTCACTGGCTGATACGTTCCGTCGCGCATTCGGGGCAGGTGCCCCAGTAGACGACCTCCGCCTCGTCGACCACGAAGCCGTGGTCGTCGGAGGCGGTGAGACAGGGGGCGGTGCCGACGGCGCACTCGACGTCGGCGATCGCCCCGCAGGAGCGGCACACGACATGGTGGTGGTTGTCCCCCACCCGCGACTCGTAGCGGGCGGTGGCACCGGCTGGTTGGATGCGCCGGACCAGGCCGGCGTCGGTGAACGCGCGGAGTACGTCGTACACCGCCTGGTGCGAGACCTTGGGGTGGTCGGCCCGGACCAGGGTGATCACGGTCTCGGTGTCGACGTGCGGGTGCTCGCGCAGGGCCGCGAGCACCGCCAACCGGGGCCGGGTCACCCGTAGCGAGACCGCGCGTAGCTGGGTCTCAAGGTCCGACGAGGTCATGCGGCCAACCTAGTGCACTCTTCTGGAATCAATCAAATCTGGCTCGCCGCTCGTGAGCAAAACCGCAGCTCACAGGCATTGTGGCAATCGGCACGCCCCCACCCGACGCGCCACAACCTCCGCGGCCGGGCCCTGGATTCGTCGGACGACGTCGAGACGGCATCGCACCATACTGGGCGTCGTGTGGCGTTCTATACGCTTTCGCGCATTGACGGCCTCCAATTGACGGTTGCATTCATCACATGTGTCACCTACGCTTCGGAGGCAAGACTTTCGTAGCGATTGACAAAAGAGTGCGGTCGCACAACAGAAGTCCCCTCGCCGGTCTTTCGTGGCGTCGCTGTTCCGTACTCGTCGCTCGATAGGCACCTCGGCCCAGGTCGACGACCAGTGAGAGGAACAGTGCGTGAAACCAATCGTGTCCAGCGCCCGCACGGCGTTGTTGGCGTTCGCGGTGCTCGCCGCCGCCACCCTGCCCGCGGTGCTGGCGGGCCCGCTACCCGCCTCCGCCGCGGTCCAGCAGACCTACTACGTCGCCCCCGACGGCAACGACGCCAATCCGGGAACACTCCAGTCCCCGTTCCGGACCCTGCAGCGGGCACGCGACGTGGTCCGGACCGTGAACGCGAACATGACCGGCGACATCAACGTCTTCCTTCGCGGCGGGACCTATCCGGTCAGCAGCACCATCGAGTTCGGCCCGGGCGACTCCGGCACCAACGGGCACCGCATCGTCTACGCCGCCTACTCCGGTGAGCGGCCGGTGCTCGACGGCGGCGTCCAGGTGACCGGGTGGAGCCAGCACAGCGGCAACATCTGGAAGGCGCCGCTCGACCGGGCCAACAAGCTGCGGGCGCTCTACGTCAACGACAAGCGCGCCTACATGGCCTCCAAGACCATCAACTCGGCGGGCTGCCACGGCAGCTACAACATCACCGCCGGGCAGGCCGCGTGGGCCTGGGAGTCGGGGTCGCAGTGCGACGGCATCCGCTACAACTCGGCCGACTTTCCGGCCATCGCGCGCAACGCCGACGACATCGAGATCGAGACGGCGACCACCTGGACCACGGCGATCGTGGGCGTCCGCCAGGTGACCACCGAGGGCGGCAGCCGGGTCGCGCTGCTCCAGCAGCCGGGCGCGGCCATCGCCCAGGGCGCCTTCAACGGCAACGCCCAGGTCAACGGCAGCCACAAGGTCATGAACGCGTACGAGTTCCTGGACGCGCCGGGCGAGTTCTTCTTCGACAAGGGCAGCCGGACGGTCTACTACTACAAGAGCAGCACCGAGAACATGGCCACCGCGACGGTCTACGCGCCGAACAACGTGACCACGCTGCTGCGGGTCGCCGGTACCGCGACGAACAGCCACGCCCGCAACATCACCTTCTCCGGCCTCACCGTGCAGCACTCCGACTGGAACCTGTTCAACGTGGCCGGCTCCTCCTTCAAACAGGCGCAGCAGGGCAACCTGGGCGCGCAGGCGTACGCGAAGGGGAACTTCCACGTCTACTACTACCGCAACGTCGACGTCGTGCCCGGCGCCATCCAGATCCAGAACGCCGACGGCATCCTGCTGGAGCGCAACCGGGTCCAGCACACCGGCGCCGACGGAGTCAGCATGGTCAACGACGTGCAGAACTCGCAGCTGATCGGCAACCACACCAACGACATCGCCGGGTCGGCCTTCTCGGTGGGCCATCCGCAGCACGTCTACATCGGAGACCACACGTCGAGCAACCGGGAGAAGTACTCCCCCCAGGTCGAGGGACTACCGAAGAACATCGACATCAGGAACAACTACCTGTACGACAGCGCGGTGCTCTTCAACGGGCACAGCCCGATCACCGCGTACTTCATCGACACCCTCACCATCCAGCGCAACCGGATCGAGAAGGCCCCGTGGTCGGGCATCACGCTCGGCTGGGGCTGGTGGAACTTCGACGGGTCGTCCGGCTCGATCGTGCCGAACCGCCCCACCACGACGGCGCGGAACAACACGATCAGCCACAACCACATCATCGACACGGTGCAGCGGCTCAGCGACACCGGCCCGATCTACACGCTGGGCAGCCAGCCGGGAACCACGGTCACCAACAACTATCTGCAGGGCGTGCCCGCAGGTCACAAGTACGGGCTGCACCCGGACGAGGGATCGGCGTTCATGACGTTCCGCGACAACGTCCTGAGCATCGACAAGAACGTCACCTGGATGATCAACTCGGACGACTTCGGCCGCAAGCACGACCTGAGCATCACCCAGATCTACGGGCCGATAAACAAGGTCTCCAACAAGAACCTGCCGAACAGCACCATCCACGACATCCTCGTCTCGTCCGACTACGTCTGGCCGGCGGCGGCGTACGCGATCGCCGCCAACTCCGGGCTGGAGGACGCGTACCGGGACATCATTCCGGCGGCCAACCTCTCGCTGCCGGACTACGCCCTGCCGGCCAGCACCTTCGTCACCAGCGCCACGGCGACGATCCCGATCCGCAGCACCGGCGACCCGGCCAGGTCGGTCTGGCTGGCGCCGGCCGGCACCACCAACTTCGCGGCCGGCCCGACGATGACCCGGGCGGCGGGCAACGCCACCTCCATCGCCGTGCCGTCCACCCAGGGTGAGTACCGGCTCTACGTGGTCGACACGCAGGGCAACCGGTCGGCCCAGTCGAACTCGATCGTCCGGCAGCAGGCCGGCGGCACCACCCCGCAGGGCAACCGGCTCGTCGGCGGCCAGTCGGGCCGCTGCGTCGACGTGCCGAACTCGTCCACCAGCAACGGCACCCAGGTGCAGCTCTGGGACTGCGGCGGCGGGACGAACCAGCAGTGGTCGTACACCGCTAACAAGCAGCTGACCGGGATCGGCAACAAGTGCCTGGACGCGAACGGTGCGGGCACCGCCAACGGCACCACGGTCATCATCTGGGACTGCCACGGCGGTCTGAACCAGCAGTGGAACCTCAATGCCAACGGCACCATCACCAACGGCCAGTCCGGGCTCTGCCTCGACGCGAACGGTGCCGCCACCGCCAACGGCACCAGGATCATCCTCTGGTCCTGCAACGGTGGCGCCAACCAGCAGTGGAGCCTGCGCAACTGATTGACGCCCCGGGGCCGGACGTGGCCGGCCCCGGGGTCCCTCAGCGTCGGTGCTTCGGCAGGACCAGCAGCGTGATGGAGTTCGCCGGGTAGGTCGCGCGGACGCCGCCGCGGCTCACTTTGAGATCGTCGCCCCGGGTGATGGAGGTCAGATCGGCCGCGCTGTAGGTGAACCGCTGCGCCTTGCCCCGGCCGTGGAAACCGTCGACCGAGACCCGCGCGGCGAGGTCGCCGCCCGTCTTGTTGATCACCATGACGGTCAGCGCCTTGTCGGACGAGCGTTGCGCGGCGTAGACCGCCAACTGCCCCTGGTCGCCGCTGACCGCCGAGACGCTCACGTCGCCGAACCGGCCGCCGGCTCCGTCGTAGTTGCGGAACATCCGGAACGCGTACGCGCCGGGGTCGGCCGGTTTGGGCTCGCCCCAGATGGTGGCCAGGTCCAGCCCCTCCCGGCCGAAGATGCCGAGCACGTCGGCCTGCGCCAGCGCCCCGTTGATGTGGTCCAGCGCACCCCAGTTGTACTCGGTGATGGCGGTCTTCGTACCGGGGTAGTACTGCGCGATCCACGCCTTCATGGTGCGAATGAACTGCAGCGGCGGCGCGTTCACCCCACCCGGGCCGATCCACGACTCCTCGACGTACGTCGGGTCCCAGAGCGAGCGGGTGGACCGCAACCGCAGCGCGTTGGCCTCCGGGTCCGTGCCCCCGCTGATCTGCGGGTAGTAGTGCTGGTCGAAGTAGTCGAGGAACCGCCGGCCGCCGTTGGCGTCGCTGAAGTCCTTCATGTTCTTCAGGTACCACTGGGACAGGTTCAGCCCGCCGTGCGCGGCCGCGTCCTCGCCGGGCGCGCAGCCGTCCAGCCCGGAGGCGATCCATTCGCAGTAGCCCCAGCCGGATGGGCCGAGCACCGCCGCGCTCGGGTCGGCGGTCTTGATCGCGGCGGCCGTCGCGGTGCCCTTGCCGCCCAGCTCGTCGTAGCTCACCGGTTCGGGGTGCACGTCGCGGTGGGTGTGGCTCCACAGCACCGGCTCGTTGTCGAGCTCGTAGATCGAGACGCCGCCGCGCGATGCCCGACCGAACTGGTCGACCAGGTGCGACACCATTTCGCCCGCGAACGACGCGTCCGCCGGGATCGAGGTGTCCGTGGGGTCGGCCCCGGTGAGTTCCGTGTCGTTGAGCCGGCCGTTGCCGCAGTTGGCGTCCCACGGGTCGAACTGGTCCTGCTCGGGGAAGCGGGTCGCCGGGAAGCCGCAGGCGAACGGGTGTTCCCGGGGCGAGTCCTTCGCCACCCATCCGATCAGCGGGACGGTGACCACCTGCTTGATGCCGAGGTCCCGGTTGCGCTGGACGAACGCCTCAAGGGTGTTCTCCGGCCCGGCCACGATGTTCTCGAAGTACCAGTCGCTGCCGGTGTTGTAGGTGTGGTTCTTGAAGTTGTAGCGGCTGCTCGTGTTGCCGCCCCAGCGCGCGACCGGCATGCCGAGCTCGGCGAGGAGCGCGGGATCGCCGCCGTTCATGCCGTAGATGTCCGGGCTGATCCGATGCCGGGCGGCGGACACGTCCACCGTCAGCGCGAACCCGGCATCGGCGACCGCCGGGCTGGCGACCGTCTGGGCGGCCAGCAGCCCCGCCACCAGAGACCCGGCCGCGCCGAGGGCCGTGGCCGCCCGCAGCCGCCGCCGTCGCTGAACACCCATCAGTGCCTCCTCATCGCCGATCAGCTCGGAACACTCACCGGAAGATATTAGCGACCGTCTATTTAAGGTCAATCAGGCGAACGCCGGGCACCAGCGGGGGCTATGCAGAACTATGACTAGCTATATAGAATACGGGTATGCCCAACCTGAGAATGACGACGCCGCGCCTGCTGGCGTTGCGGACGTTTCTGGCCGAGCCGGAACGCGAGAGGTACGGCCTCGATCTGGCCCTGGAAGCCGGACTCGAGCCGGGCACCGTCTACCCGATCCTCGTGGCGTTCGAGAACGCGGGATGGCTGGTCAGCCGCGAGGAGGACGTGGACCCACACACCGAAGGCCGCCCGCGGCGCCGCTACTACCGGCTGACACCTACCGGTGTCGCTGCGGCCAGGCAGGCTCAGGTGGCCGCGGAGCAACGTCGCCGTCGGGCCGGAGCCAGGGAAGGCTTCGCGTGGTGAGCGCGGAACGTGCGACGACGACGTCTTCTGCCGCAGCCGGGCTGCCCACCGCCCAACGGTGGATGATCGCGGCACTGGCCGCAGCCCTGCCGGCGCACTTCCGGGACCGGCAGCGGGATGAGTGGACAGCCGACCTGCTGGTGCTGTCCGCTTCACCGGGTGGGCCGGCCCGATGGCGGTACCTGCTCGGCGCCGCCTGGACACTGCCATCGTTGCGTCGTCTCGCCAAGGGCGGCCGGACGGCCGACGGCGGCCTGGCCACACCCGCGACTCCGGCCGCCCTCACTGCCGCCCGAGTGCTCATCCCGAGCGTGAGCTGGCCGTTGCTCGGTTGGCTGGGGGCGCTCGCCGTGCCGCACCAGGCGAGAACCGGTGGTCTGTTCACCGTGGTGATGGTGGGCGCGTGGGCGAACATGATAGGTCTACTGGCGGTCGTCGGCATGGCCTTGGTCACGCTGGTGGTCGCACTGCTGGAGTGGCGGCGTACGGCCCGGCACCGGCTGCGTACCGCCGGGATCGGCATGGCGATGTTGTTCGCGGTCGTGGTGTTCCAGTGCCTGGCGTTCCTGCCCGACCGGGGCATCATCGTGGCCATGATGGGGGGCGCGGGGGCGTGGCTCAGCTACACGGCGCCTGCCCTGCCGAGGCATTACCACATCGCGCTGCGCGTTATCGCGGTTGCCGGCCTGGCGGTAGCCGTCATCAACTGGACGCCGCTGGGCGCAGGCCTGGGCAGCGAGTACCTGGACTGACCGGAGCAGCGGGCCAGCCGGAACGATTCGCTACGGCACCATGGTGCATGCCTCGATGGGGTGCGGCTGTCGTCGTCGCCGGTCTGCTCGCGTGGGCTGCGCTGGCGACGCCGCTGAGCGTCACTGTCGGCGAGTACTTCGCCTACTACGACCCACAGTCAGATCCGGAACGGCTGGCGCACCACCGCGACCTGGCGGCGCACGTCTACACGACCGGGCACTGGTTCGGGCAGCTCATCGCGGCGCTTGTCGGCGTCTGGCTGGTCGCCCGTTCGGGGGCGTACCGCCCCGCGACGGTCATCCGGGCAGCTCTGATCGGTGTGCTGCTCGGTCTCGGCACCGGTACGGTGGCGATCGCCGCCGGCATCCCCCGGCTGCGTACCACCGGGTACCCGAGTGTGGCACCCGACCCGACCATGCTGTCCGATCCCGCAGTGCGCTGGTGCCTGTTCGCGAGTCTTACGTGCTTTCCGCTGTGGACGCTGATCGGGGCAGCGATCGCACGGCTGATGCGTAGGCGCGCGATGCTCGCCGCCGTCGTGACGGTTCTTTGCCAACCCGCCACGCTCGTCTTGACAGTGGGAGCGGTCGCGCCGCCGTCGAGCCATCCGGTGGCGGTGGCGGTGATCGCCGACGCCGGCCGGGGCGCGCTGATGATGCCGGCGATCCTGCTCGCTTGGGCCGCGCTGGCTACCGCTGCGGCGATTCTCGTGAGCCGACGGCGGACCGGCAGGTTTCACACCTGACGTTGATCAGCAGGGCCGTACCTGTGCACCCCGACGCGAAGGTCAAGGTGCGCCCAGCCGCGCGGATCGCCTCCGACGGCTAGCGCCTCATCGATTTAGATGCGAAGCTATCCATGTAACGAGAAGTACACCAGAAGCTACGTTAAGCGATGTTGGTGGTTCCGTTGGGACAACTTCCGTTGTGGGGACCAGGCGCGGACGAGAATCCGCCGTCGAAGCCAGTACTGACACGACCAACGACACTCCGACTCCTGATCACCGTGAAGGCGGCCCCCAATCCCTCCGCCCGCTACGGAGAGACAGTCTGCGTCGGCGCGCTCGGCCTGGACACGCCCTGGACCGGCTGGATTCGGCTCTACCCGATCCACTTTCGAGATCTGGCCGACGACAGCAAGTTCCGCAAGTACGACATCGTCCACCTCGATGCGCTGCCGGCCAGGCAGGACCAGCGCCGCGAGAGCTGGAAGCCGATCGTGGACACCATCACCACCGAGCAGCACCTGACCAACCAGCAGTCACGGCGGAATTTTCTCGATCCACTCGTCGAAGACTCCATGTGCCGGCTCAACGAGCAGACCCGCGACGACCCGAGCGCACGATCGATCGCATTGGTTCGCGCCGCCGACATCTCGGCCCTACAGGTCAAGCGCCATCCCGGCTGGTCGGTGGAGGATCGCAAGAAGATAGCTGGCTACCTCCACCAGCTAGACCTACTGGAGCCGTCCAAGCGCAGCCCTCTTCAGGCACCGCGATTCACCGGCGCCTTCCGCTACCGATGCGCAGACCGCCGCTGCCGCGGTCACCAGCAGACCCTCTGGGACTGGGAGTTCGTCGCCCTACAACGTCGTCTGAGCCAGCTCACCGACGCGGAGGCTGCCGAGCAGCTTAGACACAAGTTCCTCACCCAGCTCTGCGCCGCCGACCGCGACGTCGCCTTCTACGTGGGCAATCAAGCGGCAAGACCGCAATCCTTCAGCATCGGCGGCGTCTACGCACCCCGACGGCCCACCGCCCGTTACCGACTACGCGTCAACCGATGATCTCGGCCAGCACATCAGCGTGGCAGGCATCCTCAACGCGGCACCAACACGCCAACTGCTTTCCGGCGAGTTCCCGACGCGCCCGCTCGACAAGCGCTGGCTGCCCCACGAGCCACTGTCTGTACATGCGCAGTGCCTCAGCCCGATCATGACTGCGAAGACCGAACGGATTGGCCCAGGGAGAGCGCCGCAACCCGAACCCCTGCCGCCCGACGTAGACGGCTCCAGGCGGCACCACTGGGTGGTAAAGGTTCCCCTGCACTCGAACCCTCGACTGCGCCCCCACGCGGCCAGCGTAACTGTCCACGACGGGCCGGGAAGGAGGGCTCGCCAGTGCATCGCGTCCCGGCCAGCCAGCCCGTCCAACGGCTCCCGAGCACCCACCGAGCGACCACCCAACGCCCCAGGCACGAAAAGGCCCCAACCCGGCGTGGAACTACAGGTCAGGGCCTTGATCTTGTGGTACGCCGCGTAGGACTCGAACCTACAACCCGCGGATTAAGAGCCGGCGTCAAGCGCTGCTCTACGATCCCTCGAAGGTCCTACCAGTCCACATTCAGGACGATATCACCTGGTTGCCCCGCACGAACATGCCGATCCATCCACGGAGGCGAACCACATCCACCGACGGTCGAGCACCCGTCGAGCACCCCGATATGGCCAAACTTCCGCCTATCTGCCTGGGAACGAGCCGCTGATGCGGTAACGGTGATCGCCGAACGGTCTGAGCTATAGGACAACCTCGAACTCCATCGCCACCGACCGGAATCCGCATCCTCGTCGATCTCGGGCACCACAACATCGCTACCTCCCGTTAATCTGGCGTTTTGCCACAAAGGACCTTGGACAACGATCCACATCGGCACAGAACATGAGGTAGAGACGAAGATGCCAGTGCGACCCACCCTGCTCACCCTGCTACCGGTCCGCGGATCGGGCTCACGCAGCGCGGCGACCTGTCACTACCGTTGTGGCGACGCCTGCAGCAGCCGGGAGCCCAACACCTCCGACAACACGCACTTCTCCGACCTCGTGGAGCGGTCGCTGTCGCGGCGCGCACTGCTGCGCGGTGCCGTGCTCGGTGCCGGAACCCTGGTCCTGGGACACCATGTGGACATCCCCGCGGCGGCCGCAGCCGAGCCGACCGCCGGTCATCCCGCCGGCGGACCGCACGGGATCAGCGTTGCCCGAGGGGCGTGGACGCCGGTCGCCCCGAACATTCGGGACGAGGTCACCGTCGCGCAGGGGTTCCGGTCGCAGGTCGTGATGTCCTGGGGTGATGCCGTGCTTCCGGGCGCGCCCCCGTTCGACGTGCTGCGCCAGACCCCGGAGGCAGCCGCCTTGCAGTTCGGGTACAACTGCGACTACGTGGCCGTCCTGCCCCTGAAGCAGGATCGCTTGCTGTTGGTGTGCAATCACGAGTACACCAACGAGGAGCTGATGTATCCGGCGGGAGTGTACGACGCGGACACCACCAGCAGGATCGCGATCCAGTCGCACGGCATGTCGGTGGTCGAGCTGACACGCGGACGGGACGGATCGTTCGTGCCGGTCGCACCGAGCCGGTCCAAGTTCAACCGCCGGATCACTGGCTACACCGAGTTTCGCATCGACGGGCCGGCCGCCGGCGATCCGCGGCTGAGGACGGCGGCCGACCCGACCGGCACACGGGTGCTCGGAACGCTCCAGAACTGCTCGGGCGGCACGACGCCCTGGGGCACGGTCTTGTCGGGGGAGGAGAACTTCAACGCCTACTTCGACGCCCGTGACGGTGCGACGCTTGACCCGCGCTACACCGAGAGCTACGCCCGCTACGGCGTCGAGGTCGAGGAGTTCCGCGCCTGGCGAAACGTGGATCCGCGGTTCGACCTGGAGACCGAGCCGCACGAGCCGTTCCGGTTCGGGTGGATCGTGGAGATCGACCCCTACGATCCGCGATCGACGCCCCGCAAGCACACCATGCTCGGGCGCTTCAAGCACGAAGGCGCCAACATCGCCGTCTCCGACGCGGGGCACGCTGTCGCCTACATGGGCGACGACCAGCGCGGCGAATACCTGTACAAGTTCGTCTCACGCGACAGGATCGACACCCGCGCGACGCGCAGGGCTCGGCAGCACAACATGGGCCTGCTCACCACGGGCACGCTCTACGCCGCCCGGCTGACCGGCGACGGCCTGCCCGACGGCGAGTATGACGGCTGGGGCGAGTGGATCCCCCTTGCCAGCGACACGACGTCCTTCGTCGAAGGCATGACGGTCGCCGACGTCCTGATCGACACCCGCATCGCGGCCGACCGGGTCGGCGCGACCAAGATGGACCGACCCGAGGACGTCGAGCCGCACCCCACCAGCGGCCGCGTCTACGCCGCGTTGACCAACAACTCCTCCCGCGGCAGCACCGCCTATCCGGTGGACGAGGCCAACCCGCTGGGCCGGTGCCATGTGCGCTCCGAACTCGGCGCTCCGCTGACCGAGACGAGTGGAAACCGGAACGGCTACGTCGTGGAGCTGGAGGAGGCCGGCACCGACCACGGCAGCACGACGTTCTCTTGGCGCCTGCTCCTGGTGTGCGGCGACCCGGAGGCACCCGAGACACACTTCGCCGGATATCCCAAGGACCGCGTCAGCCCGATCAGCTGCCCGGACAACCTGACCTTCGACAGCGTCGGCAACCTGTGGGTGGCGACCGACGGCAACGCCCTCGGCTCGAACGACGGCCTCTTCCGGGTGCCGCTGGCAGGGCCCCGGCGGGGACAGGTGCAGCAGTTCGCGACCGTTCCGGTGGGCGCCGAGCCATGCGGACCGTTCCTCAGCCACGATGACCGGGCCGTGTGGCTGGCTGTGCAGCATCCCGGCGAGACTGACGACTCCACCTTCGAGGCGCCTTCCAGCACGTGGCCGCACACCCACGCGTTCCCGCGGCCCTCGGTCGTCGTGATCACCTCCTGAGTCGATCGGGCCGGGAGGGTCGATCTGGTGAGACCGACCCTCCCGGCCCCGGCCTCAGGCCATCGTCGCGCGGATGACGAGCATCGGCGCGCCGTACACGGTGAACATCGTGAAGCCCCAGTACGTCGACTCGATCGAGGTGGCGCCGAGGGCGGTGAGCAGGGACTCCCACTCGGCCGCCGACCGGTACGACATGGGATAGGCGACCGTCTCGGCCTTCATGAGGCAGGACGAGACGTCGATCAGCGCGAGGGCGGCGACCTTGTCCTCTTCGCTCAGGCTCCGGTACTGCTGGGTCAGGGCGTTGTCGGTCAGGCCGGGCCGGTCGGCCCACGAGTCCTCGACGATGAGGATCTGTCCCCCCGGGCGCACGATGCGACCCGCCTCGGCGAGCAGCGCTTCCTGCACGGGTTTGGTCCAGTGGTGCAGAGCCACGCGGAAGGCCACGGTGTCGGCGCTGTCGTCGTCCAGCGGGACCTTGGTCACGTCGTCCTGCAGGAGGAAGTCGAGGCGCTCGCCGGTGAGGACGTTCGGATCGTTACGGTGATCGACTCCTGCGACGCGCTTGACAGCAGGGTTCACGCGTAGCAGGTAGTCGCCGAACCCGTTGTTGTGGTTGCCCATGTCCACGACGTGGCCGTGCGCCCGGTCGAGGCCGGCGACCAGCAGGCTCCGATGCCAGGCGCCCTCCTTGTCGCTGGTCAGACGCGCACCGAACCCGGCTTCATCCCATTTCGCGCGGCAGTCCGCGAAGACGGCGTCGACTTCCTCGACACTGCCGCACGCCTCTAGCCGGGCCAGGCTGTCGCCGACCAGGCGGCCGGCGTCCGAGCCGGCATGCAGGGCATAGGTCACCGGCACCGCCTCCCGGATCAGGTCGAACGCGGCCGTACGCGCACGGAAGTCGTAGTAGATCCGCTGCGCTTCGACACCGAGGTAGGAATCGACGAGCGTGACAGACACTGCTTGTTCCCTTCTTGACGCGGAATCCGCGTCGCTGAGTGGCGGCCGGTGGCCTTCTGGGCACCAGCGCATGGGGTGATGACCACGCGGAGGCAGGGGTCCGAGCCTTTCAGACCGAAGGCCGCCGCGCCGGCGGCTCGCCTTCCTGTTCCACGGGGCAGAACTCAGGGTGGGCGGAGGGTCAGCGCGCACCGTACTCGGCGAAGATCTCGTCGAGCACCCGACGCGAGTTCACGGCATGGGCGTCCGACGCGCCCACACTGTTGGCGCAGGACACCAGCGTCTTCCACAACGCCCAGCCGCGGCCGCGCGACCACAGCGCGTCGTCGACGGCCAACCGCTCCCGGAAGACCTGGCGACCTTCGGCGGTCAGCAGCGTCCACGCGATCGCCAGGTCACACGCGGGGTCGCCGACGCCGCAGGTGCCGAAGTCGATGACGGCTGACAGCCTGCCCTCCTCGAGCAGCAGGTTGCCCTGCGCCAGGTCGCCGTGGAACCAGACGTCGACGCCGTCCCACTTCGCGTCCAACGCCTGCTGCCAGATCTCGAGTGCCAGCTCGCCGTCGATGTGGCCGCGCAGGTCCGCCAGCGCGTCGCGCGCCGTCTCGTCGTAGGTGAGAAGGGTCGCGCCGCGGAACCAGTTGTGAATTCCCGGCTGCGGTCCTGCGGTCGCGTCGACGCGCTGCAACGCACCGACGAAGTCGGCCAGGTCCTCCGCGAGACCGATCGGATCAGCCACCGTCTCGAAGCTCGCGGGCCGACCCTCGATCCACTCGTAGACCGACCAGGCGAACGGGTAGTCCGCTGCCGGCTCGCCCTTGGCGAGCGGAACGGGGATCGGGCGCGGCAGAGACCGGGCCAGCACCGGGAGCCACCGGTGCTCCTTGTCGACGGCCAGGGCGTACTGCTGCGCGCTGGGCAGCCGAAGCAGCATCGTGTCGCCGAGGTGGAAGGTGAAGTTGTCCCAACCACCGTTCTCCACCGGCACGACGGGGAGGGCGGCCCACTCGGGGAACTGATCGGCAACAAGGCGCTTGACCTGTTCGGCGTCGATCGAGACGCGCTCCGGCCTGGGACCGAGGTCGGGGATGTCGATGTCGTTCAAGAGGAACCCTTGTCTGAGTCGGGGACATGGCCGGGTATACGGACGATAGGCTGCCGCGAGTGAATCCAGATCGGTGCCATCAGGCACCGGCACACGTGGTCCCGCGCCGGCGGTGGAAGCGACATGGCACGCATCGATGAGGAATCCTCCGTATGACCTATCTCAGCTTGCCAGACTTCGACGAATTGCGTGCGCTCGCCGAGGCGGCTGCCGCGTCGGCCGGCAGGGTCATCGGCGAGCACCTCGGCGACCGGCGGACGCTGCATCTGAAGTCCTCTCCGTCCGATCCGGTGACCGAGCTGGACAAACGCAGTGAGGCAGAGATTCTGTGGTTGCTCGACCGCAGCCGGCCGGATGACGGCATCCTGTCTGAGGAGAGTCCGCGCAAGCCGTCGGTGAGCGGGGTCCGCTGGGTTGTCGACGCTCTGGACGGCACCGTGAACCACCTCTACGGGATCGCGCACTGCGCTGTGAGCATCGCGGCCGAGGTCGATGATGGACACGGCTGGACGGCGGTCGCCGGGGTGGTGCACGACCAGATCCGGGCGGAGACCTTCTCCGCGTCCCGTGGTGGCGGTGCCGCGCTCAACGGACGACCACTGCGGGTCAACGAACCGGTGCCGCTCTCGCAGGCTCTCGTCGCCACCGAGTTCTCCTATGCGGCGGCGTCGCGCAGTCGGCAGGTGGAGGTGCTGCGACGGGTGCTTCCAGGCGCACGTGACATCCGGTGCACCGGTAGTTCCGCCCTCGACCTGTGCTGGACGGCGGCCGGCCGCTTCGACGCGTTCTACGAGGACGAGTTGCAGCGGTGGGACTGGGCGGCCGGCCGGTTGATCCTGGAGGAGGCAGGCGGCCGCACGGCCCACCTCGGCACCGGCGTCCTGGGGGCAGGCCCGGCTCTGTACCACGAGCTGGCCCCGATTCTCGGCATCGCCTGACGGCGCTGTCACCCGTTGCGCAGGAAGTCGTCGACGGCGTCCTGCGCCGCACGGCGGCTGAATCCGGCGAGCACGGGATTGCTGTCGTGGTAGTAGGCGGCGGCGATCACGCCGATGCACAGTGCCCAGCCCCGTCCGCGTGCCCACGTGTCGTCATCGACCGTCAGGCAGTGCCGGAAGGTCGCCCGTCCGGCTGCCGTCAACAGCATCCACGCCCCGGACAGGTCCAGTGCGGGGTCGCCCACGCTGAGCATCTCCCAGTCGATAACCGCACTCAGCACGCCGTTGTCCACCAGCACGTTCCCTGGGTGCAGGTCGCCGTGTGACCACACCAACCGACCCGGCCAGTCCGGAGTCTTGACCGCGGCCTCCCATGCCGCGGTGGCGGCCGCGGTGTCGAACGACGTGATGTTCGCCAGCGCCTGCCGGACCACCGGGTCCCGCACCGCCAGCGGCAGGCCCCGCATTCCGCTGTGCTCCCCGGACAGCGGCCCACCGGTGATCGGGATCTGCTGCAGTTCCCCGACGAGCGTCGCCAGTTGGCGTGCCGTCACGTGCTCGTCGGTCGCCGGCGTGCGAACGGCCTCGTCACCATCCAACCAGGTGTAGACCGACCAGTGCCAGGGAAAGTCGTCTCCCGGCCGGCAGGCGTGCACCAGGGTCGGGATACGCAGGGTCAGGTGTTCGCCGAGCGCGGGCAGCCAACGCTGCTCCTTGCGGATGTGGTCGGCGCACCATGCGGTCTGCGGCAGCCGTACGGTGAGCTCGTCGCCGAGCCGGTAGATGGTGTTGTTGACACCCGCGGTCATGAGGCGCTTGAGCGGCAGCTCGGCGAGCTGTGGCGCCTGGGACCGCAGGAGCCGCCGTACCAGCTCGTCGTCCGCCTCGATCCGCAGTTCATCGGACATGCCGAGGTTCTCCCTCCCATGAGGTCCGAGCTGGGCTGGTCATGGGACCGACGGGTGCCGGAGGAACAGGCCCCGGTACATGCAGCGGCGCTGGTCGGGGGCGTCCCGGTAGGCGGTGCGGCCGTGGGAGATCCTGGTGTTGTCGAACATGATCGCCTGCCCGGTCGCCACCTTGAACTCCGTATAGTGGGCACTGCCCGGTGCGCTGGCCTCGGCGAGGAATTTGATTCCGCGCCACAGGTCGTCCTCGTTCACCTCGTCCGGCACGGCCCACGAGTCGGTGTCCGTCACGCTGTACCGGGAGACGAGGGCTCCGTCGACGACGGACACGATCGGGCCGCGGTTCTCATCGGTGCATCCGTTGATGTTGGCCGTGCGGACGAGCGTGCCTGGTGTGGTCATCGCGACGGCCGCAGCCGGGTCCCGCGCCAGGAGTTCCACGAAGGCCGCGGAGGTGTTGAACAGTGTCGTCAGACCACCCTCGGCGGCGGCGCACTCGCAGACGAGCATCCCGGCCTTGACGAATCCGATGTCCTGCAGCGTGCCGTCGGTATGCAGCCGCTGGCAGTCGGCTCGGCCGAAGGAAGGATGGTCGGCGTCGACGGTGCCGGAGTTCTGTGCCGCGGAGATGCGGGAGAACGGGGCGGGCTTGCTGGCGCCCATCGTGTACAGCGGCGGGATGAACGGATCGCCGAGACGCAGCGATGCCCCCAGGGCCACCAGCGTGGCCGGCACCGGTGGGTCGCAGACCAGTTCGACGACACAGAAGCCGTTCTGTTCATAGCGCTGGACGATCTCGCGTGCGGTCGTCGAGTCGAGGTCGGATGCCTGCGCGACGGTGACGGGTCGGTCCGGGATCGCGGCGAAAGACGTGATCACTCCGGCGGCGGCGGTTGACAGTTCTTGCAGGCTCAGGCCAGTCGACATGCTCGGTTCCCCCATTGGTGTGCCTCAGGATGTGGCTGTGGATGCTTCGTCGTGCGCCCTGGTCGTGACGCGCGAGGACGGTTCCGGTCAAGATCTAGTCGACCGGACCGTGTGACGGGTAGATCTGGTGGATCATTTGTGGTGCCTGCACAGGCTCGTCACTGATCGTGAAGGCCCGGGTCAGCAGATCCACGGCCAAATCGTGATCGCCACCGTTGTAGTGCAACTCGGCCAGTGTCTGGCCTGCCTCGACCCGGCTGCCGACGTGCGAGTTCACCCACACGCCAGACCCGTGGTCGAGCGGTGCCCGATGCGCGAGACGACCAGCCCCGACGTGGACGGAGGCCATACCAACGGCGCGCGGGGCGACATCGCTGACCCAGCCCGCGCGGTCGGCGATGATGGGCACCACGTGCTTGGCGCCCGGCAGCAGTTCCGGTCGCTCAAGAACCCGGCGATCGGCGCCCTGCGCCGATGCCCACTCCAGGAATCGCTCGTGAGCCGCGCCGCCGGCGACCGCCTTCGCGATGCGGGCATCCGCGTCCGCGTCGCAGAGCGCGGGATCCGCGCTCTGCAGCAGGAGCCGAGCCAGCACCGAGCAGGCTTCCCACAACCCGGGGACCTGCTCGCCCCGCAAGAAGGACAACGTTTCCTTGATCTCGAGCGCGTTGCCCACCGCCCGCCCCAGCGGCTGGCTCATGTCACTGAGCACCGCCCCGCAGGTCAGCCCGAACTGCCTCGCGAGCCGCAGCATCGTCTCCGCCAACAGCCCGGCTTCGGATCGGTCCGGGATGAGTGCTCCGGCGCCGGTCTTGACATCCAGCACGAGCCCGCTGGCCCCGACGGCCACCTTCTTGCTCACGATGCTCGCGGCGATCAGGGGAATGCTCTCCACGGTGCCGGTGACGTCGCGCAAGGCGTAGGTGGCACCGTCGCCGGGCGCCAGCGCCGGACTCTGGCTGACGATGGTCATCCCCACTCGCTCGACAAGCGCGTAGATGTCGTCCGGTCCCAGGTCCAAGCGGATGCCCGGGATCGCTTCGAGCTTGTCGATCGTGCCGCCGGCGTGACCCAGCCCGCGTCCGCTCATCTTCACCACGGCCACACCGCATGCGGCGACGATCGGCGCCACCACCAGGCTGACCTTGTCACCGACGCCACCGGTGCTGTGCTTGTCGAGGACCACACGGCCCAGCCGGCCGAGGTGCAACCGCTCCCCACCGCTGACATAGGCGTCGGTGAGTTCCGTGAGCTCGGCCAGGTCCAAGCCGCGGCACGCGATGGTGGCCAGCCAGGCCGCCATCTGATGGTCCGGGACCCGGCCGTTGACATAATCGTCCACCACGCCGCGGATGTCCGCGGCCGGCAGTTGTGCGCCCTGCCGCTTGGCGACGATGGAAGCCTGGATCCGGGACGAGGCCCGCGCCTGCTCGGTCCCCGTATGATCGCCGCTCATCTCAGCCATCGACGCCGTCCAGCGCCGAGCGCATACGGCTGACGATGTCGTCGATGACGTCGGCGTCGGCGGTCAGCGGCGGAACGACCATCACGATCGGCCCTTGCTGGCGCACCAACAGTCGCTGCTTTCGGGCGCCCTCCGCCAGCGCGGCCGCGCTGTCGTCGCCGTCCATCTCGAGGATGACAAGCATGCCCAGGCCGCGGACGTCTCGCACGACAGAGCGGTCGATCGACGAGGCAAGCCCGTCCAACAGGCGGGTCCCCATGCGGCGGGCGTTGTCGACCAGACCGTCCTTCTCGATGACGTCCAACACCGCGATACTCGCCGCACACGCCACGGGGTGACCACTCGTCGTGTGTCCGTACCGCACGCCGCCGAAGAAGGGGTCGTCGACGAAAGTCTGGTACACGTAGTCCTGGATCGCCACCGCCGCGATGGGAGCGTAGCCGCCGCTGAGTCCCTTGCTGCTGACCACGATGTCGGGCGTGATCTCCTCGTGCTGGAACCCGAACATGCGCCCGGTGCGGCCGATCCCGGTGAATACCTCGTCGATGATCAGCAGGACGCCGTGCTCGTCGCACAACTTCCGCAAGCCGCGCAGGAAGCCCGGCGGCAGCACCACCCCTCCCCCGACATTGATCAGTGGCTCGACGAGCACGGCCATCGGCGCGTCGGCTGGATCCTGGGTGATGGCCTCGGCGAACGCGGCGAGCAGCAGCGGGCTGGTCGCGGGGTCACGGGCGTCCCGGTCGGTTCCGGGGATGGTCACCGGGGTGACCCGGATCGGGTCGTTGAACCAGTGGGCGGTCGGCCCGAGCTGGGACAGACTGCGCGCCAAGGTGGTGGAGCCGTGGTAGCCACGGGCGAACGTCACCACCCGCGTCCGGGGCCGGCCGAGGTGGGCGTGGTAGGAGGCGGCGACGAAGCAGGCCGCCTCGATGCCCTCACTGCCGCTGTTGGTGAACAGGATGCGCGAGAGTTCGGCCGGCAGGTGTGCCGACAGCCGTCGCGCGAGCCGCGCGGCAACGTCGTGATCGTGCATGGACAGGTCGACGCCCTGCATACGGGCCATCTGGTCGCTGGCGGCTGCGACGATCTCCAACCGCCCGTACCCGCACGCGGCGTTCAGCGAGGACGCGTCGATGTACTCCGTGCCGTCGGCGTCCCACAGGCGCTCGCCGAGGGCCCGGTCGGCCATGACACGGCCCGGTGACTCCACAATGGGCGACCAGGGACGAATGACGGGATGGTCCATCGCGACGGCTCTTGACTGGTCAGCAGCCCTCGCACGATGATCCGACTTGCTCAAGATTCCCATGGCCAGCCTCCCCGCCCCAATGTATGGGTGCCGTCCTCCGTGCCTGTCCAGCTATCTTGGGCACAAGATACAAGCCGGACGACCCATCCGTCAGCCCCGATGCCCGGCCGCTGCCGGCCGCCCGTGGCGTGCCCGCGAGCCCCGGACGACGCTGCCGCGTCACGCCCGGACGGCTCGATAGACCCAGCGTCGGCTGTCGGGGCGCGGAGGTTCGGGGCGGTAGTCGGCGCTCACCTCGATGTCGCCGAAGCCCGCCTCCCGCAGCACCTCGGTGAACTCGTGCACGTTCCAGTGCTGCAGGAAGAACCGGCGCAGTTCCGTCGCGACCAGCGCACCGTCGACCCACTTCTCGTAACGGGTCAGCTTGGTGGAGAAGTTGGCGACCGGGTCGTAGTCGATGCGGACGTCCTGACGAGTCCACGCGATCGACCCCGCGCTCCAGTAGTCCAACGCACCGAGCTCGGTCGCCACGTTGGGCGGGCTGAGGTCGAGCAGGAGGGTGCCCTGCGGAGCCAGCGACCGGTGAAAGCAGCGCAGCGCGTCCAGCGTCGCCTCGCGGCCCTTGACCGCGCGGATCGACCCCCGCGGAACGATGATCGCCGCGTACGCCTCCTCGCGCACGAACTCGGTCATGCTCGCGGTGAACAGCTCCGCCCGCACACCGTGCTCGCGGCAGTTCCGTTCGCAGGCGGCGATCATCGCCGCGGAGTTGTCCACACCGGCCACCGTGTGGCCGGCCGCGGCGAGAGGGATGAGGACGCGGCCGGTGCCGCAGGCCGCCTCCAGGATCGGACCGTCCGCATCGGCCAGGCGAGCGCTGTAGTATTCGACGTCGCCGACGCTGTGACTGATCGGCTGAGAGATTTCATACATCTCGGTGACCAGGTCGGAGTAACTCACGTTCATCTCGGCTCGCTCCGCTGATGAGGGTCCGGGGTGGTCGCGGCCCGAACGCGGGTCCACCTCCAGGAGGGCTCGTGCCCACGCGTCGACCATAGAGCAGCGAGAGCAGGGGCGCGGGGCGGTCGCGGCCCGGCGTCGGCGCACCCGCGGGCTCGCGCCTTCTGGCCTGCCTGGACGCACCGTCGTCCGGGCCCGGAAATCCGCGCCCCCTGCGGAACGCGGGAGAACGGTAGAGTGCGCATGGGCGCCGCCGTGGCGGTGCGTGGCTTGGGTTGCGCGCGAACGAGATCGTGCCGCATCGACGAGGGGGGCCGCCGTTGCCGACGCTGTTGGAGTGCGCCGCGGACATTCGCGGAGCCGAGCAGCTGGAGCGCACGTGACGACATCCGCCGACCAGCCCGCCGCGACACCGCGGATCGCCGTGATCGCGGGCGCGCCCATGTTGGTGGGCGCGGCGCGTGCCCTCGGCATCGAGACGGTGTTCGTCCATGACACGTTCAAGCCGACGCCGTCGGTGGCCGCCGAGGCCGACCTGGCGATCGCGGTGGACCTGGCGGACTTCGACGCGCTGCACGCGGCGCTGGCCCCCCTGCACGCCGAGCGCCCCTTCGCCCGGGTGATGTCGCTGACCGAGCTCGGTCTGCTGCCCGCGGCCGCGGCCGGCGAGCGGCTCCAGGTGCCGGGCAATTCGGTGCACACGGTGGGCCTGTTGCGCGACAAGCGGCGTATGCGAGAGGTCCTGAACGCGCACGGCGTCAGCCCTGTCCGGGTCGCCGCGCCGGCTAACCATGCCGAGCTCGGCTCGTTCTGCCGGATGGTCGGCGGGCCGGTCATCGTGAAACCCGCGGAGGGCACCGGCAGCGATGCGGTGATCCGCGTGGCGACGGCCGACCATGCCGCGGACGCGTGGCGTGCGTTCGAGGCGGCAGGCGGTGTAAACCCGATCGCCGAGGAGTACCTCGACGGGCCTGAGGTAAGCGTCGAGACCTTCTCCCACGAGGGCAGGCACGCCCTGCTCGCCGTGACCGACAAGCTGGTGAGCGCGTCGTTCGTGGAGGTCGGCCACACGCAGCCCAGCGCCCTGCCCGCATCCGTTCTGGCGGAGGTCGACGCGCTCGTGCGCGCGGCCCTCGACGTGATCAAGTTGATCGAGGGACCTGCCCATACGGAGATCAGGATCACCGCTCAGGGTCCACGCATCATCGAGTCGCACAACCGCCTCGGCGGTGACAAGATCAGCGAACTGCTGCGGCGGGTCTACGGACTGGACATGCTGGCGCTCACCGCGGGCTGCCCACTCGGTCTGCTGCCGCCGCCCGACGACGCGCCGGTCGCCCGGGGTGGTGCCGCCATCCGCTTCCTCATGCCGCCGGCCGGAACGGTCCGTCGCATCGTCGTCCCGGACATCGCCGGCACGACGGCGGACATTCACCTCAAGGTCGCGGTCGGCGATGCCGTCAGTCCGGGTCAGACCACGGACGACCGAGCTGGTTACGTCATGGTCGACGGCGTGGACGCCGCCGATGCAGCGGCCGCCTGCGAGGATCTGGCCGCTCGGGTGCTGATCGAGACGGGCCGGTGACGGTGGTGGTGACCAAGAAGCAGGTGCTGCTGCTCAACTCGGATCGACCCGAGGTCCTGCGCGTGCTGCGCGCCCGCACCGATGTGGACCTGCGCGTCATGACACGACCCGCGAATGCCGACGTCTACGACGGCCATCGACTGGCGCTTGTCGACAACTTCGCGGACCTGACACAGGTCCAGGCGGCAGCCTATGAGCTGGCCGCATACGGACCCGTCGACCACGTGATCGCCGCCACGGAGAAGAGCGTGATCGCCGCGGGCCTGGTCCGTTCCCTGCTCGGCGTCCCGGGACCGGGATTCGACCAGTCCCTGTGGAGCGCGCACAAGCGGGCGATGAAGGACAGGCTGCGGGCCGCGGGTCTGCCCGTCACCGCGTACGCCCAGGTCGCCACCCTCGACGAAGTGCCCCGAGCGGCCCTGCGGACCGGATGGCCCGTCGTCGTCAAGCCCGTTCTCGGCACCGGCTCCAACTACACCTACCACATCCACACCCTCGACGAATTCGCCGAGCGGCACCGCGACGGCGCCTTCGCCGATCTCGCGGGACTGCGGCTGCCGATCCAGGTCGAGAAAGCGGTGCGGTTCACCCAGGAGTACCACTGCGACGGTGTCGTGCAGGACGGCGAGGTGACGCTGGCGGCAGTGTCCCGCTACTTCATCCCACCGCTGCAGACCTCGCCCTACGCGGACGCCGGATGCGTCGTGGACCAGACCGAGCCGTTCTCGCTGGAGGTCCTCGACCTGCACCGGCGCGTGGCCGCGGCGCTCGGCATCGAGGCGGGGGTGACGCACCTGGAGGTGTTCCGCACCCCGTCAGGGCCGGTGGTCGGCGAGGTGGCCATCAGGCCCGGCGGCATGGGCATCGCCCGGATGGTGTTGCACGCCCTGGGGGTGGACCTGTGGGAGGAGCTCGTCCGAGTCTCGCTCGGGGAGCCTGCGGCACCGCCGGTCCGACAGCCGCACCCGCAGACGATCGGACGCACCCGGCTACCCGCGCGGGACGGTCTGCTGGAGCGCGTGTCGGTCGTCCCCGGCGTCATCGAGGTCCTGGACCCCGAGGAGTGTGCCAGCCCCGGATGCCTCGAGGTGTACCTCACGGTCGCCGACGAGGCTGCGGCCGATGCGTTCATCGCCAGGTTGCACCGGATGGCGGAGTGGTCCGGCGAGGACGTCGACGCCTCGGCCGATCCAGCTCGCGCCGAGTGCGCGCAACCGCTCGTCTCGGACCGAAGGAGTTCCCGGTGACCGCCGGCTCGGACCTCTGGGGCTTCGCCGAAGCCGACCAGAACGAGGGTGAGACTCGCATTCCGGCGACGACCACCCAGACCAAACGGCTGGCCGTCCTGCGCGGGCCGGACCGCTGGTGGAAGCACCCGATGGTCTACGCATTCGCCTACCCCGGCCGCCTTGACGTGCCCCGGCTCGCCCTGGCGCTCCGCCTCGTCGCCCGCCGGCACAGCAGCCTCCGGACCTACTTCCTCGCCGACGACTCGATCGACACGGTCGGCTGCCTGCTGCCCGACGAGGCGGCCTGGCCGCTGCGTGAGATGGCCGCGGATGCCGACCCCGACGGCGCTGCCGCCGAGGCCTACGCGTGGCTACAGCGGCCGTTCTCACCGGACGAGCGGCCGCTCGTCCGGGCGGTCGTCCTGCACCGTGCCGACGCGGACACGTTCGGATTGTCGATCGAGCACAGCATCATCGATCCCGCCGGTGTCCGGGTCCTGTTCGCCGACCTGACCAGGGTGTACGAGGGATTGCTCGACCAGCCGCCCTCGGCATTCGACGAGCTGGTCAGCAACGCGGCCGGCTTCGCCCGCGCCGAGCGCGCCTGGATCGCCTCCGAGGTGGGCCGACGGGCGCTGTCATGGTGGGACGAGCAGAACGCCGGTCTCGGCGCCTATCCGGGCTTGGACCTGCCCGAGTTGGGGCAGTGCGATTCGCTGGCTCCCTACATCAGTCACCAGGTGGACCTGTCGGTCGACGACGTCGACCGGTTGAAGAAGAGCGCCGCGGCGCTGCGTCTGACGCCTTCCATGCTGGCCTCCGCGGCCACGGCCGTGACGCTGCGATCCCATGGGCACCCCGCCGACGTCCGCTTCCACTTCGCGACCTCGCGACGCCTGTGGCCGCAGACGCAGGAGCTGGTCGCGTACTGCTCGAATCGGATGATGCTGCGCGTCGCGGTGGATGCGCAGGACACCGTCTCGTCGCTCGCGCCGAAGGTCCGCGCCGGAATGCTGGAAGCGGTCCAGCACAGCATGTTCAGCCACGAGGAGTACGTCCGCGCCCGGTTCCCCGACGCCTACGTCAGGAAGCCCAGCACCTACGGCTACCTCAACGTCAACACCCAGGGCCCGGGGATCCAGCTTGACGGTGTGCCGCTCACCAGGGAGTCGCTGCCCATCGTCGCGGGGGACTACCACCAGCCCGGTCTGGCGATGCTGCTCTTCCTCTACAAGGACGGCACCGGCGTGCTCGACTGCTCGTGCGCGCAGGGAATGTACGAGAGTGCCTTCGTCGAGCAGTTCGCCAAAGATCTCGCCCGGTGCTGTGTCGCGGGCTCCTGACGGGCGGCCGCCTCGGTCGGGACGACCCCGCCTCGGGCTGCCGGCTCAGGTGGCCTTGCCGGCTCCCTGCCAGGACTTCCACAGCTCGGCGTACTCGCGCCCCGCCTCGATGAGTTCCTGATGTGAACCCAGCTCGACGATCAGGCCGTCGCGGACGACCGCGATGCGATCCGCGTCCCGGCTCACCTGCAGGCGGTGCGCGACCGACACCACCGTCCTGCCGTCGAGCAGGGCCCTGAGCGACCTCTCCAGGTTCCGCACCGAGCTCGGATCGAGCATCGACGTCGCCTCGTCGAGGACCAAGGTGTGCGGATCGGCGACGATCAGACGGGCGAGCGCGATCTGCTGCGCCTGCGCGCCGGTTATCCGGTGCCGACCCGAGCCGACCATGGTGTCCAGGCCGGCGGGTAACTGCTCGACCCACTTCCACGCGTCGACCGCGACCAGGGCGTCGCGCACCCGGGCGTCGGTGGCTGCCGGATCGGCGAGCACGACGTTCTCCCGCAGCGTGCCCATGAAGACGTGGTGTTCCTGGGTCAGCAGCGCCACGTGGCCCCGCAGGTCCCCGAGCGGCAGGTCGACGAGCGGCACGCCACCGACGGTCACCGACCCGCCGCTCGGCGGGTGGATTCCGGCGAGCAGGCGCGCGAGGGTCGACTTGCCCGCGCCGCTCGGCCCGACGATCGCCAGGGTCTGACCCGGTCGGAGTTCCAGGTCGATCCCGCGCAGCACCTCCGCGGCCGAGTCGTAGGAGTAGCGCAGGGAGCTGGCCACCACCCGCTCGTCCTGCACGGTGGCGGGGCGGATCTCGCGATCGGGTCGCACCTGCGCCACACCGAGCAGCCTGGCCAGGGAACCGGCCGCGACCTGCAACTCGTCGACGTAGCTCAGGATCTGGCCGAGCTGGTGGGACAGCATCTGCGCATAGACGGTCGCGGCCACCAGAGATCCGATGGTGGCCCAACCTCGCAGGACGAACCACCCGCCCAGACCCAGGGTGGCGCTGAGCAGGACCGCGAAGCTTCCGTCGACCTGGGGGAAGAAGAAGGTGCGCAGGCGCAACGTGGCCTTCTCGGCGCGCCACGCCCGACGCAGATCGCCGTCGGTCTGCTCCACCCGCTGTCGCGCCAGGTCGAACGCCTCGATCGTGCGAGCGCCGTCGGCACTCTGGGAGATGCCTTCGGTCAGTTCTCCCCAGGACGCGTTCTCGGCCAGATAGGCGTCACCCGCTCGGCGTAGGTACCAGCGCCCCGCAAAGAGCAGCGTCGGGACGACGATCAGGATCGGCAGGGCGAGCAGCGGCCCGTTCACCACCATGGCGACCACCAGCATCCCCGCGCTCACGATCGCGATGAGCACCTCGGGGACGGCCGACCTGATCGACTTCACCATGGCGTCGACGTCACGCGTGGTCCGCGTCGTGAGATCGCCACTGCCTGCCCGCTCGATGGTCGACAGTGGCAGTCGCAGCACGCTGTCCACGAAGTCCTCGCGGAGTTCGGCCAGCACCAGCTCACCGAGAACCGCCGAGGCTCGTGCCGCGAAGGCCAGGAGCAGCGCCTGCGCGACGGCGAGGCCGGCGATCGCGAGCGCGTACCATGCCACCTGCGCCTGGGTGGCGCGATGGCCTGCCAGATCCTGTGCGACGGAGCCGAGAAGCCGCGGTGGGATCAGCGCCGTGGCCACCGCGGACGCTTGCAGGCCCAGGATAGCGAGAAACCGCCACGGGAAACGCCTCACAAGCGTCCGCAGATATCGGCGAAGGTCGCTTTTTGTCGCGACGGGCAGGATCGGCCGGGTCGGTGCGACGTTCACTGGCCGTCCCTCGCCACGGTGCGCGCATACTCGGGATGTGTGCTCAGCAGCTCGGTGTGGGTGCCTTCGGCGGCCACGCGTCCCGCGCAGACCATGACCACCCGGTCGGCCCGGGCGAGCACGATCGGGCTCGACGTCACTACCATCGTGGTCTTGCCTGCCCGCGCGGGACCGAGGCGCGAGGCGATCTCAGCCTCCGTGTGCGCGTCCACCGCGGTCGTCGGCTCGACGAGCACCAGCACCGGCACCTCGGTGATCAGCGCCCGTGCCAGCAGCAGCCGCTGGAGCTGGCCCCCGGACAGTTCCTGGCCTGCCGCGTGAAGGTAGGAGTCGAGGCCTGCCGGAAGGTCGTCGACGATGTTGGCTGCCGCCGCCACGTCGATGGCGTCGGTGATCGCCGCGTCCCGGGACCTGCCCGCGGTCTGGCGCCTGCCGGCGTGCGGGTCGAGCTGCTCGCGGAGTGTGCCGGAGAACAACCGGTCCTCGGGGGTGGCGACGATGATCGTCTTGCGGAGGACGTCGAGTGGCAGGTCGGTGAGTTTCTGCTCGCCGTACAGCACCCGGCCGTCATCGCTGAGCCGACCGATCCGGTGGGCGATGGCGATGGCGTCCCCGGGATCTGTCGCCGTCACCGCCGTGAACGTTCCGGGCGCGAGGGTCAGACCCGACTCGACATCGACGACCTGCTGTGGTGACCGCCCTCGGAGCTGGACCTGGCCGGCGCCCGCCACGTCGGTTATCTCGGGCTCGATGTTCAGCAGCCGCACCAGTCGTTCGGCGGCGACGTGAGCCTTGGCCCACTTGCCGGCCATCGCGGTCAGCGTGCCGAACGGCGAGAGGAGGTACGCGGTGTAGCCGTAGGCGGCCACCAGCTCCCCCGGCGTGATCGCGCCGCTGATCGCCCGCCGGGCGCCGACCCAGACGACGAGTGCCACGAGGAGTCCCGGCAGCAGTGCCTTGTATCCGACGAGCAGGGCGTCGACCATGGCCACCCTGATCCCGGCTCTCATCGTCGCCTGTGACTGCGCACGGTAGCGGTCGAGGAAAACGTCCTCGCCCCCGATGCCGCGCAACGCTCGCAGGCCGGCGATGATGTCGGAGGCCCGGGTCGCGAGACCGGCCTGCTCCGTCCGCTGGTCCTGCTGTCTGCTGTGCAGCGGCCGGAGGAGCCGGCCGATCCCGAAGGCGGCGAACGGCACCGCTGCCACCGCGACCCACCCCGCCTCGGGAATGGTGGAGATCAGCAGGCTCCCCGCCACGACCAGGCCGGCCAGCGCGCCGACGCCCCTTCCGGTGATCACCATGGCGTCGCCGATGCGGTCTGCATCGGACACCCCTATGCTCAGGACCTCGCCTGATGCCAGCCGCTTGGGAAGGGTGTTTCCGAGCTGGACGATCTTCCGCACGGTCAGGGTCACGGTCGCGAAGGCTCCGGCGAGGTAGTTGCGGGCGACCGCCCGGTGACGCAGCATCGCCGTCGTGGTCTGCACGGCGCCGAGGGCGAGCACCACCCCGGTCCACGCCATCAGCGCGCCCGGGTCACGGGCGTCCAACCCGCTGTCGATCGCCCGGCCGATGGCCGCCGGCACCAGCGCGGTCGCCACCATCGTGGTGACGCCGAACACCGTGGCAGCCAGCAGTCCACGAGCTTGGCCGCGTGCCAGCCACAGCATGAAGCGGGTGGCCGATCTGGTATCGGGGTCACCGACCGGCTCCGGCAGCTCCCGCATCCACAGACACCCCCGAACGAATCCCATGCTCGAAACGGGCGGCACCTCGATCCACAAGCGCCGCCCGGCTCGATCGAATGCTATCGCGTCCGGAGGACTCTCGACGTGCCGTGACAAACCGTCCGTGTCGTCTTCAGACCCGACCGGCGCAGCCGCCACCCGTCCACACCCGCTTCGGGTGTCCGACAACGACAAGCAGCTACACCGGCATGCGACCGTCTGACGTGGACCGGTCGGCCGTGTGAGGCGGGAGGTTCGAGAGCTGTCACCGCCGGGCGGGTAGCGGGATCATCCGGACATCGAGCCGGTCGACCCCGTTCAGGAAGGTGGAGGCACTCCGGGCAGCCTCGCCGCACAGTTCGAGGCGCTCGATCCGGGCGAGCATCACCTGCAGCAGCACACGGATCTCGAGACGGCCCACGGCCGCGCCGATGCAGTAGTGGGCACCGGCACCGAGACTGAGATGCGGGTTCGGCCGTCGTTCGATCCTGAACGAGTCCGGATCGGCGAAAACCGCCTCGTCGCGGTTGCACGAGGGCAGCCAGACCACGACCCGTTCCCCCGCTGCGATCTTCTTGCCCGCCAGCTCGACATCCGTCGTCGCCGTGCGCATCACGTGCATCGGTGGACAGGCCCACCGCAGCACCTCTTCGACCGCGCCGCTCAGGAGGGAGGGGTCCTCGCGGAGCCTCGCCCACTGGTCCGGGTGGCGCGCGAACGCCTCGACGGTGCCCGACACGGCGTGCCGGGAGGTGCCGAGCCCGCCATTTACCAGTCCGTCGCAGTTGAGCAACAGCTCCTGGCTCGTCAGGTGCGTGCCGTCGGCCAGCGGTCTCATGAGCTGACTGACGACGTCATCGCCCGGACTCGTCCGTCGCGCGCGCACCAGCTTGTGGAAGTACCCGAACACCCTGGCGCCGGCGGCGGCGTGTTCGACCGGGTCCTCGGTGTCCGCAGGCCCTGACGACTCTTCGAAGCTGGTGCGCACCTGCCTGCTGAGTTCGCTCGTCTCGGCCAGGTCGGTGCCGAGCATCTCCGCCATCACGTAGGTGGGCACGGCGTCGGCCAACTCCGCGACGATGTCGACCGGCTCCCCCGTGGCCAGCGGTCGCAGCAGGGCGTCCAGTCGGCCGGACAGGGCGTCGCCGACGAGCTTGACGTTCTTGCTGGTGAACCAGGGCGCATGAGCGCCACGGATGCGCGCGTGAGCTTCTCCGTCGGCCACGACCAGCATGCGGTCCGCGGCGGCGGCCACGCCGGCGGGCCGGGCGCCCAACCTCATGCCGCGAGTAGACGTGAAGGTGTTCGGATCGTCCAGGACCCGCGTGGCCAGGGCATGCGTCGTGATGGACCAGAACGGCCCCTGGGTGTCCGACTCGACCCGTTGCAGCGGATGCTCGCGGCGGGCGCGTCGCCACAGTTCAAGATGAGCGCTCTGCGCGTAGAGCCGCGGATCTGCCAGATCAGGCGAGGTCAAGGGCTGCATGCTTGAGCGGCTTCCTCTCCTGGTCCCCTGCGCTGCCCGGCGCGGCGCGTACGCACTCTACTCGACGGCGCGTACAGATTTCGGCCCGTGATATCGGTGGGCATCCATAGCCCGAGATCGTCCATCGGGGTCCGGGCAGCCCGCACGCCGACCGGTTCTGTTAACGTCGGGCGTCTGATGAACTCTCATCCTCCGGCGGCTGAGGCGAGCCGCAAGCCTGTTCCCGCCGTGGACCTGGTCCGTGGCGTGCGTGAGCTGAGCTTCGTGAGCAGGGTCGGACATCGGTCCTACTGGGTGGAGACCGCTCGGGACTCCGGCTCCCCGGGGCGTCTCATGTGCTCCGACGGATCCGCCCAGGTGCGTCCCGCGTTGCCGGGCGACATCAGGGTGGGGTCCGGCGTCTACGGCTACGGGTCTCGTCCCTACGCCGTCTCCGGGCGCACTGTCTTCTTTGTCGACGCGAACGATCAGCTGCTGTACCGCTGTTCGCCGGCGGGTGAGGTCACCCTTCTCGCACCACCGGCCGACGAGCTGACGCGCTACGCCGCCCCGGCGCCCAGCCCTGACGGCAGCCTTGTCTACGCGGTCCGCGAACGGGACCTCGCGACGGGCGTAAGTCACGACATCGTCTCGGTCACGACGGACGGGGGCGGGCGGATCGAGGTGGTCGCATCGGGCCACGACTTCTACGGCGCTCCCGCGGTCAGCCCCGACGGCAGCAGGATCGCCTACGTGGCCTGGGACCACCCGCACATGCCCTGGGACCAGTCGGTGCTCCATGAGCTCGGACCGGCGGGCGACCTCGTCGTCGACGGGCGACCCGGCATCTCCTTCACCCAGCCGCGCTACAGCCCCTCCGGCGTCCTGCACGTGATCCACGACGAGAGCGGTTGGTGGAACCTGTACGCCGCCGACGGGGTCGACGGCAGTCTGCGCCCCCTGGCGCCGATGCCGGCCGAGTTCGGTCGACCCGACTGGTCCTGCGGATTGGCCACCTACGCGTTCGTGGACGGCGGCAGCATCGTCGCCGCCGCTCGCGACGCCGGCGGGGACGTCATCCACAGGATCACGCCCCGTGGACCACTCGAGACCCTGCCGGGCACGGCGTGGGTGGTCGAAGGCGTGGCAGGTTCGGGCGCCGACGTCACGATCCTCGGCGGATCCGCCGTGCAGCCGCTTGAAGTGTCCGAGCTGTCCCGCGGAAGCCTGCGGCTGCTGCGCGACGCCGCGGCACGCCGCCCTGATCGCATCAGCATGCCCGAACGCCTGAGGTTCCCGACCCACGACGGTTCGTTCGCTCACGCCATCCACTACGAGCCCGCGAACAGCGCAGGCCCGCCGCCGCTCATCGTGTCGTGCCACGGGGGGCCGACGGTGGGATTCACGGGTCTGCTCGACAATGGGGTGCAGTTCTGGACCAGCCGAGGGTACGCGGTGGTGGAGGTCAACTATCGAGGCAGTGCGGGGCACGGCCGCGCCTACCGGCAGGCCATCCAGCAGCAGTGGGGTCATCTCGACGTCGCCGACGCGATCAGCGCCGCCCGCCACCTCGTCGCGCAGGGCAGGGTCGATCCCCGTCGGATCGCGATCCGCGGCCTCAGTTCCGGTGGCTTCACGGCTCTGCGCGCGGCCCAGAGCGTGCCCGACTTCGCGGCCGTGACCAGCCTGTGCGGGGTGGTCGATCCCAGTTCGCTGCCGGCGAACACCCACAAGATGGAGTCCCGCTATCTGGATGGGCTGATCGCCCCCTGGCCTGCCGGTCGGGCGGAGTACGAGCGCCGCTCCGTGCTGACAAACGTCGGCAATCTGCGTACCCCCACGCTTCTCATTCACGGACGTGACGACGCGATCGTGCCGCACTCCCAATCGCGCAGGCTGGCCGAGGAGCTCCGGCACGTCGGCACACCCGTCGAACTCGTGACCTACGAGGGCGAAGGGCACGGCCTGCGCAATCCCGACCACGTCGTCGACGCCCTGCTCCGGGAACACCGGTTCGTCGAAAGACACCTCGGGTCGGGCGCGTCCCGCTCGACAGCGCCACCGGCACGAATCGACACTGGTCAACGTGGACTTCGTGAATACGATCTGTACCTTCGGCAGGGCAGCGGCTAGAGTTCGCTCCGCGACCTCACACCGGACGACATCGTGAGTACTCGCGCAAAACGGGGGGTTCGAAAGGTGATCCGGAAGTCTGTCCCTGCCCTGTCGTCAGCACAGAGCCGAATGTGGTTCGCCTACAAGGTCGATCCCGCCAGCGCCGAGTTCACCGTGGTCTGGGCGGCCCGGTTGATCGGCGCCGTCGACCCCGAGCGTCTTGCCGCTGCCTGGCGCGCTGTGTTGAGGACCCATGACGAGTTGCGACTGCGCCTGTCGGACGCGTCCGCCGAGCCGAGTCGCGACTACTGGCCGGTCGAGGACATGGCGATGTCCCTTCGCGCGGTCGCACCCGAGGCACTGCCAGCGGAACTGGAGTCGGCGGTCGGCCGTGTGTTCATGCTGGACAAGGAGCCGCTTGTCGACCTGACGCTCCTGCGGCTCGGTTCCGAGGAACACGTGATGGTGGTCAGCGCCCACCATGCCGTGCTGGACGGCAGGTCGCTGGACATCGTCATCGAGGGCCTGTTCACCGCATACAGCGGCCGCCCCGGCACGCCCGCGGGTGCGTCCTATCGCGACTACATCGAGCAGGAGGCGGCCGGAACTGTCGAGCCCTCCCTTGTCGACCGATGGGTGGCGGAGCTCCGCCTCCGACAGGAGAGCGACTCCACGCCGCTGGGGTTGCCGTTGCACAGCCTGTCACAGGACAAGAGTGCCGGGACCGTGACGCAGCGGCTGTCGCCCGAGACGTGGTCGGCGATCCGCGATCTCGCGCGCGGCAACCGCACCACACCGCACGTGGTCGGCCTGGCGGCATTCGCACTGACCCTGGCCCGTTACCGCGACACCGAAAGCCTTCTGGTGGGCGCGTCGATGGACACCCGCTCCGCTCGTTTCGCGGACACGATCGGCACCTTCGTCAACCCGGTGCCGGTGCGCCTGGGCGATCTCGCGGACGCCTCCGTCACCGACCTCGTGCGGGCAACCCACGCCAGCCTCCTCAGGTCGTACAAGAACCGGTCGATTCCCTTCGACCAGCTCGTACGTCGTGTCCATCGCGGGACCGACACCGGTACGACGCCGGTGTTCCAGGTGCTGTTCAACTTCGAGCCCACCCGGACAGTCCCGGACGTCGCGGGCCTGCGCGTGCAGCCCCTCGACACGCCGGTGCGGGTCTCGCAGTACGAACTCACGTTGACCCTGCGCGAAGACGGCGACGCGGCCGAGCTCGTCGCGGTCTACCGGCGGGAACGCCATGCCGAGCAGGACATCCGTGGTCTGCTGAGTAGCGTGCGATCGGTCCTGCAACGGATCGCCGCGTCGGATGACGCTTCGAACGACCTCGTCGTCTCGGACGAGGAACGCCGCCACCTCCTGGAACTGGGGCGGGGAGTCGAGGTGGTGGGCGACCTCCGACCCGTCCACGAGCAGGTGGTCGACATGGCCGGCCGATGGCCGGACAGGATGGCCGTGGTGGCCGGACCGGACTCGCTCACCTACGCCGAGCTGGAACGGCGTTCCCTGGCCATGGCGCACGTCCTGCACGGGCATGGCGTCGGCCGGCAGACCCGGGTCGGCGTGCACCTGTCGCCGTCGGCGGATGCGGTGGTGGCGGTGCTCGCCGTGCTGCGTGCGGGAGCCACCTACGTGCCACTACAGCCGAGCGATCCGCCGGCGCGCATCCACGCGGTCCTCGCCGACGCCGGGATCGACCTGCTGGTGACCGAGTCGGCGGACTTCCCCGGCGTGAAGACCGTCGGGCCGCACAGCGATGTCGACCACGAGGCGCCCCTCGTGCCGCTGCCCGAGGCCCGGCTCGGCGACTGCGCATATGTGATCTACACGTCGGGGACGACCGGGGAGCCCAAAGGGGTGGTGGTGGAGCACGCCGCACTGGCGAACTCGACGGCGGCACGCCACATGGTCTACCCCGGTACGCACACGTTCCTCCTGCTCTCACCGCTGTCGTTCGACTCCTCGATGGCCGGACTGTGGGGCACGCTGACGGCAGGCGGATGCCTCGTCGTCGCCGACACCGACGAGGTCAGGGATCCACGCCGCATCCTCGAGGCGATCCGGCGCCACTCGGTGACGATCATGCTCAGCGTCCCGGCGCTCTACGCTGCTGTGCTCGACACGGCCGACCGGGACGGCCTGTCCCCCCCGGCGTCGCTGTCGACCGTCATCACCGCCGGCGAGTCGCTGCCCGATGCGACAGCGGCCTGGCACTTCGCCTGGCATCCCGGAGGCGACCTGGTCAACGAGTACGGCCCGACGGAGACGGCCGTCTGGAGCACGTTCCGCCGCCTGCGACCGGGCGAGCGGGTCGACATCGGCGGGGCCGCACCCGGCTCGCACCTCTACGTCCTCGATCGACACGGCAACCTGATGCCGAAGGGCGCCGTGGGCGAGCTGTACATCGGCGGCGAGCGCGTCGCTCGGGGCTACCTGGGCAAGCCGGAACTCACCGATCGGGTGTTCGTCCGCGACCCCTTCAGGGAGCAGCCGTCCCGGATGTATCGGACCGGGGACTGGGTCCGCTGGAACGACGACGGCGGGCTGAGCATCCTCGGACGTCGCGACCAGATCGTCAAGCTGCGGGGACATCGTGTCGACCTCGGCGCGGTCGAGTCGTCGGCACGGTCGCTGGAAGGTGTGGTGGACACCGCGGTGCTCGTCGCGCCGAGCGGCTCCACGCTGGAGGCGTTCGTGGTCGTCGACGGCGATCGCGACGTCGAATCGATCCGTACGCGGCTCGGGGAGCTGCTGCCACCGCCGATGGTGCCGAGCCTCCTCCATCGTGTCGACCGGCTACCGCGAACGTCGCGCGGCAAGGTGGATCGCGACGCCCTCATGGCGCTGCGGAACGGCTCGGCAGACGGGGCCGACCGCATCTTCGCGGCGGCGGAGCTACCTGGCGGCGTACTGGCCGCGATCCATGCCGCGTGGTGCGAGGTGCTGGAGGTCCCGACCGTCGCCCACGACCTGAACTTCTTCGATGCGGGCGGGCACTCGCTGCTGGTGCCGCTGCTCCAGGCGGAGATCGAAGACCGGCTCGACATCACCATCGACATCGTCGATCTGTTCACGGCCACCACGGTCGCGGCGCAGAGTGCGGCGTTCGGGCGCCTCACCGGCGCGGTTGAGGCCGGCCCGGTGGCCGATCCGCGCCAGGCCCGACTCGCCGCCGCCGGACGTGCGCAACGAGGGCGTGGCGAGGGCTCCCGATGAGGGATCGGTCGCTCGACATCGCGGTGACGGGCGTCTGCGCGCGGCTTCCCGGGCCGGAGGACCTCGACGCCTGGTTCGCCGCCGTGTGCCGGGGGGAGGCGCTGACCACTCGGCTCGACCCTGCCCAGCTGCTCGCGGCCGGCGTCACACCGAGCGTCTCGCAGGCCCCTGACTACGTACCCGTGCGCGGGTTGATCGCCGACATCGACCGCTTCGACGCCGAGCGTTTCGGCATGAGCACTCGCGAGGCGCAACTGACCGATCCCCAGCACCGGCTCATGCTGGAGGCGACCTGGTCGGCGCTGGAGGACGCCGGACGCAGTCCGCTGGCGGACCACCTGCGTACCGCGGTCTTCGCCTCGTCGAGTCCGAGCCGCTACGCGGCACAGATGCTGCGCAGGCCGGATCTCGCCCCCGACGTCGTCGAGCGGATCGAGGTCGGCACCGGGCGCGACTTCATGGCCACCCGGATCGCGTACCGGCTCGGTCTCACCGGGCCCGCGTTGGCGGTCTCGACCGCCTGCTCCTCATCGCTGGTGGCAGTGCATCTGGCGATCCAGGCGCTTACCAACGGCGACTGCGATCAGGCGGTGGTGGTGGCCGCGTCCCTGGGGTGGCCGGCAGCGGGCCACCGGTACAGCAGCGGCGGAATCATGTCGAAGGACGGCCTGTGCCGCCCGTTCGACGCGGACGCGACCGGCGTCGTCGGCGGTTCGGGTGTCCTGGCTGTCGTGCTGCGCCGCCTCGCGGACGTCGGCGAAGAGATCGCGTTGCACGGTGTGCTGCTCGGCTCAGCCGTGAACAACGACGGAGCTGCCAAGGCGGGTTTCAGCGCGCCCGCCGCCCGGGGACAGGCGGACGCGATCCGGTCGGCGCTCGCTTCCGCGGATGTGCGGGCGACCAGCCTCGGATACCTGGAAACGCACGGCACAGGGACGCGGGTGGGCGACTCGATCGAGTGGTCGGCCGCGACGGACGTGCTCAGCGAGGCGGGTGTCCCGGACGGGCAGGTCGCGGTGGGCGCGAGCAAAGCCAACATCGGGCATCTCGACGCGGCCGCCGGCCTCGCCGGACTCGTCAAGGCCACGCTGGTGCTCCGCCATGGGCGCATCCCCCCCGTGGCGAACTTCCGCAGCCTCAACCCCCTGCTCGGCACGACGGCCTCACCACTGGACGTCCCCACGCAGGCCCGACCCTGGTCAGGTCCCGAGCCACGCCGCGCGGGTGTCAGCTCGTTCGGCATCGGGGGAACGAACGCGCACGTCGTCGTCGAGCAGCCCCCGCCCGTCCGGCCACGGGCGCGGCGCTCCGGCGATGATCGGCTCAGCGTGATCATCCAGTCGTCGGGGCGTCCGGAAGCGCTCGAGCACGATGCCGAGCGCCTGGCCCGGCATCTGGAGCACAGCGACGACGTGCTGGCCGACGTCGCCTTCACCCTGCGCGTCGGGCGGGCTCCGCAGACCGAGCGGCTCGCCCTGGTCGCGCGCAGCGCGGCGGAGGCCGCTCGGCAGCTTCGCTCCGGTCGCGGGGTCGCGCGAGGACGCTCACGAAGCGGAGCGACGCGTCCGCTGATCTTTCTCTTCCCCGGGCAGGGAAGTCAGCGTCCCGCAATGGCCACGACCTTCCAGCGGTCGCTGCCCGGCTTCGCCGACCACCTCGAACAGTGCCTGCACCACTTCGATGCGACGCTTGCCGACCAGGTCCGTGCGGCCCTGACCGATCAGCACTTCCCCGACGACCGGATCCGGGCGACCGCGCTGGCGCAGCCGTGCCTGTTCGCGATCGAGTACGCCGCGACAAGGGCGTTGGCAGGGTTCGGCCTGCGCCCCGACGCGCTGGCGGGCCACAGTGTGGGTGAGGTGACGGCGGCCTGCGTCGCCGGCATGCTGGATCTGAAGCAGGCGGCAGGCCTGATCGCCCGGCGTGGCCGGTCGATGCAGGACTGTCCACCGGGATCCATGCTGGCAGTCAGGTGTTCGACGGCCGAGGCCAGGGAGCTGATCGAGGCGTCGGGCGGCGGCGTGGAGCTGGCGGCGGCGAACGGCCCGCGCGAACAGGTGTTGAGCGGCACCGACCTGGCGGTGGACGAGGTCGAGCGGCGCCTGGGCCGGCTCACCGGCAGACGCCTGCGGACCTCCCACGCCTTCCACAGCCGGCTGATGGAGCCCGCGGTGAACGATCTCCTCGCGTACGCCGGTGACGAGTGGGGCGACGAGGTCGAGATCCCCTTCCTGAGCTGTGTCGACGGCGTGCTGGTCGAGCGGGGCTCTCGGCGCCGGCTGGACATGTTCGCCAGAAGCGCCAGGGGCACGGTGCGGTTCGGCGACGGCCTGGCCGCGATCGCGCGCACCTTCCCCGACGCGATCGCCGTCGAGATCGGGCCCGGACGCGCCCTGTCCGGGCTGGCCACGGCCGCCGGGATCGAATGTGTGCCCCTGACGGGCGCCGCGCACGAGGACGACGACGCCCCGGCACGGGCGGTGGCGGCACTCTGGGCCCAGGGAATGCCCGTCGACCTCGCCGCGCTCGCTCCACCCGGGCGGCGGGTGCACCTTCCCGGTTCCACCTTCGCGGGCAGCCCGAGACATGTCGCGCCCGAGGCAGAGCTGACCGTCGAGACAGCGGCACCGCAGACCGAACAGCACGAGGTCGTGGGGCACCCCGCCGCGCGTACCCCAGCCGAGGAGGTACGCGCGGCGTGGACCGAGTTCCTCGGCATCCCGTCGCCGCGACCGCGCGATGACTTCACGGCGCAGGGCGGTGACTCGCTGACGCTGATCCGTCTGGCCCGTCGGCTGGAGAAGGTGTTGCCGGTGACCATCGAGCTCGCGGACCTCG
Source organism: Solwaraspora sp. WMMD1047 (assembly GCF_029626155.1). NCBI lineage: Bacteria > Bacillati > Actinomycetota > Actinomycetes > Micromonosporales > Micromonosporaceae > Solwaraspora > Solwaraspora sp. WMMD1047. The sequence continues at coordinate 1,741,849 of NZ_JARUBL010000001.1, read as the reverse complement.
TCGAAGCCCAGACCCTCGAAGATCAGATCACGTTGGTCGAGCGGCTGCTCGACCGTCGCCGCAGGGGAGACGACTCGTAGTGGGAGAGCATTTCGAAGGTGTCGCGACGGCGTTCGAACGCCGGGTGCGCCTGCACCCTGACAAGATCGCGATCCGGGACCCGCGGGGCAGCGCGACATTCGACGAGGTCTGGTCCGAGAGCAACCGCGTGGCGGCAGCCCTGCGAGCCCGCGGTGTCGAGCGGGGATCCGCGGTCGGGATACTCGGCGTCGGTTCGCGGGACAGCATCGTCGCGATGCTCGGGTCGTGGATCGTGGGAGCTCACGTGGTGCCGCTGGCCCCCGAGCATCCCGTGGACCGGATCTCGGGGACGGTGTCGGCGGCGTCCGTACGGCTAGTCGTGGAGACCGACGCGTACACCCTCCCCTCCGGCGTCGCCCCGGCCCACGAGCGCCTTCGACAGCTGGTCGAGCAGGGGCAACCCGCGGACCAGGAGACCGTCCCGGCCGACCTGGCCGACGCGACGGCCTATGTGCTGTTCACCTCGGGATCGACCGGGGTCCCCAAGGGGGTGTGCGTCCCCCAGGGCGCGCTGTGCGCCCTGGCTCTGCGGGACAGCCCGACGCGCTTGAGCGCCGACGACACCTTCCTCGTCCACACCACCCTCACCTTCGACCCATCCATGCTGGAGATCTGGTCGGCCCTGCTCGTGGGCGCGGGTGTGCTGTGCGCCCCGGGGAGCGGTCTGTCGCTGCGCTCGACGGCCGACCTGCTCGGCGACGACCGGGTGACGGTGGCGGTGTTGACACCTGCCGTGTTCGCCCTCATGGTCGAGCGGTACCCGCAGGCCATCGCCGGCCTCCGGCGTTTGATCGTCGGGGGCGACATCATGCCCGTGGGGCAGGCACGCGCGGCGAAGTCCCTGTGCCCGGACGTCGACATCGTCAACTGCTACGGGCCGACGGAGAACACCGTCATCAGCACCGCCTTCCGGCTCCAGGAGTGGGACGGAACGGGTGACGCGGTCCCCATCGGGGTTGCCGTCGCCGGTGCCACGGCCCACGTCGTCGATGCCGATTTCCGGCCGACCGCGCCGGGAGTCGTGGGCGAGCTCGTCCTCGGCGGTGACCGGCTGGCCGACGGATATTTGCAGGACCCGGCGACCACCCACGCGCGGTTCATCCCGGACCCTTTCAGCTCCCTTCCGGGAGCGCGCCTCTACCGCACCGGAGACAGGGCGGCACGGCGTGCCGACGGCGTCCTCGAGTTCCACGGTCGTGCCGACCTCGAAGTCAAGGTCAGAGGCGTCCGCGTCAACCTCACCGAGGTGGAATCCGCCGTCGGATCGGACCCCGCGGTCGCCGAGGTGGTCGCGGTCCCCGTCGGCTCAGGACACGAGCGCCGGGTCGTCGCCTTCGTCCGTGCCGCCGACGATGTCGACGGTCCGGACGCCAAAGGCATCCGGACGAGGGTCGCCGAGCGTGTCCCGGCCTATCTGGTGCCCGACCACATCACGTTCGTCGAGGAGTTCCCCCTCACCGGTTCGTCCAAGGTCGACCGTGACGCGCTCGCTGACCGCGTCGGTGTCCTGGAGCACGGCGACGGCACCCCGCAGGAGCCGAGCACGGAGGACCTCGCCGCCTTCTGGCTCCGCCGTACCGGTTCGGACCCCCGCGCGGGCGAGAGCTTCTTCGACGCGGGAGGCAACTCGCTGGACCTGATCCGCTTCATCGACGACGTGGGCGCCACCTACGGCATCGAGCTGGGATTCGAAGACGTGTACGGCGTGGCGAGCTTCGACGAGCTGCGGCAACTGGTGATCGCGGCGGCCGGGGAGCGACGCGATGGGTGACGACCGGTGGCTGCGCACCCTCACGCCGGACCCGGCGGCTCACCGTCGGCTGGTGTGCTTTCCGCACGCCGGCGGATCGGCGAACTTCTTCCGCCCGTGGGTGCCCCTGCTCCCCGCGGACGTGGCGCTGGTCGCCGTGCAGTACCCGGGCCGCGCCGACCGGCTGCGCGAACCGTACGCCGACAGCGTGCTGGAGATGGCCGCCGACATCGGCGAGTCGCTGCGAGCGGCCCCGGCCCGACCCACGACGCTGTTCGGGCACAGCATGGGCGCGATCGTGGCTTACGAGGTCGCGCGCGAGCTGGAGTCGTTCGGACACTCCGTCGAGCGCGTGGTCGCCTCCGCCGCACGAGCGCCGCACGAACTCGACGGTGTCGCCGGCTTCGACGTGTGGGACGACGACGCGGCCCTACGCTCGCTGGTCTCCCTCGGCGGGACGGTGGCCGATTCTGAGCTGCTCGCAGACCCACGGGTACGCGCCCTCGTCCTTCCCTACCTGCGCGCCGACTACACGATGCTCCAGCGTTATCGACACCACCAGGGCACCCGCCTGGAATGCGAACTGCTGGTGGTCGGCGGGGAGTCGGACACCCACGTGACCCCCGAGCACCGCGCCCGGTGGGCGGACCTGACCCACGGCCGGTTCGCGCACGTCGCCCGTCCCGGCGGGCACTTCTACCTGTCGCCCGATCCACCCACCGATCTGTATCTGGGTCCCCTGCCCGGCGGACCGGCCAAGTCCTTGTCGGGGCGACATCCTCACGACGATGCGTCGGGGCGGGTCGCTCCTGCCACCGGCGGCGACGAGATCGACGTCGACGGTCCGCACAGGATTGGCTGAGACGTGCTCACGGAACAGCTGGTGGCACCGGTACGCGCCGTGGCCGAGCGCACTCCCTCAGCGCCGGCCGTCGTCGATCCTTATCGCACGATGTCCTACGGCGACCTCGTGGCGACGATCGACGCGACCGCCGACTCCCTGCGCCGGGCGGGCGTCCGGGCCGGGGACACGCTCTCGTTGCACGCGGAGCGTCATCGGGATCTGCCTGGCATGCTGCTCGCCGCCTGGACGGTCGGAGCGAGCGTGCAACTCGTCGACGCGACGTTGCCTCGCATCCGGATCGAGCAGAACGAGCGAGCCGTCAGGCCGAAGTGGCGGCTGCGGCGTGACGGCCTGTCTCGGCTCGACGACGAGCCTCCCGCCCACCCCGAGTGCAGCCACATCCTGATGACCTCGGGAACCTCCGGTGTCCCGGCAGCGGTCGCCGTGTCGGCCGCGGGTCTGGCCGGTCCGCTGCGGTGGTACCTGTCCGAGTTCACCCCGGGCCCCGGCGACCGGGTCGCACTCGTGTCCGGCCTCGGCCATGATCCGCTGTTGCGGGACATCCTCGTTCCGCTGCACAGCGGCGGAACGCTGGTGATCCCCGCAGCCGACGCGCTGCGCGACCCCAGGGCCGTCGCCGCATTCATGGACTCGACCGGCATCAGCATCCTCCACACCACGCCCGCTCTCCTGGAGGTGGCGCTGGCCGGCCGACCCGGGCGGCTGGACCACCTGCGTCTGGTGGTCTCCGGCGGCGCACCCCTTACCGTCGGACTGGTGCGGCGACTTCGGGCGGTCACGGACTCGGTCGTGGTCAACGCCTATGGTGCCACTGAGACACCGCAGATCGCGGCGTGCTCGATCCTCGGCCGCGCAGTCGCCCCCGATCCGGCGCTGTCCGACGCGACGACGCTCGGCGTAGGTCAGGGCGTCGCCGGCGCCGAACTGCTCCTCATGGCCGGCGAGGTGGTCGTACGCAGCCGGTACCTTGCTCTGGGTTACGTGGATCCGGGTGCCCGCGCGGATCGGTTCATCCACGATCCCCTCGCGGAGCCCGGATATCGCGCGTACCGGACGGGTGACCGCGCTGTCCCGAGCGACCGGGCCGACGGCCCGCGAATCACCGGCCGGCTCGACCGACAGATCTCCGTCAACGGCCTGCGGATAGCACCCGAGGAAGTCGAGGCCGCGGCGCTCGGTCATCCGGCTGTGCAGCAGGCGCACGTCGCCCCGTACGACGGCCCGGCGGGGACCCTGGTCGGCCTGTCGGTGGTGTTGAGCGAGCCGGTCGAGCCGGGGGTGCTGCGCGCGTACCTGAGGGAGCGACTCCCCGGTGGGGCTGTGCCAGTCATGATCTCGATCCTGGAGAGTCTCGCGCTCGACCACAATCACAAGGTTGCCGGAATGCCGAACGCAGGGGTGGCGAAATGAGTATCGAGGTCTCCGATGTCCTGCCGGTCGTCCTCGACGCGTGGGAACGCACCCTGGGCCTCGATGGGATTCGCCGAGACGACAACTTCTTCGAGTTGGGGGGAGACTCGATCACGGCGATCAGGATCGTTCCCCTCGTGAGCGACGCGACCGGCGTCGATCTTGATGCTATGGCCGTGTTCGACCATCCGACGCCGCAGGAGATGGCCGAAGGAGTCGTCAGCCTGCTGAAGTCCGCGTAGCACCCGCCGGTACATCACGGCCACTTGTCCAGCCCCGCCTGGCGCATCTCGTCCGCGCCGGGCGGGAAACGGTGCGCTGGACCGGCCGGCCACGGCCCGGACATGACGAAGGCCCCGATTCGGCGTCAACCGCCAGGTCAGGGCCTTGATCATTGGTACGCCGCGTAGGACTCGAACCTACAACCCGCGGATTAAGAGCCGGCGCTGACCGATGCTTCCTAGTCCCTGCGAGTCCAAAAGGTCCATATTATGCCCGGTCTCATCGCTCGACACTGCACACGTATACAGCAGAAGCCCCCCACGGCCATGTCCGTCCAAGGCGCCCGAGCACCCGCAGAGCACCCGAGCGCATCACGCTCCCTCGATGGCAAGCCCAAACTCAACCACGGCAGACGGGTCTCTCCGCCCGTCTGCTTCTGCGGCTCGGCCACCCGAACCGGATGTGCCGGATCTCGGCACATCCAGCTCTCTCCCGATGCGGTGACCGCTGCTGTCGACAGACGCCGACAGCCGTCGACCTCGAAGACGTCGAGGCACCGACGGCACCCGGTCGGCAAATCAAGTACCGATCGCCCCGATCAGCAGTTGTGAATCCATGGCTACAACAGCCGAGGGATCATCGACTCCCGCGGGCGCCGATCGGCGGTCATACTCAAGGCGAGAGCCGTCGCAGTATTACCGCTCTTCTTTGCGCCTCTCGTCTCCTGGCATGAGCTTCGCAGCCTCGGCCAATGCAAACTGCAAATCAGCCACAATATCGCCTACAATCTCGTCAAAGTTCTGGGACGCCATAGCGTTGCCTTGCGCCGGAAGCCAAAACAGATCCAGGCTACAATCTTCCCGCTTGAGTATGTCATCGACGCTAAAGCTTCGCCATCTACCGCCGACCAGATCCTCCGCCCAGGAGTCCTCCCGCTTCGAGCGATCCGCCGGCTCGTAAAGTTTCGTGAACTCCGTCAGGTCAGTGGCGCTCAGGCGATGACCCACTAGAGTGAACCGCTTGTCTGTGCGCAAATCGTATACCCACAAGCGCCCTCGCCTCGAGCCCTGACCAATCGACTTGTGATCAAAGAAAAGTACATTCGCGTTCACTCCTGCCGCATAGAAAATGCCAGCAGGAAGCCGCAGAAGCGTATGGACGTCGAATGTCTCGAGTAGCCGCCTTCTGATCGCGGAACCCGCTCCAAGGCCCGAGAGAACGCCATCAGGAACAACGATTGCGGCCCGGCCACCCTGCGACAGGCTCACCGCTACATGCTGAAGGAAATTCAGTTCCTTGTTCGAAGTCGAGACCCACAGGTCATCGCGCAGCACACGGCGGCGCTCATCGTCACCTTCTTTAGCCTTCGTGACAAGGGTTACGCTCGAGCGTTTTCCGAAAGGCGGGTTCGTGATGATAACGTCGTACAGTTCCTTCGGCGGGCCTGCAAGGCTATCTTGTGTTGCCACCGGCGGCTCGGCTGTTCCAGCGTTCGGACCGATGCCGTGAAGGAGAAGGTTCATGGCAGCAAGGCGCGTAACCTCACCTACCAGCTCCCCTCCCCGAATAGCGTGCAGACATAGGTGCTCTTCCTCCGCCGGCGTCAAATTCGGGTTGCGCATTCTGACATGACGAGCAGCCGAGATTAGGAAACCCCCGGTTCCGCATGCAGGGTCAAAGATTTTTTCGCCCGGCTTCGGGTCAATGCACTCAACAATAGCATCCACAACGGGTCGTGGCGTGAAGTACTGGCCGGCGCCACTCTTGGTATCTTGGGCGTTTTTTTCAAGCAAGCCCTCGTAAGCATCACCCTTTACATCTACATCAAGCGCACTCCAATGCCTAGCGTCGATAAGGTCCGCAACGAGCAGCCGTAGTTTATGCGGGTCCTTAATCTTATTCCGAGAGTCGCGGAAGATTAAGCCCAGCATCCCATCAGAGGCGCCTAGAGCCTTCAGGATTTCGCCGTAGTGTCGGTGGAGATCATCCCCTCGGCGTTCCACAAGGCTCGGCCAGTCCATACCGTTCGGTACAATATCAGCGCCGCCCGGAGCAGTGGCTGTTTCATGTGCCATCTTGAGAAAGAGCAAATATGTTAGCTGCTCGACGTAGTCAGGATAGGACAGGCCGTCGTCCCGTAGAATACTGCAATAGCTCCAAAGCTTCTGAACGATATCTCGGGCGTTACTCATCTACTCGTTCTTTCTATCAGAAAACTTGGTCGATCCAGGTATGCTCGGAATCTCGATAACCTTTCACCAAGTCCCTGACTGCTGCAGAATACTCGGCCTCTGGGGCACACAGTTTCCTGAGTTGGGCGATGACGGAGTCAAAAGCAGGCTCGTCTGATCCGTCGAGGAGCCAGCTATTATAGTAGCTTCTACCTAGAGAAATCAACTCCCGAACCCGATTCAGCGTTTCAAGACGCGCTTCTACGAGTTCCGTGTGATTAAGGTGGTAAATCTCAATAGACTTGCTCGCTCGCAATCTCTTTTCGCCCGTGAACCTCGGCTCCGGAACGCCATCCTCCCGGAAGTACAGAAGGGTCGGGTCCGTAGCTCGTATGGGGTCTAGCAACACAGGGCGTTCGACCGCAACATCGCCCTCCTCGAAGACACGATCCTCCGGGTTTAGAAGGGGGAAGTGCGTTTGCTTACCGCCTCTACTACCGCCCACACGGTCGACACGGGTTGAGTTACAAAAGGTACAGCAATAACGATAGTTGCGAAAATCGAAGGCAAGCCACCAGTAACCTTCATGTTCCGCGCTTTCCTCGACCTTGCTCTTCGGCCGAAAGTGATCAACTGCAGCATCAGACCGCACGTCGCGAGTTTCGCAATACCAACACTTGCCCGCGCTCGCGCCCGCCAACTGATGTTTTACTTCTGCCCAGAGACTCGCGTGCTTGGCCAGAACCTTCTTGCGATCGTCGCTTGTCGTCGCAGCACGCACGTCAAGAAGCGCCGCCGCAGCCTTTTTCTTCCATGACAGCTCCACCCGCTGCTCAAGCCTGACTAGATCAATGAAGATCACGGCTCTGCCTCCAACCTTTCAAGCAGCGATCGGACCACTTCGTTGGCTAAATCTTGCCGCCGGTCAATTTCCCCCGGCGTTAAAGTGGCCTTCCGCAAGGCAAAGTGATTTTCCAGTACGGTCATAGCCGAGACATAGGGCTTGTAGAGCGGGTCGCGGGTGGTCCTCGAAAAGTCAAGATTAGCCAGATAATCATTCAGTGACGACAACTCGACGCGTTGCTCCGGAGTCAACGTATCGAGCGATGCTAGATCCCGCTTGCGATCTAGCGCGTTGAGCGTCTCTCGATCGAGCTGCGACCTCAACCCGTAAAGCTGGCTAGTCAAGAGGCCAGCCACCCCCATGCCCCTAGGGTCTTCTTCAGGAACCGCGGCATGAATCCTGTCCGCTTCGCCTCGCCTCATTACGCGGACTTCATCGCGGGTAAGTGCCGACACAACCAGCGGGTCGTGCGTGGCCATCACGATATTGGCTGAATCGGGATCAGACACGTGGGTCTTCAGGAGGTAGGTATAGTCCAAGCTCCAAGACGGATTCAGATGCGTGTCAGGCTCATCAAGAAGAATGAGCCCCTCCTGACCCTCTACAAACCGAAGCAAACCCAGCACCGTCAAGAGCTGCTGTTCGCCCTCGCTCAACTCGCGGAACGTAAGAGCATCGTCGCTGCCACTTATCGTGACCCGGGTTCGGACATCCTCAATCAGATCAGAGATGTAAAGGCTTTCAAGTGCCTTGAAGAACTCCGCCTGGTTATCGTAGCCATCCGCAAGGGCAAGCAAGTCCTTTTTGTCTTTCAAATAGAGGTAGAGGCGCTCAGAGCCGCGGCGCCCCCGCATAGGCGCTAATGCAATACGGTACAGGCGAGAGGCAAAGTCACGAACCACGCCACGTGCGCCCCAGATCCGGGGGTCCCCCGGGTTCGCAGGGTCTGAGCCTCTGTTCGGATTAAACCACGACGGCTTTTTCAGGACGAACAAGACCGAGTCAAGGTCCACAATTCGCAGAAAGCGTGTGAGGACTTCACGATCGCCGGATTCGCGAGCGAAGAAGGACAGCAGGACGAACTGGCTGTGAACAAGGCGCGCGTAGAGCAATGGACGGAGAGGCCTGTCTACTCCCTCACGGAGATCGCTCGCGAAACGGACCTGATGGCTTTCGAAGTGCCGTTCCATTCGATTGCTCGGTCCCGAGTAGTAGCCAAAAACAAAACCAGGAAGGTATTCCCCGCCTCCCTTTCGGGAGAACCGATCAGAGCGCCACCGTTCACCGTCGACCTCAATATGCGCGGTGCGGCCACGACGTGCTGGATCGCAATCCACACGGATTGACTTGCCTTTACATCGATAAGCAAGCTTGAACGCAAAGAGCGGAGGCGCTCCAAGGTCGAGATCCCGGAAAATTATGATCAGGGCTTCCAGTACATTTGACTTCCCTGTTCCATTCTGCCCCACCAGAACAGTAGTCGGAACATCCGAGAAATGGATCTCAAAGTCTTGCAGATTCTTCCAAGACGTGATGTACAGACTCTCAAGCCTCATTGCCGCTCCGCGAGATTTAGGAATGGCTCGCCGTGAGCGTCGCGAACCTCCGTTACTCTGCCTGCATAAATTTGTCCGCGCAGGTCCGAATAGAACTCATCAATGAGTTCTTCGGAATATCCGGAGGCGTCCAATAGCTCCTCTGGCCTAAGCGCAGTTTCGGCGTCGGCTAACGCCTTCAGAAGGTCGACTCTTGTCGAATTTCGGCCACCCGCACGTGATCGTCGAGCCATGCGCCGTCCTACAGGAGAAGACTCACCTTGGTCAGTTTCCTCGCCTACGGCGGGAACGACACCATGAACAACTGCCCCAGGAAAAACGACCCTAAGGGAAGCTTGCCTGGCCAATAGCACTCGATCATCGATTGCCGAAAGCACCTGCGAAAGGTTCTCCACAGCATGGAGCCGCCGCGTCGCTTCTTCAACGATTCGCTCTTGTTCCTCTAGCGGAGGGAGAGGAAACGGCAGGGCCGCAAACCGTTGCGTACTAAGATGCGCGATGTTTGTACTCCATCGCGCCGCTTCTCTAAACCGACCAGTGCGCAAGTAGGCACGAAAAACCAAGAGAGCGAACGTCGCGCTCACCCCTGGGTACGCACGGAACCGAAGCAGCGTCATCTGGAAGCACCCGCCCGGCAGCTCCTCCCGATACATGGCGGGCCTTCCTACCAGCTCCGGACTTTGGCCCTCGTTCAAGAGTATGTCGCCATATTCCAGCCGGTACGTCTTGTAGTCCTGCGGGGTGAAGTTCATTTCAAGCACGTCGCTGACGTCGATGCGATCCTCGTACACGTTAGCCACGCGGAGGTAAGGTCTCATATATGGGCCCGAATGAGAGCTGGGTTCCCGCTTCTTGCCTAGTGTCACAAGGCCAACCTCATCCACCCGCGCCTGGGCCCATCCGTCGGGAAGGCCACTCGCATCTGATGTAGATACATCGATGATGCTTCGCTTGTATGAACGCCGCGGCTTTGCATTGAAGAGCGCACCCGCTTGGGCGGCTACTCTATCGTTTATCTTCTTGAGTAGCTCCCTGCCTGAGACATACGTGCCCGACCTCTCCGCTGCCAACTCAGCCTCTGTCGGCACAAGGCGACCAGCGACAGCATCGAGGATGGTCTGGTCTTCGTAACGACCGAGTCTGGATCGCGCACCGTCCACCGCCATGGCGATGGAGTCAAGTACTGACCGGTTCTTTTCTATACGGTCAATCAAATCCTGCTGCTCGGATAGCGGAGCCACCAGTAGCGGCACTCGGCTGGTCAGTGTACTTGTCGAGATGCTCGCTTGATTCACGTGCTGCTTCGCATGGAAGCGGAAGTATCCACACTCCCATAGATAGAGGAGCTGACAAGCTACAAACTGGGGTAGGAGCCCCTGCTGCAAGCGAAGGCGAGTTATGTGGTTGGAGAATCCCCACTCAGCGTCAACCAAGTCGAAGACGGCACTCTTGCCGACATGCTCGCGACTGTTTGTGTTGTTAAAGACGATGTCGCCGCGCTGGAGCCGGAGACTCGATGCATCTGCCGAGACGTACTTAATTTGATTGAGATTTACACTGCCACTGCGGTCAATATTCATCGGACGCAAGTGCGGGATGCCAACCCCATCGCTATTGTGTGAACCGGACGAGAAGCCGCTGCGCGCATCAGTTATCAGTTCACCCAATGGCCTGTACTCCCAGCCCGCTGGCAAGTTCGTCGGCGAGACAGGGTAAAGCTCAGTCAACAGAGCGCTGGCCATTTATGCTGCCACCCTCCCAGCGACGACTTGTTTCCCGCCCGCCTTGAGCCCACAGGGTCGTTGGCTCAAGATCCTGACGGGAAGGCGCATGACGGGTACCCTAGCGCACCTCGCTAGCGAGATTTTGGCCCGTTAAGGTGCGCCGCGAGTCCGAACGGTTGGTTGGCAGTCAGGTAGCTGGAAGACCGGCCTTACCTGGTTGCTTGCGCTGTGGCTGGTGGTTTCGGTTCAGGCTCGATCCAGTTGCCGCTGGGTAAGGCAGAGGTCCCGGAGAAGTTGCGGCCGACGCTGCTATCTGGAGAGGCCGTGCACGAACGTCCCAGGCAGCCCTTTCGGTTCGGAGCCGATGCTGCTGGCTCCCAGAGGCAGCCGCCAGCTACCCAGGCCATGTCACGCCACGTCGAAGCGGGACAGCCGACGCGGTTGCTTCGGCGGCGGCGTGTGAGAGCTCGGGGAGGACGTCGCCGTAGAACTTGGCGGTGAAGTGTGGGCTGGAGTGGCGAAGTCGGTTGGAGATGACCTTCATCTGCACACCGGCGGCGAGGCCCATGGTGGCGGCGCCGTGGCGGAGGTCGTGAAGCCGGATGGGTGGTAGCCCGGCCTGCAGGGCGAGGTGGTGGAAGTGGTCGGTGACGTCGGCGGGATGCAGCCGACCACCAGTCTGCGTGGTGAAGACCAGTCCGGTCTTGGTCCAGGCAGCACCGGCGGCGAGCCGTTCGCGGTGCTGCCGGGTGCGGTGAGCGCGCAGCACCGCGACGGTCTCGGTGTCGAGGGCGACGGCGGCTTCGCTGTCGGTGGTTTTTCGGAGTGTCGATGGCGGTGGCCCAGCCGTGTTGGACGAGTTGCCAGCGGACGGTGAGGGTCCGGGCGTCGAGCTCGAGGTCGTCCCAGTGCAGGCCGCAGGCTTCACCTCGGCGTAGGCCGGTGAAGGTGATGAGGTGGTAGAGGGCGTAGAGCCGGTCGCGGGCGTCGTGGGTGTGGTCGAGGAATCGTCCGGTGTGTTCGGGGGTCCAGATCATGACAGGGCTGGGGGTCTTGCCGGTGTCGCGCCAGGTCTTGACGCGCTGGTCGGTCCAGATGGTCGGCTTCGGTGGCCGGGCCGGGGGTAGTTCGACCATCAGGGCGGGGTTGGTGTCGATGAGCCGGTGGCGGCGCATCGCGTCGTTGAGAGCCTTGCGCAGCGTGGCGTGGATGCGGTGCTGTGTCGCCGGGCCGACGATGCGTTGGTTCTTGACCTGGTCGCGCTTGGTTTGGTCTCGGCTGGCGCGAAGGGTGTTGATGGTGGTGTTGCGTTCGTCGATGGCGTCGTGCATGGCGTCGATGTGGCCAGGGCGGAGCCGGTCGATGCGCAAGTGTCCGAGGTACGGGATCAGGTACAGCCGGACGTGCCCCTCGTACGAACGCAGCGTTCCCTTCTTGATGTTCTTGCGCCCGGCGAGCCAGTCGGTGAGGTAGACGGCCATCGTCGGCAGTTCGGTCGGAGTGATGTCCAGGTGCAGCGCCCGGCGGATCTGGTCCGGGGTGGGGATGGGCGCGCCGGTCTTGACGGCGGTTTCGATGAGGTCGCCGGTCTTGACGGTGACGTGGGGGTCGGTGGGGTCGGGGACGGCGAGCGCGGCCCGGATGCGGTCCAGGACCGCGTCGGCATCGGCCTGGGCGGCGTAGGGGCCGTGGCGGAGCGGGCGTCGGGTGCCGTCGGCACGGGCCGGGACTTCGATCTGCCAGTGCCATTGGCCGTGGTTGCGGGACCAACCGCCGCCGGGCCGGCGAAGCTGAGGACAGGATCGTCCCAGTCGCCGACCCGTGGTGGTGTCGCGGCATCCACAACGTTTGAAGGTGGATCCCTTCACTCATCGTCTCCTGGATGCTCGGCACGGTGCCGCCAGCGGTGACGGTTGTAGTCCGCTGGAGGCGGGGTCGTTGCATCCACGCTCGACTCCGGGACGGGATCAAGTCGCCGGCCGTCGTCGGAGGTCGGGATGGTGCTGTCGAGCAGGAGAAGTCGCAGGAGTCCGGCCACCGGGACGATGATGCGGGTGCCGGCCCGGATCACGGGTGCCGGGAAAGTATCGGCGGCGGCCAGGCGGTATGCCTGAGATCGGCTGATGCCGAGTACCGCCGCGGCGATGGGCAGGGTGGTGGCGGCGCCGAGCGCGCGGATCCGCTCGGCGGTCCACGGCGTACCGGCCGTGGGGTGTGGGCTGGTCGATCGGGTATCGCGGGTTGAAGTGGTGTTGGCGCTCATGGTGTTGGGTCTCCTGACTGCGGTTGAAGCTGTTGAGAAGCGAGTGCGGCAGCGGCGGGTGCCGGCGTTGTCGGTGGTGCGCTGTAACTGACCGGCCACCCGGCGGCCTCGTCACGAGACGAAGACGCCGAGAGCGGTTCAGCTTTGAGGATCTTCAGCAGCTGCGATGCTCTGGTGTTGGACACGGTGTGTCCGGTGGAGCGCAGCGCGGCGGCCAGGGCAGCCCGGGTCAGCGGCCGGCCTTCAGCGGCGAGGTGGTCTTGGAAGCGTCTGGCGATGGCGAGCAACTCCTCGGTGGGGTGGGTGGACGGTCCGCGCCGTCCCGACCGGTGTCGGTGGACCGGTCCACCAGTACGAGGACGGTCCGGGCCTTTGTGATCGTTGTCGTTGCTGGTGTCGTGGACGGTCGGTGCGCGCAGGGCCCGGTCCGCAGCCGGTCGTGGGGACCGGCTGTCGTAGTCCCGGCCAGACTGGGCCGGGTTGGCGGTGGTGGACTGGTCCGCCGGCTGGTCGGTCGGCGCGTCGGCATCTGGTTGCGCGGACGCGGTTGTGGTGTCGGCATAGCCGAGGGCGATCTTGACCATGACAAGGAAGCCGAGCGCGGGCACGGCCGCGGCGATCCAGCCGATCGGTGAGGGTTCGGCCTCCACCACCTGCGCCGCGAGAGACAGCGTCACCGCGCAGGCCAGCACCGTCGCCGGGAACACCGTCGAAACGCGAGCGCGTTTCCGGCGGCGGAGTTCCAATCCGGAGGCGATGGACATCAGCTCCAACACGATCGCGTCCGCCCAGGCCAACCAACCCGGCTGGCCGTGAGCGGCAGCAACGTCGCGGACGTGTGTGAAGCTGGCCGCACCAGCCGCCCCGCCGATAGCGAGCATGATCACGACCTGGACGAAGCCCTCGGTCCGGCTACGTCCCGAGCCGGCACCTGCGTCACCTGATGCTGCCGTGACGGACCACCTCCCCGGACCGGACCACAGACGTCCCCGGTCCGTCCGGCAGGGTGGACCGGGCGAGTGGACGGGTGGTCCCCGCGAGCCGGTCCGGGACCGTGAGCGGACCGGCCCAGACGTGGATCGCGGACCCGCAGGATGAGAGCCGAGACGATACCTCTGCCCTCGCACTGTCAGGGCGTTCCGGATCTGTCACCGGTCTGTCAGCCACCACCGGCGCGACGCTGACAGATCGGCGAGAGGACCACCCCGCTGCGGTCCCGTACGCGGACCGTGTCCAGAAGGCGTCCAGCGCTCTGACAAGGCTCACGCCGCGACCTCCCCGTCCAGGTCACGGTCGTCGACGACCCACACCGCCAGGTCGGCGAGCGTCCGTCGTTGTCCGTCGTCGCCGGCCACCGCCCACACCGCCTCAGCGGGGCACAGACTCGCTGTGGTGGCCTGGTCGCGGGCCCCGGTAGCGACCGGCACCAGCGGCGGCATCTCGGCCAACAGCCGGCGCAGGTTACGTTCCCGGGCGGCGGAGTGCAGCCAGAACAGCACCGGCCACGCCCGCCCCAGCCTGACGAACAACTCCCGGTAGCCGACCAATTTGCGGGTCAGCACCGACAGCTGCTCACCACCGGTGTCGAACTCCACGAGGAACGGCACCTCGACACCCCTGACGGTCCACAGGCCGTAGCCGTCGGGGCGTACCCGGGGCTGATACGCGCGCACCAGACCCGGATCCTCCGGCCGGGTGAACATCCCCGAGCGTTGACACGCCGACTCCGACCACCACTCCCCCAGTCGGGCCTCGGGGTGGGTGCGGGCGTAGCCGGCGAGGTCGGTGAAGAACCCGTTCACGCCGAGCCGGTGCTCCAGGGTGCGGCTCGACGTCCACCGGCGCCGCTCCACCCGGGCATGATCACGACGAGGTGGCCGCTCATCGCGGCCAGCGGCCACCACCTCCGCACCGAGCTGGTCGATCACGTAGTGATACGGGTACGAGCCACCGTCGGCGCGCTGCGGCCGGAACCGCCCCACCAACCGCAACCGGTACAACGTCCGCAACCGGCGCTGACAGAAATCGAGGGACGGGAACAGGGCATGCGCGATCTGGAACGAGGTCAGCACCCCGTGGTCGTAGAGCCAACCCAGCAACACCCGATCCCGGGCGGTCAACTGCGACTGCACCCGCAGAACAGGATCATCCATCTACCGTCACCTCCTCTCCGATACGCATACGGCCTCCCCAGGGGGAGAGACCAGAGACCAGGACGGGTCTGTCGCAGGACAACCAGCCACTACTGACAGACCGGGCGACCTGCGGTGTGAGAACGAACCAGGGGTCCGTCCGGGGGTCCGGCCGAAGACCGACCTCAACCCGGACGGCAAGCCTGACCCCGGAACGGGGGTCAAGCCGGAAACTGTCACCGCCACCGGCCATGGCAGCGGGCGAAAGCTTGGAGAACAACGGAACTCCTTGTCGAGTAAGTCGCCGACGTCAGCGGTCCGGCGTCGGATGAAAGCCACTGACCCCCCTCGGGAGCCAGGCGGCGCCCGAGGGGCAGTGGCAGCAGCGGGATGCCCTCCGGCGAGGGCGGGGGTGGGGGCAGTGCAGACGTCACTGTGGAGTTGTCAACGAACGAGCCGTCGCGAAGCCGGGACGACCATGCAGCCACGTCATCGTGCAGAGCCAACCGCCGAAGACGGTGACCAGCGCGGACGCGCAGAAGAACTACAACGACGAGGAGACCGATCCGGTACGCGACCGGCATTCGGGGCAATCCCCGGTCGAGCGCGACTGAGGGGACAGGGGGACGCCGACGGACTCAGCCGACGACGGCGCGGCATCACACCGGCGGCTCACCCAGCCGGGTAGGAATCCTTCATCACGTTCCCCCTGTCGCTCGTTACCATCGACGGCCTACCCGACTCCAGAGCCCGGAACGATCGGCGACGCTCCCGAAGAAGCGCCACCAGACTGACCGGGCAACCCGGAAGGCAGACCGCCGAGCGGTCGCATAGGTCCCAGTACGCCTCCAACAACAGCACCCTGTCAACCACCTGCATCGGCGCCCGTTCGTGGCGCTCTTGGACGCAGCAGGACGCGTCCGGACTGGCCGACTCGCATCGATACCAGCCCGGACGGACTTCCCACCTGAACAGGTCAAAAGAATCTTGGCGCGTATGGGCTTCTATCTCAGAAGGTGAGACGGCCAGAGGCGCACGGCTGTAGCTGGTTGGCGTACCGCAGCTCGCCGGCGCGGGTGAGCATGTCGCCGATGGCCGGCAACTCACATGCGAAGCGCTTTCATCGGACATCCTCGACCCGAGCGGCACCCGATACGTTTCGTGATCGCGCCGTCGCCCTACAGCGGGTACGGTCGAGCCACGTTGTCGCCACCAAACGGTCGGCAGCCGGACTATCACGACCTCCGATGAGGAGCGTGTCATGCCGCGACAGATCGTCGCCGTCGACCCAACCTTCGGGCAACGCCTGAAGGAGCTACGTGAGCAGCGAGGGCTTTCGCTTCGACGGCTCGGGCAGCGAGTCCATTGTTCACACGGGTATCTATGGGACCTGGAGGCCGGCGGCAAGCGGCCAAGCCTGTCCGTGGTGACGCTGCTCGACGCCGCGCTGGACGCTGGTGGTCAACTGTCGGCCCTTGTCCGGACGGTGTCAGCCGACAGCGGCGGACAGCTCGCACCGTCTGCGGAGCCGGTCGGTGTGCCGGGTGCGGGGCTAGAGTTCGCCTCGGACTGGCGACATGGCGTGGTGGCCGCGACGACGCTCTGGCGGGAAGACATGCAACGGCGAGATCTGCTGGTCGGCACGGGTTTCAACGCGACGCTGTTTCTCACTCCGGCGCTGCGCTGGTTGACCACCCGGCTCGACGAGCGACCGGCCATGGACGGCGATCGTCTCGTGGGCGCACCGGACGTCGAGACGGTACGACAGATCACGAATGTCTACCGGATACTGGACAACCAGTACGGCGGTGCGCACGTTCGTGACGGGCTGGTCCGTTTCCTCAACACCGACGTCGCCCCGATGCTGCAGGGCCGGTACGACGCCCGCACCGGTACTGCCCTCTTCTCCGCCGCAGCGGAGGCTACCCAGCTCGCCGGTTGGGCGTCGTACGACGTCGGCATGCATGGCCTGGCGCAGCGGTACCTGGTCCAGGCACTCCGGCTGGCCGCGGCAGCCGGCGACCAGCCGTTGGGTGCGGAGATCCTCGCGGCGATGAGCCATCAGGCGGCCTACCTGGGCGCCTCGGTGGAAGCAGTCGACCTGGCTCGTGCGGCGGGGCGCACCGCTGCCGAGGCCGGGGTGGGTGCCATCCAGGCCGAGTCCGCCGTCCTGGAGGCGCAGGGCCATGCCGTCGGGGGTGACGAGGCAGCCTGCGCGGACGCGCTTGACCGGGCCGAACGCGCTTTCGACCGCGCTGACCGCACCAGCGCGCCGCAATGGATCGGCTACTTCGACGAGTCGTATCTGGCGGCGAAGTTCGGGCACTGCTTCTCCGCGCTGGGCCGGGGTGAACTTGCCGTGCGGTTCGCGTCGCGGTCGCTTCAGATGGACGGCCGCAGATTCGCTCGGGGCCGGCAGTTCAACCTCGCCCTGTTGGCTGTCGCCCATGCCCAGTCCGGGGAGTTCGAGCAGGCCAGTTCGGTGGGAGTGCAGGCCGTCGAGGCGGCCGAGGGACTGGGATCGGTCCGGTCGCGTGACTATCTCGCGGCCCTCGCGGCTCGGCTTGCACCGCACGTCGGGCTACCTGCGGTGCGGGAGTTCTCTGAACGGGCGCGCCCGGTGCTTCAGGCTGCCTGATCAGAGACGCCCGTTCGCCTTGGCAAGCAGGACCGCGAGCAGGCCGGCGACGGACCCCGCGCCGACGATCTCCCCCGTCTGAATGTGCTGCTCCACCTCGGTCAACGGGATCCACCCGAGCCGCTCGGTCTCGTTGACGTCGGGAGCTGCGCCGGTGGAGTCCGCACCCCGGGACAGGAAGACCAGGTTCTGCTGGTCGATGGTGCCGACCATCGGCTGAAACCCGAGGATCGGCTCCATCGTTCGCGGTCGCCAGCCGGTCTCCTCCTCGACCTCTCGGGCCGCACACGCAGCCGGATCCTCGTCCGGGTCGAGGTAGCCGCCGGGGAGTTCCCAGACCCACCGGCCGATCACGAACCGGTGACGCCACATCATCAGGACGCGGTCATCGTCGTCGAGAACGACGACCATGGCGGCGGGCGGTACCCGGAGTACGTACTGCTCGAACCGGACGCTATTGGGCAGCTCGACGTTGGCGATGCTGAGGACCGCGCGTCTGGTGTCGTCGACCACCCGTTCGCCGTGGATGGTCCACTCACTTGCCCGTCGAGCCTCGGTACTCATGCCCGAACCCTATCGAGGTGTCAGCTGCCCGCATTCGCCCTGCGGTGACACGTCTGCCGACGCCGGCTGACACGCGAGGGCTTCAACCTGGCGTCCGGCGGCGACCAACCTGTCTATCGAGAGATGCGACGGTCCGCGCCGTGACGACCGGGCTGCCGGGTCTCGGGCGCGGCGGTGGACATCGATGTCGGCTGGAGCGAGCTCGCATGACGTGCTGGCCGCCGCTGCGCCCATCACTCGATGACCTTGGAGGACCTGTGGCAACGTACCTGCGGAACGAACGGTTCGAGGACCAGCGGTTCCTGGCCGCGCGCGTTCCCGGCGCTTCACGTCCGGCGACGTTGAGTCGGGTGCCGGCCGCGACCGGGCGGGCACGTGTCCTTCCAGTCGAGCCTCCCCTGCTCACCTTCGTGTGGCAGCGCTTGCTCCGGCAGCCGCCGCGAACTGACGAACGCCGATGATGGCCCAGGTGCTGGTGACGGGCGCGGCCGGATTCATTGGCTCGCATCTGGTGGACGCGCTCTTGGCCAGAGGGGTCAGGATCGTCGGCCTGGACCGTCGTCGGCTCGGCGAGCACGCCCTCGCGGACGAGAACCTCTCGAGGGCGATCGCCAGTCCGCTGTTCACGCCGTACTGCCTGGACCTCGCCGCCGACCAGTTCGACGAGGCGGTGGCTGGCTGCGACACCGTCTTCCACCTCGCCGCTCGGCCTGGCGTGCGGCGATCGTGGGGTCGCGAGTTCCTCGACTACACCCAGGCGAACGTGCTCGGCACCCACCGGCTGCTCGATGCCTGCACCCGTCAGGGCGTACGCCGGCTGGTCGTCGCCTCGTCGTCGAGCGTCTACGGGCCGGCTGACCGGCCCAGCCGTGAGGACGACCCGACCTGCCCGGTCTCCCCGTATGGGGTGAGCAAGCTCGCCGCTGAGCAACTGTGTCTCGCCTATGCGCGGCGAGCCGGCAGCCCGCTCAGCGTCGTCGCCTTGCGCTACTTCACCGTGTACGGGCCACGGCAGCGACCGGACATGGCGATCGGCAGGGTCCTGTTCGCCGCCTACACCGGCTTCCCGATCACCCTGTTCGGCGACGGGAGCCAGCGTCGCGAGTTTACCTACGTCACCGATGTCATCTCCGCCACCGTCGCCGCCGCCCACCTCGACACCCAGGCTGCGCTGGTCAACGTCGGCGGCGGCGCGAGCGTCTCAATGCTCGCGGTGATCGACGAGGCGGCCAAGGTCACCGGCCGCCAGGTGCCCGTGAAGGTCGTGGCCGCCCAACCGGGCGACGTACCCGCGACCGCGGCCGACCTCACCCGCGCCGGTCGGCTGCTCGGCTACTGGCCCACCGTCGGTCTCCGCGAGGGCCTCGCCCGCCAGGCCGCCTGGCTGGTCAACCTCCCCAGCGAACGACTCGCGGCCTTCACCTCCTGACCTCCGCAAAGGAACCAGCTCATGATCGTGTTAACCGCCGGTTCGGCGAGCGAGCTGTTCACCGCCGCCTGCCAGTCCGTACTGCTCAACGGCCGGACCGCCCGTCCCCGGGACCTCGCTACGACCGAGGTCGTGGGGGCGCACCTGTGCCTCACCAACCCACGGCAACGGTTCGTCGACGTGCCTCCCATCCGGATGATCAATCCCGCCTTCGCGGTGGCGGAGGCCCTCTGGATCCTCTCCGGATCCGACGCCCCATGGATCTTCGACTACAACGACAGGCTGCGCGTGTACGCCGACGACGGAGTGCTGCGCGGCGCCTACGGGCCACGGCTGCGCCGGTGGGACCGCCGGA
Organism: Solwaraspora sp. WMMD1047; assembly: GCF_029626155.1. Taxonomy (NCBI): domain Bacteria; kingdom Bacillati; phylum Actinomycetota; class Actinomycetes; order Micromonosporales; family Micromonosporaceae; genus Solwaraspora; species Solwaraspora sp. WMMD1047. The sequence continues at coordinate 1,721,845 of NZ_JARUBL010000001.1, read as the reverse complement.
TCGACCAGCTCGACGCGGTACGGCGGCAGCTGTACGAGGACCGGGAGTCGCGGCGAGCGGTGATCCAGCTCTACGACCCGTCCCGGGACCATCGCGGCTACCGCGACGTGCCGTGCACCCTCGGCTACCGGTTCTTCATCCGGGACAACCGACTGGTCATGCACACCAGCATGCGCAGCCAGGACCTGTGGCTCGGCTTCCCCTATGACATCTTCACCACCACCCTGCTCCAGGAGCTGATGGCCGGTTGGCTCGGCGTCGAACTGGGCGAGTACCACCACCACGTCGACTCCCTGCACCTATACGCCGAGAACGCGAAGGCAGCAGCCGCCTCCCTGCACGGCATGCCGGGCGCTGCGGAGCTGGATCCGATCGCCGTGCCCTGGCCAGACCTTGACGCCCTCCTCCAACGGGTAATCAACGGCGACACCGGCCCTGGCGACGGTTCGACCTGGGATGCGTTCGGGCGGACCCTCGCCAGTTACCGCTCCTGGAAATCCGGTGAGCGCGATCAGGCACGCAAGCTCGCCGCCGACACCCCAGATCCGCTCGGTGCCGCCCTGTCGAGCTGGTACGGCCACCTCGACCCCACCACACCCGGTGGCCGTTCATGATCGCGAAGCGGGCCGGACGAGCCGCCGACGTGGTGCTCGGACTCTGCGCCTACACCCACGACTCGGCGGCGGCGCTCCTGGTCAACGGCCACCTGATCGGCTTCGCCGAAGAGGAACGCCTCGACGGCGTCAAACACAGCAAGGCCTACCCCGCGAACGCCGTCGCCTGGCTCCTCAACGAAGCCGGTCTGACCGCGAACGACGTCACGGCGGTGGCGTACAACTTCGACGGCCGCCGGTACCTGCCGGCGCTCGGCCAGCTTCCGCGGCATTTGGTACGAGCCGCGACCCGCAGCCGAGCGGTTCCTCGCTCACGCAGCTTCCTGACTGTGCGCCGCCGGTGCCAGGCACGCATGCAGGACCTTAATCGGCGGTTCCCGCTCGCCCGGCTCGTTCCCGTGCTGCACCACCGCGCCCACGCCCTCTACGCCTTCCTGTCGGCCGGCGTGGACGATGCGGCGGTCCTGGTAGTGGACAGTCTCGGCGAGCTGCAGACCACCACGACCTGGCACGCCGTGCACCGCGACGAGCAGGCTCTCGACCTGCGTCTGGTCGCCGCTATCGAGGACCCGGCGTCGCTCGGCTACGCGTACGGCGCCGTGACCGAACACCTCGGCTGGCGACGCGGTGACGAGGAGGGCACCGTCATGGCGCTGGCCGCCCTCGGTGAACCGGCCCGCTTCCGCAGGTTGATGTGTCGCGCGATCCGACTCACCACCGACGGCTTCGCCCTCGACCCGGGGCTGCTGCCGATTCGGGTCCTGTCCAGCCGCTACGGCCGGACCAGCCCGGCGTTCACCGCCGCTGCCTGCCCGCCCCGCCTACCGGACGCGCCGGTCGAACCGGTCCACGCCGACCTCGCCGCCGCCCTGCAGGAACGAACCGAGCAGGTGATGCTGCACCTGGCCCGACGAGCCACCCGCCTGACCGGCTCGGGGCTGCTCTGTCTCGGCGGCGGGGTCGCGATGAACTGCGTCGCCGCCGGGCGGATCACCCGAGCCGGCATCGTCGACGAGGTCCACATCCCGCCCGCGCCTGGCGACTCGGGCACTGCGATCGGTGCCGCCGCAGCCGCCTGGCTCGACGTCACCGGACGCCCGCCCACCGGCATCGGTGGGCGCTGCTATCTCGGCCCGGCGTACCCGGATCTCGCCATTTCCGCGGAACCACGACCCGACCTGGCCGCCGAACGACCCGCCGACCCGGTCCACCGCCTCGCCCGCCAGCTCGCCGACGGGGCCATCGTCGGGCTCTTCGCCGGCCCGCTGGAGTCTGGGCCACGCGCGCTGGGTAACCGGTCCATCCTGGCTTCGCCCTTCGCCAGCGAGGTCGTGGATCGGCTGAACGGGACGGTAAAGTTCCGGGAATCGTTCCGCCCCTTCGCTCCAGTGATCCTCGCTGACAAGGCCGCCGACTACGTCCAGCTCCGCCAGCCCTCGCCGTTCATGTCCATCGCCGCGCCGGTCACCGATCTGACCCGGACGCATCTCCCCGCGATCGTGCATGGCAACGGCACTGCACGGGTCCAGACTGTGACCCGCGCGCAGCATCCGTTCCTAGCGAACGTGCTGGCCGCGTTCGGCGAGATCACCGGACACCCGGTTCTGATCAACACCTCGTTGAACATCAAGGGCAGACCGATCTGCGGCACTCCGGACATGGCCCTGGACTGCCTCGTCGAGACCGGGCTGGATGCCCTGCTCATCGAGGGCTGGTGGGTGACGAAATGCTGATCGGGTACAGCTTCTGGGGATTCCTCGGTCCCGGCGTCATCGACACCCCCGACGGCGGCCGTAGCCACCGCCAGACCCTGGTCGACGGGCTACGCCGGGCCGGTCACGACATCGTGTTCCTCCAGCCCAACCGTGACCTCTGCGACGCCGGCCTCGACCTCACCGACCACTACCGGTGGGACGTCGGCCTACCCGACCTCGACGCGCTGTTCCTCGAATGGCGCTGGCCCATTCCCGGCCGCAACACCAGCCCTTGCGGACGGCCCGGACACACCTGCGACCTGCACCGCCAGGCCAAACTCCTCGACCACTACACCCACCGGCTCGGCACCCCGACAATCCTCTGGGACAAGGACCGGCGGCTCGACCCGGCCGACCCACTCCGCCGGACCAGCAACGTCACCGTCTGCGAACCAGCCCTACACCCCAACCCGGGCGCGACGACCCTGCTGTTCCCCGTCGCCGACACGGTCCTCGACACCGCAGACCCCGACAGGCTCGCTGCCCGGCGCCGCTCGACGCCACTGGTCTACGTCGGCAACCAGTACGACCGCGACGACGCATTCGACACCTTCTTCGCCCCCGCCGCCGCACACCTTCCGCACCTGATCGCCGGCAAGTGGCCCGACACCCGCCGCTGGCCCGGCCTCAGGTTCGTCGGCCGGGTCCCGTTTCCGCGGGTAGCCGAGATCCACGCCGACGCGCTCGCCACCGTGCTGCTCCTTCCCGAGCGCTATGCCCGTGCCGGCCAGCTCACCCAACGGATCTTCGAAGCCACCCTCGCCGGCTGTGTCCCGCTCCTGCCCACCAACGTTCGCGGTGCCGCCGAGTTCGTACCGGCACGCCTATACGTCGGGAACGCCACCGACGTACGGCACCGGGTCTCCTGGCTGGCCGAGATCACCGGCACCAGCGACCACGCCGGCCTGATCGCCGACTGTCTGCGCCGGCTCGACCCGTTCCGGCTCTCCACCCAGCTCGACGTTCTCGATCGTCTCCTACGCCACCCGGATCCGGTGCCGTCATGACCCGCCGTGTCCGCCCGGCCTCGCCCCGCTCCGCCCCTACCCTGGAGGACCATGGACAGGATCGCCATCATCGGCTGCGGCGGCAGCGGCAAGTCGACGATCGCCCGGCAACTCGCCCAGATCCTCGACGCGCCCCTGACCCACCTCGACGCGATCTTCTACGACGAGCAGTGGAACCCGCTCCCCCAGAACGAGTTCGCCGCCAAGCAGGAGAAACTCGTAGCCGGCGAACGCTGGATCATCGAAGGCAACTATGCCGGCACCCTGCCGATCCGGCTGGCCACCGCCGACACCGTGATCTTCCTCGACCTGCCCGCCGCCACCTGCCTCTGGGGCATCGCCCAGCGGCGCCGACGCTACCGGGGCGGCCAGCACCAGGCCGACGGCGTCTACGACCGGATCACCTGGAACTTCATCCGATACATCCTCGGCTACCGACGCGCCATGCGACCCCGGATCCAGAACCTCATCCAGGCCCACGGGCCGCACGTTCGGCTGATCTCGCTCACCAACCGCCGGCAAGCCAACCAACTGGTCAACCGACTACGACAAGGAGCCCAGCCGACGACCTGACCGGCACGGGACGGGAGGCGACCCGTGTCGGCTAACCCGTTCCTTGACCCCGCACTGGTATACGGCGACCTCTACCGAACCGGCAACCGGCTCGCGGAACGCACCCTCGCCCTGCACCAGGCAAAGGTCGCCGGGCAGAACGCCGCCCAAGTCATCGTCGACCTTCTCGCGCGCCGCGTGTCGCCTGGAGCGGTCGTGGTCGACATCGGCTGCGGACGGGGAACCACCACGCTGCGGATCTCCACACGGCTCCGACCTGAGCGTCTCGTCGCTGTTGACTCCTCGGTCGCGCTGCTGCAAACCGTCCATGCTCGGTTGGCCGGGGCCGGTGGCGCCGGCTCGACGATCTGCGCTGACTTCCACCACCTGCCCCTGGCCGACGAGGTGGCTGACGCGGCGGTCGCCGCGTTCTGCCTCTATCACTCCCCCCGACCAGCAGCCGCGGTCGCGGAGATCGCCCGCTGCCTACGGCCCAACGGTGTTGCCGTGCTGGTGACCAAGTCGCTGGACAGCTACACCGAACTCGACCAGCTTGTGCAGGCCGTAGGCCTCGACCCCGATGCCACCCGCCGGCCGAGCCTCTACGAGAGCTTCCACAGCGGCAACCTGCTCGACATCGCAGGCACCCACCTCACCGTGCTCGACGTCCTGCACGAGCAGCACGTCTTCGAGTTCGCCGACGTCACGCGCCTCGCCCGATACCTCGCCACCACCCCGAAGTACCAGATCAGCCTGGCCAACGAAACGGCCGAGCTCGCCGCAGTCCTACGTGAGCAACTGCCGGCACCGCCCTACGTGACCCGATCCACCGTCAGCTACGCCCTGGCGGCCCGGCCGTGACCCGCGAGCTTTTCATCAAGCGGTACGACGACCCGCGACGCTGCTCCGCAGCCGCGACACACCACGACTGGCTCACCGGGCTCGGCTCCGGTGTCCGCCTCCCGCACCTCGTCACGCACACGACTCGTCGCCTCGTCTTCGAACGACTGCCCGGCCGAACACCGGAGGTGCCCGACCTGCCCCGCGTGGCTTCCGCACTCGGCCTGCTGCACGCCGCCGCCTATCGGAGCGAACTGCACTCCGCGCGCCTCGACCAACCGCACACCACGTCGACCCTGCTGTTGATCCCCGACTTCGCCGGCCCACGACGGAATGCGCTGCACCGCGCCGCCCGCGACACGGGCATCAACCTGTCCGCTATCGACGGGCTTCTCGACCAGGCCGACCAGCCGGCGGCCTTCTACAAGGACCCGAACGTCCGCAACTACCTCGTTGGGGAAGAGGACGTCGCCGTCGTCGACTTCGACGAGCTCACCCTCGCCCCGTTCGGCTACGACCTGGCCGGACTCCTCGTCACCGCCTCCATGACGTACGGCCGCCTCCCCGATCGGACCCTCACGGACTGCGTCGACGCGTACGGCACTGCCATCTGGCCGAAGCTCTGCGACGCAGGTGAGGTGCGGCGGTACGCCGAACTGCACCACCTCTTGACCCTCCGATACGTCGGCACCAACGGATACCGATACCCGTGGCCCACCGTCCGGCCCTGGCCCGACCCGCTCACGTCAACCTGACAGCGCCTGAAGGAGCCCGCCGATGTCCCCGACCACCGAACTCGTCATCGCCCGCCACGGTGAGGCCGCCTGCAACGTCGCCGGAACCGTCGGCGGTGAGAACGGCTGCACCGGATTGACCGACCTGGGACGCCACCAGGTTGACCGCCTCGCCGCCCGGCTGGCCGCTGAGCACGCGGCTCGACCGTATGCGGTCTTCTACACCACGCCCCGGCTCCGGGTGGTCCAGACCGCCGAGATCATCACGCACGCTCTCCGCCTGGCTCCCACCGTTGAGCCGGAGCTCCGCGGACCTGACCACGGCGACGCCGACGGCCGCCCATGGGCCGACGTCAAGACCGCCTTTCAAGGCCCGCCTCAACACGCCCCCGACCGCCCATTCGCCAAGGGCTCCGAAAGCTGGAACCAGTACCTCGACCGCGCGACCAAAGCGCTACAGAGGATCCTCGACCAGCACAACGGCCAACGGATCCTCATCGCCGCCCACGGCGAGACCATCGAGGCCGCCAACAACCTGCTCCTCGGACTCCCCCGAACCGCCTGCCTACGGCTCGGCTTCGTCACCGATCACGCCTCGGTCACCCGGTGGCAGCGACCGACCAACCGCTTCGGCCGCACCATCTGGCAGCTCGTCGCGCACAACGACAGCCGACACCTCGAACCCAGGCAATGAGCAACATCGACCTCCTCCAGCTCTGCCGGCGCCTCCTCGACACCAACGCGGTACCCGTGACCTGGCACCCGGGCCACGCCGGCACCCAGGTACTCCGCGCCACAACCGCCGAGCACGGAGAAGTCATCGTCAAACCGCACCGCAGTCGACAACGCCACACGCAGGAGGTTCACGCCTATCAGACCTGGGTTCCGGCCCTCGGCGACCGGGCTCCCCGTATCCTCGCGACCACCGACGACCCGCCCGCGATGGTCATCACCGCCGTACCAGGTGTCCCACTCCAACAGCGAAGGCTCGCTCCCGAGGCCGAGCAGGACGCCTTCCGCCAAGCCGGGCGACTACTCAAGACGCTCCACGCCGCCGGACCACCGAGAATGGAGCCCGACTGGACAACCTGGCTCGCCGAACGCGCCGAGTACTGGGTCCACCAAGCCGGAGACCGCCTCACGCCCAGCCGCCAGGCCGAGGTACGCGCCCACATGCGAGCACTTCAAGATCTCGCACCGCTACCGGCCGTGCCATGCCACCTCGACTTCATGCCCCGCAACATGATCCACGGCGACGACGGCATTGTTCGCCTGATCGACTTCGAGCACAGCCGCTACGACCTACCCGCCCGCGACCTCGTACGCCTCGCCACCCGCATCTGGCCTCTCCGCCCAGACCTCCACGCGAGCTTCCTCGAGGAGTACGGCCAGTTCACCGAAGCCGATCACCAAGTGTTGGAACGCTGCACCCACCTCGACACCCTGACTGCGTTGCGCCCCTCCCTGTCCGGAACGAGGACCACGAGCCCCCACTCTTCCGGCTAGCACAGCTTCTTGCGATCATCGCAATTCTATGCGACGATCGCATACATGAGACGACCAGACATATTCGAAGACGTAGCCGCGATCCTGCATCCCATCCCGCAGCCGATCCATCCCGAGGACGAGCACGATGACGGCTTCCAAGCCGCCACCGCCGAGGCATCCGATGCTCAACAGCGAACCGCCGAAGACCTACGCCTGTCGTGGGAGCACGGCGACCAGGACCCTCTGATCGGGGCACTCAACACCGCGCGCCGCGCCAAGGAGCAGGCTGAAGAGCAGATCCGACAACTGGTTGCCTACGGTCGTGAGTTCGTGCAGCCCCGCCCGTACACACTCGGCGACCTCGCCGCCGCCGCCGGAATGTCGATCTCCGGAACCCGCACTGCGTATGGCCACCGGGACGTCGACGCCGTCGCGGCAACGACTGGCACCAAGCCCCGCGAGTGGCGCACCCCGGTTACTGGGAACGACAAGGCCTCGACATGAACCGACACCCGGCGGGATGCCTATGCCCACGACCCTGGCAGCGACTGTTCACCGTCATAGACGGCATCCGATACGAGGTAGTTCCAGCACTCCCCCTCACACCCACCAGCGCCCTGTTCCGCGCGTGGTGCTCCGACTGCAGCACCGAGTACCCACACCCGTTCCGAGTCGAACTGCCCGAGAACCGCGCGGCGCGAGCAAGGCATACGCAGATCTTGCAGCGATGCTGTCCGCGCAGGCCTTGCCGTCTATCAGCAATCTGACAGGACTGCACCTCGCCGTGAGATATGTGTACGTCTACCAGGCAGGCCAGCCGCGAAGCGCCCGGAATGCCGGAAGTTGAGCCAGCGACTCCGACCAAGCAGCCATTGGCAGTCATCAGAGTGGGACGTATGGTGATCAGACGATTACGTTAGGTGCAACCGACTGGGCGGCGGCTGCGGATGATGACTAACACGCACAGACCCAACTGCGCCAACGCCCAAAAGCCGGGCTGTAAATGCGCTGACTGTGGGGGCTCGCTACACGGCTGGCAAGGATGGACAACTCTCGCCGCCGACCGACAAGGGGAACGCGACGATCGGCGGCGCAAACTTGAGGGCAGCATAGAAACCCGGCGATCCGGGAGTCTAAGATTCAACGCCTGCAACCGGCAGGCCTATTTCGACCTCGCCCGCCTGGACATCGCCGACTACTTGTGGGCCACCGACGACCGACCGAGGCTGAACGGCCGATTGCCACCGGAAGATCTATCGCTCGAGCCATCATCGGCGTCATCCGACTACGGCCGAGTTACCGTCCTCGCCCAACGGGTAATGGAGGAGACGTGGCCCGAAATCTCAGTCGGCATAGACAACCTTGTAAAGAATAAGTCAGACGCCAGGGAAGTAAAGAAACTCCTGGCCGATCACATCTGGTGCAGCCTACTGGTGGCCCTGATCCAGTTGATCGAGAGGTTCAACAAGGCCATCGAATTACTCACCGACGCGGCCAAGCGCTTTATCAAAGAAGCGTTGTCCCACCGGTTCGAGTCGGGGATATCCCCGCTGGTGGCCAACGCCGTCATCAGCCTCGTCGTCGACAAAGCGTGGTCTGCCCTGGCGAGGCTGCTGGAAGCTCACTTTCCCCTCTTGGGAACAGACACCCTGCGCGCCCTCCGGATACTGACCGTCTTTACCTGTCCCTCGGTCGAACATCATCCGGAGGTTTACCAGCACGCCGCCAAGCCGCTCATGGGTGACACGAACGAGATCGTCACGGACGAGATCAAGGCGCAGGTAGTGATCCTCTTCAGCGCATGGTGGCGGCGGCGCGGGCCGGATGCTCTCGCTTGACGCCACGAGTACCGACCGCCCGTCCGGCTCACACTTACCAGCGGCGCCCCAACCGGTCCATCGACCACGTATCAGCCAGTGGCCTGAGCCGCGCGTCCGCGAGGATCGCACTGCGTCCCACCGACGCCAGCCCAGTCCAACGGCTCCCGAGCACCCACCGATCACCCGGGACCCGGTCGGGGGCACGAAAAGGGCCCTGGCAGGCACGGAAGTGCCAGGTCAGGGCCTTGATCGTTGGTACGCCGCGTAGGACTCGAACCTACAACCCGCGGATTAAGAGTCCGCTGCTCTGCCAGTTGAGCTAGCGGCGCTCGCTGACAACGGGAGAAACCCTAACACGCGGGCACGAGTGACCTCCAACGAGATGCCGGCCCTGTCGGCCACCCCACCCAAGGTATATATCACCCGAAACAGTCACTCGACCAGTGTCGGGCACAAAAGTGTGGCCCCCGTACGGCACGATGTCCGGCAGGACGTGAGTGGACCGAGGTGGGGATGGGGAAGTTCACGCGGGCCCGGGCGGTAACGGCTGCCCTGGGTCTGTCAGCAGTGTTGGCCCTGACGGGGTGCGGCGGCGACCAACCGGCGCGGTTCGTGCAGGGTACGGAGGTGCCGCCGGAGAGCTCGGCGAGCCCGACGCCGCCGGCGGTGCCGGTGACGCTCGCGGTCACGCCGGCCGAGGGCGCCAAGAAGCTCCCGGTCAGCACCGAGATCGGGATCGAGCTGGGCGGCGGCGAGATCACCGAGGTCACGCTCACCGCCGAGGGCGGCGGCGCGGTCAAGGGAGCGATGCGCGAGGACGGGTCGTCCTGGGTGCCGAAGGTTCCGTTGAAGTACGCCACCAAGTACACCGCCAGCGTCACCGCGACCGGTCCGACCGGCCAGGTGGAGACCCGGACGACGGCCTTCACCACGATGGGCAAGCCCGGCTCACTGATCGGCTCGGGGCTCTACCTCTTCGACGGCAACACCTACGGGGTGGCCATGCCGGTGGTGGTGGAGTTCTCGCCCGGGATCCCGAAGAAGGACCGGGCGAAGGTGCAGAAGCGGATGTTCGTGGAGACCGTGCCGCCGCAGCCGGGCGCCTGGCACTGGGTGAGCAACGGCACCCAGGCGTACTACCGCGCCCCGGAGTACTGGCAGCCGGGTACGACGCTCAGCGTCCGGATCGCGCTGGAGGGGATCCCGCTGAGCAACGGCCGGTACGGCAACGTGGACCGCACGGCCGAGTCGAAGATCGGCGACAAGCGGGAGCTGAAGGTCGACAACGCGACCAAGAAGATGACGGTCTACGAGAACGACCAGGTCGTGCGCACCATGCCGGTGAGCCTGGGCAAGAAGAGCACCCCGTCGTCCAGCGGCACCATGGTGATCATGGAGAAGAAGGAGGCGACGGTCTTCGACACCTTCGCCGAGTTGGGCCCGGTCGAGGGGTACCGCACCGACATCTCCTTCGCCCAGCGGCTGACCTGGGGTGGCGAGTACATCCACGCGGCGCCGTGGTCGGTGGACGACCAGGGCCGGCGCAACGTCTCACACGGCTGCGTCAACGTCTCGACGGCGAACGCCCGGTGGTTGTTCGAGCGGACCCGGGTCGGCGACCCGATCACGGTGACCGGCACCGAACGGAAGCTGGCGGCCGGCAACGGCTGGACGGCGTGGAACATGTCCTGGGAGGAGTTCGTCAAGGGCAGCGCCCTGCCGGTGACCGCCTGAGTCCACCGAGCAGGTGACCTGGCCCACGGGACAAAACATCACGATAAACCAATAACGCCCCACGAGAGCGGTGTTCCCGGTCATGAAACGCAACCGGGACCCGCTTTCGTGCGTCAGTGGGAGAGGATGGGAAGGACCGAAACCCGTGGGGTACGGGGAACCGGGGGGTAAAGAGGGAGCCATGCGAGCGATCCGAGAGCAGTCCAACCGACCCGGCCACCGGAGGCGAGGCGCCGCGCGGGCCCTGCTGTCCGGCGCGCTGGTCACGGTGGTGCTCCTGGCCGGCGGCTGCACCGGCGACGGGGACGGCCCGTCCTGGCAGGACGGCGACGCCGAGTCCGGCCCGAAGGCCACCGCGTCGATCACCGCGCCCGCGGCCGACGCCACCGACGTGCCGGCCTCCACCGAGATCGCCCTCACCACCACCGACGCGGTCTCCACGACGGTCGAGGTCAAGGACGCGGCCGGCGCCGCCGTCGAGGGCGAGCTGAGCGAGGACGGTACGAGCTGGCTCCCCGCCGGCCAGCTCGACTACGGCACCGCGTACACGGCGACCGTGACGGCGACCGGCGACGACGGTAAGCCGGCGACGGTGAGCAGCACCTTCACCACCATGCCCGAGCCCGCCAACCAGGTCCGGGTGACCAGCTTCCTCGGTGACGGACAGGTGGTCGGGGTCGGAATGCCGCTGATCATCAACTTCGGCCGGGACATCCCGGAGAAGTACCGGGCCGACGTGCAGCGCCGGATGACGGTGACCGCCACCCCGGCCCAGGAGGGCATCTGGCACTGGGTCAGCGGCACCGAGGTGCGCTACCGGCCGAAGGAGTTCTGGCAGCCGAACACCCAGCTCGCGTACAAGATCCAGACCGGTGGTCTGCCGATGGGGGACGGCTGGTACGGCCGCTCCGATCTCACCGTCGACGCCAAGGTCGGCGCGTCGGTGATCATGGAGGTCGACAACCGGACCAAGAAGATGACGGTCCGCAAGAACGGCAAGGTCGTCAGGACCATCCCGGTGAGCCTCGGCAAGCCGAAGACGCCGTCGTCGAGCGGCACGATGGTGGTCATCGAGAAGCTCAAGGAGACCGTCTTCGACACCCGGGACGCGCCCGACCCCGACAACCGCTACGTCATCGACATCGAGTACGCCCAGCGGATCACCTGGGGCGGCGAGTTCATCCACTCCGCCCCCTGGTCGGTGGCGAGCCAGGGCAAGTCCAACGTCTCGCACGGCTGCGTCAACATGTCCGAGGCGAACGCGAAGTGGCTCTTCGGGCAGACCACGATCGGCGACCCGATCACGGTGAAGGGCACCGAGCGCCGGCTGCAGAACGGCAACGGCTGGACCGAGTGGAACATGAGCTGGGACGAGTACGTCAAGGGCAGCGCCATCCCGTACGAGGCGCCGGCCGACGCGGACCTGGCCAGCCCGGCCCCGGGCGCCTGACCACCCCCGTCTGATGCGCAAAAGGCGAGACCCCCTCAACCTGGAGGGGGTCTCGCCTTTCACGTCCGGTGGGGTGACCGAGGGGACTTGAACCCCCGACATCCGGGACCACAACCCGGCGCTCTACCTGCTGAGCTACGGCCACCACGCTGGTCCACCCAGATCGGTGATCCGGGTGTCGCGCCGACCAATGATAGCCCTAGACCCGGCCGGGTCGTCGAGCGGGTTACAACTCCGCGGCGATGGCGCGGGCGGTCTCCACGTCCGGGCCGGGCAGCGGGACGAAGACGGTCCGGCGGTAGTACTCCAACTCCCGGATGCTCTCCCGGACGTCGGCCAGGGCGCGGTGCGCCAGGCCCTTGGCGGGCTGGCCGAAATAGACCCGGGGGTACCAGCGCCGGCACAGCTCCTTGATCGACGAGACGTCGATCATCCGGTAGTGCAGGTGGGCGTCGAGCCGCGGCATGTCCCGGGCCAGGAAGCCCCGGTCGGTCGCGATCGAGTTGCCGCACAGCGGCGCCGTCCGCGGCTCGGGCACCAGGCCGGCGACGTAGTCGAGCACCAGGTCCTCGGCCTCCCGCAGGGTGACCGCCGACCGGCGTACCTCCTCGGTCAGCCCGGACTTCTGGTGCATCGTCCGGACGATCTCCGGCATCCCCGCCAGCGCCTCTTCGTCGGCGTGGATCACCACGTCCACACCGTCACCCAACACATTCAGATCACGATCGGTGACGAGAGCCGCAACCTCGATCAACGCGTCCTTGCCAAGATCGAGTCCGGTCATCTCGCAATCGATCCAGACAAGAAGATCAGCCACCGGCACAGACTACGCGCAGCATGAGACCCCGCGCCTCAGCACAGCGGCCAGAACCGACCGCTAGGGTTTTCCCGTGCCAGCCGATCCCGCCGCACCGCCGATCGCCACCGACGACGATCCCGGCGGCCGACCCGCGCGGCGGTTCGTCTGGGTGGCCCTGCTCGCCGTCCTCACCCCGGTGCTCTACCTCCTCGCCACCCCGCACAACTTCTACGACCTGCGGATCTACATGCGGGCCATGCGGTGGTGGACGGACGGCAACCAGCTCTACGACTACGCCCAGCCCGACCGGGTGCAGGGTGAGCTGTACTTCACCTATCCCCCGTTCGCCGCGCTGCTGCTGCGCCCCTTCGCCGGCCTGCACATCAACGTCACCATCACGATCTTCACGGTGCTGACCGTGGCGGCGGTCGCGGTGACCACCTGGTGGCTGGTGACCCCGGTCGCCGACCGGCACCGCACCTCACGCTGGTTCGCCGTCGCGGTGGCCGTCCCGCTGGTCCTCGTCGCCGAGAGCACCCGGGAGACGATCACCTTCGGGCAGATCAACATGCTGCTGGTGGTGCTGATCCTGGCCGACCTGCTCTTCGCCGTACCCCGGGGGTCGCGCTGGGCCGGCGTGGGCATCGGGATCGCGACGGCGCTCAAGCTCTTCCCGGGCATCTTCATCGTCTACCTGCTCGCCGCCCGGCGGTGGCGGGCGGCGGCCGTGGCCAGCGCGGCGGCGGCCGGGGCGACGCTGCTGGCCGGCGCGGTGGCACCCCGCGACTCGTGGCGGTTCTGGACCCACGAGCTGTGGTCGACCGACCGGGTGGGGCGCACCGACTACAGCGGCAACCAGTCCTTCTTCGGGCTGCTCAGCCGGTTCACCGCGCCGGACAAGCCGAACCAGCTGCTCTGGCTGGCGCTGGTCGCCCTGATCGCCGGGTACGGGCTGTGGCGGGCGGCGCGGGCCATGCGGGCCGGCGACGCCGTCGCCGGGCTGACGTTGACCGGGCTGGTGGGCGCGTTGATCAGCCCGATCAGCTGGACGCATCACGTGTACTGGTTCATGCCGGCCGTGCTGGTGCTCGTCGACGAAGGGCTGCGCCGGCGGACCTGGGCCACGCCGGGAGCCCGTCGACCGGTCGGCCTGCTGGTGCTCGGGGCCGTCGTCTACGTCTGCGTGACCTACGGCGTGGTGTCGTACCACGACTGGGGGGTCGCGCCGGAGCGGACCGACTCGCCCGTCGAGTTCGTCCTGCGCAACGTGTACGTCCTGCTGGCCCTGCTGCTGCTGGCCGTCCTGCCGACCCGGGACCCGCACTGGCAGCCGGGTGGCGCGCCCGCTGTCCGGTTACGACAAAACTTGCACTAAATGGACAGATCTATCGAGTCGCTACCGATGGGTCTATTCTGGGTCTAACACCTGAACTTCCCTTCGGTTACACCGATCCCCCGGTGAAGAGTGGCCCTCCGTGTCGGCAGCGCGGAGGGCCACTCGTTCTCCACCCCGGCGGCGAAGCTGCGGTCACTCCGCGGGCGGCGCGCCGGGTCGTACCCGCCGGGCAGTGGACCGACACCCGTCCGGTGTGGCCGTCGACCCACCCGACGAGCCGGCCGGCACGGGCGGGACCTGACCCGCCGACGCCTCCTGCCGTGGACCGGCCGGCACGGCGGGACGCAGACTCGGCGCGACGACCGGAAACCTCGCCCCCGAGGGCGCAGAGCCGCCGGCCCGGGACCTTGGCGGTGTCGTCGCGGCCCGCCGGTCTCCGAGCGTCGGCCGCTCGAATTCGAGGGTCACCGGAGGTGCCGTCCCCAGCCGCCGATCGGGTACGCCCACCGGCAACCGGACCACCGGCCCGTCCCGGTCCTCGCGCCCGGCCCGGTCCACCCGGGCCTCGCGCTCCGCGTCCGCGAGCGTGGCCGGGCGGGTGGCTGCTGGCGGCGCGGCGGTAGCCGGGGTGGCCGCCGGGTCAGCGGGCGACACCAGCACCTTCGCCGCCCGGGGTCGCTCATACCGCGGGTTGGCCGGCAGCACCCCGGTCGACGGGTGTCCGGTCCATTCGACGGCGTGTTCCCGGGCAGTGGCTGGCCCGGGAACACGCCGGGCAGCGGCCGAGCCGGGACCCGCTCCCGGGTCAGCGCCCGTTCCCAGCCCCACTGCCGGTCCCGGCCCGGTAGTCGGGCGCTGGCCCGGGCGGGCGGAGCGCCGGCCTGCGGGGCGGACACCCCACCGACCGGCTCGCGAGGCCGGTCCGTGGCCGAGGTCGCTGAACGCCGGCACGCCGAGCCGGCCGGCGAGCACGGGCACCTGGCTCGGTTCGACCACGAACACGATCTCCCGGGGCCGGACCGGCCAGGCAAGCGCGGCCATCCCCAGGATCATCAGCAGCGCACCGGCCGCCAGCGCGGCGACCGCGCCCGGGTCGAGCCAGCCGGGGCGCAGTTCGGCACGCAGGTCCGCCGCCAGCCCCGGACCGCCGTCCGGCCGCATCACGACCAGGCTGAGCCCTCGGTCGCGCAGGTCGCTGACGGCAAGGTCGAGGACGCCGTCGCCGTGGCTCACCCAGAACGTGCGATCGCCGGGGGGTGCCAGGCCCACCGCCGGGCCGCCACTGGGCGGCGGGTCGGCCGGTACCTGCTCGATCCGGCTCGGTAGCGCCCCCCGGGTGACCCGGACCCGTTCGATCCGGGCGTGCGGGACCGGCGCCAGGTACCGGGCGACGGCGTCGGCCGGCGCGATCCCGAGGAACGCCAGGCTCTGACCGGTCCGGCCGGTGATCCGCAGCCGGTTCGGTCCGGTCCGGGTGAACGGCGCCTCGCGGCGCAACAGCGCGTCCAGATCGGATACGACGACGGCGTACCCGGGTGAGGAGATCCGCTCCAGGGACGCGCTGAACGAGCCGCCCGCATCCCGGTGCCGGCCAGCCAGCCAGAGCCCGCCGCCGGCCAGCAGCATCGGCAGCCCGATGGTCAGCAGGAGCAGTCCGGCGGTGGCGCGGACGAACCGGCTTCGCATGTGTTTCTTCCCCTCGCGCTGGTGGACGTACCGAAGGGACAATACCGGCCGAAATGCGACGAAAAACGTTTCTAGCCCAGAAACGCACAGGCCCGCCGTACCCCGAGGGGTGCGGCGGGCCTGCGCGGCGGCGTGGGTCAGGTGGTCGACGGCGGGCCGGCGGCCGGGCGCCGGGTCCGGATGAAGGCCAGCCCGCCCAGCAGCAGACCGGCGAGGCCGGCGATCAGGCCGGCGACGGCCAGCCCGAGCAGCACCGGATCGCCGTCGTCGTCATCCCCGACGGCGGCCTGGTCGGTCCCGGCGCCGGTGGCGGGTGACGCGGACGCCGCCGGGGACTCGTCGTCGGTCGCCGCGGTGAGGGTGAGCACCGGGGCCGGCGAGTCCGGCTCCTCCCCACCACCGACCGGCGGCTCCTCGATCCAGCGCACCACGTTGTCGTCGGAGTAGGTCTGCAGCGTCTTGAAGACCATCCGGTCCACCTCGGGCAGCGGACCCATCGAGACCGGGAACTCCTGGAACTCGCCGGGCTTGATCGCCGCGTCCCCGGTCGCCGTCCAGGTGATCTTGGCGACGGCCTCGGTGACCTGGCTGCCGTGCACCTCCAGCGGCGGGTCGACCGTCCGGCGCTCCACCTGCACGGTCCAGCCCGGCACCGGCATCGTCGAGACGGACGCCACCGCCGCGTCCTCCGGGAAGTTGACCTCCACCTTGGTGGTCGACGCGGTGTCGCTCTCGGTCGGCACCCGGAACGCCACCCGCCCGTACCCGCCCTGGGTCGCCTCCCTCGGATTGACCGTGACGTGCGCGGCGGCCGGGGCGGCGAAGCCGAACACCCCGACGAGGACCGCGCCGGTCGCGAGCGCCGCCGCGCTGGCGGCGGTCCGGCGGATTCTTATCATGAGCTGCCTTCCTGGGTTGGGGACACTTCTGGGCTGAGGGGACACCGCTAGCCGATCGGCACCGTGGTGGTCACCGTGGCCTGGTCGATCTCGGAGGTCCGCACGACGAACCGGAACTCCCACTCCCCCGGAGTGGGCAGATTGATCTCGCCCGTCGCGTGGTTGGCGGTCAGCGGCAGCAGCGGCACCTCGATCGGCTCGACGCCGGCCGCCGGCAGCGCCGCCGTGGCCCGCCACTCGACCACCTCCTTCGGCTGCTGGTTGTCCGGGGTGAAGACGTCCAGATGCACCGAGTTGTTGCCGGTCCGGGCCGGGTCCACCACCACCCGCAGGGCGTACACCGGGCTGGTCAGGGTGGCGTTGAAGTAGCCGACCCCGGCGGCGGTGTCGGCGGCGACGGTCCGGGCCGGCGTGGTCTGCACCAGGGTCGCCGAGACCGCCAGCACGACCACCGTGACGACCAGCTCCGCGATCACCGCCTGCCGCATCCGGCCAGGCCGGCCGGCCGCGGTCCGCCGCCGCACCAGCTGCCGGGAGTACGCGGCCACCGCGAGCACCACCGCGAAGAGCCCCACCTTGGTCAGCAACAGTTGGCCGTACGTGGTGGAGAAGAGCGCGTCGAGCGTACCGACCTCGATCAGCGCCTGGGTGGTGCCCGCCAGCAGCAGCGCGGCGACGGCGGTCGCCGCCCACCGGCTCCAGACCGGCAGGATCGCGCCGAGTTCCCGTTCGTCGGCCTGCCGCAGCAGGAAACCGGCGAGCATCAGCAAACCGCCCAGCCAGACCGCCATGCCGGCGAGGTGGACCCCGTCGACCACCACCGAGATCGCCGGCACCGGGGAGGCCGCCGGGTGACCGGCCAACGGCCAGGTCGCCAGGCCGGCGACGCCGAGCGCGGCCAGCAGGATGTGGTCGGTCCGGGTGGCGGGGGCGGCGGGCGTCTCGGCGTCGGGCTCCCGCAGCACCCCGGCCAGCAGGATGGCCGCCGCCGCCAGGATGCCGAGCCGGATCAGGTGCACCGCCCCGAAGGTGCTGCCCAGCACGTCGCCGAGCTGCCCGCCGTCGACCTCGAACGGGCCGCCGCCGGTGGTGTACGGCACCTGGAGCCAGAAGCCGGCCACGGTGGCGACCGCCACCAGACCGACGCCGATCCAGACCAGCCGGGCCGGTATCCGGCGGGACAGCCGCTGCGGCCAGAGCAGCCCGAGCACCAGCACCGGCCCCACGATCAGGACCAGGCCGACGTAGCCGAGGAACTTGGCGACCTTGACCGCGGTCGCGACCACCGGGTTGGAGTCGTCCGCGCCGCTGTCCGTGGGAGGCGCCGACGGCGCCCCGACCGAATAGGTGAACCCGCCGGCCACCGGGTGGCCGTCCGCCGAGATCACCCGGTAGCTGACCAGGTAGGTGCCCTGCGGCCCGGTCTGGTCCACCGGGATCGCGACCGTGTTGCCGTCGAAGGACGGGCCGCCCCGCTCCACCCGGGAGCCGTCCGGACCGAGCACCCTGATCTTGTCGGGCACCTCCCGTACGCTCTCGCTGAAGGTCAGCACCACCTCGGCCGGCGCGCTGGTCAGCACCACCTCGGCGGGCGGGCTGCTGCTCACCAGGACCGCGTGCGCGCTCGCCGGACCGGCCGGCACGAGCAGCACCGTCAGCGCCACCAGGAACAGCCCGACGGTCGCCGCGGTCCGGGAAAACCATCGATGATTCGCAGCAGTCATGTCGGACATGCTCGCCGATCGGCCCGGTCGGGCGCGAGCTGGGCTCACCCCGACACCTCCCGCCGGAACCGCCGGGCCTTCTCACACGTCACAGCCGGGGTAGTCGTCGGAGCCGGCGGGAAAGTTCCCGACGTGGCGCACGACATGTAAGAGGCCAACGCCCTGCCTTCTCACAGCCGGCCGGCGTAGCGTCAATTGCCGTGATCCCGCAGACCCAGGTGAGGGGACGAGACGACAGGTGGCCGGCGCTCCGGCCGTGGCTCGGCACCGCCGTCCGGCTCGGGCTGGCCGCGGTCTGGCTCTACGCGGGCGGCGCCAAGGTCGGCGACCTGGCCGCCTCCGGCCGGGCGGTGAACGCCTACCAGGTCCTGCCGTACGACCTGGCGGTGGTCGTCGGATACGCCCTGCCGTTCGTGGAGATCGCGCTCGGCGTACTGCTGCTGCTCGGCCTCGCCAGCCGACTGGCCGCCGGCATCTCCGCGGCGCTGCTGGTGGTCTTCATCGCCGGGATCGTCTCGGCCTGGGCCCGTGGGCTCGCCATCGACTGCGGATGCTTCGGCAGCGGCGGCGAACTGCCGGCCGGCGAGAAACCCAGCTACGGCCCGGAGCTGCTGCGGGATGCCGGCTTCCTGGCCCTGGCCGGATTCCTAATGGTGTGGCCGCGTACCGCGTTCTCCGTCGACGCCTGGTTGGCGGCGGACCCGGCGCCGGCCGACGACGAGCTGGAGCAACGCGATGAGTAGCCGTGGCGGATCGAAGCGCCCGCCGGCCCGCAAGGGCGGCAAGTCCACCGGTACCCGCACCGCCGGGTCGAAGGCGTCGGCCGCGAAGGTGGTACGCCAGCAGCTCGCCCGGGAACGGCGGCGCAACCGGACCATCTGGACCTCGATAGTCGCCGTCGCGGTGCTGTTGATCGCCGGCCTGATCGGCTGGGGGGTGTACGCCGGTCAGCGCTCCACCGACTACACCGCCCCGGCCGGCGCCAGCTCCGACGGGACCGGCATCGTGGTCGGCTCCGGCCCGGTCACCGTCGACCTGTACGAGGACTTCATCTGCCCGGCCTGCAACCAGTTCGAGCAGCAGGCCGGCGCCGACATCGACCAGCTGGTGGCCGACGGGCGGATCCGGCTCGTCTACCACCCGGTGGCCTACCTGGACCGCTACTCGTCGACCGAGTACTCGACCCGCGCCTCGGCGGCCTCCGGCTGCGCCGCCGACGGCGGAAAATTCCGGGAGTACGCGAAAGCGCTGTTCGAGCGGCAGCCACCGGAGGGCGGCGCCGGGCTCAGCGACGACGAGTTGATCAACATCGGGGCCGGGGTCGGGCTGACCGGCGAGGACTTCGCCTCCTGCGTCCGCGACGGGACGTACCGCCCGTGGACCCGGCACGTCACCGAGGCGGCCAGCCGGGACGGGGTGAGCGGCACCCCGACGGTCCGGGTCAACGGCGAACCGGTGCCGGCCAGCGCCGACGGGATCTCCAGCGCCGTGGCGGCGGCCGGCTGATGCGCCGTCGTAGGGGCGGCCGGCTGACGCGCCGTCCGGGCCGGCCCGGGCACCGGGCGCCGGCCCGGCTCACCGCCCTGCTCGCGGCCCTGACCGGCGCCCTGACGCTCGGCGCCGGGCCAGGACTGGGCGCCCCGGCCCGGGCGCAGGACGCCGCCCCGCCGACGGCCACGACGCGCGACGCCGCTCCGCCGACGGTCCGGGCGCACGGGGCCGACGCGCCGGACGGCACCAACTACCGGACGGTGGTGACGGCGGTGACGCCGGCCGTGCCCGGGTTGACCGTGCGGGCCGTGGAGGCCGGTGCCCGGCTGGAGCTGACCAACCGGACCGGCCGCACCATCGAGGTGCTCGGCTACCAGGGCGAGCCGTACCTGGAGGTCCGCCCGGACGGGGTGTACGAGAACGTCCACTCCCCCGCCACCTACCGCAACCGCACTCTCGCCGGTGACACCGAGCCGCCGGCCAGTGCCGACCCGACCGTTCCGCCGAGCTGGCGGCAGGTCGCCGCCGAGCCGGTGGCCCGCTGGCACGATCAGCGCACCTACTGGCTGGGGACCGATCCGCCGGCCGAGGTGCGGGCCGATCCGGACCGCCCGTACCGGGTCCGCGACTGGGTGGTGCCACTGCGCGACCAGCTCGACCCGATCGAGATCCGGGGCACCCTGGAGTGGCTACCGCCACCGGATCCGCTGCTCTGGTGGGCCGGCATCGTGCTGGCCGCACTCGCGCTTGCCGCGCTCGGTCTGATCCCGCCAAGGCCCCCCACCCGGTCGGCGACGACCTCCGGACCGGCGGCAACAACACCGGGGTCGGCGGCGGCCTCCGAGCCGGCGGGAACGGGCCGGGCTGGGCCGGCCGTGGCGGCGACGGTCGGGCTGGCGGCGTTCGCGGTGCTGGCCGGGGTGGCTGCCATCACCTTCGCGCTGCTGCGCGAGGTCGACGCCGGCGCCACCGGCCTCGGGGTGGTCCGCGGGCTGTTCAGCGGTCAGCTGCTGCCGGTGCTGGCCGGTGCCGGCTCGCTCGTCACCGGGGCGTACGTGCTGGTCCGGCGGCCGGCCGGCGGGGACTTCGGGCTGGCGCTGAGCGGCGCCTGCGTGGCGCTCTTCGCGGGGGTGGTGAACGCCACCGTGCTGGCCCGCTCGGTGGCGCCGATCGGCTGGCCGGCGGGCTGGGCGCGGCTGCTCGTCGCGCTGGTGATCGCCGTCGGGGCCGGGGTCTGCGCGGCCGGGGTGCTGCGGATGTGGGCGGCGGTCCGGGCCGGGCCGGCGTCCGCCGCCGACCCGCCCGGAGCCGACCCGCCCGGAGCCGACCCGTCAGGAGCCGACCCGTCAGGAGCCGGTCCGGCGGGCGGCGGCGACGGCGGGATCGAAGCCGTACGGTAGTTCGAGGCGGTGCCGGGCCAGCAGGGCGGAGTCGGCGAGCAGCTCCGCGGTAGGCCCGTCGGCCACGATCCGGCCCTGGTCGAGGATCACCGACCGGTCACACAGCTCCAACGCGTACGGCAGGTCGTGGGTCACCATCAGCAGGGTGACCGGCAGCCGGCGCAGGATCTCGGCGAGTTCGCGCCGGGCGGCCGGGTCGAGGTTGGAGGAGGGCTCGTCGAGCACCAGGATCTCCGGGTGCATCGCGAGCACGGTGGCCACCGCCACCCGCCGCCGCTGCCCGTACGAGAGGTGGTGCGGGGCGCGGTCGGCGTGCCCGGACATCCCGACGTCGGCCAGCGCCTGGTCGACCCGCGCGGTCAGCTCGGCGCCGCGCAGCCCGAGGTTGGCCGGCCCGAAGGCGACGTCCTCGGCCACGGTGGGCAGGAAGAGCTGGTCGTCGGGGTCCTGGAAGACGATCCCGACCCGGCGCCGGATCTCCGCCAGGGTGGGCCGGTCCCGCCGGACGGTCAACCCACCCACGGTCACCGTGCCGGCGCCGGCGGCCGAGCCGTCCCGGCCGTCGTCGCCGGCGAGGATGCCGTTGAGGTGCAGCACCAGGGTGGTCTTGCCGGCGCCGTTGGGTCCCAGCAGGGCGACCCGCTGACCGCGCGGGACCCTCAGATCCACCCCGCGCAGCGCGACGTGGCCGTCCGGGTAGGCGAAGTGCACGCCCCGGACGTCGAGCGAGGCGGGTACGGGATCCACGTTCCGATCATGGCATCAGCACGGCCGCGACGGCGATGCCGGCCGCGAAGACCGGCACCGTCGCGGCGAGCGTCCACTGCCGGGCACCGGCGGCGCCGGTCGCCTGCCAGGCGGCGGGCATCCGGCCGTCGTACCCCCGGGAGAGCATCGCCAGGTAGACCCGCTCGCCGCGCTCGAACGCCCGCAGGAAGAGCGCGCCCACCCCGGCCGCGAAGCCGCGCAGCTGCCAGAGGAAGCGCGGGTCGTCGCCCCGGGAGATCCGGGCCACCCGCATCCGCTGGGCCTCCCCGGTCAGCACCTCCAGGTAGCGCAGCATGAAGGTGGCGATCTGGGTGAGGATCGTCGGGCAACGCAGCCGGTCCAGCCCGACGATCAGGTCGCGCGCCGAGGTGGTGGCGGCGAGGATCAACGACGCGAGTACGCCGAGCGTCCCCTTGGCCAGGATGTTCCAGGCGCCGTAGAGGCCGTCGACGGAGAGCTGCAGGCCGAGCCAGGCGACCCGGTCGCCGCCGCCGAGGAACGGCAGCGCCAGCGCGAAGATCACGAACGGCACCTCGATCAGCGCCCGCCGGGCCAGCCAGCCGGCCGGGATCCGGGCCAGCGCGGCGACCACCACCACGATCGCGGCGAAGCCGGCGAACGCCCAGAGGGCCTCACGCGGGGTGGCGACCACGACGAGGGTGAAGGCCACCATCGCCGCGATCTTCACCTCCGGCGGGAGCCGGTGCACCGGGCCGGCCCGGTGCAGGTAGAGCAGGTGGGAGTGCCCGCCGCCGGCCACCGGGCCTACTCGCTGCCGACCGGGCGCCGGCTGCGGGCCGCCCAGAAGAGCCCACCGGCCACCGCGAAGGTCAGCAGCACCCCGGCCCCACCGGCCAGCGCGGTGCTGAGGAAGCTGTTGCCCACCCCGGTCAGGCCGTAGTCGGCGAACGGACTGTCGGCCAACTCGTGCTCCTGCGCCGCGGCGCCCATGCAGCTGCCGCCGGTGATCTCCCCGTCGGCGTTCGTGGTGCAGCCCTTGGTGGAGGCGGAGTCCAGGCCGTCGGGCGAGCCGGAGGCGAAGTTGCTGACCACCCCGGCCAGCAGCAGGGCCACCAGCAGGCCGCCGAGGATGAACCAGGTGGTCCGCTTCATGCCGCACCTCCGACGCGGTCGTTTCCGGCGGTCGCCGGGGTGGGCTGGGCCGGGACCTCGGCGCCGCCGGTGGCCGGACGGCGCAGGCCGCGCAGCGCGTACACCAGGTCCGGGCGGGTCTTCGCCACGGTGACCACGGTGGTGGCGGCGATCAGCCCTTCGCCGATGCCGATCAGCAGGTGGGTGCCGGTCATGGTGGCCAGCACCTCGCCCAGCCCGACGCTCTCCAGCCGGGTGGTGCCGCCGATGGCGTACTGCAGAACGAAGCTCAACGCGGCAGCGACCACGCTCACCACCGACGCCACGAAGGCCGTCACCGCCAGCCCGGCCGGGGTGCGGGGCAGCACCCGCAACAGGACGAAGATCAGTCCGTACGCGGCGGCGGTGCCGACCAGGGCCATGTTCGTGACGTTGGGGCCGATGGCGGTGACCCCGCCGTCGGCGAAGACGAGCGCCTGGACGACAAGCACCACGGCGACGCAGAGCGCGCCGACCCAGGGGCCCACCAGCAACGCGGCCAGCGCGCCGCCGAGCAGGTGCCCGCTCACCCCGGGCAGCACCGGGAAGTTCAGCATCTGGACGGCGAAGATGAAGGCGGCGACCAGGCCGGCCATCGGGGCCAGCCGGTCGTCGAGGTCCTGCCGGCCGCGCAGCACGCACCAGGCGAACGCGGCGGCGGCGAGGATGGCGTACGCGGTGGAGACGGGGCCGTTGAGCACCCCGTTCTGGATGTGCAGCGTCAGGACTTCCACTGTTCCTCCCTCGTCCGGCGTGGGTCCCACCCCGGCGAGGCCAGCCTATTTGCCACCCGTCGTTGTTGCATAGCCCTGGCAAGAGCCCTACTCCTCACACCTCGCCGGGCGCCCCGGCGCCGGACCCGGGCCGCCGCCGGTAGGGTCTGGCCCATGACCGAGCAGACCACCTCCGGCGGCGCCCGCCTCGCCCCGGGTGACGTCGCACCCGAGTTCACCCTGCCGACCGACGGCGGTGACACCCTCGCCCTGAAGGAGCTGCGCGGCCGCAAGGTCGTGCTCTACGCCTACCCCGCCGCGATGACCGCCGGCTGCACCAAGCAGGCGTGCGACTTCCGCGACTCGCTCGACTCGCTGCGGTCCGCCGGCTACGAGGTGGTCGGCATCTCCCCGGATGACCCGGCGAAGCTGGCGAAGTTCCGGGACCGGGACTCGATCACGTTCCCGCTGGTCTCCGACGCCGACAAGGCGGTGCTCACCGCGTACGGGGCGTACGGGGAGAAGCAGTCCTACGGCCGGACCGTGACCGGCGTGATCCGGTCGACCTTCGTCATCGACGAGGAGGGCCGGATCGAGCGGGCGCTCTACAACGTCAAGGCCACCGGGCACGTCGCGAAGCTGCGCCGGGACCTCGGTCTGGAATGAGCGAGCGGGTCACCCGGTCGGACCGTCGGTGGACTACGATCGCCAGACGCCACCGTCGAGACCGGTGCGCTGGGGCCGTAGCCCAATTGGCAGGAGGCAAACGGTTTAGGTCCGTTCCAGTGCGGGTTCGAGTCCCGCCGGCCCCACCAGCACTTCCCACCGGTTGATCCCGGGTCGGAGTACCGGGCCGACTGACCTTGATGTCTGGCACAGCGAGCCCGGAGATCGATGAGGGCGAGGTTCCGTGCCCCGTTCAACCGACACCACCACCGACAGCTGTGTCCCTCAGCGGAGACGAGCGGGTTGGGTTACCTCATTCGTAGTGGTAGCGGCACTGCGCGATCTGCACTGTGTCGTCCATGATCCGGTGTACGAGGCGGTGTTCCTGGTCGATGCGCCTGGACCAGAATCCTGCCCAGTTGCCGCGGAGTTGCTCTGGTTTGCCGATACCTTGGTGGCCGTTGCGTCGGATGTCCTCGATCAAGGTGTTCACTCGTTTGAGCATCTGTCGATCGCGTTGCCAGGTCAGGTAGTCCTCCCAGCCTCGGCCAGCGAACTGAACCTTCATGCTGCCGGCGCCTCGCCTGGGCTGGCGTCGGGGTCGATCAGGTCGTGCATCTCCCCACCCCCGTTGCGTAGCTCTTCGACAGCTTCATTCAGCCGGCGCGCGTTCGCGGGGCTGGCCATCAGGTAGGCCGTCTCCTTCAACGACTCGTACTCGCGCAGCGAGATGATGACCGCAGCCTCCCGGCCGGAGCGGGTCACCACCACTTCCTCGGCATCGTCCACGACGTGGTCGAGCATCTTCGCCAGGTTCTGTCGGACTTCTGAGTAGGGAACGGTCCGCATGCTGCCTCCCAACGCTACGTACAAGAATTTGTACAAGCTGGCGGGACTGCTCGTCAGGACGAGGGCGTAACAGCGGCGGTCGATGCCCCGGCCCGCGGGCCGGTGCCCTCGGGCTTGACCCGAGTGGATAGCATCGCGGGTCCTGAGCAGCGCGGAAGGGGAACTGTGGCACGGGTCCAGCAGAATCTACGCAGAGTCGCCGGCGCGATCGCTGAGGGTGTCGACGTGCAGGCGCTGGCGAGGGACGAGCTGCGTCGGCGCGGCGGCACACCGGGCGCGGAGGCCGGTGCCGGCGGCGAGCAGCGGTCGCAGTCGCAGGACGGCGGGATGGATCCCGTCGACTTCCCCGCCGCCCGCGACCTCGGCGGCAGCATCGACACGCTGATGGAGCAGCGGACGGTGCCGCTGGACGACGCGGGTGAGGTGCTCAACCGCAGCGAGCAGCGCCGGGAGGAGCGCGAGCAGGTGCACGTCATCTGCCCGATGGTGATTCCCCGCGGGCGGTCCCTGGTGACCATGCTGCCGGTGTCGCTGCTGCTCGTGCTGGGCGCGGTCGCCGCGGTGGTGATCGGGGTCGCCGGCGGGAACGTGCTGACCAACCCCTTCTTCGGCGTGCACTACTGGGTGCTGTCCGTGCTGGCCGTCGGCTTCGTCTGGTGGCGACAGGGGATGGTCATGGTGCCGGACGGCTGCGCCGCGCTGATCACCCGGTTCGGCAAGCTCGAGCAGGTCGTCGGCCCGGGCCGGGTGATTCTGCTGAACCCGTGGAAGCGGGTGTCGTACATCGTCAACACCACCCGCGAGTACCCGTTCAACGCCCCGGTGCGGGAGGCGCCCACCAAGGGCGGGGTGAAGGCGTCGATCGACCTGTTCATCCAGTTCCGGATCAGCGACCCGGTGGAGTTCGTCTACACCCTCGGCGCGGTGCGCGGGTTCGAGGAGAAGCTCAGCAACGCCGTCAGCGAGACCATCCGCAGCCTGATCTACGAGCAGGAGGCGGCGGAGATCTACAACATGGTCGGCGAGGACACCGGCCGGCTGCTGGAACAGCTCAACCAGCAGTTCCGCCCGGCGGTGGAGCTGACCAACGCCAACATCACCCACGCCGAGCCGTCCGACCGCCGGTACCGGATGGACCTGGCGGCACCGGAGATGGTCCGGGTCGCCAAGGAGGCCTACACCCACGAGTACGCGTTGCAGCTGCGCAAGGAGCAGGACGAGGGCGACCTGACCAAGGAGCTGGCCACCCTGCACGAGATCCTCTCCGGAATCCACGCCGAGATCGCCCAGTACCAGGCGCAGATGGACACCGCCCTCGAGCGGGAAACCAACCGGGCCGAGGCGCTGGCCCGGCAGCGGTACGTGCTGGCCGAGTCCGAGGCGCGGGCCAACGCCGCGCTGCTGGACGCCCAGGCGCTGGACATCCGGGCGGTGACCGCCGCCGAGGCACCCGAGATCCTCGAATACCGCTACCAGCGGGAGGTGCTCGACACCCTCGAGGCGGTCGCCGACCACCTGCCCCGACTGGTGCGCATCGGCGGGTCCACCGACCCGGACGGTGCCGCCGGCGTCGACCTGCTCCGGCTGGCCCGGGAGATGGTCGGCGAGCGCAACGCCGAGCTGTTCACCGAGGCCGACATGGCGGCCATGCGGACCCGGCTGGCCGAGGTCGCGGCCCGGATCGCGGAGCGGGAACCGGAGATCGCGGCGCTCCGCGAGGCCAACCAGCCCACGGTGCTGCCGGCCGTCGCCAACGCCGCCGGCCCGGACGGCCCTGACGACCCAGACCCGGTCTCCGGACCGGCGGATCACCCGGAGGTGCAGCGGTGAGTGCCGCGCGGACCGGCCGTAGCTCGGTCATCTCGGAGGTCGTCGCCCCGTGGAGCGCGATCGCCCAACTGCTGCGCGGCGGCGAGGCGGGCACCCTCGTCCCGGTCGTCATCCCCCGGCACCGCCGCCGGCTCGGCTGGATGGTGCCGCTCTGGCTGGGCCTGCTCGCCCTGCCGACCGGCGTGCTGCTCGCGGTGCGGGGCGACGACGGGCTGCTCGGGTCCGCGTACGAGGCGCTGGCCGGCCTGGCATACGCGGCCGGCGCTCTGCTGCTGCTGATCGGCGCGCTCTGGTGGTGGCGTTCGTCGATCGTGGAGATCGAGCAGGGCACCAACGGCGTGCTGACCCGCTACGGCGCCGTCACCCGCACCCTGGAGCCGGGGCGGCACTACCTGTGGCACCCCTGGTCCCGGGTCGCCTTCGTGGTCGACGTGGCCACCGAGATCCCCTACTCGGCGCCGGTGATGGCCTGCCCGACCCGGGAGAACGTGCCGCTGCGCTCGATCGAGTTCTTCATGAAGTTGCGGATCACCGACGCCGTGTTGTTCGTGCGGACCATCGGTGCCGGCAACTTCGACCTGGTGCTGTCCAGCGCCGTCCAGGACGCGATCCGGCAGCGGGCCCGCCTGGTGCAGACCGAGCGGGCGTACGACCTGCGCGGCTCCGACGTCGCCGACATGCAGGAGCTGCTCAACCGCCAGCTGACCCGCTACGGCGTACGGATCACCGGCTGCAACATCCCCGACGTGCAGCTGCCGGCCCAGTACCAGCAGCACCTGGCCACCCGGGAGCGGGTCGCCAAGGAACACGCCGCCTACGAGCAGGAGTGGGGTCTGATCCGCAAGCGGCGGATCGACAGCCTGCAGATGGACATCGAGCGGGCCAAGAAGATGCGCGACGCCCGGTTCGTCGAGGTGAAGGCGGCGCTGAACAAGGCCCGCGAGCAGGTCGCGCAGTTGCTGGAGGAGCAGGAGACCAACGCCCAGCGGGTTCGCTTCGAGATCGAGACCCGGGGGCGCAGCGGGCTGATCGCGGCCGAGAACGAGGCCAAGGCGCAGCGCCGGCTGGCGCAGGCGTACCGGGACAACCGGGCGGTGTTGCAGTACGAGCTGGCGCTGCGCCGCCTGGAGGTCGGCGCGGAGTTGGCCGGCAAGGCCCCGCAGCTGGTGGTGGTGCGTACCGACGGCGCCGGCGGCACCGACTCGTCCGCGCTGTCCACACTGCTCACCGCCCAGTTGTTGCCGCGCGACGTCGCCCTGCCGAGCCCCGGCCACGCGAACGGGGACGGTGGCGGCTCACCGCGCTGACAAACGCCCGGCCTCGCCCGCGCGGTGGTTGGATGGGTCATGACAATCACCGACCGCCTGGCGGGAGCCGCCAGGATCGGGTTGGGGCTGGCGGCCGTCGGCCGGCCGGGCTACCTCAACCTGGGGCGCGACACGGACCTGCCGGTCGAACGGACGGTCGAGGCACTGCGGGCCCGCGCCCACGAGCTGCTCGACCAGGCGTACGCGGCGGGCGTCAGGTACGTCGACGTGGCCCGCTCGTACGGCCGGGCCGAGGAGTTCCTGGCCCAGTGGTTGCGGGCCCGGCCGGAGATCGACGACGTGGTCGTCGGGAGCAAGTGGGGCTACACCTACACGGCGGGCTGGCGGGTCGAGGCCGACACGCACGAGGTCAAGGACCACAGCCTCGCCACCTTCGACCGCCAGTACGCCGAGACCCGGGCGCTGCTCGGCGACCGCCTCGACCTCTACCAGATCCACTCGGTCACCCCGGACAGTCCCGCCCTGCGTGACGCGGACCTGCACCGTCGACTCGCCGAGCTCGCCGAGCGGGGCGTCGTGGTGGGACTGTCCACCAGCGGGCCGGCGCAGGCCGAGACGATCCGGGACGCGCTGGGCATCCGGGTCGACGGCCGGCCGTTGTTCCGCAGCGTGCAGGCCACCTGGAATCTCCTGGAGCCCAGCGTCGGCCCGGCGCTGGCGCAGGCGTACGACGCGGGGTGTCTGGTCATCGTGAAGGAGGCGCTCGCCAACGGCCGGCTCGCGGTGCGTCCGGGGGTGGGCGACGCGGTCGCGCTCGCGGCGGCGCTGCGTCAGCCGTGGGCGGCGATCGTGCTGTCCGGGGCCGCGACCGGCGACCAGTTGGCCTCGAACCTGCGGGCGGAGCGGCTCGCCGTCGACCCCGCCCGGTGGGCGGACCTGGCCGAGCCGCCCGCCCGGTACTGGCAGCAGCGGTCGCAACTGCCGTGGACGTGAGAACCCGCTAGCTGGTTGCCCGCGCTCCCCGCTGCCGGGGTGAGGCCGCCGGGGTGATGACCCTGACATCGTTGGCGGCGAGGGCGTCGCGCAGTTCGGCCGGCGGCGCGGTGTCGGTGATCAGGTAGTCGGCGCTGCCCAGCTCGGAGACCTGGGCGAAGAGCCGGCGGCCGAACTTGGAGGAGTCGGCGAGGATCGCCACCCGGTCGGCGCGCGAGATCATCTCCTGCATCATCGCGGCCTCGGCGAGGTTGCTCGTCGTGTAGCCGGCGTCGGAGTCCACCGCGCCGACGCCGATCAGCGCCAGGTCGCAGCTGATGTCCAGGTCGGCGCCGCCGGTCGCCCGGAAGCTCACCGGGCCGATCGTGGCGAGCGTGAGGGTGCGTACCGCGCCGCCGAAGACGTAGATGTCGCGGATCGCCGAGGGCGGCAGCGCGCCGGGCACCAGCAGGTTGTTCGTCGCCACCGTGAGGTCCCGGTGCTGGCCGAGGTTGCGGGCGACCGCCAGGGTGGTGGTCCCGCCGTTGATCATGATGGTCGAGCCGTCCTGGACCAGCGCCGCGGCCAGCGCCGCGATCCGCTCCTTCTCCTGCTCCTGCAGGCTGAGCCGCTGGTCGACGGCGCGGTCGGTGCGGAAGACGGTGGAGAGGCTGACGGCACCGCCGTAGGTGCGCACCAGCACCCCGTCGGCGCTGAGCTGGTCGAGATCGCGCCGGATGGTGTCGATGGAGACGCCGAAGCGTTCCGCCAGGTCGCCGACCGTGACCTGGCCGGCGTCGGCGACGTACGCGGCCAGCTGGGCCTTACGTCCGGCGGGCAGGTGCCGCTGTCGTTCGTCCTTGTCGACGCTCATGCTTCCCCCTCGTCAAAGCGGGAGTATGCCACAACCATGCATCGACTGCGCGCATCGGCGCCGTCGGACGCCACCCTATGCCGTAGTCCGCGTTTTTTTGCGGTTCTCCTCTTGTCTTTGCTGGTAACACGTTGCTAACGTGTCGTCAACCTCGCAGAGAATAGAAAGATCTGTATGTAGAAGGAGTTCGTCATGATGTTTCGCGCTACCCGGCTGAGGCGACTGTTTGCAGCGGCGACGGCGGCGACGCTTGTCGCGTTCGTGGCGGCGTGCGGCTCCGACGATGCCGCGTCGGACGGCACCGTGACGCTGGAGTTCGCCCAGTGGTGGGGCGCCGAACTACCGGCCGGGGAGTTCGACAAGATCATCAGTGACTTTACGGCGCAGAACCCGAACATCGAGATCGAGCTGCTGAGCGCGCCGTACGCCTCGACCAAGCAGCAACTGCTCACCGGCGCGGCCTCGAAGACCCTGCCCGACGTGGTGGGGCTCGACGGCGCCTGGGTCAACGACTTCGCCAAGCAGGGCGCGATCACCGACCTGTCCGCCCTGATGGCCGAGGCCAACTACGACGACAGCGAGCTGGCCAGCCAGATCCAGATCGACGGCAGGACGTACATGATCCCGGTGGTCAACTTCGTCTACCCGCTCTTCGTCAACAAGGACCTGCTCACCGAGGCCGGCGTCGAGAACGTGCCCACCACCCGCACCGAGTTCCTCGACGCGGCCACCAAGGTCAGCGCGAGCGGCGGCGACGTCAAGGGCTGGGCACTCCCGCTCGACACCGCCGTGCCCAACGGCATCCAGAACGACGTCATGTCCTGGCTCTGGGCCTCCGGCGGCAGCATGCTGGCCGACGGCAAGCCCAACCTGACCAGCCCGCAGGTCAAGAGCACGGTCGAGTACGTCAAGGGCCTCAACGACGCCGGCGTCATCGCCCCCGGCTCGCTCACCATGAAGGAGCAGGACAAGGTCGAGAAGTTCACCAACGGCCAGGTCGGGATGATGATCGACTCGCTCGCCCACATCAACCTGATCAAGGAGAACGCGCCGGACCTGGAGTTCGAGGTGGCGGCGCTGCCCGCCGAGGACGGCTACTCCGGCGAGCGCGGCATCCCCTACGCCTCCTGGGGCATCGGCATCTCCGAGTCCACCGAGCACAAGGCCGAGGCGTTCAAGTTCGTGTCGTACCTGATGAGCCAGGAGACGAACGCGAACCTGAGCACGATCGCCAACGGCTTCCCCGGCAACAAGACCGCGGAGCCCGACTTCGGCAGCAGCGACCCGATGTTCAAGACCGCCTTCGAGATCTACCAGCAGGGCTACCCGGCCAACGAGTTCGTCGGTCTGCCCAAGTCCGAGGACCTGATGCGCAGCTTCGCCGAGCAGTTGCAGCTGGTGCTGGCCGGCGAGAGCAGCGTCGACGACGCCCTGGCCAAGGCACAGGAGAACTGGTCGTCGGTAATCGGCTAGCCCACTCGGGCGCCGCGCCGCCCTGCGGCGCGGCGCCCGACCTAGGAGACAGCATGACTGTGACAGCACCGCCGACCACGGCGCCGGCCGCGCCGCCCGCGCCGACCGCCGCCGGACGGTCCCGCTCCGCGCTGGCCCGACGCCTGATCCCGTACGGCTATCTCTCCCCGACGGTGTTACTGATCGTGGTCCTGATGGTGGTGCCCATCGTCATGGTGATCGGCTACTCGTTCCGGGACAACGTGATCGTCCAGGAGAACTCGGTGTTCGCCGGGTTCGCCAACTACACGAAGGTGCTCACCGACGCGGACTTCCTGGCCGCGCTGCGCAACACCGCCGTCTTCATCTCGGTCAGCACCGCGGCCCACCTGGTCCTCGGCCTCGCCTTCGCGATGATGCTCAACACCCCGCTGCTGGGCGGGGTCACCAGGGCCATCTTCCGGATCGTCTACATCCTGCCCTGGCTGTTCACGATCGCGGTGATCGCCGTCATCTGGCGGCTGCTGCTCGACCCTGCCGGGGTGGTCAACTACGTCCTGCAGACCGTCGGCCTCATCCAGGAGGGCGTGAACTGGTTCGGCGACCCGGGCAAGGCGCTCTGGGCGGTCACCTTCGTCAACGTCTGGTCCGGCTACCCGTTCTTCATGATCAGCCTGCTCGCCGCTCTGCAGGGCATCCCCGGCGACCTGTACGAGGCCGCCGCCGTGGACGGCACGAACTGGTTCCAGCGGTTCCGCCACGTGACGCTGCCGCAGCTCCGGCCGGTGATCATCAGCATGGCGGTGCTCGACCTGATCTGGACCTCGCACCAGTTCGCGCTGATCTGGATGACCACCGGCGGCGGGCCGCTGAACACCACCGAGATGCTCAGCACCTTCACCTACAAGCAGGCCTTCAGCGAGTACGAGTTCGCGACCGCGTCCGCCGCCGCCGTGATCGTCCTGCTGCTGACGATGGTGCTGGCCTTCTTCTACGTACGCTCGCAAAGGGAGCGGTGAGGCCGATGGCCACTGTCAAGACCAGACGCACCCTCGCGAAGGCCGGCGTCATCACCGGCCTGGTCCTCGGCGGGCTCTTCGCCGGCCTGCCGGTGCTGTGGATGCTCGCCACCTCGTTCAAGGCCAACGGCGAGGTCTTCCAGAGCCCGCCGCGGCTGATCACCGAGGGCTTCTCGTTCGACGCCTACCGCGAGATCCTGGGCAGCGGCGCCCAGTTGCGGTTCTTCCTCAACAGCTACCTGGTGGCCTTCGCGGTGACCGCCCTGACGCTGCTGGTGGCCATCCTCGCCGGGTACGCCTTCAGCCGCTTCACGTTCCCGCTCCAGAAGACCATCAACGCCATGATCGTCAGCGTCCAGGCGGTGCCGCCGATCACCCTCGTCATTCCGTACTTCGGGCTCATCGTCGCGCTCGGCCTCTACGACACCTACGCCGGCCTGATCCTCACGCACATGGTGTTCACCCTCCCGTACGCGATCATCATGATCACCGCGTACCTGAACACGCTGCCCCGCGAACTGGACGAATCCGTCAAGGTCGACGGGGGCAGCGGCTGGACCGCGCTCTGGCGGATCCTGGTGCCGGTCTCGGTGCCCGGTCTGATCGCGGTCGGCGTCTACACGTTCATGATCTCGTGGAACGAGTACCTGTTCGCGCTGACGCTGACCCGCACCAACGAGATGCGCACCGTGCCCATCGGCATCCAGCTGCTCATGGGCCAGCACTCCTACGAGTGGAACCAGATGATGGCGATGAGCATCCTCGGCTCGATTCCCGTCCTGTTCCTCTTCCTCTTCTTCCAGAAGCGGTTCATCGGCGGGCTCACCGCCGGCGCCGTCAAAGCCTGACAGACCAGCAACCAAGGAGAAACTCGAACATGCTGACGACCGGCAAGGCGATCCTCGACGTCGCCAACGCGAACAGCTTCGCCGTGCCCGCCTTCAACATCAGCGACTGGGCGATGTTCCGGGGCATCGTGGAGATCAGCGAGGAGACGGACGCCCCGCTGATCGTCGCCATCCACCCGGACGAGGTCCGGCACATCGGGCGCGAGATGGTCACCGGCATCGTCGAGCGGTCGCACCGCTCGAGCGTGCCGATCGCGATCCACTGGGATCACGGGGCCACCTACGAGCAGACCCTGCAGGCGGTCCAGTTCGGCTTCACCTCCGTGATGATCGACGGCTCGTTGCTGCCGTTCGACGAGAACGTGGCGATCACCCGGAAGGTCACCGACTCCGCGCACGCACTCGGCGTCTCGGTGGAGGGCGAGCTCGGCACGATCGGTGGGAACGACAGCTACGCCGAGGCGGGCGCCGCCACGATCATCTACACCGATCCCGACGACGCGGTCACGTTCGTCGAGCAGACCGGCGTGGACAGCCTCGCCATCGCGATCGGCACCTTCCACGGCATGTACCCGGCCCACCTCAAGCCGGAGCTGAAGCTGGACCTGCTCAAGGAGATCAAGAGTCGGGTCCAGATCCCGCTGGTGCTGCACGGCGGGTCCGGCAACCCGGACGACGAGATCCGCGAGGCCGCCCGGATCGGCATCAACAAGATCAACATCTCGACCGACATCAAGCTCGCCTACCACGCCAAGATGCGCGAGATCCTCGGCAACGACCCGAAGGTCCGCGAGCCGAACGCCATCCAACCCGCCTGCGTCGAGGCCATGAAGGTGGTCGCCGCCCAGAAGATCGAGCTCTTCGGTGCCGCCGGCAAGGCCGCGCGCTACTGACATGGCCGACGCCTCCCGGGTCCTGCTCGGCCTCGGCGGCTGCGTCGACTACGAGCTGAAGCTGACCGCCGACGTGCTGGAACGGCTCATCGCCGAGCACGGCATCACGGCCGGGGAGCTGACGCCGCCGACGACGGTGGCCAGCGAACGGGACCTGGTGGTGTCGATCCTCGGCTACGTCGCCCGGGGCGGGGGCGGCGAGCACTTCGTCGTCTCGGCCCCGGCGCTGGAGACCTTCGCCGGCCGGTTCCCGCACCGGACCGCGCTGGGCGGCACGTCGGTGCGGGCCGGCATCGTGATGAGCCGGCTCGGCGTGCCATCGACGCTGCACCTGGTGAGCGTCGACGACACCGTACGCCGGCTGCTGCCGCCCGACGTCGACCACGTCTCCAGCGGTGTCGAGGACGCCCTCCATCCGCACCTGATCGTCCAATACGACCAGGGCCTGCGGATCCGCTCCCGCGACCTCGACATCACCGCGCCGGCCCCGAACCGGCTGATCTACGTCAACGATCCGGCCAACGGCGCCATGCTGCTCAGCGACGACCTCGGTGACCGGCTGAGCCGGGCGGAGGTGTTCCTGATCTCCGGGTTCAACGCCATGCGCTCGGCGGCGCAACTCGATCACCGGCTGGCCGAGCTGCGCGGGCACATGCGACGGTTGCCGCCCGGGGCGGTCACCTACTTCGAGGACGCGGCGTACCACGAGCCCGCGTTCAGCCGCCGGGTCCGGGACACCCTGCTCGACGTGATCGACGTGTACGGGCTGAACGAGGACGAGCTGCAGTCCTACCTCGGGCACCCGGTCGACCTGCTCTCGGCGGCGGAGGTCGCGGACGCGCTCACGGCCGTGCACGCCCTCATCCCCGTACCCACGCTGGTTCTGCACACCAGGTACTGGGCGCTCGCGCTCGGCGACCGCGCCGCCGACCACGCCGACGCCCTCGACACCGGCACGGTGCTGGCCGCCGCCCGCTACTGCCACGGCGACGACGTCACCGACGCCGAGGTCGACCGCCTGCGGCGGCGACCGCGACGGCCCGAGTCGGTGGCCTTCGCCGCGGCGCTGCGCCAGCGGATGGGCGAGGCGGTCCACTGCGTCCCCGGGTACGCGCTGGACGTCACGAACCCCACCACGGTCGGGCTGGGCGACACGTTCGTCGGCGGTTTTCTCGCCGCGCTCGCGCGGCGCGGGACGTCCGGCCCCGGGGGATCGGACCGCCGATGACCATCGAGGTGCTCGCCGCCAACCAGCCGGCGACCTTCTACCGGGGCGCCGGCCGGATAGCCGGGTTCCGCGGCGTCCCCGCGCTGCCGGACCGCCCCGAGGACTGGGTGGGCTCGGTGACCACCCGGTTCGGGGCCGACTCGGCCGGGCTCTCCACGCTGCCGGACGGGCGGGTGCTGGCGGAGGCGATCGCCGCCGACCCGCGCTGGTGGCTCGGCCCGGAGCGCACCGATCCCGGCGTGCTCGTGAAGCTGCTCGACGCCGGCCAGCGGCTGCCGTTGCACGTCCACCCGGACCGCCGCTTCGCGACCACCCACCTGGCGTCGCCGTACGGAAAGGCCGAGGCCTGGGTGATCGTCTCGGCCCGCCCCGGCGCGTACGTCCATCTCGGCTTCGCCCGGGACGTGCCGGCCGACGAGCTGGCCAGCTGGGTGACCGGGCAGCGGATCGGGCCGATGCTCGACGCCACCAACCGGGTTCCGGTGTCGGCCGGCGACGCGATCTTCTGCCCCGCCGGGCTGCCCCACGCGATCGGCGACGGCATCCTGCTGGTGGAGGTCCAGGAGCCGACCGACTTCTCCGTGCTGCTCGAATACCAGAGCTTCGGCCTGTCCGACGGCCATCTGGGGCTCGGCTACGACCTGGCCCTGCGCTGCGTCGACCGCGGCGGGTGGACCCCGGAGCGGCTCGACCGCCTGCGGGGCGGGCAGCGGCTGCTTCCCGAGGCCGCGGACGAGTTCTTCGACGCCCGCCGACTGCGCGGCGGCGACCGCCTGGAGCGGGGCTTCAGCGTCCTGGTGGTGGTGGCGGGTGCGGGCAGACTGACCGGTGAGTCCGACGACCTGCCGCTGCGGCGGGGGGACACGCTGCTGGTGCCGTACGCGGCCGGTCCGCTCCTCGTGGACGGTCGGATCGAGCTGATCCGCCTCGCGGCGGCCGCCGGAAAGCTCTGAGGAGACCGCCGGTCGCGGCCCGGTAGGTCGGCTACCTGACATCTCCCCTCGCGAACTGGTGGCGAGAACGGCGCATCTCAATCCGGGACAGCTACCCTTAGCGAAGGAAGGTTGGTATGCGTACCAGATTTCTGCTGGGCGTCGTTCTTGCCCTTGCCGTGACTGCCGGGTGCACCTCGACCGAACGACGGCCGGGAGACGCGGGACCCGCCGGTGCGCCCGCGCCGATCGCCAGCGCCACCGCTTCCGCCGTACCGTCGGCGACGCCGGCTGGACCGACCACCCCGGCCACGTCGAGTCCGCCGGCCGGACCGACCCGGGGCGAACGGTTGAGCGAGATCCGCCGGACCGACTGGCCCAATGTCGCCGTGCGAGCGTTGCGGTTCTGCGGGGAGAGCGACGATGTCGTGCAGTTCCGCAACGGTTCCAACGGCTTCGACATCCCCTGCCGGATGCTCCCGGGTGGGGCGCGGCCGGTCTACGGGGAGTTCCTCGTCGAGGAACCCGCGAACGCGCCGCCCCGGGAGGACGCGCTCGTGCTCGTCGAACTCGGCAATCCCGGTGCCGCCCGGCAGCAGGCGCTCGTCCCGGTCCACGTGTCATGGGACGGGAGGACCCGGGAGGCGTGGCCCGTCATCGAGGGCGACCCGCCCACCCCGGCCGGGAACAGGATGACGTTCACCTCGTACCGGATCGAGGGGCAGATCGTCGTGGCCACCGTCAAACGGTTGGACGGGAAGACGGAGACCCGGCGGTACCGGCAGGCCGGCATGTACGGACCGTGGGAACGATTCTGACCGGGCCGGTCAGCCCAGCAGCTCCGCGACCCGGGCGGGAACCTCGTCGGCGTCGAGACGGCCCTGGAAGGTGATCGTCCCCGCGGGGTCGATCAGGACGAAGGTGCTCTGTGAGGTGATGCCGAAGCGCTTCCACACCTCGCCCGTCTCGTCGGACAGGTTGGTTATCGCCTCCACCTTGGCCAGCCGGATGAACTCCGGCATCGCGGCGGCCTCGTCCAGCCCGGCGACCCCGACGA
Organism: Solwaraspora sp. WMMD1047; assembly: GCF_029626155.1. Classification (NCBI taxonomy): domain Bacteria; kingdom Bacillati; phylum Actinomycetota; class Actinomycetes; order Micromonosporales; family Micromonosporaceae; genus Solwaraspora; species Solwaraspora sp. WMMD1047. The sequence continues at coordinate 1,684,017 of NZ_JARUBL010000001.1, read as the reverse complement.
TGGCGACCTGATCGCCGTACTGTTCGAACGCCTCGCGGACGCCGGGCGCCTGCTGCAGGCACACCGGGCACCACGGTGCCCAGAACCACAGTACGGCGGGTTTGCCCGCGAGCGAACGCCCGTCGAACGGCTCGCCGTCCACGGTGGTCGCGGTGAACTCCAGTGGCGGACCGGCCGGCGTGCCCGCCGGCCAGTCCGCATCGGTGGACGGGGTCCCGCCGCTGCCGCCGCAGCCGGCCACCGCCAGCACCGCCACGAGGAACAGCCAGCTCAACCGGCGTACGACCATCAGGGGCTCCTTCCGGGCTCTCAGCGTGGCGAGAACGCCCTGCGCAGCATGCCGAGTTGCTCGGCGGCCGGTGACGCCGTGCCGAACACCACCGCCGGGCTCGGCCCCCGCCCGGCCAGGCTGTCCAACAGGGTGGTGACCTCGGCGCGCAGCGGTGTGGCCGCCCCGGGTTCGGCGGTGATCACGATCTCGTCGTCCACACTGGAGATCGTGTAGCCGCCCGACGGGCTACCGTCCAGGACCAGCGACGTGCACAGGTAGCCGCCGGTCCAGCTGGCCGAGGTGGCGGCGGCGAGCAGGCTGTAGAGAACCGCCAGTTGCAGGTCGACGTCGGTCGGCCGGATCTCGCCGCCGAGCGGGAGCACCACGTCCCGCTCGTGCATCCAGGCGTCCCAGAAGACGTGCAGCGACCGAATCGACCAGTGCGCCGGCCGGCCGAACGGGCCGCGCGCCGGGCCGCTGTCGGCGGCCGCCACGCGGGCAGTGAGCAGCGTCGTCTCCTGGTCGGCGAGTTCGGTCAGGTCGCGCAGGGTGTGGGCCGGCGGTTCGCCTGCGGTGCGGGCCAGCCACTGCGACGGGGTCCGCGCCGGGTCGAACCGGCCGCCACCGAACGGGCTGGGGCGGCCGGCGAGCCCGGCGGTGTGTGCCAGTGCCCCGTCGCGGACGTGCCGGGCGACGTCGTGGACCGACCAGTCCGAGCAGCGCGACGGTTGGCGCCAGGCCGGTTCCGGCAGGTCGCGCAGGAACTCGATGAACCGGCGCCGCTGGGCGCCGAACGCCTCGATCACCGGGCCGGGGCCGTCGCCACAACCCGCCCTCTCCGCCAGTCGCTGCGGCACGGAAGACACCCATCTCGCTCGCCAACGCCGCCGACTATACCGGCGGCCCTCCCGATCGGGCCGACGGTCGCACCGCTGGGCCGGACCGCCGAGCCGATCCGGTACGTGACCGATCGGCGGGCTCGGGGGCAGGTGCTGGTAACGATGCCGGGACCGGCGTCCTGACCGGCCGTCATTCGAGCCCGGCCAGGAACGCGGCCACGTCGGCGGCGATCTGGTCGGGGTACTCGCCGTTGATCGCGTGGGACGCGTCGGGATAGACCTTGACCGTCCCGTTGGGGAGGGTGCGGCGGGCCACCTCGGCGGCGGCGGCCGAGTCGTGCATCCGGGACTCCCCGGCGAGCAGCACCAGGGTGGGCGACCGCAGGCCGGCCAGGTCCTGCTCGGAGGGCCTGGTCGGCGGAGAGAGTTTCATCGCGTACGTCTGCATGCCCGCCTCGATCATCCGGGCCACCGGGACGTCCTCGACCGGGGCGCCGTTCGCGGTCCAGCTCGCGAAGTCGTCCCGCCAGGACTTGGGAAGCCAGCGGATGCTGGCCGGGATGGACCGGATGATCACCTCCAACGGCAGGTCCGCGAAGACCAGCACCGGGTCGAGCAGGAGGACGCTGGCGACCTTCTCGGGACGGTGCAGGGCGAGATTCATCGCGGTCCAGCCACCGAACGAGAGTCCGAACAGGTGGATGCGGGGTTCGGGCAGCTCTTCCAGCACCTCGTGCAGCCACTGCGCGTGGTCGGCCGGGGTGTTGATCGGCCGCTGCTGGATGCTCTGTCCGGGCTCGCCGAGCAGATCGACGGTGTAGACGCTGCGCACCCGCAGCAGCGCGGGCAGGTTGTCGGCCCAGACCGGCGACGCGGCGGCCCGGCCCGGCAGCAGCAACAGTGGCGCGGCGGCGGGTGACGCGCCGGTGAAGTGGTAGAGCCGGACCACCCCGTAGCTGGTCCGCACGTCGAGGGTCCGGTCCGGCTCGGGCAGCTCGGCCATCGCCTCGTCGTAGGCGGCGAGGAAGCGGTCGTGCGCCTGGGCCGAGGTGAAGTAGCCCACCGGGGACGGGTCGCGCAGGGCGTACGCGACCAGCATCACCACGGCGAGCAGCCCGGCGGCCACGCCGACCAGCCACCGCCGCCGGCGGCGCAACCACCTGGTGAATCGCCCCCACCTGTCGGAGGGCGACTGGTCCGGGCCGGTTTCCCGCGTCATGCCAGACACCTCGTTTTCTACCATGCGTTCAGATTACTAACCGCGTGGTAGAAAATCTAACCGAGAGGTCACCAAGAGCTGGCCGGGCGGGAGAACCGCCCGGCCGAAACCACCCGGTACGGTGGCGCCATGGCGGTCGACCAGGGACGCGCCGGCCGGCCACTGACCCTCACCGAGCAGGCCCGCCGCGCCCAGCTCATTCGGGTGACAATCGATCTGGTCGCCGCGCACGGCTACGCGGGCACCTCGCTGGCCCGGATCGCCGAGGCGGCGGAGATCTCGAAGGCGGCCGTCCTCTACCACTTCCCGTCCAAGGACGCGGTGGTACGGGCGGCGTACGGGACGGTGATCGAACAACTCACCGCGCGGGTGGGAGGCGCCGTCGAGCCACACACCGGGGCGGCCGCGCTGCGGGCCTACATCCACTCGCTCATCGCGTACCTGCGCGGCAGCCCGGCGCACGCACGGATGATCATCGAGGCGATCAGTGCCGAATCGGGCGTCACCGACAGCCCGAACGCCCCCAGCCGATGGCAGAGCGTCGCCGCGCTCATCGACGGGGCCAAGGCCGCCGGCGACTACCGGGCCGAGCCGGCCTCCCGGATCACCGCGGTCATCATCAACGGCGCGATCGACGCTGTGGTGGCCGAACAGCTCGCCGACCCGGGGTTCGACTCGGCGCGGGCGGCGGCGGCGATCGTCGACCTGGTGGACCGGGCGCTGGCGGTCGGCCGGTGAGGGTCAGTCCTCGGCGACGACCCTGACGTCCTTCCAGAAGGCCACCCGGTCACGGACCATCTCGGCCTCGGGCAACGGCTCCGGGTAGTACCAGACCGCGTCGGCGCTGCTGCGCCCCTGGTGTTCCAGGCTGTAGTAGGAGGCCGTGCCCTTCCACGGGCAGTGGGTATGGGTGTCCGACTCGCGCACCACATCGTCGCGCAGCGCCGACCGGGGGAAGTAGTGGTTGCCCTCGACCAGGACGGTGTCCGGGCTCTCGGCGATGACCAGGTCGTTCCAGATCGCTTTCGGCATACCCACAGCCTATGCCGGCCGCCGCCGCCGACCCGGCGGACTCAACGGGCGACGGTGTGCAGGGTCACGGCCGACAACCGGCCGTCGTCCGCGTCGGCGGTCAGATAGCTGGCGTACGGCTGCCGGCGGCGGTCGGTCGGCGAGCCGGGGTTGAGCAGCCGCAGGCCACCCGGGGCGGTGCTGTCCCAGGGGATGTGGGAGTGCCCGAAGACCAGCAGGTCGCGGTCGGGGAACCGGGCCGCGCAGCGACGGTCCCGCCCGCCCGCCGGCCCGGTCTCGTGCACCACCGCGATCCGCAGGCCGGCCGCCTCGAACCGGGCGATCTCCGGCAGCCGGGCCCGCAGTTCCGGCCCGTCGTTGTTGCCGTACACCCCGACCAGCCGGCGGCTGCGCCGCTCCAGCTCGTCGAGGAGCGCCACACTCACCCAGTCCCCGGCGTGGATGACCAGGTCGGCGCCGTCGACCGCGTCCCACAGCGGAGCCGGCAGGTCGCGGGCCCGCTTCGGCAGGTGGGTGTCCGCCATGATGACCAGCCGCACGCCGGCCAGCCTAGCCCCGCCGACCGGGCGGCCACCCCCGATCGCAGGTGGCCGCCCGGGGTCCGGACTCCGGTCAGGACCACTGCTCCGAGCTGGTCCGGTTGTCCATCGCCGCGCCGATGTGGTTGCGGCTGCCCTGGAAACCGACCGACGCACCACCGAAGTTGGTGTTCTCGTAGTGCTTCGTCCAGCAGTTGCCGAACGTCTGGAACGAGGTGATGCGGTTCACCCAGGCGGGTGCGGAGACGTTGTAGTTCGCGATCGAGTAGTCGACGTCGGTGGTGCGGTTGCTGCACTCCTTGTCGCCGTACCAGATCAGGGTGCCGTCGGTCTCGTCGTGGTTGGCCAGGTCGTACTCGATGCTGATGACGATCCGGGCGGCCAGTGCCGCCCGGCCGTCGGCGTTCGCGGCGGCCACGCCCGCGGCGAACGCCGGGTCCTTGACCGCCTCCGCGCCGGTGCGGGGCGCGTCGGCGAACCGGCCGGCGGTCGCCGTACGCACCGCCTCGGTGAGGGTGTCGAAGCAGACCAGCCCCGCCCGTCCGGTCAGGTCGCCGACGCAGTTGACTCCGGCGGGTGCGGCCTGAGCCGGCGCGGCGCCGAACGCGAGCTGACCGACCAGCAGCGCGGCGCCGGCCAGCGCCGCGCCGACCCGCGCGACCCGTCCTCGATTGATCCTGTCCATGCCAACTCCTCCAGTGTCCGACGGTCACCCGTCGCGCCCCGGACCGAACTGTCCAGCGGCGTCGACACCAGACTCGGCAGCACGATCACAGCCGGCTCAGCGCCGGCTCACGGCGGCTACCGGTCGGCTTACCCCGGCTACCGGGCTGTCGCATCGTCGGCATGTCGCCCACCCCAGTTGGCGCATGGCGCACTCCTGCCCGGTGACGGTACGCGTACGCCGTACGCTGTCAACCCCGTACGCTGTCAGGGCCATGCCACGTCCCCGCTCCCTGACCTCAGGCGCCATCGCGGCGGCCGCCCTGGCGGTCCTCGACCGGCACGGGTCGACCGCGCTGTCGATGCGCGCGGTCGCCGGTGAGCTGGGCGTGGGCACCATGTCGCTCTACCGCTACCTCGACGACCGCGCCGAACTGGAACGGCTCGTCGTCGACCACGTCCTCACCCCGGTCAATCTGGCGACACCACCCACCGACCGGTGGGACCGGCGGCTCGCCGCGCTCTGCCGGCGGATCCGGGACGCGCTGAGCGACCACCCGGCGGTGATTCCGCTGATGCTCGCCCACCGAAACGTCTGCGTCAGCACGGTCCGCTGGGGCGAGGCGATGATGTCCCTGCTGGCCGGCGCCGGCCTCGCCGGGGAGCGCCGGGCGATCGCCTTCCGCACCCTGCTGGCGTACGTCGTCGGCGCCCTGCAGTCCGACCAGCTCGGCTCGCTCTCCGGAGCCGGCACCGCCGCGCTCGCCCGGCTGCCCCGGCACGAGTTCCCGATGCTGGCCGAAACCGCCCGGGCGGCCGCCCGGATCGACCCCGCCGACGAGTTTCGACAGGGCCTGGACCTGGTACTGGCCGGACTGGCCACCGACCTGCACCCCGCCGCCACCGATGCCCCGGAAGGACACCCATGACCGAGACGCGCACCAACTGGGCCGGCAACGTGACCTTCCGCGCCGGCCGGCTGCACCGCCCGGACACCCTCGACGAGCTGCGAAAACTGGTGGCGGGCCGGTCCCGGCTGCGCACGCTCGGCACCGGGCACTCCTTCAACCGGCTGGCCGACACCACCGGCGACCAGGTCTCGGTCGCCGGGCTGCCGGCGGACCTCCGGTTCGACCCGGCCGGCCCGCGGGTGCGGGTCCCGGCCGGGCTCCGCTACGGCGACCTGGTGGCCCGGCTGCACGCCGCCGGCTGGGCGCTGCCCAACCTCGCCTCGCTGCCGCACATCTCGGTCGCCGGTGCCTGCGCCACCGGCACCCACGGCTCCGGCGACCGCAACGGCGGCCTGGCCACCTCGGTCTCGGCGCTCCGGCTGGTCACCGCGGACGGCGACCTGGTCACCCTCGACCGGCGGGCCGACCCCGACCGATTCCCCGGGTCGGTCGTCGCGCTGGGGGCGCTCGGCGTGGTCGTCGACCTCACCCTCGATCTGGTGCCGGCCTTCGACCTGCGGCAGTACGTCTACCAGGACCTGCCGCGCGCCGAGCTCGACGCGCACCAGGCCGAGGTGTTCGGCGCCGGGCACAGCGTCAGCCTCTTCACCGACTGGACCGGGCCGCGGTTCAACCAGGTGTGGATCAAGCGGCGGGTGGACGACCCCGGGCCGTGGCAACCGACGCCGCGCTGGTTCGGCGCGACGCTCGCCGACCGCCCGCTGCACCCGGTGCCCGGGATGTCCGCCGAGAACTGCACCGGGCAGCTCGGCGAACCCGGCCCCTGGTACGCCCGGCTGCCCCATTTCCGGCTCGAGTTCACCCCGAGCAGCGGAGAGGAGCTGCAGTCCGAGTATCTGCTCCCCCGGACCCGGATGACCGAGGCGCTGGACGCAGTGGACCGGGTCCGGCACCTGGTCGCCCCGGTCCTGCAGATCTCCGAGATCCGGACCGTCGCCGCCGACGACCTGTGGCTGAGCCCGAGCTACGGCCGGGACAGCGTGGCGATCCACTTCACCTGGGTGAAGGACCCCGAGGCGGTGGCGCCGGTGCTGGCCGCCGTCGAGCGGGAGCTGGCCGGGCTGGGCGCCCGCCCGCACTGGGGCAAGGTGTTCGCGGTGCCCGCCGCCGAACTGCGTGACCGGTACGACCGGCACGGCGACTTCCTCGACCTGATGCGGCACTTCGATCCGGCCGGCAAGTTCCGCAACGAGCTGCTCGACACCTACTTCCCGCGGTGACCCGGGGGGCCGCGACCGGCGGATTGGATCTGGCCGGTGCGGACCGGGCCGGCCAGGCTCGATCCGGACCGGTGCGGTCGGGCCGGTCGTCAACCACGGGGAGGTCGTCATGGTCGATGCCACGGCTGCACTGGGAATCGCGCTTGTCGCGCTCGGCCTGGTGCTCACCCCCGGCCCGAACATGATCTACCTGATCTCCCGCACCCTGGCCCAGGGCCGGACCGCCGGCCTGGTCTCCCTGCTCGGGGTGGCGGCCGGGTTCCTGGTCTACCTGGTCGGCTCGGCGGCCGGGCTGACCACACTGTTCGCCCTGGTGCCGCCGCTCTACGACCTGATCCGGCTGGCCGGCGCCGGCTATCTGCTCTGGCTGGCCTGGCAGGCGGTGCGGTCCCGCAACGGCGCGCTCTTCGTGGCCCGGCAGCTGCCCCCGGACCCGCCCCGCCGGTTGTTCCTGATGGGCCTGCTCACCAACCTGCTCAACCCGAAGATCGCGGTGCTCTACATCTCCCTGCTGCCCCAGTTCATCGACCCGGCCCGCGGCTCGGTGGCCGGTCAGGGCCTGCTGCTCGGCCTGACCCAGATCGTCGTGGCCGTCACGGTGAACTGCCTGATCGTCGTCGCCGCCGGCCGGATCGCCGGCTGGCTCGCCGGCCGGCCCGGCTGGTTGCGGATCCAGCAGTGGTTCATGGCATCGGTGCTCGGCGCGCTCGCCGTCCGGCTCCTCACCGATCGGGCCCGGCCGGTCCCGGCCGGCTGACGCCGTCGGAGCACCCGGTACGGGAGCTGGTCCGCCCGGAACGCGGACCACCGCACCCGTCGGGCTCTGCGACAATTGCGAGCTCTACCGGCCGCGGCCTGAAGCGGACTGAGGAGGACCATGTCAGACCCCACCAACCCGGGCGCCGGCACCAGCCTGAGTTCGCTGTTGCGGCAGATGCAGGACCAGTTCGACCGCTCCGAGCGGCTCAACTCCCAGCTCTCCGAACTCGTCGGCCGGGCGGTGAGTCCGGACGGCATGGTGCGGGTCGCCTGCACGGCCGACGACCCGACCCACGAGGTCGAGATCGACCCTCGGGCGCTGCGGCGGGGCGCCACCGATCTCGCCGGCAGCCTCCAGGAGGCGGCCCGCGGCGCCCGGGCCGACCTGGCCCGGCAGACCGACGACCTGATCCGGGAGCAGACCGGCGGCGGCGGTCCGCTGGCCCTGCCGCACGACCCGGCCGCCGCCCAGCAGAAGCTGCGGCACCTGAACGACCTCATCAACTCCGGGGCGCGGGACACGAACCTGATGTTCGAGCGGATGCGGCGCCAGTTCGGTCTCTGACCGCAGGCCCGGCCCGGCGCCGCAGGCCCGGCCGGCAGTTCCATGGGAAGGACGGCATGACCGAGTCGAACAGTGCTGGGCGGCCCGCCGACGAGGTGACCGCGCCGAGCCCGCTCGACGCGGCGGATGCGGCGCTGGCCGCGGCGGGTGCGATCGAGGAGAGCAACTACGCCGCGGTCTCCCCGCACCTGGCGGTCGCGTACCGCGCCGCGGCGCAGTTCATGGCCGGCGAACTGGCGGCCCGGCGGGACCAATCCGGTGTCGCCACGCCGCGGCTGGCGGGTGCCGCCGAGGACCCGGACGCCGCCACGTAACGAATCCGGGTGCCGGGGCGCTGGATCAACCGAGGACAACCATCGAGGAGTGGGATGACTCGGAGCAGCGCCGCCGCCGACGCGGCGAGAACGGCGATGGTGGAGATCTCGGTCGCCGCGGCGGTGATCCCGTCCGCGTGGCCGGTCGCCCAGATCGTCTACTTCCACCAGTGTGACCCGCTGGCGATCATCCAGGCCGGCGTCAACTGGCTCGACCTGCACGACCGGCTCGACGACGCCCGGCGCAGCGCCGGACCCGACCGGCCAGGCGTCAGATCGCAGGTGGTCGCGGTGGTGGTGGGGGTGACCCTGCTCTGCGTCGGAACCATGCTGTTCCTGCTGGTCGTCGCCTACGCGGTGGTGTCGACGATCCTGGCCGCCTTCGCGCACCAGATCGCCACCGCGGCGGCCAGCGCCGCGGCCGGTTCGGCCGCCGCCTGCCTGTCGGCCGCGAACTCGTTCGCCGCCTCGGCCCTGACCACGCTGCGCCACCTGGAGTCGATGGCGTCCGCGATCGGCAAGCGCGGCGCCACCGCGATCGCCCGGGCAATGGTGCTGGACCCGGAGCAGGCGCAGGCCACGGTCGAGCGGCCGACCGCGGCCGGGATGGACGCGCTGCGGGAGCTGGCCCGGGCCACCATCGACGATTCCGACCGGGTCGTCACCAACCTGCTCGCCGGCTGGGCCCGCGACCCCGACGAGGCGCCCGGCTGGGGAGCACTGTTCGCCAGCACCTGACCCCGACGGCCGACCACCCGGGTCAGCCGTCGCAACTGGCGGGCACCGACGCGGCCGCCGGCGCCGCGGTGGTCCCGGGAGCAACGGGTACGCCAGCCGCGGCGGTCGGCGTACCGGATGGGCTGCCGGCGGGGGTCGGGGTCGGCGGGCCGGGCGACCGGCGGGTGGGCGACGCGGCGGCCCGACCGGGCGCGGACCCGCCGCCGTACATCCGCACGGTGCTGCGCTGGGTCTGCTCGGGCAGCAGCTTGATGCCCTGGGCGACGGCCCGCTGCCCGCGCACGTCGGTGACGCGGATGCTGTACGGCCCGGCGCCGAGCCCACCGTCGATGACCCAGTAGTTGTAGTCCTGCCGGTCGGCGGGCCGCCAGGCCGAACCGCCCGACCGCGCCTCCACCGAACGCAGGGCGTTGCCGTGCTCGCCGACCAGGACGGCGAACCAGAACTGCGACGTGCCGTCCTTCATCCGGAAGGTCAGCGGCCCGACCCCGGACGGGTTCGCCACCGCCCGGTAGCTGACCGGGACGATCCCCTGTACCGGATCGGCGATCTTCGCGAACGCCTCCTTCGACAGGTCGATGTGCCCGGCGGGACACTCCGGGCAGCGGTCCATCACCAGTACCCGGACCTTGCCCTTGGGACCGGTCACGTCGAGGTACCCGCCGCAGGCGGCCGCGTCGGCGTACTCGGAGGGGCCGAGCGCGACGTACATCCGGTCGGCCGGGGCGCTCGGGTAGGAGCAGTTGCCGCCCGCGCCGCCGGAGTCGTAGAAGGTGGCCTTGCCCTGCCGGGTGCTGCCGTCCGGCGGTGCCGCCAGCCCGGCGGCGCAGGCCGGTGCGCCGGACTGCACGGCGAGGGCGACCCCGACGACGGCGGCCAGCACGGCGACCCCGGTCGCGGCCAACCAGCGCGGCGACAGCCGGGGCGCCCGGCGGTGCCGGCGGGCGGTCGGGCCGTCAGGGCTGGTGTCGGTCACGTGGACCCATGCTGCCCGCCCCCGTCACCAGGCGCAACAGTCCTTAATCTCCGGCTAAGGCAACCTCGTCCCCGATGGTGATCTCCGCGCCGGCGGTGACGCCGTCGGGAATGATGTTCTGGCCGAAGAGCAGCTTCTGGTCGACGGCGTGGATCGCGGCCAGCACCCGCAGCGGCTCCCGCCCCTTCTCCGCGGTCTCCTGATCCACAGTGGTCACCACGCAGCGCGGGCTGGGTCGGGCCACCCGGAACACCGCCGCGCCGATCCGCAGCCGGCGGCCGGTCCACTCCTCCTCCTGCCACGGCCGGCGGCAGCCGCTGACCACCAGGTTCGGGCGGAACCGGGCCATCGGCAGCGGCGCCTCGTGGCTGCCCGACGCCAGCAGCGCGTCGTTCACCGCGTCCAGCGAGGCGGTGGTGGCGAGCAGCAGCGGAAACCCGTCGGCGAAGCTGACCCGGTCGGCCGGCGCGCTGAACGTCGTGTCCGGCACCGACCGGGCGGTCGGGTCGCCCAGCCAGACCAGCCGGACCTTGCGGTCCAGCGCCACGGTCAGCCACTCGGCGGCCCCGGCGTCGGCGACCCGCGCGGCGGCCGGCGCGTGGTGGCGGAACACCCGCACCGGCAGCGCGTCGCCATCGGCCGGCTCCGGCACCGTCAGGTCGGGTCGGCCGGCCGCCCGCAGCAGCACTCCGTCGGGCCGCGGCTCGGGGCGGATCAGCGCCAGCGCCGGCACCTCCCGCTGGGTGACGCCGACCCCGTCTTCGTCGACGACCATCCACCGCCGGTCGCCGCGCAGGCCCCAGGGCTCGACCCGCGCGCCGTCGTGGTCGAGCCGGTGACAACCCTTGACCGGGTACGTGTGGATGGCCGCCAGCCGCATCGGCTCAGGATGTCACAGCTACCAGGCGACGCCGATCCCGTCGCCGGGGAACCAGTGCCGGGCCGGGGTCTCCCGGAAGGCGAGGAACCGCCGGTCGGTCCGTTCGGCGTGCTCGGCGAGCACGTTCGTCACCGTGACGTTGTCGGTGAGCAGCACCGCCCCGGGCGCCAGCTTCGCCTCCACCGCCTCGAACTCGCGCTGCTCGTGGCCGACGCTGTGGTCGCTGTCGTGCAGGAACATGTCGACCGGCCGGTCCAGGTCGTTGATCGACGAGATCGAGTCGCCGATCACCAGGTCGACCACGTCCGACCAGGGCTGCGCCTTGGCCAGGTAGCCGGCCTCCGGGTTGATGTCCAGCGAGGTGACCCGGCCCGGGTCTCCCTCGGCGGCGTTGCGCAGCAGGGCGGCGGCCAGCACGCAGGTGCCCAGCCCTTTGTCCACGCCGGTCTCCACGATGTGCGCCGGGCGCAGCGCGCGGACCATGGCGTACCAGCCGATCCGGCGGGCGTAGCGGACCTGCCGGTCGGCCAGGCCGCGCCGGGCGGAGGCCGCGGTCGCCTGCTCGATGTGACGGCGCAGTTCGTCGTCGCCCTCGATCTCGGCCAGGTACTGCCGGACCTGCTTGACCGGCACCGCGCAGACCACGCTGACGAACCAGGCCAGGTGCTCGCGGCTGAGCCGGGTCAGGTGGTACGTGTAGTTGTGGTGTTCGCGGGAGGTGACCAGCCAGCGGGCCGACACCTTCAGCACCCGCGCGTCGTAGCGGGCGACCTTGAACAGTCGTTGGGGAAATGCCGCCACCGGAGCCAGGCGGGTACGGGCGATCGCGCGCCGAATCTTCGTGCCATCCACGCGGATGGTTCTACCACGCGCCCCGCCGGGCCGGTTCCCGGACGAGCTGTCCGGCGGCATTGCCAGCTGAATGAAGCCATGCATAGAGTCACTACGTGAATGACACCGGCGTCATCGCGGCCCCGCCGACGGACCGCGTGCTCGAACTGTTCCACGGCGTGCGGCTCACGCCAACCCAGCGCCGGATCGCGCACAGCCTGGTGCAGCATGCCGCCTCGGCCGCGTACCTCTCCGCCGCCGAGGTCGCCGAGCTGGCTCAGGTCAGCCAGCCGTCGGTGACCCGGTTCGCGATGGCCCTCGGCTACGACGGCTATCCGGCCCTGCGCCGCCGGCTCCGCGACATCGCCGCCGGCGGACCGGGGCCCGACTCCCCCGGCCACCTGACCGGCCCGCCGCAGAACGAGACCCAACGCGCGGTACGCGCCGAGGTGGAGAACCTGCACCGGCTCGCCGACCAGCTCGCCGACCGGGACCGGGTCACCGCCGCCGGGGCGCTGCTGGCCGCCAGCCGTCCGCTGCCGGTGCTCGGGCTGCGCGCGGCGGCGCCGCTGGCCGCGTACTTCGCCTACTTCGCGGCCAAGATCCACCCGGACGTGCGGGTGCTCGACACCGGCGGCAGCCTGCTCGCCGACCGGTTGGAGCAGGCCCGGGCCGGCGGGGCGACCGCGCTGCTGGCGATCGTGCTGCCCCGCTATCCGCGCGAGTCGCTGGAGGCGCTGCGGGAGGTACGCGAGTCCGGCACCGGGCTCACCGTGGTCACCATCACCGACTCGGCGGTCAGCCCGGCCGCCGAATACTCCGACATCGTGCTGCCCGCCGCCGTCGGCGCCCAGCTCGTCTTCGACCTGCACACCGCCCCGATGGCGCTGTCGATGGTGCTGCTGCAGGCGATCTGCGACGCCGCTCCGGCCGACGCCCAGCGCCGGCTGGAGGAGTTCGAACGCTCCGCCACCCGCCGGCAGGTGTTCCTCAGCTAGCAACGGAAGGTGTCCCGGATGAACGAGCAGGTCCGCGCCGCGCGCGGCGGCAGCCGCACCGCGAAGGGCTGGCCGCAGGAGGCCGCCCTGCGGATGCTGATGAACAACCTGGACCCGGAGGTGGCCGAGCGCCCCGGCGACCTGGTGGTCTACGGCGGCACCGGCCGGGCGGCCCGGGACTGGCCGTCCTACCACGCCCTGGTGCGTACGCTGCGGGAGCTGGCCGACGACGAGACGCTGCTGGTGCAGTCCGGCCGGCCGGTCGGGGTGCTGCGCACCCACGAATGGGCGCCCCGGGTGCTGATCGCCAACTCGAACCTGGTCGGCGACTGGGCCACCTGGCCGGAGTTCCGCCGGCTGGAGAACCTCGGCCTGACCATGTACGGGCAGATGACCGCCGGCTCCTGGATCTACATCGGCACCCAGGGCATCCTGCAGGGCACCTACGAGACGTTCGCGGCGGTCGCCGCGAAGCTGGCCACGGCGGGCACGGCCTCGGCGGGCACGGCCTCGGCGGACCTCGCCGCGGCCGCGGCCGGCGGCGCGAGCCTGGCCGGCACCCTCACGCTCACCGCCGGCTGCGGCGGGATGGGCGGCGCCCAGCCGCTCGCGGTCACCATGAACGGCGGCGCCTGCCTGATCGTGGACGTGGACCCCGGCCGGCTGGCCCGCCGGGTCCGGGACCGTTACCTCGACCAGGTGGCCGACTCGCTGGACGCCGCCGTCGAGCTGGCCACCGCCGCCCGCCGCGACCGCCGGGCGCTCTCGGTCGGGGTGGTCGGCAACGCCGCCACCGTCCTGCCGGAGCTGCTGCGCCGGGGCGTCGAGATCGACATCGTCACTGACCAGACCAGCGCCCACGACCCGCTGTCGTACCTGCCCGAGGGGGTGGAGCTGGCCGAGGCGGCCGGGCTGGCGGCGGCCGACCCGGCCGGGTTCACCGAGCGGGCGCGGGCCTCGATGGCCCGCCACGTCGAGGCGATGGTCGGCTTCCTCGACGCGGGCGCCGAGGTCTTCGACTACGGCAACTCGATCCGGGGCGAGGCGCAACTCGGCGGCTACCGGCGGGCATTCGACTTCCCCGGTTTCGTGCCCGCGTACATCCGGCCGTTGTTCTGCGCCGGCAAGGGTCCGTTCCGGTGGGCGGCGCTGTCGGGCGACCCGGCCGACATCGCCGCCACCGACCGGGCCATCCTGGAGCTGTTCCCCGAGAACGAGTCGCTGGCCCGGTGGATCAGGCTGGCCGGCGAGCGGCTGACCTTCCAGGGCCTGCCGGCGCGGATCTGCTGGCTCGGCTACGGCGAACGCGACCGGGCCGGGGTCCGGTTCAACGAGATGGTCGCCTCGGGTGAGCTCTCCGCCCCGGTGGTGATCGGCCGCGACCACCTGGACGCCGGGTCGGTCGCCTCGCCGTACCGGGAGACCGAGGCGATGGCCGACGGCTCCGACGCGATCGCCGACTGGCCGCTGCTCAACGCGCTCGTCAACACCGCCAGCGGCGCCTCCTGGGTGTCGATCCACCACGGCGGCGGGGTCGGCATCGGGCGGTCGCTGCACGCCGGGCAGGTCTGCGTCGCCGACGGCAGCGCGCTGGCCGGCCAGAAGATCGAACGGGTGCTCACCAACGACCCGGCGACCGGGGTGCTGCGACACGTCGACGCCGGCTATCCGGCGGCGGCCGAGGTGGCCACCGCCACCGGCCTGCCGATCCCGATGCGGGCGCCGGGCGTGTCGCCGACAGCGGTCGCGGCGCAGGCGCCCAGCCCGACCGAGACGCCCAGCCCGACGGAGGCAGCGTGAGTGGCGCGCCGGGCGGCGGCGACACGGGCGGCACGGCCGCCGGGTTCCGGGCCGCGTGGGACGAGATCGCGCCGGTCGGCCGCGACCCGGGCAGCGGCGGCTACCTGCGGTACGGCTTCAGCGAGCCGGTCCGGCGGCTGGAGGAGTGGTTCCGGGACCGGGTCCAGCGCATGGGCGGGCGGCTGGAAACCGACGGCAACGGCAACCTCTTCGCCTGGTGGGGCCCGGACGCTGGCGGCAACGGCCAGCGCGCCGGCCGGAGCGGCGACGCGGCGGGCGGGCTCCTGCTCGGCAGCCACTTCGACTCCGTCCCGCACGGCGGTGGCTACGACGGGCCGCTCGGCATCGTCAGCGCCCTGCTCGCCGTCACCGACCTGCTCGACCGGGGCGGTCCGCCGCGCCGGCCGGTCGGGGTGGCCGCGTTCGCCGAGGAGGAGGGCGCCCGGTTCGGCGTACCGTGCCTCGGGTCGCGGCTGCTGACCGGTGACATCGCGCCGGAGCGGGCGGCGGCTCTCACCGACCCGGACGGCGTCACCTTCGAAGCCGCGCTCGGCGGTCCGCCGGCCGGCGCCCGCCCCGAGCTGCTGGCCGGGCTGGCCGCCTTCGTCGAGTTGCACGTCGAGCAGGGCCGGGCGCTGGCCGAGCTGGCCGCCCCGATCGGGATCGGCAGCGGCATCTGGCCGCACGGCCGGTGGCGGCTGGAGCTGACCGGCGAGGCCAACCACGCCGGCACCACCCGGATGGCCGACCGGCGGGATCCGATGCTGACCTTCGCGTTCGCGGTGCTGGCCGTCAACAAGGAGGCCCGGCTGCGCGGCGCGCACGCCACCGTCGGCCGGGTCCGGGTCGAACCGAACGCCACGAACGCGGTGCCGTCCCGGGTCGCCGGCTGGCTCGACGCCCGGGCCGCCGACCGCCACGTCCTCGACGCACTGGTCGAGACCGTGCACCGTAAGGTCGCCGAGCGGGCCGACCGGGACGGCACCACGGTCACCCTGACCCCCGAGTCGGCCAGCCCGGCCGTCGATTTCGACGCCGACCTGGTCGGCCGGCTACGCCGGGCGCTCGGCGACGACGTTCCGGTGCTGCCGACCGCCGCCGGCCACGACGCCGGGATCCTCGCGGCGCACCTGCCCACCGCGATGCTCTTCGTCCGCAACCCGACCGGGGTCTCCCACTCGCCGGCCGAGTCCGCCGCCGACGCCGACTGCGCGGCCGGCGTGCAGGCGCTCACCGACCTGCTGACGGCGCTGGCATGCGACTGACTCGCTGGCACGCCGAGTTCGGCTGGCCGGCGGGTGCCGCCGAGCCGGTCGCCGACCTGTTGATCGAGGTCGTGGACGGCCGGTTCGGCGCGGTCACCGTCGGGGTCAGCCCGCCGCCGCCGGACGCCGTCCGGCTGCCCGGCCTCACCCTGCCCGGCCTGGCCAACACCCACTCGCACGCCTTCCACCGGGCGCTGCGCGGGCGTACCCAGGGCGGGCCGGGCGACTTCTGGAGCTGGCGGGACCGGATGTACGCGGTCGCCGACCGGCTCGACCCGGACAGCTACCTGGCGCTGGCCCGCGCCACCTACGCCGAGATGGCGTTGGCCGGGATCACCTGCGTGGGCGAGTTCCACTACCTGCACCACGCGCCGGGCGGCACCCGCTACGCCGACCCGAACGCGATGGGCGTCGCGCTGATCGAGGCCGCCGCCCAGGCCGGCATCCGGCTCACCCTGCTCGACACCGCCTACCTGACCGCCACCGTGGACGGCCGGCCGCTGACCGGGCCGCAGCTCCGATTCGGCGACGGCGACGCCGCCGGCTGGGCCAACCGGGCCACGGCACTCGACCGGGCCACCACGCTCCACCCGGCGATGGCGCTCGACCCGGCTGCGGCGCCCGGCCGGGGTACCGCGCCCGGATGGGCCGCCGGGCGGGTCCGGCGCGGTGCGGCCATCCACTCCGTGCGGGCGGTCCCCGCCGACCAGCTCGCCGAGGTGGCCGGCTGGGCCGCCGAGCGGTCCGCACCCCTGCACCTGCACCTATCGGAGCAGCCCGCCGAGAACGACGCCTGTCTGGCGTACCACGGAAAAACGCCGACCGCGTTGCTGGCCGGCGCGGGCGTGCTCGGCCCGGCCACGACGGCGGTCCACGGCACCCACCTGACCGGCGCCGACCTGGCCGCGCTGGGCCGGACCGGCACCGGCGTCTGCCTCTGCCCCACCACCGAACGGGAACTGGCCGACGGGATCGGGCCGGCACGGGCGCTGGCCGACGCCGGCAGCCCGCTGAGCCTCGGCACCGACAGCCACGCGATCATCGACATGTTCGAGGAGGCCCGCGCAGTGGAGTCGCACGAACGGTTGCGCACGACCCGGCGCGGCCACTTCCGCCCGGACGAGCTGCTGCGGACCGCCACCGCCGCCGGGCACGCGGCGCTGGGCTGGCCGGACGCCGGCGCGATCCGCCCCGGCGACCGGGCCGACCTGGTCACCATCGCGTTGGACAGCGCCCGCACCGCCGGCGTCCCGCCGGCGGGCGCGCTCTTCGCAGCCACCGCAGCCGACGTCACCCACGTGCTTGTCGACGGTCGGCCGGTGGTCACCGCCGGGCGGCACCTGTCGATCGACGTGCCGGCCGAGCTGCGGGCGGCGATCGCGGCGGTGACCGATGAGCGGTGATCCGATGAGCGGTTGCCCGGCGAACGGTTGCCCGACAAGCGATGACCCGGCGAGCGGCGGCCGGTGGGCGGTACGCCGATGAGCCTCGGCAGCCTGTTGCTGGACAACATCGGTGAGTTGGTCACCAACGTGGCCGGGACCGGCGACGGTAGTCCGCTCGGCATCCGCCGCAAGGCGGCGCTGCTGGTGGAGGCCGGTGAGGTCGCCTGGATCGGGCCGGCCCGCTACGCGCCCGCCGCCGACCGGCGGATCGACGTGGCCGGCCGGGCGGTGCTGCCCGGCTTCGTCGACAGCCACTCCCACCTGGTCTTCGCCGGGGACCGCGCCGCCGAGTTCGCCGCCCGGATGGCCGGGACGCCGTACACCGGCGGCGGCATCCGCACCACGGTCGCCGCCACCCGCGCCGCCGGGGACGCCGAACTGCGCGACGCGGTGGCCCGGCTGCACGGCGAGGCGCTGCGGCAGGGCACCACCACGATCGAGATCAAGAGCGGGTACGGCCTGACGGTCGCCGACGAGGCCCGGTCGCTGCGGATCGCCCGCGAGTTCACCGACGAGACCACCTTCCTCGGCGCGCACGTCGTCCCGGCCGAGTACGCCGACCGCCCCGACGACTACGTCGGCCTGGTCTGCGGGCCGATGCTGCGCGCCGCGCTGCCGTACGCCCGGTGGATCGACGTTTTCTGCGAGCGGGGCGCCTTCGACGCCGACCACGCCCGCGCCATCCTCACCGTCGGGCAGGCCGCCGGCCTCGGCGTGCGGGTGCACGCCAACCAGCTCGGCCCCGGCCCGGGGGTGCGGCTGGCGGTCGAACTCGGCGCGGCCAGCGCGGACCACTGCACCCACCTGTCCGACGCGGACGTGGCAGCGCTGGCTGACTCGGCGACCAACGCTTCCGGCGACGGCGTCGCCGGCACGGTGGCGACGCTGCTGCCCGGTGCCGAGTTCTCGACCCGGTCGCCGTACCCGGACGCCCGCCGGCTGCTCGACGCGGGGGTGACGGTGGCGCTGGCCACCGACTGCAATCCCGGCTCGTCGTACACGTCGTCGATGCCGTTCTGCGTCGCGCTGGCCGTACGCGAGATGGGGATGACCCCGGCGGAGGCGGTCTGGGCCGCGACGGCCGGCGGGGCGCGGGCGCTGCGCCGCGACGACATCGGGGTGTTGCGGGTCGGCGGCCGCGCCGACCTGGCCGTGTTGGCCGCCCCGTCGCATCTGCACCTGGCCTACCGGCCGGGGGTGCCGCTGATCGAGCAGGTCCTGCACAACGGGAGTACCGCGATGCCTACCCTGACCGGGTCGACCGTCACCGTCCACCCCGACGGCATCTCCCCCGCCGACGTCCTCGCCGTGGCCCGCGGCCCGGCCCGGGTGGTGCTCAGCCCGGCCACGCTTGACGCGATGGCCACCAGCCGGGCGATCGTGGACCGGATCGAGGCCGCCGGCCGCCCGGTCTACGGGGTCTCGACGGGCTTCGGGGCGCTGGCCAACACGTTCGTCGCCCCGGAGCGGCGGGCCGAGCTGCAGCACGCGCTGATCCGCTCGCACGCGGCCGGGATCGGGGCGCCGATGCCGCGCGAGGTGGTCCGGGCGATGCTGCTGCTGCGGGTGCGATCGCTGGCGCTGGGCCATTCGGGCGTCCGCCCGCTTGTCGCGCAGGCCTTGGTGGACCTGCTCAACCACGACCTGACCCCGTGGGTGCCCGAACACGGCTCGCTCGGCGCGTCCGGTGATCTGGCGCCGCTGGCGCACTGCGCGCTGGCGCTGCTCGGCGAGGGTTGGGTGCTCGCCCCGGACGGCGGTCGGCTCGACGCCGCCGAGGCGCTGGCCGCCGCCGGGCTGCGCCCGATCGAGCTGGCCGCCAAGGAGGGGCTGGCGCTGATCAACGGCACCGACGGGATGCTCGGCATGCTGCTGCTGGCGATCGCCGACGCCGGCCACCTGTTCACCATGGCCGACGTGACGGCCGCGCTGGCGATCGAGGCGATGCTCGGCTCGGAGCGGCCGTTCCTGCCGGAGCTGCACGCCATCCGGCCGCACCCGGGGCAGGCGGTGTCGGCGGCGAACATCCACCGGCTGCTGCAGGGCTCGCAGATCATGGACTCGCACCGCGACGACCTGGCGCACGCCGTGCAGGACGCGTACTCGATGCGGTGCGCACCGCAGGTCGCCGGGGCGGCCCGGGACACCCTCGGTTTCGTGGTCGACGTCGCCGGCCGGGAGCTGCGGTCCGTTGTGGACAATCCGGTGGTGCTGCCGGACGGCCGGGTCGAGTCGACCGGGAACTTCCACGGCGCCCCGCTCGGCTTCGCCGCCGACTTCCTGGCCATCGCCGCCGCCGAGGTCGGCGCCATCGCCGAGCGGCGGGTGGACCGGCTGCTGGACGTCACCCGGTCGCGGGAACTGCCGGCGTTCCTCTCCCCCGACCCGGGGGTGAACTCGGGGCTGATGATCGCCCAGTACACGGCGGCCGGGATCGTCGCCGAGAACCGGCGGCTGGCCGCGCCGGCCTCGGTGGACTCGCTGCCCACCAGCGGCATGCAGGAGGACCACGTATCGATGGGCTGGTCGGCCTGCCGCAAGCTGCGTACCGTGCTGGACAACCTGACCAGCCTGCTCGCGGTCGAGTTGCTGGCCGGCGTACGCGGTCTGCAGTTGCGGGCGCCGCTGCGGCCGTCCCCGGCCGGGGCGGCGGCGATGGCGGCGGTCGCCGCGTTCGCCGGTGAGCCCGGACCGGACGTCTTCCTCGCTCCGGTGCTGGAGCGGGCCCGGTCCGCGATCGCCGGCCTCGACCTGCGCGCCGGTGTCGAACGGGCGGTCGGCCCGCTCGGTTGACATGTCCTGAATGGATGATAGACCGCCGCGCGGCGGCCACGATGAGAGGGCCATCAGTTCGATGCCCCCTCGGGAGGTCCGCGTCATGGCCGTCCTTCGATCTCGCCTGTTCCTCTGGCCGGTGCTGAACCTGCTCATCGCGGTCGCGGTGATCGGGCTGCCGCACGGCAGCACCGCCGCGGCCCAGACCACCACGGTGTGCCTGCGCAGTCAGGTCCCGTACGGCTATGTGATCATCGGTGAGACGTACCAGTCGTCCTGCCTGGACGACTCGGCTTACGTCATCACCCTGCCGCCGCGCGACGGCACCACCACCGCGATGTGCAAAGGAAACCTCGCCGGGGTGCCGCGCGGTTTCGTGGTCGTCGGTGAGACCAGTTCCGGGCCCTGCGACGGGTACCTCGCCGGAACCTGGGTCATCCGCACGCCGGCCCCGAGCGGCATCACCGTCATCTGCCGGGTCAACCTGGGCCAGATCCCGGCCGGCTTCCAGGCCGTCGGCGGCAGCACATCCGGCGGCCCCTGCAGCAGCCTCAGAGGCACCTGGCAGATCGCGCCGATCCCCTGACCCCCAGGCGTCGCCCGCCTCAGCCCTCCGGTCTCCGGTGTTCGTGGCGCGCTCAGCCGTCAAAATGAGGTGCTCTATAACGGCTCCGTGCGCCACGATCAGGGGGCGCTCCGCTGATGCGGAGCACCAGCGTGGACGCGGAGCCGGCGCGGACCGGCGGTCGGCCAGGCCACTGCACCTACCGGAGCTGCCGATGACCGACTCGACCGGCGAGATCGTCGACTACTACACCGCCCGGTTCCGGGAGGACACCCGTCTGCAGGCGCGCCCCCAGGGCCGGCTGGAACAGCTGCGGACAATCGAACTGCTGACCGAGCTGCTGCCCGAACCGCCTGCGCGGGTCCTGGACGTCGGCGGTGGACCGGGGGTCTACGCCCGGGTGCTCGCCTCGGCCGGCTACCAGGTCCGCCTGGTCGATCTGGTGCCCAGCCACGTCGCCCAGGCGCTTGCCGGCGACCCCGCCGTCGACGCGGTGGTGGCCGACGCCCGCGCGCTGCCCGAGCCCGACGGCGGGTACGACGCGACCCTGGTCCTTGGCCCCCTCTACCACCTGCTCGAACGCGGGGACCGGGTCCAGGCGATCCGCGAGGCCATCCGGGTCACCCGCCCGGGCGGCCGGGTCGTGGTGGCGGCCATCTCGCGGTTCGCCGGACCGCTCGACTTCGCCGCCACCGGACGGCTGCGCGGCGAGCTGATCGACGAGGCGCGGGCCCTGCTCACCGACGGTGTGAACGACGCGCGTATCGGCTTCACCCGCGCCTACTTCCACCGGTTGCCGGAGCTGGTCGACGAGTGCCGGACGGCCGGCCTGGCCGAGCTGGTCGTACATGGGGTGGAGGGGCCGGCCTGGACGGCGGCCGAGGCCGCGGCGGGTGGGCCGCTGGCGGATGCGGTGTTCTCCGGGGCGCTGGAGCTCGCCCGCCTGTTCAGTAGCGAACCGACGCTTGTCGCCGCCAGCAGCCACCTGCTCGCCACCGGCCTCGTCCGCCGGAGGGCTGCGAACGACCTGGGCGAGCAACAGCCATGGAAACAAAGAAGCGGAGAGCGAATATGACACCGGGTCATGATTATGACTCGGTGGTATATCGCTCTAACGGCATATTGGGTCGAGCGGGGTGTTGCTGACTCATGCGACGGCGCGCGCGGGCGCCAGAGACACTCCCGAGGCTCAGTCGAAAGCCGCGTCGCGTACTGACTGGGGCAGCGCTCGGTCGAGGTAGGTGCTGGTGCCGGCGTCGCGCAGTTCGGTGGCGGCGTGCACCAGCGCGCCGTACGCGGCCCAGGCGAGGCTGCCTCCGGTGGAGACCCGGCGCACCCCCGCCTCGGCCAGTTGCGGCACGGTCGGGCCGTCGGGCAGCGCGAGCACGTTGACCGGGGCGCCGACCTCGCCGACCAGGCGGGCGATGTCGTCGAGGTCGCGGAGCCCGGGTGCGTACAGACAGCCGGCGCCGGCGTCCCGGTAGGCGATGAGACGGGCGATCGTGTCGGCCAGGTCCGCGACGCCGTAGAGGTGGTTCTCCGCCCGGCCGGTCAGCACCATGCCGTGGTCGGCGCAGACGCTCGCGGCAGCGGCGATCCGCTCGGCGGCGACCTCGACCGGGTCGACGCGGCCGGCGACCGGGTCGTAGTCCTCGATCGACACGCCGCTGGCGCCGGCCTCGGCGAGCATCCGCACCGTCTCGGCGACGCCGGCCGGGTCGTCGGCGTAGCCACGCTCGGCGTCGACCGACAACGGCACCCGGACGGCGGCGGTCAGGGTGGCGACGTGGGTGACCAGTTCGTCGCGGGTGACGCGCTGGTCGGCGCGGCCGAGGGTGGCGGCGAATCCGGAACTCGTGGTGGCCAACGCCGGGAAGCCGAGGTGTGCCAGCAGCCGCGCCGAGGGCACGTCCCACGGGTTCGGCAGCACGAACGTGCCGCCGGTGTGCAGCCGCCGGAATGCCTCGCGTACGTCCTCGGTCACGGCGCCCGATCCTACCGGTGCCGGCAGCGGCAACCCCGATGCTGACCGGGTCGCCGGATCAGATCCGCCAGTGCAGCCGGACGTCGTCGACGCCGGGTCCGACCACCACCGTGACCAGCAGTTGCCGCAACGCGGACGCCCGGCAGCCGGGCGCGATGGCGTCGATCGCCGTACGCCGGGCCGCCACGAGCGGACAGGAAACCGCCTAGCAGGCTTGGCCTATCCTGGTAGGCTCACCATGTGAGTCAGCACTCCGAAGACGAGCTGCGCGCGGTCGTCGCCAGGTATGAGGCGACCAAGGCAGCCGCGTTGACCGAACGGGATGAGCAACTGCGGGCGTTCCACGCGAGCGGCTGGCGACCGGTGGACTTGCAGCGCATCACCGGGTACAGCCGCGAAACGATCCGGCAGGCCCTGAACCCAGAGATTCGGTTAGCGACAAACGTCAGTCGGCGCAGGACTCAGCCGCAGCCGCCGGCTGACTACCGCCCCTACGGTGACCGCAAACCCTATGTGGTAGCTGACACCCTCACCGCGCTGACCGGCCCGACCTCGGGCGTGATCACCCTTCCGCGTCACCTGGACTGGTCCGGCCACGCCGAGTACGACCTGAGTCGGCCCGCACGTCTGGTCAGCATGTACAAGGTGGTCCTCACCGAAGCCGGCTCGGTTGACGACCTCGGCACCTGGCTCAACGCGGACCTGCTCCGGCGAATCTGGCCCACCCTCTGGCTCCCGCCCCAACTACGCCGGCAATGGGAGGAAGCCTTCCCTGAGCTCGTCACCACCGGCACGAACGCCGCGTAAGGGTGGACGCCTTCCACGAGCGGCTCGCCCGCATCGGCCTTGCCGCCGCCCGCCGATACGGGTTCGCCCTCGCCGGCGGCTATGCCGTCCAAGCCGCTGGGCTGCTGGAGCGTCCCAGCGAAGATGTCGACCTGTTCACCGCCTGGGACTGCCGTGACGAATTCAGCACCGCGGTCGCGGTCATCGTGGATGCCTACCGAGGCGATGGACTGACCGTCGAGATCGAGCGGCAGTACGACACGTTCGCCCGACTGAATCTCACCGACGGCGCCCGCGCAGCCAAGGTGGAACTCGGGGTGGACTGGCGCGCTAACGAACCCATCCTCATGGCCATCGGACCGGTCCTGCACCCCGATGACGCGGTCGCGAACAAGATGAGCGCGCTCTACGGCCGGGCGTTTGCCCGTGACTTCATAGACATCGACGCCACACTCCGATCCGGCCGCTACACCCAGGATGTCCTACTCAACCTCGCGCAACGCGCCGATCGCGGCTTCGACCGACGCATCTTCGCGGACGCCCTCAGACAAGTCGACCTGCTCGATTCGGACGACTTCGCTCAGTACGGCGTCACCGGCGAGGCACTGAACGATCTTCGGAACAGATTCGCCACCTGGCGCAGCGAGTTACTCGGCGGACAGGGCCCTTAAGCTGAGACCCCGTCGTGGAGGCCCGACGCACCCCCGCCTCGGCCAGTTTGCGGAACGCTCGGACCGTCCGGCACCGGCTCAGATCCGCCAGTGCAGCCGGACGTCGTCGACGCCGGGGCCGACCACCACCGTGACCAGCAGTTGCCGTAACGCGGACGCCCGGCAGCCGGGCGCGACGGCGTCGATCGCCGTACGCCGGGCCGCCTCGACCAGGACGCGGGACTCCAGAGCCCGCGCCGACGCCACCGGCCCGGCTGGGCACGTCGGGCAGCCGTAGCTGCGCCGACCGTCCATCGTGCCGCAGTCCATGGGCCGGTCGCATCGAACGCACCGGGCCAGGCCGCGCAGGAGGTACGGATCGTCGGTGAAGCTCAGCCCCACCGGGCGCTCACATTGGGGTGCCGTCGGGGGGCCGGTCGGCCGAGGTCGCCGGTCCCCCGATGCCGTGGCGCGGCGGGCGGTGGCCCGTCGGGGCGTACCGGTCGTTCGTGCCAGGGGCGCGGCTGGGTGTCGTCGGTGGTGATGGTGGCCGGGTCGACGCCGGCCGCCTCGATCACCGCGATCGCGTGGTGCCGGCGACGGCATCCGAACCGCCCGCAGGCGCAGGCCCCGTCGCCGACCGGCTCGTGCCGCAGGTAGACCTCCGCGCAGTGGGCGAAGAGCAAACTGCCTTGCAGGTACGGGATAGTCACCGCGACCACCACCGTCGGGGCCGGCGGGTTGCGGCGGCCCACCGGATCGCCGCGCACGGCCAGGTCTCCTCGCACCACCGGCAGGACCGCCGCACGGGTCTCCCCACCAGCCGGCGTAGCCGAAACCGCCACCCGATCCACTCCCGACGGTGCAACGCCACAACGGCCTGCGCCGTGCCGTACCTTCCCACCAGATCCTCATGCGATTCAGCCACGGGTCCTCCCGATCGCGATCATGCTGGGAGGCGGGCTACCCGGCAGCCGACTCCCGGACGATGACGCCGAGCTGGACCGCCCGGGTGAACCGCCGCCACTGCGGAGCCTCGAAGGCCAGGACGGCCCCGTCGTGACCGGCCTTGCTGTCGCAGACGCCTACGACGTCTCCGGCCATCTGAACGGCGACACAGGCGTTGTTGCCGTCAGTCCTGGTCGACATCCGCCAGTCACCAGGGGTGAAACGAGGATCACGTCCGTTGGTGAATCCACTGCTAGCTGCCATTGGGGGTGCTCCCGAGTCCGGTCTCGACGGTAAGCCTGGCGGCCGCCTCCCGGATGAAACGGATGCTGTCCTCTACGGACATCGCCGCACGGCTCAGCCGGTCGAACATCGTCGAGTAGGCCGTGGCGGTTTCAGCGGAGGCGTCGATCAGGTCCTCGTACACGGTATCGACGACGACCACCGTCGGAGCATCGCCGTGTTCGTAGATGGCGAACGGCGACCGGGGTGAGAACCCTTCGCCGAGTCGGGCATCCACCGGAAGCACCTGCAGTGCGATAACGCCTTCGGCGAGTTTGAGCAGGTGCTGGAGCTGCCCCAGCATCACCGATGGCGGCACGGCCAGCCGCCGCACCACCTGCTCCTCTATAACCAGTGAGTACGCGGGCGCGTCCGGTGCGGCGAGCAGTTGTTGACGCCGGAGCCGTGCCGCCACGATCGCCTCGCTGTGCTGCCCACCGGCGGCCTCCGCCCGGCACCGCATGTACTCCTCGGTCTGGGCAAGGCCCGCGACAAGAAATGGTTGGTACTCACGGATCGCGTCGGATCCGTGCTCGATGTTCGCCACCACCCGTTGCCGATCACCCATCGCGGCATGATCACGGTGGTCCCACCATCCCGCCTCGGCGGCCTCCATCGCCAGGTCGATGATCTCCTGATGCCGGGAGTCGCCCTGCGGCACACCAAGTGCCCGAAGCAACTTGATGACTGCGGCGAGATTCGGCTTCCGATCTGCGTTTTCGAGCCGAGAGAGCGTCTGACGAGGCAGGCCGGTGGTCTGGGCCAACTGCTCGTGGGTGAGGCCGGCCTCGTGCCGCAGTGCGAGCAGGACCTGCGCGAGGTGCATCCGGCACACGAGCGGGCTCGTGGTCGGCACCGGCGTCGCACCTCCAGCCTCGGCATCTTCTCAACCTGGGACGCGACGCGAGCGTACCTCCACCGCCCGGCCACCCCGTCGACAGCGGTCGGGCGAGCCGACCCGCCGGCTCAGCCGGTGGTGGCGGGGATCGGCAGGTCCTCGGCGGGTTGGGCGATGCGCAGGGCCTCGATCAGGTCGCGGTAGAGCGCGTCGGTCGCCAGCAGGGTCTCGTGGTCGCCCCGGGCGCGGATCCGGCCCGCCTCCATCACGATGATGGTGTCCGCGTCGATCACCGTCGAGAGGCGGTGCGCGATTGTCACCACGGCGCCCACCTCGGCCCGGCTCCGGATGCAGTCGTGGATGGCCGCCTCGGTGATGGCGTCCACCTGGGCGGTCGCCTCGTCCAGCAGCAGCACGTCGGGGGCGCGCAGGATGGCCCGGGCCAGCGCCACCCGCTGCCGCTGGCCACCGGACATCGACGACGGCGTCAGCTCGGTGTCCAGACCGCCACCGAGCGAGTCGATCTTGTCGTCCAGCCGGACCTCGCGCAGCACCCGGCGCAGCTCCGCCTCGTCGGCGTCGGGGTGGGAGAAGACCAGGTTCTCCCGGATGGTGCCGGGCACCACCGGGGCGTCCTGCTCGACGTACGCCAGCCGGGCGCGCACCTGTGCGTGGCCGAGCCCGGCGTACGGCTGGCCGTCCAGGAACAGCTCGCCGTCCTGCGCGGTGATGAAGCGCAGGATCAGCGAGAAGAGGGTGGTCTTGCCGGCGCCGGAGGGGCCCACGATCGCGACGTGTCCCCGGCGCGGGATGGCCAGGTCGATCCCGCGCACGGCCGGCGGCAGGCCGGGACCGTAGCTGGCCGTCACGCCCCGCAGCTCCAACACGGCAGGCTCGGGCGCTTCCGGCGTACCCGATGGGGCCTGGCCGGACCGCGACCGCGCGTCGCCGTCCGGAGGCGCCCCCGTCGGGGGGTCGGTCTCGACCGGGAGGGCGTCGATCTCGCGGATCCGGCCGGCGGCGGCGATGCCGGCCTGCAGCGCGGTCACGTGCTGACTCAACGAGGTGATCGGTCCCATCAGCGCGAACGCGTAGAGCAGGAAGGCGATCAGGCTGGAGACCGGGAGCAGTCCCTCGCTGACCCGCCAGGCGCCGATGCCGAGGATCAGGATGATGGCGAGCTGCACGCCGGTCCAGGAGATGCTCATCGCGGTCGCCTGGCGGCGTACCGCCCGGATGCTGTACCTGGCCGACTCGCGGGCCTCCGCGACGATCAGCTCGGCCTGCCGCTCCTCGGCCCGGCTCACCTTCACCGTCCGGATCGCCCGCAGGCTACCCTCCAGCACCGCGCCGAGCCGGCCGACGTGTTCCTGGGCCCGCTCCTGCGCCTTGGCGATGGCCGGCATCAGCACCAGGAACAGGGCCGTCACCACGGCCACGGCCGCCATCGTGGTGCCGAGCAGAACCAGGTCGAGTACGCCCATCAGCACCAGCGTGCCGACCAGCATGACGGCGCCGTTGAGCAGTTCGATCAGGCTGCTGGCGGCGGCCTCCCGCAGCAGCACGGTGTCGGAGGTGACCCGGGTGGTGAACTCGCCGGTCGGGCGGCCGTTGATGGCCGGGACGGTGGCCCGGAACAGCCGGTGCACCATCGACCGGCGCACGTCGAAGACCACCCGTTCGCCGAGCGACCCGAGCAGGATCCACTGCCAGACCCAGATGACCACCCCGACCACCGTCAGGATCAGCAGGCCGACCACGGGGGCGGTCAGCGACCCCTCGGCGGCCAGCGAGTCGAGGACCCACTTGGTCACCATCGGGGTGGCGAGGCCGGCGGCCGACCCGAGCAGGGCGAGCAGCAGCCCGAAGGCGAGGGTGCGGGTGTGGGGGCGGGCGAAGGACCAGATCAGCCGGAGCCGGGGAAGACGCTGCTGCCGAGAAGATGGGTCAGCCATACCTCTGATTGGAACACCTCTGTTCCAGTACGGTCAAACGAATTACCGAAGTGGCAGTTCATCGCTTATATTGAGGGTCTTATGAGCCAGCCACGGTCGGTCGTCGACGAGTCCGGATCGCGGGCCCGGACCCGGCGCGCCATCCTGGACGCGGCCATCGCGGTGCTCTCCCGCGACCAGAGCGCCTCGCTCGCCGAGATCGCCGTCGAGGCGTCGGTCGGGCGCACCACCCTGCACCGCTACTTCCCCGAACGCTCCGACCTGATGGCCGCGCTCGGCAGCCACATCCTCGACCGGGTGGCGGGCGCCACCGACCAGGCCCGACTGACCAGCGGGACGGCGATCGAGGCGATGGAACGGGTCTGCCGCGAATACTTCGAACTCGGCGAGACCCTGCTGCTGGCCTTCAACGACCCGCAGGTCACGGCCGGCCAGCAGTGGCAGCAGGACACCGAGTGCGACCTGGCCCTGCTCGACCTGGTCAAGCGGGGCCACGCCGACGGCACCATCGACCCCGCGATGGACCCCCGCTGGGCCCGCGAGACGCTCTGGTGCCTGCTCTACGCTGCCTGGCAGCACACCACCGAGAACGGCGTGGCCCGCTACGACGCGTTGGACCTCTGCGTGCGTACCCTGCGCAAGGCCCTGGCCCCCGGCGGACGGTGACCGTCAGGCGCCGGCCGGCAGCACCTTCGTGAGCAGCTTGGCCAGCAGCCGCAACGCCTTACCCCGGTGGCTGATCGCGTCCTTCTCGGCCCCGGTCAGCTCGGCGTTCGTCCGGTCCTGCCCCTCGCCCAGGAAGATCGGGTCGTAGCCGAAGCCGCCGTCGCCGCGCCCGGCCCGCAGCAGCCGGCCGGGCTGCCTCCCCTCGACCAGGTGCTCCTTGCCACCCGGCAGCACCAACGCCACCGCGCAGACGAACGCCGCCCCCCGGTGCTCGTCCGGCACGTCGCCGATCTGGGCCAGCACCAGGTCCAGGTTTGCCTGGTCGTCGCCGTGCCGGCCGGACCAGCGGGCGCTGAACACCCCCGGCATGCCGCCGAGCGCGTCGACCGCCAGCCCGGAGTCGTCGGCGACCGTGGGCAGACCGGTCTGCCGGCAGCCCTCCCGGGCCTTGATCAACGCGTTCTCACCGAAGGTCAGCCCGGTCTCCGGCAGCTCCTGGTACTCCGGCACGTCGGCCAGCCCGATCAGCTCGACCCGCTCCCGCCCCAGCGAGCCGTCCAGGATCCGCTGCAGCTCGGCCAGCTTCTTGGCGTTGCGGGTCGCCAACAGCAGGCGGGTCACAGGTCGAGCGCCTTCCGCTGCAGGCCGGCGAGCTCCGCGCAGCCGGCCACCCCCAGATCCAGCAACGCGTCGAGCTGGTCGCGGGCGAAGACTCCGGCCTCCCCGGTGCCCTGCACCTCGACGAAATCCCCGGCGCCCGTGCAGACCACGTTCATGTCCACCTCGGCGGTGACATCCTCGGCGTAGTCCAGATCCAGCCGGGGCTCGCCGTCGATGATCCCGACACTCACCGCCGCCACCGAGCGGTGCATCACCGCGGCCGGCTGACCCACCAGGGCCTTCCGCCCGGCCAGCCAGAGCACCGCGTCGTAGAGGGCGACGTAGGCACCGGTGATCGCCGCCGTCCGGGTGCCGCCGTCGGCCTGCAACACGTCGCAGTCGAGGGTCACCGAGTTCTCGCCGAGCGCCTTCAGGTCGAGGCAGGCCCGCAGGCTGCGCCCGATCAGCCGGGAGATCTCGTGGGTACGCCCACCGATGCGGCCCTTCACGCTCTCCCGGTCGGACCGGGTGGTGGTGGCCCGCGGCAGCATCGAGTACTCGGCGGTCACCCAGCCCAGCCCGGAGCCGCGCCGCCAGCGCGGCACACCCTCGATCACGCTCGCCGTGCAGAGCACCCGGGTGTCCCCGAACTCGACAAGCACCGAGCCCTCCGGGTGCCGGCTCCACTGGCGGGTCAGAGTCACCGGACGAAGTTGGTCGGGCTGCCGCCCGTCGGGTCGCGCCATGCCGGCAGCCTATGCGTACGCCGAACCGGCCCCCGTGGTGCCCCCGGCCCGCCGGTCCCGGCCAGCCGGTCGGCGGCGCGGCGCGACGGGACCGCCGGGCGGCGCGGCGCTGGCCCGGCGCCAACCGACCGCCGCACCACCCGCCGGAGGGACGCAGCACCGCCGGAGGGCCGCGCCGCGGCCGTCAGGCCGCGAGGCGGTAGGTTCCGGGTACCAACCGGCGGGTGCGGGCGGCAGCGGCCCGGTAGTGATCGATCAGCTCGTCGCCGACGGCCGCCCAGCTCCGCCCGGCCACGGTGGCGCGGGCCGTCGCGCCGTACGCCCGCCGCCGCGCCGGATCGGCAGCCAGCTCGGCCACCGCGGCGGCCAGCGACGCACCGTCACCGGGCGGCACCACCAGCCCGGTCCGGCCGGGCTCCACCAGATCCTGTACGCCGCCCGCGGCCGGCGCCACCACCGGCAGGCCGGACGCCATCGCCTCCTGCACGGTCTGGCCGAACGTCTCGTACGGGCCGGTGTGGGCGAAGACGTCGAGGGTGGCGTAGAGGTGGGCCAGGTGCTCCCCGTGGCAGGCGCCCAGGAAGGTCGCCTGCGGCAACTGCCGCTCCAGGTCGGCGCGGGCCGGCCCGTCCCCGACCACCACCACCCGCACCCCGGGCAGCGCGCAGGTGGCGGCCAGCAGATCGACCCGCTTCTCGACGGCGAGCCGGCCGACGAAGCCGACGAGCGTCTCGCCGGCGGGCGCTAGCCGGCGGTGCAGGTCTATGTCCCGGCGGTCCGGGTGGAACCGGACCGCGTCCACCCCGCGCCGCCACAGGCTCACCCGCTGGACCCCGTTGGCGGCCAACGCGTCGGCGGCGGCGGTGGAGGGCGCCAGCGTCCGGTCGGCGGCGTTGTGGATGGTCCGCAGCCACCGCCACGCCGCCGCCTCACCCCAGCCGAGGTGGTACGCGCGGGCGTACGCGGCCACGTCGGTCTGGTAGACGGCGACCGTCGGCAGCCCGTGCTGCCCGGCCACGGTCATCGCCCGCGCGCCGAGCACGAACGGGCTGGCCAGGTGGACGACGTCCGGGTCGGCGCCGAGCAGCGCCTCGGCCAGCCGGGGGGTGGGCAGGCCGAGCCGGAAGCTGCGGTACCGGGGCACCCCGACGCTGGGCACCCGGATGACGGGGTAGGGATGGGCTTCGCCGACCATCCGCTGCCCGGCGGCCGGCGCCGGCGCGATGACGACCGGCTGATGGCCGCGGGCGAGCAGGTGCTCGGCGGTTCGGAGCACGGAGTGCGCCACGCCGTTGAGGTCCGGGGCGAAGGACTCGGTGACGACAGCGATACGCATGCGCTCACCGTGCGGGCCGGGCCGGTGCGGCCGGCTACGGCAAGCTGACCGGCCGGCGAACATCGGCGCACAAGATGCCGATACCCGTTTCGCCGGCCCCGCCGGGCTGCGGGCTCAGACGTCGTAGCGGGCGCCGGGGCGGACGATCTCGACCGGCCCCGCGAACGCGCCCACGGCCGCCTCGAAGGTGTCCGCCTCGCTGCCCCAGGCGGGCACCAGGTGGGTGAGCAGGAGCCTGCCGACCTCCGCCTTGGTGGCGATCTCGCCGGCCTCCCGGCCGGTCAGGTGCAGGTCCGGCGGGTTGTCCACGCCGTCGAGGTAGCTGGCCTCGCAGAGGAACATGTCGGCGCCGTGGGCCAACCGCAGCAGCGACTCGCAGGGGGCGGTGTCGGACGAGTAGACAAGCGTCCGATCGCCGTGCTCCAGGCGTACGCCGTAGGTTTCGACCGGATGGTTGACCCGGTCGACGGTGACCGCGAACGGCCCGATCGGGAAGCTGCCGGGCTGCAGGCCGTAGAAGGTGTAGACGTCGTCGACCGGGCCCTCGTCCTGGCTGTAGGCGCTGGCGATGCGGTCCGGGGCGCCGGCCGGCGCGTAGACCGGCAGCGCCGGGTACGGCCCGTCCGGGGCGTACCGGCGGACCACCACGTAGGTGACCGCGTCGAGCATGTGGTCGCAGTGCAGGTGGGTCAGGAGGATCGCGTCGACGGCGTTGAGGCCGGCGTAGCGCTGCAGGGCGGTCAGCGACCCGGAGCCGAAATCGACGAGCAGGCGGAAGCCCTCGGCCTCCACCAGGTAGGCGGAGCAGGCGGACTCCGGACCGGGGAAGCTCCCGGCGCAGCCCAGAACGGTCAGTCGCATCCGGTCGTCCCGTAGTCACTGATCGTCACGGTCAGCCCGCCGACCACGGAAAAAAGAATCATTGTCGGAGCGCCTGTCACGCTGCGCAGCCTACGCCGCGACGCGTGGGCGCAAGAAAGATCCGGTGGTTCTTGTCGCGAAGGTGACACCGCCGTGACCACGGCGAAAGCGAAGCATCTCGGCGTTGACCAGGCACGACCAGCTACTCTGAGTAATTGTCGGATGTCGGCGTCAGGCCCAGAGTTGGCCGTCCAGCGCGTCCTCGGCCTCGGCCAGGGTGCCGCCGTACGCGCCGGTGGAAAGATATTTCCAGCCGCCGTCGGCGACCACGAACGCGACGTCGGCCCGGCGCTCCTCCCGGACCGCCTGATGGGCCACGGCCAGGGCGGCGTGCAGGATCGCACCGGTGGAGAAGCCGGCGAAGATCCCCTCCACCTCGACCAACTGCCGGGTACGCAGCACCGCGTCCTGGGTGCCGACCGAGAACCGCCGGGTCAGCACGGTGGCGTCGTAGAGCTCCGGGACGTAGCCCTCGTCGATGTTGCGCAGCCCGTAGACCAGCTCCCCGTAGCGTGGCTCGGCGGCGACGACCTCGATCTGGTCGACCTTCTCCCGCAGGTACCGCCCGACCCCCATCAGGGTGCCGGTGGTGCCGAGGCCGGCCACGAAATGGGTGATCGTGGGCAGGTCCCGCAGCAGTTCCGGCCCGGTCGTCTCGTAGTGTGCCCGGGCGTTGCCCTCGTTGCCGTACTGGTAGAGCATCACCCAGTCGGGATGCTCCTCGGCGATCCGCTTGGCGGTCGCCACCGCCTGGTTCGAGCCGCCCGCCGCCGGCGAGAAGATGATCTCCGCGCCGTACATCCGGAGCAGCTGCACCCGCTCCGAGGAGACGTTCTCCGGCATCACGCACACCAGCCGGTAGCCGCGCAGCTTCGCGACCATGGCCAGCGAGATCCCGGTGTTGCCGCTGGTCGGTTCGAGGATGGTGTCACCGGGGCGCAACCGCCCGGCCCGCTCGGCCTCGCGGACCATGAACAGGGCCGGCCGGTCCTTGATGCTGCCGGTCGGGTTGCGGTCCTCCAGCTTCGCCCAGAGCCGCACCGGCGGTGCCCCGTCGGGCACCGTCGGCGACAGTCGGGGCAGGCCGACCAGGGGCGTCCCACCGCAGGCGTCGAGGAGGCTCTCGTACCGTGCCATGGTGATCCGGCCCCCGGGCTCAGCCGGCCGCGACGCGGGACGCGTGCTGCCGACCGAGGGCGGCCGCCGCCGCCAGGCCGAACGCGCCACCGGCCACCGCGGGCAGGATGGTGACGGTGTCGCCGTCGGAGAGCTTGGCGTCCAGGGCGCCGAGGAACCGGACGTCCTCGTCGTTGATGTAGACGTTGACGAACCGGTGCAGGGCACCCTCGTCGGTGACCAGCCGGCCGCGCAGGCCGGCGTGGTTGGCGTCCAGGTTGGTGAGCAGCTCGTTGAGCGTGTCGCCGGCACCTTGGACGACCTTCGCGCCGCCGGTGTAGCTGCGCAGGATCGTGGGGATGCGAACTTCGATGGCCATGATGTCCTGACTCCTAGGAAAACGACGGTGCGGTGGATGGGCGGGCTACGGGCGGGCGCTGGGAAGCTAGCGGCCCGAACACTCGTAGTCGACCGTCGCCGGGCTCTGCCCGAACATGTAGGACTGGACGGCGTGCGGATCCACCCCGGCGTCGACGACCCGGACCGGCTCCTCGGTGACCACGCCGTCCACGATGCGGAACGAGCGGATCTCCTCGGTCTCCGGATCACGGGTCGAGACGAGCAGGTAGTGGGCGCCGGGCTCACCCGCGAACGCCACGTCGGTCCGGGACGGGTACGCCTCGGTCGCGGTGTGCGAGTGGTAGATCACCACCGGCTCCTCGTCCCGGTCGTCCATCTCCCGCCAGACCCGCAACTGCTCCATCGAGTCGAACTCGTAGAACGTCATCGAGCGGGCCGCGTTCTCCATCGGGATGTGCCGCAGCGGCCGGTCGCTGCCCACCGGGCCCGCGACGACACCGCAGGCCTCGTCGGGGTGGTCCCGGCGGGCGTGGGCGACGATCTCGTCCACGACGGTCCGGTCGATGCTCAGCACGGCACCCAGCGTACCGCCTGCCCCCGGCCCCGGGGCGTGGCCGGCGTCACGCGACAACCGCCCCACCGGCGCCCGACAGCGGGTTTTCCGCGTCACGGCCGGGAGAAACTTGCTACCCGGACCAGCCGAAACTGGTGCCACGAACCGACAGAGGAGCCCGAAGAATGAGACAACGACAGATAGGTGACGTGCCGGTGAGCGCGATCGGGCTCGGTGGCATGCCGATGTCGATCGAGGGCCGGCCGGACGAGCAGCGTTCGGTGCGGACCGTGCACGCCGCGCTGGACGCCGGGATCACCCTCATCGACACCGCCGACGCGTACCACCTGCACGCCGACGAGGTCGGGCACAACGAGTCCCTGATCGCCCGGGCGCTGGCCAGCTACGGCGGGGACACCTCGGCGGTGCTGGTCGCCACGAAGGGCGGCCACCTGCGCCCCGGCGACGGCAGCTGGACGAAGAACAGCTCGCCGGAATATCTGAAGGCGGCCTGCGAGGCGTCCCTCAAGCGGCTCGGGGTCGAGGCGATCGGCCTGTACCAGCACCACCGGCCCGACCCCGACGTCCCGTACGCGGACTCGATCGGCGCGATCCGGGACCTGGTCGACGCCGGCAAGGTCCGGATGGCGGGCATCTCCAACGCCGACCCGGACCAGATCCGGCAGGCCCGGGAGATCCTCGGTGACCGGCTGGTCTCGGTGCAGAACCAGTTCTCCCCGGCCTTCCGCAGCTCCGAGCCGGAGCTGCGGCTCAGCGCCGAGCTGGGGCTGGCGTTCCTGCCGTGGTCGCCGCTGGGCGGCATCGCCCGGGCCGGCGAGCTGGGTGGCCGGTTCGCCCCGTTCGCCCGGGTCGCCGCCGACCGCGGGGTCAGCCCGCAGCAGGTCTGCCTGGCCTGGTTGCTGGCGTTGTCGCCGACGGTGGTGCCGATCCCCGGCGCGAGCCGGCCGGAGACCATCCGGGACTCGGCCGCCGCCGCTGATCTCGTCCTCGACGAGGCCGAGCTGGCGACGTTGTCGGCCACCTGAGCGCCGGTCAGTCGATCAACGCGTTGAGCAACGACTCCTGCAGATAGCCGAGGTAGGCGTAGACGGACAACTGGAACACCCGGCTGGACGAGGGGTCCACCCGGACCGCCTCGTCCAGCTCCTCCCCCAGGTCCATGCCGTCCTTGATCTCCAGTCGGGTGCCCATCGCCAGCCGGGCGTCGTTGAGGGCTCGCAGCCACGCCTCGGCGGCCTCCGCGTCGAGGCGTACCTCGCCGCCGGTCGGGGGCGGCAGCGCGGCCAGCACGGCGCCCGCCTGGTCGATCTTGGCGGTCTTGAGCTCACCCTCGGTGTACTGCCGGAACTCCGTCGAGTCGGCCGGGTCGTCCGGGTAGATGTCCGGGAAGAGCCGCCCGACCACCGGATCGGAGTGGTCGAAGCCGTCGGTGAGCAGCCCGACCACCTCGGAGGCCACCTTGCGCAGCACCCGGACCTCGTCCGGGGCCAGGGTGGCCACGCAGTGCGCGCCGTAGCGCCGGAACATGCTCACCCCCGCTCCACCGTCGCCCAGAGCCCGTACGCGTGCAGCTGGGAGGCGTCGTGTTCCATCCGCTCCCGGGCCCCGCTGGACACCACCGCCCGCCCCTTCTGGTGCACGTCGAGCATCAGCTTCTCAGCCTTCTCGTGGCTGTACCCGAAGAGCTTCTGGAAGACCCAGGTGACGTAGGACATCAGGTTCACCGGGTCGTCCCAGACGATCGTCACCCATAGCCGGTCGGAGACCGGCACCTCTTCGGTCTCCGGCGTCTCGACCGGGGCAACCTGTGGAGCCGCCATGTTCCCCATCGTGCCACCGCATCGGCCCCAGTGATGAACCGGAACACCGTGGTCGTCCGGATCTCCTTTTCGCCGACCCGCTCAGGCCAGCAGTACGCCGTGCTCAGCCGAGTCGGTGAGCACCGCGGTCAGGGCCACCCGGACGGCCTCTATCCGGCGGTTGGTCTCCCGCGACAGCTCCAGCTCCACCTCCCGCAGGGCGCGCCGCAGCCAGGACCGGGCCCGAGCGGGGTCGGCGTTGGCCGGGGTCCGCCAGAACTGGTACGCGCCGCCGGCCACCGCCAGCCCGAGCGGCGGCAGGATCGCGTCGGACCGGCCGGTGGGGTAGCCGGCCAGCGCGGCGACGGCGTCCCGGCCGGCGACGACGGTCACCTCGCCGGCGTTGGTCACCAGCAACACCCGCTCCAGGTCCCGGGACGGCCGGTGCCCGCCGACGGTCCACCGTACGGCGGCGACCACCCGCCGGCGCACCTCCGGCTCGGCCACCGGATCGAGAACCAGGGCCAGGGTGTCGTCGAGAAGCCGGTCGACCGCCTCGTCGCACTCGGTCACGGCCACCGACGACAACGCGTGCAGTTCCCGGTCCAGCGCCTCCGGCAGGCCGGCGCAGCCGGCGCCGAAGACGACGGCCTGGACGCAGCGCAGGTGGATGTTCGCCAGTTCGAGGGCGAGGTGCTGACGCAGCCGGTGGCCGGCCGTGCGGGCCTGCCGGTCGAGCTGCTCCGGCCAGTCCGGTACCCGCCGGCCGGGCACCAGCGGCACCCGTCGGCTGCCGTCGGGGGGCACCGGCGGGCGGACACTGGCCCGGCGCAGGCTCTCCGGTCCGGCCCAGTCGAGCAGCGCGCGCCGGAGCACCGCCGGATCGGGCGTCGCCGGATCGACGGCGAACCAGTCGGCCCCGGCGAGCGCCGGCACCGCCACCCGCAGTTCGGCCCGGTGCCGGTCGAGCGCCGCCGCCGGATCCGGTGCTCCGTCCCAGCCGCCGTCGGTGGCCGGGGTGAGCACGAAGAAGACCGCCGCGTCGCCCCGGGAGACCTCGGTCAACAGGTCGACTGCGGCGGCGTCGAGCGGCCGGCCGGCGGTGCCGGCCACGAGCAGCGCCCCGCCGCGGTCCACCGCGTCCAGCACCAGCCGCTGGCCCGCCGCACCGAGCGTGGCCAGGTCGGGGGTGTCGACCAGGGCGAAGTGGCGAAGCAGCGGCTCGGGTCGGGTCAGCTCGACCCGACGTGGTGGCCGGGCCAACGCCGGCCCGGCGCCGACCGGGTCGGGGCGGTGGTCGACTGGTTCGCGGTAGCCGGGCACGTAGGCCAGCCCGTCGATCCGGTCTCCGTAGCCGACCACCAGGAAGCTGCCTCGGGGCACCCGCAGCGCCGCACCGGTGGTGTCGAGCAGGACGCCGAGCACGGCGGAGCGGACCCCGGCCGACGGGCCGACCGTCACCACCGCGAGCGGCTGGTCCAGACCCGACTCGACAAGCAGTGGCCGGCCCAGGCCGGCGGGGCGGGCCCGGTGCTGCACTCGTTGGCCTCCCCTGCTGACGATCCCCGTTCGCCGTCGGACGGCTGGCATCCTCGACGGCTGCGGGGATGCCGAAACGCTACGTTCTTATGGGACGGCGGCACGACCACTTCGGGTACTCAGGAGTAACCGTACAGCTACTCAACTTCGTTCAGTCACCGGGTGCACGCGGATGGCAGTCGCTCGATATGCTGCCCCGATGCATCGGTGGAGCTTTGTCGGGCGGGCGGACGAACTCAACCGGTTGATCGCCGCGGCCACCAGCGAGAGCGGCCGCGGACTGATCCTGAGTGGATCGGCCGGCATCGGCAAGAGCCGGCTGCTCCGCGAGGCGATCGGGCAACTCCCCAGCGACCGGTACGCGGTCTGGTCCGCCTCGGCCAACATCGCCACCGCCGGTCTGCCGTTCGGCGGCCTGGCCCAGATCCTGCCGGCCGACCAGCCCGCCGGGCTCTCCCCCACCGGCTTTCTCCGCTGGGCGGTGGACGCGTTGCACCAGCAGGCCGCCGGCCGGTCCATTGTGCTCGGCATCGACGACGCCCACCTGCTCGACCCCTCCTCGGCGGCGCTTGTCTACCTGATCGCCCGGTCCGGCAACTCCACCGTGCTGGGCACCCTCCGCAGCGGCGAGTCGGTGCCGCTCTCCATCCGTGCGCTGTGGACGGACGACCTGGTCGAGCACGCCGAGCTGGGTCCGATGACCGGGGCGGACAGCGCCGACCTGCTGGCCGGAATGCTCGACGGCCCGGTCGACCCGGTCTCCGCCGAACGGCTCTGGCGGCTCTCCGCCGGCAACGCGCTGCTGCTGCGCGAGCTCGTCATCGCCGCCCAGGGCAGCGACGAGCTGGACCAGGTGTACGGGATGTGGCGCTGGACCGGCCGGCTGGAGCTGGCACCCAACCTCACCGACCTGGTGGACTCCCGGCTGGGACAACTCAGTCCACAGGTACGCGCGGTGGTGGAGCTGGTCGCGCTCGGCGAACCGATCGGCCTCGGCCTGCTGGTCGGATCGACCAGCCAGGCCGACGTCGAGGCGGCCGAACAACTCGGCCTGATCGGGGTGGTCCCGGACGACCGGCGGGCCAACGTCCGGCTGACCCACCCGCTCTACGGCGAGGTGGTCCGGCAGGGCTGCCCGGTGACCCGGACCCGGCGGCTCAAGGCGAACCTGGCCGACCTGCTGGAGCAGGCCGGCAGCCGGCGCCACGACGACCTGCTGCGGGTGGCGGTCTGGCGGTTGGACTCGGGCACCGCGCAGGACCCGGCCCTGCTGCTGCGCGCCGGGCAGCAGGCCTTCGGCCGGTTCGACGTACCGCTGGCGACCCGGCTCGCCGCGGCGGCCCAGGAGTCGGGCGGCGGCTTCGACGCGGCGGAGCTGCTCGCCACCATCCTGATGTTCGCCGACCAGCCCGACGAGGCGATCCGGGTGCTCGACCAGGCGGCCGACCAGACCACCAGCGGCCAGCGGCGCAGCCGCTGGCTCACGGTCCGGGGGATGGTCACCTACTGGGGGCTGAGCCGGGATGCGACGGTCGACGAGATCGCCGCCGGCGCCGCCGAGTTGACCGATCCGGCCGACCGCGCCCGGGTCCGGGCGTTCGAGGCGATCATGCGGCTGCACCGGCTCGACCTCGACGCGGCGGCCCGGCTCAGCCGCAACGTCCTGGACCGCCCGGCCGCCGCCGTCTCCGCCCGCGGGCTCGCCCGGTGCACCATCGCCCACCTGCAGGCCGCCCAGGGCAAGCTGGAGCAGGCCCGGCGGGCGATCGCCGGGGTGGAGGCGGACGCGGCCCAGTGGCGGGGCGACATGCCGTACCTGCAACTCGCGCTGGAGTTGGCGCGCGGCACCCAGTTGGCACTCGCCGGCGACCTGGCCGGCATCGACGCGATCGTGGCCGCCGAGTTCGCCGACCTGGCCGACGCCGGCGACTTCCGGCTCGGCTCCGGCTACCTGTCCATCCTGCGGGCACAGGCCGCCCGGCTTCGCGGCCAGACCGGCGACGCCCTGCGGGCCAGCCTCGGTGCCTGCGCGGTGCTCGCCACCAGCCGGGTCTACGCCGGCCTGGCGCACGCCGAGCGGGCCCAGGCGGCCGCGATGCGCGGCGAGGCGGATCAGGCCGCCGAGGCGATGGCCGAGGCCGACCGGGCCCAGGCGCCCGGGATGGCCGTGCTGCATCCCTGGCTGGAACAGGCCCGCGCGGCCACCCTGGCCAGCGCCGGCGACCTGGCCGGCGCCGCGGACTGCCTGCTCCGGTTGATCGCCCGGCTGCGGGCGGACGGCTTCGCCGGCCACGAGGTGCTGGCCCTGCACGACCTGGTCCGGCTGGGCCGTCCCGACACCGACGTCGGCTGGTCGGCCCCCGGTGGCCGGCGGCAGACCGTCGCGCAGCGGCTGACCGTCCTGACCGAGACCGTGGAGGGGACGCTGGCGCCGCTGCTGGCCCGGCACGCCTGGGCGCAGTCGCAGCGCTCCGGCGACGAGCTGCTGGCGGTCGCGGCCGACTTCGCCGCCGCCGGCCTGGACGCCTTCGCGGCCGAGGCGACCGCGGGCGCGGTGGCGAGATTCCGGGAGGCCCGCTCCTACCGGCTGCAGGAGGCCAACCTGCGTCTCAGTGACCTGCTGCACCGCTGCGACGTGCTGCGCACTCCGGCGCTGGCCACCCGGCGGGCGGCGCTCACCGACCGGGAACGCCAGGTAGCCCGGCTCGCCGCCAGCGGCCTGGCCAGCCGCAACATCGCCGAGCGCCTCTACATCTCGACCCGCACGGTGGAGAACCATCTGCAGCGGGTCTACAGCAAGCTCGGGGTGGCCGGGCGGAGCGAGCTGTGGCCGGTGCTGCGAACCATCCCGGAACAGGACGGTCACCGCAAACCCGCTGGCGACTAGCGCCCCCGACCGCCTTACCCTGTGAGGATGGAGAACCCGGGCGTCGGCCTGCTGACCGACCACTACGAGCTGACCATGGTCAGCGCGGCGCTGCGGGACGGCACCGCCGACCGGCGCTGCGTCTTCGAGGTCTTCGCCCGCCGACTGCCCACCGGCCGACGGTACGGCGTGGTGGCCGGCACCGCCCGGCTGATGGAGCTGCTGCGCGACTTCCGGTTCACCGAGGCCGAGCTGGAGTTCCTGCGCGCCCGCGGCGTCATCGACGAGCCGACGGCCGACTGGCTGTCGCGCTACCGATTCACCGGCGACATCGACGGGTACGCCGAGGGCGAGCTGTTCTTCCCCGGCTCGCCGATCCTCACCGTCGCCGGCACCTTCGCCGAGTGCGTACTGCTGGAGACCCTGGTCCTGTCGGTGCTCAACCACGACTGCGCGATCGCGGCGGCGGCGGCCCGGATGGTCACCGCGGCCCGGGGCCGCACGGTCATCGAGATGGGCGCCCGCCGCTCCCACGAGGAGGCGGCAGTGGCCGCCGCCCGGGCGGCGTACCTGGCCGGCTTCGAGTACACCTCGAACCTGGCGGCCGGCGCCCGGTACGGGATACCGACCGCCGGCACCGCCGCGCACGCCTTCACGCTGCTGCACGACGACGAGCGGACCGCGTTCGCCTCCCAGGTCGCCGCCCACGGCAAGAGCACCACGCTGCTCGTCGACACCTACGACATCGGCCAGGGCATCCGCAACGCGATCGAGGTGGCCGGGCCGGAGCTGCGGGCGATCCGGATCGACTCCGGTGACCTGGCCGTGCTGGCCCAGCACTCCCGGGACCTGCTCGACTCGCTCGGCGCCACCGAGACGAAGATCATTGTCTCGGGCGACCTGGACGAGTACGCCATCGCCGCGCTCGCCGCCGAACCGGTGGACATCTACGGCGCCGGCACCGCCGTGGTGACCGGCTCCGGGGCGCCCACCGCCGGGCTGGTCTACAAGCTGGTCGAGGTCGACGGCCGCCCGGTGGTGAAGCGGTCGGAGAACAAGGCGACCGTCGGCGGCCGCAAGGTGGCGGTACGCCGGCACAAGCCGACCGGGACCGCGACCGAGGAGGTGGTGGTCTCCCAGGGGGTGCCCGACTACCAGGCCAACGACCGGCCGCTGCAACAGAGCTACCTGGTCGGCGGCGAGCCGGTGCCGCTGCCGACGCTGAGCGCCGCCCGGGACCATCTCCGGCAGTGCCTGATCTCGATCCCGTGGGAGGGGCTGAAGCTCTCCGCGGGCGACCCGGCGATCCCGGTCTCGGTCATCCCGGCAGGTTGACCGTCGTTCCGGCAGGTTGAGAAGGGGAAACCGATGACCCGAGCGTTGATAATCGTGGACGTCCAGAACGACTTCTGCGAGGGCGGTTCGCTCGCCGTCGCCGGCGGGGCGGCGGTGGCGGCCGAGATCACCGACCGGCTGGCGGCCGAGCCGGACCGCTGGGACCACGTGGTGGCCACCCGCGACCACCACATCGATCCGGGTGCACACTTCGGCGACCCGCCCGACTTCGTCGACTCCTGGCCGGCGCACTGCGTGGTCGGCACCGGCGGCGCCGAACTCCACCCCGACCTGGGCACCGAGCGGATCGAGGCGACCTTCCACAAGGGTGAGTGGGCGGCCGCGTACTCGGGGTTCGAGGGGGCCACCGCGACCGACGGGGATCCGGCCGGCGGCGGTGAGCGGCTGGCCGACTGGCTGCGCCGGCACGACGTCGACACCGTCGACGTGGTAGGCATCGCCACCGATCACTGCGTACGGGCGACCGCGCTGGACGCGGTGCGGGCCGGCTTCGCCACCACCGTGCTGCTCGACCTGACCGCCGGGGTGGCTGCCGCCAGCACCGAGACGGCCCTGCGCGAGCTGGCCGAGGCGGGCGTCACACTGCGCGGCGAGCCCCGGGGCGCCGCGGTGTGACGCTGGTAATTCGATAGCCAGAAAGTCGTACCTCGGGTCCAGTATCTAGCTGGAGGTACGGACCCGGATGAATCTCGAACCTTACCGGCACGCGCTCGCGCTGCCGGGCGTGCGCTCGCTGCTGATCGTCTCGACGCTGGCCCGGATCCCGCTGATGGCCGCCGGGGTGACCCTCACCCTCTACGTGGTGCTGGTGCTGGGGCGCGGCTACGCGGCGGCCGGGCTGGTCGGGGCCGCGCTGACGGTCGGGACGGCGATCGGCGCGCCGCTGCTGGGCCGACTGGTCGACCGGCGCGGCCTGCGCCCGGTGCTCGCCCTGACCACCGCCGCCGAGGCGGTCTTCTGGGCCAGCGCGCCGGCGCTGCCGTACCCGATGCTGGTGGGCGCGGCTTTTCTCGGCGGGCTGCTGGCGCTGCCGGTCTTCTCGGTGGTCCGGCAGGCGATCGCGGCCCTGGTGCCGGCGGACCGGCGCCGGCCCGCGTACGCGCTGGACTCGATGGCGGTGGAGCTCTCCTTCATGGTCGGGCCGGCGGTGGCGGTGCTGCTCGCCACCACGGTGTCGGCGCGCGGCACGATGCTCGCCGTCGGGATCGGCATCGTGCTGGCCGGCTGCGCGCTGTTCGTGGTCAACCCGCCGGTGCGGGCGGCGGACGAGCCGGCCGACCCGCCGGGCCGGGCGGTCCGGCGGCGGGACTGGCTGTCCGGACGGCTGGTCGGGCTGCTCTGCGTCGGCGCCGCCAGCACGCTGGTGCTCGGCGGTACGGACGTGGCCGTGGTGGCGGTGCTGCGCGAGGCCGACCAGGTCGGCTGGACCGGGCTGGTGCTGACCGTCTGGGGGGCGTACTCGCTCACCGGCGGCTTCGCCTACGGCGCCGCGTCCCGGCCGATCTCACCGCTGCTGCTCGCGGCCCTGCTCTGCCTCTGCACCATCCCGGTCGGGCTCGGCGGTGGGCAGTGGTGGCTGCTCGCCCTGGCGCTGCTGCCGGCCGGGCTGCTCTGCGCCCCGACGCTGGCCGCCACCGCCGATGCGGTGAGCCGGCTGGCTCCGGCGGGCGTGCGGGGTGAGGCGATGGGGCTGCACGGTTCGGCGATCACCATCGGCATGGCGCTGGGCGCCCCGCTGGCCGGTGCGGTGATCGACGCCACCAGCCCGGCCTGGGGGTTCGCCGCCACCGGGCTGCTCGGGGCGCTTGTCGTGCTGGCCGTGCTGCCCGGCGAGCTACGCCGACGCCGCCGCGGGACCACCCCGGCGGACCAGGGTGATCCCGCGGCGGCGGGCGGTCAGCGGTCGATGTCGCTGGCGACGTCCTCGTCGTAGCTGGCCCCGTGGTCGGACTCGCTGGTGAGCGGCTTGGCGCCGCCCTCCGGTGGGCCGGACAGCGACTGCCCACCGGCCGCCAGGTGCGGGAACTTCAGGTCGAACGCGGGCCGCTCGGAGCGGATCCGGGGCAGCCGGTCGAAGTTGCGCAGCGGCGGCGGCGAACTGGTCGCCCACTCCAGCGAGTTACCGTGCCCCCACGGGTCGTCCACCTCGACGATCGGCCCACTCTTGTACGACTTCCAGACGTTGTAGAGGAACGGCAGGGTCGAGATGCCGGTAATGAACGAACCGACGGTGGAGATCATGTTTAGCTCGGTGAAGCCGTCGCCGGCCTGGTAGTCGCCGTACCGGCGGGGGAAGCCCTCGTTGCCGAGCCAGTGCTGCACCAGGAAGGTGGTGTGGAAGCCGATAAAGGTCAACCAGAAGTGCACCTTGCCGAGCCGCTCGTCGAGCATCCGGCCGAACATCTTCGGGAACCAGAAGTAGATGCCGGCGAAGACGGCGAAGACGATGGTGCCGAAGAGCACGTAGTGGAAGTGCGCCACCACGAAGTACGAGTCCGAGACGTGGAAGTCGACCGGCGGGCTTGCCAGCAGCACGCCGGAGAGACCGCCGAACAGGAACGTCACCAGGAAGCCGATGGACCACAGCATCGGGGTCTCGAAGCTGATCTGGCCGCGCCACATGGTGCCGATCCAGTTGA
This sequence comes from Solwaraspora sp. WMMD1047, assembly GCF_029626155.1. NCBI lineage: Bacteria > Bacillati > Actinomycetota > Actinomycetes > Micromonosporales > Micromonosporaceae > Solwaraspora > Solwaraspora sp. WMMD1047. The sequence continues at coordinate 1,639,391 of NZ_JARUBL010000001.1, read as the reverse complement.
AGAACTTCATGCCGGTGGGGACCGCGATCAGGAAGCTCAGGAAGGAGAAGAACGGCAGCAGCACCTGGCCGGTGGCGAACATGTGGTGCGCCCAGACGCTCATCGAGAGGGCGGCGATGGCGATGGTGGCGCCGACCAGGCCCTTGTAGCCGAAGATCGGCTTGCGGGAGAAGACCGGGATGACCTCGGTGATGATGCCGAAGAACGGCAGCGCGACGATGTAGACCTCGGGGTGACCGAAGAACCAGAAGAGGTGCTGCCACAGCAGCGGGCCGCCGGTCTCCGGGGCGTAGACGTGGGCGCCGAGGATGCGGTCGGCGGCGAGCGCGAACAGCGCCGCCGCGAGCAGCGGGAAGACCATGATCACGAGCAGACTGGTGACCAGGATGTTCCAGGTGAAGATCGGCATCCGGAACATCGTCATGCCGGGCGCCCGCAGGGTCAGGATCGTGGTGATCATGTTGACGCCACCGAGGATGGTGCCCAGACCGGAGATGGCCAGACCGACGATCCACATGTTGGCGCCGACGCCCGGCGAGTGCTCCACGCTGCTCAGCGGGGTGTAGGCGAACCAGCCGAAGTCGGCGGCGCCACCCGGGGTCAGGAAGCCCCCCATCGCCAGCGTCCCGCCGAACAGGTACAGCCAGTAGGCGAAGCTGTTCAGCCGGGGGAACGACACGTCCGGGGCGCCGATCTGGATCGGCACCACGTAGTTGGCGAAGGCGAACACGATCGGCGTCGCGAAGAACAGCAGCATGATCGTGCCGTGCATGGTGAAGAGCTGGTTGTACTGCTCCAGCGAGAGGAACTGCAGCCCCGGCCGGGCCAGCTCGGCGCGCATCAGCAGCGCCATCAGGCCACCGATCATGAAGAACGCGAAGGCGGTGACCATGTACATGATCCCGATCTGCTTCGCGTCCGTCGTCCGCAGCAGCCGCGCCAGGGCCGATCCCTTGACCGGCTGCCGGACCGGCCAGGGCCGGGTCACGATCGGCTTAGGTGCGACGGTGGTCACGAGTGGCCTCCGGTTCTCGTTAGCTCCACTGCGCCCACGCAGGTGATCGGGGCGTACCTCGCAGGCAGGATAGTCCCCGACAACGGTGGCTCCGGCGCCGGGTGGCCGGCGGGTGAGGTCAGGCCGGATCGACGAGCAGCCGGTAATGCTCCCGGAAGATCCGCCCGCCGCGTCCACGCAACAGCGGGTCGCGCAGCGCCGGCGGCACGTCGCGGGTCCGGTCCCGGTCCCGGGTCCGGTCCAGCACCCATCGGGTACGCGGCCGGCGCCGGCTCTCGTACGCGGCCAGCGCGGCCGGCACGTCGGCGCGCTGGCGCAGCGAGTCGGCCAGCACCACGGCGTCCTCGACCGCCATCGCCGCCCCCTGGGACAGCGTGGGCGCGGTGGCGTGGGCGGCGTCCCCGACCAGCACCACCCGGCCCCGGGACCAGCGCCCCAGTTCCACCTCGTCGGTGACGGCGACCTGCACCGTGCGGACCGCGGCCAACACCTCCGGGACCGGGCCGCCGTAGGAGCCGAAGAGTTCCCGGAGCCGGGCCAGCGGATCGGCCGGCGGTGCGGTGGCCGCCTCGTCGGCGTAGCAGTAGAGCCGGCCGGCGCCCATCGGCATCACGATGAAGCCGGCCCGCTGCCCCAGCAGTGACGTCCAGTCGGCGACCTCCGGGCCGTCGGTGACGACGCTGCGGTAGACCACCTGACCGGCCGGCCGGGCCGCCCCGCCGAGCGCGGCCAGGGCACGCACCGTCGAACGTCGGCCGTCCGCGCCGATGACCAGGTCGTACTCGGCCTGGCGGCCGTCGCCGAAGGTGACCGCGACCGCCTCGGCGGTCAGGTCCAGGGCGGTGACCTCGGTGTCGTGCCGGACCTCGCCACCGGCGCCGGTCAGCAGCACCCGGTGCAGTTCGGCCCGGGGCAGCGCCCGGCATTCGCCGACGCCGGCCCAGAGCTGGGTGAGGTCGACCTCGCAGAGCTGATGCCCCTCGGCGTCGAGGAACCGTTGCCGGCCGATGACCTGGCCCAGGGGTCGGATCGGCGATTCCAGGCCCAGCTCGCGGAACGCCCGGGCGGCGTTGCCGGGCAGGTAGATGCCGGCGCCGGCGACGACGCTGGCGGGGAGCTTCTCGGCGATCTCGGGCCGGAACCCGGCCAGCCGCAGCGCCCGGGCCACGGTGAGCCCGGCGATGCCCGCGCCGACGATGAGAACACGGAGGGGTGATCCGGGCATGGGGGGACGCCTCCGGAGGGGATCGGCACGCCTTGAAGGCAGAAGACTACTCCCCGCGATGGCATTCGCGGTAGATCCGACCTGATTTGCATACCTCACATCCCGCCGATCCGGGCGTGGAGCTGTCGGTCAGCGCTGGACCCGGGCGCCGGACCCGCGCACCAGCGCCTCCACCTCCCTGAGGTTGGCCATCGAGGTGTCCCCCGGGGTGGTCATCGCCAGCGCCCCGTGCGCGGCGCCGTACTCGACGGCGGCGGCCAGGTCGCCGCCGCGTTCCAGCAGACCGTAGATCAGCCCGGAGGCGAAGCTGTCGCCGCCGCCGACCCGGTCCAGGATCTCCAGGCCGGGCCGGTGGGTGGCCTCGACGAAGCCGCTGGCCGCGGACCAGGCCACCGCGCCCCAGTCGTTGACGGTGGCGCTGCGGACCGTCCGCAGGGTGGTCGCCACGACCTGGAAGTTGGCGTACTCCTTGGTGACCGCCTCGATCATCCGGCGGAAGTTCGCGACGTCCAGCTCGGCGAGGGACTCGTCGGTGTCCGGCACCTCGAACCCGAGCGAGGCGGTGAAGTCCTCCTCGTTGCCGATCATCACGTCGACGTAGCGGGCCAGCCGGCGGTTCACCTCCTGCGCCCGGGCCTGCCCACCGACCGCCTTCCAGAGGCTGGGCCGGTAGTTCAGGTCGTACGAGATCAGGGTGCCGTGCCGGCGGGCGGCGGCCATCGCGGCCTCGATGGTCTCCGGCGTGGTCTCCGACAGCGCGGCGTAGATCCCGCCGGTGTGCAGCCAGCGGGCACCGAGGGTGCCGAAGACGTGGTCCCAGTCGACGTCGTCGGCGCGCAGTTGGCTGGCGGCGGTGTGTCCCCGGTCCGAGGTGCCGACCGCTCCGCGTACGCCGAACCCGCGCTCGGTGAAGTTGAGCCCGTTGCGGACGCCGCGCCCGATCCCGTCGTACGGCAGCCACCGGATCAGCGAGGTGTCCACGCCGCCCTGCAGGATCAGGTCCTCCAGTAGCCGGCCGACCTCGTTGTCGGCGAACGCGGTGACCACGGCGGTCCGCAGCCCGAAGCAGCGGCGCAGGCCCCGGGCGACGTTGTACTCGCCGCCGCCCTCCCAGGCCCGGAACGACCGGGCGGTGCGGACCCGACCCTCGCCCGGATCGAGGCGGAGCATGATCTCGCCGAGCGAGACCAGGTCGTAGCGGCACTCGTCGGCGCTGCGGACGGTCAGCATGAGCACGCCTCCTGGCTGGCGGTGACGGCGGCGGCGGTGAGTCGGGTGACCTCGGCCCAGTCACCGGCGGCGAGCAGCGCCGGGGCGACCATCCAGGTGCCGCCGACCGCGAGCACCGAGGGGTGGGCGAGGTAGTCGGCGAGGTTGCCGGTGTTGACGCCGCCGGTCGGAATGAAGCGCACGGAGCGGAACGGCGCCGACAGCGCCTTGATCATGGCTGTCCCGCCGAGCTGTTCGGCCGGGAAGAACTTGACCGTCTCCAAGCCGGCGTCGAGCGCCATCTGGATCTCGGTGGCGGTGGCGACCCCCGGAAAGATCGGGACGCCGAGCTGCTGGCAGTGCGCGACAACGGTCGGGCTGAATCCCGGGCTGACGATGAACCGGGCGCCCGCCTCGACGGCCTTGTCGACCTGGGTCCGGGTGACGACCGTGCCGGCGCCGACGAAGAGCTCCGGGTGCTCGGACATGGCGCGGATGGCGTCGGCGGCGGCGTCGGTGCGGAAGGTCACCTCGGCGCTGCGCAGGCCGCCGGCGACGAGGGCGGCGGCGAGCGGAGCGGCGGCGGCCGCGTCCTGCAGCACCACCACGGGCAGGATCCGGCCGGCGCCGACGGTCGCCGTCACGGCGGCGAGTTGTTCAGAATGATGAACGCTGGTCACGTACGTGACCCTACTGCGGTCACCGGGGGTGTCAAGCGGGCTAAGGTTGCCGCCATGTCCACCGACGAGGCAGCGCCGCCCGGGCTGCCGGACGTCCGGCACCCGGAGCCGCTGCCGGCGGCCCCACAACCGCTGGCCACGGTGAAGTCGGCCGGTCGCACCCTGGACGTCCTGGAGGTGCTGGCCGACGCGCCGCAGCGCTGCTCACTTGTCGAGCTGGCCCGGACCCTGGACATTCCGAAGAGCAGCCTGCACGGCATTCTGCGTACCCTGATCCGGCGTGGCTGGGTGGAGGCCGACGCCACCGGCACCCGGTTCGGCCTGGGCATCCGGGCGCTGCAGGTCGGCGCCGCCTATCTGGAGTCCGACGACGCGGCCGGCCTGCTGGCCGGCGTCCTGGACCGCCTCTCCGCGCAGTTCGGCGAGACGGTGCACCTCGGTCGACTGGACGGTCCGCACCTGGTCTACCTGGCCAAGCGGGAGTCGGTGCACCCGTTGCGGCTCTACAGCGCGATCGGCCGGCAGTTGCCGGCGCACGCCACCGCGCTGGGCAAGGTGCTGCTCGCCGAGCGCACCGACGAGGCGGTCGACCGCCTGCTGACCTGGCCGTTGCCGGCCCTGACGGCCCGGACGGTCACCGACCCGGACCACCTGCACAGTGAGCTGGCCACGATCCGGCAGCGCGGCTACGCGGTGGACCGCGAGGAGAACACCGAGGGCATCGTCTGCTTCGCGGTGGCGGTGCCGCTGCAGTCGCCGGCCGCCGACGCCATCAGCCTCTCGGTGCCCGCCGCCCGGCTCGGCGCCGACAGCGAGGAGCGGATCGTCGCCGCGCTGCGCTCCGCCGTCGGCCAGGTCCGGGCCGCCCGGCGGCTGCTCTCGGCGACCTGAGCCCGGCCGCCCCGCACCGGCCCCGCCGGCCGGGACTCGAACCGTCCAGCGCTTGCGCTCGTTATTACAGGCATGTAAATCTATTCCCAACGATCGATGGGAGCGCTCCCGCAACATTTTCGGGATCGCCCCTCGACCGCCCGCCCACACCCCCGACTCCACGGACCCCCACCAGCCAAGGAGCACCATGAGACGCCCCATCCGCGCCATCGCGGCGGCGGCCCTGCTCATTCCGGGCACCATCGCCGCGATCGCCCTCGCCGGCCCCGCCGCCGCCGACACCCAGATCTGCGAGCAGTACGGCAGCACCACCATCCAGGGCCGCTACGTGGTCCAGAACAACCGCTGGGGCACCACCGCCCAGCAGTGCATAAACGTCACCAACAACGGCTTCTCGATCACCAGCCAGCAGGGCTCCGCCCCCACCAACGGCGCCCCGGTGTCGTACCCGTCGGTCTTCCTCGGGTGCCACTACACCAACTGCTCCCCCGGCACCAACCTGCCGATGCAGGTGAGCCAGATCAGCAGCGCCACCAGCAGCATCAGCTACAACTACGTCAGCGGGGCCATCTACAACGCCTCGTACGACATCTGGCTGGACCCGTCGCCCAAGCGGGACGGCGTCAACCAGATGGAGATCATGATCTGGTTCAACCGGCAGGGCTCGATCCAGCCGATCGGTTCGCCGGTCGGAAACGCCACCGTCGGCGGCCGGAACTGGGAGGTCTGGCGCGGCAACAACGGCGGCAACAACGTCATCTCGTACGTCTCGTCGTCGCCGATCAGCAGCTGGAACTTCAGCGTGCTGGACTTCATCAACGACACCCGCAACCGGGGCGCGATCACCAACGCCTGGTACCTGACCAGCATTCAGGCCGGCTTCGAGCCGTGGCAGGGCGGCACCGGGCTCGGCGTCAACTCGTTCTCGGCCGCGGTCAACGGCGGCGGCCAGCCCACCAACCCGCCGCCGAACCCCACCACCCCGCCGCCGAACCCGACGACGCCGCCGCCCGGCAACGCTAGCTGCGCGGTCACCTACACGGCGAACTCGTGGAACTCCGGCTTCACCGCCGACGTGCGGATCCGCAACGGCGGGTCGAGCACCATCAACGGCTGGACGCTCACCTACAACCTGCCCTCGGGGCAGCAGGTCACCAACGCCTGGAACGCCACCGTCAGCCAGAGCGGCTCGGCCGTGACGGCCCGCAACATCTCCTGGAACGGCAGCATCGCCCCGGGCGCCACCGCGTCCTTCGGCTACCAGGGCACGCTGTCGGGCAGCTACTCGTCGCCGACCGCGTTCTCCCTCAACGGGACGGCCTGCTCGCGCGGCTGACCGCGCACCGTCGGAGCGGCCGCCGGTCCTGGACGCACGCCCGTCCTCCACCGGCGGCCGCGCCGTCGTCCGTCCAGCTCAGACCGCCGCGTGGGCATCCGCGAAGACCAGCCGGGAAAGATCCTGACCGGGTACGTCAGTAGGCTCGCCGGCCGGCAGCAGCGGCGCGAGCGCCTGGTGAACCGCGCGTACCCGACCGTCCTGGTAGGCACCCGGGTCGTCGGTGGCCCGCAGCAGCGCGCCACCGTGCCGCAGCGCCACCACCTCGCTGAACGCCCCCGACTCGCGCAGCGCCGCGAGCCCGCCCAGCCGTCCGACCAGCTCCTTCGGACACACCGTCACCCACTCGTACCCGCGCAGCACCTGACGGCTGGCCCGGGCCGACTCGACGACCCCGCGGTCGAGGGCGCCGTCGAGGATGGTGGCCGGCGCCAGCACCCCGGCGTTGACAACGATCTCGCCGTAGGTCGGATCGGCCAGGTCACCGGTCAACCGGGTCAACTCGATAAGCGCCGGCACCACCCGGGGCAGCCCGCCCGGCCGGTCCTGGAACCCGACCGAGACCTGCAGCTTCACGTGCCGGCGGTCGGCGAACCGGTAGACGTACAGGTCCAGTTCGGACGCGGTCGCGGCCGGCGCGACGTCGAACCAGTGCGCGGAGAGCTGGTACAGGTCCTCGGTCAACCCGTCGGACCACTGCTGCGGCCGCTTCCGCCGAGGGCGACCGTCGGCCGTCTGCTCATGTGCGCTGAGTGACATCGTCGGCTCCGGCGCCCCCGGGGTCATCACGGCTGGTAACAACAGCCGGCACGCTTGGTCATGCCAGTAGCGCAGGATCGGGCCGAGCGTCGCGAGGTCGTCTCCGCAGTCCAGATAAAGCACACAGGTCGCGAAGTCCGGCCCCGGCCCGACGCTCTCCGACCACATCGGTACCGCAGCGGCCGCTTGCGCACCGTAATCGTTCACCATTTCTTCCCTCCCCAGGCTTCTACGCACAGTCACCGTAGCGGGGTTCACCTCAGGAAGCGATAGCTGTCAGCACTCCGACCAGAGGAAACCGCGTACCAATCACGCGCAGCAGCACCGAAGAGAGCCCGCCGCATCGGTTCGTCGACGCAGCGTTACATGATCAGCGGCCGAGGGCGTCGATCTCGGTCATCTCCTCCGGCGACAGAGCGAAGTCGAAGATGTCGAAGTTGGTGCTGATCCGCTCGGGGGTGACCGACTTCGGGATCACCACGATCTCGTGCTGGAGGTGCCAGCGGAGCACCACCTGGGCGGCGCTCACCCCGTGCGCGTCGGCGACCCGGACCAGCACCGGGTGCCGCAGCTTGGTGTTCTTGAACGGGCTGTAGCCCTCCACCGCCACCCCGCGCCGCCGGTTCTCGGCCAGCCGCTCCGCGTCGTGCAGCGACGGGCTCCACGGCACCTGGTTGACCGCCGGCGCCTCCCCGGTCGCCTCGATGAGCGCGTCGAGCTGCGGCACGCTGTAGTTGCTCACCCCGACCGCGCGGGCCAGCCCGAGTTCCCGGATGGCGAGGAACTCCCGCCAGGTGGCGACGCCGGCCTCCTCGCGCGGCGGCCAGTGGATCAGCCAGAGGTCGACGTACTCGACGCCGAGCGCGGCCAGGCTGGCGTCGATCGTCGCCCGTTCCCGGCCGGCCCGCTCCGGCGGCAGCTTGGTGGTGATGAAGATGTCCTCGCGGGCGATCCCGCTGTCCCGGACCGCCCGGCCGACCTCCTCCTCGTTGCCGTACATGGTCGCGGTGTCCAGGTGCCGGTAACCGGCGTCCAGGGCCTGGCGGACGGCGTCGTAGCCCTGGCCGCCGGTGGCCTGCCAGGTGCCGAAGCCGAGCAGCGGCATCGCCACCTCGCCGGGGAGCAGGACACTGGGCTGCGCGACAGATGCGGTCATGTCGTCATTCGTACCCCAGACCGCCGGGAACATGCTCCTGACGGCGACCCGACAGTTGCCGTCCGGTGGGGTGGACCGGGCCAGACGAACGGGTGGTGGTCGGCAACGCCGGCGCCGGCATAAAGTACCCGGATACCGTCGACGCGGACGACCTGCCCCGTACTCGCCTGAGCCGCGGCCCGCCCATCGCCGGACGGCTCTGCGCCGTGGCCTGATCCGCGCCCCCCGCACCGCCGCCGGGCTGGCGCGCGCCCTGTTCAGCTCGTCACACCTGGCCGAAGGATCGCCGGATGAATCGCCTCAACACCCTCCCCACCTACCCGCGCCACCCCGGCGCGACCGACGAGGAACTCCGGCGCACCGCCGCCGACATCCTCGCCGCCAACTGGGCCAACGACCACACGGTCCCGTCCCGCACGCTCTACCCGCACCAGTGGAGCTGGGACGCCGCCTTCATCAGCATCGGCCTGGCGCACGTCGCGCCGGACCGGGCCTGGCACGACCTGCGCAGCCTCTTCACGGCGCAGTGGCCGGACGGCCGGGTGCCGCACATCGTGTTCGACCCGGGCGTGGCCGAATGCGACTACTTCCCGGGTCCGGCGTACTGGGGCCGGCCGACCACCGGGATCGTCCAGCCCCCGGCGCACGCGATCGCCGCCTGGGAGATCTACCGGCGCCGCCCGGACGAGGCGGCGCTGCGGGAGCTGCGCTGGCTGTATCCGCGGCTGGTGGCGCAGCAGGACTACCTGACCGATTACCGGGACGTCGGCGGGGCCGGGCTGAGCAGCATCGTGCACCCGTGGGAGTCGGGACTGGACAACAGCCCGTCCTGGGACGCGACCCTGGCCGCCGTGCCGGTTCCGGTGGATCCGCTGGCCGGCTACCGGCGCCGGGACAACCAGGTGGGCGCCGTCGACCACCGCCCGACCGATCTCGACTACGCCCGTTACATCACCATCGCGTCGGCGTACCGGGATGGGGGTTATCGGGACGCGGAGCTGGCCGCGCGGCACCCGTTCCTGGTCGAGTGCCCGGCGTTCAACGCGCTGCGTGGCGCGGCCGAGCTGGCGCTGGCGGAGATCGCCGCGGTGGTCGGGGCGGACCCGGCCGGGCACCGCGACCGGGCGGCGGCGATCACCCGGGCGCTGACGGACCGGCTCTACAACCCGGACACCGGGATGTTCCACGCCCGGGACGTGCGGACCGGGCGGTCCAGCCCGGCCCGGTGCGTGAACGGTCTCGTCCCGCTGATCCTGCCCGACCTGCCGGCGGCGCAGGTGGCCGGCGTGGTGGCGGCGGCCGAGTCGGCGCGGTTCGGGCTGGCCGAAGGGCTGGCGGTGCCGAGCTACGACCGGACGGCGGCCGACTTCGACCCGCTGCGGTACTGGCGCGGCCCGGTCTGGATCAACGTGAACTGGCTGCTCTGGCGCGGCCTGCGCACGCACGGCCGGGTGGAGCGGGCGGCGACCCTGCGGACGGCGATGCTGGACCTGATCCGCTCGGCGGGCTGCTACGAGTACTTCGATCCGGGCACCGGGGAGGGGATCGGCGCCGCGGCGTTCAGTTGGACCGCCGCGCTCGCCCTCGACCTGCTCGCCGAAGGGTAAGCCTCGGTGCCCGGCGCCGCCGGTGTGGCCCGTCGGCGCCGGGCACCGAGCTATATCGACCTTGGTAGATTTATTGGGTACCGGCGTGTCGCTCATCCTCAGGAGGATCTGTCATGTCCGCATCCCGACTGCGCGCCGTCGCGCTCCCGCTGGTCGCCGCCCTGCTGCTGGTGCTCGGCCCGCTCACCGCACCGGCCGCCGCCCAGAATCCGCTGATCCCGCTGCCGGCCCCCGACCAGCCGGTGGTCTCGGAGCTGACCCCCACCAGCGCCCTGCTGACCTGGCCCCGCTCCGGCGGCCCGGTCTTCCGGTACTCGATGAAGCGCCTGGTCGACGGCGAGTGGCAGGGGTACGCCTCAATGCCGTCCACCTCGTACCGGGTCGCCCTCACCCCCGGCGCCGAGCACACCTTCGCGGTGTACAGCGTGGCGCTGCCCTTCTCCGGCTACACCACCAGCCCGCTCTCCGAACCGGTCACCGTCGTCGCGCCGACGCAGTAACTCCCCCGGCGATTCGGGCTTGCAGTTGACGCAGCGGCAACACCTACCGTCATCAGCACGACCGGAAAGCCCGGTCGCGATCACGGAAGGTGACGGGTGGCCATGGCCTGGTCGATCGCCTAGGTGGCTCGGGAAGCCGGCGTGACGTCGCGAACCCTGCGGCACTACCACGCGATCGGGCTGCTCACCCCGGCCTGGACGGCCGAGGGCGGCCGCCGCTACTACGAGCAGGAGCAGCTGCTCCGGCTGCAGCGGATCCTGCTGCTGCGGGAGCTCGGGCTCGGACTCGACGCGGTCGCCGAGGTGCTGTCCCGGCAGGGCCACGACAGCGCCGTCGAGGTGCTGCAGCGGCACCGGGACTGGTTGGTCCGGGAACGGGACCGGCTGGACCGGCTGGTCCACACCGTCGACACCACGATCTGCAACATCCAGGAGGGAAGGGAGATGACTCCCCGGAAGGTGTTCGCGGGGTTCGAGACGAACCCCTACGAGGCGGAGGCCCGGCAGCGCTGGGGCGACGCCGCCGTCGACGCCGCCGACCAGCGCATGCAGGGCTGGTCCGACGACGACGCCGAGCAGGCCCGCACCGGCTATGTCCGGGTGCACGAGGGCCTGGCCCCGCTGAAGGCGGCCGGGGTGCCGGTCACCGACCAGCGGGTCCAGGACCTGATCCAGCTCCACTACGAGGTGACCTGCCTGTTCTGGACGCCCAACCGAGAGGCGTACCAGGGCCTGGCCCAGATGTACGTGGAGGACGAGCGGTTCCGCGCCAACATCGGCGGCGGTGACGACGCGCTCGTCGAGTACCTGCGTGACGCCATGCTGGTCTACGCCGACCAGCGGCTCGACGGCTAGCGCAGCCCCAGCGCGGTGAGGGCGGTGACGAGGTCTGGCGCGGTGGCCAGGTGCCGGATCTCGTCCCGCTCCCGCAGGTGCAGGTGGCAGCCGCCACGCTCGTACCGGACCGCGACCGCCTGACCGGCGTGGTGCCGGCCGAGCCGCCGGATCAGCCGTACCGGGTCGATCGGGTCCAGCGCTGTCGCCAGGGCCTGCGGCACCGCGATCGGCACGGCCGGGTCGGCCGGCACCGCGGCCGACACGGTGATCTCCAGCGACCCGAGGAAGCTGGCGACGGCCGCCTCGATCGTGTGGTGGCAGGGCGGGTCGGCCGGGTCCGAGCCGACCCGCACGTCCCAACTCTCGCCCTGGATCAGCCTCGGGTCACCGACGTTGCCGATGTGGTCCCGGATCGTGACGGTGACCGCCAGGCCCAGCCCGATGCCGAGCCGGATCACCGCCGCCAGCGGCGGCACGTCCGGCCGGACCGCCGACACCAGCACCCGGGCCGCCGGCCGGCCCCGGGTCACCTCGGCGAGGTTGGTGAGCACCGGATCGGCCCCCGCATGGTCGACGGTCACGATCCCGTCGCGTAGTTCGTCGCCGATCGGCCCGCCGCGATCCAGTTCGGACAGCTCCTCGGGGCGTACCCCGAAGGAGGTCGCCCACCCGGCCAGCCGCCAGCCGGCGGGAAGCTGGTGGACCGGTTTGCCGCCGGGCTGGGTCGCCACCAGCGGCGCGTCGGCGGCGCCGCCCGTCCAGTTGAGGTGGGTGACCCGGGTCGCCAGGTCGCTGATGGTGACGGCGGCGCCCCGGTAGATCCGGCGGCTGTCGCCGCACCGGAAACAGGGCAGCGCGGACGGATACCGGCCGGCACCGAAGCAGACCTCGCAGGCCGGGTCCGCCGGCCGGTCCCCGACCGTGCAGCCACACGGCCGCAGCCGGCTGGCCTTGTCGCAGGCCGGGCATTCGGCGTACGGGATGGGCGGTCCCAGCCACGCCGGAGCCGGCGGCTGCCAGCCGCGCCGCAGGTTGGTCGTCAGCCGGCTCACCACCCGACCGGTCGGCTCCTCGACGAGGGTTTCGGTGCTGCCGGCCACCCGCAGGCTGGTGTGCCACCACCGGCCGTCCCGCCAGATCGCCTGCGCGCCGGCCGTGGGTTCTCCGGTCCGGGGGTCGGTCAGGTCGGCGAGGAGGCGCCGTTCGAGCACCTCGACGGCGACCGGTTCGGCAGGCCGCTGCGGGGCGCCGGCGAGCAGGTAGTGGGCCGGGGCGGTGCGGCCCCGGTCGGCCAGGCCGAAGAGGGCGTCCTCGACGGTGGTGGCCAGCAGCGCGGCGGGCAGGTCGTCGGCCCAGCCGCGCGGCCGGTCCGGCACCGGGCTGCCGTGGACCTCGTACCGGATGTCCCAGCGGTGGTCGTCGCGCGGCAGGCGCCGGACCTCCAGCACCAGGTCCAGCCGGAGCAGGTCCGCGACCCGCCGCAGCCGGTCCAGCTCCCGGGTCGGGTCCGGCGCCGGGCGGGCGGTGTTGCGGCCCAGGTAGACCAGCCAGGCACTGTGGCTGTGCCGGGCGATCGCGTCGGCTTCCAGGGCGTGCCGGTGCTGCTCGGGCAGGTCGGATCGCCACTTTGGCGGCAGGAACAGGATCGGGCCGTCCGGCGACCGCCCGCCGTGCTCGTGCCAGCCGGCCGCCCCGACCCGGGCGGCGAGGTCACGCAGCAGCGGCGCCACCGGCAGGTGCCAGCCGGCGCCGTAGGGCCACCGGCACGGCCGCACCGACCCGGGCACCACGTTCGCGGACGCCACCGCCCCGGTGTCCAGGTTCGCCACGGTGACCACGAGCTGGCTCCGCCGCCGACCGGTCTGCCCGCACCCGTGGCAGGCCCGCGCCACGCTGCCGATCCCCTGACAGAGCCGGCACTGCGGGTACGGCTCGCCGTCGCCCGCGCAACTGCACCTCCCCAGGGTGAACGTCATCCCGTCACAGGTCGGACAGACCACCACCAGGTCGCCGGTCACCGCCGGGACCGCCGTCGCGTCTGGTCACTCACGTCGGGCTCAACCCCATTTCCGGGTACGCCGACGCGGGTCGACCGCCAGTGCCTCAGCGCCGCCTTGATCCGCCGGTTCTGCTCCCGGGTGCGCTCCAGCTCGGCGTGCAGCAGTTCCAGGTCCCCGGCCAGCCGGCCCAGGAAGCTCGCCACCTCTGCCGGGTCGATCCCCCGCCGCCAGTAGGGCACCGGGCGGAACCGCCGGGTCCGGACCTGCCACGGCGCCAATGGCTGGTACGGCACCGTGCCGCCCAGGAACCCGCCACCCGGCCCGGACGGCATTCCACTTCGCAATAGACGATGGATCACGACTGGCACACCGACACCGGCCTTTCCGGATTGAGGTTACGAACAGTTCGATCGGCGAATTTGGCGCGAGTTATACCGGCCGCCGGAGCCATTGATCGGCGGCTTGGATTCTTCGATTTTGGGGGTCGCCTTGGGCCGGCCTCCCGTGGTAAAACTCTTGGCAAGTCGGTTAAGGGAGTTCCTGACTCCTTCTGAGACCCGGCGGGGGTAGCGCCACTCCCGTCACCGCAAGGCGGCTATTGGCACAGCCGCGGTGCCGGTAACGAACGAGCGCGGAACTCCCGTAAGCAGTGGACCGTCACCACCTTCACCTCCTCCGACGCCCGCACAGCGGCGCCTGAACCTCACGCTGCCAACGAGGCCGGATGGGAGCAACCGTTCCCCATGGCCATTTCTGGCCATCCCCGAAAGGTGGATCATGACGACCCGCATGTTCAACCGAACCCTCCGAGCACAGTGGCTCGGCCTGCACCTACGACACCTGCGTGAGAAGCGCAAACTCTCCCTGGAACTCGCCGCAGAGATGCTTGGCCGGGACCGGTCGGCCCTGGGCCGCTTCGAACGGGCCGAGTGGCCGATTCAACGGCCGGATGTGGAGCACCTGCTCAACATTTACGGCTTCTACAACGCCGAGGCGCGGGCAAGGATGCTCGCTGTGGCAGACGAGATCTGGCGCATCGATCGCTGGGATCAGAACGACGGCGAAGTCTCTCACGCCGGGTTCATCGACGTGCCGTGGCTTGAGTCGCGTGCCGAGCGGATCAGTTCCTACCACTCCCTGGTGGTACCAGGTCTGTTCCAGCTCCCCGAGTACGCAGAGTTGGTGATCCGCTGCGTTGAAGGACCTACCGCCGCCGAGTCGGTCATCGGAAAGGGCCTGGCGCTCCGCTTGGAGCGTCAGCGGATGCTGGAGCGGGAGGACCATCCCTACATCGAGACCATTGTCGACGAGTCTGCGCTGCGCCGGAGCATCGGCGGCTCAGCTTTGCACCGGACACAACTCGCGCACCTCGCCGAGATCGCCCGGCGCCCGCGCATCGACGTCCGGGTGCTGCCGGCCTCAGTCGGCCTCCATCCCGGCGTTGACGGATCATTTTGGGTTTTCCGGATGCCGGCGCCGTACCCTCCGGTGGCCTATCAGGAGAACCGAGCAGGCCGGCTCTTCCTGGAATCGCCCAAGTCCGAGGGCTTCCGTGATGCGTACGATCGGGTGGCAAAGGCCGCGCTCGATCCGAGGGCTTCGGCTGAGCTGATAGCGACCATCGGGGAGGAACTTCCATGATCGAGAACCTGCCGGCGGTGGCCTGGCACATCAGTACCCGCAGCGCCGACACTGGCGCAAACTGCGTCGAGGCCGGGCCGCTGGCCGACGGCTCGGGTCGGGTGGCGGTGCGGCACAGCAAGTCCCCCGACGCCGCCACCATCGTCTACACCCGTGGCGAGTGGGAAGCCTTCGTCGCGGGCGTCAAGGACGGCGAGTTCGACTTCTGAACCCGGGTGGGCGTCCCGGCGAAATCCGGGACGCCCGTCCGCCGCCGGACGCCCCACCGACAATCATCAACGGGTGTAACCAGTCGCTCGTAGAGGGTCAGCGCGCAAGTTCTCCGCTGTCGGGGCGGCGACTGGGGCAGCACCGGGCCGGCGGTCTCGGATAGTGTCCGTCCGGACACGCAGACGAGACGCTCGTCGACGTCGGCGGGCCGGAGGGGATCGCATGGCCAGCATCGAGGAAGTCAAGGCGGCACTCGCTCAGGCGGCCGAGCAGGGCAACCAGACAGCCGGCCAGATCCGCGCCGCGATGGAGGGCACCGAGCAGGTGCTGACCCGGCTGCGGACCGTCTCGGCCGGCACCAACCACGCGAAGATCGCCGAGGCGATCAGCCGCGCCGAGCAGACCCGGCAGCGCCTCGCCGAAGCCGCCACCCTGATGCAGGGCACCTCCGCCGCCGCCCGCGAATACGCCAGCCACCTCGGCTGACCCGCCTGAGACTGGATCGGTCGTGAACATCGCCGAGGTCAAGGCCACATTGCGGCGGGGGGACCTGCACGCCGATGACGCCAGGCAGACCTTGCTCCGCGTCCTCGTCCACGTTCAACAAGCAGAGAGTTTGGCGCTCCGAACGTGCCACGACAGCGAGGACGACCTGGTGAAGACCGGGCTGGAACGGCTCGACGAAGCTTTGTCGTGGGCCCACGAAGGCGTTGACCTGCTTCGCTCGGCGGCCGACGCAGCGGCCGCATATGCCTCGACGCTCTGATGGGTGAGGTTTCGGTCGGAGCAGTTGTCGCGCAGTTCCACGCTCTGCTCGACCTCATCGACGCGAGCGCCATGGTAGCTGTCCAAGCCCGAGAGGAGGCCGAGCGGGCGGGTACCGCGTACGCCGAGGTTTCCAGAGGCACCAACGACCCTCTTCTGGAGGAGGCGGTCACCCGGAGCCGGGCGGGAGCCGACAAAGCAGGCGAGGTCAGCCGTTCCCTCGCCGATGCCGCCACCTGCTTCGCAGCCTATGTCAATAGGATCGCCCCTGGCTCGGTGCCCGCCCGCGACTCAGCTCCGGATTCGATGCCGTCCGGCGCCGATGTCGTTACCGCCTCCAGCGGGCGGGGCAGGCTCGCCAACAGAATGATGGACCGGCTCATGTCGGTCGCCAACGCTGATGACGGGCTCCAGCATGGCAAGCAACTGGGAAACATACTCCAACAAGCCACCGGATCAGGTGGCGTCGCCGTACCAAGGTCCTCCGAGCCGGTGATCACCTCGACCAATCCGCCGGGAGGAGCTACGGCGGGCGACGCCCTCCTGGCGGCGTTCACCGTGGCGATCCTCGGGATCAAGGGCGTTGAGGTGGCCGAGAGAATACGCAGGAAAGCTCGACCGTCAAGTCAGCGAGAAGATCGGGATGACAGTCAAGATGCATGAGAACACCAGGTTCCTTCGCGCGGTCCTGCAACAGGATTGGGATACCTACGACGCCCTGGTCGGCGAGTTCGAGCAGCAGAACAAGGGCACCCCGGTCGCGATCATCGCGTCCGCCTTCAGCCTCGCCGTCGAGAAGCGGTTCGGCCGGACCAAGGACGTTGGAGAGATCATCAGGTTCGTGGCCGACGCTCGCGCCGCGCTCGCTGAAGGTCGAGCGCTGCCTGCCGCCGAGGCCGAAGCCCTGATCTTCGCGACCCTCGACATGGACGAGCCCGGCGTCGCTGACACGGTCGAGCGCCTCGACATCGGCACGATCGCCGAGATAGAAGGACAGCTTCTGTTCAAGCTGGTCGCGGATGACGGCATGTCCGAAAGCGAGCTCGACGCCTTCCTCAGGGAGGCCGAGAACCACCTCGAACGTTGGCAGTCCACGAGCGGTGGATAGCGACCACCCGGCAGGATTGGGATGGCAGTCGAGGTCGACCTCATCGAGTTCGTTCGGACGCTCGTCCGTGACGAGTACGAGGCGAACGACCACTACGAGCGGAAGCTCGATGACGACGGTTGGGCTGGCTGGCCCCCGTACCTCAGCGCACTCTTTTTCCTCGCTGTCGACAGGCGGTTCGCTGGCGTCTATGACGAACCGCAGGTCATTCGCAGCCGTCCTTGACCCACCCGTCAAGCTGCAGGTCCCTCCTGAGGAGATGGGCAAGATCCAGACCTTGATCGCGTACACGATCTTGTATCAGGAGAACCTGTCCGACGAGGAGCTTGATCAGATCCTGCAGGAGGCGCGGGTCATCGCCGATCGCAGGCTGGGCAACGGTTGAGCGGCCTCTCCGCGCCCGGCTGGGTTGGACCGGGCGGTCCGACGCCAGTGCCGTCATGCGCCCTGGCCGGTGGGGTGGGACCTGAGTCGGCGGTAGGCGTCCGCGCCGTCGGGGACCCAGGGCCACTCGGTGAGGCGGTGGTCCAACTCGGCCTCGGTCAGGAAGGCGTACCAGGAGATCTCCTCGGTCTGCGGGTTGACCGGCGCGTCCCAGACCACCTCGTAGAGGGCGCACCACCAGGTGTGCTCGGCGGACTCGTAGAGGTAGGTGAACAGCGGCGTCGGCGCCGGTAGCCCGGTGACGCCCAACTCCTCCTCGGCCTCCCGCAGCGCCGCGTCGTGGTAGGACTCACCGGCGCCGACCACGCCGCCGACGAACATGTCGTACAGCGCCGGGAAGACCAGCTTCCGGTCCGCCCGCCGGTGTACGAAGATCCGCCCCTGCGCGTCGCGGACCAGCACGAACACGCAGCGGTGTCGCAACCTGCGGGCGTACGCCTCGGCGCGGCGCGCCTGACCGACCACCCGGTCCCGTTCGTCCACGATGTCGAGCAGCTCGTCGGCCGAGCGCGGCACCTGCTCCGTCATCAGCCGACCGCCGGCTCGGACTGCCGCCGGTGGTAGTGCCGAGCCACCCGGGCCCGGTTGCCGCAGGACGGTTTGCACCACTGCTGACGCGGGTGGTCCCGCAGGAAGTAGCGCACGCAGCGCGGGGCCATGCAGGCCAACAGCAGCTCCCGTTCCGGGCCGCCCAGGAATTCGATGGTGGCGCGGGCCAGCGCGGCGGTCAGCCGTACCCCCAGCTCGGCCGGCCCGGTCACCTGCCCGACCGCCGGCGGCGCGTCGGCCGGCCAGCTCAGCACCGGTCGCACCGGCAGCCGACCGGCGGCCTGGTTGAGCCGCGCCAGGGCGACCTCGGCGGTGAGCAGGTCGGCCGCGTCGGCGCGGCTCGGCGGAGCCGGCCGGACCGCCCGGGCCAGCAGGGTGCGGACCACGCGGCGCAGCGCGACCACCGCGCGCCAGGCCGACTCGTCGGGCCGGTCGCCCGTCAGATCAAGTTCCCCGGTGTACGGCCGCAGCAGGCCGCGATGACGCTCCAGCCAGTCGGTCAGCCCGGCGGGATCGGCGAAATCGTCGGCGACGCCACCGGCTCCGTCGTGCCGGATGGTGCCGGCAAGGGCGAGCGTGAGCTGCGATGACATCGGCGCTCCAACGGCCTGTCGACTGATTCCCAGGGTGAATGCTAGCCTAGCCGATCTAACGGTTTAGATTCCTTAAGCCATTAGGAGAGGCGATGCTCCTGATAGCCCACATCAGCGACACCCACCTCGACGACGACCCCAGATCGGCCGAGCGCACCGCCCGGATCTGGGACCACCTGCACGCGCTCCCCCAGCCGCCCGACGTCATCCTGGTGACCGGGGACATCGCCGACCATGGCGAGCTGGCCGAGTACCAACTTGCCGCCAAGCTGTTCGCGTCGCCGTACCCGGTGCTGGTCTGCCCCGGCAACCACGACGTGCGGGACGCGTACCGCAGAGGTCTGCTGACCGACCCGGACGGCGGTGACAGGCCGATCAACGCCCGGTACGACGTGGCCGGCGCGGTCTTCCTGCTCTGCGACTCCAGCATCCCCGGCCGCAACGACGGCCGGCTCGACGCTGAGACCCTGGACTGGCTCGGCGACCAGCTCGCCACCACGCCGCCGGAGGCGCCGGTCTTCGTGGCCTGTCACCACCCGCCCGTCCGGCTCTCCCACCCGGTGGTGGATTCGATCCGGTTGGCCCCCGCCGAACCGCTGGCCGATCTGATCGCGGCCCACCCGCAGGTCGTCGCGGTGCTCACCGGGCACGCGCACACCGCCGCGGCCACCACGTTCGCCGGCCGGCCACTGCTCATCGCACCGGGCGTGGTCTCCACCATGCGGCTGCCCTGGGAGGGGCCCGGCCCGCTCGTCGACCTGGCCGCGCCGCCCGGCATCGCCTTCCACCTGCTCGACGACGAGCGCCGGCTCACCACCCACTACCGCGTGGTCGGCTAGGTGCGCGGAGTCGCGACGGCGGCCTTCGTGCTCGCCGTCGCGCCGATCACCCTCACCCCCGGCACCAGCCTGACCCTGGTCGTCTCGCAGGTCGCCGCGAACGGCCGCCGGCCCGGCTGGTGGGTGATTCTGGGTACGGTCACCGGGCTCTACCTCCACGCCTGCCTGGCCGCCGCCGGGCTGGCCGCGCTGCTGCTGCGGTCGGCGCAGGCCCTCTGGCTCGTGAAGACCATCGGCGCCGGCTATCTGGTCGCGCTCGGCCTCTGGCTGATCTGGTCCGCCGCCGGGCGGCGGGGAGCCGCCGCGCGCCGGGAAGGCGCCGGGAGTCGGGGGGCCGCCATGCGGCGGGAAGGCGCCGGGAGCCGGGAGGTCGGCGCGGCCGGCGCCCGGCGCAGGCGCTGGTTGCCAGCCCGGGCCCGCCACCCGTACCTGCAGGGGCTGCTCGGCAACGTGCTCAATCCGAAGGCCGCCGCCATCTACCTGACCCTCGCGCCGCAGTTCCTCCAGCCCGGTGCCACTGTCCTACCGGCCATGCTGGCGCTGGCCACCGGCCACGCGGTGCTGCACACCGCCTGGCTGGCCGGCTGGACCGTGCTGTCGCACACCGCCGCCCGGCTGCTGCGCGGTCCGACGGCTCTGCGGGCGCTCAACCGGTTGGCCGGCGGCATCCTCGTCGGCCTCGGTGTCCGCACCATCGCCGGATAGCGTTCCGGAGACTCGACCATCGAATTCTCGTATCGTGCATTTCGGGCGAGACGGGCAGGAGCGAGTCGGAATGACAGAGGGGGACGGCGGCGTACTCCGGACCCGGGACGAGAGCCGCCGGGTGAGCCTGGTCGAGCTCTTCTTCGACCTGGTGTACGTGCTCGCCGTGACCCAGTTGACCCACCTGCTGCTCGACCACCTGACCCTGCGGGGGGTGGCGGAGGCCGGCATCCTGCTCTTCGCCATCTGGTGGGCGTGGCAGGACACCGCCTGGCTGGCCAACTGGGTCGACCCGGACCGGCTGCGGATGCGCGCACTGCTGCTGTCCGTGATGGGCGCCAGCCTGGTGATGTCCGCATCCATCCCCGAGGCGTACGGCGACCGGGGTCTGTGGTTCGCCGCCGCGTACGCGACGATGCAGGTCGGGCGCAGCGCGTACGCGGTGGTCCTGTTGCGGGCCGACACCGGGATGCGCCGCAACTTCCTGCGGATCCTGCCCTGGCGGACGCTGTCGGCCGGGTTCTGGGTGGCCGGCGGCCTCAGCGCCGAGGAGCTACGGCTCGGGCTCTGGGCGGTCGCCGCCGCCGTCGACACCGGTGCCGCCGCCATCGGTTTCTACCTGCCGAAACTCGGCCGCTCCGGCACCCGGGACTGGCCGATCACCGGCAGCCATCTCGCCGAGCGGAGCCGACTGCTGATGATCATCGCACTGGGCGAATCGATCCTGATCACCGGCGCGGTCTTCGGCGACGTCCCGCCGACCGGGCTCACCCTGGCGGCGTTCGGCGCGGCGTTCGGCGGCACGGTGGCGCTGTGGTGGATCTACTTCGACCGGGCGGCCGAGGCGGCCAGCGACGTGATCGCCGGGGCCGACGATCCCGGCGGGCTGGGCCGCTCCGCCTACACCTACTACCACATCCCGATGGTGGCCGGGATCATCGTGACCGCGGTCGGCGACGACCTGGCCCTGCACCATCCCGGCGACCCGGCGGACACCGCGACGATCGCCAGCGTGCTCGGCGGACCGGCGCTCTTCCTCGCCGGCTACCTGCTGTTCAAGCGGGCGGTCTTCGGGGTCCTCCCGGCACCGTTGCTGGTCGCGCTGGCGGCGCTGGCCGCGCTGGTGCCGGCCGGACCGCACCTCGAAGCGGTGACGCTCTCCTGGGCGGCGACCGGCGTGGTGGGCGGCGCCGCGATCTGGCACGCGATCGGCGTCCGGCGCCACCCGCCACGACTGCCCCACCCTCAGGGGTGACTGTCGAGCCGGGCCGTCGAACCGGTGTCGAGCGCCCAGGTGACGTGGTCGACGCCGGCCCGGACCATCGCGCCGTAGGCGTCCGCCGGCAGCAGGTGGAGCAGCTCGCGGGCCGCCGCCAGATGCTGCCGGGCCAGCTGCGGGTCGGCCAGCCGGCGGTGTACGTCAGCGAGGTTCAGATGCAGCGACGGCAGGAATGCCTGGACCCGCAGTGCCGCATCGTGCCGCTGGACCCGCTCGTCGGTCAGCTCGGTCGCCGCCGCCAACGCCCGACTGTCCCATTCCAGCTCGGCCTCGGCGCTCTCCTGCAGGTCGGCCAGGTAGTGCGCCAGGGTGCACCGGTGGAACGGGTCGCCGGTCGGCCCGATCTCGGCCCAGAGCGCGGTCAACTCGTCCCGGGCCGGACCCGGCGCACCGGACCGGCCGCGTTCGACCGCGGCGGCGATCCTCGTCAGCGTCTCGTCCATGTAGGCGGTCCTCTCTTTCACGGTGTGCGGGCGTCCCGGCCGTGGATGCGATCCTTGAGCCTCGACCCGGTCGAGGGTCAAGCCGCGAGTACGACGAGGGGGGTGCCGCATTGTCCGAGTGGGTGCCGGCAACCCTGCCGGTGGTGGCGAACCTGCGCCGGCTGCCGGCGGCCCGATCCTGGCTCGACGAGCTGCCCGAGCTGATCGAGCAGGTGCGGCGGGCGTACCGGTTGCGGTTGTCGCCGCCGCTGCATGGCGGGAGCTGCAGTTGGGTCGCGCCGGCCGAGCTGCCCGACGGCACCCCCGCGATCGTCAAGATCGGCTGGCCGCACCCGGAGATGTACGGCGAACCGGTCGCCTTACGGTTGTGGAACGGCCGGGGCGCGGTGCGGCTGCTCGCCCACGATCCGGATCGGCACGCCCTGCTGCTGCAGCGCTGCCAGCCCGGCACGGAACTGGCGACGGACCCGGCGCCGGCCGACGACCGGCTACGTGCCGGCTGCGAGGTGCTGCGGAAGCTGTGGCAGGCGCCGCTACCCGAACCCGGCGACGACATCCCCCGGCTCGCTCCGGTCACGGCCGGCTGGGCCGATCTCGCCGCCGACCGGATGGCCCGGCTGCGCCCCGGCTACGACCCCGGCCTGGTGGCCGACGGCATCGAGTTGCTGCGCACGCTGCCCGCGACGGCGGACCGGACCGTCCTGCTGCACGGCGACGCCAACCCCGGCAACATCCTGTCCACCTCAGCCGGCACCACCGCAGCCAGCACCACCGCAGCCGGCACCACCGCAGCCGGCTCGGTCGGGAACGGTGGCTGGCTGGCGATCGACCCGAAGCCGATGGTCGGTGACCCGGCCTACGACCCGTGGCCGCTGCTGGAGCAGATCGACGACCCGTTCACGCACTCCGACCCGGTCCGGACGCTACGGCGCCGGCTGGCCCTGCTCGCCGACGAACTGGAGCTGGAGCCCGACCGGATCCGCCGCTGGGCACTGGCCCGGCTGGTCGAGTGGGCGCTCTGGGCCGCCGAGCACGACGACACCCCCGGCGGCAGCGAGGCGATGACGTCCGTCGGGCTGCTCGCCCGCGCCTGACTACCGCCGACCGAGCACGAGGTGAACACCAGTTACCCTAAAACTCGATCGTAGGGTAACTGACGTTCACCTCGTGCGGCGGCTGCGCCCGGCACTCGACAGATGTCGATGCCCGCCGGACAGCGGGCGGCGGCCCGGCGGCGGAGGACCGCAGACGGCGGCGGGCGAAGGACCGCGGGCGACGGGCAGTCGGCAGTGGCGGGCGACGGACCGCGGCAGTGGGCAGTGGCGGGCGACGGACCGCCGGCGGCGGGCGGTGGGTGGCGCCGCGGGCGGTGGTCAGGGGGCGTTGACGTAGGTGGCGAGGTGGCGGGCGGTGAGGGTGTTGCCGTGGGCGATCAGGTCTGTCGGCGTACCGGTGAAGACGACCCGGCCCCCGTCGTGGCCGGCGCCGGGGCCCAGGTCGACGATCCAGTCGGCGTGCGCCATCACCGCTTGGTGGTGCTCGATGACGACCACCGTGTTGCCGGCGTCGACCAGGCGGTCCAGCAGGGCCAGGAGCTGGTCCACGTCGGCCAGGTGCAGGCCGCTGGTCGGCTCGTCGAGCAGGTAGGTGCCGGCCTTCTCGGCCATGTGGATGGCGAGCTTGAGCCGCTGCCGCTCGCCGCCGGAGAGCGTGGTCAGCGGCTGACCGAGACCCAGGTAGCCGAGGCCGACGTCGGCGAGCCGGTCCAGGATGACCCGGGCCGCGCCGCCCGGGAAGAACTCCCTGGCCTCGGTGACCGGCATCGCCAGCACCTGGCTGATGTCCTTGCCGCGCAGCCGGTAGGTGAGCACCTGCGGGGTGAACCGCCGGCCCTCGCACTGCTCGCAGACGGTCGCCACCCCGGCCATCATCGCCAGGTCGGTGTAGACCAGCCCGATCCCCTTGCAGTTCGGGCAGGCGCCCTCGGAGTTGGCGCTGAACAGGGCGGCCTTGACGCCGTTGGCCTTGGCGAAGGCGGCCCGGATCGGGTCGAGCAGGCCGGTGTAGGTGGCCGGGTTGCTGCGCCGGGAGCCCCGGATCGCCGACTGGTCGACCACCACCACCCCGTCCCGGCGCGGCAGCGAGCCGTAGATCAGCGAACTCTTGCCGGAGCCGGCGACGCCGGTGACCACGGTCAGCACGCCGAGCGGGATGTCGACGCTGACGTCGCGCAGGTTGTGCAGGGTGGCGCCGGTGATCGACAGGTGGCCGCGCGGCTGGCGCGGATGGTCCCGCAGCCCGACCCGGTGGTCCAGGTGCCGGCCGGTGAGGGTGCCGGAGCGGCGCAGCCCGGCCACGTTCCCGGTGAAGCAGATCTGGCCGCCGGCCGGGCCGGCGCCCGGTCCGAGATCCACCACATGATCGGCGATCTCGATGACCTCGGGTTTGTGCTCGACCACCAGTACGGTGTTGCCCTTGTCGCGCAGCCGCAGCAGCAGGTCGTTCATCCGGGCGATGTCGTGCGGGTGCAGCCCGACGGTGGGCTCGTCGAAGACGTAGGTGACGTCGGTCAGGCTGGAGCCCAGGTGCCGGACCATCTTGACCCGTTGCGCCTCGCCGCCGGAGAGGGTGCCCGACTCGCGGTCGAGGCTCAGGTAGCCCAGCCCGATCTCGACGAGCGAGTCGAGCGTCCCGCCGAGGGTGTCCAGCAGCGGGCCGACCGAGTCGTCCTTGAGGTCGCGGACGAACTCGGCCAGGTCGCTGATCTGCATGGCCGCGCAGTCGGCGATGTTACGGTCTTTGATCTTCGCGGCGAGGGCGGCCTGGTTGAGCCGGGCGCCGTCGCAGGCGCCGCAGGTGGTGAAGGTGACCGCCCGGTCCACGAAGGACCGGATGTGCGGCTGCATCGACTCCCGGTCCTTGGACAGGTAGAGCCGCTGCACCTTGACCACCAGCCCCTCGTAGGTGGTGTTCATTCCGCCGATCTTCATCTTGGTGGCCGGCTTGTGCAGGAAGTCGGCCCACTGCTGCTCGGTGAAGTCCTTGAGCGGAAGGTCCGGGTCGTAGAGTCCGGAGTGGGCCAGGCCCTTCCAGTACCAGGTGTCCGGGCCGAAGTTCGGGACGGTGATGGCGCCCTCGTTCAGGGACTTCTCGACGTCGACGAGTTCGTTTACGTCGACCGCCGACACCCGGCCCAGCCCCTCGCACTCCGGGCACATGCCGTCGGGGGCGTTGAAGCTGAAGGCGGTCGAGGGTCCGGCCTGCGGCGTGCCGAGCCGGCTGAAGATGATCCGCAACATCGTGTACGCGTCGGTGGCGGTGCCGACCGTCGATCGCGAGTTGGCGCCCATCCGCTCCTGGTCGACGATGATCGCCGCGCTGAGGTTGCGCAGCGCGTCCACGTCCGGCCGGGACTGGCTCGGCATGAACGACTGGAGGAACGCGGTGTAGGTCTCGTTGATCAGTCGCCGTGACTCGGCGGCGATGGTGCCGAACACCAGCGAGGACTTACCGGACCCGGAGACCCCGGTGAAGACGGTCAGCCGGCGCTTCGGGATGTCGACCGAGACGTCGGCGAGGTTGTTCTCCCGGGCGCCCCGGACCTGGATCACGTCGTGGCTGTCGGCCGCGGACCGTTCCATCGGATATCCCCCTGATAACCTTAGGCCGTAAAATATTAACCCGACGAGATTACTTTATGCCCTAAGGAGTTGCAACGTTGGTCGTCTTCGCCGGTCAGGGCGACGCCCGCCGCTCGATGGCGCTGCTGTGGCGTACCCCCGGAAGTGAGCCCGCGACGGTCGGACCCGGCCGGCGGCCCGGCCTGACCGTCGACATGATCGTCGCGGCGGGCATCGCGGTCGCCGACGCCGACGGCATGGCCGGGCTCTCCATGCGCACCGTCGGCGAACGCCTCGGCCGCACCGGCATGGCGCTCTACACCTACCTGCCCAGCAAGAACGAGCTGCTCGAATTGATGTACGACCAGGCGCACGCCGAGCTGCCCACCGAATACGACCCGGCGGCCGGCTGGCGGCACACCATCGCCGCGTGGGCCCGCGATCTGTGGGCGTTCTACCTGCGTCACCCCTGGGTCCTGCAGATCTCCCAGGCCCGCCCGGTGCTCGGCCCGCACGAGTACGCCGTGCTGGAGACGCTGCTGCGGATCCTGGCCGGCACCGGCCTGCCGGCCCGCACGCTCCGCCGGGTGGTCGGCGTGCTCTTCGCGTTCGTCCGCGGCTCCGCCCAGACCATCGCCGAGGTACGCCAGGCCACCGCCGCCACCGGCGTCAGCGACGAGGACTGGTGGTACGCCCGCTCCGCGCTGCTCACCGAACTGGCGCCGGACTTCGCCGAGCGCTTCCCCACGGTGGCCCGGATGGAGAACGAGGGCGCCTTCCAGCTCGACGACGAGACCGTGCCCTACCTCGAACAGGAGGCCCGGGAGATGTTCGACACCGGGCTGGTCGTCCTGCTCGACGGAATCGAGGCGGCGCGGACCCGGGCCTCTACCGAAGGATAGGGATCCGGTTCGTCCCGCCGCACGACGCCCGCCCGGCCGGCCGGTGGTGCACTGAGGACATGACCGAGACCAATCTCAGCCAGGTGCTCGCGGCCGCGTACGGCGCCGCCGGCGGCGACCAGGTCGGCACCGAACATCTGCTGCTGGCGCTCACCGGCCGGGCCGGCCGGACCGCCGACGCCGCGCTGGACGCCGCCGAGGTGACCCGCACGGTCGTCGTCGGAGTGCGGCAGGCCCGCGGCGACGGGTGGCGCAGCGCCGACGCCACCGAGCCCGACCCGGCCGGCCCACCGCTCGGCCGCGCCGAATGGTACGTCGAGCCGCGCAAGCCGATGAACTACCGCCCCGCCGCCCGCCGGGCCATGCAGCACGCCACGACCACGGCGCGGGCCGCCGGCCGGTCCGAGCCCGGCCCCGAGGACATCCTGCTCGGTCTGCTCGACGACGAGGAGAACCGGGCGGTCGAACTCCTCGGCGCCTGCGGGGTGGACCTGCCGGCCCTGCGGTGGGCGGTGGAGACCGGCCGCCCCCGGGTGGTCCCGGACCGGGTCGAGGAGCACCTACGGCCGACCCGCGACCGGCTGCTCGGCCGCCGCCCGTTCCGCGCCCAGGGCCTGTACGCCCGGCTCTTCCAGCTGCTGCCCGTCCACGTCAACTACGCCGCCGCCCCGGTGTTGTGGGCTCGGCTGGAGGCCAAGGAGCTGGCCCGCGAGCTCGGCCGGCGGCGGGCCGGCAGCGAACACCTGCTGCTCGCGTTCCTCGCGGTCCACGAGGTGGCCCGGCACTATCCGCACCTGACCGGCGACAGCGCCGCCCGGTACGCACCCGACGACCCGACCATCGCGGGGCTGCACTTCCACCAGATCCGGGCGGCGGTGCTGGCCGCGGGCGACGAGCTGGGCGCCGACCGGCGGTCGGTGGACGACTACACCAGGGGCGACGGCCGGCCGCAGGAGTCCGGGCCGGTGCTGCGGGCGCTGTTGACCGACGACAGCCGGGCCGCCCGGCTGGTCGCCGCCCGGCGCAGCTAGCCACCCGGCGCCGCGAGCCGCCCGACGCCGCCAGCCACCTTGCGTCGCCGGCCGGCGCTAGTCGGACCCGGTCAACCGCCAGGCCGCGTTGATCAGGCCGATGTGCGACAGCGCCTGCGGAATGTTGCCGAGCTGCGCGCCGGAGTCGATGTCGATCTGCTCGGCGAAGAGCCCGACGTCGTTGGCGCGGGCCGCCGTCTGGTCGAACAGCTCCTCGGCCCGGCGCCGCTCACCGGCCAGCAGCAGGTTCTCCACCAGCCAGAACGAGCAGAGCACGAAACCGGCCGGGTCACCGGCCCAGCGGCGGACCAGCCCGTCGCGGCAGAGTTCACGTTCGATCGCCGCGATGGTCGCCCGCATCCGCGGGTCGGTGGCCGGCAGGAAGTCCACCAGCGGCAGCAGCAGCGCCGAGGCGTCCAGCTCCGGTGACCCGTACGCGCCGGTGAACGCGCCGGTCCCGTCGTGCCAGCCGCGGTCCAGCACCTCCGCCCTGATCTCGTCGCGGGCCGCCGCCCACCGGGTCAGGTCGGCGGATCCGCCGAGCGCCGCGCCGAACCGGACGGCCCGGTCCAGCGCCGCCCAGCAGTACACCTTGGACGACAGGTAGTGCCGCTCGGCGTCGCGCGCCTCCCACATCCCGCGGTCGGAGTCCCGCCACTGGTCAGTCACCTGGTCGGCGAGCCCGGCCAGCAGCGCCCGCACCTCGACGGCGAGCTCGCCGAGCTGGTCGCGCAGCCGGTACGCCCCGCAGAGCACCTCGCCGGGTACGTCCAGCTGCCGTTGCCGCCAGGCGTCGTTGCCGATCCGGACCGGCCGGCTGCCGGCGTACCCGGCCAGGTGGTCGAGGGTGTGCTCGGAGAGGTCCCGTTCGCCGGCCACGCCGTACATGATGGGGACCGGGTCGGCGCCGAGCCGGCCGGCCGAGCGGGCCGCCCAACTGAAGAGCCGTTCCGTCTCGTCCGGGCAGGCCGCCACCCAGAGCGCGTCCATGGTGAACGAGAAGTCCCGCAGCCAGGCGTACCGGTAGTCGTAGTTGCGGTCGCCGCCGGGCCATTCCGGCAGTGAGGTGGTGGCGGCCGCGACCACCGCCCCGCTCGGTACGTAGGTCAGGCCCTGCAGCACGAGCGCGCTGTGCCGGACCAGTTCCGGGTGGCGGCCCCGGTAGCGGTGCAGCTGCTCGATCGACCGCCACGCGGCGGCGGTGTCGGCCAGCGCGGGCGCCGGGTCCAGTCCGGTGGCCGGCGGCCCGTCGTAGGCCGGTGCGAAGGCCAGGTCGAAGCCGACCGTCGCGCCGGCCGGTACGTCGAACTCGGCACGGCCGCCGGCCGGTTCGACGGTGAGCGGCGCGTCGCCGTGCAGCAGCAGCGTGCAGGGTCCGGCGGCGGCCTGCAGCCGCGCCCGGCCGCCGTCGCGCCCCGCCGGCCCCGGACCGCCCGCGGTCTCACCGTGCAGGTACGGCATGAGCAGCCCGTACTCGGGTCGGGGGCGGAATTCGGTGCGGACCCGGACCCGGCCGGTGAGGCCCTCGACGACGCGCAGCAGCACCGCCGGGGAGCGGGCGCCCAGGTCGTGGCCGCGGGCTCCGGGTTCGGTGGCCAGCGCGTCGGTGACCGCGACGCTGCCGGACCGGGTGTGGTGGATGGTCCGCAGCACCAGCGTGCCCGGCAGGTAGGCGCGCTCGGTCCGGATCTCCGGTTCGGCCGGGCCGAGCGACCAGTGGCCGGCGGCCGGGTCGAGGAGCCGGCCGAAGACCGACGGCGCGTCGAACCGGGCCGGACACCACCAGTCGATGGATCCGGCCCGGCTGACAAGCGCCGCGGATCGGCAGTCGGAGAGAAAGCCGTAGTCGCCGATGGGGTCCATCTCCGGGGTTACCCGGAGCGGCGGTTTTCAGGCTCGTCCCGCGCCGGTCAGGAGTTCGGCGGTTCGTCCTTGCCGGCCTCCTCCAGCGCGTCGGCCTCCTCTTTGGTCTTGTGCACCGCCCCGTCGGCGTGCTCCGCCGGGCCGTAGACGGTGTAGAGCACCAGCGGGTTGGGGCCGGTGTTGATGAAGTTGTGCTTGCGCCCGGCCGGTACGACCACCAGGTCCCCGGCGTTCACCTGCCGCTTCTGGCCGGAGACCTGCGCCTCGCCGACTCCGCTGACGAAGGTCAGGATCTGGTCGGTGTCGGGGTGCACCTCCTCGCCGATCTCCCCGCCGGGCGGGATCGTCATGATGACCAGCTGAGTGTGGTCGCCGGTCCACAGGACGCGGCGGAAGTCCGGGCTCTTTTCGGCGACGGTCGCGATAGTGAAGTGCTCCATGCCCGATTCTTACCCTGCCCGGGCGCTGATAACGCCCCGGCGCGCGGCGTTTGCCGGGCGGGGATACCGGGAATGAAGAGGTTCAGACCGGCGCTGCGGCCGGTCGAGCCAGGTCCCCGTCGGCGTACTGCCAGCCGGCTGCGAAGGCGGGAGACGGCCAGAGCGCGGCGACGCGGCGACTTCGGTCAGCGCGGCGCCGCGCGCCGTTGTCCGGGTCACGCACCGGTCCCCGTCACGGGGAGGTGACGGGGACCGGCGGTCGCGGCCGGAAGGGGACCACCGCGACTCGGATGGGCGACGGTGGGACGGTTGCCCCGTGGGGGCGACGGTTCAGGACAGGACGCTCAGGTGGAAGCCACGGTCGGCCGCGCCACCCGCGCTGTTGAAGGTCTGGACGAAGACGCCGTTGGGGTTGCCGTTGCGCCCGACCACGGCGATCTCACCGGGCGGTGAGCCGCCGACGCTGCCGCTGAGGCCGAGGGTGGCGACGTACGCCGAGCCGGTGACGTCGTGGCTGAAGAGCACCTGGTACTGGCCGAGTGCGAGGCGGGTCGAGGAGGCCACCCCGAACCCCCGGTTCAGAGACCCGTTCGCGTTGACCACCGCGAAGAAGGTCTGCGCGGTGGGCGGCATGCCACGGAAGGTGGCCGGGACCGACTCGATGACGGCCCGTTCCTCGTCGGTGATGCTCGCCGGTGGCTGCTGCAAATCCTTGCTGGATTCGGCGGCGTTTTCGGTTTCGGACATGTTGCGCTCCTTGCTGGACCGGCCGAGGGGGCCGGCATGGTGAGAGGAAGTGGAGTTGATCAGCTAGAAGGGTGGTCGACCCTGATCAATACCCCATATATCTACAAGAATAGGACCGAACACCCGAGGCACAAAGGGCGCTTATATGTCTAATCTTGGACACAAGCGTTAAAGTAAGTAAGTCTCGCTTAATGCCCCGACTGTTTCACGTCCGATGTTGCCAGCGCGTCACGACCGGACCGAACTGACGTGAGCCCGGCGAGACGCTAGGGTGTCGCCGTCGCGCACTACGATGCGACAATCTCCACAGCGGACACACGTCGTGCGGCGGGAAGGGAAAATGGAGATGGCGGTCCTGCACCCCGCAGCGAAGCACCCCAAAGAGGTGCTCTACGACGAGGTCTACGATCCACTGGTCCGGGCCTGGT
Organism: Solwaraspora sp. WMMD1047; assembly: GCF_029626155.1. Classification (NCBI taxonomy): domain Bacteria; kingdom Bacillati; phylum Actinomycetota; class Actinomycetes; order Micromonosporales; family Micromonosporaceae; genus Solwaraspora; species Solwaraspora sp. WMMD1047. The sequence goes on along the minus strand of NZ_JARUBL010000001.1, from coordinate 1,608,569 downwards.
TCCAGGATCTGAACGCCTCCCAGCAGTTGGCGAAACTGCTCCGCGAGGCCCCTGACCACGATCTCGTGGAGAACCTGGAGCGGTTCAACACGCTCTTTCACGAGCTGGTCGAGAACGGCTCGGTCGACACCACCGCCACCTCGGCCGAGGTGGCCCGCACGCTCGGTGAGAATCGCGAGTACATGCTCTGGGAAGACCAGATGACACCGGGACCGGACGCCACCACCGAGGAGCTGATGGCGTCCTTCCGGCACAAGATCAAACGCAACATCAGCCTGGCCGCCATCGAGGCGCTCATCTGCCTGGAGTCGGCGATCCGGTACGCCCGCGAGGCCCTCGGCCTCACCGGCGCCGAGCTGGCGGCGACGCTGCGTCGCAGCACCATGCTCCCGGCCAGCCTCGCCGCCCTGCACGACGAGCGGGAGAAGGTCCGGATGCAGTATCTGACCGGCACCGCCGAGGAGATCATGTATCCGGCCGTCGACTACGCGGACGTGGTGGCCGGCCGGTTCCGGATCGACGACGACAAGTTCATGACCATCGGCCTTCCCGGCCAGCAGAGGATCCGCTTCCGCAAACCCCCGCCGGACAACCTCGTCCTGGACAGCCCGACCATGATGTGCCCGGCGCAGCGCCTCAACAACGAACACGACGAGCCGCTGAACAACCAGTTCTGGGACCTGCTGATCGACATCTATCAGGCTTCGGACCGGCTCGCCTGACCGCGGGGCGGCTATAGTCGGCAGCTACACCGGATCTTCACCGGGAGGAGCGCCGATGGGTTCGTCCGTCACCGAGACGCCGGGCGTCACGATCACGGGACCGCTCCTCGACCGGTACGCCGAGATCCTCACCCCCGCCGCGCTCGACTTCCTCGCCGAACTGCACCGCGAGTTCGACGGCCGCCGGCGGGACCTGCTCGCCCGCCGGGCCGACCGGGACGCGGCGCTGGCCGCCGGCGGCCTGCTGGACTTCCTGCCGGAGACCAGCGCCGTCCGCGACGGCGACTGGCGGGTCGCCCCACCGGCCCCCGGTCTGGTCGACCGGCGGGTCGAAATCACCGGGCCGACCGACGCGAAAATGACGATAAACGCCCTCAACTCCGGCGCGAAGGTCTGGCTGGCCGACTTCGAGGACGCCACCAGCCCGCACTGGGAGAACGTCATCACCGGGCAGCTCAATCTCCGCGACGCGATCGCCCGGCGACTCGAGCTCACCACCGGCGACGGCCGGCGGTACGCGCTGCGCGACGGCGACCTGGCCACCATCGTGGTCCGGCCGCGCGGCTGGCACCTGACCGAGAAGCACCTGCTTGTCGACGGCGAACGGATCGCCGGCGCCCTGGTCGACTTCGGCCTCTACCTGTTCCACAACGCGGCCGCCCAGCTCGACCGCGGCGCCGGGCCGTACTTCTACCTTCCCAAGCTGGAGAGCCACCTGGAGGCGCGGCTCTGGAACGACGTCTTCGTGCTGGCGCAGCGCCGGCTCGGGCTGCCGGTCGGCACCATCCGGGCCACCGTGTTGATCGAGACGTTCCCGGCCGCCTTCGAGATGGACGAGATCCTCTACGAGCTGCGCGAGCACTCCGCCGGTCTGAACGCCGGCCGGTGGGACTACATGTTCAGCGTGATCAAGAAGTTCCGCAGCCGGGGCCGGGAGTTCCTGCTGCCGGACCGGAACGCGGTGACGATGACCGCGCCGTTCATGCGGGCGTACACCGAACTGCTGGTCCGGACCTGTCACCGGCGCGGGGCGCACGCCATCGGCGGGATGGCCGCGTTCATCCCCAGCCGGCGCGACCCGGCCGTCAACGAGACCGCCCTGGCGAAGGTCCGCGACGACAAGACCCGCGAGGCCAACGACGGCTTCGACGGCTCCTGGGTGGCCCACCCCGACCTGGTGCCGATCTGCCGGGAGGTTTTCGACGGGGTGCTCGGCGACCGACCCCACCAGCTCGACCGGACCAGGGACGAGGTGAAGGTCACCGCGGCGCAACTGCTCGACGTGGCCAGCACCCCCGGCCGACCCACCGAGGCCGGGCTGCGCAACGACATCAGCGTCGGCATTCAGTACCTGGCCGCCTGGCTGCGCGGCACCGGCGCGGTGGCCGTGTTCAACCTGATGGAGGACGCCGCCACCGCCGAGATCTCCCGGTCACAGGTCTGGCAGTGGCTGCACAACGACATCACCGTCGACGGCACGGCCGTCACCCGGGAACTCGTCGAACGGATCGCCGACGAGGAGATCGCCAAACTCGACCGCCCGCCCGGCGAGTACGCCGACGCCCGGCGACTGTTCCTGGAGGTCGCGGTGGCCGACGAGTTCGTCGACTTCCTCACCCTGCCGGCGTACGAGCGGATGCCCTGAGCCATGGGTGCGGGCCGCAGCCGGATCGAACGGCTCGCGGCCGCCCTGCGCCCGGTGCTCGAACCTGACCAGCTCATCACCGATCGGCAACGGCTGCGCACCTACGAGTGCGACGGGCTGGCCCAGTACCGGGTGGTGCCGGCCCTGGTGACGCTGCCCCGGACCGCCGCGCAGTGCGCCACCGTGGTCGCCGAGGCGGTCCGGGCCGGCGTGCCGTTCGTGGCCCGCGGCTCGGGCACCGGGCTGTCCGGCGGGGCGCTGCCGCACGCCGACGGGGTGCTCATCGTCACCTCCCAGCTCCGCCGCATCATCGAGGTCGCCCCACACGACGAACGCGCGGTGGTCGAGCCGGGGGTGATCAACCTGGCGGTCACCCGGGCCGCCAGCCCGGCCGGCTACTACTACGCACCGGACCCCTCCAGCCAGCAGGTCTGCTCGATCGGCGGGAACGTCGCGGAGAACTCCGGCGGCGCGCACTGCCTCAAGTACGGCTTCACCACCAACCACGTGCTCGGGCTGGAGGTGGCCACCCCGGACGGCGAACTGGTCCGGCTCGGCGGCCGCGCCCCGGACACCCCCGGCTACGACCTGGTCGGCGCCTTCGTCGGATCGGAGGGGACGCTCGGCATCGCCACCGAGGTGACCGTCCGGCTGGTCCGCTCCCCGGAGGCGGTCCGCACGCTGCTCGCCGCCTTCCCCGGCACCGACGCCGCCGGCGCCGCCACCTCGGCGATCATCGCCGCCGGGGTGCTGCCGGCGGCGATCGAGATGATGGACGCGCTGGCCATCTCCGCCGCTGAGGCGGCGGTGGCGTGCGGCTATCCGGCCGGCGCGGGCGCGGTGCTGATCGTGGAACTGGACGGCCCGGCGGCCGAGGTGGACGCCCAGTTCGTCGAGGTGGAAGGGCTCTGCCGGGCGGCCGGCGCGACCGAGATCCGGATCGCCGCCGACGCCGGCGAACGGGAGCTGTTCTGGAAGGGCCGCAAGTCCGCCTTCGCGGCGGTCGGCCGGATCAGCCCGGACTACATCGTCCAGGACGGCGTCATCCCGCGCACCGCGCTGCCCGAGGTGCTGCGCGGCATCGACGACCTGGCCCACCGCAACGGGGTACGGGTGGCGAACGTCTTCCACGCCGGCGACGGGAACCTGCACCCGCTGGTGCTCTTCGACGCCCGCGTCGACGGCGAGACCGAGCGCGCCGAGGAGGTCTCCGGGGCGATCCTCGAACTCTGCGTCGCGCACGGCGGATCGATCACCGGCGAGCACGGGGTGGGGATGGACAAGGCCCGGTACATGCCGAAGATGTTCACCGACGACGACCTGGCCACCATGCAGCTGCTGCGGTGCGCCTTCGACCCGCACGGACTGGCCAACCCGGGCAAGATCTTCCCCACCCCCCGGCTCTGCGGCGAGCGACCGGGCCGGCGCAGCGGCGTGCACCCGCTGCACGAAGCCGGCATCGCGGAGGTGTTCTGACCATGCCCGACGCGGTCCTGGACGCCCTGCGCGCGGCCGCCGGGCCGGACGTCCGGCCGGCGGGACCGGCGGACGCGGTCGCCGGCGTCCAACCGGCGTACGTCGCGGCGCCGGCCGACACCGCCGAGACGGCGGCCCTGCTGCGGGCGGCGGCCGACCACGAACTGGCCGTGACGGTCCGCGGCGGCGGGACCCGGCAGGACTGGGCCGCCGCGCCGCGCCGCCTCGACCTGGTGATCAGCACCGCCCGGCTGACCGGGGTGGTCGAGCACGCCGCCGGCGACCTGATCGCGGTGGTCCGGGCCGGCACGCCGATGACCGAGCTGGCCGACGCGCTCGGTCGGGCCGGTCAGCGGCTCGCGCTGGACCCGCCGGACCCGGACAACCCGGGGGCCACCATCGGCGGGACCGTCGCGCTGAACAGCAGCGGCCCGCTGCGGGTGCTCTACGGGACCGTCCGCGACCTGCTGATCGGGGTGACCATGGTGCGCGCCGACGGGGTGGTCGCGCACGCCGGGGGCAAGGTCGTGAAGAACGTCGCCGGGTACGACCTGGGCAAGCTGCTGACCGGCTCGTACGGGACGCTCGGGCTGATCACCGAGTGCGCGTTCCGGCTGCACCCGGTCCCGGCCACCGCCGGCTGGGTCAGCCGGCGGGTCGACACACCGGCCGCCGCCGGCCGGCTGGTCGCCGGCGTCCTCGGCGGGCAGCTGGTGCCCGCCGCGATCGAGGTCGACGCGCCGCCGGGCGGCGACATCGAGGTGGCCGTGCTGCTGGAGGGGACCGAGCTGGGAGTCCAGCGGCGCACCGCCGCGGCCGCCGGGCTGCTCGGCGGGGACGCGGCCGCCGAACGCCGGGCGCCGCGGTGGTGGGGACGCCATCCCTGGCCGCCCGGCGGGGTGGGGCTGAAGCTGACCGCCGCGCTCAGCGGCGTACCCGAGCTGCTGGCCGCCGCCCGGGCGGCGGGTGACCGGCACGGGCTGCCGGTCACGTTGCGGGGATCGGCCGGCGCCGGCGTGCTCTACGCCGGACTGCCCGCGCCGGCGGCCGACCCGGCTGGGCCGAACCGGCCGGGTGACTACCCAACGGTGGTGGGCGAGATCGTCGATGAGTTGCGGGGCGCCGCCCGGGAGGCCGGCGGACACGCCGTCGTGCTGACCGCGCCGGCCGAGGTGCGGGACCGGATCGACCTGTGGGGGCCGGTGCCGGGCCTGGCGCTGATGCGCCGGGTGAAGGAACAGTTCGACCCGGCCGCCCGGCTCGCCCCGGGCCGCTTCGTGGGGGGCATCTGATGTCCGAGCCGGCCTTCGACGACCACGACCCGCCGTCGGCGGAGCTGATCGCGGACTGCGTGCACTGCGGCTTCTGCCTGCCGGCCTGCCCCACCTACGTGCTGTGGGGCGAGGAGATGGACTCCCCCCGGGGCCGGATCCACCTGATGGAACAGGGGCTCGGTGGGGAGCCGCTCACCGACTCGATGGCCCAGCACTTCGACCGCTGCCTCGGCTGCCTGGGCTGCGTGACCGCCTGCCCGTCGGGCGTTCAGTACGACCGGTTGATCGACAGCACCAAGCAGCAGGTGGAGCGGCGGCATCCGCGTACCGCCCGGGAGCGGGCGCTGCGGGCCGCGGTCTTCGCGCTCTTCCCGTACCCGAAACGGTTGCGGCTGCTGCGCGGGCCGCTGCGGGCGTACCAGGCGAGCGGGTTGCGTCGGCTGCTCGGCCGCAGCGACCTGCTGGCCAGGCTGGCGCCGACGCTTGCCACCCTGGAGTCGTTGGCGCCCACCCTGACCCGGTCCGGCCGGCCGCCCGAACGGGTGCCGGCGTACGGGACGCGCCGGGCCGTGGTGGGGATGCTCACCGGCTGCGTGCAGAGCGCCTTCTTCCCGGCGGTGAACGCGGCCACCTCCCGGGTGCTGGCGGCCGAGGGCTGCGAGGTGCTGATCATGCCGGACCGGCAGGGTTGCTGCGGGGCGCTCAGCCGGCACAGCGGACGGGACGCCGAGGCCCGCCGGTTCGCCCGCGACCTGGTCGACACCTTCACCGGCACCGGCATCGACTACCTGGTGGTCAACGCGGCCGGCTGCGGATCGGCGCTGAAGGAGTACGGCGAGCTGCTCCGCGACGATCCGGACTACGCCGCGCCGGCCGCCGCCCTGGCGGCCCGGGTGCGGGATCTGTCGGAGCTGCTGGTCGAGCTGGGGCCGGTGGCCCGGCGACACCCGCTGCCGGTGACCGTCGCGTACCACGACGCCTGCCACCTGTCGCACGCCCAGGGCATCCGCGCCCAGCCCCGGACGCTGCTGGGCGGGGTGCCGCAGCTGCGGCTGCGGGAGATCCGGGACGCCGAGCTGTGCTGCGGCTCGGCCGGGGTGTGGAACGTGCTGAACCCGCAGCCGGCGGCGCAGCTGGGCGACCGCAAGGCCGCCGATGTGCTCGGCACCGGCGCCGAGCTGCTGGTCACCGCGAACCCGGGCTGCCTGATGCAGATCGCCGCCGGGGTACGCCGGGCCGGCGGCCGGATCGCGCTGGCCCACCCGGCGCAGGTGCTCGACGCGGCCATCCGGGGACTACCCGTTGAACGGCTGCTGACCGGGCTTGCCGCGCTGGACCGTGCGTGATCTGATCGACGAGGTCCCGCCACCAGAGGCGGCATGATCCATTGTGGAGTGAGCTGGAGGCGAGATGGGCAACCTCGACGGCAAGGGCGCGATCGTCACCGGGGGTTCGCGCGGCATCGGCCGGGCGATCGTGGCGCGCCTGGTCGCCGACGGCGCCACCGTGGTCTTCAGCTACCGGCAGGACGAGGGGGCGGCGAAGGAGGTCGCGACCGAATTCCCCGGCCGGGCCATCCCGGTCCGCGCGGACCTGGCCGAGATCGCCGACCTGCACGGCCTCTTCGACGCGGCCGCCGAGCAGCTCGGCGGGCTGGACATCCTGGTCAACAACGCCGGTACCGCCCGGACCGCGCTCATCGCCGACGTCACCGACGCCGAGTACGACGACCTGATGGCGATCAACGCCAAGAGCGTCTTCTTCGCCATCCAGCGCGCCGCCCGCCAGATGCGCGACGGCGGCCGCATCATCAACATCTCCAGCCTCAACACCGTGCTGGCCAGCCCCGGGGTCGCCGTCTACGCGGCCAGCAAGGCCGCGGTCGAGCAGTTCAGCCGGGTGGCGGCCCGGGAGCTGGGCAACCGCGGCATCACGGTCAACTCGGTCTCCCCCGGCGCCACCGACACCGACCTGCTGCGGGGCACCAACAGCCGGGACAGCCTGCGGATGGCGGAGACGATGAGCCCGCTCGGCCGGCTCGGCCAGCCGGCCGACATCGCCGACGTGGTCGGCTTCCTGGCCGGCCCGGACGGACGCTGGCTGACCGGCCAGAACCTGCACGCCTCCGGCGGGCTCACCTAGTCGGTGATCCGACTGCGTCGCGACGCGCGGCAGCGCACCCTTCGAGCGTCACCCTCCAGTTACCCTGAGTAGACCTGGGGAGGGACGCCCCTCGAAGGTGGGCCGGCCATGCCTCTGCAACGCCACGACACACGTCCCGTCCCACGACCCGCCGGGATGGTGCCCCCCGCCGCCGACCTCACCGGGATCACCGAGCTGCGGCTGCACGGAGTGGGCGGCACCAGCCCCGAGGACCTGCTCGGCGACGACGCGCCGCTGCCGGTGGCCGGGGACCGGATCGCCGGCTTCTACCGCACCGCCGACCTGCCCGACCGGCACGTCGAGGCGTACTCGTGGGGTGGGTTGACCTCGCGCAGCGGGACCCGGGTGCTCTGGCTGCTGCTCTTCCCCTTCGCCCTGGCCAACGTGGCCGGCTGGATGTGCACGGCCGCCACCCACGCCTCGCCCCGGCTGTTCCGGCTGCACCGGACCGCGGTGCGCTGGACCGCCCTCGGCCTGACCCTGAACCTGCTGCTGATCTTCGCCCTCACCACGATGGACCTGCTCGGCTACCAGTGCGGCGGCCAACCCGCCTGCACCGACTCGTGGCTGACGGGTCCCCTCGCCGCGGACTGGCTGGCCGGCTACCCGGGCCGGCGCCTGCTGGTCGGCGCGCTGGCGCCGCTGGCGCTCGTGGTGCTGCTGGCGGTCCTCGCGCTGCGGTCGATCAACCGGTACGAACGGACCCGGCCGCCGTGGCGGGTCGACGACCCGCGGCCCGCCAAGGCCGACAGCTCCGCCCAGCCCGGGATCGGGCTGACCGACCCCACCTTCTGGGACGGCCGGCGCAGCTCGTACGACCTGGGCTGCCTGCACATCGCCGCCGGGCTGGCGTTCGTGGCGCTCACCCTCGCCCACACGGCGGGCGCCACCGCCGGCGCGGCCGGGGCAGCGGCCACCGGCGCCGGCTGGCGGTGGGCGGCCGGGGTGCTCGGCGGCGGCGCGCTGCTGGGCGCCGTCGTGCTGCTGGTCCGCGACCGGTGCCCGGCCGGCGCCGGGCACACCGTGCTCGCCGCCGCAGGCGGCGCGCTGCTCAGCGCCGGCTGGTACGCGGCCGACCAACCGGCCTTCACCCAGCCCTTCGGCTACCTGCCCGGCATGCGCGTGGTGGCCAACCTGGTCCTCGGCGCCGTCTTCGTGGCGCTGTCGGTGGCGCTGGTCGCGGCCGTGCTGGGCGGTTGGCGGCGGGGAACCTTCTTCGTCTACGGCCCCTTCGTCGCCCTCGTGCTGGCGGTCTTCGCGCTCAACGTGGTGCTGTTGAGCGCGATGAACCGGATCGGCGCGCTGGTCGCCGACGTCTCGGCCCGGGTCGACCTGCCGGCCACCGCGCCCGACCGGGCCGAGCTGTACCTCTACCCGATCATCGCCAAGCTGGTGCCGTACCTGACCGTGCTGCCGCTGGCGCTGCTGCTCGCGTTCGCCCTGTACGAGCTGGGCACCTACTGGCGGGCCGGCCGGGACCGCGCCCGGCTGGACGGCATCCGCGGCTGGTACCGGGACAACTGCGTCCGCCCGGACGGCGAGCCGGACTGGTGGTACAACACCGTCGACGACGCCGACGACGGCCGGCGCCGCTGGTGGGGCGGCCGGGGCGACCGGTGGACGGCGCAGGTGGCCCGGGCCCGCCGGGTGGCCCGGATGCCGCAGGACACCGACAAGCTGCTCACCGCGATGGCCGCGGTCGGGGGGCTGCTGCTGGTCGCCATCCAGGTCCGGTACTGGTTCTTCGGGGAGCTGCCCTGGTCGACCCAGTGGATCTTCACCCTCGGCAGCTACCTGGCCGCCAGCATCCCGGTCGCCGTGGTGCTGCTGCTGCGCCGGGGGTGGCGCAACCTGCACAGCCGCCGCCGGATCGGGGTGCTCTGGGACGTGCTCACCTTCTGGCCGCGCGCCTACCACCCGCTGGCCCCGCCCGCGTACGCGGAGCGGGCGGTGCCGGAGGTGCAGCGCCGGCTGTGGCGGATCCACTCCAGCGGCGGCCGGGTGGTGCTGACCAGTCACAGCCAGGGCACGGTGCTCGCCGCCGCGGCGCTGCTGCAGGGGGAGAACCGGCCGGACGACGACGTGGTCACCCTGGTCACCTTCGGCTCGCCGCTGCGCACCCTGTACGGCTGGGCGTTCCCGGCATACTTCAACGACGACGTGTTACGGCGGCTGGTCTCCCCGGAGGCCGGCTCGGGCACCCAGGTGTACGCCTGGCGAAACTTCTACTACCAGACCGACTACATCGGCGGCCCGGTGCTCGGCGGCGAGCCGACCTCGGAGGTGGACGTGGAGCTGCCCGACCCGGCCACCTGCTGGCACATCTTCGGCCAGGCGAAGCCCGCCCCGACCCGGCACTCGGGCTACTGGGCGGACCCGGCCATGTGGCGGCAGGTGGACCGGCTCGCCGAGGCCGCCGCGGGCGCGCCGCGCATTCCGCGTCAGTGGGACGCGCCGGCCGGCCGGGTCAGCTCCGGGACAGGATGACCACCGGGATCTCCCGGTCGGTCTTCGTCTGGTAGTCGTCGTAGTCCGGCCAGAGTGCCGCCATGGTGCGCCACAGCTCCGGTTTCTCGTCCGGCCCCGCGGTCCGCGCCCGCGCGGTAAACTTCTCGGCGCCGACCTGCAGGTGCACCACCGGGTCGGCGACCAGGTTGAGGTACCACGCCGGGTGCTGCGGGGCGCCGCCCTGGGAGGCCACCAGCAGATAGTCGTCGCCGTGGCGCCCATAGATCAAAGCGGTCCGCCGCAGCTTGCCGGACCGGCGACCGCGGGTGGTCAGCAGCAGCGTGGGCACGCCCCGCCAGTGGTGACCCTGCTCGCCGTCGGTGGCCACGTACTGGCGGATGTGGTCGGAGACCCAGCCGGTCGGGCTGTCCAGAATGTCCTCGTTCGTGGTCGCCTCGTCATGAGTGGTCATCGCCAAAATCTACCCCGGCCGGCAGGGTCGCGCGGTCAGTCGACGGTGGCGGCCACCGACTGCTTCGGCACCCGCTGCGTCGGGCGCAGGGCCGGCCGCCAGGTCCGCCCGCTGGCGTACACGATCCGAAAGCCCAGGTACGACGCGAGCGGCGCCCAGTGCACCGAACCCATCCGCATCTCGGCGGCGTTCAACCGGCGACCGTTGACCAGCACGTCGAGCAGCACCGTCTCGAAGGCGGCCGACTCCACCCAGTCCACGTCCCGGGTGAACCCGCAGATCAGCGCGGCGCCGGTCTCGGCCAGGAACTCCTGCAGCCGGGCGTCGGAGGCCCGCAGCACCGAACAGCTGCCGAAGTAGAGGCGCTTGCCCGCACACCGGCCGGCCATCTGCTCCGCGATGTCACTCAGGTCGACCGAATGCCGGTCGGTCAGGCAGAGCTTGGTCGGCTCGCCGTGCATGGCGAAGAAGCCGACCCGGTAGTCGGCGTACTGGCGCAGCAGCCACCGGTCGATGAAGTAGACCAGCTCGTCGCGGGTGGCGGCGTCCTTGTGGATGAACCGGATCTTGCCGAGCCGCTCCAGCAGCTCCAGCGTCGGCAGCACCGAACCCCGTTCGTTGAGGTCGCGGTGCCACTGCCCTTCGATACAGAAAACGCCAGGCCGCGCCAACGTCTCCCCCAACCGCTCGGTGGACCCGACCAGCACCTTACCGGCCCGCACCGACACCGGCTCGCCCCAGCGGCCCGCCCCAGCGGCCGGCTCAGACCAGCTCGGCGTCGTGCACCAGCAGGGCCACCTGCACCCGGTTGTTCAGCTCCAGCCTGGCCAGCAGCCGCGACACGTACGCCTTCACCGTCGCGACGCTCATGAACAGTTCGGCGGAGATCTCCGCGTTCGTGCAGCCCCGGCCGAGCGCCACCGCCACCTCCCGCTCCCGCGGGCTCAGCCCGTCGATCAACCGGCGTGCCCGCTCCCGGCGGGGGTCCGGACCGGGCTGGCCACCGCCGGCCGCCGAGACATGGTCGATCAACTGCCGGGTCACCACCGGCGACAGGGTGGCTTCCCCGGCGGCGACCTGCCGCACCGCCCGGACGATCTCCCCGGGCGGCGTGTCCTTGAGCAGGAAGCCGCTGGCGCCGGCCCGCAGCGCGCGCAGCACGTACTCATCGGCGTTGAACGTGGTCAGCACCAGCACCTCGGGCGGCTCCGGCCCACGCCGCAGCGCCTCGGTCGCGGCCAGGCCGTCCATCCTCGGCATCCGGATGTCCATCAACACGACGTCCGGCCGGTGCTCCGCCACCGCCCCGGCCACCTCGGTGCCGTCGCCCACCTCGCCGACCACCCGCAGGTCGGACGCGCCGCCCAGGATCATCGTCAGCCCGGCCCGGACCAGCGCGTCGTCGTCGACCAGCAGCACCCGAACGGTCATGACGGCCAGGGTAACCAGGCGGTCAGCTGGAAGTCGCCGTCCGCCGTCCGGCCGTGCCGCAGCCGGCCACCGGCCAGGCTGGTCCGCTCCGCCAGCCCGATCAGCCCGGTCCCCGCGCCCGGGATCGGCGGCACCGGACCGGAGCCGGGGCCAGAGTCCGGGCCGGGACTGATCGGGCCGCGGTTGGACACCGCCACGTTCAGCCCGTCCCCGGGTCCGCCCGTCACCGAGACCGCCACCCGGGCGCCGGGTGCGTGCTTGCGGGCGTTCGTCAGCCCCTCCTGGACGATCCGGTAGGTCCCCCGCCCGACCGCCGCCGGCACCGCCGCCGGATCGGCCACCTCCGTGCGCAGGCTCACCCGGACCCCCGCCTCACGGGACTCGGCCACCAGCGCCGGCAGATCGGCGAGCGTGGGCTGCGGCCGCTCCGGTGCCCCGTCCGGTTCCTCCCGGAGTACGCCGATCACCTCCCGCAGGTCGTCGAGGGCCTGGTGGGCGCTGGCCCGGATCACCCCGGCCGCCCGGGTGATCTCGTCCGGGGAGGCGTCCGGGCGGAACTCCAGCGCCCCGGCGTGCAGGCTCAGCAGCGAGATCCGGTGTGCCAGCACGTCGTGCATCTCCCGGGCGATCCGGGTCCGTTCCACCTGCCGCGCCTGGGTGATCCGCAGCTGCTGCTCCGCCTCGGCCCGGTCGGCCCGGTCCCGCAACGAGAGCACGAGCTGCCGGCGGGCCCGGACGAACATCCCCCAGGCCAGCACCGCCCCGAGGAACACGACAGTGAAGATGAGCGAGCCCAGCCGGCCCAGTTCCTCGTCCGGGTGGATCTCGAAGTAGATCACCCCGGCGACGACGAAAGCCGCGCCGAACGGACCGACGATCGCGAAGCGGCGATGCACCGCGAGCGTGAAGTAGGCGATGACCTGGACCGCGCCGGTGGTCACCGAGAACATCGAGATGATCAGGGCCACCAGCGCCAGTCCCACCGGCCAGCGGCGCCGCCACCAGATCGCCAGGCTCCCGGCGAGACCGAGCACGGTGTCGACCGGGATGAGCCAGGCAGGGGTCATGCCGCCGGTGACGAACTGCGAGTCGGGCCGCCGGATGTCCCAGGCCGTGAAGATCGCGTAGCCGAGCGCCACCAGGAAGAAGATGCTGTCGACCAGCCAGTCCCGGGTGGTCCGCCGCGGCCTCGGCCGAGCCCCGCCCGCCTCGGCGCGGACCTCGGCGACCAGCGCCGACGGCAGCAGCCAGGCGTACTCGGAGGCCGATCTGCCGCTCATGCCGCCATGCTACGTACGGTCACCGGCCGTCGACAGCGACCAAAGTCGAGATGATCCGGTAGACGAAGGTAGTACCGCGCCCGCCGGTCATCGACCGCCGGCCGAAGCGCCGCCACCCCCGGTCCCGCCAGGCTTGACGACATGATCAGAGTTGACCGCCTCAGCAAGCGGTACGGGGCGCACACCGCCGTCGACGACGTCTCCTTCGACTGTCCCCCGGGCACCGTCACCGGCTTCCTCGGCCCGAACGGCGCCGGCAAATCCACCACCATGCGGATGATCTGCGGCCTCACCCCACCCACCGGTGGCAGCGCCACCATCGACGGCGTCGACTACCGCCGGCTGCCGAATCCCGGCCGGCACGTCGGCGTGCTGCTGGACGCCTCGGCCCAGCACGGCGGGCGGACCGGCCGCGAGGCGCTGGCCGTGTCCGCCCAGACCATGGGGGTGGACCGGCGCCGGGTCGCCGAGAAACTCGCCCTGGTCGGCCTCGACCGGACTGCCGCCCGGCGGCGCGTCCGCGCGTACTCGCTCGGGATGCGTCAGCGGCTCGGCCTGGCGCAGGCGCTGCTGGGTGACCCCCGGGTGCTGATCCTGGACGAGCCGGCCAACGGCCTCGACCCGGAGGGGATCTTCTGGATGCGCGGCGTGCTGCGCGACTTCGCCGACCGGGGCGGCACCGTGCTGCTCTCCTCCCACCTGCTGCGCGAGGTCGAGGCGGTGGCGGACCGGCTGGTGGTTATCGGGGGTGGCCGGATCGTCGCCCAGGGCGGCAAGGAGGAGCTGCTGGCGACCGGGGAGATCGGCACCCGGGTCCGGGCCCGCGACCAGCGGACGCTGGCAGACGCGCTGCAGCGGGCCGGGCTGCCCGCCACCGCGAACCCGGACGGCAGCCTGCTGGTGACCGCGCCGGCCGAGCAGGTCGGCGAGGTCGCTGCGGGCGCCGGCGCCGTCCTGCACGAGCTGCGGCCCGCCGAGAACGGCGGGCTGGAGCAGATCTTCCTCAACCTGACCGCCAAGGGAGCAGACCGGTGACCACGCAGACCGCACAGACCCCGTCACTGGCCCGGCTGACCGCCGTCGAGCTGCGCAAACTGGGCGACACCCGGGCCGGATACTGGCTGTTGATCGTGATCGGCCTGGTCGCGGCGGCCGTCGTCACCGTCCAACTGTTCGTCTTCGACGCCGAGGCGCAGACGTTCGAGAACTTCTTCCTGCCGTCGCTGATCCCGGTCGCCATCCTGCTGCCGGTGCTCGGCATCCTCTCGGTCACCAGCGAGTTCTCGCAGCGCACCGCGCTGACCACCTTCGCGCTGGTGCCGCAGCGGCACCGGGTGGTGGCGGCCAAACTGGCCGCCGGGGTGCTCGCCGCGGCGGCGTCCGTGCTGGCCAGCCTGGTGGTGGCGGCGATCGGCACGCTCATCGCCACGGCCACCGGCGGGGCCGGGACCTGGCGGACCCCGCTGGTGCTGATCGGCTACGCCACCCTGTTCCAGGTGCTCAACGTGCTGTTCGGGATCGGGTTCGGGATGCTGCTGCTGAACAGCCCGCTGGCGATCGTGGTCTACCTGGTCCTGCCGACCGCCTGGTCGATCCTGGGCGAACTCGTCGCCGCGCTGCGGACCGCCGCCGGCTGGCTGGACATCTCCCGCACCATGGAGCCACTGACCACCCCCGACGTGACCGCCGGCCAGTGGGGGCGGCTCGGGGTCTCGGTGCTGGTCTGGATCGCCCTGCCGATGGCCGTCGGGCTGATCCGGCTGCTGCGCCGCGAAGTCGCGTGAGCACGATGATCCGGCCACCGGGGTGGCTGCGCACCCTGGCCTGGATCGGACTGCCGCTGGTCGGCGCGGCCCTCGGGTGGCTGCTCGTCGTCGGCGCCGGCTGGCTGCTCACCCTGCCGTGGATTCCGATGCGCGGACCGCTCCGGCTGATCGACTCGCTGCCCGACCCGCAGTCGGCCATCGGGGCCACCGCCCTCGGCGGCGTACTCGGTCTGTTCGGCGGTTGGGCGGTGGCTGACGGCGGGCTCCGGGTCACCGTCGCGGCCGACGGGGTTCGGCTCACCCGGGGCGACACGGTCCGGGAGTTCGACCGGTCACGCGTCGGCGCGGTGTTCCTGGACGGCGAGCGGCTGGTGCTGCTCGACCCGGCCGGCCGGGAACTCGCCCGGGAGCCCGCCGGGCTGATCGTCGACGGGTTGGCCGAGCCGTTGCGGCGGTACGGCTATCCGTGGCGGCCGGACGGCGACCCGTACCGGGCGGCGTACCGGCGCTGGGTGCCGGACCTGCCGGAGCTGCCGGCCGGCGCGGACGCGTTGCTGCGGGCCCGGCAACGGGCGCTGGAGGCCGACCACCGCGACGACGCCGACGAGCTGCGCGCCGAACTGGCCCGGCTGGACATCGTGGTCCGGGACGAACAGAAACGGCAGTACTGGCGCCGGATCGACTGACCTACCGGCACCCGGCCGGACGGAGGCAGATGTCGCGTCCGGCCGGGGCCCTGCGGCCAGGCGGGATCGGCAGCGCCCCACCTGACGCAGTGACGCTAGGCACCCGGGGACCGGGTCGGACGCACACCGTGTCGGTGTCCGTCGATCAGTCGGCGGCCTGGTCCGCCACCGAACCGTCGGGCCGGATCGTCACCGGTTTGCCCTCGGCGAGTAGTCGGGTGATCAGATCCTGCTGCTCCGCCGAGAACGCGAAGCCAGCGGCCGGCGGCTGCGGGGCCGCCGGTGGCGGGGGTGGCTCGGGGGCGATCCCCAGCTCCTCGATCCGGCGCCACAGCGGCTCCAGGGCGGCGTCCGGGTCGCGGCTGAACACACTGCCCCGGACCCGGACGAAGACGCAGTTCCCGACCCGCTCCAGGACGGCCTGGCGGCGCATGTCGCTGGCCCACTCGTCCGGCCCGTGGTAGGCGTCACCGTCGCACTCGACCGCCAACCGGCGGCCGTCCGGAGCGGGCAGCACGAAGTCGATCCGGTAGCCGCCGATCCGGAACTGCGGCAGCGGCCGCAGGCCGCGCAGCAGCATCCGGCGCAGCACCTCCCGCTCGAACTCGCTGTCGCAGCACTGCTCCAGGTCGGTGAAGGTGGTCTCGGCCGAGGTCACGTGCTGCGCGTACGTCAGCAGCGCGGCGCGGGCGTCGTCGGGGCGCAAGTCGTCCGGGGTCATCGAGTGGAAGATCCAGAGCTGGTCGCGGGCCCGGGACGCTGCGACGTTGATCCGGCGGTGGTAGTCCCGCTTGGTGAAGGCCGCGATCGGCCCCGCGTGCGGGGAGGCCACCAGCGAAACCAGCACCACGTCCCGCTCGTCACCCTGGAAGGTGTAGGCGTCGCCGACCCGCAGCCGGCGCCGCTCCATCTCCTCCTCGCCGATCTCCTGCCGGATCCGGGAGAGCAGGTACAACGCCTGGCCACTGCTGCTGAGCAGGCTGACCACGCCGAGGGTACGGCCCGCGTACGCCTCGTCGGCGACGATCCCGGCGAGCCGCTCGACCAGCGCCTCGGCCTCGGGGACGTTGACGTCGCCGAAGCCGGCCAGCGACTGGCGTACCCCCGCCGGCACGTGCACCGGCACCACCGGCTCACCGATCCCCGGCACCCGGTCGGTGCGCAGCGGCTCGATCTTGCCGTCGTAGTACTGCCGGCTGGAGAACTCGATGATCTGCGGTACGCAGCGGAAGTGCTCGGTGAGCAGAATCCGCTCGGGCGACCGCCGCACCGCGTGGTCGTAGAGACTGCCCTCCGGATCGAAGTGCTCCGCCGAGGGCACGTCGGCCAGGTGGGCGCCGATCAGCCCGGCCACCGAACCGACGAAGGTCAACTGCGGGCCGATCTGCTGGTCGTCGCCGACCACCACGGCCCGGCTGGCGAGCGTCAGCACCGGCAGCGCGAACATGTCGGCCTGCGACGCCTCGTCGATGATCACCACATCGAAGCTGGCGCCGCCGGCGAACTGCTCCACCGCCCGGTCGATCGACATCACCCACACCGGCACCGCCTCCACGGCCGCCGCCATCGCCCGCTGGGCGTGGCCCTGCCAGGCCGCCGCACTCTTCCCGGTACCCTTGCCGATCTTGCGGAGCGCGGTGGTCCAGTCGGCCAGCGCGGCCCGGCGCCGGTCGTCGAGCGCACCGGCCACCGCCAGCCAGGCGGCGGCCACCACCAGATCCTCGGTCAACCGGCGGATCCGCTCCCGGCTCTGCTCCACCCGCCGGTTCAGCACCGCCGGGTCGACACTGCCGATCACCGCGTCGAACCAGGTCTGCGCCTGCCGCCACCGCCACCGGGCGAGGCAGTCGGGACCCGAGCCAGCCAGCGCCGGGGCGGTACCGGCCTCGATGGCCGCCGCCCACTGCGGGGCGATCGCCGCCAGCCGCCCGCGCAGTTCCAGATAGCGGCGTACCTGCGGAACCAGCGCGGCGAGCCGCCCGGCCTCGGCCCGCGCCTCGTCCCAGCCGGTCAGCTCCGCGTCCCGCCACGCGTCGTCGAGGCGGCGCCACAGGTCACTGGCGTCCGGTTGGGCGAGCCCGTCGCGCAGCTTCGCCGCCAGGTCCCGGTCGGCGGCGGCCAGCCGGTCGTGGTCGAAGACCGCCGGGCAGCGGGCCAGCAGGGCGGCGACCTGCCCGAGCCGGGCCGCGTCCAACGCCAGGTCGGCCCGGGGTACGAGCCGACGCAGCTCCCGGTGCAGCACCGGCCACTGCCGCCGGTCCCAGTCCAGTGACCGGCCGGCCTCGCTCAGCCGCGCCCCCACCCAGACCTCCGGGTCGGCGTGCTCCTCCGGCGCCGGGATGCCCAGCCGGCGGGACCACTCGTCCCAGCCGGCGGCGAGCTGCTGGCGCAGCCGCGCCCGGTCCACGTGGGCGACCACGATGTCGACGTCGGCGGTGGTGCGCAGCGGCTCCCCGTCGACCCGACAGTCGGCGGCCAGCCGGGCCAGGGCGGGTTGGACCAGCCGGCCGACGCTCTTGCCGGCCGCGTACCGGTTGCGTAGTTCGCCGAGCTGGCCGAGGAGCCGGCGCGGTTCGGCGGCGAGCGCGTCGGGGATGCTGACGGCGTTGCCGCCGATGATCCTGGCCGCCTCGGCGAGTTGGCCGAGCATCCGGGTGCAGGCGGTCACGTGGTCGTGCCACATCCGCTGCCAGTGCGGCTCGGCCAGCAGCCGGCCGAGCAGATCCGTCCAGCTGCCCTCCCGGCCGGTCAGCCAGGTCACCGACTGGCGCAGCGCGGTGAGCAGCTCGTCGAGCTGCTGCGCTCCGATGGACCGGACCGCGCCGAGGTCGACCCCGGCGCCGGCCAGCCGGTCCAGCTCGGCGGCGGCGGCGACCCGCGCCGCACGGTCCGCCCGCACCGCCCCGGCGGTCGGCAGCTCACCGGCGGGTGGGAGCTGGTGGACGGCGCGCGCCCGGTCCGGCGCGGCCAACCCGGTGGCGAGCCGGATCAGTTCGGTGAACTCGTCGGCGGTCAGCGGCGCCGGGCCGCTGACCGGGTCGGGGATGTCGCCGTACGCCTGGGCGTGGCCGCGCAGCCAGGCGCCGACGTCGCCCGGGGTCAGGGTGACCCCGTCGATGGCGTAGGTGGACGCCTCCTGCTCGGCCACCGCCCGTAGCCCGGCCATGGCCAGGCCCAGCTCCCGTTCCGCCTCCTCCAGTTGGGCGGTGAGCCGGTCGACCTTGGTCTGCTCGGCCGTCCGGTCCAGGGTGGCGGCCCGGTCGGAGAGCTCCCGGGCGGCGAGCTGGAGCTGGACGAGCTGGTCGGTGGAGCGGCCGAGCACGGCCAGGCAGAGGGCGCGGATCTCGGCGGGCAGGCCGTCGCGGAGCACCCGCAGCGGGTCCTCCTTCTGGGCCACCACCAGCACCCGCTTGCCGTTGGCCATCAGGTGGCAGATCAGGTTGCGGATGGTGTGGGTCTTGCCGGTGCCGGGCGGGCCCTGCACGGCGACGTTGCGGTGCTGGGCGAGCCGGCGGGCGATCGACTCCTGGGCTTCGTTGGTGGGCAGCGGCATGAGTAGGCGCTGCCCCACCGGCGCCCACTGGTCCGGCTGGTCGTCGGGCATCCGCAGCCGGCTCGGCTCGTGCGCCAGGATCGCCGCGAGGGAGCCGACGCCGGTCGGGTCGCCGTCGAGCAGCCGATCCCGGAGCTGCTCCAGGAACCGGCGGACCATCCGCTGCTTGGGCCGCAGGAACAGCACGGCGGTGTCGTGCACGTGCGGGGTGCCCGGGTCGGGGCCGTCCGGCTCCCGCAGCACCGGGTCGTGGCCCAGCCGCCGCAGCGCCCGCTCGTACAGCTCGCGCCGGCCGAGGTCGTCCCACGGGTCCACGTCGACCTGGCCACCGGGGCCGGCCAGGGCGAGCAGCTGGTTCAGGTAGCGCTCGTCGAGCCCGGCCAGCGGGTCGGTCTGCAGCCGGCCGCCGCCCTGCGGCGCCACCGCGACCAGCGCCCGGTCGGGGTCGTAGTCGATCGCCACCGGCGTCACCACCAGCGGGTAGGCGACCCGCTTGCCGTCGATGGCGAGGTGCAGGATGCCGTGACCCCAGACCAGCTCGTGGGTGGCGGTGTTCATGTCGACCTTGTGCTTGAGGTCGAACAACCGGCGGTGCAGGGTGCGGGTCCGCTCGACGGCGCCCGCCTCGGCGGCCCACGGCCGCCACTCGTCGTCGCGCCAGCGCTCGAACCGCCAGTCCAGGTCCGCCGGGGCGGGCTCCGGCCCGGCCGTACGCAGGGTCGGCTCGGCCGCGGCGGTCGGCTCGGCGGCGAGGTGGCCGATCAGGTCCGGCGGCACCTTGATGGCGGCCGGCGCCGGTGGCAGGCCGACCCGCAGCCAGGTCGCGCCGTCCGGCGACGGCCCCGACTGGCAGTCCCGGTGCGCCGGCAGGGTGTGCTGCCAGACGGCGTCCTCGGTGGGGACGGTGCGCACCGGCTTCTCCATCTGCGCGCGCACGGCGAGCAGATAGTCGGTGAGCGAGGCGGCCCGCTCGACGATCACCGCGGGCGACTCGCCGGGGGCACCCTGGCCAGTCATCCTCATCACGGTATCGGATCATCTCCAGGGCGCACGAACACCGAGCCGGGCTCGGTTCAACCTTCACGCTGCGTGTTGTTTCGGCCCCGGATCCTGTGTGGAGCTAAGTGGCCGTACTCATTCGTCGGTGGCCCGGACCTGGCAGGGTCTCTGGTATGACCGAAACGCGTGAGCTCCGTCCGGGACGGGCGTCCGCACCGCTCTGGATCGTCGGTGTCGCCGTCGTCACCGTCGTCGCCTACCTGGCGTTACTCGGCTGGGATCAGGAGAAGGACCTGAACCCGGCCACCGGCGCGGAGACCGGGCCCTACCAGCCCTGGCAGGTGCTCGGCCTCGGGCTGGTGCTCGGGTTGGTCGCGCTCGCCGCCGGGCGGGCCGGGCGGCACTGGCTGGCCGCGCCGGTGCTCGCGGTGGTGCTCACGGTCTGCTTCGCCGTGGACGCGGCCACCGACCCGGACGCCGACGGGCTCTGGGTGATCGGGGCGTTCCTGGTGGCGGTCGGGTCGCTGGCCGGCGCGCTGCTCGTCGGCCTGCTCGGCAGCCGCCTCGGGCGGCGTTGACCAGGGCTGTCCGACCGTGCGGCGGAATTGTCGGTGGGGTCGCCTAGCTTCGAACATGTGATCGAACGACAGGGGCTGCCCGAGGGCCTGGCGGAGTTCCCGCCGGGTCCTGAGCTGGCCGCCCGGCTCGCCACCATCGATCGGTCGCGACTCAACGGGCACGACCTGGTCGTCCTGCTGCAGGCGAGGTCACGGCAGGCGGCCCACGAGCAGGCCCAGGTGTTGGCCGATATGGCCGAGTTGGCGCACTGCCCGCCCGGTCATTCGGATTCGCCGGCGGCCCGCACCCCTGGCGTCGACGAGTTCGCGGTGGACGAGATCCGGGCGGCGCTCTGCCTGACCCGGACGGCCGCCGACGCCGCCCTCACCCTTGCCCTGGACGTGACCGGACGACTTCCCCGGGTGCATGCCGGCATGCTCGCCGGAGCTGTCGACGTGCCCCGGGCCAGGGTGTTCGCCCGGGAGACCCGCGCCCTGCCGACGGCGACCGCCAGAAGCGTCGTCGACGAGGTCATCGACGACGCACCGACGCTGACCACCGGCCAGCTCGCGGCCCGGCTCCGCTCGCTGGCGATCACCGCCGACCCGACGTCGGCGGACCGTCGGCGTCAGGCGTCCCTGGCCCGGCGCCGGATCTTCTCCGCTCTCGATCCCGACGGCACCGTCACTCTCGCCGGCTTTCGGTTGCCCACCGATCGGGCCGCGGTCGCGGCCGCCCGGATCGACGACCTGGCCCGGGCCGCCAAGCGGGCCGGGGACTCCCGCACCATGGACCAACTGCGCGCCGACACCTTCCTCGACCTGCTCGAAGGGGCCGCCGCCGCCGGAACCCCGGGTGGTCGTGGCGGGGTCGAGCTCCGGGTGGCGTTGACCACTCTGATGGGCCTGTCGGATCAGCCCGGTGAGCTGGCCGGTTGGGGGCCTGTCGTCGCTGAGGTCGCCCGCGAGGTGGCCGAGCGGCAACGCCGGTCGCCCTGGCGGGTGAGCGTCTACGACCGCACCGGTCGACTGGTTCATCATGGCCCGGTACGCCGCCGGCCGAGCACCGCCGACGCGGAGTTCGTGAAGGCCCGTGACCGTACCTGCCGGGCGCCGGGCTGCCGGATGCCGGCGCACCAGTCCGATCTCGACCATACCCAGCCCTACTCCGAGGGCGGACCGTCCGATCCCGGCAATCTCGGGGTGCTGTGTCGGCACGACCACCGCCTCAAGGGCGAGGGTGGCTGGCGGCTGCGCCAGATCAGCGATGGTGTCTTCGCCTGGCGGAGCCGCCAGGGTCACACCTATCTCGTTCCACCCGACCCGCAGCCGCCCTAATCGTCGGCGAGCCGGGCCGGAAAGCCACCGGTCGCGACCGGGCCCCAGCTGTCGATGGTGACCCGGATCAGCGACTTGCCCTGTTGACGCATGGCGTCGCGGTACTCGTCCCAGTCCGGATGCTCGCCCGAGATGCACCGGAAGTAGTCGACAAGCGGCTCCAGCGCCTCCGGAAGGTCCAGCACCTCGGCGGTGCCGTCGACCTGGACCCACGGTCCGTTCCATTCGTCGGACAGGACGCAGACCGACACCCGCGAATCGCGACGGATGTTGGCGACCTTCGCCCGTTCCGGGTAGGTCGAGATGACGATCCGGCCGGTGGTGTCGACGCCGCAGGTCAACGGTGACGACTGCGGCCTGCCGTCGGCCCTGGTGGTGATCAGGATCGCGCGGTGCCGAGGGGCGATGAAGTCGACGAGCTGTGCGCGGTCAACCCGGCTATTGGTAGCGATGCTGCGTGCCATGTGTGGATCTCCCTTCCTCTCCCCAGCCTAGCCATCTTGCTTGACTGTGCTATTTTTTGCTCATGCGAGCAAAGAGCGGTGCGCGAACCTTCATCGAGAACGCGCGGCGGGCCCAGATCCTCGACTGCGCGATCGAGACGATCGCCGAGCTCGGCTACGCCCGCGCGTCGTTCGCGCAGATCGCCAAGCGCGCCGGCCTGAGCAGCACCGGCCTGATCTCCTACCACTTCGCCGGCAAGGACGAGTTGATCCGGCAGATCGTCATCGAGATCCACCAGACGATGGGCGACTTCATGCACCGGCGGGTCAGCGCCGAGCAGAGCGCCGCCGGCATGCTCCGGGCCTACCTCGCGGGCAGCGTCGAATTCATCGGCGCACACCGCTCCCGCATGAAGGCCCTGCTGGAGATCTTCCTGAACTTCCGGCCCGAGACCGGGGGCGGGTCCTACGACGGGAACACCGAGCGAAACGTGCTGTCAAGCCTGGAACAGATCCTCCACGCCGGGCAACAGTCGGCCGAGTTCCGCGAGTTCGACCTGCGGGTGATGGCCACCACCATCCAACGCTCCATCGACGGGCTGCCCTTCGCCCTGGACGCCGACCCCGATCTCGACCTGAAGCGGTACGCCGACGAACTCGTCACCATCTTCGACCTGGCCACCAGGCGGTCGCCATGAACGCCGGCCAGTACCGCACCCTCCGTGGCTTCCTCCTCGAGGTCGCCGTGGACACCGGCATCCCCACCGCCGGTTACTACCTGCTGCGGGCGTTTGGCGTCGGGATGCTGCCCGCGCTGCTGGCCACCGTCGCCTTCACGGCGGCGCTGATCGCGTACCGGATGGTGGTTCGCCGCCGGGTCGACAAGCTGGCGCTGACGGTGCTCGGAATCCTGCTCGTCAGCACGGCGCTGTCGTTCCTCACCGGAAGCGTCCGGTTCATGTTCGCCAAGAATACGATCTTCCCGGCACTGATCGGCGCGGGCTTCCTGATCAGCGCGCGCGGCGACCGACCCGCCGCACTTGTCGTCTCCCGCCCGCTGCTGGAGGGCCTCTTCGGCGCCCGGCAACACTCCTGGGACGACCTGTGGCGCGACGACGCGCGCTTCCGCCGGATCTGGCGGGTCAGCACGGTCATCCAGGGCAGCGCGTGTGTGGCCGACGCGGTCGCCCGGTTCGTGCTCGCCTACACGCTCCCGGTCGACCTCGTGCCCGGTCTGTCGATGGCCCAGCGGATCGCGATCGTGCCGCTGGTGCTGCTGATCACGAACGTCTACCAGACCCGCGCCGGTCTCTGGCGCATCCTCTACCGCGGCCGTCCGACGCTTAGCGGTACGCCGTAACGAAGGGAGTTCCCATGCGAACCACCAGCCAACCAGCCTCGGCGTCGAACGGCGCCACCCGCCGCCGCGTCACCCGGGCGCTCACCGTGGCCGCCGCGACCGGCGCGGCCCTCGCCCTCTGGATCGTCACCGGACCGGTCGCCGGCATCGAGCTGACGGTCGACCGCGCCGGCGCCACCGCCGAGGTCGGTCCCGCGGCCGTCGCGTTCGCGGCCGTCGTCTCCGGCCTCGCCGGCTGGGCGCTGCTGGCCGTCCTGGAACGATCGGTCCGCCGGTCCAAGATGGTCTGGACCTCGATCGCCCTGATCGTGCTGGTGCTGTCCCTGGTCGGCCCGCTCGCGCAGGCCCGCACCGGGTCGGCAACCGCGGTCCTGGCCGGACTCCATCTCCTGACCGGGACCATCATCATCGCCGGAATGGCCAGCTCGGCAGTCCCGGCCCGGCCGGCACACTCAACCGCCGAGGAAACGCGCCGCGTTGCCGGCCAGTAGCAGATCCCGCTGCCGATCGGTGAGGAAGTCCGCGGAGCGCACCACCTTGCCGACCGGGCGTTCGCCGAGCGGGTAGGGGTAGTCGCTGCCCAGCATCACCCGCTCGGCACCCATGGTCTCGACCAGCAACCGCAGGGCCGCCGGTTCGAAAACCACGGTGTCGACCGAGAACCGGTCGACGTAGTGACTCGGTGGCTGCTCGGACCGGCCCCGGACCACGTCGCCGCGGCGGTGCCAGGCGTTGTCGGCCCGCCCGAGCCAGAACGGGAAGCTGCCGCCGCCGTGCGCGAAGCAGATCCGCAGCGACGTTGGAACCTGGTCGAACACCCCGCCGAGGATCATCGCCAGCACGGAGAGGTGCGTCTCGGCGGGCATCCCGGCCAGCCAGCGGGCCATCCACCGGTCCAGCCGGGGGCCGTCCGGCATGTCCCAGGGATGCACGAAGACCGGCGCGCCGACCTCGGCGCAGTGCCGCAGAAAGTCGACGATCCCCGGATCGTCGAGGTCCCGGTCGCCGACGTGGTTGCCGATCTCCACGCCGGCGTGGCCGGCGGCCAGACACCGGTCCAGTTCGGCGCAGGCGGCGTCGGGGTCCTGCAACGGCACCTGGCAGAACGGCACCAGCCGGCCCGGGGCCCCGGCCGCCAGCTCCAGGGCGAGGTCGTTAAAGATCCGGGCCACCTTCACCGCCTGGTCGGCCGGCCGGTCGTAGCCGAAGAAGACCGGGGTCGGCGAGATGACCTGGACGTCGACGCCGTCGGCGTCCATCTCGGCCAGCCGGGTATCGACGTCCCAGCACTCGGCCCCGACCGGCCGGAACTCGGCCTCCCCCACCATGATCATCGCCTGCCGTTCGGACTCCACCCGCAGCCATGGCCAGCCCGACCCGCCGCAGGCGGCGGCCAGATCCGGCCAGCCCTTGGGGACCCAGTGCGTGTGGACGTCGACGACCGGCGCCATCAGCCCTTACCGGGGTGCAGCGCGCCGCACCGGCCGCAGGTGCGGGCGGACTCGTCGGCGTAGAACGCCTGGAACACCGGCGGCAGGTCGGCCACGATGTCGCGGACCTGCAACTCCACCTCGTGGACGAGGTTGCCGCACTCGGCGCAGTACCACTGGAACTTCTCCAGCGTGCCCTCCGCGCGGACCCGCTCGATGACCACGCCGATCGAGCCCGGCTCCGGCCGCTGCGGGGAGTGCGGGACCGACCCGGGCAGCACCCACATCTGACCCTCCCGAATGTGCACGGTCGAGGGACCGTCCGGGGTCATCAGGTTGACGTGCATGTTCCCTTTGACCTGGTAGAAGAACTCCTCGTACGGGTCGACGTGGAAGTCGGTGCGCTGGTTGGGCCCGCCGACGACCATCACGATGAAGTCGTCGCCGGTCGGGAACATCTGCTTGTTGCCGACCGGCGGCTTGAGCAGGTGCTGGTTCTCCTCGAGCCAGCCCGGGAAGCTCACCGGGTCGGTGATGTCGGTCATGACGGCCCTCCTTGCGCGGCAGGCAGCACGGCGACCGCCTGCATCTCGATCAGCAGGTGTGGATGGGGCAGTTGGTGCACGGCGACGGTGGTGCGGGTCGGTCCGGACTCGTCGAAGAACTCCCCGTAGACCTCGTTGTAGCCGCCGAAGTCGTTCATGCTGACCAGGTAGCTGGTGACCTGGACCAGGTCGGACAGCTCGGCACCGACCTCGCGCAGGATGTCGCGGACGTTCTCGATGACCGCGCGGGTCTGCGCCCGGATGTCCAGGGTGGTGGTGCCGAACTCGTCCGCCGACGCACCGGCGATGCTGTTGTCCGGCCGTCGGCTCGACGTGCCGGAGACGAAGACCAGCCCGCCGGCGACCTTCACGTGCGGAAACCTGCCGCGCGGGGTCGCCTTGCCGGGCACCACGGTCATCGGGCCACCGCCCGGAACGACACCGCGCCGAGCTGCTCGACCACGGTCCGCACGTGCGCACCCGGCCGCAGCGGCACCGCCGCGGTCGCCGCGCCGGCCAGGAAGACCCAGCCCTCGGCGAGCCGGGTGCCGTACCGGTCGGCCAACCGGATCCCCTCGGTCAACGCCCGGCGGGGATCGCCGAGGATCGCGGCCGTCGACCCGGTCTGCACCACCCGCCCGTCGATCTCCAGCAGGAC
The DNA here is from genome assembly GCF_029626155.1 of Solwaraspora sp. WMMD1047. Taxonomy (NCBI): domain Bacteria; kingdom Bacillati; phylum Actinomycetota; class Actinomycetes; order Micromonosporales; family Micromonosporaceae; genus Solwaraspora; species Solwaraspora sp. WMMD1047. Next base: position 1,582,323 of record NZ_JARUBL010000001.1, on the reverse strand, counting down.
GCCGAGGTTCGCCAGGCCGTCCGGCACCGCCCGCCAGGGCCCGATCGCGTACGCGGCCGCGGAGGCGTTGTCGGCGATCACGTCCGGCAGCGAGAAGGTGAAGTCGGCGTACCGGGAGTCGATCAGCTCGACGGCCGGCGCCACCGCCTGGATCGACGCGTCCGGGCCCAGCCGGAAGGCGATTTCCGGTTCGACCCGGGGGTGGATGAACCGGGCCGGGTCGACGGCGCCCCCGTCGTCCACCGTCATCCGGTCGGTGAGCCGACCCCAGATCACCTCGTCGACCCCGACCTGCTGCATCTTGGCTCGGCTGGTCAGCCCCATCTTCATCCCGACCAGCCGCTCGCCGCGGCCGCACCGCAGCCGCAGCAGGGCGCCCTGGACGGCGTAGGCGTCGGCCACGTCGAGCCCCACCTCGGCGGCGAACTGCGGGATGGCCACCGCGGCGCGGGCGGCCTCGTCGAGGCGGCCGGCCAGCGCGTCGACGTTCATGACCGGCCCCCCGCCAGGTCCAGCGCCACGTCCACGATCATGTCCTCCTGGCCACCCACCATCTTGCGCCGGCCCAGCTCCATCAGGATGGCGCGCACGTCGACGCCGTACCGGGCCGACGCCCGTTCGGCGTGCCGCAGGAAGCTGGAGTAGACCCCGGCGTAGCCCAGCGACAGCGTCTCCCGGTCCACCCGCACCGGCCGGTCCTGAAGCGGCCGGACCAGGTCGTCGGCGGCGTCCATCAGCGCGAACACGTCGCAGCCGTGCTGCCAGCCGTGCAGCTCGGCGACGGCGGCGAAGACCTCCAGCGGCGCGTTCCCGGCGCCGGCGCCCTGGCCGGCCAGCGACGCGTCGACCCGGGTGGCGCCGTGTTCGACGGCGGCGACGCTGTTCGCCACCCCGAGCGACAGGTTGTGGTGGGCGTGGATGCCGATCTGGGTTTGGGGGTCCAGCACCTGCCGGTACGCGTCGATCCGCTCGGCCACCTCCCGGCTGAGCAGCCGCCCGCCGGAGTCGGTCACGTAGACGCAGTGCGCGCCGTAGGACTCCATCAGTTTGGCCTGCCGGGCCAGCTCGGCCGGGTCGGCCAGGTGCGCCATCATCAGGAAGCCGGCCACGTCCATGCCGTTGTCCCGAGCCCAGGAGATGTGCTGGGCGGAGATGTCGGCCTCGGTGCAGTGGGTGGCGATCCGTACGCTGCTCACCCCGAGGTCGCGGGCGGCCCGCAGGTCGGCGATGGTGCCGATGCCGGGCAGCAGCAGGGTGGTCAGCCGGGCGGTGCGCATCACCTCGGCCGCGGCGGCGATCCATTCCGCGTCGGTGGCGGCGCCGCGGCCGTAGTTGACGCTGGAGCCGGCCAGCCCGTCGCCGTGCGCGACCTCGATGGCGGCCACCCCGGCGGCGTCGAGCGCGGCGGCGATGGTGCGGACCTGGTCGACGGTGTAGCGGTGCCCGATGGCGTGCATGCCGTCCCGCAGGGTCACGTCCTGGACGTAGATCATCACCGCACCCCCGTCCGGGCGACCAGGCGTTCGGCGGTCCGCACCGCAGCCGAGGTCATGATGTCCAGGTTGCCGGCGTACCGGGGCAGGTAGTGGCCGGCGCCCTCGACCTCCAGGAACACCGACACCTGCAGCTCATCGCCGACCACGTCGAACTGGACCTCCTGCTTGAGCCGATAGCCGGGCACGTACTCGCCTACGTCGGCGACCATGGCGGTCACCGAGGCCGCGATGGCCGACCGGTCGGCGCCGGTGTCCGAGCACAGGCAGTAGACGGTGTCGCGCATCAGCAGCGGCGGCTCGGCCGGGTTGAGCACGATGATCGCCTTGCCCCGGGCGGCGCCGCCGACCACCTCGATGGCCCGCGCGGTGGTCTCGGTGAACTCGTCGATGTTGGCGCGGGTGCCCGGTCCCGCCGAGCGGGATGCGATGGAGGCGACGATCTCGCCGTACCCGACGGGGGTGACCCGGCCGACGGCGGCGACGATCGGGACGGTGGCCTGTCCGCCGCAGGTGACCATGTTGAGGTTCGGCTCGTGCAGGTGGGCGTCGAGGTTGACCGGCGGCACCACGTACGGCCCGATCGCGGCCGGGGTCAGGTCGATGATGGTGCGGCCGTGTTCGCGCAGCACCGCGTCGTGCCGGTGGTGGGCGGCGGCCGAGGTGGCGTCGAAGACCAGTTCGACGTCGGCGAACTCCGGCATGCTCACCAGCCCGTCGACGCCGGCGGCGGTGGTCGGCACGCCGAGCCGGCCGGCCCGGGCGAGCCCGTCGGAGGCCGGGTCGATGCCGGCCATCGCCCGCACCGTCAGCTCCCCACCACCGCGCAGGAGTTTGATCATCAGGTCGGTGCCGATGTTGCCCGATCCGAGCACCGCCACGCCTACCGTCATGCGAAACACGTCCTCACTGAGCCGAACCCGGAGATCCGGGCCTCGTACGCCGCCCCCGGGGTCACCGCGACCATCGGTCCGAGGGCACCGGAGAGCACCACGTCGCCGGCCCGCAGCGGGTCGCCGGCGCTGGCCAGCGTGCCGGCCAGCCAGGCCACCGCGTGCAGCGGGTTGCCGAGACAGGCGGCGCCGGCGCCGACCGAGACCGGCTCGCCGGCGTGTTCGAGCACCATCCCGCAGAGCCGCAGGTCCACGTCGCGCAGCCGGCGGGGCGTGGTGCCGAGCACGAACAACCCGCTGGAGGCGTTGTCGGCCACGGTGTCCACGATGGAGATGTCCCAGTCGGCCACCCGGGAGTCGACGATCTCGATGGCCGGCAGCAGGTGGTCGGTGGCCCGGATGACGTCGGCACTCGTCACCCGCTCGTACGGCAGGTCGCCGCCGAGCACGAACGCGACCTCGGCCTCCACCTTCGGCTGCAGCAGCCGGGCCGGGTCGACCTCGGCGCCGTCGGGCACCGCCATGCTGTCCAGCAGCACCCCGAAGTCGGGCTGGAAGACACCCAGCGCCTGCTGCACGGCCGGCGAGGTCAGACCGATCTTCGCCCCGACCGTGCGGTGCCCGGCGGCGAGCCAGTCGCGGACCTGGGCGCGCTGCACCTCGTACGCGGACTCGATGTCGCCGCTGGACAGGAGCGACCCGCGCAGCGGCGGGCAGGGTTCGCGGGCCTCGCGGGCCCTGGTGAGGGCGCGGACGGCGCCCTGGATGTCGGTCATGTCAGGTCCACGCAGACGTTCGTCAGTTCGGAGTAGAAGTCGAGCGAGTGGGTGCCGCCCTCCCGGCCGATCCCGGAGGCCCGCATCCCGCCGAACGGGGTACGCAGGTCGCGCAGGAACCAGGTGTTCACCCAGACGATCCCGGCGGCCAGCCCCGCGCCGGCCCGGTGGGCGCGCCCGACGTCGCGGGTCCAGACCGTCGCCGCCAGACCGTAGTCGCTGTCGTTGGCGAGCGCGAACGCCTCCTGCTCGTCGTCGAAGGGCGCCAGGTGGCAGACCGGCCCGAAGATCTCCTCCCGGTTGGTCCGGGTGGCCGGGCCGAGTCCGGTGAGCACCGTCGGCTGGACGTAGGCGCCGCCGTCGCGGGCGTCGCCGAAGGTCGGCACCCCGCCGCCGGTGAGCACGGTGGCCCCTTCCGCACGGGCCAGGTCGTAGCAGCCCAGCACCTTGCGCCGGTGTTCGGCCGAGATGAGCGGCATGTTCACGGTCGCCTCGTCCGACGGCCAGCCGAAGGTGAGCCCGGCGGCCCGCTCAGCCAGCCGCTCGGCGAACTCGTCGAAGACCGGCCGCTGCACGTAGATCCGCTCGGTGCAGAGGCACACCTGGCCGCCGTTGGTGAAGCTGGAGCGCACCGAGCCGGCGACGGCGGCGTCCAGGTCGGCGTCGGCGAAGACCAGCCCGGCGTTCTTTCCGCCCAGCTCGAACGAGACCGCCTTCACCCCGTCGGCGGCGGCCCGCATGATGGTGGCTCCGGTGCGCGATTCGCCGGTGAAGGTGATCGCGTCCACGCCGGGGTGCCGGGTCAGGAACTCGCCGGCGGAGTCCGGCCCGAACCCGTGCACGAGATTGAAAACCCCATCGGGTACGCCGGCCGCGGCCATCACCTCGGCCAGCAGCGTCGCGGACGCCGGGGTCTCCTCGGACGGCTTCACCACCACGGCGTTTCCGCAGGCCAGGGCGGGAGCGACCTTCCAGGTCAGCAGCAGCAGGGGCAGATTCCACGGTACGACGATGGCGACCACGCCGACCGGCTTGCGCAGGGCGTAGTTGAGCGCCCGGCCGGTAGGGGTGACGGTGGTGAACGACTCGGTCGGCGCGCTGGCGGCGATCTCGGCGAAGGCCCGGAAGTTGGCGGCGCCGCGCGGCACGTCCAGGGTGCGGGCCTGGGAGATGGCCTTGCCGGTGTCGGCGACCTCGGCGGTGACCAGGTCGTCGAAGCGGCGTTCCAGCTCGTCGGCGACGCGCCGCAGGACGGCCGCCCGGCCGGCCTCGCCGAGGCGGCCCCACGGTCCGTTCAGCGCCGCCCGGGCGGCGGCCACCGCGTCGTCCACCATGGACTCGTCGGCCTCGGCCACCTCGAAGAGGATCTCGCCGGTGACCGGGCTGGCCTTGGTGAAGGTCTTGCCGCCGGCGACGAAGCCGCCGTCGATGAAGCCGCGCAGCAGTTCGGGTTCGCCGACCGGTCGGCCGGCCATCAGTTCGGGCGCCCAGGCCGGGCCGGCCGCCCGGGCCGGTTCGGGTCGCGGCGTCATCGGCGCGACCGCCGACCGGCCAGCGCCGTACCGGCCAGCGCGGTGCCTACCAGCGCGGTGCCGACCACCGCAGCGGCCGCCGCCGCGAGGATCCGGTGCTGGCGGCGGACCCGGCGCCGGACCTCGGCGTACGGGGTGGTGGTGAAGGAGACCAGTTCGTAGCGGGAGACGTAGCGGCCGGGCAGGGCGCGTTCCAGGGCGTGCTCGGCCCGGCGGCCGAGCTGGAACAGCGGCGAGGCGACCCGGTCGCGCATCTCGACGAAGTTGGCCAGCGCCATTTCGGCGATCGCGTCGGCGTTGTCGATCCGGCGGGCCTGGTAGCGGGGCAGCGCCGCCGCCCAGTCGCCGTCGCATTCGGTCAGGCAGCGGTCCAGTTCGACCACGTCCTCGAAGGCGCAGTTGGCGCCCTGGCCGTAGAACGGGACGATGGCGTGTGCGGCGTCGCCGACCAGGCCGACCCGGCCGGCCGTCTGCCAGGGTGTGCAGTGCACGGTGCCGAGCAGCCCGACCGGGTTGTGCAGGTAGTCGTCGACCAGGTTCGGCGCCAGCGGCGGCAGGTCGGGGTAGTGGGTCTGGAAGTGCCGTTCGATGGCGGCCGGGCTGCCCAGCGAGGCGAAGCTGGTGGTGCCGCTGGTCGGCCAGAACAGGGTGCAGGTGAAGGAGCGGTCCGGGTTGGGCAGGGCGATCATCATCGAGGTGCCGCGCGGCCAGATGTGCAGCGCGCCCGGGTCGAGCGCGAACTCGCCGTCGGCGGGCGGGATGGTCAGTTCCTTGTAGCCGTAGTCGAGGAAGTCCAGGGTCTCGGTGAGCAGCCCGGCGTTGAGCAGCTGGCCGCGGACGGCCGATCCGGCCCCGTCGGCGCCGAGCACCACCTCGGCGGTGGTCCGGACCGGGCCGGTCGGGGTCTCGAACGTCAGCTCGCCGGTCTGCGGGACGAGCCCGACCAGCCGGTGGTCGAAGTGGACGCGTACCCCGTCGTGGGCCTCGGCGGCGTCCAGCAGGGTCTGGTTGAGGGCGCCCCGGCCGATCGAGTTGATGGCCCGGCGCCCGTCGGCGCTGTACGGCTGGAAGTCCGTCGGCGCCCCCACCGGGTGGATCATGCGGCCGCGCATCGGCAGCGCCTCGGCCAGCACCTGCTGGTCCAGCCCGATCCGGCGCAGCGCGTCCAGGCCCCGCTCGGAGAGTGCCAGGTTGATCGACCGGCCCCGCTCGGCGGCGGTGCGGCGCGGGTCGGCGCGCCGCTCGTAGACGGTGACCTGGTGGCCCCGGCGGGCCAGGAAGCAGGCCAGCAGGGAGCCGGCCAGGCCGGCACCGACGATGGTGACCTCGGTCATCGACCCTCCTCGACGAGGGCGGCGAGCGCGGCGGCGGCCCGCCAGCAGTCGTGGTAGGTGGAGTAGAGCGGCACCGGGGCGAGCCGGATCACGTCCGGCTCGCGGGCGTCGGCGATCACGCCGTACTCGTGGCGTAGTCGTTTGGTGAGTTCGGCGGCGCTGCCCCGGCCGATCCGGACGGAGAGCTGGCAGCCGCGGCGGTGCGGGTCGGCGGGGGTGAGCACGGTGAGCGGCCGGGTGGCGACGACCTGGTCGAGCAGTTCGGCAAGGTAGCCGGTGAGCCGCTGGCTGCGGGCCCGCAGCGCGGGCATCCCGATCCGGTCGAAGATCTCCAGCGAGGTCCGCACCGGCCCCATCGCGAAGATCGGCGGGTTGGAGATCTGCCAGGCGTCGGCGGTGGGCAGCGGCCGGGCCACCGGGGCCATCTCGAAGCGGGTCGCCGGGTCGGTGCTCCACCAGCCCTCGAACCGGTTGATGCGCGGGTCGTCCAGGTGCCGTTCGTGCACGAACGCGCCGGCCAGCGCGCCCGGTCCGGAGTTGAGGTACTTGTACGAGCACCAGGCCGCGAAGTCGACGTCCCAGTCGTGCAGGGCGAGCGGCACGTTGCCGGCGGCGTGCGCCAGATCCCAGCCGACGATGGCTCCGGCGGCCCGGCCGGCCCGGGTGATCCCGGGGATGTCGAGCAGCTTGCCGGTCAGGTAGTTGACCCCGCCGAGCAGCACCAGCGCCACCCGGTCGCCGGCCCGCGCCAGGTAGCCGGCGGCGTCGTCGGTGCGGACCACGGTGGTGTCCGGGTCGCGGCCGTGGAACCGGGCCTGGCTGCGGACGGCGTAGCTGTCGGAGGGGAAGGCGGATTCCTCGATCAGGATCTGGTCGCGCCGGCCGACCGGCCGGTAGAACGACACCATCAGCAGGTGCAGGTTGACCGTCAGGGAGTTCATCACCACGGCCTCGGTGGGCCGGGCGCCGACCAGTCGGGCGGCCGGGTCGGTGAGCAGTTCGTGGTACGGCAGCCAGGGGCGCTCGGCTTCCAGGTGGCCCTCGACGCCGAGCCGGGCCCAGGCGTCGAGGTCGGCGAGGAGTTCGTCGCGGGTGGCCCGGGGTTGCAGGCCGAGCGAGTTGCCGGCCAGGTACGCGGTCGACCGGTGGTCGCCGCCGTCGGCCGGTGGAACGTGGAACAGTTCGCGGTGGCCGGGGTCGGCGGCGTCGAGTTCGAGCGCCCGGGCCGGCGGTGCTGGCATCGTCATCGCTCTACCGTCACATGTCCGTGCGGGCGGACCAGAGTTCCGGGAAGACGGTCCGCGCCATGCTGCGCTGCAACCAGGTGACCCCGGCGGAGCCGCCGCTGCCCACCTTGTTGCCCATTGTCCGCTGCACGGCCCGCAGGTGCTGGTAGCGCCAGTCACCGAACCGGTCGGCGACCTCGGTCAGCGCCTCGCCGAGCAGCCGCAGGTGGTTGTCGGGGCCGGGGTGCCGGTAGATGCGCACCCAGGCCGCCTCGACCAGTTCGTGCGGCTCGTGTTCGGTGCCGAAGTCCCGGTCGAGCAGGTGGGCCGGGATGTCGTGGCCGTGCCGGGCGAGCAGCGCGACGGTGTCGTCCCAGAGGCTCGGCGCGCGCAGCGTGGCGACCAGTTCGGCGTGCACGTCGGGTTGGCGCCGGAACGGCCGGACCAGGCTGGCCGTCTTGAGCCCGAGCAGGAATTCGAGCTGCCGGTACATGGCGGACTGGAAGCCGGAGCCCTCGCCGAGCAGGTTGCGGAACCGGTTGAAGTCGGCCGGGGTCATCCAGCGCAGCCCCTGCCAGGCGGCGTTGAGCCCTTCCAGGTGCAGGGCCGCCCGGCGTAGTGGGGCCAGGCTGGGCCAGATCTCGTCGGCGCGCAGCAGCCGCTGCGCCTCGCGCAGTTCGTAGCAGGTGAGCCCGAAATAGAGCTCCATGATCTGGCTGACCATCAGGAACGACATCTCGCCGGGGTCGCCGCTGACCGGCTGCTGCAGCCGGTGCAGGGTGCTGGCGTGGGTGTAGGTGTCGTACGGGATCCGGTCCGGGAAGTCGAGGGTCGGCTCGCCGGCGTTGGCCGCCGCACGGGCGTCCCGTTCCTGCGCGGTTACCGGCCGCACCGCGCTCTCGACCCTGACGCTGCTCTCCACCGGTCCATGATCTCTGTGCCGGGTCGCCGGGCGGAATGCCGAACCAACGGCGCTCGGGGGCGCTGACCTGCGGTCGTGCGGCTAGTTTGGGGATCGACTTAACGTTCGAGAAGGGGAGCGGTCGTGGACGACATGGACTGGGCACTGTTGCGCGAGTTGCAGGCCGACGCCCGGCTCTCCTTCAGCGAGCTGTCCCGCCGGGTGCATCTGTCGCCGCCGGCGGTGGCGGAGCGGGTCCGCCGGCTGGAGGAGTCCGGGGTGATCGTCGGGTACCACGCCCACGTCGACCTGAACCGGGCCGGCCGGCCGGTGGTGGCGCTGATCCGGATGTCCTGTTACGGCCCGCACTGTGTGCTGCGGGACCCGGCGGTGCCGGACTGGCCGGAGATTCTGGAGATCCACCGGATCACCGGCGACGCGTGCAGTGTCCTGAAGGTGGCGGCCGGTTCGATCGACGCCTTCGAGGAGGTGATCGACCGGCTTGCCCCGTACGGGCGGCCGTCGAGCACGATGGTGCTCTCCACCCCGCTGGACTGGCATCCGGTCACCCCGCTGCCTTGATCACGGGTGTCGGGCCGCGACCGGTGGGAACTCCTCGGCGCGGAGGGGGGAATCATGCGTACTTTGATGCGCTTTGCCGCGGCCGCCGTCGTGCTGGGTGCCACCCTGCTGCCGGCGGGGCCGGCGCTGGCTGAGGCCCAGACCCAGAACCAGCCGCAGAACACCTTCGTGGAGGTGACGCCGAGTACCGCGCAGGCCGGTGCCCGGGTGAGCCTGCGCGCCAACTGCGACAACAGCAACACCGAGCAGGCCACCGTCGACTCCGACGCGTTCGGCCGGGTGATACTGCGTCCGGACAACGGCTTCCTCACCGGCGCGGTGACCATCCCGGGCAGCCGGGCGCCCGGCTCGTACGGGGTCAACCTGAAGTGCCAGAACGGAAGCACGGCCACCACCACCCTGACGGTGGTGAACATGAGCAAGCCCAGTCAGGGTCCGGCCACCGGGGGCGGCGGGACGGCCGGCGGCGGGTTGAGCCCGTTCGCCCTGGCCGGCGGCGCCGGGGTGCTCGCGCTGGTCGGCGGCCTGTGGCTGGTCGGGATGCGGCGGGCCCGCACCGAGCCGGAACGCTGACCCGTCCGGATCATGGTCGACCGTCGTCGGTGGTGGCGGCTGCTCGTCGAGATCGCCGGGCAGGCGTCGGCCGCCAGCGTCGTCACCCCGGACAGCGCCGACCGGGCGGCGCCGGGCACCCTCGCCGCCCCCGCCCGCCGGCGCCCGGCTGGGAGGGGACGGCCGGGGGGCGGCCGGGCGGCGGGTCGGCTGCCGCGGCTGCCCGGGCCGGCCCTGGTCATCGCCACCCTGATGATGTTGATCATCGGCGGGCTGGTCTTCGAGCGGTTGACCGGGACGGCGATCCTGCCGAGCGTGATCAGCGCGGGGATCAAGCCGCCGCCGGACCGGTTCCCGGTGATGGCGGCCAGCCAGCCGGTCGGGATCTCGATCCGGGCGCTGCGGCTGGACGCGCCCGTGCACGAGGTCGGCCTCGCCGATGACGGGGCGATCGCCGCGCCCAGCGCCGAGCGGGCGCAGGAGGCCGGCTGGTACAACCAGAGCCCGACCCCCGGCCAGTACGGCCCGGCGGTGCTCGTCGGGCACGTCGACACCCAGACCGGCCCGGCTGTCTTCCACGATCTGAGCGACCTGCGGTCCGGCGAGAAGATCGAGGTCAGTCGGGCGGACGGCTCGATCGCGGTGTTCGAGGTCAACTCGATCAGCCGGTACGACAAGACCCGGTTGCCGGTGGATCAGCTCTACGAGGACTTCAGCCGCCCCGGCCTGCGGGTGATCACCTGCGGCGGCCGCTGGGTGGGCGGCCAGGTCGGGTACGCCGACAACATCGTGGTCTTCGCGTCCCTGGTCACCGCCCGGGACGGCTGAGCCGTCAGGCGGCCACCTCGGCCTCGCGCAGGTCGAGCCAGTCGGCCCAGCGCGGGTCGGGCGCCCGGTGGCCGAGCACCCGCCAGGCCATCCCCTTCGGCGCGGTCGGCTTGGCGTGCAGCCGCCAGCCGAGTTCGGCCGGCGTCCGGTCGCCCTTGGTGTGGTTGCACCGGGCGCAGGCCGCCACCACGTTCTCCCAGGCGTGCCCACCGCCGCGGCTGCGCGGGAAGACGTGGTCGATGGTCTCCGCCGGGCCGCGGCAGTAGGCGCAGCGCCAGCCGTCCCGGGCGAAGATCGCCCGGCGGGAGAGCCCGACGTGGGTGCGGTAGGGCACCCGCACGTACCGGGTCAGCCGCACCACCGAGGGCACCGGCAGCGCGTTGCGGGCGCTGTGCAGGATGCCCTCGCCGTCGGCGACACAGACCGCCTTCGCGGAGAGGACGAGGATCGCGGCTCGACGCACTGAAACGACACACAGCGGCTCGTACGTAGCATTGAGCACCAACGCACCGGAGCCCACCATGGGTCGTATGTCAGGCATCGCGCTCACCCTCTCGGTCCTGCTCTCCCCCAGCCGCTCCCGCTTCCCGTTGCCCGCCGACCGCGGCTGACGCCGGCAGATCACCGGCGTCCGTGCGCCAATAGTCCCCGATAGCCGGGCCGAATGCACGCACTAATACGGGGGTCCCGTGTGAAGCTTTCATGTCCTGTGCCAGGATGACCGGTTCCGTACCGGTTGATCGTTGCCCGCCCCGGCGACCTGGTGGGACGTCACCGCCGGGCGGGTCGGTCTACCCGGTGGCCCGCCGGTGCGGTACGAAGCACGGGTGACCACCGACGCGATCCTGGCCCTGCCCGCCCAGGGCATCCCGACGCCCGCGCCCGCGTCCGAGCCCGCGCCCGAGCCGAGCAAGACCTGCGTGGACGACCCGGCCTGCAGCCTGATCCTGGACTGGACGGGTTCGACCTGGTTCGCGGAGAGCAGCTTCTACATCCTGATCAAGCCGCTGCGGATCCTGCTGATCCTGGTCCTCGCGGTGGTGCTGCGCTATCTGCTGCACCGGGCGATCAACCGGCTGGTGCGCAGCACCTCGGAGGGGTCGCCGCCGGCGATCCTCAAGCCGCTGCGGGAGCGGGTGCCGACCGCGGCGCCGGACGGGGCCGGCTACTTCCCGGAGCGCCGCCGGCAGCGGGCGGCGGCCATCGGTTCGGTGCTGCGCAGCCTGGTCACCGCCGTGGTCTTCTCGGTGGCGGTGCTGCTGGTCCTGGACGAGCTGAGTTTCAACCTGGCCCCGTTGCTGGCCAGCGCCGGCATCGCCGGCCTGGCGCTCGGGTTCGGGGCGCAGACCCTGGTCAAGGATCTGCTGTCCGGCCTGTTCATGCTCCTGGAGGACCAGTACGGGGTGGGCGACACCGTCGACCTGGGCGAGGCGACCGGGGTGGTGGAGGCGGTCGGGCTGCGGATCACCACGGTCCGCGACGCGCGCGGGGTGCTCTGGTACATCCGCAACGGCGAGATCATCCGGGTCGGCAACAAGAGCCAGGGCTGGGCGGTGGTGATCGTGGACATGCCGGTCGGGTTCGCCAGCACGGAGGAGGCCATCGCCGTGCTGCGTACCGCGGCCGCCTCGGTCGCGGTCGACCCGGAGCTTTCGCCGGCGATCGTCGATCCGCCGGAGGTGCTCGGCATCGAACAGATGACGGTGGAGGGTGCGGTGATCCGCACGATCGTGAAGACCACTGCGGAGGGTCAGTTCCAGGTTGGTCGAGGGCTCCGGCGCCGGCTCGCCGAGGCGTTGGAGAGTTCCGGGATCACCGCCAGCATCGCCGCGAGCAGGGTCTTCAGCCGTCCGATGACCGCGGCGGAGAACGAGGGCATCGGCCAGGGTGGTGCGACCTGACGGCCGGCCCGTGGGGATGGCCGAGAATCCGGGGGTCGCGCTCCGCGCGTACGGTCCTGTATCGTCCGTTCGTTCAGTCGGAGATGCGACGATCTGACCGTTCGTCTGGCCTTCCGTCGGATGATCGGGCAGAATCCGGGACAGCTCCCTCCGGAGTGTAACGACGACCTCGCTGATCCGTACGTCTGACAACGTTTCCCGGCAGCTCCATCACGAGTGGTCAGCGGTCGAGAACGATGGAGGCCCCCCGGTGTCCGACGAGCAACCAGCTCCCGAAGGACCAGCTACCTTTCGCGAGGTGTTCGCCCAGCCCGAGTTCCGGGCGCTCTACGCGGCCAGCGCGCTGTCGTGGACGGGCGACTTCATCGCCAAGGCCGCGGTCACGGTGCTGGTGTACCGCTCGACCCAGTCGGTGGCCCTGTCGGCCGCGGCGTTCGCGGTCAGCTTCCTGCCGTGGCTGGTCGGTGGCCCGCTGCTCGCCACGCTCGCCGAGCGGTACCCGTACCGGTCGGTGATGGTCGTCTGCGACCTCACCCGGATGGTCCTCGTCGCGCTCATCGCGCTGCCCGGTCTTCCGGTCGAGCTGATCCTGGTCCTGATCTTCACGGTGACGCTCGCCAATCCGCCCAGTCAGGCCGCCCGGTCCGCCCTGCTGCCGCTGATCCTGACCGGCGACCGGCTGGTGGTCGGGCTGTCGGTGCAGACCAGCACCGGGCAGGCCGCACAGGTCGGCGGGTACGTGGCGGGCGCGGCGATCGCCGCCTACAGCCCGACCCTGGCGCTACTGATCAACTCCGCCGCGTTCGCCACCTCCGCCATGATCATCCGGTTCGGGGTCCGGCACCGGCCGGCGGCGCTGACCGCCGAGCGCCGCAGCCACCTGCTCCGCGAGACCGCCGAGGGGTTCCGCCTGGTCTTCGGCACCCGGGTGCTGCGGGCGATCGCGATCCTGGTCTTCAGCGCCATGCTCTTCGCGATCGTCCCGGAAGGGCTGGCCGCGGCCTGGGCCGAGGAACACGGCGGAGACGGCCCGGGTACGGGTCTCTCGCAGGCCATGATCATGGCAGCCAACCCGGTCGGCTTCGTGCTGGGTGGCCTGACCATCGGCCGGTTCCTCCGCCCCGACCAGCGGCGGGCGATGATCCGCCCGTTCGCCGTCCTGGCCCCACTGGCGCTGGTGCCGACCCTGCTGGATCCGCCGCCGGCCGTGGTGGCGGGGCTGGCCGCCGTCTGCGGCTTCTGCGTGGCGGGGCTGTTGCCGGTCGCCAACGGCCTGTTCGTGCAGGCGCTGCCGCACGGCTACCGGGCCCGGGCGTTCGGCGTGATGGCCACCGGCGTGCAGGTGCTGCAGGGCAGCGCGGTGCTGGCCACCGGCGTGCTGGCCGACCATTACAGCATCCCGCTGGTGGTCGGCATGTGGAGCCTGGCCGGGGTCTTCCTGATGCTCCTGGCGGTCACCCAGTGGCCGAGTTCCGAGGAGTTCAACACCGTCATCGCCGACGCCGCCCGGCAGGCACCGCCGCCGGACGAGCCCGCCGTCGACGGAGAGGTGCCGACCAGCCGGGCGGCGACCCGGTCCGGTGCGGCTGGGCAGCCGCAGAACGCCTCCGGGATCCTGTCCGGCCAGCGCGGCGGCGAGCGGGAGGCCGGCCGGGTGCCGGTCAACCGGCCGCCCGGCGATCCCCGCCGGTCACCCGATGACTCCGCCGGTGGTCCCGGCGGCCCGGAAGGGCACCGCGGGCCGCCCACCTCCGGCGCCGAGGTCGGTCGGAGCTGAGCCTGGCAGGATGGAGCGGTGAATCCTGAATCGGCGGCGGACGGGCCGCCGGAGACCTTCTTCGCCGCGATCGGCGGCGAGCCGACCTTCCGCAAGCTGGTCGACGAGTTCTACGCCGGGGTGGCCGACGATCCGCTGCTGCGTCCGATGTACCCCGAGGCTGATCTCGGGCCGGCCGCGGAGCGGCTGACCCTGTTCCTGATGCAGTACTGGGGCGGGCCGAACACCTACTCGGCCCAGCGCGGGCACCCGCGACTGCGGATGCGGCACGCGCCGTTCCGGGTCGGGCCGGCCGAGCGGGATGCCTGGCTGACCCACATGCACCGGGCCGTGCGGAGCCTCGATCTCCCGCCCGAGCAGGAGCAGCCGCTCTGGGACTACCTGGAGCGGGCGGCCTACTTCATGGTCAACACGATGGACCCGATGCCCGGCTAGAGCAGCGCGCCCTCGTCGTGCAGCCAGTCCACGAAGCTGGTGGCCATCGCCGCGCCGCAGTCGAGCATCTCGACCAGCAGCGCGTCGTGCGCCCCGGCGCTGAGCGGGACCTGCAGCTCGGCGTAGATCGGCAACTGGCCGCGTTCGGTCGGGTCTCCCACATACGCCTTGCAGAACCGGCTCGTGTGGTTCCACTCGTTGACCACCCGGTAGGCCCGGTCGGCCCAGTCCGGCGGGACGGTGGAGTACGGCCGGGCCCGGATGACCAGGATCTCGTCCTCCGGCCCCTCCAGGGTGAAGAGCACCGCGTGCCGCTCCCACATCCCCAGCAGGCTGTCCTCGCCGTCGGCGAGGTACCGGACGTCGAGCAGGTCGAGCGCCTCACCCACCCGTCGCAGGGTGACCGGCGCGACCACCGGCGGGATCTGGTCCATGCCGGCCAGACCCGGCGGCGCGCAGTCGTGTTCGGGCTCCCGTGGCGCCGGTGGTCCGACCCGGACGGCACCGTCCACTCCGATCCTGCTTCGAGTGTCCGGCTCACCGCCACCGGCGTGACCGGGGCGCCATGACCACCACGGCATCCTCGTGCACCTCGCTCCCCAGCGGATCCAGCACCTGCGACGTGGTGGATCCGAGGGACGACGGTACCCGGATAGCCGGGTTCCGGCATCCCCCCAACGACCCCACCAGCCTGGATGGACTAGGCCACATCATCCGTTCGGCTGATCCTGAACGGGGGAAAGCATGAGTGAATCAACGCTACGTGACCAGGCCGTTCCGAAGGGTCCGGACAGGCCGGTCCAGCGGCCCGCCACCCGGACCTGCACGCCGTCCGACTCGGCGCCGGCCGACCGGCCGAGGAACCCCATCCGGACGACGGCCTGGACCAGCCGTTGGGTGACCTCGACCCGGCTGTCCGACGCCGTCACCACCACCGCCACGTGGTCGAGCAGGGCATCGCGCAGCGCCCGTTGCCCGACCGCCCGACCCCCGACGCCGCCGCTCTCGGCGCTGCGCAGGGTCCCGGCCGCCGCGGCGGCGACGTCGCGCAGGTCGGCCCCGGGCATCGTCTCCACCACCCGGCCGGTCGCCGGGGGCAGCGGCCACCGCCACTGGGCGTCCCGGCGGGCGGGCAACGCCGGCCCGCCCCGGTCGAGTTCGGCCAGCAGCTCGGCGGCCGAGACGGTGGCGTCGTCGGGACCGGCCCCGGCGACGCCGCGGGTGACGAGCACCGACCAGGGCAGCCTGGCCCAGAGCCCGGCCCGTCCGCCGGCCACCGGATCCGACCGGAGCCGCACCAGCGCGCCCGGATCGAGCCGGGTCAGCCGGGCCAGGAACGCCCCGGCATCGGCGATCCCGGTCAGTCCGTGCGGTTCCACGGTCCTCCCATCCCGCTCACTCGGTACGCAGGTACGGCCGTAGGTAGTCCCGCTCCGGGTCGGCCAGCCGGCGCGGCCGCTGCTCGCGCAGGTCGAAGGGGACGAGCACCGAGCGGGCCCGGCTGGCCAACACCGGACCGTCGAACAGCTCGTAGCCGACGGTGAACCGGGAGGCGCGCATGTCCTCGATCCACATCTCGATCCGGACCGTCGGCGCCCGCTCGGCGGTGTCCCGGCCCATGGCGTAGTCGACCGGCCGCAGGTAGTCGACCTCGTGCCGGGCGATCACCACGCCGTCGGCGAACGAGCCGACCCCCCAGGCCTTCCCGCCGGCGAACATGAACGCCACCCGCGCCTCCTCGTAGAGGGTCAGGAAGCGGGCGTTGTTGAGGTGGCCGTACGCGTCCAGGTCGGACCAGCGCAGCGCGCAGTGGTAGACGTAGCGCTGGCCGGAACTAGTCACGGGTGAGCTTGCGGTAGGTCACCCGGTGCGGACGGGCCGCCTCCGCGCCGAGCCGGGTGATCTTGTTCTTCTCGTACGCCTCGAAGTTGCCCTCGAACCAGAACCAGTTGGCCGGGTCCTCGTCGGTGCCCTCCCAGGCCAGGATGTGGGTCGCCACCCGGTCCAGGAACATCCGGTCGTGCGAGATGACCACCGCGCAGCCGGGGAACTCCAGCAGTGCGTTCTCCAGCGAGGAGAGGGTCTCCACGTCCAGGTCGTTGGTCGGCTCGTCGAGCAGGACCACGTTCCCGCCGATCTTGAGGGTGAGCGCCAGGTTGAGCCGGTTGCGCTCGCCACCGGAGAGCACCTTCGTCGGCTTCTGCTGGTCGGGACCCTTGAAACCGAAGGCCGCCACGTACGCCCGGGAGGGCATCTCCACCTTGCCCACCATCAGGTGGTCGAGGCCGTCGGAGACCACCTCCCAGACCGTCTTGTCGCCGGCCAGGCCCTGCCGGTTCTGATCGACGTAGGAGAGCTTGACGGTGTCGCCGACCTTGACCGAGCCGGCGGTCGGCTCCTCCAGCCCGACGATCGTCTTGAACAGGGTGGTCTTGCCGACGCCGTTGGGGCCGATGATGCCGACGATGCCGTTGCGTGGCAGCGAGAAGCTCAGGTTGTCGATCAGCACCCGGTCGCCGAAGCCCTTGGTCAGCCCGTGCGCCTCGATCACCGTGTTGCCCAGCCGCGGGCCCGGCGGGATCTGGATCTCCTCGAAGTCGAGCTTGCGGGTCTTCTCCGCCTCGGTGGCCATCTCCTCGTACCGGTCCAGCCGGGCCTTGGACTTGGTCTGCCGGGCCTTGGCGTTCGAGCGGACCCACTCCAGCTCCTCGGAGAGGCGCTTCTTCATCTTGGCGTCGCGGCGGCCCTCGACGGCCAGCCGGGCGGCCTTCTTCTCCAGGTAGGTGGAGTAGTTGCCCTCGTAGCCGACCGCCCGGCCGCGGTCCAGCTCCAGGATCCAGCCGGCCACGTTGTCCAGGAAGTAGCGGTCGTGGGTGATCGCCATCACGGTGCCGGCGTACTTGGCCAGGTGCTGTTCGAGCCACTGCACGCTCTCGGCGTCCAGGTGGTTGGTGGGCTCGTCGAGCAGCAGCAGGTCGGGCGCCTCCAGCAGCAGCTTGCACAGCGCCACCCGGCGGCGCTCACCACCGGAGAGCTGGGTGACGTCGGCGTCCGGTGGCGGGCAGCGCAGCGCGTCCATCGCGAGTTCGAGCTTGGAGTCGACGTCCCAGGCGTCGGCGTGGTCCAGCTCCTCCTGCAGCCGGCCCATCTCCTCCATCAGCTCGTCGGAGTAGTCGGTGGCCATCTGCTCGGCGATCTTGTTGAACCGCTCCAGCTTGGCCTTGGTCTCCGCCACCGCCTCCTCGATGTTGCCCAGCACCGTCTTGGCGTCGTTGAGCGGCGGCTCCTGGGAGAGCAGGCCGACGGTGTAGCCGGGCATCAGCCGGGCCTCGCCGTTGCTGGGCCGGTCGATGCCGGCCATGATCTTGAGAAGGCTGGACTTACCGGCGCCGTTCGGGCCGACCACGCCGATCTTGGCGCCGGGCAGGAAACTCAGCGTCACGTTGTCGAGCACGACCTTGTCGCCGTGCGCCTTGCGCGCCCTTTCCAGGACGTAGATGTACTGGGCCACGGTGCGCGGTACCTCCAGAGTCGGCGCGGGAAGGTGGCTTACGCCACTGTCGATCGCAGCGATGGGCGATCGGTGAGCCACCGCCAATCCTGACAGGTCCGCCGGCGGCCTGCCCACGGCACCCCGACGGCACCTCGACGGGTGCCCAAGGTCACGCCCGGGTTTGCCCGGCCGGCACCGTCGGGCAGTAGGTGTGGGCACGGGCCGCAGCCTGGCTGGCTAGGCTCAGTAGGCTCTGCGGTGGGACCCGCAATGACCGGAGGTGCACGGATCGTGACGGTACGCAGCTCGTTCGTGGTCGTAGCGAATCGGCTACCGGTCGATGAGGTGGTCACGCCGGAGGGCCGGCAGTGGCGCCGCAGCCCCGGTGGTCTGGTGACCGCCCTGCATCCGGTGCTGGTGGCGCACGAGGGGACCTGGGTTGGCTGGGCCGGCGGCGTCGGTGCCGCGCCCGACCCCTTCGAACTGGACGGCATCGGACTGCATCCGGTCCCGCTCAGCGCCGAGGAGTTGGAACGGTACTACGAGGGCCAGTCGAACGCCACCATCTGGCCGCTCTACCACGACGCGGTGGAGACGCCCGCCTACAAGCGCCGCTGGCGGGAGGCGTACCGGCTGGTGAACGCCCGGTTCGCGGAGGCCGCGGCGGACGTCGCGGCCGAGGGTGCGACGGTCTGGGTGCAGGACTACCAGCTCCAGCTCGTCCCGGCGATGCTCCGCGAGCTGCGGCCGGACCTGCGGATCGGTTTCTTCCTGCACATCCCGTTCCCGCCGATCGAGCTGTTCATGCAGATGCCGCTGCGGGCCGAGGTGCTGCGCGGGCTGCTCGGGGCGGACCTGGTCGGTTTCCAGCAGCGGCTGGCGGCGCAGAACTTCGTCCGGCTGGCGCGGCACCTGCTCGGGCTCCGCTACGAGGGCCAGATGATCAAGGTGGACGGGCGGAACGTGAAGGCCGGCGCCTTCCCGATCTCGATCGACGTGGCCGAGATGGAGCGGATGGCGAAGGACGAGAACGTCCAGGCCCGCGCCAAACAGATCCGGGCCGAGTTGGGCGACCCGAAGACGGTGATCCTCGGCGTGGACCGGCTCGACTACACCAAGGGGATCGAGCTACGCCTCAAGGCCTTCCGGGAGCTTCTTGCTGACGGAAAGTTGACAGTTCCCGAGGCGGTTATGGTGCAGGTCGCTACGCCGAGTCGCGAGCGGGTGGAGCACTACCAGGCACTTCGAGTCAAGGTCGAACGCGAAGTTGGTCGGATTAATGGTGAATTCGGCCGGGTCGGCGTGCCGGCGGTCCATTACCTGCACCAGTCGTACAGTCGCAGTGAACTGGCCGCGCTCTACTGCGCGGCCGACGTGATGATGGTGACCCCACTGCGAGACGGGATGAACCTGGTGGCCAAGGAGTACGTCGCGACCCGTGCCGACAGCGGCGGGGCGCTCGTACTCAGTGAGTTCGCCGGCGCCGCGACGGAGCTGCGCCAGGCGTTCCTCTGCAACCCGCACGACCCCGACGGGGTCAAGGACGCGCTGCTGCGCGCCGTGCACGTCGACCAGGTGGAGGCCAAGCGCCGCATGCGCATCATGCAGCGGCACCTGCGCTCCCACGACGTGGACCACTGGGCCCGGTCCTTCCTCAACGAGCTTGGCGTCCCCGAAACGGAGGCGGCGTGAACACCACGGTCCTCGACGCGGATCCCCGCGCGCTGGACTCGATCGACCCGGCCCTGCGGGCCGCCGTAGGGCGTATCGCCCGGGTACCGCAGCTCCTGGTCGCCTGCGACTACGACGGCACCCTGGCGCCGATCGTGGAGGACCCCACCAAGGCCGTTCCGCTGCCCGAGTCGGTGGCCGCCGTACGCGCCCTCGCCGCCCTGCCCCAGACCACCGTCGCGGTGGTCTCCGGCCGGGCGTTGCGCGACCTGGCCACCCTCTCCCGGCTGCCGAGCGAGGTGCACCTGGTCGGCAGCCACGGGTCCGAGTTCGACATCGGCTTCGTCGAACGGCTCTCCCCCGAACTCGTCGAGGTCCGCACCCGGCTGCGCAACGAACTGCGCCAGATCGTCGCCGGCCGGCCCGGGGTCCGGCTGGAGAGCAAGCCGGCCAGCATCGCGGTGCACACCCGCGGCGCCGACCCGCAGATCAGCGCCGAGGTGGTGCAGGCCGTCGAGAGCGGCCCGGCCGCCTGGTCCGACGTCACCGTCACCCGCGGTAAGGAGGTGGTCGAACTCTCGGTGATCCCCACCCACAAGGGGCTCGCCGTCGACCAGCTCCGCACCCAGCTCTCGGCCAGCGCGGTGCTCTTCATCGGCGACGACGTCACCGACGAGAACGCCTTCGGCAACCTCTCCGGGCCGGACGTCGGCATCAAGATCGGCCCCGGCGAGACCAAGGCCGGCTTCCGGGTCGCCGAGCCGATCGAGGCCGCCCGGGTGCTCGGCCTGCTGCTCGACGTCCGCCGCAACTGGCTCTTCGGCGAGCGGGCGGTGCCGATCGAACGGCACTCGATGCTGGCCAACGGGCGTACCGTCGCGCTGGTCACCCCGGAGGGCCGGATCACCTGGCTCTGCCACCCCAAGCCCGACTCGTCGGCGATCTTCGCCGACCTGGTCGGCGGGGCGCCCGCCGGCCACTTCAGCGTCGCCCCCGACCGCGGCGGCCTGCCGCTGGGCCAGCGCTACCGGTCCGGCACGATGACCGTCGAGACCCGCTGGTCCGGGTTGACGGTCACCGACTGGCTGGACCATCCGCTTGTCGACGAGGCGGCGGGGGAGCAGTCCGCCCACTCCGGCGACTCCACCCTGATCCGGGTGCTCACCGGCTCCGGCCGGGTCCGGCTGGACTTCGCGCCGCGGCCCGAGTTCGGTCAGGTCGCCGTCCAGCTCCAGCCGCTCGGCGACGGCCTGCTGGTGCTCGGCTCGAACGAACCGATCGCGCTCTACTCCCCCGGCGTCGAGTGGGAGGTGGTCGCCGACGGCGGCTACGAGGCCGCCCGCGCGGTCGTCGACCTCGCCGCCGCTGGCGGCTCGGTCACCCTGGAGCTGCGGTTCGGCTCGCACAGCCTGGACCACCACCGGGTGCCGGTGCACGACCGGCAGCTCGCCGCCGAACAGCCCTGGCGGGAATGGGTGAACGGGCTCAACCTGCCGATCGCCGCCCGCGACCTGGTGGCCCGTAGCGCGCTCACCCTGCGTGGCCTGGTGCACGAGCCGACCGGCTCGATCCTGGCCGCCGCCACCACCTCGCTGCCGGAGGAGCTGGGCGGGGTCCGCAACTGGGACTACCGCTACTGCTGGCTGCGCGACGCCGCGATGACCGCCCGCGCCCTGGTCGACCTCGGTTCGCTGACCGAGGCCGAGGCGCTGCTGCGCTGGGTGGACGGCTGCGTCGAACGCACCGGCGGACACCCGGAACGGCTGCACCCGCTCTACACCGTGGACGGCTTCGAGCTCGGTGCCGAGGCGGTCATCGACACCCTGCCCGGGTACGCCGGCTCCCGGCCGGTCCGGGTCGGCAACCTCGCCAACCACCAGCTCCAGCTCGACGTCTTCGGGCCGATCGCGGACCTGCTGGCCGCCGTGGTGGACATGCGCGGCTCGGTGCAGGAGACCGAGTGGCGGGTGCTGGAGTCGATGGTCGAGGCGGTCCGCCGCCGCTGGCACGAGCCCGACCACGGCCTCTGGGAGGCCCGGCTGCCACCCCGGCACCACGTCTTCTCCAAGGTGATGTGCTGGCTGACCGTGGACCGGGCGCTGCAGGTGATCGCCCGGCACGGCGGCGGCGAGGAGCGGCCCGAGTGGGTCGGGCTGCGGGACCGGATCGGGCACAACGTCCTGGAGTACGGCTGGCACGCCGGCGCCGGGGCGTACACGGTCGCCTACGGCGACGAGGAGATGGACGCCTCCTCGCTCTGGATCGGCCTCTCCGGGCTGCTGCCGGACGACGACCCGCGCTTCCTGGCCACCGTGCTCAAGGTCGAGGCGGACCTGCGCAGCGGCCCGGTCGTCTACCGGTACCGCTGGGACGACGGCCTGCCCGGCCGGGAGGGCGGCTTCCACATCTGCACGGCCTGGCTGATCGAGGCGTACCTGCGCACCGGGCGGCGGGCCGACGCCGAGGAGCTGTTCCAGCAGATGGTGGACACCGCCGGCCCGACCGGTCTGCTGCCGGAGCAGTACGACCCGATCTCGGAACGCGGGCTGGGCAACCACCCGCAGGCGTACAGCCACCTCGGCCTGATCCGCTGCGCGCTGCTGCTGGACGGCCAGCTCACTGGCGGCTGAGCGCGGTCACCACCTCGCCGACCACCAGGATGGCCGGCGCCCGGATGGTGGCGGTCCTGGCCCGCTCGGCGATCGTGTCGAGGCTGGCCCGGACCGTCCGTTCGGCGCCGGTCGTCCCCTCCTGGACCACGGCGGCCGGCGTGCCGGCCGGCCGGCCGTGTGCCACCAGGGCGGCGGTGATCGCGGCCAGGTTCTTCAGCCCCATCAGCACCACCAGGGTGCCGCGCAGCCGGGCCAGCCCGGCCCAGTCGACGAGCGACTCCGGGTCGCCCGGCGGGACGTGCCCGGAGACCACGGTGAACTCGTGCGCCACCTGGCGGTGGGTGACCGGCACCCCGGCCGCCGCCGGTACCGCGATCGCGCTCGTCACCCCCGGCACCACCAGCACCGGTACGCCCGCCTCGGCGCAGGCCAGCACCTCCTCGCCGCCCCGGCCGAAGACGTACGGGTCGCCACCCTTGAGCCGCACCACCAGCGCCCCGGACCGGGCCCGCTCCACCAGGATCCGGTTGATCTCCTCCTGCGCCCGGGCCGGCCCGTAGGGGATCTTGGCGGCGTCGACCAGCTCGACGTCCGGGCGCAGCTCGTCCAGGAGCAGCCCCGGCACCAGCCGGTCGGCGACCACCACGTCCGCCTCGGCGAGCAGCCGCCGGCCGCGTACGGTGATCAGCTCCGGGTCGCCGGGTCCGGCGCCGACAAGCGCCACCCGGCCGCCGGTTCCGGCCGGTCCCGCCGAGCCGTCGCGCAACGTCCGCCCGGCCGGTGGGACGGGGATGCCGCCGTCGGCCAGCCGGTCGCGGATCGCGTCCCGCACCGCCACCGACCGGTACGGGTCGCCGCCGCCGAGCACCGCCACCGTGACCGGCCCGTGCCGGACCACCGCCGGGGTCCAGGCGGTCGCGGCGGTCCGGTCGTCGGCGCGTACGCAGAACACCCGGCGCTCTTCGGCGGCCGCGCTCACCTCGGCCGCCGCCACCGGATCGTCGATCGCCACCTGGACCAGCCAGCAGTCGTCCAGGTCGGCGGGGGTGAACCGGCGGGCCAGCCAGTGCAGCCGCCCGACGTCGGCGAGCGCCCGCAGGGACGGGGTGAGTTCCGGCGAGACCAGCTCCACCCGGGCGCCGGTGGCCAGCAGGGCCGGCATCCGCCGGGTGGCGACCGCGCCGCCGCCCACCACCAGGACCCGCCGGCCGGCCAGCCGGAGCGCGAGCGGATAGAGGTCGGCGCCCTCCGGCCGGCTCACGGCGACGCCGCCGGGCCGGCAGGGTCCTTCTCGGTGACGCCGGCCGCGTCGAAGGTGGCCACCTCGTGCAGCACCCGGACCGCGCCCGCGACGGCCGGCAGGGCGAGCAGCGCGCCGGTGCCCTCGCCGAGCCGCAGCCCGAGGTCGATCAGGGGGGTCAACCCGAGGTGGCGCAGCCCGACGGTGGCGCCCGGCTCGGCCGACCGGTGGCCGGCGACCATCGCGGCGGTGGCGGCCGGGGCGTAGGCGGTGGCGACGAGCGCGGCCGCGACCGCGCTCACCCCGTCGAGCAGGACCGGGATCCGCCGCGCGGCGCCGCCGAGGATGAGCCCGGCCAGCGCGGCGTGTTCCAGTCCTCCGACGCTGGCCAGCACGCCGGTGGGATCGGTGGGGTCGGGGGTGTGCAGACGCAGCGCGGTCTCGATCACGACGATCTTCCGGGCGTGGGTGGCGTCGTCGATGCCGGTGCCCCGGCCGGTGACCTGCGCGGCGGGCGCCCCGGTGAAGGCGGCGATGAGCGCGGCGGCCGGGGTG
This sequence comes from Solwaraspora sp. WMMD1047, assembly GCF_029626155.1. NCBI lineage: Bacteria > Bacillati > Actinomycetota > Actinomycetes > Micromonosporales > Micromonosporaceae > Solwaraspora > Solwaraspora sp. WMMD1047. The sequence continues at coordinate 1,558,522 of NZ_JARUBL010000001.1, read as the reverse complement.
GTGTTGGCGATGCCCATGTCCCCGGTGAGCAGGATGGCCGCTCCCGCGTCGATCAGGTCGCCGGCGACCCGGATGCCGACCTCGACGGCGGCGACCGCTTCCTCGCGGGTCAGCGCCGCCTCGCGGGTCAGGTCCCGGGTGCCGGGGCGGATCTTCGCCGCGACCAGTCCGGCGTCGGCGAGCGGGGTGGCCACCCCGACGTCGACCACGGTCACCGAGGCCCCGGTCTGCCGGGCGAAGGCGTTCACCACCGCACCGCCGGCGAGGAAGTTGCCGACCATCTGGGCGGTCACCTCGCGGGGCCAGGGTGTCACGCCCTGGTCGTGCACCCCGTGATCGCCGGCGAAGACGGCCACCGCGGCCGGCTCGGGCAGCGGTGGTGGGCAGGCGCCGGCCAGCCCGGCCAGCCGGACCGAGAGGGTCTCCAGTTCACCGAGGGAGCCGGCCGGCTTGGTCAGCCGGCCGTGCAGCTCGCGGGCGGCGGCCATCGCCGCCTCGTCCGGCGGCTCGATGGCCATGATCGTCGACTCCAGCAACATCATGCCTCCAGGATCTCCGCCGGCCGGGCGCCGAGGGAGCCCGGGGGCAGTCTCCCGGAGGGTGGTCGGCCGGGAGATGGTGGCCCCGGCCCCGCGAGATTCGCGAATCTTCCTCTTGTTTTAACGTGATTTATCATAACTTGGTGGGGTGACCAATCCCACCCTTCGCTTTGCCCATCGCTGGGCGCCCCTGCTCCGCGCCGGCCTGATCGCCGGCGTGGTGGTCGCCGTCGCCGCCTTCCCGATCGTCGCCACCGCCGGTCTGGTCACGAAGGCGGCCGCCGACTCGGTCCAGAAGAAGCCCCGCGACCTGCTCGCCGTCTCCCCGGCGCAGACCACCTACGTGTACGGGGCGGACGGGCGGACCCTGCTGACCATGTTCTACGAGGAGCACCGCAAGTACGTGCCCATCGCGCAGATGTCGCCGTACGTCCAGCAGGCGATCGTGGCCAGCGAGGACGCCCGCTTCTACGAGCACCGGGGGGTGGACGCCAAGGGCATCGCCCGGGCCTTCGTCGCCAACCAGCAGGCCGGCGGGGTCTCCCAGGGTGCCTCGACGCTGACCATGCAGTACGTCCGGATGGCGCTGCGGGACGGCGCACAGAGCCCGCTGGAGGTGCAGCGGGCCACCGAGCAGACCCCGGTCCGCAAGCTGCGGGAGATGCGGATGGCGATGGACCTGGAGAAGGAGGTGACCAAGTCGGAGATCCTGGAGCGCTACCTGAACTCCGCCTACTTCGGCCACCGCGCGTACGGCATCTACGCCGCCTCGGAGATCTTCTTCTCGAAGACCCCGAAGGATCTCACCCCGGTCGAGGCGGCCACCCTCGCCGGCCTGGTGAAGGCCCCGTCGGAGTACGACCCGGCCAGCTCGGACCGGAAGGCGGCCACCGACCGCCGCAACTACGTGCTGCAGCGGATGAACGACATGGGCTACCTGTCACCGGCCGCCACCGCCGCCGCCCAGTCCGAGCCGATCACCCTGAAGCTGACCTCGCCGCCGAACGACTGCATCTCGGTGCCGAAGGAGTACAACAGCTGGGGCTTCTTCTGCGACTACCTGAAGTCCTGGTGGGCCTCCCAGCCCGCGTTCGGCAACACGCCGATGGAACGCGAGGACCGGCTGCGTCGGGGCGGCTACACGATCGTGACCAGTATCGACCCGAAGATCCAGGAGATCGCCGAGAAGCACGTGGCGGCCAAGGAGTCCGACCACAGCCCGTTCGCGCACGGCCTGGTCGTCGTCGAGCCGGGCACCGGCCGGGTCAAGGCGATGGCGGTGAACCGCACCTACGCGCTCGACCAGGACGGCAACGGCGTGCACTCCGACCCCAACAAGCGCGGCCGCCTCAAGGGCAACTACCCGAACACCGTCAACCCGCTGCTCGGCGGCGGGGACCTGCCGGGCTACCAGGCCGGTTCGACGTTCAAGATGTTCACCATGTTGGCCGCCCTGGACGCCGGCATGCCGCTCTCCACGGCGTTCAACTCCCCGTTCCGGATCGTCTCGATCTATCCGGGCGGCGGCGACACCAGCAGCTGCGGCGGCATGTGGTGCCCCTCGAACGCCAGCCCGGCGATGACCGGCCGGCACGCCATGTGGTCGGGCTTCGGGCAGTCGGTGAACACCTACTTCGTACAGCTGATGCAGAAGGTCGGGGCGGACAAGACGGTCGAGATGGCCGAGCGGCTGGGGCTGCGCTGGCGCACCGAGGTGGACCGCCGGCAGGCGTCCCCGGAGAAGCGCAACAGTTGGGGCGCGTTCACCCTCGGCGTCTCGGACGTCAACCCGCTGGAGATGGCGAACGCCTACGCGACGGTGGCCGCCGACGGCCGGTACTGCGAGCCCCTGCCGGTGCTCTCGGTGACCGACCCGAAGGGGCGGCCCATCACGTACCGGGCCGAGACCGGGGACGAGCTCTCCGTCGGCAAGCCCCGCTGCCATCAGGAGGTGAGCGCGGACGCGGCCCGCGCCGCCACCGACGCGGCCCGCTGCCCGGTCGGCGACCGGCCGGTACGCGGCTCCTGCGGCAGCTGGTCGACCGCCGACAGCGTCCGCGGCACCGTGGGCCGCCCGGTGGCCGGCAAGACGGGTACCACGGACAGCACCCGGTCGGCCTGGTTCGTCGCCTACACCCCGGAGCTCGCCGCCGCGAGCTTCCTCTCCGATCCGGACAACCCGCAGAACGCCGTCGGCGACGCCCAGTCCCAGAAGCCGGTCCAGTCGGTCGCGGACACCCTGCGCGACGCCCTCAAGGACCGCCCGGTCCGCCAGTTCTCGGCCCCGTCCGAAGAGATCGCCGGCGGTTGACCCTGATCCGGCGCGGGAGCGGCCCCCGGGAGGGCCGCTCCCACCAGGATCGCCCTACTGCCGGAGGTCGGCCAGGACCAGGGACCAGACCTCCAGGTCGACCCGGCCGCTGTGCACGTAGCCGGCGTTGCGGAGCAGGCCCTCGTAGGTGAAGCCGGCCTTCTCGGCCACCCGCCGGGAGGCGGTGTTGCCCGGCGCCACCCGCAGCTCGACCCGCTGGAAGCCGTGTTCGAGGAGGAGGGCGATGGCCACCGCGTCGACCGCCTCGGCGGCCAGCCCGAAGCCGCGCGCCTGCGGCGCGATCGCGTACGAGACCTCGGTGACCCGGCCGGCCCAGTCGGTCCGCTTGGTCCACAGGCAGCCGACCAGCTCGTCGTCCTCGCGCCGGACCACCCCGTAGTGGTCGCCGCCGCCGCTGTCGCGCCGCTCCTGGGCCATCTCCGTGCACCAGGCGAGCCCGTCGATCTGGCCGGCCTCGCGGGCGAACGGCAACCAGCGCTCGGTCTGCTTGTCGGCGAAGATCTCCGACACCGCGTCGGCGTCGGCCGCGTCGAGCCGCCGCACGTGCATCCGGGGCGTCGACACGGTCAACACCGGGAAACGACGCACCGCGATGTGTCCGCTCACCGGATCAGGTCACCGTCCCGGCCGGCGGGCTGACCGGGACGGGCGCCGTCGCCGGACTGGTCGGACTCGTCGAACCGGCGACCGCGGCCGGCACCGACTCCCCGGCCGACGTACCAGCCCCCGACCCGGTCCTGATCTCCTCGGTGGCGGGCTCCCCCACCGGCACCCCGCCGGACCCCGGCACCCCGCTGGACCCCGCCGAACCGCCGAACCCTGCCGCCGTGCCGGACCCAGGCGCCCCATTCGGTCCGGTCGCCGCCCCGGCCCCGGGTGCGGTCGCGCCCCCGGGCACCGAGGAGGTCGTGGCCGACGCCGGTGAGCCGGTACCGCCGTCGGCGGCGCGGGCGGCGGCGACCAGGCGGGCCGCCATCCACGGTGCGCCGGCCGGGTGCAGGATCAGCTGCGAGGCGTGCACCCGCTGCCAGACGTACCCCTCCGGGACGCCGTCGCCCCAGGTCCAGGCCGGCACCTGACCGGCCCGCGGGTTCAGCACGCCGCGGTGCTGCTTGTAGCCGACCACCCGCTCGCCGCGCCCGGTCACCACGCTGTCGGCGGCGGCGGTCGCCTCCCGGTAGCCGACCACCATCCGGTCCATGCTCAGCCCGACGGTGTCCAGCACCCCGCACATAGGCCGCTTGTCGAACTCCCGGGCCAGCCAGAGCAGCCCGGCGCCCTCGGCGAGGACCGGCCGACCGGTCCGGGCCAGTTCGGCAACCGAGATGCAGAGCCGGCGGTTCGCCGACAGCTCCTCGGCGTACGACTCCGGCAGCGCGCCGCCGACGACGAGCGCCTCGACCCCGGCGGGCAGCACCTCGTCGCGCAGTGGGTCGACGGTCACCAGCTCCGCGCCGGCCGCGGCCAGCAGCTCGGCGGTCTCCGGGTAGCCGTACCGCAGGTCGGTGGTGCCGGCGACGGCGACGACCGGCCGGCGCGCGGCCGGCGCGGCCGGATCGGCGCCGACCGCGACGGCCGGCGACCACGGCTCGGTGGAGAGCCGGGGGGCCGAGCGGGCCAGGGCGAGCAGCCGGTCGAGGTCGACGGTGCCGCCGATGGCCTCCCCGAGCCGGCGGACCGCCCGGCCGGCCTCCGCGCTGCCCTGCATCACCGGGACGACGCCGTGCTGGCGGGACGGCAGGGCGGCCGGCAGGTCACGGCGGCGCAGCGCGCCGAAGACGGGTACGCCGATGTCGTCGAGCGCGTCGCGGAGCAGCTCCTCGTGCCGGTCCGAGGCCACCCGGTTGAGGATGACCCCGCCGAGCCAGAGCATCTCGTCGTAGGCGCGGAAGCCGTGCACCAGGGCGGCCACCGACTGGCCCATGGCGGCCACGTCGACGACCAGCACGACCGGGGTACGCAGCGCACCGGCGACGGCGGCCGTGGAGTCGGCCTCGGGTTGGCCGGCGAGGCTGTCGAACAGGCCCATGGTGCCCTCGACGATCGCCACGTCGGCGCCCGTCGCCCCGTACGCGAAGAGGGGGGCGACCTGCCGCGGGCCGACCAGTCGCGGGTCCAGGTTGCGGCCGGCGCGGCCGGCGGCCAGGCCGAGGTAGGCGGCGTCGGTGTGGTCCGGGCCGACCTTGAAGGCGGCGGTCGCCAGGCCGCGCCCCGCGTACGCGGCCAGCAGGCCGACGGTGATCGCGGTCTTGCCGTGCCCGGAGGACGGGGCGCTCACCAGCACGCGCGGCACGGCGGTCATGGTCGGCTCCTCGGCGCTGTATCGACTGCGCCCGCGAGCGGGCGGGTTGACTGCGCCCGCGGGCGGGCGTGCGCGTGACCATACCGGGCGGCGCGCGCGGCCCGCCGCGATGGTCCGGCCGCCGGTTCGGTGGTGCCGGTCACAGGGGTAGCCTCGGGCCGTGTACCGGTTTCTGCTCACGCCGCGCTGGCTGGGCATCCTCGCCCTGACGCTGGCCGCCGCCGCGGTGATGGTGCAGCTCGGCAACTGGCAGCTGCACCGGTACCAGGAGCGCTCGGCCGTCAACGCCCGGATCGACGCGGCCGGCGACCGGGCGCCGACCCCGCTGCGCGAGGTGCTCGCCGCGCCGGTGGGCGCGGCGGACGCGGTCGGCGAGCCGCCGCCCGCCGACGCGGTCTGGACCCGGGTGACAGCCACCGGCCGGTACGACGAGAGCAACGTGATCCTGGTCCGGGGCCGGACGGTGAACAACCGGGTCGGCTTCGAGGTGGTGACCCCGCTGGTGCTGGCCGACGGCAGCGCGGTCCTGGTGGACCGGGGCTGGGTGCCGCCGGCGGCCGGCGGCGCGCTGGCGCATCCGGAGTTGCCGGCCCCGACCTCCGGCGAGGTGACGGTCGTGGGGCGGGTGCGGCTCGGTGAGAGCCGGGCCCAGGAGGTGACCCGGCGGGACGGCCGGCTGGAGACCCGGCGGATCGCCATCCCCGAGCTGGGCCGGGAGCTTCCCTATCCGGTGTACGGCGGCTATCTGCTCCTCGACGAGCAGGACCCGCCCGCCGATCCGGCCTTCGTGGCGATCCCGCTGCGGCACGAGAACGACTGGCAGAACTTCGGTTACGTGATCCAGTGGTGGCTGTTCGCGGCGATGGCCCTGGTCGGCTTCGGCTGGGTGGCCCGCCGCGAGGCGCACGGCACACCGGTCGGCAAGGCTGCTCGCGCCGCCGCACCGGCTGACCGGGCTGCCGATCCTGCGGGCAGCGGCCTCGGTCCTGCTGATCGGCGTTCACCGGGTTAGGGTGCCGTCATGGGTGAACGTGGCGACAAGGGCGGCAACGCGGAACCAACGTTGCCGTTGCCCGGGGCTGGTGCCACCGGCCAGTTTCCGCCGGCCACCGACCCCTGGTCGGGCGATCCGGTGTTCGGTGGTCCGGCGTTCGGTGACGCGCTCGGTACGCAGACCCCGCCGCCCGACCCGGCCCCGCCTCGGCCGCCGGCGCCCCGGTCCGCCCCGACCAGCCCGACCGCGCCCTATCCGGGGCACCCCGGTGGCCTGACGCCGCCCGGTGGGCCGGAGCCGGTGGTGGCGCGGATCGGTGAGATCTCGGTGACCGCCACGACGGTCCGCACGCCGGCCGGGGAGATCCCGCTGGCGGGCTCGACCTGGCAGGTGGCGGACTACTGGCAGTCCGAGCAGAAGACACCGACCTGGGCGATCGTCGCGGCGATCGTCGGCTTCTGCGTGCTGACCGTGTTCAGCCTGTTCTTCCTGCTGGTCAAGGAGACGATCCACCGGGGCACGGTGCAGGTGACGGTCGGCAACGGCCCGCGGCAGTACGTGGCCCGGATCCCGGTCACCGGTCAGCCGCAGGTCCAGCAGATCCACCAGCAGGTCAACTACGTACGCTCGCTGGCCGCGCGCTGAGCGTCGGTCAGCCGGCCCGGCCGGCGTGCAGGGCGCGGACGGCGTCGATGGTGTCGGCCTCGGCGGCGCTCTTGTCGTCGCGGTAGCGCAGCACCCGGGCGAACCGCAGCGCCATCCCGCCGGGATAGCGGGTGCTGGTCTGCACGCCGTCGAAGGCGATCTCCACCACCTGCTCGGGCCGGACCCGGACCAGCCAGTCGCCGCGCTCGACGGCCAACTCCTGGAACCGTTCGGTCTGCCAGCGCAGCAGCTCGTCGGTGAGCCCCTTGAACGTCTTGCCCAGCATCACGAATCCGCCGGTGGCCGGGTCGCGGGCGCCGAGGTGCAGGTTCGACAGCCAGCCCCGGCGCCGACCGCTGCCCCACTCGACGGCGAGTACCACCAGGTCGAGGGTGTGCCGGGGCTTGACCTTCACCCAGGCGGCGCCCCGCCGGCCGGCGTCGTACGGCGCCTCGGGCGACTTGACGACGATGCCTTCCTGGCCGGCGTCCAGCGCGGCGGAGAAGGCGGCGGACGCCTGCTCCACCGTCTCGACGGTGACCCGGCCGACGAGCAGGTCGGCCGGCGCGGTGGCCGCGAGCGCCGCCCACCGGTCCCGGCCGGGCGCGTCGAGCAGGTCGGCCCCGTCCAGGTGCAGCAGATCGAAGAAGTACGGCGTCAGCCCACCGCCGGCCGCCTCCGCGCCGGCTGTCCCGGCCGCCGCGCGGCGGGCGCCCCGGATGGCGGCCCGGCTGGCGGTCTCCTGAAACGGCCGGGGTCGGCCGGCGGCGTCCAGCAGGATCGCCTCGCCGTCCAAGACCAGTTGCCGGGCCGGCAGGGCGCGGACCGCGGCCACCACCGCCGGCACCCGGCCGGTGATCTCGTCGAGGCTGCGGGTGAAGACCGCGACGTCGGCGCCGGAGCGGTGCACCTGGATCCGGATGCCGTCGAGCTTGTTGTCCACCACGGCGGGCGCGCCGGTCGCGGCCAGGGCCGCCTCGACGGAGGCCGCGCTCTGGGCGAGCATCGGGGCCAGCGGCCGGCCGACCTGGAGGGCGAACCGGTCGAGCGCGGCGGCACCCCCGGTCAGCGCGGCGTGCGCCACCAGCTTCAGGTCGCCAGCCAGCAGCAGCGCCCGCCGGACCGTGCCGGCCGGCACCTCGGCTGCGCGGGCGACCGCGTCGGCCAGCAGGCCGGCCTGGGCGCCCTGCCGCAGTTCGCCGCTGAAGAGCCCGACCAGCAGCCGTTGCTCGTCGAGGGTGGCGGCGGCGAGCAGGGCGTCGAGCAGCCCGCGTCGGCGGGCCTGGGAACCGGCACCGGCGACGGCCGCGATCGCCTCGATGGCGGCGTCGACCTGGGCCACGGTGAGGGTGGGCGACTCGGCGGGCGACGGCCGGTCCCGCAGGCTGGCGTAGCCGACCCCGGTCTGCCGTTGCCGCAACTCGCCGGCGAGGTAGGCGGCGCCCGGCACGATCTCGTCGGGACCGAGCGCCCGCAGCGTCGCGGCCAGCAGGTCGACCTTGGCTCGCCGGCCCGAGGTCGCCGCCACCGCAGCCGAGGTGGCTGCCAGGTCGATGAACCGCATGGCACGATCCTGACAGCCACCCCCGACACAAACACCGGCCTGCCCGGGAACCGTCCGGCCGGGCGGCTCCCCGCCGCGCCCCGCACCCGACGGCCTCTCCTCGGGCGGACCGCTCCTCGTTCCGCCGCCCCGCGCCCGGCGGCCCGCCGTCAGGCCGAAACCGGCTCCTCGATCCGCAGGCCGCGCTCGCGGACCGCGTCGGCGACCCGGGAGAGCAGCGCATCGAGCGCGCAGAGGGCGGCCGACAGGTCGCCCAGTTGATCCTTGAGCGCGTCCTCCGACCACGCGGAGACGTCGACGTCCCCCAGAGCACTGACAGCGGCGTCGAGCCGCGCGATAGCCTCATTCGTACTCATGTTCGAAACTCTAGCGTCCCGGTGCGACACTTCGCACGACTTTCCCGACATCCGCGCCCGGCGCGTCCCGGCCAGGCCGAAAAAGCCGGACGGTCAGCGGTCGGCAGCCACCCCCGCGACGTTCGCCAGCAGCAGCGCCTCCGCGAGGCAGACCCGGGCGAACTCGCCGAGGTGCAGGCTCTCGTTCGGCCCGTGCGCCTGGGCGTACGGGTCCTCCACCCCGGTCACCAGGATCGCCGCCGCCGGGAACATCTCCTGGAAGGTGGCGATGAACGGGATCGAGCCACCCACCCCGATCTCGACCGGCTCCACCCCGTCCCAGGCGGTCCGGAACGCCGCCCGCGCGGCGTCGTACATCGGGCCGGTCGAGTCGATCACGCAGGGCGCTCCGTCGCTCTCGAAGGTGACCGTCACCGCGGCCCCCCACGGCGCGTGCTTGACCAGGTGCTCGCGCAGGGCGGCGTACGCCCGCTTGGGGTCGTCACCGGGCGCCAGTCGCAGGCTGAGCTTCGCCTTCGCGGCCGGGACCAACGCGTTCGGCGCCGCGTTCGTCGGCGGGGCGTCGATGCCGAGTACGGCCAGCGCCGGCTTCGTCCAGATCCGCTCGGTCAGCCGACCGGTGCCGATCAGCGAGACCCCGTCGACGACCCCGGCCTCGTGCCGCAGCCGGTCCTCCGGGTAGTCCACCACCGCGCCACCGGGTCCGACCAGCCCGGCCACCGCGACGTTACCCGCCTCGTCGTGCAGGGTGGCGAGCAGCCGGGCCAGCGCGGTCAGCGCGTCCGGTACGGCACCGCCGAACATCCCGCTGTGCACCGCGTGGTCGAGGGTGCGCACCTCGACGAAGCAGTTCACCAGCCCGCGCAGCGAGGTGGTGAGGGCCGGTACGCCGATGTCCCAGTTCCCCGAGTCGGCGATCACGATCACGTCGCAGGCCAGCTCCTCGCGGTACTCGGCGAGCAGCCGGTCCAGTGACTCCGAACCGAACTCCTCCTCGCCCTCGATGAAGAGGGCCACCCCGACCGGCAGCGCGTCGCCGAAGGCCCGCAGCGCGGCGACGTGCGCCAGTACGCCGGCCTTGTCGTCGGCCGCGCCCCGCCCGTACAGCCGGCCGTCGCGCTCCACCGGCTCGAACGGCTCGCTCTCCCACAGGGTCGGGTCACCGGTCGGCTGCACGTCGTGGTGGGCGTAGAGCAGGACGGTCGGCGCGCCGGGCGGGGCGGGCCGACGACCGATCACCGCCGGTTGCCCGCCGGAGCGGACGATCCGGACGTCCAGGTCGCAGCCGCGCAGCAGTTCGGCGACCGCCTCGGCGGAGCGTTCCACCTGGGAGTGGTCGAAGCCGTCGAACGCGATGCCCGGAATGCGCACCAGCCGTTCCAGGTCGGCCCGGACCCCCGGCATCTCGCGTTCGATCGCCGCCCGCAGTGCGGCTTCGGTGAAACTCGGTGAAGTCATGACCGCGATGCTAGGCCGGCCTTACCGGTCGGGGTCGACGGAGCCCTCCGCTGGCGGCTCGCCCGCGCCGCCACCCGGCCCGTCGGCACCATCCGACCCGCCGCCCCGCCCGCTCGCGCCGCCCGGGTGCGGGCGGGCGTTGCCGTTCGGGCGGCCGGCCGCCCGGCCGGCGGCCTCGCTCGCCGCGTTCATCCAGGACCGGGCCCGCCCGGCCCCGCCGCCGACCCACTCGCCGAGGTCGCTGGCACCGTCGCCGAGCCGGCGCAGCAGCCCGATCAACGGGTCCTGGGACCGGCCGAACTCCTCCCGGTACGACTCGGCGGCGGCCTTGACCTCGGCCGACACCGAGGTCATCGCGTCGTCCTCGCGCCGCGGGTAGTCGCCGGAGAGCACCCGCTGGTACGCCCCGGAGTCGATCCACCCGCGCAGCGCCGCGGCCCGGGCCACCGGTACCGGGTGGGTGCTCCAGGCGGTCATCCGCAGCTTGTGCAGGCTGTCCCGCAGGTCGCCGCCGCCCTCGTACTCGGCGGCCTGCTCCAGGAAGGCGGCGGTGTCGATCTGGCTGAGGTCACCGCCGCCGGCCAGCTTCATCAGCAGCCGCAGCGCGGCGGCCGGGTCCTGGCCGGCGAGCAGGCCGGCCCGGTCGGCGGAGAGCTCGGCCTTGCGCCACCATTCGAGCATCGCGGCGATGATCGCCCGCAGCGCCATCGCGCCCACCGGCAGCCAGCTCAGGCTGGCCGCCCACCGGGTCAGGATCATCAGGATGGTCTTGTAGACGGCGTGTCCGCTGCGGACGTGGCCCAGCTCGTGGCCGAGCAGGCAGCGCAGCTCGTCGTCGTCGAGCTGCTGCACGCAGGCCGAGTTGAGCACGATGAACGGCCGGTCCAGCCCGATCGCCTCGGCGGTCAGCCAGGGCGACTGGTTGACGAAGAGTTCGGGCAGTTCGGGGATGTCCAGCGCGGCGCCGGCCTCGGCGTACCGCTGGTACACCCGCGGGTACTGCCGGTGGTCCACCCGGATCGCCGCCGCCAGGTACGACAGCCGGAAACCGCGTTCGTTCCACATCCCGAAGAACGCCTTGACCACGTCGTCGAAGCCGCGCAACTCCCGCAGCGCGGTCAGGGCGCCACGGTCGGCGGGGTGTTCCCAGGCCCGGGAGCTGATGCCGGTGAGCACGACCCGCCGGCGGACCGGTGCGGTGCCCTGGTCGGGTCCGGCACCCTGGTCGTCTGTGGTCATCGCGCTCCCCCCTCCGCCGGTCGGCCGTCCCTGCCGATGGTGCCCGAGTCGCCGGGCCACGTCTATGGGCCGCGGTCAGGACACCAGGCGGACGTACTCCGTATCCGGGTTGTGGGGTACGGCCGGCGCGCCGTCGACCACCAGGTCGGCCCGGGTCGCGGTGCGGTCCGCGGCGAAATGGGCGTCCTCGCCACGCCGCCAGTTTTCCAGGTACGGCGCCAGCGCGGCGCCGTCGCGGGACAGCACCCGGTCGAGCCGGAGCCCGGCCGGGGCGGTGACGAACACCCCGAGGGCCAGCTCCGGGGCGATCTCAGCGCGGGCGCTGCTGACCCCTTCGACGATGACGACCGGGGCGGCCGGCACGGTGATCCAGCCCGGGGTGAATTCGCGCCGGACCCAGCTGTAGCGGCGGTAGCGGCCCGGCCGGCCGGCCCGCAGCGGCCCGAGCACCCACTCCTGCAGCCGCGGCCAGAAGGTGAGCTGGTCGTCCCAGCCGTCGAGCAGGTCGTCGGTGCAGACCACCGGCACTCCGCCGGCCGGGCCGCCCCGGCCGCCCGGCTCGGCGGGGACGGCCGGGCCGCCCGGACCGGCTCCGCCACCCGGGCCGGACCCGCCACCCGGATCGGGTCCAGCGGTGGCGTCGGAGGCCGCGGCGAGCCGGCGGGCGAAGCGGGACTTGCCGGCGCCGCTCGGGCCGTCCACGGCGATCAGTCGGCAGGGTCCGAGGGTGGGTGGCAGGTCGCGGATCCGGCCGGCGAGTTCCCGGTACGTCTCCAGCAGGGTCGAGGAGGCCACCGGTCTATCGTGCCGGCGCGCCGGGCGGCACGATCGGCAGATCCGCCGGGACGCCGGACTCGATCAGCTTCCACAGCGCGTCGGTGTCGAGGTGTTCCTCGACCAGGTCGCCGAGCAGGTCGAGGGCGCGGGTGCGGGCGGCGGCGAAGTCGGTGTCCGGGGCGACCCGGAAGCCGGGCCGGCCGGCGAGCCGGGCGGCCTCGGTGAGGAACCGGCGGCGGAACTCGTCGGACTCGAAGGCGCCGTGCCAGTGGGTGCCGAACACGTTGCCGCTGGCCGCTCCTTCCGTCCGGCCGTCGGCGTACCGGAGCAGTGGGGTGAGGTCGGGGTCGGTGCGCCAGACGTACCCGTGGTGGATCTCGTAGCCGCGGACCGGCACCGACCCGGCGGCCGTGCCCACCGACCGGCCGACGGTCTTGGTGGTGGCGAAGCGGACCTCGATGGGCAGCAGGCCGAGGCCGGCGACGGTGCCCCGGCGGCTCTCCACCTGGTCGTGGATGGCGCGGCCGAGCATCTGGTAGCCGCCGCAGATGCCGAGCAGCGGTCGGCCGGCGGCGGCGTGCGCCCGGATGGCGTCGGCGAGGCCGTTACCGCGCAACCAGTCCAGATCGTCCACGGTGGACTTCGTGCCGGGGATGACGACCAGGTCGGCGGCGGCGATCTCGGCCGGTTCGATGGTCAGCCGGACCCGCACGCCCGGTTCGGTGGCGAGCGCCTCGACGTCGGTGGCGTTGGAGACCCGGGGCAGCCGGACCACGGCGACGTCCAGCCAGTCCGGCCCGCGCGGCGGCGCCGGCCGGCCCAGTATCCGGCCGTAGGCGAGCGAGTCCTCGGCGTCCAGCCACAGGTCGAGGTGCCAGGGCAGGACGCCGTACGTGGGTCGGCCGGTGACCTGGCGCAGCATCTCCAGGCCGGGCCGCAGCAGGCCCAGGTCGCCGCGGAACTTGTTGATCACGAAGCCGGCCAGCAGCGCCTGGTCGGCGGGTTCGAGCAGGGCGAGGGTGCCGAACAGCGCCGCGAACACGCCGCCCCGGTCGATGTCGCCGACCACGATCGTGGGTAGGCCGGCGTGCCGGGCCAGCCCCATGTTGACGTAGTCGGTGTCCCGCAGGTTGATCTCGGCCGGACTGCCGGCGCCCTCGCAGATCACCACGTCGTACGCGGTCCGCAGCTCAGCGAGCGCGTCGAAAGCGGTCTGGGCGAGCCGGGGCCGCAGCGCCCGGAAGTTGCCGGCGGTGACGCTCACCGTGCCCGCCGGCTGGTCTGGTTCGGCCGCCGGCATCGCCTCGCCGAGGAGCACCACCTGGCTGGAGAGGTCGCTGCCGGGCTTGAGCAGCACCGGGTTGAACCGCAGGTCGGGTTCGAGTCCGCAGGCCGCGGCCTGCATGGCCTGCGCCCGGCCGATCTCGCCGGCCCGCCCGTCCGCCCCGACGACCACGGCCGAGTTGTTCGACATGTTCTGCGCCTTGAACGGCGCGACGGCCACGCCGCGCCGGTACAGCCAGCGGCAGATTCCGGCGGTGAGCACGCTCTTGCCGGCGTCCGATGTGGTCCCGGCGACGAGCAGCCCGCCGGTCACCCGCCCGGCCGGCGGCTCAGAGCCTGACCTGCGCCGCCCGTCCCAGCGCCGACCGCTCGACAAGCCAGCCCGGACGCGACGGAAGCGAGGGCGGCGACGCCGAGCGCGGCGATCCCGACGGCGGTGGAGAGCCGGGTGGCCCGCCGGATGTGCCGGGCCTCCGGCCGGGGGCCGTCGCCGAGGAAGGGCCGGGTCTCGCTGCGCCCGTGATAGACGTTGCGCCCGCCGAGGCGTACCCCGAGGGCGCCGGCCATCGCCGCCTCGCACTGCCCGGCGTTCGGGCTCGGGTGGTCGTTGCGGTCGCGCCGCCAGACCCGCCAGGCCCGCGCCCGGTCGCCGTGCACGATCGGGGCGGCGGCGACGGTGAGCAGCCCGGTCAGCCGGGACGGCACCAGATTCAGCAGGTCGTCCAGCCGGGCCGCCGTGGTGCCGAACCGGGCGTACCGCTCGGACCGGTGCCCGACCATCGCGTCCAGGGTGTTGGCGGCCCGGTAGCCGAGCAGTCCGGGCAGGCCGGCGACCGCGCCCCAGAGCAGCGGGGCGACGACGGCGTCGGAGGTGTTCTCGGCCACCGACTCGACGGTGGCGCGGACGAGTTCGGGCTCGTCGAGCATCGACGGGTCACGCCCGCAGAGGTGACTCAGCCGGCCGCGCGCCGCCGGCAGGTTCCCCCGGCGCAGCGACTTGCCGAGCACCGTCGCCTCGTGGCGCAGCGTCCGCCCGCCGAGCACCGTCCAGGTGGCGGCGGCGACAAGCGCCGCGCGGGTCAGCGGCCGCCCCCGGGTCGCGGCCGTGGCCGCGACACCCACCAGCACGGGTACGCCGACAGCCAGCGTCGTGTACGCCGTGCCGGCCGCCCGGTCGGGCCGGTAGAGCCGCCGTTCGAGCGCCCCGGCCGCTCGCCCGTACCCGGCGACCGGGTGCAGCCGACGCGGGTCGCCGAGCGCGGCGTCCAGCGCGTACCCGATGGCCAGCCCAGCGGCGTTTGCCACCGCCGATCCGACCCACCCGGCCCCGTCCCGTGCCGTCAACCCGATCACCCCCGGCCGGAAGCGTAACGACCCACACCCGCTCCCGCCCCCACACCACATCCCCGCCAATCCGAGCGCCCCCGCCCAGCTGACCGCCGTGCCCCATGATCGTGACGCACTCAGCCGTGAAATTTGGCCATTTCCAACGGCTCAGAGCGCCACAATCATGGAAGCTCTCGGCAGCCCGGGTACATCACGGCTGGCAGGGTGGGAGGTTTTGTCTGCTTAGCAAGCCTTTGTGCGTTCGATGAACGCGGTCCAGGCCCCAGACCCGAAGACCAGGGTGCCACCGTCGCGGTCCTTGGTGTCCCGAACCAGCACCCGGCCGGGCAGGTTGTCGGCAACTTCGACACAGGTGTCCCCGCCGTTGCCGCTGCGGCTGGACTTGCGCCAGTTCGGACTACTGCTCGTGCTCATCGATCACCTTCAGGATCAGATCCCTTGACAACCGGCCCGGCAGGGCCAAGTCGACAACAGACTCCCACACCCTCTCCAGCGCTGTCACCTTACCGACGCTGGAGACGATCTTGCCCTCAAGCTGATCGTCGAGGTACCCGATTCGATCACCGTTGGTCAAGGTGGCGAGGACAAAGGGTCCGGCGTGGCCGGCGTGCACTCCGGCACTGGTAGGGATAACCCAGATGCGCACGTTCTGCCGGTGGCCGATATCCACCAGGTGCTCGAGCTGTTCTTTCATGATCGTCGGGTCCCCGGTCCGCAGCACCGGTTCGCACATGATCGCAGAAATCGCGACCGGGTTGGACCGGCCAAGCGTCGCCGCCTGACGGGCCATCCGATCCCGAGTCAGCTCCGCCACATGCGCCTCGGTTCGCAGACCGTTGTCCAGCACCATCCGGGCGTACGCCTCCGTTTGCAGAAGACCGGGAACGAGGTTCGTCTGGAAGGTGCGAAGCAGAGTTGACCGCTCCTCGTTCTCCTTCCAGGGCCGCAACCAGGGAGCGATCGCCTCGCCTCGCGCCTGCTTGGTCTGTTGCCGAAGCTTGTCCCCGGTACCGAAGAACGCGTCGAAGGCCGCCGCCACGTCATCGGGCGGAATCGATCTTCCGCTCTCGTAGTGGCCGATCTGCGAACCGCTGATGTGTACCTCAGCACCAAGGGCATCCTGCGACATGCCGCGCGCCATGCGCTCACGACGAAGCGTGTGGCGAAACTCATTCATGTCTGCCAACTCGGGACCTCCCGATCCGATAGTCAGCCAGCGAGCACCACACATCTTCTGTCCATTTCACGCCGGGGTCCAGGGTGGATTCACCTGACAACCGGATCGGAGGCGTCAAGTACGCCCCGAGCACCGAACGCAGAGAGGCAGAAAGAATGTCGACAAGATCGATTCGCCACCGGCGGGACTGGCGTCGGTTATGGCGGTACTGCCGATGTGGATACCGGTGGCGGTGTCCCGGCTCGCCGGATCTGGCTGTCGTGCCATGGCCGAGGTCCCGGTCCGGGCCGACCCGGTCGACGCCGAACCAGCTCTCGGCGCCGCTCCGGCGCCGGCCGATGAACCGTGGTCCGCTGTACCCGGACCAGGTCGACGTGCGGATTCGCCGGTACACTTCCCCGCCCGGACGGGCGTCATGAGCCGTCGCCCGATCGCCCAGCAGCCCCGCGCGCACGTACCGCAGCGGCCACTCTGGCTGTGCCGGCGATGCGCCCAGCCGTGGCCGTGCGGGGAGGCCCGACTCGCCCTGCTCCACGAGTACGCGGACGACCCGGCCCGGCTGCGGATCTACCTGACGAGCTGTATGCACGATGCCCTCGCCGACCTGCTCAAGCTCAACCCGGAGACCGCACCCACGGCCGAGACGACCTTCACCCGCTTTCTGGCCTGGACGGCGCCCCGGGCGGCCCGGGACGCCGCAGATCCCGCCGTCCGGTCCGAACCGTCGCCGGCGCGGTTGGCTGCCCTCTCGTCGCTGCGGCTCTGGCGGGCGCGCCGCAGGTCGATCTGAACGGCCGGTACTGCCCATACCGGTCGATGGCGATGGAGCCCGGTGATCAGGCCCAGGCCACCCGATCTTTCGCGGCACCGGAGACCGGTGGTCCGCACCGCCCGTTCAGCGACTAGCGTGTGCCTGCGCCGGTCGGCAGGAAAGCCAGGAACAGGGTGAGGCGGGGTGGTCGTGACCAGGACGGTGGGTCAGGCCGGATGGCGGCTGGTGGCCGGACTCGCGCTCGTCGCGATCGGCAACGCCGCCGGGTTCGCGCTGGTGTACTGGCTGACCGTGCGCACCACACCCGGGCGGCGGTTCGGGGACCGGACCATGCGGGGGGCCGGTCTGAGTCAGCCACAGCTCAGCGAAGGGGTGGACCGCGTCCTGGACGTGGTGTCGGTGGCGTCGCTGTTCGGCGCGGTCGCGGCGGTCGCCGTCATCGCGTTGCTGCGGCTGCTGCGCCTTCGTGGGCTTGCGGCCGTCGGATTGCTGGTGGCGGCGAACCTGGCGACCCAGGTGTTGAAGCATGTGTTGCCGCGACCGGATCTCGGACTGCGGGAGATCACCCCGGCGACCTGGAACAGTCTGCCCAGTGGGCACAGCACGGCGGCGTTCTCGGTGGTGGTGGCGGTGCTGTTCGTCGTCCCGGCCCGGGTCCGGATGGTGACCGCGGTGATCGGCGTCGGTTACGTCTCGGCGACCGCGGTGGCCACGATCTCGGCCGGCTGGCACCGGGCCGGCGATTCGCTGGCGGCGTTCCTGCTGGTTGCCGCGTTGACCGCGGTGGCCGGAATTGTCGTCGCCACGATTGGGGACAGCAGCAAGCCGGCGCAATCGGCTCCGGTCGTCGCGGGTCGTAACGCGCGGTGGACGGCGACGATGGCGTCGGCGACCGTCGGGGTAGGTGCCACCGGGGCACTGGCGTTGGTCGCGGACTACTCGTTTCTGGACAGCAGAGCCGGCTACGCGGCAGCGCTGTTCACCAGCAGCGTCCTCGTTACCGGTATGGCGATCGTCACGACCGCGGTGGTGCTGCTGGTCCTGGACTGGGTCACCACCAGCAGGAGCCGGGGAGCGGGGAGCCGTCCAGCCGGCGTGGCCGCCCAGTCGATCGAGGGTGAAACCTCCGCGTCAGGTTAGGCCGTCGGAGCTGCACCTGGCGGGTCTGCGACAGCTCTGGATAGGTCACGGCGGCCAGCTCCTCGGGCGCACCGCAGATCGGGACGACCGGTTGCCGGCCAGGTCGGCGAGCCGGTCAGGTGGCTTCGGGGTCGGGTCCGTTGGCCGATCGTCCGCCGTCGACCGGGAGGATCACCCCGTTGATGAAACTGGCCGCCGGCGACAGCAGGAACGCGACGGCCTCCGCCACTTCGCCTGGGGTGCCGACCCTGCCTTGCGGATGCAGGGCCGCCAGCTGGGCGGCTGTTTCGGGGTGCTGGGCCCGGTACTGCTCGTACCGGTCGGTGGCGATGGAGCCCAGCGCGACGGCGTTGGTGCGGATGCCGTCCGGCCCGTGGTCCACGGCCACGGCGCGGGTCAGCCCCTCGATCGCCGCTTTCGCTGTCGCATAGGGCAGCGCTCCCCGGACCGGACGCTGCGCCTGGTGCGAGGAGACGTTGACGATGGCGCCGTCGCGCTGGTTGGCCAGGAAATGGTTGACCGCGGTGTGGCACCCGGTGACCGCCATCGCCAGGTTCGCGTTGATCAGCTCCAGGACGTCGGTGGCGGAGGCATCGCCGAGACCGGCGTCGCGGAAGATCGCGGCGTTGTTGACCCAGCCGACCAGCGGGCCGGCCTCCGCTGCCCTCCCGGCCGCTTCCCGGGTCGAATCCGGGTCGGCGGCATCACCGATGACCAGCGTGACGGAGGCGTGCCACCGGCTGGGCCGTTCGGCGACGTCCAGCACGACGACGTGCCCATCGCGGGCCAGCCGCGCGGTGATCGCCCGGCCGACGCCCTGCGCGCCCCCGGTCACCACGAACGACGGTCGAACCGACATGATCATTACCTCCCTCTCCGAGCTGCCCACAGCGTTACCGGTCCCGGAGCACCACCGCCAACCTCCGCAGGTCCCCGACACGGCGCACGGCGGCCCGAGACCGCGACGCGGCGGGCCACCGGCCTCGCCGTCACCGTCCTCGGCGCCGACGTTGCCGTCGGAACCGTCACCTTCCAGGCCCTCCCCGACCAGGTCTCCGGCGGCTTCCGAGCCGGCCGAACCCGTACCGACCGGCCCACCCCCGGCGGCCTCGATCCGGCCGGGCAGGTCGACATCGGCCGGACCGTCGGAATCGTGGTCGCCCTCGCCCGGCAGCCGGTCGAGCAGCACCCGGCTGTCCCGCTCGATCTCCCGGACCCCGGCCGGCAGCACCGGCAGGTCGAAGTCGTCCTCGAACGCGCGGCCGTCCGGGCGGGCCGGCACCTCGTGGTCCGGGACCGGCTCGGTGCGCTCACCGTTCACCCGGGCATCGGCCTCGGCGTCCTCGACGATGCTTGTCACGTTCGGCCGGTTGCGCAGGAACCGCGCCCGCCCCCTGGACAGGTCGTGGCCGACCGCCACCGCCTCCATCTCGTAGAGAGTCCGGTGGTTACCCGCCTCGTCGGTCCAGTCCCGGGTGTACATCCGCCCGAACACCACCACCGGATCACCGACCCCGACCGAGGCGCCCACCCCCTCGGCGAGCTTCCGCCAGCAGTTGACCCGCACCCCGGTTGTGAACCAGTCCCACACGAAATTCTTCCGCCCCCAGCACGCGGCGGGCCGTTTACCTGGCGGAAGGTTGAACGTTGGCCGCCGGGCCACACCGCCGAAGCGCGGCCGAGGTGTCGCGGGCACACACAACTTACGCGCTGCGCGCAACGTAAGCGCTCACGAAGCCTCTAATGCGCTGTGGGGACGCAACGCGCCGGCGGGTTGTGACGCGCAAGCGCTTCACTATGCGATGCTCTGTGCTGCAACGAAGCAGGGAAGACCCCCGCCCCAATGGTTCCGAAGCCCGAGGCGGAGGCCGTCCCACCCGGTTGGGGGCTCATCTGACCCTGAGGGTCAGGTGAGCCCGCACCCGTTTCCGGACGCCAGCATTCCTGCCAGCGCCACGGCGTACATGAGGATCCTCAGCAGAAGTGCTGTCACCTCTCCTGCTTGCCGCCACCGATCGGTCTTGGTTCGCAGGGTACTTCTACGGCCGGTAGGCCGTTCCCGACGCGCCATCCAGGCAACCTCTCCTCGATCGAGACAGAAGGCGTTCGCCTCCCGTATACGTCGAGGCGACCTATAACTTCCATCTCCCTCTGCGAATCAGTTCCGGGTTGGTGCGCCAAGCCGTCACTGTAGTGGCCGGACCCGACGACCTCGTCTGCGACACGTCTGGGCGTGTCGCCGTCCTAGGCGAGATCCATCCAGGC
Source organism: Solwaraspora sp. WMMD1047 (assembly GCF_029626155.1). Classification (NCBI taxonomy): domain Bacteria; kingdom Bacillati; phylum Actinomycetota; class Actinomycetes; order Micromonosporales; family Micromonosporaceae; genus Solwaraspora; species Solwaraspora sp. WMMD1047. The sequence goes on along the minus strand of NZ_JARUBL010000001.1, from coordinate 1,538,331 downwards.
GTCCTGAAGCCGTCGTCTTGGCTGACTGGCCGCCTCTGCAACGGAGGGAGGCCCTCAAGAACTCCCAGGCCAGGTGCGGTTTCCACACGACGGGGTGGGCAGAAAGAAGCTGGGATGCTGGTGCCGGAACCTCTTGCCGAGAACCTCCACCATCGGCCACCCGTTGCCCGAGGCTGGCGCCGCCATTTGGCGAGGATTACCCCGAGCAGGTGGTATTACCGTGCTTGACTCGGGCACCGCCGACCGGACACCCCAGGCAGGCACTCTGCAACCCCAGTGCTATCGCCGTGGCGGGGTACGGCCGGACATGCGGGCTGCCCGCTGCCCGCCCGGACACCCTGTCTGGTTCTCCCACAACATGTGGCGCTGATTCTTGTAGAGCAACCAACACAACGCTCCGCACCAGGCCGCTACGAGGGCGTCGCTCGCCGACCGGGCGGGCGACCGAAGCCGGAGGGACCGGCGACCGGGCGGCGCTCTGTGGCCGGCATCGCCGGCACGAACGCCGTGTCGTGGGGGTACGACCCGACAGGTTGGCGGTCGTTGCCGGCCCGGGTCGGCACGGACGCCCTAGCTCAGGTCATCCAGGAGGAACACGCCGAGGTGATCCGGGAGGCCGCTCGGCGGGTGGCCAGCGGGGAAGCCTGCTACTCGATCGCTCAGGACTTCAACGCCCGAGGCATCCCCACGCCACGGGGCGGCAAGAAGGGGTGGAGCCTGAGTCAGATCGGCCGGATGTTGCAGAACCCCGGGGTACATCGGCAAGCGGGTCCACCTCGGCAGGATCGTTGGTGATGCTGACTGGCAGCCCCTGCTCGACGCGGAGACGTACGCGGTGTGCCGGTCGATCCTGACCGACGCTTGGCGGAAGATGCAGCGAGACACCACCGTGCGGCACCTGCTCTCAGGGCCAGCGCTCTGCGACGTGTGTGGCTCACGGATGCGGGTGCAGAAGAACCGCACGCACTACGCCTACCTGTGCGCCGAACGGTTCTGCGTCTCGGTGAAGACGACGGTCCTTGAGCAGTTCGTGGTTGCCGTGCTCATGTCCCGGCTGTCCCGACCGGATGCGCTCGACCTGCTCAACCCTGAGCGCGACGCGAGTAGCCGTCAGCAGGCAGAGCAGGAAGAGCCAGGGACAAGCGGGAGAGGCTCGAAGGCTGGTACGCGGCAGCGGCACCCGATGAGATCAGCCCTGCCGGTCTCGCGTCCATCGAGCGGACGTTGCTCGCCGACATCGATGATGCCGAGCGGCGTGCGGAACACGTTGACGTGCCACCCCTGGTGCGGGACCTGGTCGGACCTGGTGTTGAGGAGAGGCGGGAACGGCGGACCATCGGCCAGCAGCGTGAGGTGGTGTCGCTCCTGCTTGAGTTGCGGGTCGGCAAGACGTACCAGGGTGCGCGGAAGCTGGACCCTGCCAGGCTCGGCAACAGTCGCTGGCGTGGGGACTTGCGGACGTGGGCTGAGCGTGGGTTGGTCTGACCTGCTCGACGTTGTCGATGGGCCGGCTCGGGGTGCTCTGTGGACAGGAGTTGTAGCGTGGTAGACCCGCTTCCGGGCGAAGATCGGAGCACGGCCCCTTGACACTCCTTCTCGCGCTGTCCTGCGACTCGTTCGTGATGCAGGCTTCCGACAGGCGTCTTTCGGTAGCGCGCAAGCCTCTCACTGGTGAATGGAACAAGGCCGTTGTCTGGTGCAATATGGCAAGCATTGCCTTCACCGGGAACGCCTACCGGGATCATCGCAACGTCAAGCCAGTGGACGACTGGATCACCGAGATAGTCGGTGGCGCGAGATCAGTTCACGATCTGTACGCTTCCCTCCTCAATGGAGCAACTGACTGGCTGGAAAGCAGGCGAGTCCCGCACCCTCAGGCGTTCTCCTTGGTCGGATGGGCGCCGCAGCTCGACGGCACACACCTCGGGTACGTCGGGCTCATCAGCAACTTCCACGACAAGCGCGGCACCCTGCGCGCCCCCACGAAAGAGTTCACGTGGCTGCGCGCGATGAGAAACAGAACTGCGCGGCCACGCTCGTTCTTTCTGGCGCGAGCCGGCGCACTCATGAGACCTGAAGAGTTCCGTGCGGCCATGAGAGGGCTGAAGAGGGTAATGAAGGCCGGGGGAGATCCCGCCCGAGCCGCAGACATCCTCACCGGCGTTATTCGGCTGGTTGCCGAACGCGACCCGACGGTGGGCAGAGAGGTAATGATCACCTGCCTGCCCCGACCGTCCGGCACTGGGAATGAACAGTTCTTGGTAACGTCTCGTGCGGGCAGGCCGAGTCTCAGTCAACCGTCGTTCTTCTATCGCGGTACCGGCGACGACTCGGTGTCTTTCGCGCCGCAGACGGTGTGTCAGCACGCCGTGCAGACCATCGAGCGGATCAGGTACCTCAACGCCTCGGGTGGTGATGTCGACATGTTGATGTCCGTGCGGTTGCTGCCGTCGCACCCGATGTACCAGGCCAACCAGAAGAAGAAGTGAGGGAGGGGGTATGACCCCCTAAACGCCTTCATATTGGATGAAGGCCGACGCCATCGTAGCTGCGGTGCCTGCACCCTGGGGCCGAGCCGATTTAGCGTCAGCCGTCACCGCCTCGTCGGGTCGTCGCGTTGGGGAGGGCCGCCCGTGGCGCAGTGATGGCGCCATGCGAGGCGGGTGAGCGCCGGTGGCGACGCCGAGGACGACGCCCAGGTGACGGAAGGCGTCACGATGATGAAACTCAGGTCCTCTTCTATTACTTGTTCTGTCGTTGTCAAAGGTTCTAAGGAGTATTAGAGAGGCGGCGAGAAACGTCATCGTGACGCCTTCCGTCACCGACAGACCGCCCTGCCGCCTCGCAGGGGTGCCGTCACCGGCCGCCGCCCCCGGATAGGGCCTGGCCGTGACTGCGCCAGTCCGACGGCAGGCGGGCCGCCGCGCCAGCCGTCGCCCGCCCGCTTGGCTGACGCCGCAAGAAGAGGTGCGAGACCTAGATCACGAGCGTCGCTCTGGGCCTTTGGTGCACTTCTGTCCGGGTGACCCGACGCGGCAGGGTGACGGGTCGGTGAGGTGGCCGGCCCTGCCGCCGACCGACCACCCCACCTTCACCACCTACCGGCACCCCAGGCACCGGCAGGCGCCTCCGGCACCGGCGGGGAAGCCCGGCACCGGCAGGAACCTCAGGCCGGGACGGGAACCCGACCCCGCGCCCGCCTACCGCGACGCGGCAGGCCACCGGCCTCGCCGTCACCGTCCTCGGCGCCGGCGCTGCCGTCGGAACCGTCACCTTCCAGGCCCTCCCCGGCCAGGTCTCCGGCGGCTTCCGAGCCGGCCGAACCCGTACCGACCGGCCCACCCTCGGCGGCCTCGATCCGGCCGGGCAGGTCGACGTCGGCCGGACCGTCGGAATCGTGGTCGCCCTCGCCCGGCAGCCGGTCGAGCAGCACCCGGCTGTCCCGCTCGATCTCCCGGACCCCGGCCGGCAGCACCGGCAGGTCGAAGTCGTCCTCGAACGCGCGGCCGTCCGGGCGGGCCGGCACCTCGTGGTCCGGGACCGGCTCGGTGCGCTCACCGTTCACCCGGGCATCGGCCTCGGCGTCCTCGACGATGCTTGTCACGTTCGGCCGGTTGCGCAGGAACCGCGCCCGCCCCCTGGACAGGTCGTGGCCGACCGCCACCGCCTCCATCTCGTAGAGGGTGCGGTGGTTGCCCGCCTCGTCGGTCCAGTCCCGGGTGTACATCCGCCCGAACACCACCACCGGGTCGCCGACCCCGACCGAGACGGCCACCCCCTCGGCGAGCTTCCGCCAGCAGTTGACCCGCACCCGCAGGGAGTTCCCGTCGACCCACTGGCCGCTCTCCCGGTCGAGCCGGCGGGCGGTCGAGGCGACCTTGAAGTTGGCCACCATGGCGTTGCTCTGGGTACGCCGCCACTCGGGCGCGGTCAGCACGTTGCCGACAATCGTCACGTAGGTATCGAACATCGCGTCTCCACATCTCCAGGCCGTCAGGTCCGAGTCGACTCGTGGCAAGAGCCTGGCCGAGTCCGGCCGGCCCCGGCGACCGGATCTGCGGAGCTGTGGATGAACCGGCGGCCTGTGGACAACCGCCTGATCAAGCGGCGATGTGCTACATCGCGACGAGAAGTTGATCATCCGGAGGCACCGGCCGGCACGGTAACGTCGGCGTCGTGGATCCCGATGTGCTCGGCGAGCCGTACGAATGCCAGAAGATCGACCTGGGCACGGACGATGAGGGGCCGGTCGAGGCCACCCTGATCCGGAGCCGGGCCGACCGCCCGACCGGTCGGGCGGTCCTCTACGTGCACGGCTTCATCGACTACTTCTTCCAGACCCACCTGGCCGACTTCTACCGCGAGCGGGGCTGGGACTTCTACGCCCTCGACCTGCGCAAGTACGGGCGCAGCCTGCTCCCGCACCAGACCGCGAACTTCTGCCGCGACCTGACCGAGTACTTCCCGGAGCTGGACGAGGCGGCCCGGATCATCCGGGACACCGACGGGCACGACACGCTGCTGGTCAACGGCCACTCGACCGGCGGGCTGATCGCCGTACTCTGGGCCGACGCCCGCCGGGACGCGGGCCTGGTGGACGGGATCTTCCTGAACAGCCCGTTCTTCGACTTCAACGCCTCCTGGTTCGAGCGGCGACCCCTCGCGGCCACCGTCGACCGGCTGGGCCGCCTGGCGCCCTACCGGATCGTCCCGCTCGGGCTCTCACCGGTGTACGGGCAGAGCCTCCACGCCGATCACCGGGGCGAGTGGAACTACGACCTGACCTGGAAGCCGCTCGCCGGGTTCCCGGTCCGGGCCGGCTGGCTGGGGGCGATCCGGCGCGGCCAGCGCCAGGTCCGGGCCGGGCTGCGGATCCCGGTGCCGATTCTGCTGGCCTGCTCGACCCGCAGCTTCCGGGGCCGGCGCTGGGACGAGGCGGCGACGCTTGCCGACGCGGTGCTCGACGTGGAACACATGGTCAGGGCGGCGCCCCGGCTCGGCCGGCACGTCACCATCGCCCGGTTCGACGGTGGCCTGCACGACCTGGTGCTCTCCGGGTCGGCGGTGCGGGAGCGGGTGCTCAGCGAAGTGGCCCGTTGGGCCGACGCCTTCGTCGGCCGAACTCCTCCGGGGGCGGCGCGTCCGACCAGCGGACCGGTGGCCGACCCGGCTGACGCGGTGGACGCGGCTCCGGGGGCGGCCCCGGGCGGGGCGGCCGACCCCGCTCCCAGTGCGGCGGATCGGGCTCGTCCGACCGGCTGACCGGGGTCCGCTCGTCGGGCCAGTCGGCCGGCTCCGGGTCATAATCCGCCGGCTCGTCGTCGTCGGCCCAGTCGGCCGGGGCGGGCTCGTCGGACCAGCGGTCGATGGAGCGGTACTGGCGTGGTGGCGGACCGGACGTGGGGCCGGCCGGGGGTGGCGGCTCCTGCCAGCGCGGTAGCTGCCCGGACCGGCCGGTCGGCGGGCCGAACGGCTGCCATCCGCCCTGCCGCCACACCAGTAGGTCACGGCTGAGCAGATGCTGGTCGCCGGCGAAGAAGACCCGGTCGACCGCCCGCCGCGCCTTCTCCAGGCCCGGCGGGGACTCGGTGCCGGTGATGATCACGACATCCCGGGCCGGCACCCCGACCACCAGGTCACCGGGGACCGAGCGTTCCAGGTCGTCCCAGAACTCGTCCACCAGCAGCGCGCTGGATTCCAGGCCGTCGAACGAGAGCATCAGCGCCGGCGGCTGGCCGTGAATCCGCAGCCGGGTCAGGGCCGCGTACAGGTTGTCGGTCGCGGTGCGCCGCAGCACCCGCCCACCCATCCGGAGTCGCTCCAGGTCCGCCCAGGTCACGAGCCTGTCACCGTACGGTGGACCGAAGGCATAGCCGATCGCCATGTCCTCGGTGAAGTCGTCCAGCAGGTGCTCCTCGCCGTAGCGGGTGTCGTCGGCCGACACCAGCATGGGCAGAAACCTGGTGCTCGTGGCACGCACGCATGGAAACCTAGTCTCTGCAGGCCGCAACGTCACCCCCTCGGCCGTTCGGCCAGCGGTCTTCGGGGCGGTAGCCTCTTCTGGCCACCATGCGCCCGTAGCTCAGCGGATAGAGCAGGGGACTTCTAATCCCAAGGCCGCAGGTTCGAATCCTGCCGGGCGCGCCGAACTTCCCGGACCGGGCGCCTTCTCGGCGATGGACCTCTACCTACGTCGTCGCCGGTGACTCCCGCGCGAGGTCGAGAAACGCCAGTTGGTGCGCCATCGGTCAGGACAGGTCGAACACGTCGATCCCGCGCGGCCCCTGTGGCACCAGCAGCACGCGACCATTGTTGTCGACGGTGCCGGCGTAGACCCCGATCTTGCGGCGGGACTCCTCGTGCGGGCCCAGCTCGCCCACCGTCTGCCAGTCGCCGGTCCGGAAGACGTGCACCTTCTGATGTCCGTGGCTGGTGGCAAGGAGATATTCGCCGTTGCCCGACCACCGGACATCAGTGATCGAGCCGGTCGGGCCGTAGAGGGTGGCGACCCGGCTCCAGCCGGCGGTCTCCCACACCTCGACACCGAACTCGTTGATGCCGACCGCAACCAGGTTGCCGGCCGGGTGGTAGGCGAGCAACTCGGCCTCGCCGCTCTCCGAGGCCCGGCCGACGGTTGTCACCAGCGACCCGTCGGAGAACCGGCGGATCTCGAACAGCGGACCATCCTCTTGGCCGGCGTCGTACCAGGTGACCGCGAACATGTCGCCGACCGGGGCGATGCTGATCGAGCGGGCGCTGTAATCGACGGTTTCCAGACCGTCAGGGAAGAGGTTGCGGTCAGGCCGGCCGTCCGGTCCGGCCACCACGATGCGCCGGCCGAGATGCACGAGCAGGGCCGAGCCGTCCGGGTGCCAGGTGGGGGGATCGTAGACCGGCTGCGAACCGGTCCGCGCCACCGTCATGTCACCCGTCTCCACGTTGAAGAGGTGCAACTTCTCCCGGTAGGGCTCGCTGCCGCCGATTACCGCCACCGTCACGCCGTCCGACGTCCAGTAGATTGCGGGGTGGTTCAGGTAGCACCGCCCGTTCCGGGCCAGCTGCACGGGGAATGTGCGGAGCAGCTTCCCGTCCCGCTGGTAGATCTCCAGGCCGATGTCGGCACTCGTCACGGCGTAGTGGGTGCCGGCCGGGTTCCAGGCCGCCACGCAGGCCGGTCGGCCGGTGAGCAGGGTGCCCGCGTGGGCGTAGCCGGGCGGCCGGGTTGGTTGCGGGGTCGGCTCCTGGTCACGGCCGCTGACGGCCGCGATCGCGCCGCCGGCCGTCAGCAGCACCAGTACCGCCGCGGCGGCGCCGATCCGGGTCGACCGCCGGCGCGCCAGGCCCCGGATCCCGCCTGCCGGAGCGGCGACGGGACCCGCATCGGCCGTCCCGTGCGGCACCGTCGAGGCGACCGCGACCGAGGAGGCGGCGGGCGGGACGGCCGCGACCGAGAGGGCGGCGGGCGGGGCGACCGCGTGCAGGCCGCCCTCCGCGACGACGAGCTCGGGCTGTTCCAGCAGGACCGGGGGGCGCTGCAGCGCCTGGTGCAGCAGGGTGGCGACCAGCGGGAGCCGGGTCGCACCACCGACCAGGAAGGTGGCGTGGATGTCGGCGGCGCCGAGGCCGGCGCGCGCCAGCAACGAGCTGGTCGTGTGCAGGGTCCGGTCGAGCAGGGGCCGGGTGATCCGGTCCAGTTCCTCGCGTCCCAGGGGCGCGCCGTCGTCCACCCCCGGGATCCGTACGAAGACTCCGGGGGTGGTGGCGAGCAGTTCCTTGGCGGTCCGGACGTCGTCCAGGAACCGCCAACGGGTACGGCGCTGCTCCGGGGTGGTCGGCTGGGACAGCTCCCGGATGCGCTCCCCGACCCGCCCGGAGTAGCTGCTGGTCAGGTAGGAGACGATGCCGTGGTCGATGTCGGCGCCGCCCACGTCGTCGAGGCCGTCGGCGACCCGGACCACGAAACCGGCGGCGTCGCGCCGCACGATCGCCACGTCGAAGGTGCCGGCGCCCAGGTCGTACACCAGGGCGTGGGCGCCGACCGGCAGCCGGGCCTCGTGGCCCGCGACGAACGCGGCGGCGGCGGCCACCGGTTCGGCGACCAGCCGGGGGCGGACCCAGCCGGCCCGGTAAGCGGCCCGCAGCAGCGTCTCCTGCCGGGCCGCGCCCCAGGCCGCCGGGTGGGTCAGCACCACCTCGCCGGGCGCCGTGCCGCCGGTGACCCGGGCGAACTCGGTCGCCACCTGCCGGTACACGGCGGCGATGGCGTCGCCGACCGGGACCTCCCGGCCGCCCAGGAGAAGGATGTCCTCGTCGATGTGCCGTTTCGGGTACGGCTCGAACGACTCCGGATGGAACTGTGCCATGTAGAGCGCCGCCTGCCCGACCAGCAGCGACCCGGCCGGGTTCAGGCAGACGGCGGACGGCAACTGCGGACGGCCGTCGACGAGCAGCGGGCGGCTGGGCCGGCCCGGTTCGGCGAGTACCGCGACGGTGTTCGAGGTTCCGTAGTCCACACTGAGCCGGAACACCGGGTCGGCCATGAGCCCAGCCTACGCGAGCGCGTCGGCTCGACCTCCATTACGCTTTCGATCGACATCGATCACCGCAGCGTACCGGAGCCGACGAAATGATCATGGCCCTGCTACTCGACCTCGCCAACATCGTTGGCGGGTTCCTGCTCGCCATCGCCCTGCTGCGCCGGCTGCCCCGGGTCGGTGACGACCTGGGTCGGTTCGCCGACCGGATGGCGCCGTTCGGCTGGGTGGTCGGGATCGTCGCCCTGGTGACGGGCGGGTACTACCTGCTGGTCCACCTGATCTCGGGACCCCGGGTGTTCCACTACGAGGTGGTCGGGCTCGGTGTCGGCGTCGCCCTGCTGTGGGACCGGTTGACCGGCCGGCGGGCCAACCGCGCCGAGGCCCCGGCGGGCGGCGGGCCGGTGGCCGCGGACGCCGCGACCGGGGTCGGCCTGCTCCTGGCGATCTTCGGCCTGATCGCCATCGTGGTCGGCATCCAGGGGTTGTTCACCCCCGACGGTTGAGCCGGTGGCTCAGCCGGCGCCGATCCGCCGGGCCAGCGTCTCCCGCAGGTCGGCCGGCAGACCGTCGACCTGGAGCAGCTTCGGCAGCAGGTCCGGTTCGGACATGTACGCCCGGAAGCCGTCCGCGACGGTGACCCCGTGCGCCGGGCGGTCCACCACCCGCACCTGGTCGCCGGCCCGGACCTCGCCCGGTTCGAGCACCCGCAGGTAGGCCCCGGGCCGGTTCTCCCGGGTGAACGTCTTGAGCCACTGCGGCTCGCCCATCTTGTGCTGGAAGGTGGCGCAGGGGATGCGCCCGAAGGTGGGTTGCAGGACGAGCGCGGAGCCGATCAGCCACCGCTCGCCGATCACCGCGCCGTTGACGTCGAGACCGGTCGTGGTCAGGTTCTCCCCGAAGAGGCCGCCGGGCAGTTCCCGGCCGAGCCGCTCGGCCCACCAGTCGTAGTCCTCCCGGGCGTAGGCGTACACGGCCTGGTCGTCGCCGCCGTGGTGCTCGATGTCGAAGATCTGGTCACCGACCAGACCGCTGTGCAGCCCGGTGGTCTTGGGCCCGGGCGCGCGGACGGCCACCGGACCGTCGACGGGCCGCTTGTTGATCCCGGTGATGCCGACCCGCTTGGCCGGGCTCGGCTCCGGCACGGCGAGGTTGACGGAGAGGATTCTGCCCATGAAGCGGAACCCTAGCCGCAGCGTGCCGGATCCACCGCTGGGTTTCCGGTCGGCCGCCGGGCCGGTCCGGACGCCATACTGGTTCCCATGATCGGCACCGGGCGGCTGCTACGTGGGCTGCTCGCCGTACTCGTGGGGATGGCCGCCCTGGTCGGGGCGGTGCGGTTGGTCGCGCCGCTGACGGCCGCGCCCGATGACGAGCCTTTCGGGGTACGCCGGCAGCTGGCCTTCCTCCGCGCGGAGTTGGCGGGTGGCGCCGGTGAGCGGGCGCAGGAACTCTTCCCGGAAGGCTACTTCTTCAGTTACGCGCTCTACGGGCTGAGCTGGGTCGAGCTGGGCCGGCGCGACCCGGGGCAGCGGGCGGCGGCGCTGGAGCAGGCCCGCTGGGCGGTGCGGGCATTGGAGTCGCCGGCCGGGCGGGCGCCGTTTCACGCCGATCTCACTCCGGCGTACGGGGTCTTCTACTCGGGCTGGCTGACCTGGCTGCGCGGCGGGGTGCTGAGCCTGCAGCCGGTCCCGGACCGGGACGCGGCCGAGCTGCGCCGGTTCGAGGCGGACGCGGTCGCGCTCGGGGCCGCGTTCGACGCCGCCGGGACGCCGTTCCTGGCGGCGTACCCGGAGCAGGCGTGGCCGGTGGACTCGACCGTGGCGATGGCGGCGCTGCGGCTGCACGACGCACTGTTGCCGCCCCGGTTCACCGGCACGGTGCAGCGCTGGCTGGTCGACGTCCGGGACCGGTTGGACCCGGCCACCGGGCTGCTGCCGCACCGGGTGGAGCCGTCGACCGGGACACCGGCCGAGGTGGCGCGGGGCACCTCGCAGAGCATCATCCACCGGTTCCTGCCGGAGGTCGACGCGGCGTTCGCGCACGAGCAGTACCTGCGGTTCCGGGACCGGTTCGTGGTGTCGCCGCTGGGGTTGGGGCCGGCGGTCCGGGAGTACCCGGTCGGGACCGACGGGCCGGCGGACGTCGACTCCGGGCCGCTGCTGCTCGGCGTGAGCCTGTCGGCGACCGTGGTGACCCTCGGGGCGGCGCAGGTGCACGGCGACCACCGGCTGGCGGGGGCGCTGGCCAACTACGGCGAGTTCGTCGGTTTCCCGGTGGACACCCCACGGACCCGGCGGTACGCCCTCGGCCTGCTGCCGATCGGGGACACCTTCCTGGCCTGGTCGAAGACCGCCCGGCCGTGGCTGGCGACGCCGCCCGCGCCGCCGGCCGAGCGGTCCTGGACGTGGCGGCTGCCGCTGTTGGCGGTGCTGCTGTCGATCGCCCTCCTGCCGTGGCTGCCCTCGTCGGTCCGGTGGCTGCGCCGCCGCCGGGCGCGGGCGAATCGGCCGGCGGTCGGCCCGGAGTCGGGCGGGCGGGCCCGGCCGCTCCCGGCCCGATCCGATTGATCGGTACCTGGAACGGCCGGACCCGCCGGCGTCAGTTGAAGCAGTTCGGGATCGGTACGGGGCTGCCCCCGCAGTTGGTGGGTATGTTCCGGCTGATCACGGTCGCCGGGTCGACGGTGACCTGGGCGTGCTGGGCGAAGACGCCGCCCGGCTTGCGGCTGGCGACGTTCTCGGTCACCGTGGCCGCGAAGAGCTGGACCTGGCCGGCCTGCGCGAAGATCCCGCCGCCGGTCGAGTGGTGGCCGCCGGCGCTGTTCTTGCTGATCTCGGCGTGCCGCACGATCAGGGTGCCCTTCGTGGTGAAGATCCCCCCGCCGTTGCCCCCGGCCTTGTTCGCCTTGATGGCCCCGCCGTCGACGGTGAGCACCCCCTCGGTGTTGGCCACGCCACCGCCGTCGCCCTTCGCGGTGTTGTGGAGCACCGAGAGGTTCCGCATGGTCAACACGGCCTGCCGGTTGATCAGGCCGCCGCCGGTCTTGGCGGCGTTGTCGCGTACCTCGCTGTCCCAGAATTTCGTCCGGGCGTTGACGCTGGCCACCCCGCCGCCCTCGGCGGCGCGGTTGTGCGTGAAGGTGCTCTCGCTGACGTCGGCCGCCCCCTGGTAGTTGGCGAACCCGCCACCGAAGGCGTGCGCGCTGTTCTTCGTCAGGTGCGACTTCTTCATGGTGAAGACGCCGCCGTTGAGAACCCCACCGCCGCGGCCGAGTTCGCCCTCGGCCCGGTTGTGGTCGAAGGTGCCCGCCACGATCGTCATGTGCCCGTCGTTGAAGATCGCACCGCCGCCGCCGTCCCGGGCCACCGCGGCGCTGTGCCGGATCGTCACCCGGTCCAGGACGGCCGTGCCGTCGTGGCTGACGGCGACGCTGCCGCCGCTGCCGGCCCGGCCGTTCTCCAGGGTCACGTCGCTGAGGTGCAGTTCGCCGCCACCGGGGACGGTGAAGAACCGGAACATCCTGGCCGTGGGGTCCCGCAGGATCGTCGCACCCTCGCCCTTGATGGAGATCGGATGGTTGATCACCGGTAGTCCGGACCGGTCGTCGGGTTTGACGTGCGGCTTGCTCCGGTGGTCGTCGTACCCGGTGAGGGTGTACGTGCACTTCGGGGCGAGCTTGAGGCTGCCGCCGCCCTCGGCGTTGGCGCGTACCAGGGCGGCGATCAGCTCGTCGGTGTCGCAGGGCACGGCCACCACCTCGTGGTGGGTGCTGATCCAGTCGTGCCCGCCGTCGTACCTGCCGTCACCGGCGTGCTTGCCGCCGCCGTCGGGCTTGTCGCCGCCGTCGGGCTTGTCGCCGCTGGCGTGCGTGCCGCCGTCGTCATCGAACGAGGCCGGCACGACCCCGGGCAGCCCGCCGTTTCCGGCGAGGAGCACCCAGGCCACCAGTCCGCCGGTGAGGAGCCCACCGGCTAGGAACCACCGGGACCGCCGCCTCGCCGGCCGCGGCGCGGACCGGCCGGGAACCCGGGGACTCCCTCGAAGAATGGACATCAAATGTTGCCGCCTTTCCCAATGGATCGGCCGCACCGGCCCGAGCGCGGAGGGCCACCTCGTCGTGGCCGCTGAGCGCCAACGTACGACCGATATTGGGGCGGGACGGATTTATCCGAGCGAAGCACACGATTCGGCACCGGAGAGCCACCGATCGGGCCGATCCGGACAGCGGGCACAGAGCCGCTGCCCAGCACCCAGGTCGGTCATCCGGCGCGCAACTCGGCACACCGCCAGGAGATCACGAATGATCCCCGGGCCGGCCGGGTAGTACCTGCCGCAGGCAGCCCTCTCCATGCTGCTGGGCAAGACCGGATCGCCGATGAGAAGGCCGCGATGAGCACCGATACCAGCCAGTTGACCGCCGAAGACCTGGAGTTCCTGGCCCGTCCCCTGCACGGGTTCCTCTCCGTCGCCGCCGGGCCGCAGCCACCCCAGCCCCGGCCGGTGTGGTTCGAGGCGACCCCGGAGGGGACGGTTCAGCTCTTCACCGGTCCGGACACCCTGAAGGTACGGCGCCTGCGGCGCGATCCGCGGGCCTCGATCATCGTCGCGGCCCCGGTCACCGAACGCGAGCGATGGGTCTCCGTCGCCGGCCGCACCACGATCGAGACGGACGGCGCGCACGATCTCGCCGCCCGCCTGGCCGCCCGCTACTGGGATCTCGGCGATCCGGTCCGAGCCGCCGACCTGGCCGGGATTCTGGCCGAGGAGCAGGTCCGGATCGTCCTGCATCCGGAGAACGTGCGCCGCTACGCGTACTGATCCCGCCTGCGCCGCCTAGTTCGCCGGCTGCTGGGCGGCTGCCGGCGCCTCGCGCTGGGCGCGGTGCCGGGTGCTGCCGCCGTCGTAGTCGGTGTAGGTGTAGGGGTTGGGGACCCGCTCGGTGGGCGGCAGTTCCGGGGTGAGGCTCTGCTGCCACGCCTCGTCGCCCATTGTGGAACGGGCGTACTCGACGGTGCGCCCGACGGCGGCCCGCGCCGCGTCGAGGTCGACCCCGATCAGCTCGTGGTCGTGCTTGACGACCTTCCCGTTGACCAGCACGGTGTGCACGTCGCCGCGACCGGCCTGGAAGACCAGACTGCCGTACGGGTGCAGCAGCGGATAGAGCGCCGGGGACCGGTCGTTGCGGATCAGCACGATGTCGGCCTTCTTGCCGGCGACCAGGCTGCCGGTCACCGAGTCCAGGCCGAGCGCCTGCGCGCCGCCGATGGTGGCCCAGTGTGCGACCTGCTCGGCCCGCAGGTGGTTGTGCACCACGGTCTCACCCCGGGCGTGTGCCTCGTGGTGCTCGCGGGACCGGTCCGCCGAGAGGGTGGCCCGCATCGCGGAGAAGAGGTCGGCGCTCCACCAGACGCTGGTGTCCATCGACAGTGACACCGGGATGCCGTGCCGGCGCAGCTGCCAGGTGGGTGGGTAGCCCTGGCCGGCGCTCTGCTCGCTCTCGGTGGAGACCGAGACGGTCCCGCCGGTGGCGGCGATCCGCTGGTACGAGTCCTCGGTCAGGGTGGCCGCGTGCACGTAGGTGACGTCCGGCGTCATGAAGTCGTGCTCCCACATCAGCCGGATGCTGTCGTCGTTGGTGGCGCCCCACACCCCGGCGTGGGTGGTGACCCGCAGGCCCAGGTCGCGGGCGGCCTCGAAGGCGGCCTTCTCCGGGAACGCCGGGTCGGCGGTGACGTCAAAGGCCAACTGCAGCCCGAGCATGTCGTCCGGGGAGTCGAAGTGGCGCCGGACGAAGCCGCGGAACTCCGGGCTGTGGGTCCACTCCCACGGGGCGCCGAGCAGGTTGCCGTAGGCCAGCACGAACCGGCCGGGCACCGACCGGAGCGCGTCGACCGCGGCGTCGCCGTGCTCCACGGTCTGCAGACCGTGCGACCAGTCCAGGGTGGTGGTGACACCCGAGTCGATGGCCTCGATCGCCGACAGTACGTTGCCGGCGTGGATGTCCTCGGGCCGGAAGATCTTGCCCCAGGTGAGGTAGTAGAAGACGAAGTACTGGGTGAGGGTCCAGTCCGCGCCGAGGCCCCGCAGCGCGGTCTGCCACATGTGCCGGTGGGTGTCCACCATGCCGGGCATCAGGATGCCGCCGGTCGCGTCGATCTCGACGGCGTCGTCGGGCGCGGCGATCCCCTGCCCGACCTCGGCGATCCGCTCGCCGACGACAAGCAGGTCACCGCCGTCGATGACGGCGCCGTTCTCCATGGTCAGGATGGTCGCGTTGCGGAACACCACCGGTCGTCCGGGGGTGAAGGTCGGTCGGTCCTCGGATTCGGGTACGCCTGCGGTCATGGAAGATCACCTCGATGGCTGGGTGGTGGGGTGGCGGCAAGGGGTCAGTCAGTCGGTGCGCAGCGCGGCCCGGCGGCGCAGCAGGGGCGGCACCGCCGCGACGACGCCGAGCGCGACCGCGGCCAGGCCGAGGGCGGTGCCGTAGTGGTCGGTGAGGCCGAGCGCGTGGTCGAGCGACCACCGGCCCGGTCCGGTGAAGGCGAGCGCGGCGGCCAGGCCGGCGTAGACGACCGGGACCTCGCAGCCGCCCTGGTGTGCCCAGAGGCCGTTTCCGGCGTTCGGCGCCGCGGCGACGATCATCGTGCCGACGACGACGGCGCAGCCGCCGGGGGTGAGCAGGCCGAGGGCGAGCGAACCGGCGGCCAGCAGTTCGAGGACTCCGGCGACGACGGCCAGCCGGACGCCGGGGCGGAATCCCCACCTGTCGAAGGTCTCGCCGGTGGCGGCCGGGCCGGCGCCGCGGAACCAGCCGAACAGCTTCTGGCAGGCGTGCCCGGCCAGCAGCGCGGCCAGCAGGAGGCGGAGCAGCAGCAGCCCGAGGCTCATGTCGTGATGTCCGGGTACGGCAGTTCGAAGTGGGCCAGCCGGGCGCCGTACGCGAGCTGCATGGCCAGCGGCTCGTCGTGGTCACGCTCGAACATGGCGATCCAGAGGGTGAGGGTCAGGAACGGGTGGGCGCCCAGCTCGAAGAGCGCCACGTGGTCGTGCTCGGCCAGCGCCCGCCGTTCGGCGTCGGTGAACGACAGCCAGGTGCTCGCCTCGCCGGCCACGCAGTTCAGGATGGCGTTGGCCCGTTCGGCCTCCCACCAGGCGACGGTGCCGGCCGGGTCGGCGCGGTAGCGCTCGACGAGCTCCGGGTCCCGGTCGACGGTGAAGAGGAACTTGTTGACCAGATAGCGGCTCATCCGGGGGCTCCGTTCGGGTACCAGGTGAAGTAGGCCTCCATGGTGTGGAACAGGTCGAGGGTGTCGACGTAGTCGGCGCTGGTCTGGCCGGCGATGCCCATCATGAGCATGAAGTCCATGAAGCCGTGGGTGGCGTTGCCCGGGTTCCAGAGGCTGTCCAGGGTGACCTCGGAGAGCGCCCCTTCGATGTCGCCGTCGGCGATCCAGCGCACCGCCCGGGCGTCGAACTCGGGGTCCGGGCCGTGCGGCCCGAACTGGCGCGGGCCGCCGAGTTCGAGGGAGAGGTGGCCGGTGCCGATCACCGCCACCCGCAGGTCGCTGGGCCACGCCTCGATGAGCTGGCGCAGGGTCCGTCCGAGTTGGACGAACCGCTTCGGCTGGGGTAGCGGCGGAGCGAAGATGTTCGTGTAGACCGGGACGATCGGCAGGTCGTTCTGCGGTCGTACCGTGATGATCGGGCAGGTGATGCTGTGGTCGATCCGCAGCTCGTTGCTGAACGCCAGGTCGAAGCCCGCGTCCAGGCCGCCGCGCAGCAGGTACGCCGACAGCTCCTCGTGGCCGGTGAGCAGCATCCGGGGCAGCCCGAACTCGCGTTCCTCGTTGTAGAAGTTCGCGTCGTAGAACGGCGCCTTGCCGATCAGGAACTGCGGCATGTTGTCCAGCCAGAGCTGGTGGAAGTGGTCCGACCCGACCATCACCAGCACGTCGGGGTTCGCCCTGGCCAGAGTCTCGCGGTACGCCTCGACCTTGCGCTGCCACTCGTCGGCGAAGGGTGCCCGGTCGGCCCCGGTCGCGGTGGTGGCGCGGAGGTAGAAGGGGTGATGTGTGGTGGCCAGTACGGCCACGATGGAGGCCATGCCGCCCCTCTCCCGGACGCTCGTCCGCTGAACGGTCGCGGTGATGGGAGTCACCATGGCCATCGGGTGGCCCTCGTGTCAAGGGTTGGCACCGAACCCGTTTCACCGACGTTTCGTGTTGACAGTTTCACCAGCTCAGATGGGCTTGCGGGAGATGGCGACCCGGTCTAGCGTCTTTACGGACAGATGTCCGCTAGGCGGTGGGAGCGAGATGAGTGGTAGCGAGACGGGGACAACCGGGCAGCCGGCGACCGGCTACCCCACCGGCATCGGCACCTCGGACCTGACCACCATCCGGCTGCTCGGCCACGACCTCGCCGCCGACCTGCTCGGCCAGGTCTCCTTCGGTGAACTGGCGTTCTGGCTGGTCGCCGGCGCGCGGCCGACGCCCGGACAGGCCCGGATGTTCGAGGCGGTCCTGGTCGCGCTCGCCGACCACGGCTTCACCCCGACCGCGATCGCCGCCCGGCTGACCTACCTCAGCGCGCCAGACTCCCTGCAGGGCGCCGTCGCGGCCGGGCTGCTCGGCGGCGGCTCCCGCTTCCTCGGCGTCACTGAGGACACCGGCCGCTACCTCGCCGAGATCCTGTCCAGCGCCGCCGACTCGACCGGCACCGCGGGCCCGGCCCCGACCGCCGGCAGCCCGGCCGGCTCTCAGAAGCTGGATTTCGACGCGCTGGCGCGGCGCGCGCTGACCGCCAGCCGGGACGCCGGGCGAAAGGTGCCCGGCCTGGGGCATCCGGTGCACAAGGACGGCGATCCGCGGACCCCGGCGATCATGCGGATCGCCGAGGAGGAGGGGGTGCTCGGTCCACACCTGCGGCTGTTCGCGGCGATCGGCCGGGTGCACCCCGAGATCCTGGGCCGCACGCTGCCACTCAACGGCGCGGGCGTCTGCGGCGCCGCGCTCGCCGACCTCGGTTTCCGGCCGGAGATCCTGCGCGGTTTCGCCCTGCTGGCACGGACGGCCGGGTTGCTCGGGCACCTCGCCGAGGAGATGCGCCAGCCGGTCGCCGGCCGGATCTACCAGTCCGTCGACCGGGCCGCGCACTACGTCCCGCCGGGATCGGACACGCCGTGGTAGTACCCTCGCTGCAACAATCGACGGCCCAGGCGGCGGGAGGCAGGGACGGCGTGCGCGGTGAGACCGGCCCCGACTTCATCGAGGCGCTCGCCCGCGGACTCGACGTCCTGCGCTGCTTCCAACCCCGCCAGCCCCAGCTGACCCTCAGCGAGGTCGCCGCCGCGACCGGCCTGGCCCGGCCGACCGTACGCCGGATCCTGCTCACCCTCGACGAGCTCGGCTATGTCGCCACCGCCGAGCGCGGCTACCGGCTCACTCCGCGGGTGTTGGAGCTGGGGATGGCCTACATCAGCTCGCAGGGTCTGTGGGAGCTGGCCCGGCCGCACCTGGAACGGCTGGTGGCACAGAACAACGAGTCCTCGTCGATGGCGCAGCTCGACGGGTCGGACATCGTCTACGTCGCCCGGGTGGCCGTACCCAAGATCATCACCCTGGCGGTGACGGTCGGGACCCGGTTTCCCGCGCCGGCCACCTCGCTGGGCAAGGTGCTGCTCGCCGGGCTGCCGGCCGACCGGTTGCGGCAGGTGCTCGCCGAGCCGAGCCGGTCCGGGATCACCCCACGCTGGCAGCCGACGGTCGAGGAGCTGGAGCCGGCGCTGCGGGAGGTCCGGGCCCGCGGCTGGGCACTCACCGACGAACAGCTCGCGCCCGGCATCCGCTCGGTGGCCGCCCCGGTGCGCGACGGCGAGGGCCGGGTCATCGCGGCGATGAACGTGACCGTGCACGCGGCCGAGACATCGGTCGAGTACCTCACCGAACACCACCTGCCGCCGCTGTTGCGCACCGCCGCCGAGGTCAGCGCCGACTGGGCCGCCTGGCAGGACGTACCCCGGGTGGTTCTGTCCCGCTAACGGCCCCACGGACCGCAAGCGGCGCGACCCGCCGCCGACAACCCTGACGATCCGCCCAGCAAACGCCGAGACGAATCCGCCGGCGAAGCCAAGACGAAGAGGTGGACCCGTATGTCTGACCCGATCGATCCGCCGACCGTGTCCACGCCGGGACCGTTGACCGGCCTGCTGGTCGCCGACTTCTCCCGAATCCTGGCCGGTCCGTACGCCACGATGCTCCTGGCCGACCTGGGCGCGACCGTGATCAAGGTGGAGGGTCCGGCCGGCGACGACACCCGGACCTGGGTGCCGCCGGACCGGGACGGGGTGTCGACCTACTACCTGGCCATCAACCGGAACAAGCGGTCGGTGACGCTCAACTTCGCCGACGACGGCGACCGGGCCCTGGCCCAGGAACTGGCCGGCCGCGCCGACGTGCTGATCGAGAACTTCAAGCCGGGCGGGCTGGCCCGCTTCGGCCTGGACTACGCCTCGGTCAGCGCCGGAAACCCGGCCGTCATCTACGCCTCGATCAGCGGGTTCGGCACCGCCGGTGGCGCCTCGCTGGCCGGCTACGACCTGCTGGTGCAGGCGATGTCGGGGCTGATGAGCCTGACCGGTGACCCGGCCGGTCCGGCCTACCGGGCCGGCATCTCGGTCTTCGACGTGATGTCCGGGATGCACGCCGCGATCGGCATCCTGGCCGCCCTCAACCACCGCAACCAGACCGGCGAGGGGCAGCACGTCGAACTGAGCCTGCTCGCCTCGGCGCTCTCCGGGCTGGTCAACCACACCTCGGCGTACGTGGCCGGCGGGGTGGTACCGACCCGGATGGGCAACGCCCATCCCAGCCTGTTCCCGTACGAGCCGTTGCCGACGGCCGACAAGGAGCTGATCGTGATCGCCGGCAACGACGGCCAGTTCCGCCGCCTCTGCGCAGTGCTCGATCTGCCGGATCTGCCGGACGACCCGCGCTTCCTGCACAACCAGGATCGCACCCGCAACCGGGAGGAGCTGCGTCCGCTGCTGGTGGAGCGGTTGCGGACCCGGCCGGCAGACGAGTGGTTCCGGGAGCTGACCGAGGCGGGCATCGTCTGTGGACCGATAAACAACATCGACGACGGGGTGAAGCTCGCCACCGACCTCGGCCTGGACCCGGTCGTCGAGATCGACACCGTGCCCGGCATCCGCAACCCGATCACGTTCTCCAGCACACCGGCCAGCTACCACCGGCCGCCGCCCGCGCTCGGCGCCGACAACGACGAGGTACGGGCCTGGCTCGCCCGGGACCGCAGGGACCAGCTCCCGTAGCCGAGACCGCAAGGGTGCCGAACGATACAACGTCTGGCCCATTGCCTCGCCCGCCATTTTGACGTCCTATACGGCACGCTCTGCGCTGATACCCCGGCCGCCGCCCGCTCCAAACCTCTCTGGACGCACGGATCTGCCGATGAGAGCGTGTCGGTGGACGGAAGATGTATCCCGATCGGCTCGCCGTCTAGCTGGTTTTACTTGATCTATCTAGCGGACTAGGCTAGAGTCCATGAAGCGGGTCGACCTCATCAAGAAGATCGGTGCAGCGGCAGCCAAGGCGGGCAAAGAATTCGTGCTGCTTCGGGAAGGCGGTAGTCACTCGATCTTCAGGTGCGGCGGCGAGAAGATCGTCATACCCCGACACAGAGAAATCAACGAACATACCGCGCGAGGCATCATGAGCGACCTCGATGACCAACTTGGGGAGGACTGGTGGAAATGACGACCTACTCCGTGTCCTGCCGGCGGGTCGGCAACTGGTGGGCCATCAGCGTGCCCGAACTCAAAGGCGTCCACACCCAGGCCCGCCGGCTCGACCAGGTCGCCACCATGGCGCGCGAGGCGATCGCGTTGCTGCTCGAGATCGACCCGGCCGCAATCAACATCGAGGTACACCCAGAGCTTCCCGGAACAGTCGTGGCAGCACTGGACGCCAGACGGACCGCTCGGGACGCCGACGAGAAGGCCGAACAAGCGACCACAACAGCCGTACGGGCACTCCTGAGCGACGGATATACCGTCCGAGACGCGGGCGCTCTTCTGGGATTGTCGCCCCAACGCATCTCACAGATCGCCGCCCAGAACACCACGCGTCCCACCTCAAGCGCGGCGTAGGAACTGCCGGACCACGTTGTTCTGCCGCAGATCGCGCTAGACATAACGCCTGGAAGGTCACTCCCCGGCGATCGTCGAGGTGTCTCGGCCCGGGCCTTCGCATCGGACGCCGGCACTTGTGATGTCTCCGCTGCTCACCAGTTCTCGGATCGCCGAGGTCATCGCCGGTACCCCTGCTTCCGGCACGATCAACTGGTCGGCGGTCCAGAAGTAGCTGCCGTTCGCAGCCTCACCTGTCTCCCTCCACCGCGCCAACAAGCGGCCGACCTCATCGACGGTGAGGATTGTCAGTGCCCAGGTGGAGCCGTCAGGAAGGTCAACGAACGCGTCAACGTTGGCCACCGTGTCCACGGTGTCCGTGTCCACATCGAGCAGGAACCGCGCCACGAACGTCGGCTCGGTGATGGTGGTGTACGGATCGCCGGTGCCCATGGACGCCATCATGACGCACGACGCACAGCATCCCCATTCACCGCAGACCGAGGTGTCGTTACGAGCGGACGAGATCGTAGGCCCGCGCCAGGTCATCAGCCCAGGACATGTCGTGGTCACGCTCAAACGCCCGATACAGCCGGTCGCGGACCGTCTCGCGGCGCAGCCAGGCCGCCAGCGTGGCCGACCTCCGGTCCACGAAGACGGGTCCGTTCACGGTGTCGGCCAGGTGGCGATCTGCCGCCGAGTTGAGGACGAGGTCCCAGACGTCGAGGAATCGTGTGACGTTCTCACCGGCGGCGACGACCGCGTCGAGGAAGGTGGCCGGGTCGAGGAACGACCCGACCTGCGACGGGTACGTCGCCAGCAACGGCCGCCACACAGCATCCAGGTAGCCGTCAATGGCGTCCTGCTCGGCTTCGGGCCAGCCGCGCCACCGCTCGCGAGGCAGCTTGCCCAACACGATCGCTGGGTCGAGTTCCCCGGAGGTGACCATGCGCTCCAGCAGCAAGGGCAGCAGATGCTTCAGGTCGTCGCGGCCGCCGACCGTATTACCGAGGCTGATGGCCAAGGAGAACAAGTCATGATCGTCGACCGACGCAGGTCCCCGGCAATGCGGACAGCCATCGAGCACCGCCCTGCCCGGGTACCGGACGAACGCCTCCCGGAGTCGTGCCAGCGCCGCAATCAGATCGCCGTCCACCCGCCGATCCTCGCAGCCCGCACCCGCTCAACGTGAACTGCTCCACCTGGGCGACCCCCGAACGGATCGGACTTGATCACGTATCCGCTCATGCCGCCGGTCGCGCGCCCACCAGTGCCGACACCTACGTCACCTTCGGTAGCTGCCGAGTCGGGCGTAGGTAGCTGCGAGGGGTGCCCCGACGTGCCGGTCAGCGTCAGGCAGGTTGTGCACATGGAGAGAAGGGCTGACAGTGCACGTGAGGCTCGCTTGGTCTCTTTGCTGGAGCACAACATCAGGACCGAACTCCAGGTGGCGAACAGCGCGTTGGAGTTGGGTCTCAGCGACTCCACTATCGAACGGCTGATGGAGGGTGTCACCTCCGGCCTGCTGTATGCCTTCAACATCGACTGGTCGCCCGACTGGGTGAAGCCTGGACAGGTGCACACCTGGGAAGAGGGCGGGGCGTTCTTCGCCCGGTGTTCTGGGTGCCTGCGAGATTCTCCGCCTGCTGACAGCCGTCTGTCAGCAGAGGACTGGGCGCGTCAGCACGAGGCTCTGCACTGACGCCGTTCTCCGGCCCGACACAGCGCGCGTAAGGATCCTCGGCCGTTGCGCCGTCGAGACGAGCCGCAGTCCCGTCCTACATTCGCCCTAACCTACTGGCTCTCCTTCAGGTGGCCCACCCCAAGATCGGGCACACACATCTGCCGCCGACCGCGGTGTGCCGTCACGGCCAGCGCCGGGTCCAGCCGGCGCTAGAGACGTGTAAAGATCAACGAATGAGCTATGACCTTGCCATCTGGGAAGGCGAGCGTCCTGCCGACAACGAGATGGCTGGCCGGATGTTTGCCTCGCTGTACTTGCGCTACATCGACTCCGACGATCTGCAGCCTCCGACGGATCGTATCCGCGCGTACGCCGCCGCATTGCTGGACCGCTACCCGGACATCGACGACGACGCCGGAGCCGACAGTCCGTGGTCAACAGCACCACTCGCCAACGAGGCTGTCGGACCGCTGATGTACTTTCCCATGGTTTGGAGCAGGTGCGAGGAAGTCTCTGCCTGGGCGGCTCAGCTTGCTGCCGAACACGGACTGGTTTGTTACGACCCACAACTTGAATGCCTTCGGCCGTAGAGCCCTTCGGATCCTTACTCTTCTGCCGCGCGCCGCTCACTACGCACCGTCACCTCGTCGGAATTTCCGTCCGGCCAGACCTGCCGAGTTCAGATTCAGGGCGTCGGCGCTATCCTGCGGACTCACCGGAGTGAGTCCTGTCGGACTCGGCACGTGCTGCGGATGCCTGGTTGCCCGGGGAGTCGGTTCCTATGTAGGCGACCTGCTACTGCCGGACCGTGCCGGACGGGCGCCACCAGGTTCGGACTGTCGACGCAGCGACGACGACAGGCGTGAGTACGACGGCCAGTGCAAGCCCGCTGCGGAAGTCACGAGGTAGCCAGAGCACGTTGTCACCGATTCCTGCTGCATGTGCGAGCAGTGCCAAGCCGTAAACCGATCCGAGCGCCGCTGCGGTCACACCGGCCCGGCGCCACAGCTTCGCCTCGGTACGTAGCGGAACGGGCCGCGGGATTCGCGTGGGCGCCGGAACCACGTTCGTTGCCTCGACGGGTGCAGGCGCCGCGCCAGTGAGGTCGGCCACAACTCGGAGCAGGCCGCGGACCACCCAGGCCAGTGGCGGGAAGACGAACAACATCACGCCCGTGCCGTGCACTGTCCAAGCGCCCGCCAGAGTGGGGCCACCCCAGGCGTCGTAGTAGGTGCTGGCCCAGACACTTCCATCGTGGCCGCTCAAGCCGAGGATCGACCGCAGCGGGTAGCCCACGTTGATCAGGACCAAGCCGGTGAGCACGGTCGTGATGGCAACAGCTGCCACGGCGAGCGGCAGGGCGAGCAGCCCACGCAGGAACCGACGGGACACCATCGTCCGCGTGGCTGACGGTACCGCAGTCACCGCCGCACCGAGCTTGCGCCACATGATGGCTCCGTACGTCTGTCGGACGTAGCGGCGTAGTGTCCGCGCGATTCCTTTCGTCATGCTTGCCATCTTTCGCTGCCTCGGTGGCTGTGAACATCGGGATTCTCCCCTAACTCGTCCCGGAAGAAATCTTCGGGTTTGGTACCGGCGTGAGAGCAAACGCATGCGGCCGACGCAGCCAGCCCGGGCGTCCGGATCTGCCGCGATCCGCTTGTTACAAGGAGTGACGAGCCGGTCTGATCGCTGGCGTGCATTGGACTGCGGGGGACCTCGTTTTGCTCCACGGCAGCCGCTCAAGCTGCCCGATCAGCCCGTGTGGGGTTCTTGTCAGATGCCTTGTGGTGGCCCGAGGGCTCGAAGCGCTGCTACGAGGTCGGCTGGCACGGTGAAGTGGGTTGCTTGGACTCCGTGGTCATAGCCCGTTTTAAGCGGATACTCGATTTCTTCGGGGATGCGGCCTTGTTCGATGAGGGTGGCTGTGATGCGGTTGGTGGGCCGTGTGAGGCCGCGCAGCGTCCGGTCCGCTGGGAATTCGGCGATCGCGTAGACCTGTTCCCGTTCGAGCCGGCCGTTCTGGCGCGCAGCGGTACGGATCAAGGCTGCGCGCATCGGGGAGGAGTTGTCGAGCACACGCATCAGCTCCGCAGCTGCACTCGCTGACCAGCCTCGAACGTCACGTGGCACCCGCTCTGCCGGGTCTGCAATCACGATCTGCGGCTCGGGACGTCTGCGGTGCCGAGGTTCTGCCGGGAGGTTGCGTCGCAGGTACGAGGTATCGGCTGCGTCAGTCCCGGCGTCGCCTTGAGACTGCTGGTCGTCCTCCGAGGCGGGCCGGGGAGGTGCTTGCACGGGTTGGTATCGCAACTGGACCAGCCGGTTCTCCAGGAACAGGCTGATCGTTGGTAGTAAGGTCCGTCTCGCGTCTGCTGCTCGCCGGCGTTCCTGTTCGGGCGCGGAAAGCAGCCAGGTCTCGAGGGCGCCGGGGAGGCCGAACGACAGCCGGAAAGCTTCAGGATCCTCGGTGGGGGTGATGGTCCAGTCCCCGCGGGCCCCTTCGCGGCCGAAGCGGATATCTACTGGGATGTCCGAGCCGTGGTCGGCGATGAAGGTCTCGAAGTCGTTCATGCTGTCGGGGTGCATGGCCAGGATGAACGGCGCTGCGGGGAAGCCCAGGATGAGCCCTTCTCCGCTGGACGAGTCCTGCAGTTCGGCGGTCGTTCGGGCCGCCCAGGACGCCAGCTCCTCTGTCGGAAGTCCGCCGCCGGCGTCGTCGGTGGGCTTCTCGGCCATGGTCAATTCGGCTCCTGCGTTGCCGAAAGCGGTTCGTAGTGCCGTTCGTGCTTGCCGGAGGGGGAAGGTGGTGAGGCCTGTGGCGATGGCTGTCATGAGGATGAGGTTCGCGGCTCTTTCCACGGTGGTGATGAGGGGTTCGAACGCGGGCCCGGACAGGTCGACGAGCGAGATTTGTTGAGCGAGCGCGTAGCTTTGCGCTTCCTTCTTGAAACCGGCCGCTGAGAACAGTGCGTAGCGGTACTGGTACCGGCGTAGCGGATGCCGGTACGACGTCGATAGTTCGGTTGAGTACTGCTGGTTCACGTCGTCAATGACGCCGTGGGCGTTGCGCACCTCCGCCAGACCGACCTTCGAGCCGCGGTTCTTAGCCTCGACGAACAGTCGAACAGGTAGTGAGAACGGTGTCGGCACCAGCAGGTCACCCAGCACGTCGGCTTGGTGATCAGCGCCCCGGCCGCGAACCAGCAGACCGTGTCCCGCCTGGCATAGGGCCTGGTTGTCAGCGTCTGCGTGCTGCAGGAGCCGGTATCCGTTCGAGCTGAGTAGGAAGGCGATCGCTTCCTCGAGGAGATATCCGGCCAGGGCATCGGCGGAGATCAGCGCCATGGCCTGATCATCGCATGTGGAGGCCGATGGCCGTGGGGCGCACTGCTATGTGGGCGGATGCGTGGCAGGGTGGGCTACCAGCCGGTGTCGTCGTCTTCGTCGGCCCTCTGCCGCTCGTGGATGATCATGGTTTGGATGTATGCGTAGGCCGCTTCGTAGTCGGTCTTGAGGCTGAGGTCGGTCGCCAGCCCTTGGCCTGTGATGCGTGGGCGAGGGCGGAGTTGAGTTCCTGGCTCACACCATTGGCTGTGCCCCAGTGTCCGGATCCGAGGCGTTCACGCTCATGCCGCTCCCCGTGCGCGATGCGGGTGGAATATGGCGTGGAGGTTGCTAGCCGGGTCGGGCACGATGCGGGGTGTGATGCTGCTGGTTTCTGCCGATCCACTGCGACCGCGCCGTCCCGACGAGCATTTCAGGGCGGAGGCGGTCGCCGCTGGTGATGCCGGGCTCGACGTGGCGGTGGTCGATCACGACGCGCTTGCCAGGCCGGGGCGTGCGGATCAGGCGGTGGCGTTGGTGCCCGCCGGCGGTGAGGCGGTCTACCGCGGCTGGATGCTGCGCAGCGAGCAGTACGCGGCCTTCGCGGAGGCGCTGGCCCGGCGCGGCGTGACCCTGCGAACCTCGCCCGAGCAGTACCGGCGCGCCCACGAACTGCCCGGCTGGTACGCCGCGCTGGCGGCACACACCCCCACGTCGATGTGGACCACGGGCGACCTGCGGGCCGACTTCGATCGGGTACGCGTCGAGCTGGGCACCGGTCCGGCCGTCCTGCGTGACTACACCAAGTCGATGAAGCACTACTGGCACGAGGCGGCGTTCATCCCCGGACCTCGCCGATGGCGAGACGGCCTGGAAGGTGGCGAGCCGTCTGCGGCACCTGCGTGAAGACGACTTCGTCGGCGGGTTCGTGCTCCGCCGCTATGAGCGGTTCACCTCCGTCGAGGCGCGTACCTGGTGGGTCAACGGCGTTTGCGCCCTGGTCAGTTCGCATCCAGACACCCCGAACGACGTTCCGCACCTCGACGTGGACCTGGACGCGGTAACACCGGTCATCGCCGCACTCGGCCTGCCGTTCATCACGGTCGACCTCGCCCTCCGCGCCGACGGAGTCTGGCGAATCATCGAGATCGGCGACGGCCAGGTCAGCGACCGCCCGGCCACCACCGAGCCCAGCACACTGATCACCGCGCTGCTCGCCGGCACCAGCTGACTGTCGTATGTGTATCCCAGATCGGGGCATCCTGATCTGCCGCGATCCGCTCGTTATGGAGCGTGATGGACATCAATCGGGTCGGGGTTGGTGCCGGCTACGCGGGCTCTTCCCGGTGATCCTGGTATGGCACGGCGCCGTGGCTTGCCCTACCGTTCACGTCGATGGCCGAAGCAGGGGGCGGGACCGAGGGTGCGGCCGGCTGCGTTCAGCGTGCCTATCTGTATCTGGTCCGGGACGTCGAGGTGAGCGGGCCGCCGTTCGCCTCCAGCGATCTGGCTGCGATGGCGTTCGACCCGGACGAGGTGACGCGGTTGACTGGCCTGCAGCCGACCGAGTCGTCGCGGTCCGGCGATCGGGTGTCGGGCACATCGAGGTTACGTCGGTTCAGTCAGTGGACGTACGAGTTGCCGGAGGTGCGCAGCTACGACACGGAGGAGGTCGTCCTCGCACTGCTGGGCGCCATCGAACCGTACGCCGAGGGAATCCACGCCGCCTGCCGCACTCTGGGGATGCGGGCTGGCGTCATGGTGGTCATCACGATGTACGGCGACCGGGACACCGACGACGGTGGACTTGACGTGTCCACCGCATCCATCGCGTATGGGGCGCAGACCCTGCGGCGGCTGACCCTGCTGGGTCTATCCGTCGAACACGACCAGTATGTTTTTTTGCTCGATTAGCACATGGGAACGCCGTGCAGCTCAACCGCTGCTGGCGTGCTTGGCTGCGACGGCGACGAGTCGCTGTGCGCCTGGGAGATCGCCTTCGGTCTCAGGTCAGGCGAGCAGCACAGCTTGATCGTTGGCCGCAGCTTTGCTGTAGAAGGAGCGAAGCTGGACAAAGTACGACGCGAGGTAGGTGTCGAACACCTCGTTGGTGCGGTCCCAGATGTTGGGGTAGATGTCGGCGGCCGCCATCGCTTTCGGGTCGAACCGGGTGCGCAAGGTGTCGAGGTGCAGCGTGTCGAGGGCGGCGGCTACGGTTCGGACGTTCTCGGGGCTGAGTAGCCGAGCCGGCCCATAGCCGTTGTCCTCGCCGATCTCGTCGCCCCCGAGGATGGCTGCGCCGGCGCCTTCGTCTGTATCCCAAGCCGTCCCGGTGAGTAGGTAGTGGATGGCGTGCCAGGATTTGTCCAAGTCCAATTCGGGGTCTGGCATCGCGGCTTGGTCGTCGTCGAGGTCGCCATACAGCAGCATGTCGACGGTTGTCGGATCATCGAGTATCTGGCGCCACTCGTTGTGCGACAGCCTGCGACCGATCAGCACCATGCTCACGATTCACTTCCATCCCGATCTTCGTAGCGAAGTGCGGATACCTTGACGGCGGGCTGCTACAGCATAGGAGTTGTCGTTGGGCGTGGCGGACAGGGGCGAGGCGACCTCACATGCCGCCAACCGAGCGTCACGGTGAATGATGGACGTGCCGTGGCGATCGACGCGCGGTCGAGCCGAATAGTGGACGTCCATGTCTGGGCTGTCGGGGATGATGGTGGGTGCGGATGGGTGGCGAAACCGGAGGCAGTGGAGTGAACGGAGTGCTTACTAACGATGAACGCCGTGCCGTTCGTTGTGCGCACCAACTCGGGCTGATACTGAGCAGTCACTGGCCAGATGTAGCCGCTCATCTGCTCGCGCAAGGGGCGGAGGGGGAAGCAGTTGCTGAACTCGCCGGCCTGTCTCGGACGGCGTCGCCCTGGTTTGTGGATCAATTGGTGCCCGAGTTGCTTTCCGAACTTGCCGTGACTGAGTTGCCCGCAGACGAGGCCAGCAAGTTGGTTGGGCGTCTGGTTGGGCAGGCGGCAGCCGCGCGAACGGACGCTGACGAGTTCGCGGCGGTCCGGGAACTGGCTCGACTGAGCCCTGACCTCGACTACCCCGATGGTGTTATCGGCGACGCCTACTACGCCGCGGAATGGCTGGACTGCGAGTGCCATGCCGATTCGCCCGAACGGGATGCAGCGGTTGCTCTGGAAACCACCCTACGCGCCAGCGATCCGTTAAACATTGATCCCGGGTTGCTGTCAGCTGTGACCGCCACCGTCGCCTGACGTCAGCCAGACAAGAGCGGGCATCCGGATCTGCCGCTAACCGATCGTCACCATCGGTAACGGCGGTGCCGATCGCACCTTCCAGCTGTGCCGATGATGTTCGCTGTGATGGAGTGTCGATACCATGGGAGCACCAAGCCCTGACCGGATGGGACATCTCATGAGCCTGCGAATCAGGATCGTCGCCGTCGTCGCTCTCTTGGCCGCCACCGCTGTGGTCGCCATCCTGACCCAAGCCCAGACCCTTTGGAATGTCGCTGGGTACACCTGGTCCAACTGAGACGATGTCCCCTCGTCCGTGAGGACGCTCGGCCGGAGAGGGAGCGGTGCCTGTGGAGGGCGCGAACACGGCGAGCTCGGCCAGCAGGCTACTGTCTGGCAGTGACTTACGCCGGGCGCGCATTGAGTCCTGCCGTGGTCGAGGCGTTGCGATACTGGCCGGGTGTCGTGCATGCTGTCGCGCCGGCACCTGTGGACCTCGCGGTTCTGCCGCCCTTCTTCAACGCACTGCTCGCTCAGCTGCCGTGGTGGAACCGTGACTGGCAGGTCACCCAGGTGGAGCCCGCCTACCCGTGTGAGACGCCGTGGCACGGGGCCGGATCCGGAGTTGTCGAGGTGTCGGTGCCTGGAGCGGCAGGTTGCGGTACGGAGCACGTCCTGCCGTTCTCGGGCCGGGTACGGTTTAGGCATGATCGGCTGATCAGATTCCAGGCAAAGCTCGGTGACATGCTGATCGGTCCGAGCGTCGCAGCCGCTGGGGGGCCGGAGCCGCATCCCTTCGGTGCTGTCTTCAGCAGGCTGATGGACCTGCGCGGGATCTCCGTTGTGGAGATGGCCAGAGGAAGCGGTCGATCAATCTCGACGATCAGGGGACTCCGCAGCGGACACCTCAATCCGCAGCGGGAGGTTCTCGCCTATGTCCCTGACGTCTTGAAGGTGTCGGCAGAGGATCTCGCCGCTATTGCTGGACTTGATCCCGACGACGGCGCGGTCGTTGAACGCGAGGGCTGAGCGGCCAAGCAGCAGATGCGCAATGCCGCAGATCGGGCACTACTCGGCGTGAATCGTGGTCTCAGCCCTCCTGCCAGGGTCGAGCTGACCGCAACGCTGCCAGCGATACTGTCGGCTACAGTCGTACCCGACGTCGTCGTGAATCCCTACGCAACGGACGCGAACCACGTCGGCGAGCCAGGAGAGCTTCGCGATGGCGAAGTACGACCCTCTTACCGCATTCCTGCAGCGGCAGGAGCGGGACACGGTCCGGATGTCGTTCCGGCGGCTTGAGGAGATCATCGCCGCATCGTTGCCGCCTACCGCACGGTCCGATCGCACTTGGTGGGGCAACACCTTGAACCGAACCCGCGTGCAGGCACATTCGTGGCTGAGCGCTGGTTGGAAGGTCGACGTCATCGACCTGAGGCGTGAATTGGCGACGTTCATACGCGACCGGTCGTAGCCCTTCGACCCGAGCCGAGCCAGGCATCCGGATCTGCCGCGTGTAGGGCGTGCGGCGCGAAGCCGCGACCGGTTCGCTACACGCTGCCCCGCAGGGGAATCCCTGCAGGTTGACCTCGCCTGTCGCCGCTGCCCATCGATCTACGATCTACGCTTCATGCGTGGAAGGACTGGGCGCGACCTTGCTCGGCCTGTCCTGCTGTGTCGGCGGGATGATCGGAGTGTTGGTTCTGCTTGGCGCAATCACCGCGAACATGCAGGACAAATGATTGCATTACGGACATCGACGCGATTTTACTTCCCGCTTCCCTTGATCCCGTCGTGGACGTTGTCCTCTTCGAGCACGGCGGCGCGCTCGTCTGCCGCCTGTGAAGGGCTTGGGGCCGCCGCAGGAAGCTGAGCGGCCCCTGGACCCGGCCCGGCTTGAACGGGCTGCCACCCTCGCCGATTGCGGGTGCGATCATCCGGAGCCAGCGCACCTTGGGCGAGGACCTGCACAGTACGTGAGTTAGTCATCCAGTCCTGCCTGCGACACCCCTTCGGTGAGGCAGGGCGTCCCCCTGTTGGGGGTGCGTACCACGTAACTCCTTGCAGTGGCCCTATCGTGGGTCCCGATGACCGCCAACCCAATGCTCGCCCGTGCCCGCACCGGCGTTCTCCTGCTCGGTATCACCCCGCCCCGGCGCAACGCCACTCCGGAACGGGTCGCCGAGATCGCTAGCGCCACACTCGCCCGGCTGGAGTCGCTCGACCTCGACGGGCTCGTCCTCTACGACATCGACGACGAAAGTGACCGCAACCGCGACGAGCGGCCATTCCCGTATCTGCCGACGGTCGACCCCGCTGTCTTCCACACCGAGTATCTCGGCCGGTGGCAGCGGCCGGTGGTGATCTACCGATGTGTCGGTAAGTACGCCGAGGACGAGATCGCGGCCTGGCTACGCGCGGCCGATCCGGGGACGATGTCTGGCGTGTTCGTCGGCGCGTCCTCCCGCGACAAGCCGGTGCGTACCAGCCTCGCCCGCGCACACACGCTGCGCGGCGAGATCCGCCCCGACCTGCCGGTGGGCGGCGTAGCGATCACCGAACGCTATACCAGCGGTGGGGACGAGCACCTGCGGATGTTGGCGAAACAGGAGCGCGGCTGCACGTTTTTCATCTCGCAGGTCGTTTACGATGTCGGCGCGACCAAGAGCCTCGTCTCCGACTACTTCTACGCCTGCCGCCCGCGTGGCGTGGAGCCACAGCCGGTGGTCTTCACGCTGTCGGTGTGCGGGTCGCTGAAGACGCTGGCATTCCTGCGCTGGCTGGGCGTCGCCGTGCCACGGTGGCTGGAAAATGCGCTCGTTCACTCATCGGATCCATTGACCGAGTCGCTGAGCCAGTGCCGGGCCAACGCGCGCGAGCTCGCCGACTTTTGTCGCGGGATCGGGATCCCGTTTGGGTTCAACGTGGAGAGCGTGTCGATCCGCAGGGAGGAAATCGACGCGTCGGTGACGCTGGCTGCCGACATCGGCCGGATGCTGCGCTAGTCGTATTGACCAGGTACGTTGGTTGACACGTCTACCCGCGCGACCACGTGCACGCATCTGCCGCGACTCGCTCGTCGCTGAGGGTGCGGTCGTGCCGGGATGAGACCTTCATGGTGCGCCATGATGGGGGCTATGCCACGGACGGACAAAGCCTCGCGGGTGATCGCGGCCCCTCCTGATCATGTCTACGCCGCGCTTGTCGATCCAGACGCCCTCGCCGTGTGGCTTCCCCCCGCGGGGATGAGCGGCAGGTTCGAACGGTTCGATGTCCGGCTGGGTGGGTCGTATCGGATGGTGCTCACCTACCTGGACGCCTCGACCGCATCGGGCAAGGCCACCGCGGACTCCGACATCGTCGAAGCGCGCTTCGTCGACATCGTCCCCGGCGTCCGAGTGGTACACGCCGTCAATTTCGTCGCCGACGATCCCGGCTATGCGGGCACCATGACGGTGACCTGGGAGGTCACCGCAACCGACGATGGGACGCGCGTGGACCTCCGAGCCGACGACGTGCCCGCTGGCATCTCCGCGGAGGATCACGCGGCCGGGCTCGCGTCCTCGCTGGCAAACCTCGCCGCCCACGTTGAACGGTAACCCCGTCGCGAGATGGGGATCCGGGCTGAACGCGTCCGGCGCCACCAGTTCACGCCGTGAACCGGTGCAGCGCTGCGGTCACTGAACGATCTGTGCGTGCCGGTGACAACTGAACGTGCCGAAGGACGGGCGCTGGGTCGGGGCCGGGGTCCCACGGCCGAGGGCCGCTCCGGTTCGCGCGCCGGCCTGGCCCCGATTGCCGCTCAACTTTGTCGACTGCCAGGCTTGGTCTGGAACCAGAGGTTCACGGTCGCGGCGAAGAGCAGCGCCACAAAGAACACACACGGGCACAGCAGGAGCAACGCCATCCCTTCCATGGCTCACAGCCTCGCGCCGCGCGCCGGGTCCGGCACCGTGCACAGGCTCACGGTAATCCTCTCCTGGCTCCCGATGGTCACCGCAGTCCCGGACGAGCGCACGCACATGCTGCCCGGGGGGATCTGCGACCAGGGGTGGGACGGTCCGGGCTCCTATACTCGGCCGGTGATCGAGGGATGGTCGGTTGTCCCGCAGCGGACGGCTGTGGATGCCGCCGGCCGGGACGCCTCCCCCGTTGCTGGCCTTCCACGATGTCGCCGCCGGAAGCCCTGCGTCCGATCACACCGAAAGTAAGGACTGCTCTAGTAGCAGTCCGAGTAGACGTTGTCTACTCGCATCTGGTAGACAACGTCTATGCGAGCTGACGAGGGCGTACGCGAACGCCTCATCCGCGTCGGCGGCGAACTACTCGACAACGAAGGCCCGTCCGCAGTGTCGCTGCGAGAGATCGCCCGACGGGCCGGCGTCTCGCACGGCGCGCCACGTCGCTACTTCCCCACCCACCTGGAGTTGCTGTCGGCCATCGCCCGCGACGGGTTCACCGACCTCGCCACCCGGGCGAACTCCACTCTGACCGAGGCGGCCGGCGACCCACCCGCCCGGCTTACCGCGCTCGCCCGGGCCTACCTGGACTTTGCCGCCACCCACCGCGGCCGGTACGAGCTGATGTTCCGGCACGACCTGCTGGAGAGCGGCCACCTAAGACTGCGTGACACCAGCCTGCCACTGTTCCGGCTCCTCACCGACCTGGTCGCGCAGGCCCGACCCGAGCCCGACCCGCCAGCCCACGTCGTCGCCGGAGCACTGTGGGCCAACCTGCACGGCATCGCCCAACTGTGGAACTGGGGCAGCCTCACCCTCGCGACCGGCGCGACCGATCCGGACGCGCTGCTCGACGCCACCCTCACCGCGCACCTCGGAACCGCCGCATGACCCACACCCCACCCCTGTACGCGCTGGCCCAGCACACCATCGGCCGATACCTCCGCCACTCCTGGCGTCCCACCATCACCGGCCTCGGTCACCTCCCCGACTCCGGTGGCGCAATCCTGGCCGCCAACCACCTGTCGATCGCCGACCAGTTGTTCCTCGGAATCCTCACGCCCCGGCACATCGCTTTCTGGGCCAAGGCCGAATACTTCCGCTCCCCCGGGCCCCGCGGCTACCTCACCCGGCAGGTCGTCACCGGTATGGGCGCCATCCCGGTCGAACGGGGCGGCGGCCGGGCCGCCCTCTCCGCATTCGACGCCGCCGTTCCCGTACTCCGCTCCGGCGGCCTGGTAGCCGTCTTCCCCGAAGGCACGCGTTCCCCCGACGGCCGCCTCTACCGTGGCCGCACCGGCGCAGTACGCCTCGCCAACCAGGCCGGCGTCCCCATCATCCCGGTCGGCATCCGCGGCACCGACCGCATACGTCCGCCCGGCGCGCGCCTTCCCCAGCGCCACCCAGTCAGCATCACCTTCGGACCAGCCATCCCAGCGCACATCGAGGCGCCGGCGGACATCCGCCGGCTCACCGACACCCTGATGGCCACCATCCAGTCCCTCACCTTCCAGGAGTACGTGCAGCAGTACGCCCAGACTTGACCGCAACACGCCTACCCACCCGACGCATCGGAGTCGCCGCCGACCGTGCGTGTCGGTCAGCGGAACGCGTCACGCTCACCTCGGTAGCCGAGCCGGGGCCGGCGCCTGATGAGCCCACTCAGTCGACGGTGGCCGTCACCGCAGCGGCGATCGGCTCGAACCCTGCAATCAGCTCGTCTAGCTCGTCCGCGCTGAGCACGTCGTACGCCGGCGCCGCCAGCTCGTCGGTGAGGGCCTCGATCCGCTGCCTGGTCTCCCGGCCGGCGTCGGTGAACCCGCCGGCGGCGTCCACGAGACCGCGGGCGCGCAGCCCGTCGACAACAGCGGCCAGCTGCGCCTTGGGCAGGTGGTGGATCCGGCCGAACTCCTCCGCCCGCATGCCGAGGGAGAGAGCGAGCAGGACGTGGGACTCGATGCCGCCGATGCCGTGGGCGATAAGGGCGGCGGTGTGGCCGTCCCCACGGTGCTCTCGCAGCAGCGTCGCCGCGTGCCAGAGCCTGGCCACCGGCTCCGCGGGCAGGTCGAGCGCCCGGAGTCCGGCGTACAGTGTCCGGCCCTCGGTCGGCGCGCTGACCGCTGCTCGGGTGGCGAGGTCGGCTACCCGCACCAGATCGGGGGAGTCGGCGAGCGGCCCGATCAGCTGCCGCAGTGCGGCGGCGCTGCCCCGCTCACGCACGGCGATCGCCTCCTGCGGGTTGGTCTTCCCCCAGACCCACGGAATGTGGCGCGCAACCTCGCCGTCGGCGAAATTGTAGAAGACCGCGTGCACCACCGCGGCCGGTGCCAGCCCCAGCGGCGCGGCCCGGCCCGCGAAGTATCCGTCCCAGTAGTTGCGCATGCCGAGGGCCAGGAACGCCTCATTCGCCACCTCGGAGAACGTGACCGTGGCGATCGGCTCGACGAGCTCGAACATGCGGTGAACCTTGGCCTGTGGGTGCGGCATCGGTCGGCATCTCCTCTGGTCGCGACGGCGCCCTCGTAGGCGCCGCTCACCCTAGCTACGAACAACGCGGCCCGGATACGACAAACTCGGGTCGACATCAACGCCAGCATGCTGCGAACCGCCGGCAGCTGCCTGCGCAGTTCGCTCGATCCTCGCCCGGTGCGCCCCGCGAGCCGCGGTGTCGATCTGCTCCTCGTACTCGGCCGTCATCCCGGTCCGGCTGTCGATCTGCTCGCGCAGGATGTCGGGTGGCCGGCATGCCGGGTCGTGTCCTGCAGGACGTGGACCATCATGTTGAACAGCTTCACGTCCGGGCGCGGCCACCACGGCACGCGGCCCGGGGCGTCGATGGGAAGCCCTCTGATCGTCGCGCGCCGGCCGGGCCGCTGGCCGCGTCAGGAGCCGAGCAGCCGGCGCAGCCAGCGCAACCGGGCGTCCCGGGCTTCCCTGGAGAGGACGGCCTGCGGGGCGAACCCGTCGAAGCCGTGGAAGCCGCCCGGCCACACATGCAGTTCGGCCTGCCCGCCGGCCTGCCAGATCCGGGTGGCGTAGTGAACGTCCTCGTCCCGGAAGGTCTCGGCGGAGCCGACGTCGATGAAGGCCGGCGGGAGGCCGGACAGGTCGGTCGCCCGTGCCGGCGCGGCGTACGGTTCGACGTCCGGCCCGCCGCGCCGGTCGCCGAGCAGCGCCGTCCAGCCGGTCTCGTTGGCGGTTCGGTCCCAGACGCCCAGCCCGGCCATCTGCTGGCTGGACGGGGTGTCGTTCCGGTCGTCGAGCATCGGGCAGATCAGCACCTGCCCGATCAGCGCCGGCCCGCCCAGGTCCCGGGCCAGCAGCGCCACCCCGGCAGCCAGGCCACCGCCGGCGCTGCCACCTGCGACCAGGATCCGGTCCGGGTCGATGCCCAGCTCTCCGGCATTCTTCGCGGTCCAGACCAGGCCGGCGTAGCAGTCCTGAACGGGCGCCGGGTCCGGGTGCTCGGGCGCCAGCCGGTATTCGACCGAGACCACCACGAGCCCGAGCTTCTGAGCCCAGTCGAGCATCTCCGGCAGGCCGGTGCGGTTGTCGCCGAGGATCATGCCGCCGCCGTGGGTGTGGTAGACGGCGGGCAGCGGCACGGTGGCGCCGGTCGGGCGGCAGATCAGCAGCGACACGTCGGGGGCGCCGGCCGGACCGGGTACGGCGCGTTCCTCGATGTCGAACGCCCCGTCCCGCCGAAGCTCCTCGTCGGTGAGCCGCGGCATCGCCGCCCGCGCGGCCCGGACCGCCGGGAGCATCTCCAGGGTGAGGCTCGGCGACACCTCCTCGGCCATCGCGGCGAGGGCGGCGGCGAGCTCCGGGTCGAACGGCGGCGGCGGGCC
Source organism: Solwaraspora sp. WMMD1047 (assembly GCF_029626155.1). Classification (NCBI taxonomy): domain Bacteria; kingdom Bacillati; phylum Actinomycetota; class Actinomycetes; order Micromonosporales; family Micromonosporaceae; genus Solwaraspora; species Solwaraspora sp. WMMD1047. The sequence continues at coordinate 1,501,565 of NZ_JARUBL010000001.1, read as the reverse complement.
GACCGGGGTGGTCTGCGGGGCAGGACGGGGGCTGGTCATCGCGCTCCCTCGGGGCTCGGGACGGTACGGTCCGGTGACCGCTGGCACCATCTTGACGCCGGTCAGCGCCGTCGTCGAGGGCAGCCGAGACCCGGTGGCGGACGGGGAGAGCGGACGGGAAGAGCGGACGGGAGAGCGGACGGCCGGTCAGGTGCGGCCGGACATGGCGTACAGCAGGGTCCGGACGGCGAGGGTCAGATCGTCGCGGTTGGCCTGGGTGCCGGGGGGTGGCGCCGTGCGGGCGCCGGCACCGATCAGCCGGTCGAAGAGCAGCCCGTCGATGCAGGCGACGAGGTGGTCGCCGCGCCGCTCGGCGTCGGGGGCACCGGCCTGGGTGAGGATCGCCCTGGCCTGGGACCGCGAGGCGTCGCCGTAGGCGAGGATCTCGCGCAGCTCGGGGTGGTGGGTGGCCTCCAGCAGGCAGGCGTAACGGGCCAGGGCGCGCTGCCGGCCGGCGGTGAGCCAGTGGTCGAGCAGGGCGGCGATGCCGGCCGCGAGCGCGTCCAGGTCGTCGCCGCCCAGGACGGAGGGCGCCGGTGGGTCGTCGGTCGGCAGCCGACCGGTCTGCGTGTCGATCCGGTCGAGGTCCGCGATCCGGCGGACGACCGCCTCGATGAGCGCCCGCCGGGTACGGAAGTAGGCCGAGGTGGTGCCCTGCGGCAGCCCGGCCCGGCTGTCCACGGCGCGGTGGGTGAGCCCGCGCATGCCCAGCTCGGCCAGGATCTCGATCGCCGCGTCGGTGAGAACCGCGAACCGATCTCCTCGTGCGGTCAACGAACTGCCCCCGCTTCGCTCAACACCTTCTACACCCGTAGTATGGTCTTCTACAGATGTAGAAGGAGTGCGGATGACCGGGCGCGAGGCGGTAGTGGTCGGCGGGGGCATCGGCGGGCTCGCCGCGGCGGTGGCGCTGCGGCGCGCCGGCTGGCAGGTCACCGTCCTGGAGCGGTCACCCGAGCCGAGGGAGGTGGGCGCCGGGATCACTCTGATGAGCAACGCGCTGCGCGCCCTCGACGCCCTCGGGTTGGCCGGGGCAGTCCGGGGCGACGGCCGGGTCGCGTCCGCGGGCGGCACCCGGACCGCCGACGGTGGCTGGATCGCCCGGCTCGACGGCACAAGACTCACCGAGGCGCTCCACACCGAAACCGTCGGCATCCACCGGAGAACCCTGCACCGGCTGCTGCGCGCGGAGCTGCCGCCCGACTCGCTCGTCACCGACGCGGAGGTGGTCGACGTCGTCGCCGGCCCGCCGGCCGAGGTCGGTTACCTGCGGCGCGGTCGGCTGGTCACGGTCGGGGCGGATCTGGTGGTCGGGGCCGACGGGATCAACAGCGTGGTCCGGTCCCGGCTCTGGCCCGACACCCCTCCCCCGGTCTACGCCGGCTCGACCACCTGGCGCGGGATCACCCGCGACCGGTGGGACGGCGAGGTCCTGGCGGCGGTCAGTTGGGCGCCGGGCGCCGAGTTCGGCATGGTGCCGCTCGGTGACGGCCGGATCTACTGGTACGGCGCGGTCAACGCGCCGCCTGGCGAGCGCTCTCCCGACGAGCTGACAGCCGTGTTCGAGCGGTTCGGGGGCTGGCACGAGCCGATCCACGCCCTGCTGGCCGCCACCGAACCGGCCGCGGTGATCCGCACCGACATCCGGTGTCTGGACACCCCGTTGCCGAGTTACGTCCGCGGCCGGGTGGCGCTGCTCGGCGACGCCGCGCACGCGATGACGCCAAACCTCGGTCAGGGCGGTTGTCAGGCCATCGAGGACGCCGTGGTGCTCGGCGTCGCCTGCGGTCCGCGGGTCGCCGCCGGCACCGACCCGGTCGAGGCCGCGATCTCCTGGTACGACGCGCAGCGCCGACCCCGTACCCAGCAGGTGGCCCGGGCGGCCCGGTTGATCGGACGGTTCGGCCAGCAGTTGGAGAACCCGGTCGCGGTCGCGGCCCGCAACACGGTGATGCGGCTGACGCCGGCCCGCGTCGCGTTGCGGTCGATGGCCCGGTACGCCGACTGGCACCCGCCCGCGCCGCCGGCCGGCTAGTTGCCAATTATTTGCAACAAGATGCCCGTCACCTCTGGACGGGAACTCGCGGCTGTAACTAGCCTGAGTTCCATGACTCCTTACATAGCCGATTCGGCGCCCATCGACGCGGCCGCCTGGCAGGAGAGCTGGGACCGCCAGCAGGAGGCGTACCTGCCGGACCGGGAGCACCGGCTGGCCGCCATGCTCGACGCGGTCGCCGCCGTGGCCGACACCGACCGGCCCCGGCTGCTCGACCTGGCCGGCGGCACCGGCACCATCAGCCTGCGGGCGCTGGCCCGCTTCCCGCACGCCGAGGTGACGCTCGTCGACCAGGACCCGGTGCTGTTGGCCATCGCCTCGGCCAGCCTGGCCGGACGGGCCGTGCTCGGCACCGCCGACCTGCGTACCCCGGACTGGCAAGCCGGCCTGCCCACCGGCGGGTTCGACGCCGTCCTCACCGCCACCGCCCTGCACTGGCTGCCCGCCGACCGGCTCACCACCCTGTACGCCGAGGTCCGCGCGCTGCTGCGGCCCGGCGGGATCCTGGTCAACGCCGACCACATGCCCGACGACGGCCTGCCCGGGCTCACCAAGCGGCTCACCGCGCACGCGGACGCCCGGCGGACCGCCCGTTGGGCGGCCGGTGCCGCACTGTCCTGGTCGGACTGGTGGCAGCGGGTGACGGCCGACCCGGTGCTCGCCGCGCCCGCGCAACGACGCCGGGAGATCTACCCGGACGGCCACACCGACAGCGCGGAGTTCCTGCCGACCGCCGGCTGGCATCTCGACGCGCTACGGACCGCCGGCTTCACCGAGGTCGGAACCGTCTGGCGCGGCGGTCCGGACGCCGCGGTGGCCGGCGTCCGATAGCCGGCCCGGTCACGCCTCCCGGACGGCACCGCCACACCGCCGGGAACGGCACGACCATCCGCGTGGACCGGCCGGTCACGCCGCCATGAGACGGCCGGTCACGCCGCCGTGAACGGGCCGTCGCAGCGGCCGGTCCAGCCGCCGAGCACGCGGCCCGGATCGGTGGCCAGCACCCGGTCGAGCAGCGTGGCGTAGACGTCCCGGAAGTCGGTGGTGAACTTGAGGTCGCCGGCGTCCAGGTCGGTCAGGCTGGGCGGCTCGCCGTAAAGGCCGCCGCGTACGCCCGCGCCGAGCAGCAGCACGTCCGACGCGGTGCCGTGGTCGGTGCCGTCCGAGGCGTTCGCGCGGACCCGCCGGCCGAACTCGGAGTAGACCGCGACCACCACCTCCCGCCCGGCGGGGCTGCGGTCCATCCGCTCGACGAAGCCGGTCAGCGCCCGATCCACCTGCCCGAGCAGTACCGCCTGCAACTGCTTCTCGTCGGCGTGGGTGTCGAACCCGCCGAGCGAGACCGAGAAGACCCGGCTCGACACCCCTGCCTCGACGCACTGGGCGACCAGGTCGAGCTGGGCGGCGAGCGGCGTCCGGGCGCCGCCGGTGGCGGTCGCCGACGGCTGTTCGTCGTCGTCACCGGCGGCCTCCTCGGCGGCCTCCCGGACGCCGGTGATCATGGCGTCGACCGACCGGAGGTCCGCGAAGCAGCCCGCCGCGCGGGCCCGCGCGGCGGGCTCCCCCGGGGCGGCGACGGCCAGCGCGGCAAGCGTCGCATCCGCCGGGCCGCGCCGGGTCGCCCGGCCACTCACCGGTACGACCGCACCCGCACCGTTCGCACCCACCAGCAGCGGCGGCAGCGTCGCCTCGAACGAGACCGCGAGCCGGGGATCGCCGCCGGACCCGTCCAGCCACCGGCCGAGCCAACCCGTCGTGCCGGGCCGGACCGGGTCGCCGGTCTGCCAGATGTCCATCGACCGGAAGTGGCTGCGGTCCGGCTTCGGGTAGCCGACCCCGCGCACGATCGCCAGCCGGTCCGCGCCGAACAACCCGTGCAGGCCGGTCAGGGCCGGGTTCAGGCCGACCACGTCGTCGAGCCGGAGCACCTCCTCGGCCTGGTACGCCAAATCCGGCCGGGCGTCCTGGTAGGCGGGGTCGGCGTACGGGATGACGGTGTTCAGTCCGTCGTTGCCGCCGTAGAGGGTGACGAGCACCAGGGTCCGACCACTGCCCGGCTCCCGCTCGCCGGCCGTGTCGAGCAGCTCCGACAGCGTGTACGCGGTCCCGCCGGCGACCAGGGCACCGGCGCCGACCACCCCGCTGGCCAGCAGGAACCTGCGCCGGGTGAGGGTGTCCATCGGGAGCGCCTCCGATCAGTCGACGGTGTATTCGGGGCTCACCAGGGCGGCCGCGAGCAGCCGCTCCGGGCGATCCACCAGCGGGGTCAGCGCGGCCCGGGTGCGCTCTGTCCAGGCGTCGACCACCAGCAGCCGTTCCAGCGCGTCGAGCCGGCCCGCGGCGGGTGCGGCGGCGAGCCGCCGGCCGACCAGCGGTGCCGCCGCGGTGGCGAACAGTTCCGCCAGCCGCATCCGGGCCTGCAGTGACGAGGTGTTCAGCCAGCCAGTGCCGGTCGGCCAGCCGCCGACGCTGGGTGGGTGCAGCGGCACCTGGTCCATTCCGGACAGTCCGGTGAGGAGTTGGCCGCGCCGCTGCCCGGTCAGCGCGGACGGCCGGATGCCGAGCTGGCGCATTGCGCCCACCGCCCAGTCGACCGGCTCCTTGACGCGCTGGCCCCGGGTGGCCGGGAACGCCGGGTCGGTGAGCACCGACCGCAGCGCCGCCAGCGTGTCCGTCGGCGGTTGACCCCCGACGGTGGCCGGCGCAGCAGACTCGCCCCCGGCGGCAGGGGTCGGGGCCGCACCGCTGGGGCCGGCGAAGCGCAGCCAGAGTCGGTCCCGGATGAACTGCGCCGTCCGGGGCTGGCGGGCGAGCAGTCGGGCGTAGGAGACGGCGCCGAAGGTGGCGGTGCGGCCGAGGATCGTCTTCGGCCCGGCGTCGTGGCGGTCGATCACGAACCGGGCGGCACCGGTACGCCGGTCCACCGTCCAGCCGGTCAACGCCCGGGCGCCGGCTTTCACGTCGGCCTCGGTGTAGTGCCCGACGCCGAGGGTGAACAGCTCCAGTAACTCCCGGGCCAGGTTCTCGTTCGGGGCGGCCCGGGTGTTGCGCTGCCCGTCCAGCCAGCGGATCAGCGCCGGATCACGGACCATCGCCGCGATGAGGGTGCCGTAGTCGCCGCGGCCGTGCCGGCGCAGCGTGTCGAGCTGACCGAGCATGAGCTGGGCGGACCGGACCTTGCGGATGCTTGTCGCCCAGTGACCGTGCCAGAAGAAGACCAGCTTCTCGGTGAGCTGGTGCTCGGCCGCCACCATCCGGTCCAGCCACCATTCGAGCAGTTGCCGGCTCTGCTCGCGGCGGCGCTGGTTGGCCTCCTGCCGCTGTTGGCGATCACTGTTCGGGCGGAGCGCCGCGGTCGGGTCGACGCCCAGCACCGGCACCGGAGTGGCCGCCGCGCCCGGGTCGGCGCCGGCCGGGCGGAGCAGTCGGTTCAGGGTCGCGGCGGGCCCGGCCCGCTCGGCGGCGTCCACCTCCTCGGCGCTCGGACCGAACGTCGCCCGGCGCAGCAGGTGCGCGACAGTTTCCCGGTCGGCCATGGCCCCGACGGTAACCGGTCAATGTTCGCGGCAGGCACATTTCGGGTTCGAGGCAGGTAAGGATCTGCCGCGCGGTGGTACGGGACGCTCGGGCCGCGGTCAGGCCGGGCCGGTGACCAGCGGGTCGTGGACCCGGCCGAGGAACAGCGGTATGCCGGTCAGCCGGTCGTGGATGACGTAGAGGAACGGGCGGTTCACGAAGAACTGCGGCCCCTGCGGGATCGACGGTGGCCGGATGATGACGGCCGTGGCGGCGGCCGCCTCGGTGCCCTTCTCGTCCACCGCGATGAACGTCTCGTGCACCACGTCGTCGATGCACAGGTCGGGATCGGTGGTGCTCATCGGTGTGAAGTCGGCCTGCGGGGTGAATGCCGTGGGCATGCCGAGGCCGCTCAGGGCGACGCCCAACTCGGCCGGCAGGCGGAACGTCCACCGCGGCATACGCAGCTGGACGTCGGTGGTCTGGAAGCCGGTAAGCAGCGCGCCCAGCCCGGTCCCGTCGAGGTTCGCCTCGACGGCGGCGAGGTCGCCGCTGGTCGGCATGACGATGGCCATCGCCAGCGCGCCGCCCTCGTACGGCACGTCGACCGCGCGCCACCCGTCCCCTTCGAGGTAGCCCATCCGGTCGAACGGGCCGCGCATCATCGGGACGTCGACGACGCTGCCATCGTCGCGGGTGAACGGCTCGACGGCCGTGGCCCGCGCGGTGAACGGGTACCGCCAGGCCGCCATCAGGTACACCGTGTTGGTGAGGATCAGCCTGGTGTCGGAGCTCACGCTGTCGGACCCGAGCAGCTCTTCGATCTTCGCGTTGGTGCGGTCGGAGACCCAGGCGTTGATCTCCTGCCGGGCCGACTCCGGCGCGCCGCCGAAGTCGACCGGGTGCGGCGCGGCACCGTAGTAGCCGGCCAGGGTGTCGCCGAACCCGGGTCGCAGCCCCAGGTCCAGTCGGGTCCAGAGGGCGTTGGCGGTGATCAGCCGGGGCTTCTTGGTCCCGTCGCCGTCGGCGAACCGGCCGGCGAGCGACTGGTCGACGGTGTTGAGTCCACTGTGCAGCGCGTCGGGTCGCGGGTGCGGCGCGTGCAGCACGGCGTCCATCTCGTCGGCGGTGGTCGAGCCGGCGCCGGCGCGGGTCATCGCGAGCGCGAGCCCGACCGAGTACGGCGCGCACACCACGTTGCCGCCCGGGTGGCTCGACGCGAGGGTGTGGTAGAGGTCGGCCGTGAAGCCGCGTACCGCGCCCGCGGCGGCCGCCATGGTGGCCGGGTCGGGGGGCAGGCGGACCGGATCAGCGGTCAGCCGGCGGGGAAGATCTGGCAGGGCGGCGACGGCGGCGACGGCAGGTACCGCCCGAAGGATCGATCGACGGGAGACCATGTCTCGACGCTAGAGCAGCCCGCCGGCACCGCGCCAGACCCGGAGCCAAAAACATCGATGTGGACGGATGTATTGGCACTGGCGCCCGGCGGACGTGAACTGGCTCACCCCGATCCGGCCAGGTCCCCGTGGCAGGGTGGTCGGGTGAACTCAGAGGCATCGACCCAGCCCCGGCAGCCGGTGACCGGAGCGCCCCCCGCCCTCGCGGACGTGCGGCGGGCCGCCGGCCTGATCGCCGGCCACGTGCGGCGCACCCCCGTCCTGACGACCGTCGTCGACGGTCGACCGGTCACCCTCAAGCTGGAGAACCTCCAACTCACCGGCTCGTTCAAGGTGCGCGGTGCGACCCACGCACTGCTGCGGGGCCAGCCCGGCGTGCCGGTGGTCGCGGCCTCCGGCGGCAACCACGGGCTCGGGGTGGCCACCGCCGCCCGGCTGCTCGGCGTACCCGCGACGATCTTCGTGCCGAACACCGTGCCGCCGGATAAGGAGCGGCGGATCGCCGCGACCGGCGCGACGGTGGTCCGGGGCGGCGACCGGTACGCCGAGGCGGCCTGCGCCGCGCTGAACCACGCGGCCGAGGCCGGGCTGCGCTACCTGCCCGCGTACGACGACGCCGAGGTGATCGCCGGGCAGGGCACGGTCGGGCTGGAGATCGTCGAGCAGGCTCCGGAGTGCGACTCGGTGGCGGTGGCGGTCGGTGGCGGCGGGTTGGCCGCCGGGGTGAGCCTGGCGGTCGGCGACCGGTTGGTCGTCGGGGTCGAGCCGGCCGGCTGCGCCAGCCTGCACGCGGCGATGGCGGCCGGTGAGCCGGTCGACGGCCCGGTCGACTCGGTGGCCGCCTCCGCGCTCGGCGCCAGCCGGGTCGGCGAGCTGCCGTACGCCCTGCTGCGGGCGGCCGACACCCGGCTCGCCCTGGTCGACGACGCCGAGATCCTGGCCGCCCGGGACCGGCTCTGGGACGAGTTCCGGCTGGCCGTGGAGCCGGCCGGCGCGGCCGCCTTCGCGGCCTGGCTGGCCGGCCGGGTCCCCGGTGAGCACCCCTGCCTGATCGTCTGTGGCGCCAACGCCGACTGGATCCCGGCCTGAGCCTCCCCGGCCGGGCCGGGCAGTATCCGCCGGCCGACGAGCCAGCGGCGGCCTGGACGGGCCGCCGGCGGGCTGGACGAGCCACCGGTGCCCGCCGCCGGCCGGCGGTCAGTGGTCGGCGCAGCAGGGCGTCGGGTCGGGCAGTTCGAACGGCGCGATCCGGCCCGGGCCGGCGTGCGCCGCGATCAGCACCAGCTGACCGTTGCGCCACTGCGGCCGGACGAAGTCGCGGGTGTCGACCAGGGCCACCGGATCGGCGTCCTCGCCGCCGAGCAGCACCACCCGGTCGATGGCGCTGACCTCGATCAGGTCGGCCACCCGGACGGTACCGACCAGTTCGGTCGAGCCCGGGTAGAGCACCGCCCGGCCCGACCGCCGGCCGGCGTGCTCGGCCGCCGCCCAGGCCGCCGGCCCGGCGAGTTCCGGGGCCGGCGGCGGCAGCACGTCCGGCGCCGGCACCGAGAGGCTGACCGCGACGTGCGGCCACGGGTGGCGTACCAGATGGGTGCAGGCCACCAGGTCGGGCAGGCCGAGGGGCGCCACCACCTCGCGCAGCCAGTGCTCGGCGTCCTGGTCGGTCCGGTGACCGAGGCTGAAGCCGCTGTGTTCGACCGTCACCGGCCGGCTGTCGGTGATCAACTCGGCACCACCCAGATCGGGTTCGCGTAGAACCAGAGGTCCTGCCACGGGTCGGCGGCGCCGACCACGTCCATCGCCGGCCCGGCCGGGTCGACGGCCGCGCCCAGCAGGCCGGGCGCGCCGCGGTTGCCGTCGGTGCCGCGCAGCCGGACGTAGCACGGTTCGGTGATCCGGCCGAGCGCGTGCCGCAGCGACACCCGCCCGGCGCTCCGGTTGACCTCGAAGGACCTGACCACCCTTGTGTCCGGGGCGGTGAACGTGTCGCCGTCGGCGACCGGGCCGGTGACCCGGCCGGCGATCACGTCGACCCGGGCCAGCACCGGCACGAACTGGGACCAGTTCGGGGTGTTCGCCAGCTCGATGTCGATGGTCAGTTCGACGGCGGTGCCGCGGCGGACCTTCAGCACGCCGCCGAGCGGGGTGCCGGAGTCGCGCCGCCGGTCGCCGGCGACCCGGGCCCGCATGTCGAGGCCGCTGATCAGCCCGCCGTGGTCGACCCAGACCCGGCCGGCCCGCAGCCCGTCCATCACCGCCCGGTAGGCGAACGAGGTCGCCCCGACGTGGGTCCGGCTGTACTGGCCGGGCCAGAAGTCGCCGGCGGTGGTGAGCAGCGGTCCGTGCACCGGGTCGTCATACCGGCCGTTGGCGTTGAAGTCGCTGCCGGGCCCGCGCTGCGAGGTGTCCAGGTAGTTGACGTGCGAGTCGGAGTTGGCGCTGATCCACCAGGCCCGGCCCTCGGCCAGCAGGCTGTCCCAGAGCCCGCCGACGGTGGCGGTCATCCAGTCGAAGCCGCCCCAGGTCCGGTAGCTCTCCAGCGGGTAGCCGGGGAACGACGCCGCCGACGGGCTGCCCTCGTAGTAGCCGCGGCCCCGGCCGGCACCGTTCGGGGCCGGTATCCCGGACGCCTGGTGCCCGGGGGCGCCCTCCATCCCGACCGCGACGGTGGGGTCGGCGTCCCGCCAGGCCCGGATCTCGTGCGGCGAGTCCACTCCGCGCCGGGCCGGGTGGTTGGCCAGGAACAGCGCGCCGTCGATCCGGCGGCGGCGGACCGCCTCGCCGAGGAAGCGGATGCCGGCGACCGCCAGCGCCTCGTTGGCCGGGCTCGGCGCGGAGGTGCCGGTCACCGAGCCGTCGTAGGTGTTCTCGAACTCCTTGAGCACCGCGACCTCGTTGCGGCCCGGGTGGACGAAGACCGTGCCGTGCTCGGCGGACGGGATGTTCCACTCCAGACCCTGGAAGACCAGCAGGTCGTCGAGGTGGTCGCGGGTGGCGACGATGTCCGGGTTGACCCTCTCGACGCCGATCTTGGCGTGGGTGGCGCCGCCGTGGTCGGTCACCACCATCCAGTCCAGCCCGTAGGCCCGCGCGTGCCGGGCCTGGTCGATCACCCGGTACTGGGCGTCGGAGCTGTACTGGGTGTGGATGTGGTGGTCGCCGGCGAGCCAGCGGAAGCCGCCGGTGCGGTCCCGGTCGCCGCCCGGCCCGTGCGCGTGCGCGGCTCCGGGCGCGACGAAGGCGGTCGCCGCGGCGCCCGCGCCGAGCAGCCCGGCGCTGCGCAGGAAGCCGCGCCGGGAGACGTCGGCCGGCGACAGCTCCGCGTCCGGCACGGACAGATCGAGAACCTCCGGTACGCCGTCAGTGGCGGCCCCGCCGTGGTCGTGCTCGCCGTGCTGGTGGTGCTGGTGACCGTGACCCATCTCGGTTTCCGCTCCCGCCGTACGCCGTCCGGGCCTACCGCGCCCGACTGTTCTGCCTGGTCGCGGTCAATCTCGCGGAGCTGAGGGAACGGCGGGTGACACGGCGGCGGCGCAGACACGAACATGCGACTGCGGCCTCGGGGAGTGCGGGACGCGAGGTCAGCCCGCGTCGTGGACGAGCAGGGCGATCTGCACCCGGTTGTTCATGTCGAGCTTGGTCAGGATCCGCGACACGTACGCCTTGACGGTCGCCGTGCTCATCAGCAGCTGCTGGCTGATCTCGTTGTTGGTCCGGCCCTCGCCGACCAGCTGCGCCACCGCCCGCTCGCCGTCGCTGAGCCGGGCGAGCAGCTGGCGGGCCCGGTCCCGGCGCGGGTCCGGGTCGGCGTCGGCGACGTAGGCCATCATCCGGCGCAGCACGTTCGGCGAGAGCATCGGCTCGCCCGCGGCCACCTGCCGGATCGCCTCGGCGATCTGCGGCGGCGGGGTGTGCTTGAGCAGGAAGCCGCTGGCGCCGGCCCGCATCGCCCGCCGGATGTGCTGGTCGGTGTCGAAGGTGGTGAGGATGATGATCTCCGGCGGGTCCCGGCGGGCGCGCAGCGACTCGGTGGCGGCGAGCCCGTCGAGCTGCGGCATCCGGATGTCCATCAGGACCACGTCCGGCCGGTGCTGGTTCACCGCGGGCAGCACCTCGATGCCGTCGCCGACCGAGCCGACCACGTCGATCCCCTCGAACTCGCTGAGCATCATGGCCAGGCCGGCGCGGACCAGGGCGTCGTCGTCGACGATGAGGACCCGGACGGTGGTGGTCATGCCCGCCACGGTATCCAGGCCCGCAGCCGGAAGTCTCCGCCGGGCGTGCGTTCGTGCTCCAGCCGCCCGCCGATCAGGTCCAGCCGTTCCCGCAGGCCGATCAGGCCGGCGCCGGCGCCGGGGATCTCGGCGGTGGCGATGCCCAGCGGCATCGGGTTGACGACCTCGATGGCGAGCTGGTCGGCCGCCGCCGGATCGGCTTCGGTCGCCTGGTCCGGCGCGGTGAGGGTGACCCGGACCTCGGCGCCCGGCGCGTGCTTGCGGGCGTTCGTCAGCCCTTCCTGCACGATCCGGTAGACGTGCCGGCCGATGCCGGCTGGCACCGGGTCGGGTTTGCCGAGCCGGTCGTCGAGGACCACCCGCATGCCGGCCCGGCGGGACTCCTCCACCAGCGCGGGCAGGTCGGCGAGGGTGGGTTGCGGCCGCTCCGGATCGGCTCCGCCCGGGGTTCCCCGGAGCATGCCGAGCACCTCGCGCAGGTCCTCCAGCGCGTCGTAGGCGCTCTGCCGGATGACCCCGGCCGCGCGGGCCTCCTCGGCGGTGGCGGTCCGGCGGAACTCCAGCGCGCCGGCGTGTACGGCCAGCAGCGAGATCCGGTGGGCCAGCACGTCGTGCATCTCCCGGGCCAGCCGCTCGCGTTCCAGATGGCGGGCCTCCTCCACCCGCAGCCGCTGACCCTCCTCGGCCTGCCGGGCCCGGTCCTGCAGCGACCGGACCAGCATCCGCTGGGAGCGGACCAGCATCCCGGTGGCGACCAGCGCGGTGTCGAGCAGCAGCATCGTGACCACCGTCTCGACGTACTGCCGTTGGGTGATCGGGGCGAACTCCAGCACCAGCACGTTCATCAGCAGGTGGGCACCGGCGACCGCCGCGGTCACCCGCCAGGAGCGGTACGCCGCGACGGTGAAGACGGCCAACGCGGTGGGTCCCATCGCGGCCGACGAGATCAGCGCCACCGGAATGCAGGCCAGCGCCAGCGCCACCGGCCAGCGCCGCCGGAACAGCAGCACCGCGACGCAGGCGGCCACCCCGATGCCGATGTCGAGGCCCAGCGGCGGCAGGGTCGGCGGCAACGGTTCGGCGGTGACCGTGGAGAGCAGGAAGAGGCCGCCCAGCACCGCGGCCCCGGCCACCAGCGCGGCGTCGACACCCCAGTCCCGGGCCGAGCGACGGACACCCACACCGCGACGCTACCGGCCCGGCCGGCAGCGGCAACCACCCGGCCGGCTGCCGCTGTCCCGCTGCTGGCCGGCCGTTGCCCGGTTGCCACTTACCGGCACAGCGCGGAACTGGGTACCGTTTGCATGCTATTCTCCCGCGTCGATGTGACAGGTCCGGCTTGGTCGGTCCAGCCGGATCGTCGCACCGCGCCCGCCCAGTTTCCCGCAGGGAGGACGGACCATGACGCCCGCCGTGTCCGCCCTGACCGGCCGGGCCGGCGCGGACGCGGACGCCCCGGGCGTCGGCGAGACCCCGGCCAGCGGGGCCCTGTTGCGGGTCTTCGCCATCCTGCCGGCGATGATCCGGCTCAGTTGCGGCCTGGCCGGCGCCGCGGCGGCGCTCGCGGTACGCAGCCCACCGGTCTCCACCCCGCTGCTGGTCGGCGCGGTGCTGCTGCTGACCGCTTGGTCGGCCGGCTACGCCTGGTGGACCGTGCGGCACGGCCTGACCGCCTGGGTCAGCTACGTCGACATCGCGCTCACCGCGGTCGCCTGTCTGTTCATCAACCGGTTGGTGGCGCCCGAGGTGCTGCCCGGGGAGGTGAGCTGGATCGCGATCCTGGCCAGCACCTCGGTGGTGGTGGCCCAGTTCGCGCTGCCACTGGGACAGTCGATCCCGGCCGGGCTGCTGATCGCCGCCGCGTACGCGGTCGGCGCGCACCGGGCGGGCGAGCCCGCGGAGGCGACCGCGCACGCCGTGACGCTCGTGGTGCAGACCGGGTTCGCGGCGGCGCTGGGCTATCTGACCCGGCGCAGCAGCCGGCGCGCGGACGCGGCGTTCGCCGACTACCGGCGCAGCGCCGAGCAGGCGGCGGTGGCTCGGGCCGCCCGGTCCGCCGAGCGTCGGCAGAACCGCGACCTGCACGACACGGTGCTCTCCACCCTCACCGTGGTCAGTCTCGGCGCGGTGCCGGCGGGCTCGGCGCTGCTGCGGGAGCGGGCCGGCGCGGATCTGCGTACCCTCTCGGCGCTGGCCGACGCCCGCGCGCACGCGGATGCCGACGGTCCCGGCCCGGACGCGCCGGTCCGGCTGGACCACCGGCTGCGTACGGTGCTGGCGAAGTTCCCGCAGGTGCCGGTGACCGCCGACCTGGCGCCGTGCACGGTCGCGGCCGCGGTTGCCGACGGGCTCGCCGACAGCGCGCTGGCGGCGCTGTCGAACGTGTCGCTGCACGCGCCGGGCGCCACGGCCGCGCTGCGGCTCGACCGGGTCGGCGCGGCGGTGGTGGTCGAGGTCCGCGACGACGGGCCGGGCTTCGACCCGGACACGGTGCCGCTGCACCGGTACGGTCTGCGCGAGTCCGTGCACGGCCGGATGGCCACGCTGGGCGGGCGGGCGGTGGTGGACTCGGCACCCGGGCGGGGCACCCTGGTCCGGTTGGAGTGGTCCGATGCGGGTTGACACCGACCGGGAGGCGGTGGCGGCGGTCGCCACCACCTCCGACCGGGGCACCCGGGTGGCGATCGTGCTGATCGCGTTCGGCTGGCACCTGGTGGTGAACCTGCCGGCGACGGTGCAGCACTGGTCGGCGTACCGGGCGCCCTGGGTGCCCGGTACGGGATGGCTGCTCTTCGCCGCGGTCGGCCTGGTCGCCGCCGGGGGCCTGTTCCGCGGGTCGGCCGTCCCGGCCGCGCCGCTGATCGGGGTGCTGCTGGTCGTCGACGCGGCGGTCTTCGCGGCCAGCCCGCCGGAGCTGATCTTCGATTCGGCGAACTGGGGTTGGAGCACGCTGGGCTGGTTCGCCCTGCTGGTGTTCTGGGACCGGCCGGTCGGGGCGTTGGTCGGGGTGCTCGCCGCCGGGGCGGTGATCGGCCTGGCCGGGCTGCTGGCCGACGGCCGGGGCGGCGCCGCCGACCTGAGCCGCTACGGAATGTTCGTCTACGCCACCGCGGTGTTGCCGGTGGCGTTGAAGCTCGGCGCCGGCCTGCTCGACAGCCTGGCCCGCGGGCGGGCCGCCGCGGCGGCCGCGCTGGCCGCGGTGGAGGCCGACCGACTGGCCGCCGGGCACGCGCATCGCGAACGGCAGGCGCGGCTGGAGCTGGTCGGCCGGACCGCCGGGGCGGTGCTCGCCGAGTTGGCCGACGGGCGGGCCGACCCGACCGACCCGCTGGTGCAGCGGCGGTGCGCGCTGGAGGCGTCCCGGCTGCGCCGCCTGATCGCCGAGTCCGACGACGTGCCGGACCCGCTGCTGCACGAGCTGCGGGCCTGCGTGGACGTGGCCGAACGCAACGGGCTGCCGGTCGAGTTCGTCGCCGTCGGCACGCCGCCGCCGCTGCCGGTGGAGATCCGCCGGCGGCTGGCCGAACCGCACACCGTGCCGCTGGCCGCGGCCACCCGGTGGGCGCGGCTGACGGTGGTCGCGCAACCCGACGAGGTGGTGGTGAGCGTGACCACCCCGAGCACGCCGGTGGACGGGGCCGGCATGGCAGCTGTCGACACCACCGATGGTGTGGTCGAGTATGTCTACGAACGGGACGAGGAACTGGTATGGACGCAGACCCGGTGGCGGGCCGCCCCGCCGACGCTGGCGGACGGATCACCGTCGCCATCGTCGACGACCACCCCGTGGTCGTGGAGGGGGTTCGATCCTGGTTGGCCACGGAGCCGCGGCTGGCGGTGGTGGCGACCGGCGAGGACCCGGACACCGTCCTGACGTCCGTCGACCCGCCCCCCGACGTGATCCTGCTGGATCTGCGGTTGCGGGGAAGGATGGCCCTGGACAAGGTGGCGGAGCTGAGCGCCGCCGGCCGGCGGGTGGTGGTCTACTCCGAACACACCGAACCGGAGACCATGCTGGCCGCCCTGGACGCGGGTGCGGTGGCGTTCCTGGCCAAACACGAGGGACGCGAGCACTGCGTCGAGACGGTCCTCGCGGCGGCCAGCGACCGCGGTTACGTACCGCCGACGCTGGCCGGCGCGTTCGTCGGTGACCGGCGTTCGGACCGGCCGGTCCTGTCCGACCAGGAGCGCGAGGCGCTGCTGCTGTGGTTCCAGTCGATGTCGAAGGCGTCGGTGGCCCGCCGGATGCGGATCAGCGAGCACACGGTGAAGCAGTACGTGGACCGGGCGCGGATCAAGTACGCCCGCGCGGGCCGGCCGGCCGCCACGAAGGCGGCGCTGTTGGCCCGGGCGATCGAGGACGGCCTCGTCCGGGCCGAGGAGATCGGCAACTACCGGTCGCACGCGGCGTCCGAACGGCCGACCCCCCAACGACCGTCATGACATCGAACGCTTTCTGGGACAGCCTTTGAGGAGGAAGACTTCCCCAGGAGGACCTTCGGCGCATGAGCGACGACGCAGCCCCGTTCTTCATCCGGCCGCACCGCTTCGACGATCCCGGCCCCGACGACGCGGCGTTCCCGGCGATCGACGGCCATCACCGGATCCTGCTCGACGAGGGTGAGCGGGTGCTCCGCTCGGAACGGCTGCGGGTCTCCGGCTATCTGGTCGGCCCGGCCGCCGGCGAGCGGGAGCTGCACTGGCGGCTGTCCAGACCGGCGGACGTCATCGTCACGGACCGCCGGCTGGCGTTCGTCTGCCCGGACTGGGCCGCCGGGCCGGAATCCTCGGTCGAGCGGGCGGGGGTGCGCGGCATCCAGAGCGGCGCGCGGCACCGGCCGCCGCGGGGCGGCTCCCGGTTGGCCGTCGGTCAGGTCCGCTGGCAGTGGCCGTCCCGGCTGCAACTGCTGACGGCCGCCGCCCCGCCGCCCGGCCCGCCGGCCGCCGGGTTCACCGAAACCCGGGCCGCCGACGGATTCCCCGGCGTTCGGCCCGCCGGCGGGACACCGGTGCGCCCCCGGTCGGCCGGGCCGGTGCCGAATCTACGGGGCGGCGGCCCTTTCTCCGGTGCCCGGGGCGCGGGTACGCCCACCAACGGCGGACCGGGTCCGGTCGGCCGACCGGCCGAGAGCTGGTTCGGCCAGCCGGCCAACGGTGGACCGGGGCACGCCCGCCCCGCTCCCGCGGCCGGCGGGCTGCCGGCCGGTGGCCGCTGGGGCGGCCCGGCCGCCCCGGACGACGAGTTGCTCATCGTCTGCGACGCACTGCGGGCGACCCGCCAGCCCGCGCTGGCGCTCGCCGCCGGGCCGCACCGCCCGGCCCGTACGGTGCGGGACCTTGCGGTGGTGACCCGGCAGGCGATCGCCCAGTTCCGGCTCGCGAACCCACGCACCGTCGACCTGGCACCACCGGAACGGGACGCGCTGCGGGCCCGGGCCGGGCTGGCCGCCTTCGCCGACGAGTTGACCGACCCGGTCCGGGGGCTGACGATGCCCGGCGCGCTGGTCGTCGAGTTCCTCGATCGGGACGACTACTACCGCTGGTCTCCGCGGCGCGGCCGGCGGCGCGCCGAATCATCCGACCGGTCGTCGTCCGGCCTGACCGGCCCGGCCTCCTGATGGCTCGCCCTCCTGACCGGCCCGGCCTTCTGACCGGCCCGGCCAGCTGGCGGCGGCGGCCCGGTCTACTGGGCGGGCCGGGCTTCTGACTGGTCGGTGCCGGCAGACGTCACCGCTCCCTTGTCGGGTCGGGCGCCGGGCGTCCGGCGGCGCGGGGAGTCGAGGGCGGCGGCTTCGGCCGGGGTCGGCGCCCCACCGCCGAGGTGCGCCGGCTGCCACCAGTTGTCGGCCGGGTCGGCGGGCTGCTCCGGGTACTCCCGCTGGGCCTGGTCGAGAAGCGCGCTGAGTCGGCTCTTCAGCTCCCGCATGACCGCCGCCGTGCTGGCGTGGTCGGTGGTCTGGATGGGCTCGCCGACCAGCACCGTGATCGGGGTGTGTCGGCGGGTGAGGTTACGGGGCCGGCCCTTGGTCCAGAGCCGCTGGGTTCCCCAGACCGCGACCGGGATGATCGGCACGCCCGCGTCCTCCGCCATCCGGGCGGTCCCGCTCTTGAGGTCCTTGACGGTGAAGGAGCGGCTGATGGTCGCCTCGGGAAAGACCCCCACCACCTCACCGGCGCGCAGCGCGCCGACGGCGGCATTGAACGAACCGGCACCAGCGCCCCGATTGACCGGAATATGGCGCATTCCCCGCATCAACGGTCCGCCGATGCGGTGCGCGAACACCTCGTGCTTGGCCATGAACCGAACCAGCCGGCCGGATTCGTGCGCGCCGAGGCCGCAGAAGATGAAGTCGAGGTAGCTGACATGGTTGCTGGCCAGGACGGCCCCGCCGGTGGTCGGCACGTGCCGGCCGCCTTCCACCCGCAACCGCAGATCGAGGACCCGGAACATCAGCTTGAAGGTGGCGATCACGGGCGGGTACACGATCTCTGGCATCTCGTGACCCTACCCGCTGCGGATGGCCGGCAACCTTCGACCACTGGCCGTTGTCGCCGGTCAGCAACGGACCCCGGCGGCGTCGACCTGCCGCCGTCCGAACGCCTGTCCGGATCTTTACACGCTGCCCCGCGACGGTCACCCATCGACCAGCGCGACCGGCCCTGAACAGGTCGATCACGCCAGGCCGGTGCCAATCGAGCGGCCGGTGGACGGGTTCTGTCGATCGGCGTCGACATGCGACCGGATCAGACGGCGGTCAAGATGGATGACGATGGAACCTGTAGGGGCCGTGCTCTGGCTGCACGGCGGAGGATGGCGGGCACGCTCGACCGAGACCGGCGCGGCCCTGGCCGGGCACGGCCTGCTGGTGCTGCCCGGCAGTTACCGGCTCTCCGGCGAGGCGTGCTGGCCCGCCCAGTTGGCCGACGTCCGGGCCTGCGCGCGGGCGGCCCGGGAACAGATCGGCGACCTGCCACTGCTGGTGGCCGGCGACTCCGCGGGCGCGCACCTGGCGTTGCACCTGGGGTTGCGCGGCATCGACCGGCGCGACGACGTGGACGGGGTGCTGGCGTTCTGGCCGCCGGTCGATCCGCTCGCCGAGGACTGGCTGCGGACCCGGGGGGATGACGACCCCTGGACGCGGTTGATCGGGCACCCACCGGCGGCCGACGACCCGGCGACGGTCGACTCCTCGCCGTTGGCGCACGTCGGCAACCGGGTGCCGGTCCTGGTGGTGCACGGCACCCAGGACACCGCCGTCCCGGTCAGCCAGACCGTCGCCCTCACCTCGGCCCTGATCCGGGCCGGCCACCCGGTGCACTCCCTGATCACCAACGGCGGCCACGGGCTCGACCTGGACCGCGAGGACCTGCGGGCGGTCATCCGTGCTTTCCTCGGCGCCACCCTGCACCGGCTCTGACCCATCCGTCGCCGCTCCCATCTGCGGTAGCACGCCACGCCCAGAACCGCCGATGCGCCCGCTCGATGCCGTCACCCACGGTGCCCGGCACCGTTTGACCTGACGGTGACCGCGATTCCGATCGAGATGAGGGCCATGGAGGACGAGCACGGCACGCTCTACCGCTCGGACGGGCGTGCCCTCATTACTCCGCAGGACATCCACGACAAGTGCTTCAACCCGACCCGGATCGGCCGGCGTGGTCTGGAGCCGGGCGAGGTGCACGACTTCCTGCGGCTGGTGGAGGGCGAGGTGGCTGCCCTGCACCACGAGCTGGCGGCCGCGCGGGAGGAGGCCGGCCGACTCAAGACCGCCCTGCGGGAGTGGCAGAGTCATCACGGCAACTGCCACCAGCGGGGCCGGCAGGACGGCCATCAGATCTACCGCCGCCCGGCCGGCAACAACCAGGCCCGGCCGCCCGCGCCGCCGCACCCCCGGGAGCGCCGCGAACAGCCCTGACCGCCGCCGCGGTCAAGGGTCGGGAATCATCGCCGGTCTGCCCCGGGTGTCGATCCGGCCCCGGCCGAAGGCGTCGACCCGGCCCCACCGGCCGGGGATGTCGAGCAGTTCGATCCGGCCGATGCCCTCCGGGAGCGCGGGGTCGACGACCAGTCGCTCGCCGTGCGGTTCCAGGCCGAGCATGGTGCGGACCAGCAGCAGCGGGGTCCCCGCCGACCAGGCCTGCGGGCTGCAGGCGGTGGGGTACTGCACCGGGTACTTGGTGACCTCCCGGTCGTAGCCGGCGAACGCCTCCGGCAACCGGCCCTGGAAGTACTGCGCCGCCTGGATCATCGCCTCGGCGATCCGGCCGGCCTCCTCCTGGAACCCGTAGCGGCGTAGTCCCCAGGCGATGAAGGAGTTGTCGAACGGCCACACCGTGCCGACGTGATAACCGATCGGGTTGTACCGACCCTCCCCCTCCGCGAGCGTCCGGACCCCCCAACCGGAGAACAACCTCGGCCCCAACAGATGCTCCGCCACCTTCCCCGCCCGCGACTCATCCACGATCCCACTCCACAACAGATGCCCCATATTCGACGCCAACGCATCCACCTGACCACCATCCGCAGCCAACCCCAACGCGTAATACTCCCCATCCGCCACCCAGAAATCCCGGTTGAACCGCGCCTTCAAATCAGCAGCCTCCCGCTCCAACCGATCCGCATAAGCCGGATCTCCCCACACCAACCGCGCCAACCGCGCACCCCGCACCTTCGCGTCATACGCATACCCCTGCAACTCACACGTCGCCCTCGGGAAATCCGGCAACCGCCCATCCCGATACGACACCCCATCCCACGAATCCTTCCAACACTGATTCTCCAAACCATTCCGCGTATTACGCCGCTCATACCACACATAACCATTACCCAACAGATCACCATACGTATCTATCCACGCAAGAGCCGCCCGCGCCTCCTCCTCCAACAACCGCACCAACTCCACATCCCCACTCCACCGCTCATACTCATCCAACAACACCACAAACAACGGCGTCGTATCCGCCGCCCCGTAATACGGCGAATGCGGCTGCTCCTCAAAACCCGCCGACTCCCCGTACCGCACCTCGTGCAGGATCTTGCCGGGCTCCTCGTCGTGGTAGTCGTCGAGCCGGCCGCCCTGCACCACGGCCAGGGTGCGCAGCGTCGGTGGGACGATCTCCGGCGTGAACGGCAACGCCTGCAGGCAGGTGAAGATGCTGTCCCGACCGAACAGCGTCATGAACCACGGCAGGCCGGCCGCCGGCAGCCGCTCGCCGGAGCTGAGGCCGGTGTAGCGCAGGGCGGCCAGGTCGACGATGCTGCGGCGGATGGTCTTGCTCAACGGCTTGCACTCGCACGCCAGCCGGGGCGCCCGTTCGATCCACTCGTCGAGTTCCCGCTGGATCTCGACCTTCGCCCGGCTGCGGTGGCTCTGCAGGCTGGCCCGGGTGTCCTGGCCCCGGGCGCCGAGCACGAACGTCTCGACGCGCAGGTGGGTGGTCCAGGTGGCGTGCGGGCCGAGTCGCAGCGGGAAGGTCATCCCGGTCCGGTCGACCTGGGCGGGTTCGCTCGACGAGACCACCGTCTCCCGGCGGAACCGCTCCCGCTCGTACGACAGCCGCAACCGGCCGTCGTCCAGGCTGGCCGAGGTCTTCCCGACCTTCTCGCGGACGTCCTTGATCTCGAACAGGTCCGCGAAATCACACTCGATCGCCACCCGCACCGTCAACTCGACCGGCTCCTCCTGATGATTCAACACCGTCAACCACTCATCAAAACTCCCACCAATCGTCCGATGCCTGATCACCGACACCTTCGCATCCACATAATGCGTCGGCTCCCCCGGCACCAGAAAAAACCGCGACTCGAAATACTGCAGATCATCAAAAGACAACGCATGCAACCGCTCACCGTCAACCGTCAACTCCCACTTCGACAAAAACCGCGTATCAAACGAGAACAACCCGGTCGGAAAACTCGGCGACGGATCAACATCCCCCGACGTGTCACTGACCAGGAACGTGTTCCCGTCCAGAATGTTCACCAACTGCTTCACTGGTGACGCCTCCTGTCGACCAGGTCCCGGGGGTCCCGCGCGCTCGGCGCCGAGGGGAAGGCCCGACGGAAGAGCAACAGCAGCGGCAGGATGCCCTCTACGGTCATGTCGTTGCGGATCAGCGTGGCGATCAGGTGGGCCTCGCCGGTGACGATCCGGTCGAAGACCTCGATCTCGGTACGGGCGACGCAGTCCGCCGGCCGGTCCTCCTCGCTCACCACCATCGTGCCGTTCTCCATGGCCACGAACCAGTGGTAGGTCTCGTTCCCGCGCTCCAGGTCGAACCGGACGCTGCCGAGCGCGAACTTCGCCGGCAGCATCTGCGGTCCGCGTTCGCGCAGCGTCTCGAAGAACCGGGTGGTAGGACTGGACATCGGTCCCCTCCTAGATGCGGCCACGTCCCGAGGCGTCGATCCGGCCCCACCGGCCGGGGATGTCGAGCAGTTCGATCCGGCCGAAGGACCGCGGCAGCGCGGGATCGACGACGAGATGGTTCTCGTGCGGTTCGAGGCCGAGCATGGTGCGGACCAGCAGCAGCGGCGTTCCCGAGGACCAGGCCTGCGGGCTGCAGGCGGTGGGGTACTGCACCGGGTACTTGGTGACCTCCCGGTCGTAGCCGGCGAACGCCTCCGGCAGCCGCCCCTGGAAGTACTGCGCGGCGTGGATCATCGCGTCGGCGATCAGACCCGCCTCGCGTTCGAAGCCGTAGCGGCGTAGTCCCCAGGCGATGAAGGAGTTGTCGAACGGCCACACCGTGCCGACGTGATAACCGATCGGGTTGTACCGACCCTCCCCCTCCGCCAACGTCCGGACCCCCCAACCGGAGAACAACCTCGGCCCCAACAGATGCTCCGCCACCTTCCCCGCCCGCGACTCATCCACGATCCCACTCCACAACAGATGCCCCATATTCGACGCCAACGCATCCACCTGACCACCATCCGCAGCCAACCCCAACGCGTAATACTCCCCATCCGCCACCCAGAAATCCCGGTTGAACCGCGCCTTCAAATCAGCAGCCTCCCGCTCCAACCGATCCGCATAAGCCGGATCTCCCCACACCAACCGCGCCAACCGCGCACCCCGCACCTTCGCGTCATACGCATACCCCTGCAACTCACACGTCGCCCTCGGGAAATCCGGCAACCGCCCATCCCGATACGACACCCCATCCCACGAATCCTTCCAACACTGATTCTCCAAACCATTCCGCGTATTACGCCGCTCATACCACACATAACCACTACCCAACAGATCACCATACGTATCTATCCACGCAAGAGCCGCCCGCGCCTCCTCCTCCAACAACCGCACCAACTCCACATCCCCACTCCACCGCTCATACTCATCCAACAACACCACAAACAACGGCGTCGTATCCGCCGCCCCGTAATACGGCGAATGCGGCTGCTCCTCAAAACCCGCCGACTCCCCGTAACGGAGTTCGTGCAGGATCTTGCCCGGCTCCCGGTCGCGGAAGTCGTCGAGCGTCGCGCCCTGTTTCACGGCCAGGATCCGCAGCGTCGGCTCGACGATCTCCGGCGTGAACGGCAACGCCTGCAGGCAGGTGAAGATGCTGTCCCGACCGAACAGCGTCATGAACCACGGCAACCCGGCGGTGGGCAGCTTGGACCCGCCGGCCAGCGGCGAGTACCGCAGCGCGGCCAGGTCGACCAGGCTGCGCTGGTACGCCTCGTCGAGCGGTTCGCTGTCGCAGTTGAGCTTCGGCGCGCGGTTCACCCACTCGGTCAGGTCCTCCTCCATCTGCGCCACGGCCCGGCTCGGAGCCCGCTGCAGGCTCTCCCGGATGTCCTGCCCGCCAGCGCTCTGGACCAGGGTCTTGACGTGCAGGTGGGTGGTCCAGCTGCCGTGCGGGTCGAGCCGCAGCGGGAAGCTCATCCCGGTCCGGTCGACCTGGGCCGGTTCGCTCGACGAGATCACCGTCTCCCGGCGGAACGTCTCCCGCTCGTACGAGAACCGCAGCTCGTTCTCGGCCTGGGAGATCGCGGTCTTGCCGGCCTTCTCCTGGACGTCCTTGATCTCGAACAGGTCCGCGAAATCACACTCGATCGCCACCCGCACCGTCAACTCGACCGGCTCCTCCTGATGATTCAACACCGTCAACCACTCATCAAAACTCCCACCAATCGTCCGATGCCTGATCACCGACACCTTCGCATCCACATAATGCGTCGGCTCCCCCGGCACCAGAAAAAACCGCGACTCGAAATACTGCAGATCATCAAAAGACAACGCATGCAACCGCTCACCGTCAACCGTCAACTCCCACTTCGACAAAAACCGCGTATCAAACGAGAACAACCCGGTCGGAAAACTCGGCGACGGATCAACATCCCCCGACGTGTCACTGACCAGGAACGTGTTCCCATCCAGAATGTTCACCAACTGCTTCATCGCCGGCCCCCTCGTTCGGCGACCAGCTCGCGCGGGTCGCGGGCGCCGGGCGGACCGGGCAGCAGGCGTTGGAAGTAGCCGTACAGCAGCAGGTCGCCGGAGACGGTCAACTGGTTGCGCAGCAGCGCCGCGAACGGCGCGAGCCGGCCGGTGGCGATCTCGTCGAAGAGGCTCCGCCGCACATTTATCACACAGTCGGCCGGCCGCCGGCCGGGCAGTGCGCTGACGTTGCCGTTGCTCAGCACGACGGCCCAGTAGTCGGTCTCGACTCCGTCCTCCAGTTCGAGCTGGACCGTCCCCCGGACCCGGGCCACGAGTGGGTCGGGCGGCCGGTGGGAGAGGGCATCGAGAAACTCCACGGTCGGATCGGACATCGCTCGTCCCCCTCCCCCGCCGGTCCCGCACGGGTCGAACCAAGGTCAGTTGTTCGGGTCGTCGGCGCTGATGTCGGCGAGCACCGACTGTGGTTCGCGTTCGACGGCCAGGTCACCGAGCGAAACCAGGCCGATGAGCCGGCCGTCCTCGATCACCGGCAACCGGCGGATGCCGTAGGTCCGCATCAGGTCGGCGGCGGCGACGGCGTCGTCGTACTGGCTGACCGTGATGACGTCCTGGGTGAGGATCTGGTTCAGGGTGGCGGTGTCGCCGTTCAACTGCTCGGCGACGCCTCGTACGGTTATGTCCCGGTCAGTCACTATTCCGATCACCGAGTCGCCGTTGGTGACGATCACGTCGCCGATGGCGCTGTCCCGCATCTCCTGCGCCGCGGCGGTGAGCGTCTCGTCACCATCCATGGTCACCAGGCGGGTGGTCATGAACTCTCCGACGGTCGTCATCGCGCTCCCCTCTCGTGTCGGCCGTGCCCGTCTACCCGTACCGGGCGCCGGATAACGCCAGGGCCCCGACCGGGTGGTCGGGGCCCTGGGGAGGGAAGGCGGGAGTTACCCGCGCTGGACGGTGAGGGTGGCCACCCCGACCACCATGTCGATGTCGTACCGGTCGGTCGCGTTCTCCCAGTCGGGCTGGGTGAAGACCGCGCCGGGCGCCACGCCGGAGCGCCGGTCGTCGTCGAGCGTCACCGACGCGGCGCCCTTGCCGGCCCGGACCCGGACCGGCGGACCCGCCGGGGCGTTGATGACGAACTGGTTGATTCCACCGGTCATCCGGACAGCGAGGGTGCCGTCCGGCTCCGGCAGGGTGAGTTCGGTGCGGGTGGTGCCGCCGAGCAGTTCGACCCCGCTCAGCCGGGCCTCGCCGAGGTCGAGCAGCTGTTCGGCGGCCCCGCCGGTCATCCTGATCTCCCAGCGCACCTGGGAGTTGAGTTCGATCTCGACCGAGCCGGGGCCGTCCTCGCCGCTGGGGACGAGCTGCAGCCGTACCCGGTCGCCCTGGACGCTGGGCCGGGGCAGCGTGTTCCCGCCCGGCGGGGTGGTGATCCGGTACAGCTCCGGCCCGAGGTCGACGACCCGGAGGGTGACCGCGTTCGTACCGGTGATCAGGTCGAAGCTCGACTCCTCGCGGCCGTCCATCGGCGCGGTGGCGGTGCGCGGATCGGGAGGCACCACGAAGGCCGGCTGTTCGCCCCGGTCGCCGAGGATCGCGGTGCCGGTCGGATCCTGGCCGCCGCGTTGGTCGGACAGGAGCGCGACCACGCCGACCGTCACGATCAGGAAGACCGGGATGGCGATCGCCAGCAGCCGCAGCACCGGCCGGCGGGTCCGCCCCGCCAGCTCCTCGTCCGGGTCGTACGGCCCGTACGACCCGGGGTGGCCGGCCGGCCCGGCCGGCGGGTAGGGACCGGGCACCGGGTACGAGCCGACCCGGTAGCCGCTGGCGGAGCCGGCCAGCGCCGGCGCGGTGACCGGCTCGGGTAGCTCGGGCTCCCGGTCGCCGGCCAGGTCGGGCGGCAGCCGGTGGCCCGCACCGCCGGCTCCGGGCTCGAGCGATCCTGGCTCGCCGGTGGCGGGGAACTGGGCCACGCGGTCTCCTCTCTCCGGACCATCCGCCGGCACCGCCGACGACTCCTGAACAGGAGTACGTACGGCGGGCCGGGATGGATCGGCCCGGCGCCGATCGTCTCGATCGACGTCCGGGATCAGACCGCTCTGGCCACCGCGATCCGGGTGCCGCCGCGCTGGCCGGCCTCGTAGAACATGTACTCCATCCCGCGGTCGGTGCCGAACGCCGGGGCGGCGCTGCGCCGGTTGTCCGGCGCCCCGGTCAGCGGGGTGTGGAAGACGCCGAGGTGCACCTCCCGGTCGAAGTTGTTGCCGACCTCGGTCAGGTACATCCGGCCGGACCCGCCGTGGTAGACCACGTAGCTGGTGCCGTTGCGCTTGAGCAGGTGCGCGCCGCTGAGGTCGGTCTCGCCGTCGCCGGCCGGCGAGACCAGCGGCTGCGGGTCGAACTGCCAGGACCGGCCGTCGGCCGACCAGCCCCAGAAGATCTTGCGGAGTCCGGGCGAGACCGTGTGGTAGGCCATGAAGACCATCACGTAGCGGCTGCCGAGGGCCGGGATGGAGTGCTCGAACACCCGGGCGTACGAGGTCTCGGTGGTGTTCGGCACCATCGCCGTGGAGAGCACCACGCCGTGGTAGGTGAAGGTGACGCCGTTGCCGGAGATGGCCAGCCGGGTGGTGTTGTTCTCGCCGTGGAAGTACAGGTAGAACTGCCGGGTCGCGGTGTTCCAGAGCACGTGCGGGGACGACACGTGACTCACCGAGTAGTGCGGTGACCAGGTCCGGCCGATGATCGGGTTGGCGTGGTACTCGGTGAACGGGCCGGCCAGCGAGTTGCCGTAGGCCAGGCAGATCCCGCCGGGCGCGTCGTGCGGGGCGTAGTAGAGGTAGTAGCGGCCGAGTCCGCCGCTGATCCGGTCATAGACCCCGCGTACGCAGGGGAAGATCAGTTCTTTGGTCGGGTTGTAGCGCAGCGCCGCGAAGTCCAGCGGCTGGCCCAGGTAGCGGTAGGTGGGGAAGCCGGCGGGGCCGGCCTGGACGGGGGCCGCCGTGCCGAGGGCGTGCCCGGTCGCGGCCAGACCGCCGGTGGCGGCGGCGGTGCCGAGCAGCACGGCGCCGCGCAGCAGCCGGCGCCGGTCGACCGGGTGGGGGTTCGAGGTCATGGGGGTGCCTCCGTTTCAGCATGACGCTGGGTGATGGAAGCCGGTACCGGTGCCGTCCTCTGTGGTGGGCCGAGTCTGGCCGCCGGCCGGCCCGCCCGTCAAGACGCTAATACGAATTATCAAGGGGCTATGTCTCCAAGAAATCTGGTCGACGGGGGTTGACGAGGGCCGGGAGCAGGTCGCAGGATTTCACCTCAACGAAACTAATGCGTATTAGCAGAGAAACGGACGGACACGGATCGTGACTGGATCCCCCGACGCCCCCGACGCCCCCGATGCCCCCGTCACCCCCGCCGCCCGGCGGCGGGTCACCCAGCAGGACATCGCCCGGATGACCGGCGTCAGCCAGGCCACCGTCTCGCTGGTGCTCAACGGACGCGCCGACGCCGACGTGCGGATCGCCCCCGAGACCCGGGAGCGGGTGCTCGCCGCCATCCGCAGCACCGGCTACGTCGCCGACCCGATCGCCCGCC
This sequence comes from Solwaraspora sp. WMMD1047, assembly GCF_029626155.1. NCBI lineage: Bacteria > Bacillati > Actinomycetota > Actinomycetes > Micromonosporales > Micromonosporaceae > Solwaraspora > Solwaraspora sp. WMMD1047. The sequence continues at coordinate 1,474,315 of NZ_JARUBL010000001.1, read as the reverse complement.
GGCTGGCCGACCGGCACAACCGGATCATCGGCGTCTTCACCTACGAGTCGGTCTTCCCGGCCGGCACCGGCGACTTCTACCACCCGTTCCTGGTCGGCATCGAGGAGTGCGCCGAGCAGCTCGGCTGCGACCTGCTGCTGCTCACCAGCGCCCCGGTGGCCGGCGGCCGGCGGCGGATCTTCCACCGGGACAACCGGCTGCGGCTGGCCGACGGCTGCGTGCTGCTCGGCCGCTCGCTGGACCGCGACGAGCTGACCCGGCTGGTCACCGAGGGACACCCGTTCGTCTCGGTGGGCCGCCGCGACGACGCCGGCGGCCCGGTGCCCTACGTCGGCGCCGACTACCCGGCCGCCACCGCCGAACTGGTCCACCGGGCGGTCGCCACCGGTCACCGCCGGCTGGCGTACCTGGGTCAGGGCGCCGGCCCGGAGTCGCACGCCGACCGGCTGGTCGGCTTCCGCGCCGCGGTGGCCGAGGCGGGGCGGACCGGCACGGCGGTGACCGGCCGGCACGAGCCGGTCGCCGACCGGAGCCCCGCCGAGCTGCTCGACGCGCTGCTCGCGGCCCGCGTCACGGCGGCCTTCGTCGAGGAGTACGCCGACGGCGCCGCGATCGCCGCGCTGGCCCGCGAGCGCGGCCTGGAGATCCCCGGCGACCTGTCGATCCTGGCGCTTGGCGACCCCACCCGGCCGACGCCCACCGACCTCGACCTGACCGGCTTCCGGATTCCCCGCCGGCAGATGGGCTGGCAGGCCGTCGAGGTGCTGACCGGGCTGCTCGCCGGCCCGGCCGACCGGTCGGCCGGCGCCACCCAACGGCTGCTCGCCTGCGAGCTGGTCGACGGCACCACCCTGGCCCCGCCCCGCGCCGGCTGACCCGGCTGATCCCCGCTGATCCCCGACCCCACCACACCCCCGGCTCATCGCATCCCCGGCCACTGGGATCCCATCATCCCCGGGATCACCGCACCCCCGGACAGACCCGAGAGGACAACCGTTGACAGAGATCCAGACCGACGTCCTGGTCGTCGGCGGCGGACTCGGCGGCGTCGCCGCCGCGCTCGGCGCGCTGCGCGCCGGCCGCGCGGTGGTGCTCACCGAGGAGTACGACTGGCTCGGCGGACAGCTCACCAGCCAGGCGGTCCCGCCGGACGAGCACAGCTGGGTGGAGCAGTTCGGCATCACCGCCAGCTACCGGGCGCTGCGCGACGGCATCCGGGACTACTACCGCGCCCACTATCCGCTGATCCCGCGTGCCCGGTCCAGGCCCGACCTGAACCCGGGTGGCGGTCACGTCAGCAAGCTCTGCCACGAGCCCCGGGTGGCGGTCGCGGTGATCGAGGCGATGCTGGCCCCGTACCGGGGATCGGGGAAGCTGCGGGTGCTGCAGCCGTACCGGCCGATCGCGGCCGGCACCGACGGCGACCGGGTCGACTCGGTCACGGTGGCCCACCGCGGCGGCGGGAACGAGACGACGATCAGCGCCCGCTACGTGCTGGACGCCACCGAGACCGGCGAGCTGCTACCGCTGACCGGCACCGAGTACGTCACCGGCTTCGAGTCCCGGCACGACACCGGCGAGCCGAGCGCGCCCGAGGCGGCCCAGCCCGACAACATGCAGGCGGTCTCGGTCTGCTTCGCGATCGACCACGTCGACGGCGACCACACCATCGACCGGCCGGCGAGCTACGACTTCTGGCGCGACTACAAGCCGGACTTCTGGGGCGACCGGATGCTGTCGTTCCGCTCCCCCAACCCGCGCACCCTGGAGATCTCCGAGCGGAGCTTCACCCCGAACCCGGACGACGACCCGCTCGCCGTCCTCGCCGACCAGCGGCTGACCGGCGGCGACCAGAACCTCTGGACGTTCCGCCGGATCGCCGCCCGACGCAACTTCGTCGACGGCGCGTACGACAGCGACATCTGCCTGGTCAACTGGCCGATGATCGACTATTTCGAGAGCCCGGTGATCGACGTGCCGGACGCGGCCCGGCACCTGGCCGCCGCCCGGGAGCTGTCCCGGTCGGTGCTGTACTGGCTGCAGACCGAGGCGCCGCGCCCGGACGGCGGCACGGGTTTCCGGGGGCTGCGGCTGCGCGGCGACGTCACCGGCGGCGGCCCGGACGGCCTCGCCCAGGCCCCCTACATCCGCGAGTCGCGCCGGATCCGGGCCGAATACACCGTCGTCGAGCAGGATCTCTCGCTGGCGGTGCGGGGCGACCGGGGCGCCGTGCCCTACCCCGACTCGGTCGGGGTGGGCATGTACCGGATCGACCTGCACCCCTCGACCGGCGGCGACAACTACGTCGACGTCGGCTGCTGCCCTTACCAGATCCCGCTCGGCGCGCTGATCCCCGCGCGGATGGAGAACCTGCTGCCCGCCGGGAAGAACATCGGCACCACCCACATCACGAACGGTTCCTACCGACTGCACCCGGTCGAGTGGAACGTCGGCGAGGTGGCCGGCGTACTCGCCGACTTCTGTCTGACGCGCGGGGTTGCGCCCCGGGCCGTCCGCGCCGACCCCGGCCTGCTGGCCGACTTCCAGCACCGCCTCACCCGCGACGGCGTCGAGCTGCGCTGGCCCGACATCAGCGGCTACTGAGAAGACCCGAAGGGAAAACCCCATGAGAGTACGCACCACAGCCGCGGCCGCGCTGGCCGTGGCCCTGGGCCTCGCCGGCTGCGGCGGGGGCGACGACGCCGGCGACGGCGGCCCGGTCTCGCTGCGGATGACCACCTGGTCGGCGAACGAGGCGCACGTCAAGCTCTTCACCGAGATCGCCGAGGAGTACCAGAAGGTCAACCCGGACGTCACCGAGATCACCTTCGACCCGCTGCCGTTCGAGAACTACACCACCACGCTGACCACCCAGATCGCCGGCGGCAACCCGCCCGACCTGGCCTGGATCTTCGAGAGTTCGGCCCCGGACTTCGTCTCCTCCGGCGCCCTGGTGCCGCTGGACGACACCCTCAAGGGCACCGACGGGTACGCCTTCGACGAGCTGGTGCCGGCCGCCACGCGGCTCTGGCGCGACGACGGCAAGCTGTACGGCTATCCCTTCTCCACGTCGCCGTTCGGGGTGTTCGTCAACAACGACCTGCTCAAGGAGGCCGGCCAGCCCAGCGCCGCCGAACTGGTCGCGGACGGGCGGTGGACCTGGGAGCAGGTGATCGCCGCCGCGTCGGCGGTGAACGCCGAGACCGGCAAGGCCGGGCTGGTGGTGCGCGACTTCGACTACCAGGGCTGGGACTACCTGTCCACCGTCTGGACCGGCTGGGGCGCGCAGGCGTGGAGCGAGGACGGCAGGACCTGTGGCTTCGACTCGCCGGAGATGACCGAGGCGATGACGTTCCTGCACCGGGCGATCTTCACCGGCAAGGCACTGCCCGGGCCGGGCAGCACGGCCGACTTCTTCGCCGGTGAGGCCGCGATGACCATCACCCAGATCTCCCGGGCCTCGCTGCTGGCCGAGGAGCAGTTCGGCTGGGACCTGGTGCCGCTGCCGGCCGGCCCGGCCGGTGAGTACGCGGTGATCGGCCAGGGCGGTCTCGGGGTGCTGAAGAAGGGCCCGAACGCCGAGGTGGCCGCCGACTTCCTGGCCTTCCTCACCAACCCCACCAACTCCGCCAAGCTGGCCCAGTTCTTCCCGCCGCCCCGGCAGTCGCTGCTGACCGCCGAGACGCTGGCCAAGACCAACCCGCTGCTCAAGCCGGAACAGCTGGAGAGCGTCGTCATCCAGGGCATCTCCAAAGGCGTCGTGAAGCCCAGCCACACCGGCAGCGCCGAACTCGGCCAGGCGGTCCGGGCCGGCCTGGACCCGCTCTGGAAGGCGGACGCCGACGTGCCGGCGGTGCTCGGCGCGCTCTGCTCCTCGATCGCCCCGCTGCTGGCGAAGTGAGCTGAGATGACCGAGGCACGGACGACGGCGGTGCCGAGCTGGTGGACCAGCCGGCGACGGGATCAGCTCGCCGGCTACCTGTTCATCACCCCACAGCTCATCGGCACCGCCGTCTTCGTGCTGCTCCCGCTCGGCCTGGTGGTCTGGTACAGCCTGCACGAGTGGAACGTGCTCGCCGACACCTTCGACTTCGTCGGCTCGGCGAACTACCGGCAGTTGGCCGCCGACCCGAACCTGCCGTCGGTGCTGCGGGCCACCGCGTTCTTCTCGGTCGGGCTGGTGGCGTTCAACCTGGGGCTGGCGCTGCTGCTGGCCGTACTGCTGAACCAGAAGCTGGGCGGCACCACGCTGTTCCGTACCCTGTTCTTCTCGCCGGTGGTGGTGTCGCTGGTGGCCTGGACCATCGTCTGGGGTTTCCTGCTGCAGGACAACGGCGGCGTGAACGGGCTGCTCGGCGCGGCCGGGGTGGACGGCCCGAACTGGCTGCGCGGCGACGCCACCGCGATGTTGTCGGTGATCGCGGTGCAGGTGTTCAAGAACGTCGGGCTGAACATGGTGCTCTTCCTGGCCGCCCTGCAGGGGGTGCCCCGGGAACTGTACGAGGCGGCCCGGGTGGACGGCGCCCGCGCCTTCACCCAGTTCCGCCGGATCACCGTGCCGATGATCAGCCCGACCATCCTGCTCACCTCGATCATCACGGTGGTCGGCTCGTTGCAGGTCTTCGCGCAGATCGCGGTCCTCACCCAGGGCGGGCCGGGCACCTCGACCACCGTGCTCGTCTACTACCTCTACCAGCAGGCGTTCCAGTTCCACCACTTCGGCTACGGCGCCACCCTGTCGGTGCTGCTCTTCGGCATCGTGCTGGTGCTGACCGTCGTGCAGTGGCAGCTGCGCAGGAAGTGGGTGTTCCATGAGTCGTAGGACCCGGTTGCTCTGGTACGGGGCGCTCTGCCTGCTGGCCGTCCCGTTCGTCTTCCCCACCTGGTGGATGGTCACCTCGTCGGTGAAGCCGGTCAGCGAGATCTTCGCCTTCCCGCCGTCGCTGTTCCCGACCGATCTGCGGTTCGGGGCGTACCGGCAGGTCTTCGAGCTGCAGCCGTTCGCCCGGCAGTACTGGAACAGCGCGTACATCGCGGCGGCGGTGACCGCCGGCACGCTCGCGGTGTCGACGCTGGCCGGCTACGCCTTCGCCCGGATCCGGTTCCGTGGCCAGCAGGCGCTCTTCGTGGTGGTGCTGGTCGGGCTGCTGATCCCGAGCGAGGTGACGATCGTGCCGCTGTTCCAGATGTTCAACGCGGCGGGCCTGATCGACACCCACTGGCCGCTGATCCTGGTGCCGATCCTGGGCGCCCCCAGCGTGCTGGCCACCTTCATCATGCGGCAGTTCTTCATCACCCTGCCGAACGAGTTGGAGGAGGCGGCCCGGGTGGACGGGCTGGGCCGGTTCGCGACCTTCTGGCGGATCGCCCTGCCGCTGGCCCGGCCCGCCCTGGGCGCGGTCGCCATCTTCACCTTCCTGCACAGCTGGAACCTCTACCTGGAGCCGATCGTCTTCCTCTCCAGCCCGGAGAAGTTCACCCTGCCGCAGGCGTTGACCCAGTTCGTCGACGCGTACGGCGGTCCGATGTGGGACGTGCAGCTCTCGGCGGCGTCGATGACCGCGATCCCGGTGCTGGTGGTCTTCGTGATCGCCCAACGCCAGTTCATCGAGGGCCTGGCCCACACCGGCCTGAAGGGCTGACGGTCAGCCCCGGGGCGGGAGGCCGTAGAGGTGGTCGATGGGCAGCCGGAGGACGATCCGGCGTTCGGCGACCATGGCGCGGCGGTAGTCGTCCCAGTCCGGGTGCTCGCCGGCCAGGCTCCGGTAGAGCTCGACCAGCTCCTCGACGGTGGCATCGTGCGGGTCGGCGGCCGGCGCGGTCAGCTCGGCGGTCCCCTCGGCCACCGCGTACGACCAGCCGTCCTCGGAGCCGACGTGGTAGCTGGCGCGGGGGTCGCGGCGCAGGTTGGCGGTCTTGGCCCGGCCGTCGGTGACGGAGATCCGGATCAGCCGGCGCTCCCGGTCCAGCCCGTGCATGACGGTGGAGAGCTGCGGTCGGCCGTCCCGTTTGAGGGTGGCCAGCACCCCCAGCCGGCGGCCGCCGATCAGGTCGAGCAGGGCGTCCTGGGTGCCGTCGCCGGCCATCATCGCCTCCACGGGTCGGTCCACGCCGGTGGTCACCGGCACTCCCCTCATGAATACCAGGCCGGCCGGCGGGTCCAGGGTTGTCGCATACTTCGTCGGTGGGTCGGCCGGGAGAATCGGCCGCCGACGCCTTCGCACGGGCGACCGGCGGGTTCCGCGGTGAGCTGCACGCGCACTGTTACCGGATGCTCGGGTCGGTGCAGGACGCCGAGGACGCGGTGCAGGAGACCCTGGTGCGGGCCTGGCGGAGCCTGGACCGGTTCGACGATCGCGGGACGGTCCGGCCGTGGCTCTACCGGATCGCCACCAACCGGTGCCTGACCATGCTGGAGCAGCGGGGGCGCCGCCGGGAACTGCCGACCGACCTGAGCCCGGGGGCGGCACCGCTGGCCGAGACGGCCTGGCTGGAGCCGTACCCCGATCACCGGCTGGGCTGGACGGGTGAGCTGACCCCGGAGGCGTGGGTGCTGGCCCGGGAGCATCTGGAGCTGGCGTTCGTGGCCGCGCTGCAGCACCTGCCGCCCACGCAGCGGGCCGCTCTGCTGCTGCGGGAGGTGCTCGGGTTCAGCGCGGGGGAGGTCGCCGCCCTGCTGGACGGCACGGTCGCGGCGGTGAACAGCGCGCTGCAGCGGGCCCGCCGGGCGATGGCCGGGCTGCGCCCCGCCACCACCCAGCAGGCGACGCTGGGCGCACTCGGCGACGACAAGGTACGGGAGATCGCCCGGCGCTACACGGCGGCCTGGGAGGCCGGCGACGTCGACGCCATCGTGGCGCTGCTCACCGACGACGCGAAGTACTCGATGCCGCCGCTGACCGCCTGGTACGCCGGCCACCCCGACATCCGGGAGTTCCTGCTGGCCTCACCGTTGACCGCCCGGTGGCGCTTCGTGCCGGCGTACGCGAACGGGCAGCTCACCTTCGGCACCTACCTGTGGGACGGCGACCGGGGCGCGTTCGTGGCGGCGGGGCTGGACCTGGTCGCATTGCGGGGCGACCGGATCGCCGAGGTGGTCTCGTACCTGCAACCGGAGATCTTCCCGTCCTTCGGCCTGCCGGAGGAACTACCGGACTGATCCGGCCGGACGCGATGAGTTCGCCGGCTTCCCAGGGTTGTAGTGGTGACAGAGAACGGCAACCCACACGGGAGGACGATCATCATGGCCGACGACGAGGCGGAGATCCGGGAACTGATCGAGCGGTGGGTGGCGGCGGTGCACGCCGGTGACCTGGCCGGCGTGCTGGCCGACCACTCCGACGACATCGTGATGTTCGACGTGCCGCCGCCGTACGAGGGCGCCCGCGGCATCGAGGCGTACCGCGAGACCTGGCCGGGCTTCTTCGAGTGGCAGGCCAGCGGCGCCAGCTTCGAACTGACGTCACTGGAGATCACGGCCGGTGACACCGTCGCCTACGCGTACGCCCTGCTCCGGTGCGGGACGCCCGCGCAGCTCGCCGAGCAGCCGGAGCTGCGGCTGCGGCTGACCCTGGGGCTACGCCGGGAGCAGGGCCGCTGGGTGGTCAGCCACGAGCACCACTCGTTCCCGGACCGGAGCTGATCAGCCGGCGGCGACCAGCTCGGCGAGCTGGACGGCGTTGAGGGCGGCGCCCTTGCGCAGGTTGTCGCTCGAGCAGAAGAGCGCGAGCCCGTGGTCGGCGGTCTCGTCGGCGCGGATCCGGCCCACGTAGGTCGGGTCCTGTCCGGCGGCCCGCAGCGGGGTGGGCACGTCGACCAGCTCGACGCCCGGGGCGTCGGCGAGCAGTTCGGCGGCCCGGGCCGGGCTGATCGGCCGGGCGAACCGGGCGTTGATCTGCAGCGAGTGGCCGGTGAAGACGGGCACCCGCACGCAGGTGCCGGCGACCTTCAGGTCGGGAATCTGAAGGATCTTGCGGCTCTCGTTGCGCAGCTTCTGCTCCTCGTCGGTCTCGGCGGAGCCGTCGTCGACGATCGAGCCGGCCAGCGGGAGCACGTTGAAGGCGACCGGCTGGGCGAAGACCTTCGGCGGCGGGAACTCCACCGCGGCGCCGTCGAAGGTCAGCCCGCCGGCCTGCTCGGCGACCTTGCGTACCTGCTCGTCCAGCTCGTTGGCGCCGGCCAGGCCGGCGCCGGAGACGGCCTGGTAGGTGGCGACCACCAGCGCGACCAGGTCGGCCTCGGCGTGCAGCGGGCGCAGCACCGGCATCGCCGCCATCGTGGTGCAGTTCGGGTTGGCGATGATGCCCTTCGGGCGGTGCGCGGCGGCCTGCGGGTTCACCTCGGCGACCACCAGCGGGACGTCCGGGTCCATCCGCCAGGCGGACGAGTTGTCGATCACCACGGCACCGGCGGCGGCGACCCGGGGAGCGAGCGTGCGGGACGTCCCCTTTCCGGCCGAGAAGAGCACGATGTCCAGGCCGGCGTAGTCGGCGGTGTCGGCGTCCTCGACGGCGACCTCGCTGCCCCGCCACGGCAGGGTCCGGCCCGCCGAGCGGGCGGAGGCGAACAACCGCAGCTGCTCCACCGGGAAGTCCCGGTCGGCAAGTATCTGCCGCATGACCCCACCGACCTGGCCGGTGGCTCCCACAATGCCGATCCTCATGCTGCTGAGGCTACCCAGCGGCTCCGGGCGGCCGGCAAGCCCATTCCCATCCGGGCCCGGCCGGCGCCGCACCGCCGACCAGCGCCGCACGAAGGGTCAGCGCCGCACGAGGGGCCAGCGCCGCACGGACGGTCAGCGCGGGTCGGCGACGATGACCGTGACGGTGGCCCGGTCGGTGCCGCCGTCCGGCTCGGTGAGCCGGTAGCCGAACCGGTCCGGCTCCCCGTGCCGCACGGTGCGCAGGTAGACCAGCTCCTTCCGGCCGTCCAGGAACACCCGGCCATAGCTGGGTGGGAAGGTGATCGTCAGCACGGCCCGCTCGCTGGCGTAGTCGTTGGTCCGGATCACGACCGGGGTCGGCAGCGCCCGGTGGACGTACGCGACGTCGTGGTTGGTGATCACCCGGGGTGGCGACGGCCGGAAGGTTCCGTCGCCCCCGCCGTGGAAGAGCACCCTGATCCCGCTCTCCTCGATCAACGTGTCGACATCCGGGTGCCCGTCGCCGTTGTCGTCGCGGATCTCCGCGATCGGCAGCAGCTCCAACTCCGCCTCCGAGCGCAACTGGACGGTCCGGCCGTGGTCGAGGACCACCACGATGCCGGCCTCCGTGTCTTCCAGACAGGTGCCCAGGTAGCTGAGCACCGCATCGGTGCGGCCGTCGCCGTCGAGGTCGGTGAGGGCGACCTCGGGGGGCGTGGAGCAGAACCGCATCGGGCCGGCGACCAGCCGGTTGCCGCGCGGGTTGAGGTGGGTGCTGAAACCGTTCTCGGCGCCGACGTAGAGGTCGGGGCGCCCGTCCCCGTCGAAGTCGGCCAAGCCCAGCTCACCCGGTCCGTCGAAACCCCCACGGTACGTCGACACCACCCGGAAGCCACGCACGATCAACAGCCGGTCGTACGGGTGGTCGGCGAGCACCAGCTCGGGCCGGCGGTCGGCGCCCAGGTCGACCAGCACCACCGCCCACGGGCAGCCGTCGCCGGGGCGCCACGGGGCCGGTGGCCGGTAGTCGTGCCGCACCGACGGCCCGTACCCGCCAGCCGGCAGGCCGGGCTCCACCTCGATGGTGCACAGGTCGAAGAAGCCGAGCAGGCTGATCCGGTCGGCGATCCCGTCACCGGTGATGTCTCCGGAGATCGACTCCGCGCCGACCCGGGCGGCGGCCGGCGCCGGCCCGACCAGGCCGGCCGCGCCGAGCACGACGGCGCAGATCAACGCGGTACGCCTGGTCCACATCGTTGCCTCCCGGCCGCCGGGCCGGTACGGCCCGGCCTCCCGAAAGAGGCTATTGCCCTAAATGGCTACTCGAACCGATACTGTCGGTGATTCTACTCAATAGCCCCATTCGGCCAGTGCCTTCTCCAGCACCCGCTCGACCCCGCCGAGCTGGGCCGGCGTCAGCTCGTCCCGGTAGGCGGCGCCGCGTCCGGTGTGGAACTGGTAACGGTCGAAGCCGCGCTGGAACTCCGGCGACCAGTCCAGCCCGAGGAAGTCCAGCATCCGGCCGACCTCGGCGCGCGGGGCGGCGACCAGGTCCTCGTACCGCACGTCGAGCCACTGGGCGGCCGGGTGTGCCGCGCGGGCGTCGACGAAGGCGTCCATCAACATCCGCCAGCCCAGCGCGGCGAGCACCGGGAACGACCGGCCGGACTCCTCCCAGTCGGCGCGCAGATCGTCCGGCAGCGGGCCGTACAGCCAGTTGTCCGGCCCCCGCCACCCGTCCCACCAGCCCATCTGCAGCCACGAGTTGGCCACCGCGCGGCCGTCGCGGACCACGTTCACCACCCGCAGCTCCGGGTACGCCGCCCGCAGGAACCCGGTACGCGGCCAGCCGGTCACGTGCTGCAGCAGGATGTCGCAGCCCTGCCGGGCGATCCGCCGGTCGAAGAACTCCCGCAGCCGGCCCGCGACGAACGGGGTCAGGTCGTCGGCGAGCAGGTCCCGGCACGGCCGGGACCAGCCGGCTACCACGTGCCGGTCCAACAGCCGGTACGCCTCCGATGGCGCCACCCGCAGCCGGCCGCGCTCGATCAGCCGCCGGCTGTGCCCGAGCGAGGTCATCCCGGCCGGCCGCGGGGCGGACCGGCGGTAGAGCCGGCCGTTGAGCCGCCCGGTCAGGTTGAGCCGGGGCAGCTTGTCGTCCACGCCGGAGATGAAGCCGACCGCCGGGTGCCGGGCCAGCAACTCCTGCACCAGGGTCGACCCGCACCGGCCGGTCCCCACCACCACGGACAGCACCGCTCAGCCCTCCCCACCCCGAACGACCCCGGCCACCGGCTCGGCCTCCACGCCGGACCCCGCCCCCACGACCGGCCCAGCCCCCACGACCGGCCCGGGCTCCGCCGGCCGGGGTGTCGGCGCCGCGGTGGCGCCGGTCTGAGTGGCCGGCGGACGGCGCAGCGGGTATCCGAACCGGCGCAGCAGCGGGGCGGCGATCGCGGTGACCACCGCGTACGGGCGGCCGGACAGCTTCCCGATCCATTCGGCGTCGGGGCTGATCGGCACCGCGCCGACCCGGTGCCGGGACGGGTTGCCGGCCACCGAGTGGGTGGGGGCGAGCCGGACCAGCCCGTCCGGGGTGATCGGCAGCTCGACCGGGTCCGACCCGGCGAACCGGGCGATCCGGCGCAGCACCGCCGCCGGGTCGGCGACCAGGTCCTCGTATCGGATGCGCAGGTAGCGGTCGGGGCCGGCGGCCGACCAGAGCCGCCGGGTGGTGACGTTCCAGACCAGCCAGAGCAGCGCCGCCTTCCAGACCGGCGGCCGACTCATCAGCCGGTCGTCCGCCGGGCCGTCGAGCCGCCGCCGGCGCCGCCACGAGTACGCGGTGGCGCGCGGGTCGCGGACCAGGTGCAGCACCCGCACGTCCAGGCCGGGCAGGCCGTCGAGCAACAGTCCGTAGGGCGGCAGCTTGGACGAGTCGACGATCACCGGTCCCCCGGCGGCCAGCGTCGGAGCGTGCCGGGCCAGCGCCCGGTAGACCGCGCCGATCACCTCGTCGTCGGGATGCCGGTCGATCGCCGGCCGGCCGGCCCGGTGCCGCCGCAGCATCCCCGGCAGCCCCCGCATCCGCAACCGGCTCCGCAACCGTCCCGCGATCCCGGCGGCGTCAATCCGGCCCGCGTCGGACAGGGCCGCGTCAGACGGCGTCTCATCGGGACCAGGCAGGTCCCGCAGCACCGCGCTCCACAGCGGACAGTCCCGGACCGGCTGGCCGCAGCCGCAGAGGCGGTTCTCGACCAGGCCGCGCTGCCACAGGTAGCGCAGCTCGCCGGCCGCCACGAACCCGTCGAGCTGGCCGAGCATGGTGGTGACCAGGGTGCTGCCGCTACGCCCACTGCCGGCCAGGTACAGCACCCGCGCCCGGCCAGCCGGCAAGAAACCACCCGGACCAGTCGTCGAGCCGACACCCCGGACAGCCATCGGGACACCACTCCCACCAGCCGTCGAGCCGACATCCGGGCCCGTCGACGGGACGCCGTCCGGACCGGCCGTCGAGCCGGCACCCCGGCCGATCATCGGGACACCGCCGGGGCCGGGCGGCGGCGGGGCAGGCGGTCGGCGGCGAGTTGGTAGAGCTCGCGGAGCCGGTCCAGGTGGCCGTCGGGGGTGAAGTCGCGTTCGATCCTGGCCCGGCCGGCGCGGCCCATCGCGTACGCCCGCTCGGGGTTTGCGACCAGCGCCGCCAGTGCGGCACCCAGCGCGGCCGGGTCGCCGGCCGGCACGATCTCGCCGTCGGAGCCGGCGGTGATCAGCTCGGGTATCCCACCCAGGTCGGTGCCGACCACCGGCACCCCGCTGGCGAACGCCTCCAGCACCGCCATCGGCTGGTTCTCGTGCCAGCGCGACGGCACCGCCACCACCGCGGCCTGCCGGATCAACGCCTGCAGGCGAGCCTTGTCGAGCCGGCCGTGGAACCGGATCCGGCCGGCCGCCACCCGGTCGGCCAGCGCCTGCAGCGCCGGCCGGGCCGGGCCGTCGCCGGCCACCTCGACCGGCACCCCGGCGGGCAGCCCGGCCACCGCCTGGACCAGCACGTCGACACCCTTCTCGGTGGAGAGCCGGCCGGCGTAGAGCACCCCGCCGCCCGGCCGCTGCTTGACCGGCACGGCGCCGGTGTCGACGAAATGGTTCACCACGGCGAGCCGGTCCGGGTAGACCCCGGCGCGCCGCATCACCTCGGCGAGGAACCGGCTCGGGCTGACGAAGACCTGCACCGGGTCGTACGCCCGCAGCTCCCGGTGCAGCCAGGACTCGACGGCGAGCAGGGTGCTGGCGGTCAGCGACCCGCCCTTGCAGCGGCGGCGGGCGGCCATCAGCGGGCCGGCGCCCACGCACGCCTGGCAGACGGTGCCCCGGTCGAGCAGCTGATAGCTGGGGCAGGCGAGCTTGTAGTCGTGCATGGTCAGCACGCACGGCACCCCGGCGGAGCGGGCCGCGGCCAGCACCGACGGGGAGAGCTGGTGGTAGATGTTGTGCAGGTGCAGCACGTCCGGGCGGAAGTCGGCGATCACCCGGGCCAGCCCGCGCCGGCTCGCCGGCGACCAGATCATCCGGCCGGCGGCATTGAGCCGGGACCGCAGGCCCGGCGGCGGCGGGTCCAGCTCCACGTGCGGCGGGAAATTCCCGGCGTACGGCAGATCGGGCTCGTTGTCGGGGTGGGCCATGCCGAAGTAGCCGACCTCGTCGCCGGCCGCCCGCTGCAGCTCGGCGAGGTCGAGCAGATATCCCTCCGCCCCGCCTCGGCGGTGGAGGAACTTGTTCACGTGCAGGACACGCATCGGCTCAGCCCGCTCACTTGGACCCGGGCTGCGCCTCCCGGATTGCCTGACTCGGGGCTCGCCACCCCGGCTGCTGACCCACGGTATTGATCCGGACGGGGCGAGTCCAGTTCTGGCCGGTGACGAAAGCTGAAAGGTTGATCTCACGCGTCCCGCCGGGTCGGCTGCTGGCATGTCGTGGGGCCGGTGGGTAACCTGACCTGCGGCCGGACCTTCGCCCAGCCTGGCCGAATCGGCTGGCGACGCGTGCGCGAAGGAGTTCCGGTGCGGCAGGATGACGAGCCCTCGGCCCTGGCCTGGACCGCCCGGCGGGTCTCCCGCCACGTCCGGTGGGCCCGCGAACAGGGCCTCCGGCGGCTGATCGAGGAGGACCGCCTCAACCCGGTGGACCGGGTCGCCGGCGCCTGGTCGAAGAGCCGGTGGCGGTGGCGGCACGGCGTGCCGCGCGGCAGCGCGGTCCCGGTCTACCTGGTCGGGCTGCAGCGCTCCGGCACCAACATGCTGGTCCGGGGCCTGGAGGCGGCCCCGGAGTTCGAGGTGCGCAACGAGAACGACCGCCGGGTGTTCCACCGCTTCCAGCTGCGCGGCGACGACGTGCTGGCCGCCACGATCCGCCGCAGCCGGCACGCGTACGTGCTGGTCAAGCCGCTCTGCGAGAGCCACCGGGTGGATCGGCTGCTGGCCCTGCCTCAGGTGGCGCCGGGGCGGGCGCTGTGGATGTGGCGGGACGTCGACGACCGGGCGCGCTCGGAGGTGACGAAGTTCGGCGATGCGAACCTGCGGGCGCTGCGGGCGATCGCCGACGGCAGCATCGGCGGCCGGTGGCAGGGGCAGCGCCTCGACCAGGACACCTACCAGCTGATCCACGACTTCGACTACGCCCGGATGGACCCGCACACCGGCGCCGCGTTGTTCTGGTACGTCCGTAACGAACTGTTCTTCCGGCTCGGCCTGGATGGTCGCGACGACGTCCTGCTCTGCTCGTACGATGCGCTGGTGACCGACCCGGCCGGCTACACCCGGCGACTCTGCGCCTTCCTCGGCCTGCCGTACCGCCCGGCGATGTCCGCGCACGTCAGCCGCCGGACCCCGGTCCGCGACCCGCTGCCGATCGACCCCCGGGTGCGCCAACTCTGCGACCAGCTCACCACCCGGCTGACCGCGACACCCCAGTCGACCGGCACGCCTCAGTCAACCGGGACACCTCAGGCGGCCGGGACACGGCGGACGGTCGACCATGGCTGACGCCCAGCCCGAGCCTGCGTCCCCGTCCGAGGCGGCGTCCCCGTCTGAGCCTGCGTCCCCGTCCGAGGCGGCGTCGGCGACGACGGCGCCGATCTTCCTCGTCGGCTGTCAGCGGTCGGGGACCACGATGCTGCGGCTGGTGCTCGACTCGCACTCGCGGATCAGTTGCGGCCCGGAGACCCGGTTCCTGCCGGACCTGCGGCGGATCGTCGGCCGGGACTGGGAGCGGTTGGCCCGGTTCGGGTTCCCACGTGAGGACTGGCTGCGCCGGATCGCCGACTTCTTCGGCGGGGTGCACGCCGACTACGCGCGGGGCCGCGGCAAGGCCCGCTGGGCGGACAAGACCCCGTTGTACGCCATGTCGCTGGACTTCGTGACCGAGGTCTTCCCGGACGCCCAGATCGTGCACGTGATCCGGGACGGCCGGGACGTGGTGGTCTCGCACCGCAAGCGGTTCGGCTACTGGTCGGCGGTGAAGTGCGTGGTGAAGTGGCCGCGCTACATCCGCACCGCGAAGGCGTTCGGGGCGACGCTGCCGGCCGACCGCTACCACGAGCTGCGCTACGAGGACGCCGTCCGGGAGCCGGAGAAGACGCTGCGCGGGCTCTTCGAGTTCCTCGGCGAGCCGTGGGAGCCGGGCGTGCTCGACTACGCCGAGAAGCCGCACGACGTGGCCGGCAAGTACACCGTCGAGGCCGACCGGCGGCGGGCCGCAGGCGGCACCGACGCGGCGATCTACGGTTCGAGGGTCGGCACCTACCGGCGCGAGCTGGACCCCTTCCTGCGCCTGCTGGTGTGGATCTTCAGCGGCCGGACGCTGCGCGAACTGGGGTACCGGTGATCCCCGGCCGACCCGCCGCAGGCCGCACGGCTGCCGACCACGCAACCGCTGGCCGCCCGGCCGGCGGACGCGGCGTCGCTCGTCGCCGGGCCGGCGGACGCGGCGTCGCTCGTCGCCGGGCCGGCGAACACGGGATCGCTCGTCGCTGGACCGGCCAACTCGGCGTCGCTCGTCGCTGGACCGGCGGACGCGGCATCGCTCGTCGCTGGACCGGCGGACGCGGCATCGCTGCGGCTTTGATGGTGGCGGCGCTGCTGGCCGTGGCCGGTTGTTCCGGGGGTGATCCGGAGCCGGAGCCGAGTGGCACGCCGGTGCCGTTGCCGACCGGGTCGGCGCCGGCGCCGGAGCGGGCCGTCGGGGGGCAGCCGTTCGGGGCGCACTGGGACTGGGCGCGCTACGAACAGTTCCTGCCGTATCTGCGCAAGCTCGAAGGGTCGGCGACCTATCACGAGCTGAGCTGGTGTGATGTCGAGAAGGTGCAGGGGCAGCCGGACTGGTCGGCGGTGGACCGGGTCGCGCAGCGCAGCAAGGAGCTGGGCATCCGGCTGTACCTGAAGATCCGGATCGGGGTCTGCTGGGCGACCGGCGGGACCGCCCAGTTCACCCGGGGGCAGGCCAACAAGACCGAGTCGGCGATGCCGCTCGACCTGGCCGCCTACCAGAAGTTCGTCGACACTCTCGTGCGCCGCTACGCCCCACAGGGTGTGACGCAGTACGCGATCGAGAACGAGGTGAACGCGCAGCAGTACTGGGCCGGCACGCCGGAGGAGTACACCCGGCTGGTGACCGCCGCCGCCGAGGCGATCCACGGCGCCGACCCGGCCGCGAAGGTGGTCGACTCGGGCATCAGCAGCGTCGCGTACGGCTTCGGGGTGGTGGACCGGCTGCTGCGGGCCGGGCAGGAAGACGCGGCGGTTGCGGCGTACCGGGATTATTTCGAGCGGCGGGTGGGGACCCGGGGCCGCAAGATTCCGGCGGTGGACGAGGTGGCGGCCCTGCGGACCGCGCTCGCGGACGAGACGAACGCCCGAAATCTGGCCTACCTGGCGGCGACCGAGAAGCTGCTCGACTCCGGGGTGGTGCAGGTGCGGCAGGTGCATTACTACGAGCACCCGGACGGGGTGCCGGCGCTGCTGGACTATCTGCGGGCCGAGACGCCGGCCGGGGTGCCGCTTCAGGCGTGGGAGGTCGGGCAGTTCTGGCGCGACGGCGGGGACGACGCCGCCGGTCGGGCCGAGGAGGTGGTCAAGGTGACCGCCCAACTGCTGGCCGGTGGGATCACCGAGGTGATGTGGCTGCCGCTGGGTTACAACCCGAACAACCGGGCCGGCGCCGAGGTGCGGTACGGGCTGTTGGAGCCGGACGGCACCGAGCGGGAGGCCGGCCGGATGCTGGCCGCACTGGCGGCCGCCGCCCGCGAGGCAACCGTCGCCGGGGTGGCCCGGGGCGGGCTGACCGGGCTGTCGTTCCAGCGCGGCGGGGAGTCCACGGTGCTGGTCTGGTCGGCGTCGGGTGCGGCGGTGCCGGTGCCGGCGGTGCCGGGCCTGCAGAGCGGCCCGGTCGGCGGCGAGCTGGCCCCGACGAGCGCGGCCGTCTCGGTGTCCGCCACGCCGCTGCTGCTGCGAGTGCCGGGCACTCCGGATACCCTGCTGGCCGGGGTGCGCTGACCCGACCGGGCCCTGCTACGACGTGACGCTGACGTAGCCGGCGCGGGCAGGACGCGGCCGGGTGCTGACGCGGCGGGGTGTCCAGCCGGGTGGGGTGGGTGAGGGAGGCGTGGCAATGACGGAACGGATGCGTGCCCAGTCGGCGCGAACCGAGACCGAGGTGCGGGACGCCGACTGGGAGTGCCGGGAGATCACCGGCGAGACGCACGAGCGGGTGGCGTTCTTCGGCGTCGACCTCACTGAGGCGGTCAGCTCTGGCGCCAGCTTCACCGACTGCACCTTCAACGACTGCAAGTTCAACGCCTCGGAGCACTCGTCCACCGCGTTCGTGAACTGTGTCTTCACCGGCTGCTCGTTCTTCGACGCCAGCTTCACCTCGTGCAAGCTGGTCGGCAGCACCTTCGACAGGTGCACGTTCGGGCTGTTCAAGGTCGCCGGCGGCGACTGGTCGTTCGTCTCGCTGGCCGGCGCCGACCTGGAGAAGGCGTCGATCATCTCGGCGCGGATGAGGGAGGCCGACCTGACCGGCGCCAAGCTGGCCGGTGCGACCATCCAGCACGTCGACCTCTCCGGCGCCGTGCTGACCCGCGCCAACCTGACCCGCGCCGACCTACGCGGCTCGGATCTGTCCACACTCGACCCGCTGACCACGGAACTGCGTGACGCGGTAATCGACGCCGACCAGGCGGTCACCGTGGCGATGGCGCTGGGCCTGCGGGTCCAGGCCGAAGCACCCCGACGCTGATCGGTCGTCCAGCGGGCGGGCGGTCAGGCCCGGAGCCGGTCAGCGCGCCGGCGTGGTGTCGCCGATGAGGACATCGATGAGCGCCAGCAGAACGAAGGCGAGGATCAACGCGGTCACGGTGCCGGAGATCGCGAGCCCGATGGTCGCCCTGCGGATGGCGGGTCGGCCGCTGTAGCGCGGCAGGTCGACCCGGACCACGAGTGGGCGGACCGGTTCGTACCGCACCGGCAGGACGTCGCCGGGCTCGGCGGGGAGGAGGCGGTCCTCGAAGCTGACCTCCGCCTCGACGTCCTGACCCGCCTCGGTCCGGTACCGCACCCTCGCCACCCGATCGTTCCCGTGGTGCATGGCGTCAGCGAGGTGAGAACTCACCACCTCCGCCTCGGTGGCCTTGCCGTAGCGATGGAGTCGACGACCATCCAGTGTCCTACCGGCGAACACGGAAGTGATCGTCCCGACGGCGAAGAGGGCCGGCGCGCTGGCACACAGCACCTCCGTTGCCAGTTCAAGTCGCATGTCCACATGGTGCCCGCTGCCCGCCACCGCACCGTCCGCACCGGATGCACCGGATGCACCGCCACGAGGTGAACACCAGTTACCCTAAAACCGCGATGTAGGGTAACTGGTGTTCACCTCGTGCGGTGGCCCGGCAGGAGCTTCGTGGTCGCGGGCGGGATCTGCTTGATCAGTCGACGCACATCGCGTGGTGGGTGGACTCGTAGACCCAGGTGCCGCCCGGAGAGGCGTAGACCAGGCGGGTGTTGTAGGCCCCAGGGGTGCAGTCGTGACCGACCGCGAGGATCGCCTCTCGGGCCCGCTGCATGGACTGCGCGATCGCTCCGTTGACGCTCTTGTCCACTCCGAAGCCGACCGCGCTGCGGGCGGTGTCGTACCCGTCGGCGTGCGCGGCCGCCGGTGTGATCGTCAGGCCGAACGCCGCCACCGCCGAGACGATGCCGAGCCGACGGAGCCAGGATTCCTTCAGCATGCTTCTCCTTACGAAGGCAGCAGTTAGATCGACGAAAGTAGATTCTTTGCCGTGTTGTCGCAAGGCGTGTTGACCACCTACTGAGCGGCGGCTGCAGGTGGGCGCCACTCCAGCCGCTGCGGCGATTCAGGATTCAGCAACGCCGTTTCCGGTTACCGAACCGGGGAACGGGACCGGGTCGATGGCGTCCGCCAGGGCCAGCAGGGCTTCGACGGTGCGACCGGTGCGCCAGGCGACGATCGCGAGTTCGTGGATGGCGGCGTAGAACTCGCACTCCCCCGTCAACTCGTCAAGGGCGGCCACGTCAGGGGCGCCGTTCGGGTGTCGGGTAGGTGAGCGACCCGCACTCCGGGCACCACCGGCTCTTGACGCGGAACGCGAACAAGCCCGCCAGGAAACCCAGCAGGCACGTACCGACCAGAGCACCAACCGTGAGCATGACCGACCCCTCCCTCGGCGGTCGGTTGTGGACGGTTGCCGCCGTCCACAACCCACCAGCTTGCCCGTGACGGGCGCCGTACGAAGAGTGATAATGCTTGGGTGAGGTTTGCCCGGCAATCCTTGCATTTCAAGCGTCGGGATTGCATCTGGCATGCAATGACGGCAGGCAACGGCTACGGCTACGGCTACGGCTACGGCGGGCAGAGACTACGGCAGGCAGTGACCACACGAGGGGTGTCGACCATGGGCAGGCAACCACCGACCGTCCGGATGCGCCGGCTGGCGGGCGAGTTGAAGCGGTTACGGCAGGCCGCCGGCCTGACCCGCGACGACGCCGCCGAGCAGACGAAGCTGAACGGCGCGACCCTGTGGCGGATCGAGACCGCGAAGGTACGCCCGCACCGCCGGACGCTCATCATCCTGATGAACCGCTACGGCGTGACCGACTCCGACGAACGCGCCAAGCTGTTCGACCTGGCCAAGGACGCCGGCCACCTCGGCTGGCTCCAGGATTACGAGGACGACCTCACCGAGCAGTACCTCACCTACGTCAGCTTCGAGGCCGGCGCCCGCAGCATCCGCAACTACGAGTCCCTGTTCATCCCCGGCCTCCTCCAGACCGAGGAGTACGCGCGCGCGGTCATCGCCGGAGTCCTGCCGTTGGCGAGCAAGGAGGAGGTTGAGCGGCGGGTGGAGATGCGCATGCAGCGTCAGGCTGCGCTGCACCGCGCGGACGACCCGTTGCAGCTCTGGGCGATCGTTGACGAGGCCGCGCTGCACCGCGTCGTCGGTGATGCCGGTGTCATGCACGCCCAGCTCAAGGCGCTGATCGAGGTGGCAGAGCTGCCGCAGGTCACGTTCCAGGTGGTCCCGTTCTCGGTAGGCGCCCACACCGGCATGCCGGGATCGTTCGTGGTGATGGAGTTCCCGGATCCCGCCGACCCGGATCTGATCTATGTCGACAGCATCGCCGGTGACGTCTTCGTGGAGCACGAATCTGAGGTCCGACGCATTACCATCTACTACCAGCACCTCCAGGCCGCTGCACTCAACCGAAGCGACTCGGTGCGTCTGATCGAGCAACGGGTCGCCGCTCTCGACGCAGAAAGGGACCGGGATGATCACCCCTGATCTCGCCAACGCCTCCTGGCGCAAGTCGAGCCGTTCGTCCGGCGATGGGCAGTGCACCGAGGTTGCTGTGCTTGGGGACGCGGTGGGCGTACGCGATAGTAAGGACCCGGCGGGGCCGGCGTTGCGGTTCTCCCCCACGGCCTGGACCGCCTTCGTGGCCGGGTTGAAGGACGGCGCGTCCGCCCGTTGAGCAGCGGGCTGCCATAGCTGGCAACTACCATCGCCGGATGGCAGTCGACCTGTTCGCGGGCGTCCCGGTGAGCGACTACGCGGCCGCGTTGCCGTGGTACGAGAAGCTGCTCGGCTCCCCGCCGTCCTTCCTCGCCCACGAGACCGAGGCGGTGTGGGAGCTGGCCGAACACCGCTACGTCTACATCGACCAGGACCCCGAGCACGCCGGCCACGCCCGGCAGACCATCTTCGTCGACGACCTCGAAGACCGGGTCGCGGCGATCGCCGCCCGCGGCCTCGAACCGGCCAACCGCGAAACCTACGACAACGGCGTACGCAAGATCACCTACCGCGACCCCGACGGCAACGAGATCGGCCTCGGCGGCGCCCCCCGCTGATCGTCGCAACGGCGGCGTCACGGCGCATCACCCGGAGCACCGGAGTGACCCCGGCCGACGGATCTCCGGCCGCCCCGGTGCGTGCCATCGACGGATGCGGTTGTCAGAAACCGGCGAACGATCTCGCCCGCCAAGGTGATGGCGGCCGTTCCCGCCATCACCGCGAGGGCGGACTGGCCCATCATGGCCGACCCAACCGAGAAGGCGATCAGCAGGGACTCCGTCCCCAACAGGACCAGGACCACGGTCAAACCGGGTGTCCCTCGCCCGGACCCCCCACCCATCGACGTCATCGACATCTGGTCATACTCCATCAACCCAGTGTCATATGCAAGTGCATCTGCATGTGCATCTGCATGTGCACAGCGCTATGATGATGTCGAGTGACAGTCGTTCAACTGGCGGAGCGCGGTTGAGGTCGACCACCGGGTAACGAGAGCGGTCTCGGCGGCGTTACTGTCCGATGTGCGGATCACGGTGCTGGGCGGTTGCGGCGCATGGCCCGCGGCCGGCCAGGCGTGCAGCGGTTATCTGGTGGAACACGAGGGGTTCACGGTCCTGCTGGACCCCGGGTGCGCCGTCCTGCCTGCGCTGCTGGCGCGACTACCCCCGGACGCGGTCGACGCCGTACTCGTCACCCACGGGCATCCGGACCACTGCGCCGACCTCAGCCCGCTGCTCCGCGCCCGGGTGCTCGGGCCGACCGTGACCGATGCGCTGCCGGTCTACGCCCCGCAGGGCGCGGTCGACGCGGTCCTCGCCCTCGACTCGCCCCACCTGCTCGCCGACGCGTATGACCTGCGGGCGATCGCCGACGACAGTCGCTATGAGGTAGGGCCGTTCCGGCTGACCACCCGGGCACTGCCGCACCACGTACCCAATCTCGGCATGCGCCTGACGGCGGACGGAGTCACGCTCGCCTACACCGGCGACACCGGACCGAGCCCCGACATCGCGGTGCTCGCCGATTCAGCCAATGTGTTGCTGGCCGAGGCCACCTTCGTCGAGGAGACGCCGGTGGACGATCGCGCCTACCTGAGCACCGCTCGCCAGGCCGGCGAATACGCGGCCGCCGCCGGGGTGGGCCGTCTGGTGCTCACCCATCTGTGGCCGGGAACCGAGCCGAACGCGGCCGCCGACGCCGCCCGGCATGCCTTCAACGGTCCGGTGGACATCGCCGGCCCGTCGTTGTCGCTGACCCCCTGATCGGCCTCGGCGGCACTCCCCTCTGCTTGCGGGCGGAGTCGTGACGATCTGTTGTCGCTATAGCGCAATGCCAGGAAGTTAAGTGCTTTCCGGGCCGGGTTTGGTGAGGTTGGTGGTGTAGGTGGCTGTGGTTGATGCTGGTTCGGTTCGTTTCTTGCCGCGGTAGGGCGAGGTAGGGCGTTTGACCGCTCGGGGGCTGGAGCGTGACCGGCGTGGGCCGGTCTGATCGTCTAGGAGTTCGTCAGCGACCGTGATCAGTGCGCTGGTGAGGTCCCGGCTGGTGGTGATCGCGGTGTTGATGACGTGTCGACGTGCCAGGCGTAGGCAGGTCAGGAACGGTAGTCGGTCGGGGTCGAGGTGATGCTCGGCGGCGGTCGTGGTGATCAGGTCCCGTAACGCTTGGTAGACGATGAGATGAGCCCACATCTCCTGCCGGACACCGGTGGGATCGTGGGAACGTAGTACGACCTTCGACCCTCGCTGGTGGGTCTTGAGGTTCTGGTAGCTGTTCTCTGTTTCCCAGCGTTGGTGGTAGCAGTCGATCAGCTGTCCCGCGGTGATGTCCTGCGGGCAGAGTAGGTTGGTGACCAGCCGGTACCGCTCGGTCCGGCATGCCGTCACGCCGTGTCGGTTGGTGGTGGCGACCGTGACGGTGTACTCGATCACCCGGACGGTGATGACCGGTTCGGTGCCCCGCCGCCGCCCTGGTGGGGGTTTGATGACTGATATCCAAGATCCATCTGGCAGTGCCCTTACCACGGGCAGGTGGCGGTTGGACTTCATCCGCCAGAGCAGTCCTGCGCCGGTGGCCTCCGCTGCCCGCCACAGGTCATAGCCGTGAAAGTTCCGGTCAGCGACGAGCAGCATGTCTTCCCGTAGCAGGGGAAGCAGGGCGCGGGCCTGGACCATTTCCGCTTCGCGGCCGAACGACGCACCGATGACCGCATGCGTGCCACACTCGATCAACGTCAACAGCCACAGCCGTGGGTAGCCCGCCGTGTTGCCACCGCCACCCGCATCACGACCAAAAGCGGCCTCATTGGCGGGACTGTCGGCCGTCTGCAGCTTGGTGCCGTCCCAGGCCACGACCCGCCGTCCGGCCACGAACACGCCGGGCATGCCCGGCTCGCCCCGCGCCCCGGCCACCCGCTCGAACAGATATCTCAGAGGCGCCTCCCCCAACCGCTGACGGGCCTGAGAAAACGCCGAGGTGGTAGGGGTGATCCTGGCCAACGCGGGCCAGCCCGAAACCAGCAACCGCCACACCTGCCGGTAGCCGTCCGTACTGAACAGGCACATCGCCAACACAAACAACACCACCACCCGAGCCGGCAGCAGACGTACCCGCCGCTGAGTGACTCCGGTCGCCGCTACCGCCTCATCGATGAGCTCTCGCGGCACCGACTGTGACAGCACGCCCAGCCCGATGTGTTGCCACGCGGCGCCCGCACCAAGCCGCGGCAACGCATCCATGGAAGAATCCCCGGACAACGAAGCTCCTGTATGAATTTAGATCTTGGTCGATCCACGTTCTACAGGAGCTTCGTCTTATTCAGGCACGTGACACACCCTTAACTTCCTGGCATTGCGCTATAGCGACAACAGATCGTCTCAACGTTGGGCGGGTGAGGCGAGCCGGCTTGCTGAGTGTGGAGGGTCACTGGCTCAGTGAGCCGTGGCCAGCAGGCGGTCGGCGCGGGTCTGGTCGAGGCCGCCGCGCCAGCCCGCCAGCGGGACCGTGATGTCCGAGCGCGGCGCGCCGCGCAACTGCCGGTAGGCGGCGTGCTGCTCGGCGACGGGCACGAACCGGTCGTACGAGGGCGCCAGCACCGGACTGGGTAGGACGCCGAACTCAGCGAGCCCGGTCAGGATGCCGTACCGCTGGTACTTGTCGGTGCGGGGCAGCAGCTTGGCGCGGCCGACGGCCCGCTCCAACTGGCCGGGGGTGGTGCCGGCCGGCTGCCCGGCGATGAGGGCGAGCAGGTCCACCAGCACCGCCCGGTCCGCCGCGGTGGGCGCGGGCAACTCGACGGCCGCGGCTTCCAGATCGGGCACGAAACCGACCGGCAGTTCGTTCCAGGCCCAGCCGCAGGCGATCCGAACCAGTTTCTCGGTGACGTCCAACTCCTCGACGGGGTGCAGACCGCAGTCGGGCACGCTGCCGGGATCGCGCGGGGCGGTGCGCAGGTGCCGCGCCCAGGCGTACGAGATCAGAACCTGCCGGCCGCGTGGGGCGCTGGCCCCCACCCCCGCGACGAACGCGCCGAGGACCGCGTCGAGGTCGAGCCGGTCGGCCGCGGCGATCGCCCGGTCGACGAGTTCGGCGGCGGTGGAACGCTCGGGCACCCCGATCGGCCAGCCGAGCCGCCGCGCCTGCTCACGGTCGTCCTCGCCGGGCGGTTCGGTAGCGCCGGTGGCCACCCCGGTCCGGGTGAACCGGTAGCCGGTGCAGCGCATCAGCAGGGCCAGCTCCGCGCCCGCCGGGACCCGGCGCGGCGCCTTGATGATCATCGCCGCAGCGTAGCGGGACCGATCAACCCGGTGCCGC
This sequence comes from Solwaraspora sp. WMMD1047, assembly GCF_029626155.1. Classification (NCBI taxonomy): domain Bacteria; kingdom Bacillati; phylum Actinomycetota; class Actinomycetes; order Micromonosporales; family Micromonosporaceae; genus Solwaraspora; species Solwaraspora sp. WMMD1047. The sequence continues at coordinate 1,449,494 of NZ_JARUBL010000001.1, read as the reverse complement.
TGTCGTTTCCGTCCAAGACGGCGTCGGGGTCGCGATCTAGCCTGTGGGCTGAAAGCTCAGCTCGCACGAGGGAGACAGCACAATGCGTGACCTGGTCTACACCGGTTTCATGTCGCTCGACGGGGTGGTGGACTCGCCCGGCGGAACGGAGGAGGGGCACCGCAGCGGCGGCTGGGTCTTCAAGGACCTCGAATTCGTCCCGGAAGCCTGGTCGCTGAAGGGCGAGGAACTCGCCGACACGACTGCGCTGATGTTCGGCCGTCGCAGCTACGAGGCGTTCGCGCCGTTCTGGCCCGGCTCGGCGGACCACGCCGACTACAAGGACCTGCCCAAGTACGTGGTGTCGACCACGCTGTCCGACGACGCCCTCGTCGACGGGTGGGGGCCGCTGAGCATCCTGCGCTCGACCGAGGACGTCGCCGCGCTGAAGGAGGGCGAGGGCGGCGCGATCTTCATCCACGGCAGCGCGGAGCTGGCCCGGCGGCTGTCGGACGCGGGCCTGATCGACCGGTACAACCTGCTGGTCTTCCCCGTCCTGCTCGGGGCCGGCAAGAGCCTGTTCGGGCGGGCCGACCGGGACAAGCACATGCTGACGCTGCGGGAGTCGGAAAGCTACTCGAACGGGATCCTGAAGCTGGTCTACGACGTCAGGCGCTGACGGGGTCGAGGGCCAGCGCGATCGCGCCGCCGGTGCCCGTACGGAGCTGCCCGACGGTGCGCCCGACGTAGGAGCGCAGCGCCCGGGCCAGGTGCGGCTCGTCGAAGTAGTCGAGCTTCGCGACCACGTCGGCCGCCGGCTCACCGACGGCCAGCAGCTCCGCCGCGGTACGGGCCCGCTCGATCTGCCGGACCGCGCCCCGGGTCAGCCCGGTCGCGGCCCGGAACCGGCGTTCGACCGTACGCCCGGAGATGTTCGGACGGTGGCCCCGTAGCACGTCGGCGACGAGCGGGTCCCGGACCACGATCCCGGCCCGGACCAGCCGTTCGACAAGCGCCTCGGCGTCGTCGGGGCCGGGCGTCTCCCACCGTGTTCCGTCGAGCCGGAAGGTGCGGCGGGTGGTGTCGGGTAGCTCAATGCCGCCGTCGACGAGCGCGGGCGTGGGCACGGTCCGCAGCGAGGTGCCCACCGCGAACTCGATGCCGGTGAAGGTCGCGCCGGCCGGCACCGGCGCGGTGCCGGTCCGGGTCTCGGGGCCGGTGATGCCCGCGTACGCCCGGCCGGCCTGCTCCCAGAAGACCAGGCCCCACCGCACCCCCGCGACGGACGTCATCGCGGTGACCCGCTCGCTCGCGCAGGTCCAGACGGTGTCGACCCACGGCGAGTCGGACCCGCGCGTCTCGAACAGCAGCCCCACGGGCGAAGCGTACGCCGCCGGAGTCAGCCCGGCGGCAGCTGCTTACCGATGGCCGCGAGCAGGGCGGCGTGGACCTCGGGGTCGGCCGAGACGACCAGCCCGGTCGTGCCGCCGGACCGCACCGGTTCGCCCCGCAGGTCGGTGACGACGCAGCCGGCGGCCTGGCAGAGCGCGATCCCGCTGGCGAAGTGCACGTTGTCGACCAGTTCGCAGTCGGCGACGTAGCCGGCGCGGCGGCCGGCCGCCACCCACACCAGCGCCAGGCTGGTGGAGACCACCCGGGGGAGGAAGTGTTCGGCGAAGTCGTCGTCGGCGAGCAGCCGAGCGGCCCGGAACCAACGGGAGTTCGGGTGCGGCGGGGCCAGATCGACGTCGACCAGCCGGGACTCGGCCGACGGCGCCAGCGGGCTGTCGACGCCGGCGTGGCGTACCTGGGCGCGGTCCCGGTCGGTCCAGAACACCTCGTCGGCGAACGGGTCCACAGTGGCCGACGCCGTCACGTCCGCGCCGACCCGCAGCGCGACGTTCACCGCCACCAGCATGTTGCGGGCGGCGAAGTTCAGGGTGCCGCACAACGGATCCACCAGCCAGGTGCGGCCGGCGACGCCGGGGCCGGACGCCCCGCTCTCCTCGCCGATCACCGCGTCGTCGGGGCGCGCGGTACGCAACACCTCGACGATCGCCTTCTCCGCCTCGATGTCGGCGACGGTGGCGAAGTCGTGCCCGGACTTCGCGAAGCGTTGCAGGGAGGTGCCGAACCTGGCCCGGACGACGGCGGCGCCCGCCTGCGCCGCCACCATCGCCAGTTCCGCGTCATCGACGAGCATGGCTGGGATGATAGCCGCCGCCAATTCGGTTGCGGCCAAGCGGCGGTGGCGCCACGGTGGGGTCGATGAACACCGACCCGCCGCGCATCGACGCGGCCCTGGTCCGCCGGTTGGTCGACGACCAGTTCCGAGGCACTCGCCGACGACCTGAGTTGGCTCGCCGAACCGCCGTTCACCGTTGCAGGAGCCGGTCGAGGACTGTGCGCAGGGGGATGCGTTCGCCGTCGCGGCCGCCCTCGCCGAGCACCAGGCGCGGGGTCGACGGCGCGACCTGCACCCCGACCAGTCGCGCGGCGAGTGACCCGCGCACGGTCAGCAGGTAGAACTGGCCGTCCTCGGCGACCGCCCGCGCCTCGTCCCGGGTCAGGTACCAGCCGCGCAGCTTCGTCCGGTAGCGGCTACGGCCATCGTAGGAGCGGGCGGTCAGCGGCACCGGCGCCAGACCTCGCTCCCGCGCCGCCGCGACGAACTCGCGCAGCAGCTCGGCCGCCTGCGCACCCTCGGTCGCCTCCCGCCGCGCCAGGTCGGCGGCGTGGGCGGCGACGGCCCGGTTGCGCCGCGCCGCCCACTCCCGGTCCGCATCCACCGTCCGAGGGTACGCCGCGCGCGTTCGGGGCATGATGAGCGGTGACACGGGAGGAATTCAGATGATCGGAACCCTGCGCGCGGTGGTGCTCGACGCACCCGACATCCGGCGGCTCGCCGACTTCTACACCGCGCTGGCCGGCTGGACCGAGCGGTACGCCGACGACGAGTGGATCTCGCTGGAGACCGGGGACGGGTGGCGCCTCGCCGTCCAGCTCAGCCCCGACCATGTGCCGCCGCGCTGGCCCGATCCGGCGTACCCGCAGCAGGCGCACCTCGACCTGCGGGTGCCGGACCTCGACGCCGGGGCGGCGCGGGCGGTCGAGCTGGGCGCCGAACCGCTGCGCAGCAACGAGAACTGGCACACGCTCGCCGACCCGGCCGGACACCCGTTCGACCTGTGCCTGTTCCCGGCGAGGCAGGAGACCACGCTGATGGGCGTGACGCTGGACTGCCCGGACGCCAAGGAGTTGAGCGCGTTCTACGCGGAGGTGTTCGGCAAGCCCGTCACCTTCGAGGGCGACGGGATGGCGATGATCGGCGAGGACGGCGCCCAACCGGTGCTGTTTCAGCAGGTCGCTGACTACCGGGCACCGCGGTGGCCCGATCCGTCGTATCCGCAGCAGTTTCATCTCGACGTCACGGTCGACGACATCGACGCGGCCGAGTCGGCGGTGCTCAAGCTCGGCGCCGCCTCGCTGTCGGCCGGTGGGGAGAACTGGCGGGTCTACGCCGACCCGGCCGGCAAGCCGTTCTGCCTCTGCTGGGACTGACCGGGGTCAGGTCAGGGTCAGCGTCACCGGCGGGTTGTTCGACAGCAGCAGCGTTGCCGGCTTCTTGTCCAGGGTGATACCGCCACGCGGGGTGAACCCGATGGTGACCTTCGTCAGATTGTCGGCGGGCAGCTCGGCGACCAGGCCGCCGGACGCGGTGACGAGGAATGTGATGTTCGGACTCCGTTCGAACTCGCCGCCGGCGAACGTGCCGGTCACCGTACGACCGCCGGTCCGGACGGTGAGGCTGCGCGCCATGTCGATCCGGCCACCGATGCCCCGGAAGTCGCTCATCTCGACCTCGACGCCGACCAGCAGGAACGCGTGGCCCGGCTTCGCCCACCTGCCGCTGGCGTAGAGCTGCACCGAGGCGCTGAGCTTCACCTTGACCTCGGTGCCGGGCGGGCGCCCGGCGAACAGCCCGGCCAGCGTCAGCCGCTGGGTGGCCTGGGGCAGCCGCCGGGCGTACTCGGTGATCGCATTGGGGCCGGGCACCCCGGTCCGCAGGTCGATTGTCTGTTCCCGGCCGGCGTCCTCGACGACGAGCGTCACCGGGGCACCGGTGGGGACGTGGGCGATCAGCACGCCCTCCGACGGGCTGTGCGGCACCTCGCGGGTCTCGGTGCCGACCCGCAACGCGGCGGAGGTGCCACTGCCGGGAAAGCCGGGCAGCACCCTGCCGAGCTGTCTGCCCTGGACCGCGGTGAGCCGGACCAGGACGAACTCCGATCCCGCCGTGGCGGGGACCGGGGCCGTCGCGTCCCGCGATACGCCGGTGGAGTTCGGAACCCGGGCGAGGGAGGAGATGAAGTCGGCGCCGAGTTCGGTGACGATCGCCAGCTCCGTCATCTGGAGCGAGAAGGTCGGGCCGCCCAGCGCGGCGGTCTTCGGCAGCCGCACCGCCCCGGGCAGCGTCACCGGCTCGATGGCGAACCACACCAGATCGGTTCGGACCGTGGGCGCCGCCGGCGTCTGCCAGGCACCGGTCGCCACCTGATCTCCACTGTGGCCGCAGCCCGCGAGCAGGGCCAGGACGAGCCCGGCCGCCGCGGTCAACCGACCGCCCCCGTTGTTGCGCAATGCCGCTCCCCGTCCCCCGTCGATCGTGCGAGGGGCATCCTAGCCCGACGGTCCACCCGGTGGGTCCTCGCCAGCGAGCCTCGCCCGGACCCCGTCCGCGTCGGGGTAGTCCAGGTCGGCCAAATCGGAACCCTGCGTGGCGCATCGCCGTCCAGCTCAGCCCCGACCACGTTCCGCCGCGCTGGCCCGATCCGGCGTACCCGCAGCAGTTTCATCTCGACGTCACGGTCGACGACCTCGACGCGGCCGAGTCGGCGGTGCTCAGGCTCGGCGCCGCCTCGCTGTCGGCCGGTGGGGAGAACTGGCGGGTAGCCAGCGCAGGAACTGCCGGCCCGAGTCGGTGAAGCGCACCGACGGATCCTGCTGCAGGCTGCGCAGCAGGTCATCGATGTTCGCGCCGACCCGTCCGATGGTCCGAGTCACCTGGCCGTCCACCGCCGCAGTTCCGTTCGTCTCACCGACCGGAGCCGGCTCTCCGAACCGGCTGCGCCCGCCACGCGGCCTGGCTCTCCGGCTGCTGCGGTGCCGTGGCGCACACCAGGTAGGAATCCGGCGCCACGACGCCGTGCCGGCCACCGAGCCCGGCCATGACCGCCGCGTGCAGCTCGTGGGGACCCGCACCTGGGTCCGCTGGTGCCGCGTACCCGACCAGCGACGCGGCTGCTCCCGGCCCGGCCTGGACGAATATCCGGGCGTTCGGATCGCCAGCCGCTTCCCGCAGTAACGCTTCGCTGGTAGCGACATTGATCCAGGATGAGTTCACCTTCGCCCAGCCTGCGTCCCGTTCGACCCGCTGCAGTTCGATCGTGTCGCCGAGCGCGTCGATGTCGATGTCGCGTTCCGCAGCGGTGATCAGGACCTGCTCCAGTGACCTCAACAGGGCTGCCGCCTCATCGTTGGTGACATGGCGGATGTCGTGCGTGAGTCCGAGCACGGCGATGGGCTCAGTCTGCAGGATGGTCAGCCGGACGGGGTCGACAGCGGTAGTCGCCAATCCGCACTCCACCTCGGTCTCCCCGATCTGCGCGCCTGCGCGTCTGTCGAAGACCGCGCCCCGGCCGGTGCTCATGTCGTTGACGATCAGGTCCCGATGGCGCGGACAGCCCCGTTGGACGCCGATGGAGTCGACCATCTGCGCCACCGCGGTGGCGTCGAAGTAGGCGTACCGGTAGGCGTTGAGGATCGCGGCACGGGTCTCCTGCAACGTCTCGTAGAACGAGGGGGCGCAGGCGAACGGGACCAGCGCGCTCTGCACGATGCTGCCGACGAAGTTGCGCATCCGTGGCAGCGCACGGTTGCTGTAGAGGGCGTCCAACGCCGCCCGATCGGTGTCGGTCCACCAGGACAGCAGGGTCGCCATGGTGGTGACGAGGATCGTCGCCGGCGTGACTTTGGTCCGCGTGGACACCGCCTGCAGCGCGTTGGCGAGCGACGCGGAACGCATCCCCGCGAGCCGGTACTCCGATGGGCCCGGGGTGCGGGCCGGGACGGAGAGCAGACAGGCCGGGAGTTCCTGCATCTGGCTACGCCAGTAGTCGAGCGTCTTCGCCATCCGGCGCTTCGCCTCTGGCGTCTGCTCGTACTCGGCCTGATCCGGAGGCTGCCAGATCGGTGGGCCCACACTGCGCTGGGGTGCTGCCACGAGCTCGACGAATTCGTCCATCACGATGCCGGCGGCCACCAGATCGGCGACGACGTGCGAGAACTCGAACACGGCCCGGACCGGCACCGCGTTCTCCAGCATCACCGCCACCCGGACCGGAAAGTCGCCGCCGTGGTCGAACGTCCGTGGCGGGTCGGTGATCCGGGTCCGGTGCCGGGCCGCTGCACCCAACTCGAGCAGCAACACGTCGACGTGTCCGCTCCGGGAGACCCGTTGCGTCCATCCGGCGGCGCCATCCGACTCGTACACCGTCCGCAGCCCTTCGTGCCGGGACGTGAGAACGCCGACCGCCTCGAGCACCTCCTCGACGGTGTGGCCGGCGGGAAGGTCGGCGTACAGGGCGAACACCGCGTCTTGGCCCTCCCACGCCATCCAGTCGAAGACGTTGCTCTGGGCAAGGGTCACGGGCCAGCGCCCTGAGCGACTCCCGGCAAAGGGCACCTGCACCGTCCGTTCAGCGGTCGATGCCTCGGTCGTGGTACTCAACGACCCACGCCGATCTTCCTCAGCCATTTGAGACCCTTCCGCCGCACGCTCACTCGCTGCGGTCACCGACGCCTGTTTTCTCGGTCTGCAGCATCCGCACCAGAAACGTACCGTCCTCGCCATCGAGAGGGTTCATAGTCCACATCCGGCCCACGGTACGCTGCGGCCTACCGAGGGGAATTGACGGGCGTCAGCGGGCTGTCCGCCGTAGTTTGCTGGGCAGTCTCGTCGGCCACCAGAAACTGCCACTTTGGGCAACTGGCAGTTGAGGTCAGCGACCATGGAGGGCCGACGACGCCGGCGCAGCTTCGGCCACCGGCAGCAGGGAGACGATCTGCAGTTCACTCACACCCGGGTCAGCGAGGGTGACGACGTCGATCAGAGTCGTCCGCTGATTGCTGCACAGCCGGATGCCTCGTCGCGACCGCAGGAGAGACTCCCGGGCGGCTTGGGCCTCCCACAGGCAGCTGACCTCGGGGTCGGCCTCCAGACAAGCGTCAACCAGTGCGGCGATACCGGCATCCGTCGGGTGCCGCGCACGCGCGATGCGCATCTGAGTGAGCAGTGGCGCCGCCCAGTCCGTCGCCCAGTTGACGAGCCGGCGTCGGGCGTCCGCGTCGGTGAGCAACCAGCGAAGGTAGCTGCGGTCGTTGCGCAACCATGGATAGTAGGTCTCACATGCCTCGTTGTGCAGCACCACTCGCGCGTACCGGTCGAGCACGTAGGTCGCCCAGCGCTGCCCCTTGACGAACTGCCGCAGGGCGTGGTCCACGACGACCGTGGTCGTGCCGATCGGCACGGCCGGTGGTAACCGCCCCACCGCCAGCAGGTACAGCAACTCCCGTTCCTGTCGTCCGAGTCGCAGCGCCTCGGCTACCGCGTCGAGGAAGCCGTCTGAATAGTTGGCCCGCACCCCACGCTCGAGGTTGCTGTACCAGACGACGCTCACCCCCACCATCTCCGCGATTTCCTCCTGGGTGATATTCGGCCGACGTCGGGCACGCTTACGGAGAGCTTGTCGGTCATCCAGCACCAGACGGTGGCGCCAGGCTTTCACACAGGCAGCCAACTCACTGTTTCGGTCTTCTGAAACGTGTCGCACAATGGCCATTTCTCCTCGCTCCACAGCACCCACTAATACCAATACGAACTGGTTGGCATCAATAACTAGTCGAAAGCGCTCCGCCACGAAGTATGGCCAGCTTATCTGGATACTCACTGGATATCGACTGACGGCGAACGTTTCGTCCGCATTTCGCCGTATGATTCTCGCCGAAATGGCGGCCCGGAGGCAGGTTCTCGGTCGGCCGACCAATTGGCGATGAAATGTTACCGGAGGATCGCTTTGGAGACCTCACGGCTGTTTCAAGATCATGGATGTGGGTGGGTGGCGGTGTGTAGTGGTTTGTCGCGGTGTGGTCGCGCGCGGCATGGTGGACGTCCCGGTCGCAGTGTCGATGTTGTACTGACGGCGATCTCAGGCTGACCCGGGCCGCGGAGCGCGGCTCACAACCGACGGAGGGGCCGTCGAGGAGCGGACCACGAGCGTGGGCTGGAACATGATCTCGCGGTGGGCGTGGTCCGGCTCCTTCTCCGCCAGCAGCAGGTCGGCCGCCGTCCACCCGAGCCGGTACGCCGGCTGGCTGACGGTGGTCAGCGGAGGCGCCAGCAGGGCGGCGAACCGCAGGTCGTCGTAGCCGACCACCGAGATGTCCCGCGGTACGCGTACCCCGGCGGCGGCCAGCCCCTGCAGCACTCCGATGGCGGCCGTGTCGTTGAGGCAGAGCACGGCGGTCGGCGGTGGATCGGCGGTCAGCAGCCGCTGGACCGCCAGCATGGCGGCGTCGATGAGCGGCGGCGGGTGGATCGGCATCCGCAGGTCGATAAGCGCCGCGTCGGGGTCGAGGCCGGCCGCGATCATCGCCTGCCGGGCGCCCTCGCGGCGGCGGGTCACGGTCCCGGATTCCACCACCCCACCGAGGTACGCGATCCGCCGGTGGCCCAGCGCGATGAGGTGTTCGGCGGCGAGTCGGCCGCCGAGCACGTCGTCGACGGCGACGGAGCAGAGGTCGGTGTCGCCGCGCGGGTGCTCCACCAGGACGACCGGGGTGCCGGCCTGCCGCAGCTTCAGCAGGATCGTGAGGTCCGGCCGGATGGGGGCGACCACGATACCTCGTACCGCCTGCTGCCGCAGCAGGTCGAGGAGTTGTTGCTCGCGGTCCGGCCGCAGGTCGGTACTGCCGGCCAGGACCAGGCAGCCGGCCTCGGCGAGCCGGTCCTCGATGCCCCGGTTGAGTTCGGCGAAGAACGGGTTGGCCAGGTCCAGGGTGACGCTGCCGACCAGCGGGCTGGGTAGCCCGCGCAGTTGCCGGGCCGGCCCGCTGGGCACGTAGCCGACGTGCTGGATCGCCTGTTCGACCCGTTGCCGGGTCCCGGGCGCGACGATCCCCGGCCGGCTGAGCACGTTGGCGACCGTGGAGACCGACACGCCGGCCGCCCGGGCCACCTCGCGCATTCCCCCGGCCCGCGGGCCCGCACCCTCGGTCACCCGTTCTCCTCCGCAGCCAGACGCTTCGATGTTCGTGATTGCGTCTGAGGTCGTTGAAGTGTACCGTCCATCCACGAGCCGGGATTACAAACGTTACAAGGCCGCACCACCCCACGTCGCCGGGCAGCGACCGTCGGGACTCCCACCTGGTGTTCGGCCGCACCGCCCCGTTTCACCCGGGGCCACCCCGACTTCTGAGGTAGGTCATGAGAAGACGTCTCACCATTTTCGGCGCCGCTGCGCTCGCGGTCGCCGCCTCCGTCCTGATGTTCGTACGACCGGCAGATGCGGCGGTGGGACTGCACATCAGCGGTACGGACATCGTCGAGGCGAACGGCCAGCCGTTCATCATGCGGGGGGTCAACCACCCGCACGTCTGGTACCCGGGCGAGACGGACTCGTTCGCCGACATCAAGGCGGCCGGCGCCAACACCGTGCGGGTCGTGCTCGGCAGCGGCCAGCGATGGGGCCCGTCCACTGACGTGGCCAACGTGATCTCGCTGTGCAAGCAGAACCGGATGATCTGCGTGCTGGAGGTGCACGACACCACCGGGTACGGCGAGGAGGGCGCGGCGGCCTCGCTGGACCAGGCGGTCGACTACTGGATCAGTCAGAAGGCCGCCCTGGTCGGTCAGGAGAACTACGTCGTCATCAACATCGGCAACGAGCCGATCGGCAACATCGACGCGGCCCAGTGGACCGCCGCGACCGTCGCCGCGATCCGCAAGATGCGCAGCAACGGCTTCGAGCACCTGCTGATGGTCGACGCGCCGAACTGGGGCCAGGACTGGCAGAACGTCATGCGGGCCAACGCGCAGACCGTCCTCGACGCGGACAGCAACGACAACACCGTGCTGTCGATCCACATGTACGCCGTCTACAACACCGCGGCCAGCATCGTGAGCTACCTCGACCACTTCGAGGCGAACGGATGGCCGCTGGTGATCGGCGAGTTCGGCTGGCGGTTCACCAGCAACGAGGTGGACCACGAGACGATCCTGGCCGAGGCGCAGGCCCGCGGGCTCGGCTACCTGGCCTGGTCGTGGAGCGGCAACACCGACCCGATCCTGGACATGGTGCTCAGCTTCGACCCCGAACAGCTCACCACCTGGGGCGAGCGGATCGTCAACGGCGCCAACGGTCTGCGGGCCACCGCGCGGGAGGCCACCATCTTCGGCGGCACCGTCCCGACCACCCCACCGGCGACGACCCCGCCCGCCACCACCCCGCCGCCGGCGACCACTCCCCCGGCGACCACGCCGCCGGCCGGGGGTGGCTGCACCGCGACGTACGCGATCGTCGGTCAGTGGCCGGGCGGGTTCCAGGGCGAGGTACGGGTGACCGCCGGCAGTTCGGCCATCAGCGGTTGGACGGTGACCTGGACCTTCGCCAACGGTCAGACGGTCTCGCAGGCGTGGAACGCCTCGGTGACCGGCAGCGGGTCGAGCGTGACCGCGCGGAACGTGGGCTACAACGGCAGGCTGGCCGCGGGCGCCGCCGCGACCTTCGGTTTCCTCGGCTCGTGGCAGGGCACAAACGGTCGGCCATCGCCGACCTGCGCCGCGAGCTGACGGGTTGATCCGGTACGGGTCGGGTGCGCCCGGCGCCCGACCCGTACCCCGTCAGGTGGCGTCGGGAAGCGCGTGCACCCGCCGCTCGACAAGATCCGGGAGGTGCCGTGTAGCCGCGACGAAGTCGTTGTCGTCGTGCAGCACGACGAGTCCTCGGGTGGCAGCACACGCGCAGAGCAATAGGTCTACGCAGGACAACGCCCGATGCACCCCGGCCCGAAGCAGCCGGTATTGAGCCGACTCAACCCATTGCCACGCCGTCTTCGGCACCGGCACGTCAGGGTAGAGATCAACGAACATCGCAGTCATCTGTTCGTACTCGTCGAGGTTGCGAGCGGAACGGCGGAACTCGGTTCGCTGCGGTTGGCATGACCCGATCGCATGGTCGGAGACCACACCAGCCCAACCAGCCCGCGTTTCGGGATCACGAAGGAGCCGCCACAGGGCCGACGAGTCGGCCAAGTAACGAATCACGCCGCCGGTGCCTTACCCGCCCCGCGCATCTCCTGCCACCCCTCGTAGTCCCAGCCCTGAGCAGCAGCCACGTAGTGATCGAGTGCCGCGATGCGGCGATGGCGCGCTGCGTACTCGCGCAGCGCGAGGTTCACCGTCTCCTTCTTGCTCCTCGCACCGGAGAGCCTCATCGCCTCGGCGAGCGCGTCATCATCAAGATCGATCTGGGTCACGGTCACCGCTACTCCTTTGGCCGCAGCTAGCTCTGTGGGTAATGTTTGTTCGCCTCAAACATCTCCACCATAACACTCTGAGTTCCGCTCCGGTGGCAGATCAGGCCCCCTGGGACACCATCTGCCATGAGGGGTTGCGGCCGATGGCCAGATCGCCGATGGTGTCCGAGGCCCGTTGCCGGGGTAGTGGACGGCCGTTCGCCCGCAGGTGCCGGGTGAGGGCGGGCAGCAGGTCCTCGATCCGGATCACCTCGCCCGCGCCGCTGATGCCGTCCCGCAGCACGTGCAGCAGCGCCTCGGTGAAGGCCGAGTTGCGGGCGCCCTCCGGAGCGTGCGCCTTGTCGGTCCGGGCCGTGGCCGTCAGCACGTAGGCGCCCCGGATGTCCAGCTCGGCGCTGGGCTCGTCGCCGGACATCCAGCCGATCGCGGTGCCGGCGTAGCAGCAGTCCAGGATGATCACACATCGGCGGGCGGCGCCGCGCAGCACCAACTTGCGCAACTGCGCGTACGGGAACGAGGTGACCTCGGTGTGCGCGCCGTTGGTCCGGGTCAGCCCCAGGTACAGGCCATCGTCCTCGGCGAACCCGTGCCCGGCATAGTAGATCAGCAGGGTGTCCACCGGGTCGACCGCCAGCGCGGCGATCCGGGCGATGTCGTCCCAGTCCGGATCGGCGAAGACGTGCACCCGCTCGCCGGCGAACGCCCCGTTCTCCGGATCGGTCAGGACCGCGCGCAGGTCGTCGAGATTGCTGGCGACCGAGGGCAGGTCGGGCAGCCGCTCGTCGGTGTAGGTGGCGGTGCCGATCAGAATCGCGGTCGACTGGTCGCGATCGGGCAGCAGCCGGTGCACAACCCGGACGGCACCCCCGGCGGCGGGGATCACCTCGACGGCGGGCACCGCGACGCTCGCCAACTCCAGCACCGCCGTCACCGTCTCCGCGGTGACCGGGCGGCGGGCGGCCGCCCGGCGGGTCGCGTTCAGCTCGGCCTCGAGCCGCCTCTCGTCGTCGCGGTGTCGGGCCGCAGTCTCGAAATCCTGCTTCTCGATGGCCGCCTCCTTCGCCCGTCGGGCGGCGTCGAGTGCGGTCGTCAGCGCCTCGGCTTCCGCCTCGGGGGCGGCCGACTCGTCGGCCCGGACCCGGGCCAGCGCCGCCGCCTCGTCGAGCAGTTCGACCGCCCGGCCGGGCAGCGCCAGAGTCGAGTCGTACCGTTCGGCGTGGGCGGCGGCGACGGCGAGTGCCTCGTCGGCGAAGTCGACCTGGTAGTGCGCGGAAAGGCCGGCGGTGGCCCGCTTGAGCATCGGCATCGCCTCGGCCAGGTTCGGCTCCTCGACCGGGACCGTGACGAGCCGGCGCCGCAGCATCGGGTCTCGAAGCAGGACCGCGCGGCCGGCCTCGTCGCTGACGGTGAGGATCACCTGGACTCCGTTGCCGGCCATCCGGTCGACGAGCACGTCCAGCATCCGGGCATTCGGCTCGACGCCGAGCAGGTGCGCGTCCTCGACGCAGAGCAGTGTGTTCTGACTGACGCAGGCCGTCAGCAGCTCAGTGAAGGCGCCGGCGGGATCCGCGTCCGTCCGGCGGTAACCGTCGAGGTCGAGCAGGAGCATTCGCCTGTCCCGCAGCGGTTCGGGGGCCTGTCCGGCCTCGATCCTGGCGGCGAGACCGTGGAGCAGGGCGGTCTTGCCCACCCCCGACGGGCCGACCAGCAGCAGGCTGAGCCGGTCGCGCCGGACCAGCGTCTGCATCATCCGGGTCAGCTCCCGCTCCCGACCGACGACGCCGGCTCCGCCGCGGGCCACCGCCCGCAGGTCAACCGGGTACGAGCCCGGGCGTACCTCGGGCAACGCGTCCGGTACGACCGAAGCCGCCGGATCGGCCATGACCGCCGACTCGTCTCCGGCGCTGTTGGCACCAAGGAGTCGGATCGTCGTGCCGCGGAGTTGGCTCAGCCCGGCGCCGAGCTTGACGATTATCTGGGCGCCGACGCCCTCACCCTCGCGGATCAACGAGAGCAGGATGTGCTCCGTACCGATGTGGTTGTGCCCGAGCTGCAACGCCTCCTGCACCGACAGCTCCAGCACGTTCTTGGCCCGTGGCGTGAACGGGATGTGCCCGCGAGGCGCCGTCTGACCCCGACCGATGATTTCGTCGAGCTGCTGGCGGGCGCCGTCCAGGGAGACTCCGTGAATCTCCAGGGCCTTCGCCGCGACGCCCTCGCCCTCGTGGATGAGGCCCAGCAGGATGTGCTCCGTACCGATGTAGTTGTGTTTGAAGGGCTGCCGGCTCTCCTCCTGGGCCAGCACGACGACCCGGCGGGCCCGGTCGGTGAAGCGCTCAAACACCATCGGGGTCCTCCAGCAGGCGTACCAACTCCTTGGTGGTGGCGTCCGGGTCGCGGACCTGGTCGCAGACCAGCTCGATCTCGCGGTCGCCGCGCTTCACCGAGATCCGGGTGGGCGGGCGCTGCCGGGCCAGCCAGCCGGCCACCGCACCGACCAGGGCGGCGAGCAGCTCGTTGTTGTCGGTGACCCACTGCAGCGCCTCGGTCGCGAAACCCATCTCGCCGGCGGCCGGCGCGGCATCCACCCGGGACAGGCGGGTGCCGCGCAGGTCCGGATCGGTCCGCAGCTCCCGTTCCAGGTCCCGCAGCGCTTCGGTGGACCCGGCGATCTCGACGCACACCATCATGGATGTCACCGTACGTCAGGACACCAACGCGTGACCTCCGCGCAAGGTCGAGGCGGACCAGCCGAACAGCCGTCCTGACCGGCCATCATGGCCGTTGCCAGTGGCCCGATTCCGCCGGGCCGACGTCGATCCAGTTCGACGGGACGTGGTCGGTCAGCCAGACCCCGTTGGCGGCCCGGTAGAAGGTGAACCCGGCGCGGTGCATGCCGGCCGCGTCCACCGTGAGGATGACCGGCTCGCCACGTCGGGCGCCGACCGTCGCGGCGTCGGCCCGGTCGGCGCAAAGGTGTACGTGGGTGCGGCGGCCGGGCCGCAGGCCGTCGGCGGTTATCGCGGCCAGGAAGCGGGCGACCGTGCCGTGGTAGAGGCGGGCCGGCGGCGGGACCGGGTCTAGGCGCAGGTCGACGGGGACCGAGTGGCCCTGGGCGGCCCGGATCCGGCCGTCGCGCAACTCGAACCGGCGCTTGTCGGTGCCGTCGACGACCGCGGCGAGCAGGTCCGGGGTGATGGTCCGGCCGTGCCGGGCCGTCGCGGTGAGCAGCGTGTCGACGGCGGTCCAGCCCTCGTCGTCGAGCACGATGCCGACCGCGTCCGGCCGGTGCCGCAGCAGATAGGCGAGGTATCGGCTGGTCGCGGTGATCGGGTCGGTCACGGCCGCCGCACCTCGGCCAGGAGATCGTGTACGTGGGCCAGCCGCTGCCGCCGCCAGGCGACCCAGTACCGGATCCGCGGCAGGTCCCGGATCGGCACCGCGCACAGGTCTGCCGGTGGTCGGACACAGCCGTTGACGATTGTCGTCCCGATGCCGAGCGAGGCGAGGTGCACCAGCAGGTCCCACCCGTCGACCTCGGCGGCCACCTGGGCGGTGACCCCGGCGTCGAGCAGTGCCCGGTCCAACGCCCGCCGGTGTGGGCGGCCGGCGGGCGGGACGATCAGGTCAAGGTCGGCCAGGTCGGCCAGCCGGACGCTGGTACGACCGGCCAGCGGGTGCCGGCGATCGAGCATCAGCACCTGGGGGTGAGCGGCGATCTGGGTCGACTCGAACTGGCGCGGTGGGGCGTCGTACCCGATCACGGCCGCGTCGGCGCGGCCGGTCGCCAGGGCCGCGAGGGCGGCGTCCCGGTCGGCGGTGATCAGGTGCAGCCGGCGGCCGGCCGCACCGAGCCGGCGGACCGGTGCGTCGACGACCCAGCGCAGCGCGCCCCGGCCGGCGGCGATGGTCAGCACCGGCGCGGCCTCCCGGTCCAGGTCGCGCAGGAAGTCGTCGAGGCGCCGCCGGGAGTCCAGGGCGAAGGTCGCGAGCCGTTCGCCGGCCGCGGTGAGGGTCAGCCGGCGGCCGTCGCGTTCGTAGAGTTCGGTGCCGAGAGCCGCCGCGATCTTACGGATCTTGACGTGCAGCGACGGCTGACTGATGTGCAATGCCGCCGCGGCGGCGGTGAAGTTGCGGTGCTCGGCGAAGACGGCGAACGCGCGCAGCGCGTCGGGTTCGAGCAGATCCCGCCCGTTCATAGTCCAGGACTATAGAGGAGTCGCACAACAATAGTTCCGGACCGGCGTCCGGCGCGTTCATCCTGTCGACATGACAATCAGGACGACATCGAACGAACCTCGTCTCGGCATCGACATCGGTCGCGTGATCATCGACGGTGCGGGCGCGGCGGGTGGCGACACCGCCTTCTTCAACGGCTCCGAGGCCGTCATGCTCGCCACCCCGGAGATACCCGGCGCGGTGGAGACCATCGCCCGGCTGGTCGACCGCTTCGACGGGCGGGTCTGGCTGGTCTCCAAGTGCGGCCCGCGGGTCCAGGACCGGACCCTGCGCTGGCTGGACGGGCACGACTTCTACCGGCGTACCGGCGTGGCCCGCGGCCACGTCCGGTTCTGCCGACGCCGGGCCGACAAGCGGGTCCACTGCGCACAGCTCGCCCTCACGCACTTCGTCGACGACCACTCCGAGGTGCACGAGGCGATCCGCGGAACCGTGAGACACCAGTACTTCTTCGGCCCGCAACGCCGCCCGGTGCCCGACTACGGCCGGCACACCCCGACCTGGGCCGACGTCGAACGCCTCGTCTCGGCCTCAGTGCGCCCACCAATCGGGCGACAGATCCATGATGCGGCACGTACCGACGGGTCAGGGGCCGCTCGACTCGCATCGCCTCAGGGACCAGTGCACTCCAGATAGACATAGGCCACGACCGGCCAGTAGTCGTCGCTGTCCACGACGTGGCAGTCCGCGCTCTCGAAGCCATTCCCCTGGGCCTGGCGCAACGCGTGCCCGAGTGCGTAGTAGTAGGCGAAGTCCGGTCCGAAGCTGCTGGACCCCTCGCCCCGGAACACGCGCGTCTCGCTGGCATGCGCGGGGATGGCGCCGACAACCGTCAGGGCGACGGCGAGTGTGCCGGCGGCAAGAATACGACGAACCATAGCCGTAGATTAACGTCAATCCGATGTCGACGCACGCCGAGCACGTCCTCGCCGGCGCCGGGACTACCGCTACGCCGAGGCGCACAGTGTCGGCGATCGATCGCGACCGAAGGCAATATGCCTCTCCGGCATGTTGAGTTGAGCGGCGTTACGACAAAGAAACCCAGTCGAGCTCGTCACCGTTGCGCCGACGCCTCCGCCCAGCAACGCTCGTCGTCGGAGTCGATAGATTGATTCCACTGTGGTGCCCGCCCTCGTACCCAACTACACGCGGTGTACGTCGGCTGGCTGGCGCGGTCGACGGCAGTCCAGGCGGACGGCCGACCGGGCTGACCGCTCAGGCCGCGCTGGGTTCGGTGCGGCGGCCGTCGCGCAGGTGCAGGGCGGCGTCGCAGCGGGCCGCGATGGCCGGATCGTGGGTGGCGATGACAAGTGTCGCGCCGCGTTCGTCGCGCAGCCGCAGCAGCAGATCCACGATCGCCGCGCCGTTGCGCGAGTCGAGATTGCCGGTGGGTTCGTCGGCCAGCAGCAGGTGCGGTTGGTTGATCAGGGCGCGGGCGATGGCGACCCGCTGTTGCTGGCCGCCGGAGAGCTGCGCCGGCAGCGCCGCCGCCCGGTCCCCCAGGCCCACCACGTCCAGCAGTTCCAGGGCCCGCTGCCGTTTGTCGAAGTCGACCCGGAACGGCAGCACCGGCGCGATCACGTTGTCCAGCGCGGTGAGCGCGGGCAGCAGATGGAAGCGCTGGAACACGAACCCGATGGTGCGGCGGTAGCCGGCCAGGTCGCGCCGGGACAGCGCGCCGATGTCCTGGCCGGCCACCTCGATCGTCCCGCCGTCCAGCCGCTCGATCGCGCCGAGCAGGTGCAGCAGCGTGGATTTGCCCGAGCCGCTGGGGCCGGTCAGCGCCACCGCCGTACCCGGCATGATCTGTAGGCTGACGTCGTCGACCGCCGCCAGCTCACCCCCGTCCGGCAACGCGAACGCCTTGCGAACCGAGGTCATCCGTACGATTGGATCGGTCATCGTCATTCCTGGGCGAGGAGTTGGGCGGTGGGCAGGCGGCGGATCAGCACTATCGGCACCGCCACCGCGATCCCGGCGACGGCGATGCCGGCGAGCAGCGCGGCGACCGCGCACCAGGCGACGGCGGCGGTGACGCCGCCGGCGAACAGGGACGCGCCGGCCAGGCCGAGGCCGGCACCGAGCACCCCGCCGATCACGCCCATGCCGACCGCCTCGGTGAGGACCAGCCGGTTCAGGATCGGGTCGGTCCAGCCGACCGCGGTGAACAGGGCGAGCTCCCCGGCGCGCTCGGAGATGTTGAGGTAGAGCACGTCGGCGACGGAGACGATGCCCAGCACGATGGTGACGGCCACCGCGAGATAGTCGACCGTGCGGGCCTGCAGGGAGACCGCCTCGCCGAGCAGGGTGCCGGTCACCGTGCCCCGGAACGCGAAGGTGATCGCCAGCAGCATCGTCAGCGCCGCCACCCCGATCGTCAGGCTCGCCGCGCCGAGCAGCGTCCGGCCGGGGGTGCGGGCCAGGTTCGCCAGGGCCAGGCCGGTCACCCGCCGCGGTGCCCGGCGGCGGGTGGCCGCCACCAGGACGGCGGGCCGGATGACCGTGCCGGGGTCGGAGCGGGCCGCCCGCCACGCCGGCCAACCGCCGGCCACCAGCGCGAGCAGCACGGCGGCGGGGATGGCCAGCAGCGCGTGTCCCCAGCCCACGTCCAGGTCGAACGCGTACGCGAGCGGTATCGCGAGCAGGGTGCCGGCCAGCCCGGCGGCGAGGCCGATGCCGGCTGTCTCGGTGACCAGCAGCAGCATCAGTTGGCGCCTGGTCCAGCCGACGCAGGCCAGGATGCCGAGTTCGGAGCGTCTGGAGCGGACGGCGGCGCTGTTCGCGTTCAGCACCGCCAGCGCGCAGACCGCGAGCACCAGCGCGGAGAGCAGAACGCTCTTGCGGTCGGCGGCGCGCACCAGCACCGCGGCGACCCCCTTCTGTACCCAGGGCTCGGCGACCGCCAGGTCCGGCCGGCCGAACTCGCCCGCCGGGTAGTGCACGGTCACGGCGGTGGGTGAGGAGCCGAGTGTGATGTCGACCTGCAGGCCGGTCCGCTCGGCGATCTCCTGGGCGACCAGGCGCACCCGCTCGCGGGACACCGGGTCGAAGCCCACCTCGCCGGCCAGCCGGACGCGTACCACGCTGATCGGCGCCGCCGAGTTGAGCTGGTACTCCGGGTAGTCGGGTTCGGTCGTGTAGCCGTCCGGGCCGAAGATCTTCGGCAGCGCCGCCATGGTGGTGAGCATCAGCGGCGGCTGGCTGAGCAGCCCGGTGACGTTGGCGTTCGGTTCCAGCCGCCGGCCGCCCAACGCCTGGCGGGACGCCTCGTCAGCGCCCTCGGCGCCGGGGTTGTAGTAGGTGTCCATCGGCACCGCCGACAGGGTGCCCCCCAGCGCCACCTTCGCCGGGTCGAACGTGCCGACCGCGTTCAGCGTGGCGTCGGGCATGCTGATGTCGCCGGGTCGCAACTCGTGTTCGGTGGTGTCGTTGCGGTGCAGCGCCACCCCGTCCCGCACGCCGGTGTCGGCGAACTCCATCGGCACCGGGTTGGCCGACACCCCCGAGTCCGAGCCGGGCCCCCAGATCTTCAGGTCCTGGGGTACGGGACGCGCCCGCAGGTCGTCGCCGGACTGGGTCAGCTGCGCCGGGCCGACCGTCCAGAAGCGATCGAACCACAGCGTGTTGGCCACTCCCGGCAGTTCGCCGCCGTCGAAGCCGACCCCGTCGGTGGAGGGATTGCGCAGCTGCTCGACCATCTTCCGGTAGGGAGCGTCGATCGGGACCGACCGCCGGGCGATCGAGGTCCCGGACCGGTCCCGCAGCTCGGCGCGCAGCCGCTGGTTGTCGGTCCCGGCCCGGACCAGGTCGACGGCGCCGGGCTCCATCCGCTGCACGTCCAACTCCAGCCCGGCATCGACCTGGGGTCGGTCCGCGATCAGGATCGGCAGCTGCGAGTACGGGTACGGCATGCCGTCCAGCCGCTGCTCGGTCGGCTCCTCCGCCGCTTCGAAGTACCGTCCCGAGGTGACCGCCGAGTCCAGTCCGGCCAACGCCGCCTCGGACTCCGGGTCGACGGCGGCCATCAGGAACGGTACCGACCAGGCCAGGGTGACGGTCGGCGCCGTCGGCCGGCCGAAGATGTCCGCCGATCCGCGCCCGCCCACGCAGGTCAGGGAGGACCGGCCCGCCGCGTCGGTGGGGTCGATGAAGTCCTGCTGGCCGATGGACTCCACCGACGGGCAGATCGGTCGCCGGGTGCCGTCCGGGTCGACCTCCTCAGGCGGGGGTTGACCCTCCCCGCTGCGCCATTCGCTGAACGGCTTCTGGTCCAGCCGGTTCCTGGTCGAGTAGAGGAAGGCCGGTCCGTCGGGGATCCGGCTCAGTCCCGAGTCGGTCACCCAGGTGGGCTGCACCCGCAGCACCTGGCGCTCGGCGTCCGGGTCGAGGTCGTCGGCCAGGTCGACGGTGACGGGCACGGTGCGCATCAGGTAGCCGACGACAGCCACCGGTGCCGCGACGGACACCTCCTGGACCTGTTGGATCTGCCGCCACTGGTCGTGGCTGATGCCGCCCCGCATGCCGGCGAGCTGTCCGGACTGGACCAGGCTGCGCTGGGTTTCCAGCGGCAGCACCTCGCTGCGGGGGCGGACCAGGATGTCGTACGCGGGCCGGTAGTTGGCCTCGACCGTGCCGACGGTGTCCAGCCGGGAGGTCACCGCCGCGCCGGTGAGCAGGGTGAAGCCGGCCACCGCCACCGCGATCATCGACAGCAGTGCCAGCGACCGGCGGGCCCGCACCCGCCACTGCGCCGCGGCCATCCTCAGCATCGGCTCTCCCCTCGACGACCCACCGTTGCGGTCGGTCCAGTCTGCGGTACGCACGGCGCGGCCGGCAGGGCCGAGGAGGCCCTGCCGGCCGCGCGTCGGCAGGTCGCGGTCAGCAGCAGCCCGCCCGGTAGCTGACGTACGTGGTGTTGCAGAGGTTCTGCGAGTTGGCGTAGCAGCGCCACTGCCCCGAAACGTACTTGTTGTAGTAGTAGTAGCAGTACGGGCCGCCACAACCCGTGTAGGCGTACTGGCAGTGCGAGCACGCCGAGGCCTTGGCCTTGGGCAGCATGGCGGCCAGCATCCGGTCGCCCAACCTGCTGATCGTCCTCATCGGTGCGTTTCCCTTCGGTCGCGGGTCCGACGTCGTGCCGGAGCCTGACCGTGTCATGAGCCATTAACGATCCACTAACGATCTGCTACCGCGCGGGATCCCCGCGCGATTCCGACCAGCCGGCTGATCCGCCGGCCGGGTCCGACGCCGAGGTCCGTGGTCAGGATGCGGCAGAGATCGTCGTACGCGGCCAGCGCCGACGCGGTGTCGCCGCGCCCCAGGTGGGCGGCCATCAGGTGTTCCCAGGCCCGTTCCCGGTAGGGCACCCGCCTGACCATCGGCTCCATCGCGTCGATCACGACGTCGTGCTCACCGAGGATCAGCCGGGCCTCGGCGAGGTCCTCCATCGCCCGCATCCGGCGTTCGTCAAGCGACGCGGCCATGCTCGCCACCCAGCCGGACCGGATGTCGGTGCAGGCGTCGCCGCGCCACAGCCGCAGCGCCGCCGAGAGGGTTTCCGCCCGCCGCGACGCCCTTTCCGGCAGCCGCTCGCATCGGGCCTGCCGCAGCAGGTCGTCGAAGCGGATCAGGTCGGTCGAGGTGCGGTGGGCGCAGAGAACGTAGCCCGGTGGCCGGGTCTGCAGCAGGTGGGCGGCGTCGGCGCCGCCCAGCCGCAGCAGGCCCTGCCGCAGCGCGGAGACGTGCCCCTGCAGCTTGGTTGTCGCCGTCGCCGGTGGCCGGTCGTCCCAGATCGCCTCGACCAGTTGTGGGACGCCGACCGGGGTGCCGACGTTGAGAGCCAGCGCCGCGAGCAACGCCCGCCGGCCCGGCCCGCCGACCGCCATCTCCTGCCCGGCGACGGTCACCTCCAGCGGCCCGAGCAGGCCGACCCGCATCGACACCCGGGGGGTCATCGGGCCACCCGGGTGGCCCGAACGTCGTCGTAGCCGGATGCCTGGAGCCGGAACAGTTCGGCGTACCGGCCGCCCGCCGCCATCAGCTCGGGGTGGTTGCCCTGTTCGGCGATGACGCCGTCGCACAGCACCGCGATGAGGTCGGCGTCGCGGACGGTGTTGAGCCGGTGGGAGATGAGCAGGCTGGTGTGATGCCGACGCAGCGACGTCAGGCGGTGGTGGATCTCGTGTTCGGCGGTCACGTCGAGACCGGCGGACGGTTCGTCGAGGATCAGCAGGTCGGTGCCGACGCGCAGGGCGGCGCGGGCCAGGGCCATCCGCTGCCACTGCCCGCCGGACAGCACCACGCCGGTGTCGCCGGCCTCCGCGGCACCGTCGCTGAAGGCCCTGGTCAGCATCGTGTCGTACCCCCTCGGGAGGGCGCGCAGGGCGGCGTGGATGCCGGCGGTGCCGGCCGCCGCGGCGACCCGGGCCGGGTCCTTCGCCGCGGCCAGGTCGCCGACGGCGATGTTGTCGTGGGCGGAGAGTTCGTAGGTCATGAAGTCCTGGAAGGTGGCGCCGATGCGGGCCCGCAGCGACGCCGGGTCGTAGCTGGTGATGTCGACCCCGTCCCAGCGGATGGTGCCCCGGGTCGGCGGGTAGAAGCCGCAGAGCAGCTTCACCAGGGTCGACTTGCCGGCGCCGTTGTCGCCCACGAGCGCGATCGACGTCCCGCGGGGAATCCGCAGGGTCAGGCCACGCAGGACCCAGTCGTGGTCCGGTGCGTACCGGAACCAGACGTCGTCGAACTCGAGCTGGTGGGCCAGCGGCGGTGCGGCCGGCCGCGGTGCGCCCCGCACCGCCGGGCGGATGACCGCCGTGATGTCGACGTAATGGCCGAACATGATCAACGTCTCCCCCAGGGTGGCGATCTGCTGGACCAGACCGGACACCGACATCTGCAGGGCGCCCAGTGCCGCGATGACCACCACGAGGTCGCCGATCGTGCCCCGTCCGGCGGCGGCCTGCGTGACGAAGACGGCCAGCGCGGCCAGCGCGACGACACCCGTCAGTGCGGCGAGCGCGCTGTCCACCGCGAGCGCCAACCGGTCCTGGCGCCGCTCCTGCGACTGGGCCGCCCGCAGCTCACGCAGCATCCGGGTACGCAGGAACCCGCCGAGGTCGAACAGTCGGATCTCCTTCGCGGCCCGCACGTCGAGCAGGAGCGCCGCGTAGAACGCCTGCCGGCGGAAGAGCGGGGCGGTGCGTTGCAGCATCGCACCGCGCATCCTGGCCAGCCGAAGCTGGGCGACGAGGGTCGGTGCGGCGGAGAGGAAGACCAGTGCACCGACCAGCGGGGACCAGTGCAGCAGCGTGCCGCCGAACGCGACGATCGTGATCAGTTCCTGGCCGATCCCGAGGAACGACGTGCTGAGCTGGGCCGGCGCGAACTGGCTCGCCTCCCGGGCCAGCCGCAGCCGGTCGTGGTAGGTGCTGTCCTCCAGTTCGGCCAGGCCGGGATGGGCGGAGACGGCGGTGAACAGTTCCAGTTGGGTGCGGACCCGCACCCGTCGTTCCGCCTCTCGCGCGACGTACTGGGCGACGTGCGACACGACGGGTGAGACGACTGCCAGCGTTCCGAACCCGACCACCCCGAACCAGAGTTGGGCCGGGTCGGACGCCGAAAGGCCGTCGATGATCGCTCGGGTGAACCAGGCGACGGCGACCGGGGCGAGTCCGCCGATCACCATGACGACGACGCTGACCCCGGCGGCCCAGGGCGCGGCGCCGAGGTAGATCCCGAGCGCGCGGCGGACGAGCGAGGCCGGTCGGCGCACCACCGACAGGGGGCGAGGGCTCATTTCCCGTCCAGCACCGCGCCGAGGTCGTGCCCTCTGGCAAGCAGCCGCCCGTCGCCGCCGAACATCAGGAAGGTGGGGGTCGCCCCCTCCCGGAAGGTCGCCATCATCGCCGCGGAGTCCGGCTCCACGATGACGGTGCCCGCTTTGCGCAGCGTCGGGGCGAGGTCTTCGGTCGCCCCGTCGCCCGAGGTGAGAACGCTTACCACCCGCACGCCGGTGCCCGTGATCTCCGGCGCCCGGTCGGCCAACCGCTCGGCCTGAGTGGGGCAGTGCCGGCAACCGGCGGAGAAGAATCCGACCAGCGCCGGCCCGCCGGCCAGGTCGGCGTGGGTCAGTTCGCCGCCGTCCGTCTCGAACTCCGGCATTGGCTCCCCGAGCATGATTCCGGACTCGGGCGGCGTGTTCATCTCGGTGATCTTCGCTTCGGTCTCCCGCAACCTGCGAATGATCGCGGCACTGAGTACCAGGTCGATGAGGACGAGTACCGTCAGCACGATGACGGCTACAGACAAGAGGGCCACGACATCTCCTTGATCAAGTGTGTTAGCGCTAACATCAATGCGTAGTCAAAAGCCGGTAATTCGCTACGGAGGGCTACCCCGCGAAGAGCAGATTTCGGGCGATGAAACGCAGTGAGGCGGACTCAGCGGGCTGGGGTAGGACCCCGGAACAGCCATACCAGGTCATCGAGCCGGACCAGCACAGCCACGGCCACCCCGGCGGTGGCGAGCGCGGCCAGCAGCTCCGACGCGCCCAGGCCGGTCCGCGGATCGGCGGGCAGCAGGGGCACGCAACAGAACGCGGCCGCCGCCGCGATGGCGAGAAACCCGCTGCGGACCGCGTGCCGGACCGCCACCGGCGCTGCGCTCGCACCGAAGCAGTGGCAGCCCACCTGGGCTCCTCGGCGGATCGCCGCGAGCAGCGTGGCGGTGAAGCCGCCGAACAGGAGCGTCGCCGCCGCGAGCCCGGGGGCGAGCGCCGCCGGCCAGGCGAGCAGCCCGACCACGACGGCCTCGGCGCTGACGGCGACCACCGCCACCGGGCCGGCCCAC
Source organism: Solwaraspora sp. WMMD1047 (assembly GCF_029626155.1). Taxonomy (NCBI): domain Bacteria; kingdom Bacillati; phylum Actinomycetota; class Actinomycetes; order Micromonosporales; family Micromonosporaceae; genus Solwaraspora; species Solwaraspora sp. WMMD1047. The sequence continues at coordinate 1,424,834 of NZ_JARUBL010000001.1, read as the reverse complement.
CCAGCCGGGATCACGCGCAACCCGGCGACGGCACCGACGAACCCGCGAAAACTCCCCGGGCCGCGGATTTTGGTAAACAGCGACACGGCGAGAACGCCGATGATCAGAAAAATGACCGTGGTGACGACAACCCGCATGAGCCCCCCGTAGGCGATGCTTCCGCTTGAGCCGATCAAGGCATCTCGACCCTCCCTCCGAACCTACGACTTGCCATCGAATGGCGTCAACCGGTTGGCTTGGCTCACCAACCGACGGGGAGCATTCATGAACATTGAAGGACATCGGCGGACACGCCGCTTCCGAATCACCGTCATCGGACTTGTCGGGCTGACCGCGCTGGCGGCCGCTCTCGCCGCCGCCCGGCGACGTTTGGTCGTCATCGAGGTGGTGGGTGACAGCATGGCACCCACCTACCGGGCCGGCGACCGGCTGCTGGTGCGCCACACGCGGCGGTTCCGGGTCGGCGACGTGGTGCTCGCGCACCACCAGGAGGGCGGTCGTCGGGACGCCGGCAAGGAGCCACTGGCCACCGCCTGGCTCGTCAAGCGGCTGGCGGCGCTGCCCGGACACCCCGTACCGCCGTCGGTCCGGTCGGCCGTCGGCGGCGGCGGTTCCGTGCCCGCCGGGTCAGCCGTCCTGTTGGGCGAGGCTCCGTCGAGCGCGGACTCCCGCAGCTGGGGATTCGTCCCGCTGGACGACATCGCCGGGGTGGTGGTCACCCGCCTGACGACTGGTCGACCGATGTCGGACGGGGCCGGCGGCCGGGGGTGACCACCGCGCGCTGACATCGACATTTGTCATCCGGCGACCATGGATCCGCCGAAGCGGAGCGGATCGTCCGGGACCGGCAGCGGCCGTCCTGGACCACTTCGCGGATCGATGCGGATTGCTTGATCCAGGACATTCATCCTGTTAGGCTCAGCCGCATTGAGAACGGCCCGATCGAATGCCACGACAATCACGGGCCGTACACGGGGACGCACGGGGAGGCACAAATGTATTTGGAGTTCGCTTTGCGAACAGGGTGACGTCAAGGCACCCTCAAGATTCACCATGACTCGCAGCAATGATCCGGTCCAGCCTGGATTTCGCATGTCCTGAAATTCGTTCGGCGATCGGCCGGTGAACCCTGCCCGCTCATCAAATGGCAGCCAGAAGCCCGCCATTTCTCATGGTCGCCGTGCGGATATTTCTGGCCCCTCACGGCGGCGCCTTCCACCTGTCTCCGCAAGTCTCAAACCTCGTTTCCCGACTCTCGCTCACCTGAGCGAAGGAGGTATCAGAACCGTGGTGAGAAAGACCCTGCTCGCCCTGGCCGGTGGACTGGCCCTGGCGCTGGTCCCGGCCGCGCCGGCGCTGGCCGCCGACACCACCCCCACCGTCGAGCACGTGCAGATCAAGTCCGAGATGACCGCGAAGTCACTCGAGACGTACGGGCAGTTCAAGCTGAAGAACCTCAAGACCGGTGAGACCGCCTCGCTGGCGGCTGTGGCGCCGCCCGGGGGCGGCTGCCGGTACCCGGTCGGCTTCAACGGCATCGCCTCCTACACCAACGGGGCCCTGACGTCGGTGACGTTGGACTATGAGGCGCAGGCGATCTGCACCGTGACCGGGCCGGACCAGTACATGGCCGGAATGGTGGTCACCGCGTCAATGTGGCGGGACGGCACCCACCTTGGTGAGGGCCCGAGCGTCAACTGCGTCAACTGCGTTGTCACTCCCATTTCCCGGGGCTACTACGCCTGCGGCGGGGTAACCTGCGCCGGCGGCTACTGGGCCGGCAACATTCACGCACTGAAGGCTCCCCCGGGATATGTCTGGCCGTCCGCGCCGGCCGGCTGCATCGGTCTCGGAACCGCGCCATACGAGTGGATCCAGTGCTCGACGGTGACCGACGTGGCGGTCGTTTCGCCAACAAACTAGCCGAGCTGGAATCGCGGGCTTCCGGAGCACGCCGAACTGACGGGCCGGCGGGTCGGTCGAGATATCTCGGCCGACCCGTCAAGCTGCCCCGATAATCATCGCCTCGATTCGGATTGGTCGGCCGCCGATGGAGAAAGGTCGACTAAAATTGCGAGATCCACCCGGCTGGCAAAAATCGAATGGAGGCGCTGCGATGGACCTGGCGCACCTGGTGGCCGCCGCCCTGGCGGCGGCGCACCGGGACCCGGGTACGGACGGGGACCCGGAACTGAACTCTCTACACGACACAGTGGCCGGGCTGCTGGACGCCGCCCCCGGGACGGTCGGCTACCGGAGGATCGGCTCCGGCACGGCTGAGCCGGACGAGCTGCGGTCCCGGCTCGACGGGCTGCCCGCCGCCGACCGGCGGCAGTTGGCTGACGCCGCCCACGCGGTTCTGGCCCGGACCGACCCCGCCGGAACCGCAGCCGGTCACTACGACCTGACCGCGGCGCTGCCGGTCACCGCCGGCCCCGCCGACCCGATCGACGACCCGGTCCGCCACCTGACCACCGCCACCGCCACCGCCCCGCCCGGCGACCCCGCCGGCCCGCCGTCCCCCACCGGCCCGTCGGCCAGCGTCCCGGTGCGGCCGCCGGCCGACGGCCCGGTGGGGGATTCCGGGGCTGCTGCGTCGAGCCCGGGCACCCCGGCCGAGCGCGCCCGGCTGGCACTCTCGGCCGGCTCGCCGGGTCACTCCGCCGGCACCGTCGACGTGCTGCGGCGGATGGCGGCTGACGCGGAGCTCCGGCTCGGACCGCAACACCCGCAGTCGTTGCGCACCCGGTCCGACCTCGCGTACGGGTACCGGGCGGCCGGCCGCACCGCCGAGGCGATCGCGGAGATGCGAACGGTGGCCGCCACCTGCCAACACCTCCTCGGCACCAACCACCCCGACACCCGCGCCGCCCACCAGGCCCTACGCGACTGGACCGGCCGCGCGGACAACAGCGCCCCTTGATCAAATGATGAAAACGGTCGCTGAGAGCCCTCGACAGCGACCGTTTTCATCATTTGATCAAGGTGGGCGGCGGCCCGGTCAGGGCCAGGTGGTCGGCCAGTTGAGGAGGTCGGCGAGGCGGGCGTTGTGCGGGGCGAAGTAGCCGGCCAGGTCGGTGCGGAGCGAGTCGGTGAGCGCGCTGTCGGCGGGATCGACCCGGCGGGTGTGTCGTTCGAAGGCCGCCGGGGTGAACGGGTCCAGGTCGAGGAAGCGCAGCACCCGGGCGTAGGTGGCGGCCGGGTCGGCGTAGAGGTCCTCGCTGCGTAGCACCAGGATCCGATCGGCGGGCAGCTGCGCGTACCACCGGTCGAGCTGCTCGGCGTAGCGGCCCCGGGCCAGGTAGGAGTGGATACGCAGCGCGGCGTGGGCGGCCGGGGTGTCCGGGCCGTCGCGCAGCGCCACCGCCAGCCGACCCTCCTCCGCCGCGACCGCGTCCGCGAACGGCAACGGTTCAGCCCCGTACGAGCGGGTGTGCAGGTAGTGCGAGTACGCCCGCTCGACCGGGTCACGCAGCAGCGCGATGAAGCGGCCGGCCGGCAGCGTCGCCGCCACCCGGGCCGGCACGCTCGGGTGGAACAGGTAGTACGGGCTCGCCTCGAAGGAGAGCCTGCCGACCGAGGGCGCCGGGAAGTGCGCCCGGTACCAGCGCTCACCACGTCCATGATGGATCGAGAAGTACTGCAGCTCCTTGCCGGTGGCCGGCCGGACCGCCGGATGAGCCGCCAGGTAGTGGTGCAGCGAGGTGGTCCCGCAGCGCTGGCCGCCGATGATGAGGAAGTCCGGCAACGCGCCGACCGGCCCCGGCAGCGCCGCGCGGGTCCAGGCCCGCACCCCCCGCACGGTACGTCGGACCCGGTCCACTGTGGTACGCCGCCCACCCGCCGTCACCGCGCCGCCCCCTCAGCCGCCCGCCGACCCGCCCCGCCAACCGCATCGCCGCCCGCGCCCTCGACCACGCCACCACCGACCCCGGCCCCCGCATCGGCGGCTGCCCCGCCCGCCGCACCAGCCGCGTCGCCGCCAGAGGCCTCGACCACGCCACCACGGCCAGCCGCGCCGGCGGCACCAACTCCGCCGGCCGCGCCAGCCGCGTCGCCGCCAGAGGCCTCGACCACGCCACCACGGCCAGCCGCGCCGGCGGCACCAACTCCGCCGGCCGCGCCAGCCGCGTCGCCGCCAGAGGCCTCGACCACGCCACCACGGCCAGCCGCGCCGGCGGCACCAACTCCGCCGGCCGCGCCAGCTCTGCGCGCCGCGCCAGCCCCGCCGGCCGCGTCGGCGCCGGCCGCGGCCGGGTCGGCGGGACTGGGTGTGGTTCGGCCGCGGCGGGCCAGGGTGCGCAGCACCATGGTGTCCTCCCGGCTCAGCCCGAGGGCGAGCACCGCCGTCAGGTAGCCGGCCGCCACCACCGGCAGGCCGACCGCCAGCTGCGCCGGCCAGCCGGGCACCAGCAGCCGCACCACCACGCCGGCCAGCAGCGCGACCAGCCCGGCCAGCAGCCCCTTGAGCATCCCGGCGGTCACCGGCAGCGCGCCGGTCACCGCCCGGACCTGCAGCACCCGGGCCACGTTCACCACGGCCAGCGACACCGCCCAGGCCACCGCCGCGCCGATGATGCCGTACGCCGGAATCAGCCAGAGGTTCAGCAGCACGTTCAGCAGCAGCGCCGCGATGTTGTCGGCCATGTTCAGCCCGACCCGGCCGGACATGTTCAGCACCGTGCCACACGGGCCGGTGGCCGCGTTCACCAACTGCCCGAGCGCCAGGATCACCGTCACCGCCGCGCCGGCGGCGAACGCTCCGCCGAAGAGCCGCAGCAGCGCCTCGGGGAAAACCAGCAGCGCCACGAAGGCCGGCAGGGACAGCCGGACCACCCAGCCGGTGGCGGCGCCGTAGATGCGGCGTACCTCGTCGGCGCGGCCCTGGTGGTGCAGGTGCGCGAGGTACGGGCCGAACGCCGCGTTGATCGGCGCCAGCACGAAGATGGCCACGGTGACCAGCCGGGTGGCCACGTTGTAGAGGCCGATGTCGGGGTTGCCGAAGGCGCCGAGCATCAGGGTGTCCACCCAGATCAGCCCGGTCGACGCCAGCGAGGAGAACCAGCTCACCGTGGAGAAGCTGAACAGTTCCCGGGGCCGGTAGACCACCCGGTCCGCCGGCACCCGGCGCAGCAGCCGGGCCAGCGCCCCGAGCGCGAGCAGCGCCGCCGTCCAGGCCGCGCCGACCAGCGCCCAGAAGGTGCCGGTCAGGCCGGCGCCGGCCACCAGCGCCAGCGCGGTGAGCGCCAGTCGGGCGCCCGGCTCGTATAGCTGGCCGATCAGGGTGAACGGCCGCTGGGTGCGCCAGCCCCGGGTGGCCGCCAACGCCGCCTCGCAGACCGTCAACGCGGGCAGGGTGAGCGCGACCAGCCGCAGCCCGGTGACGAGTTCCGGGTCGTTGAGCAGGCCGGCCAGCGCCGGTGCGGCAAGCGCCAGCACGACCGCGACGGCGCTGGCCGAGGCGGCCGAGATGGCCAGCCCGAGCCGGACCGTGCCGCGGACCGCGGCCGGGTCGTCGTCGGCCAGGCCGGTCGCCACGAACCGGGTCAGCCCGGCCCGGAAGCCGGAGAGCGACAGCAGGCCGAGCAGGGCCAGCACGGCGTAGCACTGGGCGTACCGGCCGACCTCGGTGATGCCGAGCACCCGGGCCAGCAGCAGCATGATGACGAAGACGGCGGCCTGGTTGAGGATCGCCCCGACCAGGTTGAGCCCTCCACCCCGGGCCATCCCCCGAACACTGCGGTCCGCGCCGTCGGACTCCGAACCAGCGCCGGCCGGGTCGACGGCGGGCGGGCCGACAGCAGCCGGGCCGACGGCAGCCGGGTCGGGACGGGTGGACTCCGCCGTCACGTCACCGACCGGCCGGGCAGGCCCGCCAGATCCGAGCGCCGGCCTGACCCACCGTTCGGCCCGACCGCCTCGTGCTGGACCGCGCTGTGCTGACCAACCGAATTGTGCTGACCAACCGAACTGCGCTCCCCCGAACCGCGCTCACCTCCCGCGCCGTGTTGGGCGGTCGCGTCGCGGTGGGCGTACCCGATGGTTTCGGTCGGTTCGGGGCGCGGGTCGCCGGACGGGCCGGGCCGGGCGACCGGCTCGCGGGCCCGGCCGCGGGCCAGCAGTTCCAGGATCGCCACCAGCGCGACGGCGAGCAGCAGTCCGGCGCCGGCCACCGGCAGCGCGGTGGCGACCAGCTCCCGGAGCCGGGACACCGCGGTCACCTGGCCGACGCTCGTCACCGACGCCGGATCGGCCGCCCGGGTCTGCGCGCGGGCCGCCTGCAGCTCCTGCCGGGCCTGCGACATCGCGGCGGTGGCGGCGTCCCGCTGGGCGAGCAGCGCCTGGTAGTCCGGCAGCTTCGGGCCGATCGTGTCGAGCTGCCGCTGACCGGCCTCGATCGCCTCCGCGGCGGCGTTCGCGCCCCGGCTGTTGCCGACCGCCTGCATCGACAGCCGCTGCTGGCGCAGACTTGCCAACTCGTTGAGGGTGGCCTGGTAGAGCTTGTCCGGCTGGGAGACCTTGTTCTCCTTCTCCCAGGCGGTGATCGCCGCGGTCGCCGCCGTCACGTCGTCGCTGGCGGCGCTCACCTGCTCGGTGGCGATGTCCACCTGGGACGAGAAGAGGAACGCCAGCGCCCGGCCGCTGGTCGCCTCCAGCACCGGGCGCACCGTGCCGCGCGCCGACGCCGTGTAGCTCAGCTCCAGCTGGCTGCTCGCGCCGACCTGGCGCACCGCCAGCCCGTCGCGCAGCCGGGACACCCGCACGCCGGTGTCGGCGGCCACCTCGTCCAGCACCCGGGGCGAGGTGGCCGCCGCGCCGAACGCGGCCACGAACTGGGCGGCGGCCTGGGTGCCGGTGTACTGCTGGGCGGCGGCCCCGCCGACCAGGGCCGGCGCCGCCACGTACGCGGTGCCGGTGTACTGCTGCGGGGCGAGCAGCACCACCCCGGCCGCGGCACCGGCGGCCAGCACCGGCACCCCCAGCAGGATCCACAGCCGGCGGCGGGCGATCCGCAGGTAGTCGACGATCTCCACGCTCGGGCTCCTACTCATACCTTCTCAACGACCTGGTCAGTGTGCACGGGGCGCCGCGCGACGGCGCCGGCGGCCGCCGCGAACGCGACGAAGTACCAGAGGGTGACCACGTTCGAGATCACGTTCGAGGCGAGGCTGACCGCGACGAACGCCACCGCGCAGCCGGCGAAACCCACCGCGATCCCCCGCTCCAGGCTGCCCGGCGGCGCCCGGCGCAGCGCCAGCCGCGCGGTGTGCAACAGCAGAAAAACCATCACCAGGTACGCCAGCAGCCCGACCACACCGGTCTCCACGTACGCCCGGAGCACGTCGTTGTGCGGCTTCTTCGCCTCGGCGGTCTGGTGCTGGGTCATGTTCGGGCCGATCCCGGTGACCGGGTTCCGGTTGGCCAACCCGACGATCTCGGTCCAGTAGCCGACCCGCCAGGCCAGCGTGTTGCCGGTCGGGCCGCCGCCGACCGGCCGGGAGTCGGCGAGCTGGGCGAACCGGTCGCCGACCGCCGGCAGCAGCGCCACCCCGGCCACCGCGACCACCAGCAGCACGGCGAGCAGCCGGCCGCTGCGGTGCAGCAGCGCCACCACGACCAGCCCGATCGCGGCGCCGAGGATCGCCGACCGGGTGTTGGTGGTCAGCAGGAAGCCCAGCGATCCGGCGAGCAGGACCGCCAACGCCACCCTCCAGCGCGGCCCGAGGAACCGGTAGATGCCGAACCCGAAGATCACCATGAACATCAGGTAGCGGCCGAAGGTGGTGGACTGGGTGAACGGCCCGCTGATCCGGACGAACTCCCCTTTCACCTCGGACGGGACCGCCCCGGCCACGGACGCCAGCACGGTGTAGCCCAGCGCCAGCGCCAGCGACGCGTAGCAGGCCAGCAGCACCCGGCGCAGCGCGGCCCGGTCCGGCAGCAGCTGCTCCAGCACCACGAACATCACCACCACGGTGAGGATCCGCAGCGCCTCCAGCAGGCTCGGCGTCGGCCGGTCGGCGCCGAGCGCGCTGATCAGGCCGGTCGCGCCGACCAGCAGCATCGCCCAGCCCAGCGGGGAGCCGCGCAGCCGGCCGTGCCGGCTGACCTGGGCGGCCAGCCAGAGCCCGGCGGTGAGCAGGAAGAGCACCGCGAGCAGGGTGGACGGGTCGGTGAACCGGGCCGCCGGGTCGACCCCGGTCCGGCCGGCCGTCGGGCCGCTGAGCTTGACCAGGTCGACGAGCGGGCGGATCGCGAGGATCAGCAGCACGTACCCGGCGAACCGGGTGACCGCCAGCGCCGCCACCGCCAGCCCGGCCGCCGCCGCCAGCGGCAGCACCACACCCCGGCGGTCACCGGCGGCCAGCGACAGCCCGGCCAGTACGGCGACCCCGGCCGCGGCCAGCGCGGCCAGGGCGGTCAACAGCGCACCGCCCCGCGTCCCGCCCGCGTTGCGGACGTGCCGTACCACTGTTGTCACCGAACGCCGACCCGCCGTCCTGTTCGCCCGCCCGCCGGCGCTGCGTACCCGGCCTTGACGCGGGAAGTATGGGGCAAACCGGCGGGCCGCGCCATCACCCGACCGGTCGCGTCCGGCCCCACCGGCGGGGGCGCAGCAGGTCCCGGTAGAGCCGCTCCAGCTCGCCGGTGGCCACCTCCCAGGTGTACTCGTCGGCGACCCGGTCGCGCAGCACGGCGGCGCCGGTCCGCTCCCCCGCCGGGTCGGCGACCAGCCGGGTCACCGCCCGGACCAGGTCGTCGGCGTCGCCGTCGCGGAACAGCCGCCGGCCGGGCGCGTCGGCCACCAGCACCTCCAGGTGCGGGGAGATGTCGCTGGCCACCACCGGCAGCCCGTACGAGGCCGCCTCCAGCAGGGTCAGCGGCAACCCTTCCAGCCGGGACGGCTGCACGAAGCCGGCCGCGTTGGAGTACAGCTCGGCCAGCAGGTCCCCGTACGCGAAGCCGGTGAGCACGACCCGCGGGTCGTCGGCGGCCTCGGCGCGGACCCGGGCCACGAAGTCGTCGCTGAACGACGACCCGCCCACGATCACCAGCCGCAGCCCGGTCCGCACCCGGCGGAACGCCCGGATCATCAGGTCCGCCGACTTCTCCGGCACCAACCGGCCGACCATCAGCAGGTAGCCGCCGGGGGCCAGGCCGAACCGGGAGCGGATCTGCCGGGCCGGCAGCTGCCGGGGCGCGGCGACCCCGTTCGGGATGTAGCGGGCCTCGGTGCCGAACCGGGTCTGGTAGTGCGCGGCCAGTGCCCGGGAGACCGCGACCCGGGCGTCCGGGACGTGGCCGCTGAACCAGTGCGCGGTCTCCAGCACGGCCCGCGCCGCCCGGCCCCACTTGGCCCGCTGGTGGTCCAGCCCGTGCACGGTCAGCACCACCTTCGATCTGGCCAGGTAGCGGGGCAGCGGGGCGACCAGACCCGGCCCGAGTCCGTGGTAGTGCACGATGTCCGGCCGGTCCCGCAGCGCGGCGAGCGTCGAGGTGCTGGAGTGCACGATCGCGTCGAGGTGCTTGCTGGCGATGGTGCGCACCTGGCGCAGTCGCACCCCCCGGTAGGCGTCCAGCGGGACCGAACCGTAGCTTTCCCGGCAGTAGACGGTCACCTCGTGGCCGCGGCCGGCCAACCGGCTGGCCAGCTCCTCGACGTGCCGCTCGATCCCGCCGTACGTCGCGGGCATGCCCTTCTGCCCGATCATCGCGATCCGCAGCGGTCGCCCGCCGACCCCGGCCGGGGCGGGGGCGCGGCCGGCGCTGGTCGGGGCACCGGTGTCCGGCGTGCCCAGGTCTCGGATAGCCACCTTGCCTCCTTGCAACCCGCTGGTCAGCTCTGCCGCTCGGCCACGGATTCGGCGAGCGTGGTCAGCTCCCGCCGGGCCTCGTCGGTGAGCGGCGCGTCGGCCAGGGCCGCCACCGCCGCCTGGGTACGCAGCCGAATCATCTGTTCGATCGCGTCGAGGGCACCGGTGGCGACGATGATGGAGCGCAGCTCCTCGGCGCCCGCCAGGTCGACCTCGGGGTCACCGACCAGCTCCCGCAGCCGGCGGGCCTGTTCCCGGTCGGCCTGGTCGCGGGCGAGCGCCATCATCACCGTCGACTTGCCTTCCCGCAGATCGTCCAGGACCGACTTGCCGGTCACGGCCGGGTCCCCGAACACGCCGAGCACGTCGTCGCGCAGCTGGAACGCGTCCCCCAACGGATCACCGAACGCGGCATATCCCGCCCGGACCTCCTCGCCCGCCCCCACCAACGCCGCCCCGATCTGCAGCGGCCGGGTCACCGTATACCGGGCGGCCTTCATCCGGATCACCGTCAACGCACTGGCAACCGAACCGTCACCTACCCCGGAGACCAGATCCAGGTACTGGCCGGCGATGACTTCGGTGCGCATCGCCGCGAACACGGCGTAGCCGCGGCGGATCTGCTCGGCGGGCAGCCCCGACTCGTGGAACATCTGGTCGGCCCAGGCGGCGCAGAGGTCACCGCAGAGCAACGCCGCGTTGTGCCCGTACCGACCCGCGTCCCCCCGCCACGCCGACCGGGCATGCAGATCCGTGAAGAACCGGTGCACCGACGGCTCGCCCCGCCGCTGATCACTACCGTCCATGATGTCGTCGTGAATCAACGCGAACGCGTGGAAAATCTCCAACGCCGCCGCCGCGGCCACGATCTCCCGACAGTCCGGACCACCGGCCCCCCGCCAACCCCAGTAACAGAACGTCGGCCGCAACCGCTTCCCACCGGCCAGCACGAACCGGCGCAGCCGGTCGAAGACGCCGCGCGGCGCGCCGTCCGGCCAGTGCGGATCCTGCCGGTCGAGGAAGGCGGCCAGTTCGGCGTCGCAGCGCTCCCGCAGCGAGCCGGTGCCGGCGGCGTCCGGCCGGGCGGCGGCCAGCGTCATGACGGTGCCGCCGCGGTGAGGCCGGCGAGCTCCAGCAGCAGCCCCTTCACCTCGGTGGCGGCGAGCCGGTCCCGGGCGGCGGCCGGCCGGGAGCAGAGCAGCACCGGCCCGTCGGCCGGGTCGGCCGGCAGCCGGCCGTGCGAGCCGCGGACCGCCCGCGCGCCGGCGTCCAGCCCGACCACGCTCATCAGGTAGCGCATCCCGGTCTTCTTGCGGGCCAGCGCCACCGCCGCCCGCCGCTTCGCCGCGCCCGGGTTGGCCGGGTCGAAGAAGAGCTCGGCCGGGTCGTAGCCGGGCTTGCGGTGGATCTCCACCAGCCGGGCGAAGTCCGGGGCCGCCGCGTCGTCGAGCCAGTAGTAGTAGGTGAACCAGGCGTCCGGCTCGGCGACCAGCACCAGCTCGCCGGAGCGCGGGTGGTCCAGCCCGGCGGCGGCCTTGCCGGCCTCGTCGAGCACCTCGGCCACCCCGGGCAGGCCGGCGCAGAGCCGGGCCACCGCCGGCACGTCGGCCGGGTCGCGGACGTAGACGTGCGCGACCTGGTGGTCGGCGACCGCGAACGCCCGCGACGTCCACGGGTCGAGGTATTCCATGCCGGCCTGGGTGTAGACCCGCAGCAGGCCCTCCGAGCGCAGCAGCCGGTTGATGTCCACCGGCCGGGAGGCGTCGGTGATGCCGTACTCGGAGAGCGCGACCACGGTGGTGTCCTGGGCCGCGGCGGCGTCCAGCAGCGGCCCGAGCACCCCGTCGAGGTCGGCGGCAGCGGCGGCGGCCTGCGGCGACGACGGCCCGAAGCGCTGCAGGTCGTAGTCGAGGTGCGGCAGGTAGGACAGGGTGAGGTCCGGCCGGTGGCTGGTCATGATCTCGGTGGTGGCCCGGCAGATCCAGGCCGACGAGGGCAGCCCGGCGCCCGGCCCCCAGTAGGTGAAGAGCGGGAAGGTGCCGAGCTTCGCGGTCAGCTCGTCACGCAGCTCGGGCGGGTCGGTGTAGCAGTCCGGTTCCTTGCGACCGTCGGCGAAGTAGATCGGGCGCGGCGTGACGGTCCAGTTCACGTCGGCGCCCATGGCGTACCACCAGCAGACGTTGGCGACGGTGTAGTCGGGGCGGACCCGGCGGGCCGCCTGCCACAGCTTCTCCCCGCCCACCAGGGCGTTGTGCTGCCGCCAGAGGAAGACCTCACCGAGCTCGCGGAAGTACCAGCCGTTGCCGACGATGCCGTGCCCGGCCGGCGGCTCGCCGGTGAGGAAGGTGGACTGCGCCGAGCAGGTCACGGCGGGCAGCACGGTGCCCAGCTCGGCCTGGAAACCGGTCTCGGCGACCGCCCGCAGCCGGGGCATGTGGGCCAGTAGCCGGGGGGTCAGCCCGACCACGTCCAGCACCAGCAGCGGCGCCATCACGCACCCCCGCGGGCGATCGAACTGCCGGCGTACGTGCTGTCCGGCGGCTCGCCGGCCGGGTCGGCGGGGGCGTCGAGGTCGGCCGGGTCGAACCGGCCGGACTGGGCGTAGAACTCGACCGGGTTGCGCCAGAGCACCTGGTCCACCTGGTCGGTGCTGAAGCCCGCCGCGAGCATCGCCTCGCCGGTGGCGCGGGTCAGCAGCGGATCGGAGCGCCCCCAGTCCGCCGCCGAGTTCACCAGCACCCGCTCCACCCCGGACGACCGCAGGATCTCGACCATCCGGGCCGGTGACATCTTGGTCTCCGGGTAGATCGAGAACCCGAGCCAGCAGCCGGTGTCGCGGACCAGCCCGACGGTCACCTCGTTCAGGTGGTCGACCACCACCCGACCGGGCGGCAGGCCGGACTCGGCCACCACCGCCAGGCTCCGCTGCACCCCGCGTACCTTGTCCCGGTGCGGGGTGTGCACCAGCGCCGGCAGCTCGTACTCCACCGCCAGTGCCAGCTGTTCGGCGAAGACCTCGTCCTCGGCCGGGGTCATCGAGTCGTAGCCGACCTCGCCGACCGCCACCACGCTGTCCTTGTCGAGGAAGCGCGGCACCACGTCGCCGACCACCTCGCGGCAGCGCGGGTCGTTGGCCTCCTTCGGGTTGAGGGCCACCGTCGCGAAGTGCCGGACCCCGAACTGGGAGGCCCGGAACGGCTCCCACCCCACCAGCGAGTCGAAGTAGTCCACGAACGAGCCGACCGAGGTCCGGGGCTGGCCGAGCCAGAACGCCGGCTCCACCACCGCCCGTACCCCGGCGGCCACCATCCGCTCGTAGTCGTCGGTGGTCCGCGACGACATGTGGATGTGCGGGTCGAAGATCCGCATCACGCCTCCCCTTCCAGCCGGCTCAGCAGCGCGGTCGCGTCCGCCGGCATGTCCCGCCCGGCCGCGGTCCGTTCCGCCGCCAGGCCCGCCAACATCCTGCCCAGTTCGGCGTCGGCCCGATCGTCCAGCCCATCGACGGCCGCGAGTGGTACGCCCATGAATACGCACTTGAGCACGGCCTGCCGCCACATCGCCTGATCGAGGTGGCGGGCGTACGGCCCGAGTGCCGCCGCCACCAGCCGCGGATCGTTGCTGCGGATGGCGTCGGCGAGCAGCCCGACCCCGGCCGCGCCGAGCGGCAGGATCGGCAGCGCCTTCAACACCGCCAGTTTCTCGGCCGCGTCTCCCCACCGGTAGACCTCGGCCACCCGGTCGGCCAGGCCGTCGGCCGGCAGGGCGGCCAGCAGCAGCGCCCGCGCCCCCTGGTCGGCCGACCAGTCCGGCAGGCCGGGCAGCGGGTCCCGCCCGCAGCGCCGGCCGGCGGCCGGAAAGCAGCGCGCCACCGCGGCCGGGTCGGCCGCGACGCGCCGCACCGCCCCCGCCAGCCAACCCCCATCGGGTACGCGCGCCAGCGCGGCCCGCAGCTCGGCGGTGCCGGCCGGGTCGGCGCCGGGGTCCATCACGACTTCCCGTCCGAGGTCGACGCGGAGTCCGGGGTGGACGGCAGGTTGCGGACGAAGTCGAGGAGCAGGTGCCACTGGTCGGTCAGGGCGTGTGGCCCGTCACCGAGCGGGTCCTTGAAGAAGAAGGCCAGCTCGGGCAGGGGGCCGTGCCGGCCGGCGGCGTGCGCGGCGGCGGTCAGCCGGGCCAGGTCCAGCACCAGCGGGGCGGCCAGGGCGGAGTCGCAGCCGTGCCAGGTGAACTCCATCCGCATGCCGGTGCCGAGGAAGCCGGTGAAGGTGATCAGGTCCCAGGCGGTCTTGAAGTCGCCGATGTCGTCGACGTACTCGATCCGGGTGGTGCCCTGCGGCTGGTAGCCGAGGATCTCGGCGAGGACCCGCTGCTTACTGGCGGTCTTCGCCGCGTTCGCGGCCGGCTCGGCCAGGTTGGCGCCGTCGCCGCCGCCGAGCAGGTTGGTGCCCGACCAGGTCCGCACCGCCAGGTTGCGCTGCGCGAACATCGGGGCCAGCACCGCCTTGACCAGGGTCTCGCCGGTCTTGCCGTCGTGGCCGGCGTAGGGCGTCGCGCGCAGCCGGGCCAGCTCGGCCAGCGCCGGCAGCCGCGCCCCGGTCGACGGCGTGAAGTCGACGTACGCGCAGCCGCTGTCCAGGGCCGCGTAGGCGACCAGCGCGCTGGGCGGCAGCACCGTGCCGGGCCGGCCGAGCGCGGCGGTCAACGCGGCCAGGTCCCGGTGTGCCGGGTCCGGGTCGGGCGCCGGCTCGGTGGTGGATACGTTGATCACCACCACCCGGTCCAGCCCGTGCCGGTCCCGGAACGCGGTCAGGTCGGCGGCGATCTGGGCCGCGACGGCGGCCTGGGTCGGGCCCTCGGGCAGCTGCCTGACCTCGGCTTCCACCGCGGCCAACTCGGTGCGGAGGGCATCGGCCAGCCGGGCCGGCAGGACCCCGGCGGCGGCGAGTTCGTCGGCCTTCTTGGCCAGCGGGGTGAGGGCGATGTCGTGCCCGCCGAAGACGAGTCCGGCCAGCGACGGCACGGCGGGCACCCGGAACGGCGGCAGTTCGGTGACGCACCCGGTCGGCGGGGCCAGCCCGGAACGCACCGCCAGTGCCCCGACGATGCTGGTAACGGCGACCGAGCCGCGCGCGCCGATCAGCCAGACTCCGGTACCCATGGTGTGCCTCCGGTGGTTCGGGACGGGCCCGGCGGGGTGTCCGTGGGTCCGTTCGGTCGGTGGTGTTCCTCTGCAGTTGATGGGCCCCGTCCGCCCAGCCGGGCCAGGGTGGCACCCGGTCGACGGTGCCGTCGTCGGCGCCGACCGCGCCGTCGTCCGGCCCGACCCGACCCGGCGGACGGGGCAACGGCAGACAGGGACGCTCGGCGTTGCGGCCCTGCCTCCCCCGAATGTTGCCGGTGGTGCTGGTGGTACGCCGTGCCCGGCCCGTGCCGGCGGCCCGCGGGCCGCCGGCACGAACCCGACATCAGCCGGCCGAGCTGCCGAACTCGACCCAGTTGAGGTTGAACAGGTTGCTGGTCGGACCGCCGTCGACCGACCGGAACACCAGGTACAGCTGGTGCGCACCGGCCGGGTGGTCGACCGCGATCTGGTGGTTCGCCCAGGCGTTGGTGCCCGCCGTGGCGGGTACCGAGCTGGCCGTCACCAGTGGACCATCCGGCGCGTCGACCCGCAGCTCGACGACCGCCCTCGGCTGGCCCACGGTCGCCGCGGAACCGCCGGCGTAGCGCAGGGTGACCGTGTCGGCGTCGCCCAGGTTGATCGGGTCGAACGCGATGAACTCGTTGTTGTCGATTCCGGAGACGTGCTGGCCACCGCCGGTGTCGCCGGTGTTGGACAGCGTCACGTTCGGCCTGATCTGCGCGAACTCGGCCTGCTGCCGGGGGACCTGGATGGTCGCCTGGCCGACCGTGGTCAGCGCCGGCTGACCGTTGGCCCCGAGGTCGGTGTAGCTGGCGCTGATCCCACCGAACAGGTATCCACCGGCGTGGTCGGCGCCGTCCGGCGGCGTCGGCAGGGTGCCGGTGCAGCCGGTGGTGGAGGTTTGCGGGTGGCCGTGCTCGTCATGGCCGAGCACGAACGTGACGGTGACCCGGCTGCAGTCGATGGTGCCGTCCTCCGGGTCGGTCACATTCACCGTGTACGGCACCGAGTCGCCCCAGTTGAAGAACGAGCCGGAGATCGGGGTGGTGACCTCGACCGTCGGTGCCGTGTTGCCGACCGTGATGGCCCGGCTCAGGGTCGCCGTCTTGCCACTGGAGTCCGTCACGGTGAGCTGGGCGAAGTAGACGCCGTTCGTGGTGTAGGTGTGCGACGGGTTCGGCTCCGTGGAGTCGGTGGTCCCGTCACCGTCGAAGTCCCAGGCGATCGAGATCGTCTCACCCGGCTCGGGCGAGTTGGATCCCTCGCTGGAGAACTGCACGGTCAGCGGGGCCGTGCCGTTGGTGGGCGTGGCGTCCAGGTTCGCCACCGGGCCACGGGTGCCCTTGACGTACCGGATCACCGACAGGGCGGCGTCCGGGTTGGCCCGGAAGAAGCCGTCGCCGTACTCCAGCAGGTAGAGGCTGCCGTCCGGGCCGAACTCCATGTCCATCGGGTTGTCGAAGACGAAGCCCGGCAGCAGCTGCTCGACCCCGAGCAGCTTGCCGCTGCCGTTGGTCCGCATCATGAAGATCTTGTCCCGGGTGAACTCACCCAGCACGACCGCGTCGTTGTAGTAGGCGGGGAACTTGGTCTCCGACTCCAGCGACTCGTCATATTTGTAGATCGGACCGCCGTGCGGGCCGACGCCGCCGGTGCCGATGACCGGCCACTGGAAGCTGCAGGTTCCGGGTGGGGTGGCCAGGTAGGCCGCCGCGCACGGGGTGGTGGCGTTGTAGGTGTAGCGGAACTGCGGGTCCTGGACCGGCGGGAGCACCGTCAGTCCGGTGTTGCGCGGCGAGTCGTTGACCGGTGCCGCGCAGTTGAACGGGCCGTTGCCGGTCTGGGTCGCGTAGTTCCAGTCGATGTAGGGCAGGGTCGGCGAGTAGCAGTACGGCCAGCCCCAGTTGCCGGCCTTGTTGGTGGCGATCCACCGGCCGGTGCCCTCCGGGCCGCGGGCCGGGTTCGGCACCCGCGAGTCCGGCGAGTAGTCGCCGATGTAGACCCAGCCGCGCGAGTCCACGTCGAACCGGAACGGGTTGCGCAGGCCCATCAGGAAGATCTCCGGGCGGGTTTTGTCGTCCCGGTCGGCCGACTCGGGGAAGAGGTTGCCGGCCGGGATGCTGTAGCCGCCGTTCTCCTTGACCTTGATCCGCAGCACCTTGCCGCGCAGGTCGTTGGTGTTGCCCGAGGAGCGCTGCGCGTCGTACGCCGGACCCCGGGTGGGCGACTCGTTGATCGGGGTGAAGTTGTCCGAGCCGCTGGCGTTGGTGTCGTCGCCGGTGACCAGGTAGAGCAGGCCCTTGCCGTCGAACTTGACCTCACCGGCTACGTGGCAGCAGGCGCCCCGGTCCACGTCGACCCGCAGGATCTGCTGCTCGGTGGAGAGGTCCAGGTGCGGCGTCGGCTCCTCGACGAACTTGACCCGGGAGAGCTGGTTGTAGCCCTTGAAGGCGTCCCAGACCGCTGGGTCGTCGCTGTTCTGCGGGGCGTCGCCCTCGTTCACGCCGGGGGTGGCCGGGTTGTCGACCGGGGTGTCCAGCGGCGGCGCGTAGTAGAGGTAGACCCACTTGCTCTCGGCGAAGTCCGGGGCGAGGGTGACCGACTGCAGGCCGTCCTCGTCGTGCTGGTACACCGGCACCGTGGTGATCACCGGGCTGGCGCCGGTGGCCGGGTCGTACATCCGGATCTCGCCGGCCCGGGTGTTGTGCAGCACCCGGCCGTCGGGCATGACGGCCAGCGACATCGGCTCGCCGGGCTGGTCGTTGAGGACGACCTTCTCGTAGTTGCCGAGCACGGTCGCGCCGCAGTCGCCCTCGGCGACACCGGCGGCCCACTGGATGCCGCCGAGCAGGTGCTTGCGGATCGCCCCGACGGTGAAGGTGTCCGGGGTGGCCCCCAGGCCGGTGTACCAGGACCGGCCGCCCTGGTAGTCACGGCACCAGGAGACCGGGTGGTCGAAGCCCATCGTGGAGCCGGTCACCGACTGGGTGTCCACGGTGGCCAGCACGTGCGCGGTGCCCCGGACGTTGCTGGTGAAGTTCGGGTACGACTCGGTGAGGGTGAGCTCGCGGGAGATCGGCTCGGTCGACGGGTGGTACCGGTCGGGCACATCGATCACGCCGGTGCCGGTGGCCGCGCTGCCGGCCAGCGAGGTCCCGACCAGGTCGCGGTAGAAGGCCCAGTCGGGTTCGGCACCGGCGGCGCCGTGCAGTCCGACGTAGCCGTGTCCGGCCTGGACGTACCGTTCGAACGCCTCCTGCTGGAGGTCGTTGAGGACGTCGCCGGAGTTGTTGAGGAAGACGACCGCTGAGTAGTTGGCGAGATTCTCGTCGGAGAATGCGGTACCGTTGCGGGAAACGTCCACAGTGAACCCGTTACTGTTGCCGAGGGTGCGGATCGCGTTCACGCCCTTGGCGGTCGACGGGTGCGCGGCACCGGCGGTGCCGGTGAAGACGAGGACCTGGTAGCCGTCTTCGTGTTCGTGGCCTTCGTGGGCCCCGGCCGGGGCCGTGGCGATCATGGGAGCGGCGAGTGCGGCGCCCGCGACGACGGCAAGCCATCGTCGTTGGGTTCTTTTCATTTGTCGTTCCTCCGGGGGTTCGGGGAGGCGTGAAGCCTCACCGTCGGCACTGATCCGGCCTTTGGACGGACAGCTTCGGTTGGTGCCACACCCCTGGCGCGGTGCCACGTCCGCCAGGTACTACACGCCTACTGGTCGCCCGGCGCGGCCGGGAAATCCCGGTCCGGCCGCGCCGGACGACCGACCTCGGTCCCGTGAATCGGCGGCACGGGGCGCAACCGTGCCATCGACCCTCGCCCACGGGCCGAGGAGTCTGGGTGGTGCCGGTCGGGCCCGTTCCGGGCCCGACCCGTCAGGCCGCCTTCTCCACCGAGGTCCACCGGCCGTTGCCGGCCGACTCCCCGACGGCGTGCAGGACCTGCTGGATCTGGAGCGCCTCGGTGAACGAGGGGCTGGGGTCGGTGTCGCTGTGGATCGCCTGGATCAGGTCATGAGCCTGGTGGGTGAAGGTGTGCTCGTACCCGATGGTGTGGCCCGGCGGCCACCAGGGCGCCAGGTACGGGTGCTCGGGCTCGGTGACGAGGATGCGGGTGAAGCCCTGCTCGGCGATGGGCGCCGCGGTCGAGTGGTACTGCAGCTCGTTCATCCGCTCGAAGTCGAAGGCGAGGCTGCCGGTCGACCCGTTGATCTCGATGGTGATGGCGTTCTTGCGGCCGGCGGCGAACCGGGTGGCCTCGAAGGTGGCGATCGCGCCGCCGTCGAGGCGGGCGAGGAAGAGGGCGGCGTCGTCGACGGTGACCTCGCCCATCTCCCGGCCCTCGCCGGCCGGACCGGCGCCGCCGCCGAGCCCGGTGGGCGCGCTGGTCGGCAGTGGACGCTGCGGGATGAAGGTCTCGGTGAGCGCGGTGACCGTGGAGATCCGCTGGTCGGTGAGGTGTTGGGCCAGGTCGATGATGTGCGCGCCGATGTCGCCCAGCGCCCCGGACCCGGCCCGTTCCTTCTGCAGTCGCCAGACCAGGGGGAAGTCCGGATCGATGATCCAGTCCTGGAGGTAGGCCGCCCGGACCTGCCGGATCGTGCCGATCTTGCCGGCCGCGATGAGCTGGCGCATCAGGGCGACCGCCGGGACCCGGCGGTAGTTGAAGCCGCACATGCTGCGGATGCCCTGGGCCTGGGCGGCCAGCGCGGCCTCGGTCATGGTCCGGGCCTCGTCGACGGTGTTCGCCAGCGGCTTCTCGCACAGCACGTGCTTGCCGGCGGCCAGCGCGGCGAGGGTGATCTCGGCGTGCGAGTCACCGGGGGTGCAGACGTCGACCAGGTCGATGTCGTCGCGGGCGATGACCTGCCGCCAGTCGGTGGCGTGCTCCTCCCAGCCGAGCTGGTCCGCGGCGGCGGCGACCGCGCCACCGTCACGACCGCACACGACCCGCATACGGGCCTTGAGGGGAAGATCGTAGGCGTGGTTCACGGTGCGCCACGCCTGGGAATGCGCGGCCCCCATGAAGGCGTACCCGATCATCGCGACCCGCAACTCGCCGGCACCAGACACAGCTGTTACTCCCTCTCGACCACCGACACCGGTGGAACGTTCGTCAACGGACTATGGCGCCCCGGCGGGCGGGCGACCGCCCGCCGGGATTGAGCCAGGTGGTTGGTGGATCAGAAGCCGAGGGGGAGGTACTCGGCGGCGTTCTCCTTGGTGATGGTCTCCGAGGCCAGCGTGATCTCCTTCGGGACCTGGAGCTCGACCAGGTCGGACATGCCCTTGCCCTGGGCGATGAGCCGGGCCAGGGAGATCGCCGAGGAGGCCATCGACGGGCTGTAGGTGACGGTGGCCTTCAGCACGGTGTTGTCCGCGGCGATGGCCTCCATCGCCGCCTTGGAGCCGGCGCCGCCGACCATCACGAACTCCGACCGGCCGGCCTGGCTGATCGCGGCCAGCACGCCGATGCCCTGGTCGTCGTCGTGGTTCCACAGGGCGTCCATCTTCGGCAGGGCCTGCAGCAGCTGCGCCGCCTCGGTCTGGCCGCTGTCGGCGGTGAAGCGGGCCGCCCGCCGGTTGGTCACCGAGAACCCGAAGGTGGCCAGCTCCGCCTTGAACCCCTCCGACCGCTCCTGGGTCAGCTCCAGCTCGTCGATGCCGGCGATCTCGCCGATCACCGGGTTGGTGATGCCCTTGGCCCGCATCTGCTCACCGATCCACCGGCCGGCCGACACCCCCATGCCGTAGTTGTCGCCCTTGATCTGCAGCCGGTACGCCAGCGCGTCCGGGAAGGCCCGGTCCAGGTTGACCACCGGGATACCGGCGGCCATCGCCTCCAGGCCGAACGCGTTGAGCTCCTTGCCGTCGTGCGGCAGCAGGACGATCACGTCCGGCTTCTCCGCCAGCAGGGTGGAGAGGGTGGCCCGCTGGGCCGCGGCGTCGGCGCCCGCCTCGACCATCTTGAACTCCACGTCGGAGTAGGCGTTCGCCTGGGCCTGGGCGTTGTTGGTGATCGCGGCGATCCAGCCGTGGTCGGCGGCCGGCGCGGAGAAGCCGATCGTGACCCGCTCGCCGGGGGCGTTGTTGCCCTCCCCCTGGCCACCGCCGACGGTCTGCGCCGTCTGCGGCTCCGCCTCGTTCGACGTGCACCCCGCCAACAACACCCCGGCGCCCACCGCGGCACCGCCGAACAGCAATCCACGACGCGACACGTCCACGCCCACCGATGACGCGGACGAGGAGAACTTACGGAAACGAGACACGACAACCTCCAGCACGAGGAGAAAGAACGGGACAGTGGAGCGGTGAACCGATCAGAAAAAGGTCGCTAGCAGGGGTAGGGGACGTGCGGTCGTCCATCGCCGACGGCCGACCGGGTGCGGCGGGTCAGCTTGGGGCGGTGACCCCGCGGTTGCGGGCCAGGAACCGGGTGAAGGTCTTGAACCGGAACTGCTGGACCAGGACGGCGGCGACGATGATGCCGCCCTTGACCATGTTCTGCGCCTCGGTCGACAGCCCGTTGATCGCGAACAGGTTCGTGATCGTCGCGAAGATGATCACGCCGAGGATCGAACCGACGATCGTGCCCCGGCCGCCGCTGAGCAGCGTCCCGCCGATGATGGCCGCCGCGATCGCGTCCAGCTCGTAGAGGTTCGCCATCGCGGCCTGGGCCGAGGTCGCCTGCGCGGTCAGCATGATCGCCGC
The DNA here is from genome assembly GCF_029626155.1 of Solwaraspora sp. WMMD1047. Taxonomy (NCBI): domain Bacteria; kingdom Bacillati; phylum Actinomycetota; class Actinomycetes; order Micromonosporales; family Micromonosporaceae; genus Solwaraspora; species Solwaraspora sp. WMMD1047. Next base: position 1,403,166 of record NZ_JARUBL010000001.1, on the reverse strand, counting down.
GATCCCGCAGCAGAGCCCCGAGAGCCCGTACAGCAACACGGTGTGCAGCCGCACGTCGATGCCCGCCAGCCGCGCCGCCTCCGGGTTGCCGCCGACCGCGACCGTGCGCCGCCCGAACGTCGTCCGGTTCAGCAGCACCCAGCCCAGCACCGCCACCGCGGCCAGGATGAAGACCAGCACCGGTACGCCGAGCCACCGCTCACTGGCGATCGAGTTGATCGTCGTGTTCGACGAGACCTGGGTGCGCTTGCCGGAGATCTCCGCCGCCAGGCCGCGGGCGGCCACCAGCATCGCCAGGGTCGCGATGAAGGGCACCAACCGGCCGTACGAGATCAGCACTCCGTTGACGAGGCCGACGCAGATGCCCACCACTATCGCGGTGAAGACCATGCCGCCGGCGCCGTAGGACTGGGTGGCAAGTGTTGTCGACCAGACTCCGGCCAGCGCCACTATCGCGCCGACCGACAGGTCGATCCCGCCGCCGATGATCACGAACGTCATGCCGACCGTCACCACGCCGACCACCGAGGCCAGGGTGAGGATGGAGAAGACGTTGGAGCGGACCCAGCTCGGATCCGAGTAGAGGTCCGGGCGGGTCACCACCCCGATGATGATCAGTACCGCCAGTACCCCCACCAGGCCGAGGTTGCGGCCCACCGCGTCCCCGCCCACGCCTCGCCACCAGCTGATCCGCGGCGGCGGCACGTCGATCCCCGCCGGTTCGGCGGTCCCGGCGGCAGCGGTCCCGCCCGGTTCGGTCCCGACCGCGGTGGCGGACCCGGGGTCCGTCTTCGCGCGGGCCTCATCAGTGGTCACAGTCGTCGCACTCCCTCGGCTAGATCCCTCGTCAACCCGGCCCGCGGGGCCGCCCGCATCGCGTCTGGTCCGGTCGGTGCCGCTCACGCCGACGCCCCTTCCATGAGCGATCCGGCCATCACCAGGTCCAGCACCGTGTCCTCGGCCAACTGCCCGGCCGGTGCCTCGTGGATGACGCGGCCCTCCCGCATCACCAGCACCCGGTCGGCCAGCCCGAGGACCTCGGGAACCTCGCTGGAGACCAGCAGGACGCCGACACCGCTGTCGGCCAGATCCCGGACCACCTGGTACAGCTCGGCCCGGGCGCCGACGTCGACGCCCCGGGTCGGCTCGTCGAGCAGCAGCAGCTTGATGCCGCCCAGCAGCCAACGCCCCACCACGACCTTCTGCTGGTTACCACCGGAGAGCGTCCGCACCGGCCGGCGTACGTCGCGCGGCCGCAGCTCCAGGGTCGCGCCGACCCGACTCGCCTCGTCGCGTTCCCGGCCGACGTCGGTGAAGCCGAAGCGGGCGAACCGGCCGAAGGTCGCCAACGTGACGTTGCGGTAGACCGGCTCACCGAGCAGCAGGGCCTGGCTCTTCCGCTCCTCCGGCGCCATGCCCAGTCCCGCGCGGACCGCGGCCCCGACGCTGCCGGGTCGCAGCGGTCGCCCGTTGACCCTCACCGTGCCCGCCGTTGCCCGCCGGGCCCCGAAGATCGTTTCCAACAGTTCCGAGCGGCCGGAACCGACCAGCCCGGCGATCCCGACGATCTCCCCCGCGCGCACGGAGAGCGACACGTCGGTGAACTCGCCGTCGCGGGCCAGGCCGGTCACCTGCAACAGCGGTGCCTCGCCACCGGCGGTGGCCGGGCCGGCGGCGGTCGCGGTGGCGGCGGCCGTATCGGCGGTGGCCTGGTCGGCGGCGGTCGCGTCAGCCGGGCCGGGCCGGTTCGGGAAGACGTACTCGATCGACCGGCCGGTCATCCGGGAGACCAGGTCCTTGGTGGGGGTGTCGCGGGCCGGCAGGTTCGCCGCCGTGGTGCGGCCGTCCTTGAGGACCGTCACCCGGTCGCCGATCTCGCGGATCTCCTCCAGCCGGTGCGAGATGTAGATGACCGCGATGCCCCGGTCGGTAAGCGCGCGGACGATCCGGAAGAGGTTGTCCACCTCGTCGTGGGCCAGCACGGCGGACGGCTCGTCCATGATGATCAGGCGGGCGTCGTGGGAGAGCGCCCGGGCCATGCTCACCACCTGCTTGCCGGCGGCGGGCAGGGTCCGCACCAGCCGGCTGGCGGCGATCTCGCCGTGCCCCAGCCGGGCCAGGATCTCGGCGGTCCGCCGGCGCATCAGGCCGCGGCGGACGAATCCGAGCCGGCGCTGCTCGTGGCCGAGGAAGGCGTTCTCGGCCACCGACAGCTCGTCCACCAGATCCAGCTCCTGGTAGATGGTGGCGATCCCGGCTCTCATGGCCGCCTGCGGATTGCCGAACGTCACCGGCGAGCCGAGCCACTCCACCAGGCCGGAGTCGGGGCGGTGCACCCCCGACAGCACCTTGATCAGGGTCGACTTCCCGGCGCCGTTCTGGCCGAGCAGGCAGTGCACCTCGCCGGCCCGCACCTCGAGTTGCACGCCGTCGAGGGCCCGTACCCCGGGGAAGGTCTTGACCACGTCGGTCAGCCGCAGGACCACCTCACCGGGCTCGGCCGACCGGTCGGACGCGACCGGCTCGACACCGCCGACGGCGGGTTCCGCAGTGCCCATGGGGGTCCACCTCCGGGAGTGGGGGGTTACACCGACGCAGCATCGGCGTGTTGTGCCCGAAACAGTAGGAGCCTTCTAGCCGCCGTGTCCAGAGCTTTGGTCTTGGATAGCGGAACTTTTTCTGATCGTGACAGAAGTTTGATCAGGGCAGCACGAATGGCCGCATCACATCGACGGCCGTCGGTAGCCTATATCGACTGTTAGCGTTCACACAACAGGTACGGGGGGCAGGACGGGTCACCGCGACGGCCGGTCGGCCGCCGCGGTGACCTGCATGAACGGAATTGTCAGCCGTTGGTGTAGATGGTCAGGTCGGCCATGTTCTGGTAGCTCAGGCCCGCGAACTCCAGCGACTGGCCGGGGTTGGCCGCGCCGCCGGGCGCGGTGTCCATCTCCCAGTTGGCGTGGTGGAAGTCGGGCTCGCCGATGGTCTGGAAGAACTGCTGGAAGTTGATGTCGCCCTCGCCCAGCGGCGTCATCTCGTACCCGTTGGTCAGCGCGGAGTTGCGGTTGCCGTCCTTGGCGTGGAACAGCGGGAACCGCTTGGTCCGGCGGGCCACGGTCAGGATCGGGTCGAACAGCTTGGTCCGCTCCCGGCCCGCCGAGTTGACGTAGGTGTGGTGCTTGTGCCGGGCCACGTAGCCCCAGTAGATGTCCATCTCGAAGTAGACGTGGTTCGCCTCGGTCTTGGCCATGAAGTACTCGAGCTTGCGCACGCCCGACGACCGGGTCGGCCGGCCGTTGGCGTCCAGCGGCCCCGAGTCGAGCAGGAAGTTGTAGGCGGCGTCGTGGTTGTGGGTGTAGAGCCGCATCTTGCGTTCCCGGGCCTGCCGGCCGAGCTCGTTCCAGAGGTCGGCGGCGGCGTCCCAGTCGGGCTGGTATGCGCTGTTGGTCGGGTCGCTGCCGGTGCCGATGTTCTTCATGCCGAGTTCCTCGGCGATGTCGAGCTGCTGCTGGAACGTGTCCGCCCGGATCTGGGTGTGGGTGCCGTTGGCGACCAGACCGTTGTCGTCGAGGATCTTGCGGATCTCGGCGGGGGTGATCTGCCGGCCCAGGATCGAGGTGTGCTGGTTGTAGCCGGCGAACTCGATCTCCTTGTAGCCGAGCTCGGCGAGCCGGGCGAGCACCCGCTCGAAGCCGTACGGAACGCCGCTGTCGTCGGGCGCGGCGCTGATCCGGTCCCGGACGCTGTAGAGGATGATGCCGCGGTTCTGGGCCGGGATCAGCGGGTTGACCTGCCAGGTGCCGTCGGCCTTGGCCGGCCGGTTGGTCTGCAGGACCGGCAGGCCGGCCGCGCCGAGGACGGCCGCCGCGCCGGCGGAGGCCGCGAGAATCCGGCGCCGGGTCAGTGCCGCGCTGGGCTGGGGCTGACCGGTACGGCGTTGCACCTCGTCCATTCTTGTCCACCTTTCTGGGACGGCCTGTCGGCCGCCATTGCGAGACGGCTCAACGGCCGCCGGATGACGAGTTGGGAAGGTCCGGGAAGTCGGGGCCACGCGCCGCCGATACGCGGTGGCACCGGAGGCGTGGTTGGGGGTTGGCGGGTCCGGCCGCCGGACCCGCTGGGCCGGTGGCGGCTCGACACCGCGGCTGCCTCCGCCACGCCCCCGGCGGTGCAGCCCGGGCCCCTTGACAGGGCCGGTGCAGGCGACCCAACGTTTACGGCGCTGTGTCACTGGTGTTACGTCTGGGGCGACAGTAACCCCCGTGGCCAGGGAAAGAAAGAGCCAGATGATCAAAACTTCGAGGTGAACTGGCGATGGCTTTGTCTTGTGCCAGCCAGAAGTATCACCCAGATATCCTTCGCGACTACGCTCCGGCCGGACCAGCCGGCCACCGGGCGGCAGGAACGCCGACGCACCGGGGCACCTATGAGGACTTTAGTACGGATCAGGCGAACTTCTGTCGATCATTCTTGAAGTTACTGAACTGATGCACTAAGTTTGCTGACACGGCGCTTACTCTGCGTCAACGCGTGGCTCCGGCTCCCTCGGGCCGTTCCCCGACCGGTGCCCGCGGCCTCACCACCGCCGGCCCCCGCCCGGGTGCCCACGGCCCACCCGTCGGACGAACTCGCGCCGGCTTCAGTCAGGGGACGATGACCATCGTGCTAGGAGTCTGGCCGGAGAACCCGCACCAGGCGCTGGTGCTCAGACTGCTCCGCAACGACGGACCCAGATCCCGGGCCGAACTCGGTGACGCGGTCGGGCTCTCCCGCTCCAAAGTGGCCACCGAACTGGATCGGCTCACCGAGCGAGGGCTGATCGAGACCGTCGGTCCGGCGGTCTCCCGGGGCGGCCGGCCCTCGTCGATCGTCCGGATCGCGGCCGACACCCGGTTTCTCAGCATCGACATCGGCGCCAGCACGATCGACGTCGCCGTCACCGACGGTGAGCTTCGACTGCTCGGCCGGGTCACCGAGCACACCGAGCTGCGGCAGGGTCCCAACGCCGTCATCGGCCAGGCCCTCGACCTGATCACGAAGCTCCGCGCGGAGTCGGGCAGCACCCGGTTCACCGGCGCCGGGGTGGGGATTCCCGGTCCGGTCAGCTTCCGCGACGGCGTACCGGTCTCACCGCCGTTCATGCCCGGCTGGCACCTCTTCCCGGTGCGGGAGATGTTCAGCACCGAACTGGGCTGCCCGGTGCTGGTCGACAACGACGTCAACATCATGGCGCTGGGCGAGAAGCACGCCGGGATCGCCAAGGCCTTCGACGACTTCCTCTTCGTCAAGATCGGGGCCGGGATCGGCGCCGGGATCGTGGTCGGCGGCGACGTCTACCGCGGGGCGAACGGCTGCGCCGGCGACATCGGCCACACCGCCGTCGACGACAGCGGGCCGGTCTGCGTCTGCGGTAACGTCGGCTGTCTGGAGGCGTACTTCGGTGGGGCCGCGCTCACCCGCGACGCCGTCTCGGCGGCCCGCACCGGCCGCTCCGACCAGCTCGCCGAGGTGCTCTCGGTGGCCGGCGCCCTGACCGGCGTCGACGTGCGCGACGCCGCGGCGGCCGGCGACCAGGCGGCGATCGGCATGGTCCGCGACGGCGGCCGCCGGGTGGGGCAGGTCCTGGCCCGACTGGTCAGCTTCTTCAACCCGGGAATGATCGTCATCGGCGGCGGCCTGGCCGGCCTGGGCCACTCCCTGCTCGCCGAGATCCGCAGCGTGGTCTACCGGTCCTCGCTGCCGCTGGCCACCGGCCACCTGCCGATCGTCCTGTCCGAGCTGGGGGATCAGGCGGGCCTGATCGGCGCCACCCGGATGGTGAGCGACCACGTCCTCACCGCGGCCACCCACAGCGGCCCGGCCAGGCACAGCGCCCACCCGGCCGGCCGGTAGCACCCACCCGACCCGGCTGGCGACCCGTCCCCGGTAGCTACCCGAGCCGGGTAGTGGTCCGGCCCGGGTGAGCCCGGCCGCTGCCCCGGGCTGGGTCAGCCGGTGAAGTCGATCAGCTCGCCGAGGCCGGAGGCGGTCAACTCGTCCCGGATCACCGCCGCGTCGCCCTCCACGACCAGCGTCAACCCGTCCGGATGCAGGTGCGTCGCGGCCGCCGCCGACACCTCCGCCTCGGAGGCCGACAGCAACCGCTCCCGCAGCGTCGCGTGGTAGTCGTCCGGCAGTCCGTGGATGACGAGCGTGGCCAACGCCTCGACGATCGCGCGCGGACTCTGCAACTCGACCGAGAGCTGCCCGGCCCGCCAGGCGCGGGCCACCGCCACCTCCGCCTCGGTCACCCCCTCGGCCCGGGTCCGGCTGATCTCGCCCACCGCGTCCACCAGGGCCGGTGCGGTCACCGCCGTCTGCACCCCGGAGCTGACCACCAGCCGGCCGAACCGGCGGGACAACCCGAAGTCCGCCCGGATCCCGTAGGTGTAGCCGCGCACCTCCCGCAGCAGGTGGTTGAGCCGGGAGGTGAAGGCACCGCCCAGCACGGTGCTGACCAGCGTCATCGGCACGTAGTCCGGGTGCGCCCGGTGCGGGGCGGCGTGCCCCAGCCGCAGCGTCGACTGGACCGAGCCCGGCCGGTCGACCAGGATGATCCGCCGGTCGTCCCGGACCCGGACCGGGAACGGAGCACCGCCGTCGGCCGGGATCTCGGCGCTGCCGGCGAACGCCGCGGCGGCCAGCGCGGGCAGGTCGACCCGGTCCAGGTCGCCGGCGACCAGCAGGGTGCCGGGCCGGGTCAGCCAGTCGGCGTGGAAGGCGGTCACGTCGGTCACGCTCACCGCCGCCGCCGAGACCGGATCGCCGTCCATCGGGCGGCCGTGCCGCTGCTCGACGCCGAAGATGTCGGCCCGCAGCGCCGCGTCCGCCCGCGGCCCCGGGTTCGCCCAGTACATCCGCAGCGAGGTCACCTCGTCGTCGCGGACCCGGGTCACGTCGGCCGGGTCCAGCCGCGGCGCCCGCACCGCCTCGGCCAGCAACTCGACCGCCGGCAGCAGCCGGTCGACCGGCACCTGCACGGTCGCCTGGAAGCCGTCCCAGTCCACCCCGAAGGAGAGCTCCGCGCCCAGTCCCTCCATGGCCAGCGCGAAGCCGGTGGCGTCCCGGGTGGTGGTCCCCTCCTCCAGCGACTTCGCCAGGACGGCGGCCAGCCCTTCCCGGCCGGCCGGCTCCCGGCTGGCGGTGCCGTCGAGCAGCAGGGCGGCGACCGCCAGCCGCTGCCCCGGCAGGTGCGCGGCGACCACGTCGCCGCCGGCGAGCGAGGTACGGGTGACCGGCGGGAACCGGTACGGGCGGGCCGAGCCGGGGCCCGGCCGCTCCACGATCAGACTCACGCGCTCTCCTCCGGCAGGTAGGTCAGGGTCACCCGGTCCTCGGCCCGCAACGTCCCGGCCGCCACCTCGGCGACCCCGGCGGCGGAGACCGCGAGCCAGGCGGGCAGTCGCTCGGCGGCCACCGCCGGATCGCCGAACTGGGTGGCGTACCGGCTGAGCAGATCGGCCCTGCCATCCACGGTGGACACCTGGCGCCACCACGAGGTGGTGAGCATCGCCCGGGCCCGGTCCATCTCCTCCTCGGACACGCCCCCGGTGGCCAGCTCGTCGAGCACGTCGACGAGCCCCTGCTCCAGCCGCTCGGCGGCCACTCCGGGCCGGGCGGTGGCCGTGACGATCAGCGGTGCCGGCGCGTGTGCCAGGTCCACCCCGTACGCGCCGACGCTCTCCGGTTGCGCGATCCGGGCGCCGTCGGCGAGCCGCTGGTAGAGCCGGCTACCCCGGCCACCGCCGAGGATCACCGAGAGCAGCGTCACCGCGTCGTAGCCGGGACTGCCGAAGGGATGCGTGCGGTGCGCCAGGTAGGTGCGCGGGGCCGGCACCTCGGACCGGACCGTCTCCCGCACCGGGACACCGGTGGCCGGCACGGTCCGGCCGTCCGGTGCCGGCGGGATGTCGGGGCGGGCCGGCAGGGCGCCGAAGTACTTGTCGGCCAGCGCGAAGACCTCGCTGGCCGGGACGTCGCCGACCACCGTGAGCACCGCGTTGTTCGGCGCGTAGTAGGTGCTGTGGAAGGCCTGGAAGGTGGCCAGGTCGGCGGCGTTCAGGTCGGCCATCGACCCGATCGTCGGGTGGTGGTACGGATGCTTGGGCGGGTAGAGCAGCGGCAGCAGCCGCAGCCAGGAGTCGCCGTACGGCACGTTCTCGTACCGCTGCCGGCGCTCGTTCTTGACCACCTCGCGCTGGTTGTCGAGCGTCTCCTGGGTCAGCGCCGGAACCAGCCCGCCCATCCGGTCGGCCTCCAGCCAGAGCACCAGCTCCAGATGCTCGACCGGCACGGTCTCGAAGTAGTTGGTCCGATCCGGATTCGTGGTCGCGTTCAGCGACCCGCCGGAGCCCTGGATCAGCTTCATGTGCTCGGTCTTCGCGACGTTCACCGAACCCTCGAACATGAGGTGCTCGAAGAGGTGCGCGAAGCCGGTCTGCCCCTCGGGCTCGTGCCGGGAACCCACGTCGTACCAGAGGTTCACCGCCACCACGGGGGCGGTGCTGTCCTCGCTCACGACCACCCGCAGGCCGTTGTCCAGGCGGGTGGTCTCGATCGGCCAGGGGTAACCGGTCTCGGGCATGGGACGACGCTATCGGATCACCGGCCCGCCGGGGATCAGCCACCCCGGCTACGTGCCGTGGGTGACCGCTGACCCAACCGACGGTGCCGCCTCCGAGGAGAAGCGCCAGGGGTCAGCCGGGGGGCTCGATCGGCTGGGCCGCCTCCTCGGAGGTGCGGTGCTCCAGCACCGTGTCGGGGGCGGCCTGCGGGTCGTCCTCGCGGGTGTCCGACTCGGCGAGGATCGCCGCCGCCTGCGCCCGGGGGTCGTCGCTGCCGGCCGACCGCTCCTCCGGGAGCAGATGCTCGGCCCGCGACTCCACCCGGCCCTGCTCGGCGACTGCCGCGCCGCCCCACTCCTCCGGTCGGTCCGACCCGGTCGGTCCCTGCTGCTCGTTGCTCATGATCGGTTGTTACCCCGCCGGGGCCGCCGCTAAGCGGACCGGCGGTCGGACGAGATCGGTCCTGAACCCGACGGGCGCGGTCGTCGGGTATGCTCAGCGTCGTGACCCGCTCGTATCGATGGTTTAGTCAGCCGGCCCTGGGGCCGGTGGCCCGATCATGAGCTGACGTCGCCACCATCTTCAGAGCCGGCCGGGCAGGGACGCCGTTCCTGCCCTTCTTCATGCGAGCAGCCGGCTCGACCCGGGCACCGGCACCGGGGGTGGTCGGCGGAGGGAACCGACACCGATCATGACCACCACCGACACCAGCCGGGTCATCGACCAGCGCATCGACAAGGTCGTGCCGCTGACCACCCCGGCCCTGCTGCACCACGAACTGCCGCTGGACGCGGCACTCGCCGACACCGTGCTCGCCGGCCGACGATCCGTCGGCCGGGTGCTGGACCGCCAGGACGACCGGCTGCTGGTCGTCGTCGGCCCGTGCTCGGTCCACGACCCGGCCGCCGCCCTGGAGTACGCGCACGGGCTGCGCGAGGTCGCCGGCCGGCTCGCCGACGACCTGCTCGTGGTGATGCGGGTCTACTTCGAGAAGCCCCGCTCCACGGTCGGCTGGAAGGGCCTGATCAACGATCCCGGGCTGGACGGCTCGGGCGACGTCAACACCGGGCTGCGCACCGCCCGGGCGCTGCTGCTGGAGGTGCTGCGGCTCGGGCTGCCGGTCGGCTGCGAGTTCCTCGACCCGATCACCCCGCAGTACATCGCCGACACCGTGGCCTGGGGCGCGATCGGCGCCCGGACGGTCGAGAGCCAGGTGCACCGCCAGCTCGCCTCCGGGCTGTCGATGCCGATCGGGATGAAGAACCGGCCGGACGGCAGCATCGGCACCGCCGTGGACGCGATCCGGGCGGCCGGCGTACCGCATGTCTTCCCCGGCATCGACGTCTCCGGGACGCCGGCCATCCTGCACACCCGGGGCAACGCCGACGGGCACCTGGTGCTGCGCGGCGCCCGGGGCGAGCCCAACTACGACGCCGCGTCGGTGGCCGGCGCCCTGTCGTTGCTGCGGGCCGCCGGCCTGCCGGAACGGCTGGTGATCGACGCCAGCCACGACAACAGTGGCAAGGATCACCGCCGGCAGCCGGTGGTCGCCGCCGACGTCGCGGCGCAGCTCGCCGCCGGCCAGCGCGGCATCGTCGGGGTGATGCTGGAGTCGTTCCTGGTGCCCGGCCGCCAGGACCTCGATCCGACCCGTGAGCTGGTGCACGGCCAGTCCGTGACGGACGCCTGCCTCGGTTGGCCGGAGACCGCGCAGGTGCTCACCGACCTCGCGGCCGCCGTCCGGGCCCGCCGCGCGGTGGTCCCGGCCCAGCCCACCGGCTGAGCCGCGCCGGACGGGCGGGCAACCGTCCGCCCGTCCGGTGCGTCTAGATTCGGTACGGGGTGTACGCAGCACGGGCGCACCGCCGGCCGTCGGCCGCCCCGGTCCACCCGTCGTCTGTCGCCGAAGGTGATCCCGGAATGCCCGAACGCGAGCCCCTGCTCGACCGTTCCCTCGTCCCCGCCGGCCCGTCGGAGCCCGGCCGCCGCCGCGGCCCGCTGGTGAGCGTCGGCTTCCTGCTGGTCTGTGCGCTGCTGGCCGGGCTGATGGTGGCCGCGGCCGCGTTCCCGGCGGTGGCAGTCTCCGGGCTGGTGGCCAAGGCCGGCGCCGAGACCTTCGAGAAGCTGCCGGCCGAGCTGACGGTCCCGCAGGCCCCGCAGGCCAGCCAGGTGCTGGCGGCGGACGGGAAGACCACCCTGGCGGTCTTCTTCGACGAGAACCGGCGGGACGTACGCCTCGCCGACATCGCGCCGGCGATGCGGAACGCGATGATCGCCGCCGAGGACCAGAAGTTCTACGAGCACAGCGGGGTCGACTTCCGGGGCTTCCTGCGCGCGCTGGTGGCGAACAGTTCCGGCGGATCCCAGCAGGGCGCCTCGACCCTGACCATGCAGCTGGTCCGGATGGCGATCACCTACTCCGCGACGGACCCGAACGACGTGGTCGCGGCGACCGAGGACACCAACGCCCGGAAGGTCCGCGAGATGCGGATGGCCGCGGCGCTGGAGCGGGAGCTGACCAAGGACGAGATCCTGGAGCGTTACCTCAACCTGGCGCCGTTCGGACACGGCACCTACGGGGTCGCCGCCGCCAGCCAGTTCTACTTCGGCAAGCATCCCCGCGACCTGGCGGTGCACGAGGCCGCGATGATCGCCGGCCTGGTGAAGGCGCCGAGCGACTTCGATCCGCTGGACACCGAGGGCACCGGGGTCCAGGACACCCTGAACCGGCGCAACTGGGTGCTCGGGCAGATGGTGCAGACCGGCGCCATCACGGCGGAGCAGCGGGCCGCCGAGCAGGCGGTGGAGCTGACGGTGAAGGGCAAGGCGGTCGGCAACGGCTGCGCCACCCAGGGCAAGAACCACTGGGGCTTCTTCTGCGACTACTTCTACCGCTGGTGGCTGGATCAGGACGCCTTCGGGGCGACCACGTACGACCGGGAGCGGCGGCTCAAGAGCGGCGGCTACCGGATCGTGACCACCCTCGACCTGGCCACCCAGGAGGCCGCGCACCGCAACGTCGAGCAGTACCTGGCGACCGGGAAGCGGGACGCGTTGATGGTGGCCGCCATCCAGCCCGGCACCGGGGCGGTCCGGGCGCTGGCCACCAACCGGACCTTCGCCCTGGACAACCCGGGCAACCCGAAGAACAAGATCTCCAGCGATCCGGCGAAGGCCGCGAACGGGGTCCGGGGCAGCTACCCGCGGACCACGAACCCGCTGCTGACCGGCGGGGGCGGGGTCAACGGCTACCAGGCCGGGTCGACCTTCAAGATCTTCCCGATCGTGGCGGCCCTGGAGCAGGGCATCCCGCTCAGCCACAGCATCGACGCCAAGCAGCGGTACGAGTCGAAGTACGTCGCCGACGCGGGCAGCCCGGTGGCCTGCGAGGGCACGACGAAGTACTGCCCTGGCAACGACAACCCGTCGATGGCCGGCCGGCACAACATGTGGACCGCGTTCGGCCGGTCGGTGAACACCTACTTCATCCCGCTGCTGGAGGAGGTGGGCGCCGCCAAGGCGATCGACGTGGCGAAGCGGCTCGGGATCGAGTTCCGGGCGGCCGGGGAGGCCGCGATGGCCGACGACCCGGCCCAGGGCGACGGCTGGGGGTCGTTCCCCCTCGGCGTCTCCGCGACCACCCCGCTCGACCTGGCCAACGCCTACGCGACGCTGGCCGCCGACGGCAAGCACTGCGAGCCGACCCCGGTGCTTGCGATCCGCGAGCAGGACGGCACCGAACTGGAGGTGGCCGGTCCCCGCTGTGACCAGGCGGTCAGCCCGGAGGTGGCCCGGGCGGCGATCGACGCCGCCCGCTGCCCGGTCGGCGACCAGTCGGCGTTCGGGCGGTGCCAGGGCGCGACGGAGAGTTCGGCCCGGACGGCGGTCGGCCACCCGGTGGCCGGCAAGACCGGCACCACCGACAGCCACCGGACCGCCTCCCTCGTGGTCACCACCCGCTCGCTCTCGGTCGCCGGCATTCTCGCCGACCCGGACTGGCCCGCGACCACCACCGACATGAGCCACGACGTCGTCAACCCGGCGGTGTACGAGACGCTCGCCGACGCGATGAAGGGCGAGCCGGAGCAGGACTTCCCGGCGCCACCGGAATCGCTCGCCACCCGGGTGGAGCCGTCGGCCCCCGACAGCGGCCTGGACCCGGGCCAGAACCAGGGGCCGGGTGCGGACCAGGGCGGGCCGGGTTGGACGCCCGGCGGGCCGGACGGTCCCGGCCGCGAGCCCGAACCGGCCGGCGGCTAGGGCCGGTCCGGTCGATCAGGGGAGCCGGCTGACGGCGGCCCGGAGTTGACGGCAAAAGCGCCGCCCACGGTCGAGCCGTGGGCGGCGCCAGGTGTCGGTGTGCAGGTCGCCTCTCGGCGAGTGGCACGACGCGGCTCCAGCCGAACGGTATTCCGCGAGGGCAATATGGTGAGGCCCGGGGACACTGGTCACACCGACATACCGATTCAACCACCCTCCGGCGCGCGATGTTCCGAACCCGGCTGTAACCCAGGTCACCGGGGGGTTCGGGGAGATGACGGCATGATCGACCGGTTCACCCGTACCCCGCCGGTTTGGCGCCGGCCGCCCCGGGTAGCTGACCGCCGTGACCGACGACGGAACCATCATCGAGATCGACGACCTGCTCGACGACATCTACCTGGGCCAGCAGCGGCTGACCCAGACCGAGATCCACCGTCGGGCGGTCGAGGCCGAGCTGCCCGCCGATCTGCTCACCCGGATCACCGCGATGCCCGAGGGCGAGTACGCCATGGACGAGGCCGCGGACCTGTTGGGCGAGACGGCCCGCTGACGCGGCCAGCTGAGGGAGCAGAGATGACCGAGGCCAACATTCCCGCCGACCGGCGGCTGCCCGCCATCGGGCAGCCGCCGACCGACCCAGATCCGGACGGCGACCCGGACTTCGCCAACGAGCACGAGGAGACCGCCGTCTCCTCCGACGTCATCACCGGTGACGAGGAGAACGAACCGGAGTCCCCACGGGGCTGGGCCGGTCTCGAACGCGACCGCGGCCCGCTGTTGTAGGTGGTCCTCTCCGGTCAGCTGGCCGGCTGTCCGTCGGGGCGGCCGGCCAGCCCCGGTGGCGGGTGGCCTTCGGCCGCCCGCTGCGCCACCGCGTACCCCATCTGCAGGAAGTCCGAGGCGGCGACCGCGGTCAGCGCGGTGGCGACCAGCCGGGTGAGCCGGGGCGCCAGCACCAGCCCGCCGGTCAGCCCGGTGGCGATCCAGACCGCCAGGCAGAACGGACAGCTCAGCAGCTCGCCGATCGCGTGCCTGGTGGCACTGCCCTGGTCACGGACCTGCTCCATCACCTCGCCGCTGCCGATCGGCTTGTCGTAGCTGGTGAACGGGGCCCGCAACGGGCTGGTCACCGCGTCCTTGGAGAGCAGCCGGCTGAGCTTGTGGGTGGCGATCGACAACAGCACCACGTCGCTGGCGGACGGCCGGTCCGGCACGGTGCGCCCGGTCATCCGGACCAGCCCGGCCAGCGTTCCGGTCACCGCGGCGTAGCCGCCGAGTGCCACCAGATAGCCGTCGAGCGGGCGATGCTCGTGTGGCGCGTACGCGGCCCGCAGCCGGGCGATCCGGCCCCGCAGCGACCCCTCGCCGGTCATCGGGCGGGCTTCGCTACTGGTAGGCATTCGGCCCCTTTCCTGGGCAGTTGGCAGGATCAGCCGGCGGTCAGGTTCTCCGCCACCTCGTCGGCGAGGTCGGCCAGCGACCGGTCGACGATCTCGGCGAGTCGCTGGTTGTCCGTGCGGTCCGCGCCGTCGTCCGGGTCGGCCACCGGGTCGGGTGTGGTGAGCTCCATCCGGGTGGTGGAGCCGCCGGCGCCGAGCGGGCGGACCTCCAGCCGGACCGACCAGCCGGCGCCGTCGGCGTTCCAGCTGGCCCGCAGCTCGGCCGGGTCGAGCTGCGGTTCCCCGGTGCGGCGCAGAGCGGCCGGCAGCCAGGCGGAGACCCGGTCCGGGTCGGTCGCGGTGTTGAACACCACCTCGGGCGGTGCCGACATGCCTCGTTCCGCGCGTACCTCCACGTCAGTCGCCTCTCAGCCGGTGCGGGTCGACCTCCCGGCCCGGGTGCCGGGCCAGGTACTCGGTCTCCAGTTCGGCGGTCCGCCGCAGGTGGTTGGCGAGCGCGGTGTCGGCGGCGTGCCGCAGCGTGTCCAGCCGGGTGCGGTGCAGGCTGTGCATCTCCCGGAACAGGTCCTCGTCGGAGAGCTCGGCCGGGTCGATGCCGAGCAGCTCGGACTGGTCCGCCAGGTCGGGCGGGGCGGTCGGGTCGGCCAGGTGGTCACCGTCCCACTCACCCAGCCGCTGCTCGGGGCTGTCGTCCACCGGCACCCCGGAACCCGGGAACTCCCCGTTTCGTACCGAATCATTCATGGTCGCCCCCCGGTTCTCGTTTGGGCTGGCGACTAGACGGTTGCCCAAAGCGGGCAGCGCCAAACCATCGGCGGCGATCGCCGCAGGTACGCTTCTGCCCATGAACCGGCTGTGGACCCCGGCGTGGATCGTGCGCCATCTGGTCGCGGCACTGCTGGTGGCGGGCTTCCTGGCCCTGGGCTGGTGGCAGATCAGCCGGGCCGCCGCGGGCAACACCCTCAGTTGGGCGTACGCCGTCGAATGGCCGGTCTTCGCCCTCTTCGTGGTCTTCCTCTGGTTCCGCGAGGCCAGAAACACGGTGCGGGGCGGGCCGACACCGGGCGGGGAGCGACCGGTCGCCGACGAGGCCCGGCGGCCCGAGCCGGAGCACGCCGCCGCGGGCCGGCCGACACCGACCGCCCGACGCCCGGTGCGCACGGCCCGGCGGGCGACGCCGGTACGCCCGGAGGACGACCCGGAACTGGCCGCGTACAACGACTATCTGGCCTGGTTGAACGCGAACCCGGACGCGCGGCCGGCCGACTATCCCGGCTGACCCGCCTGGTGAACCGAGAGAAGGGACCCGACGACGTGGGCGCAGCCCTGACCCGCTACCGCGTGATCGCCTACGTGGTGGGCGTGGTGCTCATCCTGCTGATGGTGGTCGGCATGCCGCTCAAGTACCTCTGGCACGACCCGATCGTGGTGGAGACCATCGGCCCGGGGCACGGCTTCCTCTACATGCTCTACCTGTTGGCCAGCTTCGACCTCGGCCGGCGGGCCAACTGGCCGATCCGGCGGATGCTGCTGGTGATGTTGGCCGGGACGGTCCCGTTCGTCTCGTTCTGGGCCGAGCGGGTCGTCGTCCGTCAGGTACGCGCGGAGCAGGCCGAACCGGCGCCGGTGGCCGGCTGACCTTCGCCGCGCCGGTCAGCATTACGGATTACCTGGGCCGCGGACAATTCGGTGATTGTCCGCGGCCATTCGCACACCGATCTGCTATCGGTTACCGAACCTCGGGCAGGTCGGCGCGGAGAGTAGCGACAAAGGCCCGCCATCCCGCCCGGTCGAAGCGAAGGTGATGAGCGGGGTCGGTCGAGTCCCGAATGGCGACGTCGTCGTCGACCCGGGCCACCTCGACGCAGTGCTGCGATTCGCAGCGACCGCTCCTGCGCCAGGTGATCGCGGTGGAATCCGTCGGCGACATGCACCCTCCCCTGACACCATTACCCTGCGGTCGGCGTCGTATTGACTTCGGCGCCGGGCGCCGGGACGACCAGACATTACCCGGCCGGACCCGAACCGGATAGCCCGAATGGCGACCACGCCTGGTGTCGTTCCCGACACGGGGGTAGCCTGCACGGAAGCCTGGCAGTCTGGTAGGTAGCGGGTTGCCAGGTGGCCCCACCCCGATCTCCCGGCCCGGGCTCCGCTCCGGCCTGGCCCGCACCCCGAGAGGGTCTACCGATGTCCACCGCGTACGGCCCGACCGTGGGGCGCCGCAAGCTGCGCTGGGCCATCCGCCGGGCCCGGGAGGCGGCCGGGCTGACCCAGGAACAGGTCGCCCAGGCGATGGACTGGTCGCTGTCCAAGCTGATCCGGATCGAGTCCGGCTACGTCTCCATTTCGACGAATGACGTGAAGGCACTACTGAGTCACTATCAGGTGAGTGACCCGGGCGAGGTCGCGGAATTGGTGCAGTTGGCGCGGGTGTCCCGGCAGCGGACCTGGTGGTCCCAATATCGCGACAGCCTGCCCGCCGCCTACTACTCGTACATCGGGCTCGAGGCCGAGGCATCGGCACTCTACTTCTACCAGTCGGTCGGCATGCCCGGCCTGCTGCAGACCGAGGCATACGCCCAATCGGTGGTGCGGACCGCCTTCCCGGATTTCGATGACGAGGCGGAGGCGCGAGCCTCCGTGGAACTGCGGATGCGTCGCCAACGGGAGGTTTTCGCCCGCGCCGATCCGCCGGTCATCGAGGTGGTTCTGGACGAGGCCACGCTGCACCGGCAGACCGGTGGTCGCGAGGTGATCAGGGAACAGTTGCGCCATTTGGTCACGTTGGCCGAGGCCGGTCGGACCACAATTCAGGTGCTGCCGTTCACCTCGACCACGTACACCCCGCTGGGGCAGTTCGTCATCGTCCGGTTCGCCGAGTCCGGCGACTCCGACGTGGTCTATCTGGAGAGCACCGGGGTGGAGGACGTGCTCGATCACCCGGAGGCGGTGACCGCCCACCTCAGGACGTTCGCGGCGCTCCAGCAGGCGGCCCTGAGCCCGGCGGAGTCGCTGGCCAGGATCGCCTCGATCTCCGCCGGGCTCGACTGACCGGTCAGCTCGGTTCTCCCCGATCCCAGCCCGCGGAGGCCAACGGATCGCCGAACTGACCCAGCCGGCCGGCCTCCCGGGCCCGCAGCAGGGCTCGGGTGACCTGCCCGAACTGGCGCTCGTGATCCGAGCTGAACAGCAGCTGGGCCGTGCCGTCGTAGCGACCCCACAGTTCGTACGCGGGCGGCCGGAGCCGGTTGCCGATCACGGCCAGCAGCAGCGGCACGAAGGCGGCGACCCCGAGCATCAGGTACGCCTGGGCCGACAGCCGGTACAACCCGCCGGCGTAGCCGAGGGCGGCACCGATGACGGCCAGCCCGGTCGCCGTGACGATCACCGCGCGGACGGTGAGTCGGTCGTGCGGGCCACGGGCGGTCTGCAGGTCGGTGAGCTCACTGACCGGGAAGCGGCGGCCCGCGACCGTGAACATCTCGCTTGTGACGTGGACACCCGGTCCCCGGTAGAGCTCGATCGGTGCCGGCCGGTATGCACCTTCTGGCGTCACCGACGGTATACCTGGTAGGTGCGTTGAGGTGCGAGTAGGATCCATGAATGCCTCCAACGGCTCCTGAGGCGGGCTGGTGTGGATGGTTCCTTCCGATCGGCACCTGGCTGCCACCAGGTGCCGATCGCCTCCCCCTACCGGCTTCGAGGGCGATCCTATGAATCATTGTGCGAAGCCCTCGCCAGAAATTCGAAGGGCCGCAGACAGCCACCTGGCAGATTTCCAGGCGGCAACCCGAGCTGACCCGCCGTTATGTCCACTCTGATACTTATTTGTGGCGCTATTTCGCGGGGCATAGATTGCGAAGAGCGACTAATGGGACGCCAGCCACCTCGGCCACCCGACGAGCAGCGCGATCAACGGCCATGATGACCCACCGGTCCCCGGTGATTCACATTGGGTCATCTAGACATTGCTCATATATTCCGCCAATAACTCGGAACGCCCCTACTGCGCTGTCGGGGACCGCGCCACCGGGCTAGGTTGGTGCGGCTGGTCCGGTCGTCAGTCATCCCCCTGGGTGGCGCCGGCCGGTGTCACCGAACCACCGGTCGCTCCGCGCCGGTTCGGTGGGCAGCGAAAGAAGGCACCAGACGTTGTCGTCCGCCCGCAAACTACTCCGCGCCCTCGTGGTGGGCGGCCTCACGGCCGCCCTCGTCGCCCCGGCCGCCGCGGCTTCGGCCCAACCGTCGGAGAGCGAACTCACCGAGCGAATCACCAAGTCCTCGACCGAGCTGGAGAAGGTCGTCGAGTCGTACAACCGGCTCAACGAGGAGATCAAGGACACCAAGGCGGCGGTTGCCGACCTCAGCGTCAAGCTGGGCCCGCTGGAGGAACAGCTCGAGCAGCGCCGGGCCGAGATCGGCGTGCTGGCCGCCGAGGCGTACAAGACCGGCGGCCTGAGTGCCGCTGACGCGCTGCTGCACCCCGGCGGCGCCGACAGCCTGGTCGCCCGGCTCGGCACCGTCGACCACCTGATCCGCGATCGGGAACGGCAGATCTCCGGCTTCGACGAGGCCCAGCGCGAACTCGCCGAGCAGAAGGCCGTGCTGGACAGCACGCTGGCGAAGCAGACCGCGCAGGCCAAGGAGCTCGCCAACGGCAAGAAGAAGATCGAGGCAGACCTGGCGAAGCTCTACGACCTGCGCCGGGAGGCGTACGGGTCGCCGACCACCGCCGGCAGCTCCTACACGGGTAAGGTCCCGGCCGTCTCCGGGCAGGCCGGCGCCGCCGTGCGGTACGCCTACGGCGCGATCGGCAAGCCGTACGTCTGGGCCGGCGAAGGCCCGAACGGCTACGACTGCTCCGGCCTTACCCTGGCCGCCTGGAAAGCCGGCGGCAAGTCGCTGCCCCACAACGCGGCGATGCAGTGGGACGCGACCGCCCGGATCAGCCGCAGCGCGCTCAAACCCGGTGACCTGGTCTTCTACAGCGGCCTTGGGCACGTCGGTCTCTTCGTCGGCGACGGCAAGATCATCCACGCGCCGAGCGCGGGTGACAGCGTCAAGCTGGTGAGCGTCGACATCATGACTCCGTACGGCTACGGCCGGGTCCGCTGACCCGACCGTGACGACACCCTCGGCGGCCAGCCGGTCGGAGCCCGACCGGCTGGCCGCCGCCGTACTCGAACGGCTCGCCCCCCACCTGCCCGCCCTCGCCGCCGGGGAGCCCACCGAGCCGGCCACGGCCGACCTCTACCACCAGGTCGCCGAGCGGCTGCGGGCGCTGGGCGAGCAGCAGACGCTCGCCGAGTTGGCCCGCGAACCCCACAACAACTCACTCGCCCGCCGCCTGCTGGCCACCGCCGCCACCGAGGATCCCGGGTACGCGGCCAAGCTGACCGCCGCCCTGGCCGCGCTTCCCGCCGCCCCCGCGAAGGACACCGCCAACCCCGGGGACACCGCCCGGACCGACGGATCGACCCAGACCGACGGGCCGCCGGCGCCGGACGGCCGACCTTCCGTGGCGAGCGCAGCGGTCGTCGCGGGTCGGCGGCCCGGCCGGCGGGGCATCCTGATCGGCGTCGGGATCGCGGTGTGCGTCGTGCTGGTGGGTTGCCTGGTCGGCCGCGCCATGCTCGACGACCTGAACGACGCCGGCGGCCTGACGTCTGACTCGACCTGCGCCCAGTACCGCCGGGCGCCGGCCGAGGACCGGGTGGCCGCGATCCGCCAGATCGGGCTCGCCAAGGGGGTGTCGGGGACCGACCACCCGCTGGTGATGTCGGCGGTGGACCAGCTCTGCGAGAGCCAGCCCGACCAGCGGCTCGGCGACGTACTGGCCAGGTTCGACGACTGACCCAGCCACCGCGAACGGCGTACGGCCGGCATCCCCCTATCGGATGCCGGCCGTACGCCGTTGTTTCTACCAGGTCAGGCGGCCTGCAGGCCCTCGGCCCGGGCCAGCTCGCGCAGCCGGCCGAGCGCCTGGATCTCCAGCTGACGGATCCGCTCCCGGGAGAGCGAGAACCGGGAGGCGACCTCGGTGAGCGAGTGCTCCCGACCGTCCTCCAGTCCGTAGCGGGCCCGCATGATGCCGGCGGACCGGTCGTCCAGATGGTTGAGCAGGCCCTCGATTCGCTGCCGCTCCAGGGCGGTCAGCACGATCTCCTCCGGCGAGGGCGCGTCGCTGTCGGCGACCAGGTCGCCGAGGTTGGTGTCGCCGTCGTCGCCGACCGGGGTGTCCAGCGACACGGTGTCCTGCGACCAGCGCACCAGCTCGTGCACCCGCTCGACGGTCACCCCCAGGGAGGCCGCGATCTGCTCGGGCTCGGGGTCCATGCCCAGTTCGCGGGTCAACTGGCGGGCCACGTTGCGCATCCGGTTCACGTCCTCGACCAGGTGCACCGGCAGCCGCACGGTCCGCTCCTGCTGGGCGATCGCCCGGCTGATCGCCTGCCGGATCCACCAGGTGGCGTACGTGGAGAACTTGTAGCCGCGTTCGTAGTCGAACTTCTCGACGGCCCGCACCAGACCGGTGTTGCCCTCCTGGATCAGGTCCAGCATCGGCATCCCGGACCGGACGTAGCGGCGCGCGATCGAGACCACCAGCCGCAGATTGGCGCGGATGAACAGGTCCTTGGCCCGCTCGCCCTCGACGACGAGCCGCTCCAGCTCCTCGCGACCCACACCGTTGGGGAGGCGCTCGGTCTCCAGCAGGTGCTCGGCGTAGAGACCTGCCTCGATCGACTTGGAGAGGTCGACCTCCGCGGCCGCGTCGAGCAGCGGCGTACGGGAGATCTCGTGCAGGTACACGCCAACCAGGTCGCGCTCCTCGGCGACCTCGTCGGTCCGCATCACGATCTTCTTCTCCACCTTGCCCACTGTCCCCTCGTTCGCTCCGGTCGCCCGGTTCCTTGCCATCCCCACGTTCATCAGCCCTCCCCCGTAACTTCCGCTGTGCCCTGTGGTGCTGACACCTACACAACAGATGGGACGCGTTCGGGATTCCGCGTCGTGAGTCGAAAGTGTCACGAATGCCTGAGTATTCGCTGAAAGCCCGATCGAAGTTTGCTGTCAGGCCCGCTGGTCGGGCGATTCGTCCGGACAATCCGTGGCCGGCGAGAACCTCGCGGCGGACTCATCGCCACCACATCACACCACGGAACCCAGCGACACACAGCGATCCGCGTCACCACCTCCGCTGCGATCCTCGTCACCCCAGCAGTACGCACGGGCAGTGCCGACGGTTCACCGCCGTAAGGAGTACCCCACCGCCCGGGCGTCAATCCGTCGCGGGCCGCGCGGTGGCCGGCAGGGCGCGCCGGGCGCGGACCGGATCGCGGGCCGCGACCCCGGCGAAGAGGCAGTCGACGACCATCAGTTGAGCGAGCCGGCTGGCCGTCCCGCCGGTTCGGTAGGTGGTCTCCCGGGTGACGGTGGTCAGCAGCAGATCGGCCACCGTGGCGATCGGTGACCGCGGATGGTTGGTCAGGGCGACCGTGCCGGCGCCCCGCGATCGGGCCCGCGTCAACGCCTCGATCACCGACGCGGTGTTGCCGCTCTGCGAGATCCCCACCGCGACATCGCCCTGGCCGAGCAGGGCGGCCGAGACGAGCGCGGTGTCCGGGTCGGGGAAGTGGAACGCGGCGTACCCGATCCGGTGCAGCTTCCGCTGGAGTTCGGCGGCGACCAGCCCGCTCGCCCCGACGCCGTGGATCCCGATCCGGCCGGCGCCGGTGATGGCGGTCACCACCTGATCGCAGACCACCGGGTCCAGCTGCTCGGCGGTCTCCTCCACCGACCGCGCCTCGCCGTACGCGATGGTGGCGATGATCCGGGCCAGATCGGCGCCCGGTGGCAACTCGCCGTCGACGGCGGCGGCGGGATCGCGCCGAGGCATCCGGCGAGCGGCCTCGGCGGCGAGCCGGATGCGCAGCTCCGGATAGCCGGGCAGGCCGACCGACCGGCAGAACCGGACCACGGTGGCCTCCGAGGTCTCGGCCGCGGTGGCCAGGTCGGTGATGGTCCGCCCGGCGGCGGCCGCCGGATCGGTCACCACCAGCCGGGCGACCCGCCGCTGCGCGGGCGGCAGCGACGGCAGCAGCCCGCCCAGGTACGCGATCAGGCCGGCCGGCGGCGCGCCCGCGGGAACCTTCGCTGCCCTCGGCACGGCCGGAACCTACTTTCATCGCGGCCGATGCGTCAACGCCCGCGGTGGTGCCAGTCCCGCAGCACCCGCGCCTCGGAGGCCCGGTCCAGCCCACCTCGGGCGACGGCGGCCGGCTCGGCAAGCATCCAGCGCCGGGTGTCGGCCGCCGCCTCGGCGACCGGCCGGGGGGTCAGGCCGGCGGCGAGCGCCGCGCCGACGTCCCGGGCCAGCATGCCCTCGTATCCGGGTTCGAGCCAGAGCGGCAGGGCGCGCTCCCCCGACCAGGGCCGCACGTCGTGCTCGCGCAGGAAATCCCCGTCCACCCAGGTGAGCCGGGGCTGCGGCTGACCGACCCCGGCCGCGATCGCGGCCAGCACCTCGGCCCGGGTCGTCACCGGTCCGATCCCGTCGAAGCAGCCGGCCAGCCCGGTGCCGGCGGCGTGCAGCAACCAGCCGGCCAGGTCGGCCACGTGGACGAGTTGGACCGGCTCGTCGGGGGCGCCGGGGGCCAGCACCTCGCCGCCAGCGGCCAGCCGGGCCACCCAGTACGGGAACCGGTCGCTGGGATCCTCGGGCCCGATGAGCAGACCGGCCCGGCAGATGAAGAGCCGGTCCGCCGCGATCCGGTCCCGCACGGCCAGTTCGCAGGCGACCTTGCAGGCCCCGTACCAGTGGCCGTTCGGTCCGCTCGGATCGTCCACCTCGGGCGGCGCGGGCGCCAGCAGCGGTGTGCTGGCCGGGGTGCCGCCCGGGGTGGCCTGGTCCGCGTAGACCGAGATGGTGGAGACGTACGTCCAGTGCCCGACCCGGTCGGCCAGCGCGTCGACCGCGTGCCGGGCGTGGCTGGGCCGCCGGGTCACGTCGACCACCGCGTCGAACCGCTCGCCGTCCAGGCTGGACAGTCCGGCCGGGTCGTCCCGATCGACCACCACCAGGCGCACCCCGTCGACCGGCCGGCCGGAGACGCCGCGCGCCGCGCAGGTGACGTCGTGGCCGGCGGCCCGGGCGAGCCGGGCGACCGCCCGGCCGAGAAAGACGGTGCCGCCGAGAACCAGAATCCGCATGCCGGCACTATCCACCGACCCGCCGCCCCGGCGCAGGCCGGTTCGCGGCGAGCACAACAATTCTGCCCTGGGCGAAGCCCCACCGGTCCGCCCCGGCGCGGAAGCGCCATGGTCCACCCGGGCGCGCAAGCGCCATGGTCCACCCGGACGCGCAAGCGCCATGGTCCACCCGGACGCGCAAGCGCCATGGTCCACCCGGACGCGGAAGCGCCGTGGTCCGCCCGGGCGCGGAGGTGGCGGGGTTACCGTGTCCCCATGGTTGATCGCAGCGTGCTGGTGACCGGCGGGGCCGGCGGACTGGGCGGCGCCGTGACGGCCGCGTTCGTCGAGGCGGGCTGGCGGGTGGTCGTACCCGTTCGGGACGGCTCGCCGGACGCGGGGCCGGCGGCCGGCGGCGTGGTCCGGGTGGTCGCGGACCTCACCGACTCAGACCAGACGACCGAGGCGGTGCGCACCGCGGCGGGCGAGGTCGGGGCGCCGTTGCGGGCCGTGGTCAACCTGGTCGGCGGGTACGCCTCGGGCGGGCTGGTCCACGAGACCCCGGTCGCGGAGTTCGAGCGGATGATCAGCCTCAACCTGCGCCCCACCTACCTGGTCACCAGTGCCGCGCTGCCGTACCTGATCGAGGCCGGCGGTGGCGCGGTGGTCTGCGTCGCCTCCCGGGCCGCGCTGGCGCCGTTTCCGGGCGCCGCCGGGTACGTGACGGCGAAGGCCGCCGTGCTGGCGTTCGCCGCCGCGGTCGCCGTGGAGTACCGCTCGTCCGGGGTGCGGTGCAACACCGTCGTGCCGAGCGTCATCGACACCCCGGCGAACCGGGCCGGACAGCCGGGCGCGGACCCGGCCCGCTGGGTGAAGCCGGCCGAGATCGCGCCGGTCATCCGGTTCCTGGCCGGCGACGAGTCGGCGCCCACCTCCGGTGCGGTGGTGCCGGTCTACGGCCGGGCCTGAACCGGCTCCCCGGGCCGGTCCCGGGTGACCGGCCGGTCCAGGCCGGACTCCAGGGAGAGCCGCGGGCCGGGCTCCGCAGCGGGCCGCGGGTCAGGCACCGGAGCGGGCGCCGCAGTGGGCGCCCGGTCGGGCGCCGGAGCGGGCTGCGGGTGGGGTTCGGGTGGCTGGGGAGTGGACCGTTGGGAGAGCCAGGCCAAGATCTGGCGGCTCACCTCGTCCGGCGGCCGGTCCGCGTCGATCAGGACGAACTCCGCGGCCTCCGGTAACGACCGGTACGCCCGGTCGGCGGCGGACAGGTAGTCGATGCTCTCGTGGTCGGTACCCCGCAGCTCGATCCGCCGGTACGCCTCCGCCGGGCTGACCGCCAACAGGAACGTCACGTCGGGGCGGGGAAAGACCCGGTACGCCAGCCGCGCCAGCCGCTCGGACCACCCGCCGCCCTGCACCCGGATGCTGGCGTACTGGCAGACGGCGTACCGGTCCATCACCGCCACCCGGCGGCGCGGCGCCGACCGGACCAGGGCCCGGGCGATGGCCAGCCAGCGCAGGACAGACTCGGTCAGCAGCAGTCCCGGCCGGGTCAGCAGCCGGCGGCCGTCGGGCCGCCCGAGCCGGCGCGCCAACCGCCCCAGCCAGCGCCGGCCGCCGGCGTTCTGCCAGTAGGTGGCCGGCACTCCAGCCCTGGTCAGCGCCGCGGCCAACCGGTGCGCCTGGGTCGTCTTGCCCGAGCCGTCGATGCCCACCAGGGCGATCCTGCGCGGCCACCCGCCGGTCGGAGCGCCACGGCGGTACTGCTGGGAGGGGACCACGCCTGGCAACGGTAGCGCGCCCCCGCACCACCCGGACCGGCGCCAGGTGTGAACGCGCGGGCGGCCGGGTACCGGTGCTGGATATCCGCCGCAGCCGTCGTGGCGGTTCTCGACCACAACCGACCCAGATGTCCGCCTCGACAATCATCGGGAGTCCGCAGAATGGCTAACCGCGAGGACGAGAGCCTGCTTGGCACCCTCAAGCGGGTCGCGGCCGTCCTCAAACAGTCCGAAATCCCCTTCGCCCTCGGTGGCAGTTTCGCGGTGTACGCCCACGGCGGGCACTCCAGCGACCACGACGTGGATTTCCTGATCCGCGAGGAGGATGCCGAGCGCGCCCTGGAAGCCCTCGTCGCGGTCGGCTTCGTCGCCGAACGGCCGCCGGAGGACTGGCTGGTCAAGGTCTATGAGGACGGTCGGCTGGTCGACCTGATCCACCGTCCGATCGAGACCCCGGTCACCGACGAGACCTTCCAGGACACCGTCATCCGCCCGGTCGACGCCATTCACATGCCGGTGCTCTCGGCCAGCCAGCTGATGGTGCACAAGCTGCTCTCCTTCTCCCAGCACTACTGCGACTTCGCCCGCGGGCTGCCGCTGGCCCGCTCGCTGCGGGAGCAGATCGACTGGGACCGGGTACGCAAGGAGACCGCGCACTCCCCGTACGCGGAAGCGTTCCTCGTCCTGCTGGACCGGCTCGACGTGGTGCCCAGCCCGGGTGCCGGCAAGGAGAAGGAGGTCGCGGCCTGATGACCGACCAGACGACAACCGGCGGCGCGCCGCCGGACGAGTATCTGCAGGCCGAGGTGCAGCGGCTGCTGACCGAGCACCCGGAGGTCGCCGAGCAGGGCATCACGGCGAACCTGCGGGGCCATGCCCTGGTGCTGTGCGGCGAGGTGGAGAGCACCCAGCGGCGGGAGGAGATCCTGCGGCTGGTGATGACCCGCTTCCCGGACGTGCCCATCCAGATGGACGTGGGGCTGGTCCGGACCCAGGCACCGACCGAGGTGGAGGACCTGCGATGAGGGGGGCGACATGACGATCCGGATCGCGGCCGTCGGCGACGTGCACCTGGACCAGGACGTACTGGGGCGGTTCCGGCCGGCGCTGGAGCGACTGCCGGAGCAGGCCGACGTCCTGCTGCTCGCCGGCGACCTGACCCGGCACGGCACCGAGGCGGAGGCCCGCTGCGTGGCCACCGAGTTCGGCGGCCTGGGCGTGCCGGTGCTGGCCGTGCTCGGCAACCACGACTACCACTGCGACGAGGTGCCGCAGGTGATCCGGGTGCTGGAGGACGCCGGCATCACGGTGCTGGAGGGCGCCGGCGTGGTGCTGGAGACGCCCGGCGGGCGGCTCGGGGTGGCCGGGGTGAAGGGCTTCGGCGGCGGTTTCGCCGGCCGGTGCGCGAGCGCGTTCGGCGAGCCGGAGATGAAGGCGTTCATCCAGACCACCACCGGGATCGCCGACGCGCTCGGGGTCGCGCTGAACGAGTTGGACAGCGACTTCCGGGTTGCGCTGACGCACTACGCGCCGGTGCCCGACACGCTCGCCGGCGAGCCGCTGGAGATCTACCCGTTCCTCGGGTCGTACCTACTCGGGCAGGCCATCGACGCGGCCGGCGCCGACCTGGCGATCCACGGGCACGCGCACTTCGGCACCGAGCGCGGGGTGACCCCGGGCGGGGTCCGGGTCCGCAACGTGGCGCATCCGGTGCTCAAGCAGGCGTACAGCGTCTATCAGCTGCACGAGCGGTCCGGCGGAATCAAGGTTTCCGCCGGGGGTGCCACGGGTATCCGCTAGCCATGGACCTGATTCTCTGGATTCTCGCAGTTGTACTGGTCGTCGCCGGGGTGCTCGCCCTCTTCCGGCGGCAGATCCTGTGGGGCATCGTCCTCATCATCGTCGGGCTGCTCGTGGGCCCGGGCGGCGTCAGCCTCTTCAGTTAGCCGCTTTCCCCGTCCCCTCAGCCCGCCGGGGTCGTCGTGTCCGGATCTCCGTCCTCCCGACTGGAGTCCTGACGTGACGACCCCGGCGCCTTTCTGTTTGCGGGCCGGCCCGGGCCGGCCCTGGTTTGCCGCCGGTAGGAGCGGGAACAGGACGGCATGGCGATGACCACGACCGCTGCCCGCACCAGTGGGGCCCGGCAATGGCTGGCGCTCGCCGGATTCGCGGTGGCGGTGACCGTGGTGGCCGCCATCGGCGGGCTCGGCGTCGCGGGCACCGCCGAGGAGTACCGGTCGCTGCGCCAGCCGTCCTGGGCGCCGCCGTCGGCCCTCTTCGGTCCGGTGTGGACCGTTCTCTACGCGATGATCGCGGTCGCCGGCTGGCTGGTCTGGCGCCGGGTCGGCGTCGGTCCGGCACTCTTCTGGTACGCCGCCCAACTCGTGCTCAACGCGATCTGGACTCCGCTCTTCTTCGGCGCTGGTCGATACGGCCTCGCCTTCGCGGACATCGTCGCGCTCTGGGTGCTGATCGGCGTCACTGTGCTGCTGTTCTGGCGGATCTCCCGGCTGGCCGCCGCCCTGCTGCTGCCCTACTGGGCCTGGGTCAGCTACGCGGCGGCGCTCAACCTCGCCATCTGGCAGCTGAACAGCTGATCCGGCCGCTCGGCGGGGTGATCCGGCAGCCCGTCAGCCGCTCGGCGCCGGAGACATCGGCGCACGTCACGGCCACCTCGCCAGGTTTCCGAATCGTTACGTCCTCGTGCCCACCAAGGTATGGACGACGGATCGTGCAAGCGCTTGCATGTGAGGACGTCCCATTGGGGCCGGCACGGAGCCGCAGGCTTCGGCGCGCCGGCAAGGAAGGAGGACGGCATGGCGGTCCACCCCAGGCCACGCCAAGCCCTCGTCATCGCGACCGCACTCGGTCTGGCGCTCAGCGCCGCGGCCTGCAGCAGCGACGACAGCAGCAGCAGTTCTGATCCGGACTCCGCGGAGTGCGCCCCCTACGCCGATTACCAGGGCCACGACGGTGAGTCGGTCTCCATTTACTCCTCGATCCGCGACACCGAGGCGGACCTGCT
Organism: Solwaraspora sp. WMMD1047; assembly: GCF_029626155.1. Lineage (NCBI taxonomy): Bacteria > Bacillati > Actinomycetota > Actinomycetes > Micromonosporales > Micromonosporaceae > Solwaraspora > Solwaraspora sp. WMMD1047. Next base: position 1,374,902 of record NZ_JARUBL010000001.1, on the reverse strand, counting down.
TGAAGAGTCGTGGGCGCAGTTCGTCGACTGCACCGGCATCGACATCGAGTACGAGGGCAGCGGCGAGTTCGAGGCCCAACTGCAGGTCCGGGTCGACGGCGGCAACGCCCCCGACATCGCGTTCATCCCGCAGCCCGGTCTGCTGGCCCGGTTCGCCGAGTCCGGCGCGCTGAAGCCGGCCTCGGCCGAGACCAAGGCGATGGCCGAGGAGAACTACCCGGCCGACTGGCTGAAGTACAGCACCGTCGGTGGCCAGTTCTACGGAGCCCCGTTCGGCTCGAACGTGAAGTCGTTCGTGTGGTACTCGCCGAAGACCTTCACCGAGAAGGGCTACCAGATCCCGGAGACCTGGGATCAGCTGATCGCGCTGAGCGACCAGATCGCCGCCGAGGGCCAGAAGCCGTGGTGCGTCGGGATCGAGTCCGGTGACGCCACCGGCTGGCCGGCCACCGACTGGATCGAGGACTTCATGCTCCGGACCCAGACTCCGGAGGTGTACGACCAGTGGACCACGCACGGCATCCCCTTCAACGACCCGCGGGTCGCCGAGGCGGTCAACCTGGCCGGCACGATCCTGAAGGACCCGAAGTACGTCAACGGCGGTTACGGCGAGGTCCGGAGCATCTCCACCACCTCGTTCCAGGAGGCCGGCCTGCCGATCCTGGACGGTGAGTGCACCCTGCACCGGCAGGCGTCGTTCTACGCCAACCAGTGGCCGGAGAACACCACCGTCGCCGAGGACGGCGACGTGTTCGCCTTCTACTTCCCGGCGGTGGACCCGAACGCGGGCAAGCCGGTGCTGGGTGGCGGCGAGTTCACCGTCGCCTTCGCCGACCGGCCGGAGGTCCAGGCCGTCCAGACGTACCTGGCCTCGGGCGAGCACGCCAACAGCCGGGGCAAGCTCGGCAACTGGGTGTCGGCGAACAACAAGCTGGACATCAACAACGTCAGCAACCCGATCGACAAGCTGTCGGTCGAGATCCTGCAGGACCAGGAGACCGTTTTCCGGTTCGACGGCTCGGACCTGATGCCGGGCGAGGTCGGCGCCGGCACGTTCTGGAAGGGCATGATCGACTGGATCAACGGTAAGGACACCGCGAGCACCCTCGATTTCATCGAGAACTCCTGGCCGAACTGACCCGATCGACGGTCCGGCCCGGGTCGCCCGGGCCGGACCGTCGTCGGCGGCCTGCACCCCCCTGGAGGAACTGATGAGCTTCGAATTCGCGGACGAGGGCCCGAAGCTGGCCATGCTCCTGTACGGCGTGGTCGCCTTCGTCGTCGTGGTGGGCGGCCTGCTCCTGCTGCTCGACGCCGTACCGACCTGGTTCGCCCGGCGGCGGGAGGCGCGGCTGGCGGCCGCCGCCGAGACCGCGGCCGCCACCGGCGCCGCGACCCCGGCGCCCCGCCGGCGGATGAAGGCCGGCCGGGCCGAAGGGCTCTTCGGCGCCTTCTTCCTGCTCCCGGCGCTGCTCCTGCTCGGCATCGGGCTGGTCGTCCCGGCCATCCGGACCACCATCCTGTCGTTCAAGGACGGCGGCAGCGACAACTGGGTGGGGCTGCGCAACTACGGCTGGATGTTCGCCCAGGACGAGATCTTCCAGGTCCTGACGAACACCCTCATCTGGGTCTTCCTGGTGCCGTTGGTGGCCACCTCGATCGGCCTGATCTACGCGGTGATGGTGGACCGGGCCCGGTTCGAGGCGGTGGCCAAATCGCTGATCTTCATGCCGATGGCGATCTCCTTCGTCGGCGCCGGCATCATCTGGAAGTTCGTCTACGCCTTCCGCCCGGAAGGCGCCGACCAGATCGGCCTGCTCAACCAGATCTGGGTGTTCTTCGGTGGCCAGCCCCGGCAGTGGCTGCTCGACCCGCCGCTGAACACCCTGCTGCTGATCGTCGTCATGATCTGGATCCAGGCCGGCTTCGCGATGGTCGTGCTCTCGGCCGCGATCAAGGCGATCCCGGCCGACATCGTCGAGGCGGCCCGGCTCGACGGCGTCAACGCCTGGCAGATGTTCTCCCGGGTGACGCTGCCGAGCATCAAGCCGGCGCTGATCGTCGTGGTGGTCACCATCTCGATCGGCACCCTCAAGATCTTCGACATCGTCCGGACCATGACCAACGGCAACTTCGAGACCGGTGTGATCGCCAACGAGATGTACAACCAGGCGTTCCGGTTCGGGCAGACCGGCCAGGGCTCCGCCCTCGCGGTCTTCCTCTTCGTCCTGGTGATCCCGATCGTGATCTACCAGATCCGCAACCTGCGCCAGCAGCGGGAGGTCTGACATGACAACCACCACTCCCCCGCTCGCCGGCGTCGCCACCGACCCCGACCGGCCGCGCACCGCCGTCGGCCGGGTCCGCAAGCGGTTGAACACCCGGATCGCCACGCTGGTCTCGATCGTCATCGCGGTGGTCTGGACGGTGCCCACCTTCGGGCTGTTCATCTCGTCGTTCCGCCCCGAGGACGCGATCAAGACCACCGGCTGGTGGACCTTCTTCACCAACCCCGAGTTCACCCTGCAGAACTACCAGGACGTGCTCTTCGGCCGGTCCGCGTCCACCGGGCAGCTCGCCAGCTACTTCGTCAACTCGATCGTGATCACCCTGCCGTCGGTGCTCTTCCCGCTGGCCTTCGCGTCGATGGCCGCGTACGCGCTGGCCTGGATCAACTTCCGGGGCCGGGACTGGATCTACATCGGCATCTTCGCGCTGCAGATCGTGCCGCTGCAGATGGCCCTGGTGCCGCTGCTGAGCTTCTTCTCCACCGGCGTGCACCTGTTCGGGGTCACCATCCTGCCCGCCTGGAACCTCGACGACGAGCAGCGCTTCCTGCAGGTCTGGTTCGCGCACACCTGCTTCGCGCTGCCGCTGGCCATCTTCCTGCTGCACAACTTCGTCTCGCAGCTGCCGAAGGACCTGATGGAGGCGGCCCGGGTGGACGGCGCCACCCACCCGAAGATCTTCCGGACCATCGTGCTGCCGCTGATCACGCCCGCGCTGGCCGCGTACGGGATCTTCCAGTTCCTCTGGGTCTGGAACGACCTGCTGGTCGCGCTCATCTTCGCCGGCGGTGGCGACGAGACCGCGCCGCTGACGGTGCGGCTGGCCGAGCTGGCCGGCAGCCGGGGCAACGAGTGGCAGCGGCTGACCTCGGGCGCGTTCGTCTCGATCATCGTTCCGCTTATCGTCTTCCTCTCCCTGCAGCGCTACTTCGTGCGGGGACTCCTCGCCGGCAGCGTCAAGGGTTGACCCCCATCCGTCGGCCGTGACCAGGATCGACGACGTCGCCCGGTTGGCGGGGGTCTCCACCGCCACCGTCTCCCGGGCGCTCCGCGGGCTGCCGACGGTGTCGGAGGCGACCCGGCAGCGGGTGCTGGCCGCGGCCGAGGAACTGCGGTACACGGTGTCGCCGAGCGCCTCCCGGCTGGCCGGTGGGAAGACCGGCACCGTCGCGGTGATCGTCCCCCGGATCACCCGCTGGTTCTTCGGCACCGTCGTCGAGGGCGCCGAGGAGGTGCTGCACGAGGCCGGCTACGACATGCTCCTCTACCACCTCGGCGGCCGGGAGCAGACCCGGCAGCGGCTGCTGCGCACGGCGAACCTGCGCAAGCGGGTCGACGCGGTGATGCTCGTCGCCACCCCGATGCAGACCGCCGACTTCGGCACCATCAACGAGATCGCGCTGCCCGGCGTCACCGTCAGCTCCGGCACCGTGGTGCCCGGCTGGCCGGGCGTCCGGATCGACGACGTACACGCCGCCCGGACCGCGACCGAGCACCTGCTCTCGCTGGGACACCGGCGGATCGCGCACATCTCCGGCGATCCGTCCGACGAACTCGCCTTCACCACCCACCTGGACCGCCGGCGCGGCTACCTGGACGCGCTTACCGCCGCCGGCATCACCCCCGACCCGAGGCTGGACGTGGACGCCCAGTTCACCGTCGCCGGCGGCGGCCGGGCCACCGAGGAGCTGCTGGAGCGGGGCGCGCCGCCCACGGCGATCTTCGCGGCCTGCGACGAGATGGCGATGGGCGCCATCGCCGTCCTGCGGCAGGCCGGGCTGTCGGTGCCCGGGGACGTCAGCGTGATCGGCATCGACGACCACGACCTGTCCGGGGTGGTCGGCCTGAGCACGGTCGCCCAGCCCGCCGCCGAGCAGGGCCGGCTCGCGGCCACGATGCTGCTCGACCCGCTCTGCCGCAACGCCCCACCCGTCGAGGTGCCGGAGCCGGTGATCCTGCCCACCCGGCTCGTCGTACGCGAATCAACCGGCCCGCCTCGGGAAGAATGAGGCGGGTACCGTCGGCGCCCGCCGGCGGGACGTGACCGCATGCCCACCCACCTGCCCGGGGAGCACACCCTGAACAGCCACGAGACCACCGCCGGCCAGCCGCGTACCGCCGACGACCCGCCGGGCCGGCGGGCCTGGTGGGAGGAGGCGGTGATCTACCAGGTCTACCCGCGCTCGTTCGCCGACTCCGACGGCGACGGGGTGGGTGACCTACCCGGCATCACCGCCCGCCTCGATCACCTGGTCGAGCTGGGGGTGGACGCCGTCTGGCTCTCGCCCTTCTACCCGTCCCCGCAGGCCGACGCCGGCTACGACGTCGCCGACTACCGCGACGTCGACCCGCTCTTCGGCCGGCTCGCCGACGCCGACCGGCTGCTCGCCGAGGCGAGGGCGCGCGGCCTGCGGGTGATCGTCGACCTGGTGCCCAACCACACCTCGTCCGCGCACGCCTGGTTCGCGGCGGCCCTGGCCGACGGGCCGGGTGGCCCGGCCCGGCAGCGCTACATCTTCCGGGACGGCCGCGGCCCGGACGGCGCCGAGCCGCCGAACACCTGGCAGAGCGTCTTCGGCGGGCCGGCCTGGACCCGGGTCACCGAACCGGACGGCCGCCCCGGCCAGTGGTACCTGCACCTGTTCGACACCGGTCAGCCGGACCTGAACTGGGACCACCCGGAGGTACGCGCCGAGTTTCTCGACATCCTGCGGTTCTGGCTGGACCGGGGGGTCGACGGCTTCCGGGTGGACGTGGCGCACGGCCTGGTCAAGCAGGCCGACCTGGCCGACTGGCACTACCCGCAGGAGATGCTCTCCGGGGAGGGCACCGAGGGCGTCCGCCCGCCGATGTGGGACCAGGACGGCGTACACGAGATCTACCGGGACTGGCGGGCGGTGCTGGACGGCTACCCCGGCGAGCGGATCCTGGTGGCCGAGGCGTGGGTGCAGCCGGCCGAGCGGCTGGCGGCGTACGTCCGCCCGGACGAGATGCACCAGGCGTTCAACTTCGAGTACCTGGAGGCGGCCTGGACCGCCCCGGCCCAGTACGCGGTGATCACCCGGTCGCTGGCCGCCACCGACGCGGTCGGCGCCCCCACCACCTGGGTGCTGTCCAACCACGACGTGCTGCGGCACGCCTCCCGGCTCGGCCTGCCGGTCGGCCGGCCCCGGCCGAAGGGGATCGGCGTCGGCGACCCGCAGCCGGACGCCGCGCTCGGTCTGCGCCGGGCCCGGGCGGCCACCCTGCTGATGCTGGCCCTGCCCGGCTCCGCCTACCTCTACCAGGGCGAGGAGCTGGGGCTGCCGGAGCACACCACGTTGCCCGACGAGGCCCGGCAGGACCCGGCCTGGCACCGCAGCGGGCACGCCGAGCGGGGCCGGGACGGGTGCCGGGTGCCGATCCCGTGGGAGGCCGACGCGCCCTCGTACGGCTTCGGCCCGACCGACGCGAGCTGGCTGCCGCAGCCGTCGTCGTGGGCGGAGTACGCGCTGGACCGCCAGCGGGGGGTGCCCGGCTCGACCTACGAGATGTACCGCACCGCGCTGCGGCTGCGCCGCGAGCACGACCTCGGCGGCGGCGCGCTGTTCTGGCTGGAGAGCCCGGACGACGTGCTGGCCTTCCGCAACGGCGAGGTGGCCGTGCTCACCAACTTCGGCCCCACCCCCACCCCGCTGCCGCCCGGCGCCGCCCCCCTGCACACCAGCGCCCCGCTGACCCCCGACAACACCGTCCCCACCGACACCACCGTCTGGTACCGCCCCGCCGGCTGATCATGATCATGAAGGGTCCGGGTTGCTTCAACAACCCGGACCCTTCGCGCAACTCGGTCGAGTGGCGGTTAGCGGCCCGGCGCTCGATCTGAGTCTGCAGGTGGTGGTACCGGGGCGGCGCGGAGGTGGTCGGCGCGGGTGTCGAGGAGGTGGTGGACGGCGGCGATGTCGCGTGGGGAGGTGCGCGAGGCGAGCCAGTACATGACGCCGGTGGGGACGAAGAAGAGCTGGAACGCGGCCAGCCCGACGGCGAAGTTGAGCGGCGGCGGGAAGGCCGTCCGCAGGCCCTGGAAGGCGACCCCGACCAGCCCGTTGCCGGCCGCCCGGCCGACGCCGTTGACCAGGTTGCCCAGGCTGTAGACGGTGCCCCGGTGCTCGGGCGGGTTGACGTCGGCGATCAGCGCGAACCAGTTCGGCGAGTTGGCCGAGGTGAGCGCCAGCGCCAGCACGGCGGTGGCCAGGCTGAACCCGATCGTCGGCTCGGTCAGGACGCTGCCGAGCACGGCCGCGATCACCGCCCCACCGCCGGCGCCGTCGGGCACGTCGATCTGGATCGGGATGAAGAACAGGACCAGATAGAACGGTACGGCCGCGAGCACGCCCACCGCCGCGACCAGCGCCCGCCCCCGGGGGGTACGCCGCTGCACCGCGTCGCCGATCAATCCGCCCACGATGGACAGTGCCCCGCCGAGCTGGAACAGGGTGGCGAAGACGCTGCCGATCACGATCGCGGTGGCCGCCGAGTAGCCCTGGTCGATGGCGCGCTCCTGGAACAGCACCGGCAGCCAGACCAGCGACCCGAAGGCGAACTGGGCGGTCAGCCCCTGCAGCACCAGCCAGACGTTGGTCCGGCGGGCGGCGATCCGGGGCAGGTCGGCGCGGCTGATCCGGTAGTCGTACTCGCCGCCGGTGGCCAGCGCGCCGGCCAGTTCCGGCTCACTCTGGCCGCGCCTGACGTCGTAGGTCAGCAGGTAGGCGCCGGTGGCCACCAGGCCGGCGGCGGCGAGCAGCAGGAACGGCCGGCGCCAGTCCTGCGCGCCGAGCAGCCCGCCGAGCAGGGTGCCGGCCAGGGTGCCGATGCCCTGGGAGAGCCCCCAGAAGCTCATCACCAGCCCGCGCCGCCGGGGGGAGATCAGGTCGGTCACCACGGAGAAGCCCACCGAGCCGACGGCGCCGAGCCCGATCGCCGCCAGCACCTGGGCGGCGAAGAAGACCGGGTAGTGGCCGGCCACCGCGCTGCCGGCGGTGCCGGCGGCCCAGAGCAGGGTGCCGATCATGAGCAGCGGCTTGCGGTCGGTGCGGTCGCCGAAGTACGCCCAGCCGACGGCGGCCACCGCGCTGATCAGGTAGCTCGCGGCGGTCACGAACCCGATCGCCGCCGGCGCGGTGTCCAGCGACTCGCCGATCGGCCGGTACAGCGGCGGCACCAGCCCGATCGCGACGTTGTCGAGCGAGGCCAGCACCACGAAGACGACCACGCTGTAGAGCCGGTGCACCGGGCCGCCGCCCCACGCCCTGGCGGCCACCGCCCTCGCGCTGCTCACGGCCGCGTTCCCGTCATGCCCGTTATCCTGGCCGATCCCGCCCGCCGGGTAGCGGGCGGGCGGCTCTCCGGTCTTGCGGGATGAAACATCTCGATACATACTTCGGAATGTTTCTCTATATCGCAGATCATCGATCTGCTCTCGGCACCCGCCCGACCGTCCCCACCGGAGGCAGCGCATGGCCAGCCCACCCCACCTCGCAAGACGTACCCTGATCGCGGTTGCGGCATTGGCCATGACCGTCACCGCCGGCGCCGCCGCGGTCACTCTCGCGCCCACCCCTTCCTCGGCCGCGGCCTGCAACGGCTACGTGGCGCTCACCTTCGACGACGGCCCCAACCCGGCGACCACGAACAGCCTGCTCAACGCGCTGCGCTCGGCCGGGGCCCGGGCCACCATGTTCAACACCGGCCAGAACGCCCAGAACAACGGCGCCCTGGTCCGGGCCCAGCGCGACGCCGGCATGTGGGTGGAGAACCACAGCTGGAGCCACCCCAACATGACCCAGCTCAGCCAGTCCCAGATGGCCTCCGAGATCAGCCGGACCCAGCAGGTCATCCAGCAGCTCACCGGGACCGCGCCCCGGCTGTTCCGGCCGCCGTACGGCGCGACGAACGCCACCCTGCGGGCGGTCCAGGCCCAGTACGGTCTCACGGAGGTGATCTGGGACGTCGACTCCCAGGACTGGAACGGCGCCAGCACCGCCGCGATCGTGCAGGCCGCGGGCCGCCTCCAGGCCGGCGGCGTGATCCTGATGCACGACAACTACCAGACGACCATCCAGGCCATCCCGCAGATCGTCGCCAACCTCAGCAGCCGCGGCCTCTGCCCCGGCATGATCTCCCCGACCACCGGCCGGGCGGTCGCGCCGGACGGCACGACACCGCCGCCCACCACTCCCCCGCCGACCACGCCACCGCCCACCACACCCCCGCCCACGACGCCCCCGCCCACGACGCCCCCGCCGACCACGCCACCGCCCACCACTCCGCCGCCCGCCGCCGGCGGATGCCGGGTGGCGTACGGGGTGAACGCGTGGAACAGCGGCCTGACCGCGGACATCACGATCACCAACACCGGCAACTCCACGATCAACGGCTGGTCGCTGAGTTTCGCGCTGCCCAGCGGGCAGACCATCGTCGGCGGCTGGAACGCCAGCTACTCCCCGACCAGCGGGCAGGTGACCGCCCGGAACGCCTCCTACAACGGCACCATCAACCCGGGCGCCTCGGTCGGCATCGGGTTCCAGGCCAACCACACCGGCAACACCGCACGACCGTCCTCGTTCACCCTCAACGGGGCCACCTGCGCCCTCGCCTGACCACCGGCCGGTTCGGCCGCCATTGAAGCCACGAGGTGAACGCCAGATACCCTACGCCGCAGTTTCAGGGTAACTGGTGTTCACCTCGTGGTCGGCCCGGCCGGGTCGAAGGTCCCGGCGGTCGGGGTATTCCGGCAACGGCGGTGGAGCGGGTCCAGGGTCGACGATCAGGGTGAGCACCGACGGCAGCAGCCGACGGGCCGACGATCGAGGTGATCCGCATGACCCGAACGGCGCCGGACCGGGCCGCAACAACCACCCCGAGCGACCTGGACGTCGCGATCGACACCCTGGTCACCAACGCGCTCAAGGCACTCGACGACTACGCCGCGCTGAACCAGGAGCAGGTCGACACCATCGTCGGCAAGGCGTCGATCGCCGCGCTGGGCCGGCACAGCGATCTGGCCCGGCTCGCGGTGACCGAGACCGGCCGCGGCGTCTTCGAAGACAAGGCGGCGAAGAACATCTTCGCCTGCGAGCACGTCACGCACAGCATGGCCGGGTTGAAGACCGTCGGCGTGATCGGCCGCGACGAGCCCGCCGGGATCGTCGAGATCGCCGAACCGGTCGGCGTGGTCTGCGGGGTCACGCCGGTCACCAACCCCACCTCGACCACCATCTTCAAGGCGCTGATCGCGTTGAAGACCCGTAACCCGATCGTCTTCGCGTTCCACCCGGCCGCCCAGGCGTGCAGCGCCGAGGCCGCCCGGGTGGTCCGCGACGCGGCGGTGGCGGCCGGCGCGCCGGAGCACTGCGTCCAGTGGATCGACCAGCCGTCGCTGGCCGCCACCAGGGCGTTGATGCACCATCCCGGCGTTTCGGTGATCCTGGCGACCGGGGGCAACGCCATGGTGCGGGCGGCGTACTCGGCCGGCAAGCCGGCGCTCGGCGTCGGCGCCGGTAACGTCCCCGCGTACGTGGAGAGCAGCGCCAAGCTCAGCCGGGCCGTGCACGACGTGGTGCTGTCGAAGTCCTTCGACAACGGCATGATCTGCGCGTCGGAGCAGGCTGTGATCATCGACGACGCGATCTACCGCCCGGCGTTGGCCGAGTTCGAGCGGTTGCACGCCCACCTCGCCAGCGCCGACGAGAAGCGCCGGCTGGAGGAGCTGATCTTCGGGGTGCCGGCGGGCACCGCCGGCTGTGCCGGCGCCCGACTCAACCTCGAGGTGGTCGGCCAGTCGGCGGCCTGGCTCGCCGAGCGGGCCGGCTTCCAGGTGCCGGCCGACACCTCGGTCCTCCTGGTCGAGCTCGACGAGGTCGGCCCGGCCGAGCCGCTGAGCCGGGAGAAGCTCTGCCCGGTGCTGGCGGTGCTGCGCGCGCAGGACCGGGCCGCCGGGCTGCGCCACGCCGAGCGGATGGTCGAACTCGACGGGCTCGGCCACAGCGCGGTCATCCACACCGAGGACGACCGGCTGGTCGAGGAGTTCGGCGCCCGGGTCAAGGCGGTCCGGGTGATCTGGAACGCGCCCTCCTCGCAGGGCGCCATCGGCGACATCTACAACGCGTTCCTGCCGTCACTCACCCTCGGCTGCGGCAGCTACGGCCACAACTCGGTCTCCAACAACGTCACCGCCGTGAACCTGCTCAACATCAAGCGGATCGGCCGGCGGACCAACAACCTGCAGTGGTTCAAGGTGCCACCGAAGATCTACTTCGAGCCGTACGCGATCAGGTACCTGGCGGACATGCCCGACCTGCACCGGGTCACCGTGGTCGCCGACCCGACGATGACCCGGCTCGGTCACGTCGACCGGGTGCTCGACGTGCTGCACCGGCGGGCCGAGCCGGTCGCCCTGCAGATCATCGACAATGTCGAGCCGGAACCGAGCATCCGGACCGTGGACGCGGGCGCGGAGCAGATGCGCGCCTTCCGCCCGGACACCATCGTCGCCGTCGGCGGCGGTTCGGTGATGGACGCCGCGAAGGTCATGTGGCTGCGCTACGAGCATCCCGAGGTGGTCTTCGCCGACCTGCGGGAAAAGTTCATCGACATCCGCAAGCGCGCCTTCACCTTCCCCGCCCCGGGTCGGCTGGCCCGGCTGGTCTGCGTACCGTCCACCTCGGGCACCGGGGCCGAGGTGACCCCGTTCGCGGTCATCACCGACACCGCGACCGGCAAGAAGTACCCGCTCGCCGACTACGCCCTCACCCCCAGCGTGGCGATCGTCGACCCGACGCTCGCCGCCGACCTGCCCCCGGTGGTGACCGCCGACAGTGGATTCGACGCGCTCACCCACGCCACCGAGGCGTATGTGAGCGTCTACGCCAACGACTTCACCGACGGTCTGGCGCTGCAGGCGATCCGGCTGATCTTCAAGTATCTCGAACGGGCGGTGACCGCCGGCGCGGCCGACCCGGAGGCCCGGGAGAAGATGCACAACGCCGGCACCATCGCCGGCATGGCGTTCGGCAACGCCTTCCTCGGCATCGTGCACGCCATGTCGCACACCCTCGGCGCCACCTTCCACGTCGCGCACGGCCGGACCAACGCGCTGCTGATGCCGCACGTGATCCGCTACAACGGCGCCCGGCCGGCGAAGCTGACCGGCTGGCCGAAGTACGAGAGCTACCAGGCCCCGGAGCGGTTCCAGGAGATCGCCGCGCTGCTCGGCCTGCCGGCCGCCACCCCGCAGGAGGGGGTCGAGTCGTACGCCGCCGCGATCGAACGACTGCGGGACGCGGTCGGCATCGAGCCGTCATTCCAGGCCCTCGGCGTGGACGAGAAGGCCTTCCTGGCGGCCCTGCCGGAGCAGGCCATGAACGCCTTCAACGACCAGTGCGCCCCGGCGAACCCGCGCCAGCCGATGCTCGACGACCTGCAGGAGATCATGCGCACCGCCTACTACGGCACTGCCTGACTCCGGCCCGCCGCCCCGCCCCGCCGGCAGCCGGACCGGCGGAGCGGGGCGGGTCAGGCGTCGGGGCGGTCGGTGGTGAGGTCGCGGACCTCGGCGTACCGGTCGTGGATGGCCGGGACGGGCGGGGCCGCGTACTCGCGGGTCTGGCCGGCCGACCACGGCGGTGGCGCCGCGCCGCCCAGGGCGACCCAGGCGGCCTGACGGGCCGCGCCGTCGGCGACGTACTCGCCCGGGGACGGCACCAGGACCGGGCAACCGAAGATCTCCGGTGCGATCCGCCGGACCGCCTCGGACCGGGCGCCACCGCCGACCAGGATCACCCGCTCGACGCTCGCCCCCTGCGCGGTGATCGCCGCCAGGCCGTCGGCGAGCGCGCAGAGCATCCCTTCCACGGCGGCCCGGGCCAGATGCGCCGGGGTCGAGGTACGCAGCGTCAGGCCGTGCACCGCCCCGGTCGACCGGGGACGGTTGGGGGTGCGCTCCCCCTCCAGGTAGGGCACGAGGACCAGCCCGTCCGCACCCGGTGGCGCCGACAACGCCAGCCGGGCCAGCTCGTCCAGGTCGACACCGAGCAGCCTGGCGGCGGCGTCCAGCACCCGGGCCGCGTTGAGCGTGGCGACCAGCGGCAGGAATCGCCCGGTCGCGTCGGCAAAGCCGGCCACCGCGCCGGACGGGTCGGCCGCCGGGGCCTCGGCGACGCTGAAGACGGTGCCCGAGGTGCCGATCGAGACGATCACGTCGCCCGACCGGGCGCCGACGCCGAGCGCCGCCGCGGCGTTGTCGCCGGTCCCGGGGCCGAGCACCGCCCCGGACGGCAACCGCCCCGCCGGTTCGGCGGGACCGAGCACCGCCGGCACGCCGAGCTGCCGGCCGAAGGCGTGTTCCAGCAGGTCGAGCCGGTACTGCCCGGTCGCGGCCGACCAGTAGCCGGTGCCGCTGGCGTCACCGCGATCGGTGCGCAGGGCGTCGAGCCCGACCGCCGGCGACCCGGCCGCACCGGCCCCGGTGGAGCCGCCAGTAGCGGCGCCGCCGATAGAGGCGCCGCTGGTAGCGGCGCCGTCGGTCGGGCCGCCGCCGGCCAGTCGCCAGGTGAGCCAGTCGTGCGGCAGGCAGACCGCCGCCGCCCGGGCCGCGTTCTCCGGCTCGTGCCGGGCGAGCCAGCGCAGCTTGGTGACGGTGAAGCTGGCGACCGGCACCAGCCCCACCGCCTCCGCCCACGCCCGCCCACCGGTCTCGCCGCCGCCGAACTCCGCGATCAGGTCGCTGGCGGCGCCGGCCGACCGGGTGTCGTTCCAGAGCAGCGCCGGGCGGACGACGGCGCCGGCGTCGTCCAGGCAGACCATGCCGTGCTGCTGGCCGGCGACCGACACGGCGGCCACGTCGGCCAGGCCGCCGGCCTGCGTGATCGCCTCGTCGAGCGCCCGCCACCAGGCCTCCGGATCGACCTCGGTGCCGTCCGGATGCCGGGCCCGCCCCTCGCGGACCAGCTCACCGGTCTCGGCGTCCCGGATGACCACCTTGCACGACTGGGTCGACGAGTCGACCCCGGCGACGAGCGCCATACCGCCTCCCTGCTCCTCGGGCCGTCGCGGACGGCCGGCTGGTGACCGACGAGCGGCCAGCTACTGATCGACGAACGGCCGGCTACTGATCGACGACGGTCAGCGGGCGCCGAGCAGGTGCTCGACGGCGAGCTGGTTGAGGTGGACGAAGCCGAAGCCGCGCCCGGCGACCGCGTCGACGTCCAGCTCCTCGAAGGCGCTGCGGTCGGCGAGCAGGTCGGTGTAGGTCTCGCCCGGGTTCAGGGTGGGGGTGGACAGCTCGGAGACCTTGCTGGCCGCAAGCGCCGCCTGCACCTCCGGGTCGGCCCGGAACGCCGCCGCCCGCTCCTTGAGCAGCAGGTAGGTACGCATGTTGGCGGCGGCCGACGCCCAGACGCCGGTGTAGTCCTCGGTCCGGGACGGCTTGTAGTCGAAGTGCCGCGGGCCGTCGTAGGCCGGGGCGCCGCCGGGGCCGCCGTTCTCCAGCAGGTCGACCAGGGCGAACGCGTTGAGCAGGTCGCCGTGGCCGAAGACCAGGTCCTGGTCGTACTTGATGCCGCGCTGGCCGTTGAGGTCGATGTGGAACAGCTTGCCCTGCCAGAGCGCCTGGGCGATGCCGTGGGCGAAGTTGAGCCCGGCCATCTGCTCGTGCCCGACCTCGGGGTTGAGGCCGACCATGTCGGAGTGCTCCAGGCTGGCGATGAAGGCCAGCGCGTGCCCGACGGTCGGCAGCAGAATGTCGCCGCGCGGCTCGTTCGGCTTGGGCTCGATGGCGAACCGCAGGTCGTAGCCCTGGTCGAGGACGTAGCTGGCGAGCAGGTCGACGCCCTCGCGGTAGCGGTCCAGGGCGGCCCGGATGTCCTTGGCCAGGTCGTACTCGGAGCCTTCCCGGCCGCCCCACATGACGAAGGTGCGGGCACCCAGCTCGGCGGCGAGGTCGATGTTGCGCAGCACCTTGCGCAGCGCGTACCGGCGGACGTCGCGGTCGTTGCTGGTGAAGCCGCCATCCTTGAACACCGGGTGGTTGAACAGGTTCGTGGTGACCATCGGCACGACCAGGCCGGTCTCGGTGAGCGCCTTGCGGAACCGGGCGATGTGCTGGTCGCGGCTGGCGTCGTCGGAACCGAACGGGATCAGGTCGTCGTCGTGGAAGGTGATGCCGTACGCACCCAGTTCGGCCAGCTTGTGCACCGCCTCCACCGGGTCCAGCGCGGCCCGGGTCGCGTCGCCGAACGGGTCGCGGGCCTGCCAACCGACGGTCCAGAGGCCGAAGGAGAATTTGTCGGCGGGAGTGGGCTGGGCTGTCATGATTGACCTCCACGTGACGTCGGCGAAACTTCCAAGATTTGTTTATCGGTTGAATTATTTGCCCGCGCTATGGCATTGTCAACCCCATGACGCAGCCCGGCACCGTGCGGGTCGGCCCGGCCGGAGCTCCGGTCCGACAGGCCAGCCTGCGGGAACACAACCTGGCCCTGGTGCTGCGCCAGGTGGCCGCCGGCGTCGATGGGCGACCCCCGTCCCGGGCCGACATCGCCGCCGCCACCGGGCTCACCCGGGCCACCGTCTCCGCCCTGGTCGACGACCTGATCGGCGGGCGGCTGCTGACCGAGGTCGAGCCGGTCCCCCGGACCGGGGCCGGCCGGCCGGCCCAGGGCCTGGCGCTGGCCGGCGACGGACCGGCCGGGCTCGGTCTGGAGATAAACGTCGACTACCTGGCCGCCTGCGTGATGGACCTGACCGGCGCGGTCCGGCACCGGGAGGTGCGGCGGACCGACCTGCGTCCGGTGCCGGCCGCCGACGCGCTGGCCCGGCTGGCCGAGCTGGCCGGGCGGGCCCGGGCCACCGCCCGTGGCCAGGGCCTGCTGCTCGCCGGCACCACCCTCGCCGTCCCCGGCCTGGTCACCGCGGCCGGTGTCGTCCGACTGGCCCCCAACCTGGGCTGGCACGACATCGACGTACCGGCGATCCTGGCCGCCGGGGCGAGGGCGACCGACCGGGCAGCGCCGGCCGCGCCGACGCTGCAGGTGGAGAACGAGGCGAACCTGGCCGCGCTCGGCGAGCTGCACGCCGGGCCGAGCGGGCCGGCCACCTTCATCTACATCTCCGGCGAGATCGGCATCGGCGCCGGCATCGTGCTGCACGGCGAGCTGTTCCGGGGGGCCCGCGGCTGGAGCGGCGAGCTGGGCCACATCCCGGTGCACCCGGACGGCATCGACTGCCGCTGCGGCGGCCGGGGTTGCCTGGAGCGGTACGCCGGGCAGGAGGCGATCCTCGCCGCCGCCGGGCTGACCGGCCCGCCACTGCCCGCCGACGCGGCGATCGCCCGGCTGGTCGAACTCGCCGAGCGGGCGGATCCCGCCGCGCTGGGCGCCCTCGACGCCGCCGGGACCGCCATCGGCGTGGCGGTCGCCGGCGTGATCAACCTGCTGGACGTGGACACCGTGCTGCTGGGCGGCGTCTACGCGCCGCTGGCCCGCTGGCTGGCGCCACCGGTGCAGGCCGAGATCCGCCGACGGGTACTCACCGCGGCCTGGTCGCCGGTCACCGTCCAGCCGGCCCGGCTCGGCGCGGACGCCGCCGTGCTGGGGGCCGCCGGTTCGGTCGTCCGCGGGGTGCTGGCCCACCCGGCCCGGTGGCTCACCGGCGCCGGCTGAGGACGCCGACCTCGATCGGCCCGGTCGGCCGGCTGCCGTTCCGCCCCGCTTCGATGGGCGATTGTCGGGGCACCTCGGTACCCTTGCCAGCAGACAACTTTCGTCGCCGACAGGAGTGCCGCCAGCATGAGCACAGGTCAACGTCGCGGGGCGCCGGGGCGCCCGGCGTGACCGGCTCCAGACGTGGCGGCCTGGCCGGGCCGGTCAGCGGGGGCGCCACCGCGTCCCGCCAGCGTCGCGCTGCCGGGAGCCCGGCCCCCGACCCGGCCGCCCCCGAGGCGCTGCTCGCCGGCGGGCTGCTCGACGGCCTGGCCGAGGCGGTCGTGCTCACCGACGCCGCCGGCCGGGTGACCCTGCTCAACGACGCCGCCCGGCAACTGCTGCCGGAGGTGGCGATCGGCTGCCAACTCACCATGTGCCCGGTACCGGCGCTGGCCCGGGCCGCCGAGGACGGCAGCGACGGCTTCGAGGCCGAACATCTCGGCCGGCAGCTGCACGGCAGGTGTCGGCCATTCACCGACGGCCGCTCGGTCTGGTATGTGCGGGACGTCACCGAGGAGCGGGCCCGCACCGACGCCCTGCTCGCCGAGCGGTCCCGGACCGCCTTCCTGGCCGAGGCCGGCGCCCGGCTCAGCCTGTCGCTGCACCCGGAACACACCCTGCGGGCCGCCGTCACGCTGCTGGTGCCCTATCTCGCGGACGCCGCCGTGGTGGTCCGCCGCCCGACCGCGCCGCTGCCCGCGACCGGCCCGCTGAGCTGGGTCCGGTACGCGGCCGGCGACGGCCGGCCGGTCAGCGGCACCGGCCGGGCCGAACTGGCCGACTCGGTACCCGGCCTGACCGAGGCGATGAGCGGTGATCCGACCGAGGCCAGTCCGTGGCTCGCCGCCCAGTTGGCCGACCTCGGCTGGGCGTTGCCGGACGACTTCGGCCCGCCCGGCACCGTGCTGGTGGCTCCGATGCCCGGCGCCGGCGCCGGCTCCGGGGCGCTGGTGGCGATCCGGCGGGCCGGCCGCCCCGGCTTCGACGAACCGGACGTCGCGCTGGTCCGGCAGTTCGCCGCCCGGGCCGGGGCCGCGCTCGGCACCGCCGAGCTCTACGGCGAGCAGGCCCACCTGGCCCGGGTGCTGCAGGCCAGTCTGCTGCCGCCCGCCCTGCCGCCGATCCCCGGCGTGACCCTGGCCGGCGGCTACCGGGCGGCCGGCGACAGTCTGCGGATCGGCGGCGACTTCTACGACGCCTTCCCGGCCGACGACGGCGGCACCTTCGCCCTCGGCGACGTCTGCGGCAAGGGTGTCGAGGCCGCCGTGCTCAGCGGCCGGGTCCGCCAGTCGCTGGACACCCTGCGGCTGGTCGAGGACCGCCCGCTGCGCCTGCTCGAACTGCTCAACCAGGCGCTGTTCAACGCCCCCGACGCGGACCGCCGGGCCCAGTTCACCACGCTGCTGCTCGGCACCCTGGCGCCGGCAACCCGCCCCGGCGACGGGCTGCGACTGCGGATCGCGGGCGGCGGCCACCCGGCCCCGCTGGTGGCCGGTCGGGACGGCACGGTCCGGGCGGTGAAGGTCGGCGGGATGCCGGTCGGCGCACTGCCCACCGCACGGTTCAGCGAGATCTCGCTCCGGCTGGCGCCGGGGGAGCTGCTGCTGGCGTACAGCGATGGGGTGACCGAGGCCCGCGGCGGGCCGGACGGCCACCAGATGTTCGGCGAGGCGCGGCTCGCCCAGGCCCTCGCCGGCTGCGCCGCGTTGCCGCCGGCCGCCCTGATCGAGAGCCTGCTCCAACACGTCGACGACTGGCTCGACGGGCACAGCCACGACGACATCGCGCTGCTCGCGCTGCGGGCCGGACCGGAGTGGGAGTGAGCGCCCCGACGATCCCGGCGGCGGCGCTGGCCGGTTACCTCGACTGCCTGGAGCGGGCCGATCCGGCCGCCGCCACCCGGCTGGCACTGGACCTGCTCGACGCCGGGGTGGCGCCGGCCGACCTGCTGATCGACCTGGTCGCGGTCGCCCAGCGGGAGGTGGGCGAGCGGTGGCGCGTCGGTCGCTGGAGCGTCGCCCAGGAGCACGCCGCCACCCACGTCAGTGAACGGGTGGTCGGGGCGATCGCCGACCGGGTCCAGCCCGGCGCCGAACGCGGCCGGGTGGTGCTCGCCTGCGTCGAGGGTGAGTGGCACGCGCTGGCCGCCCGGCTGGTCGCCGAGGTGCTGCGCGCCGACGGCTGGCAGGTGACCTTCCTCGGCGCCAGCGTGCCGCCCCGGCACCTGGTCTCCTACCTGCACCAGACCGGGCCGGACGCGGTCCTGCTCAGTTGCCTGCAGAGCAGCCGGCTGGTCCGGGCCGCCCGGGTGATCGAGAGCTGCCGGCTGGCCGGCGTACCGGTGATCGCCGGCGGTCCGGGCTTCGGCCCGGCGGGTCGGTGGGCGTCGGTCGTCGGCGCCGCCGCCTGGGGCGCCACCGCCCGCGACGCCGCCCGGCTCCTGGCCGAGCAGGTCTTCTCGGCCGCCGACGTCGGGGCGGCGCCGGTCACCGGCGGGGACGAGCATCTCGCCGTGCTGCGCCGCCGCCGGGAGCTCGTCGACCTGGCCACCCGGATCGCCGACCCGTCCGACGAGGAGCTGGACAGCGTGGCGGCCGAGGTCGGTCATCTGGTCGACGCGTTGGCCGCCGCCATCCGGGTCGGCGACCCGGCCCTGGTCACCGAGTTCGTCCGCTGGCAGGGTGACGTCCTGACCGCGCGCGGCGGCCCGTCCGGGCTGCTGGACGCGGTGCTGGACGGCTGGGCGACCGTACTTGTCGAGCATCCGCAGGCACGCGACTACCTGGATCGGGCCCGCGCGGCGAGCCGGGTGCCGGCCTGACCGCAGTCGGTGGCTCAGGCGGGTCGGGCCGTGCGGGCCTCCCGTGCGACGCGGTGGTTTCGCGCGGGCCGGGCGGCGGCGTCGAACTCGGAGAGCCCGCGCAGCAGCGCCCGCCGCGCGGCGGGGCTCATCCCGGCCAGCACCCCGGCCAACCGGTCGAGCCGGTCCAGCCGGAACTCGTCGAGGACCTTCTGGCCGGCCGGGGTGAGGTGCAGCGAGATCTCCCGCCGGTCCACCCGGCCGGGCTCGCGTTCGACCACACCGGCCGCGACCAGCCGGTCACAGAGCCGGCTCGCCGACGACAGCAGCATGCCCAGGGTGGTCGCCAGCCGGCGCAGGTTGATCCCGTCGAACTCCTGGATCACCAGCAGGGCCCGCAGCTGCGAGCCGGAGAGCTGGCCGGCCGCCTGTTCCCGGGCCGCGTCCCAGACGGACAGCAGGGCCCCGGCCGCCGAGTCCACCGCGGCGGCCATACTCACATCCGGTCCGTCCGGACCATGGTGGGTTGCCATGCTGGAGCCGACACTACTCCCGCGATTCCCGCCGATGAACCTTCGAGGGGGCACTGAATGCCTGACCGGTTGGCCGAAGTTCGTCGCGCGCTCACCGAGGCGCCGGCCGACGCACTCGTGGAGCGGCTCGGCGAGACCCTCGCCAAGCACTACGGGGTCGCCGGCACCGAGCTGCTCCAGGTCGACTACCGGCTCTCCGCGCTGCTGCCGCTCACCGGCGGCGAACCGGTCACCGGGGCCGGAAATCCCGCCTGGCACGCCTTCGACCAGCAGGCGGAGGTGGAGCGCGACGGGGTGGGCTACCTGCCGGTGACCATGCGCGGCGAGCGGGCGGGAGTGCTGCGGCTGGCGTCGATGCCGGCCGACCCGGAGCTGCGCGCCGAGCTCCGGGAGGCGGCCATCGCGCTCGGACACGAACTGGCCGCCGTCGCCGCCGGCACCGACCGCTACACCGTGGCCGCCCGGACCCGCCGGCTGACCCTCGCCGCCGAGATGCAGTGGGACCTGCTCCCCGGCCGCAGCCGGGTCCGCCCGTCGTTCAGCCTCGCCGGCCAGTTGGAGCCCGCGTACGCGGTCCGGGGCGACAGCTTCGACTGGTCCGACGACGGGGCGCGGCTCTGGCTCTCGACGGTGAACGGCTCCGGCGAGGGGGTGATCGCCTCGATGCTCACCTGTCTGGCCACCAACGCCCTGCGCAACGCCCGGCGGGGCGGTCTCGACCTGGCCGACCAGGCCGCCCTCGCCGACCAGGCGGTGTACGCCTACCACCGGGGCACCCAGCACATCTCCGTACTCCTGCTGGAGCTGGACCTGCGCACCGGCGTGGTGACCGCCGTCGACGCCGGGTCGCCGCAGCTGATGTTGCTGCGCGACGGCGAGGTGACCCACCAGGAGCTGGAGGCGCAGTGCCCGCTCGGCATGTTCGAGGGAACCCTCTACCAGCCGCAGCGGTTCGAGCTGACGCCCGGCGACCGGCTCTTCGTGGTCAGTGACGGGGTGTTCGACGCCGCCTCCCGCGACGTCCGGTACGGCGCGACGGCGCTGGAGCGGTTCATCCGGCGCAGCGGTCCGATGGCCCCGCTGGAGGCCGTCCGGTCCCTCCTCGGTGACCTGCGGGCGTTCGTCGGCGGGGACCTGATCGACGACGCGGTCACCGTCTGCCTGGACTGGTACGGCCCGCAGCACGACGCCGAGCACTGAGCCGCCGGACACTGGCCGGACCCGGGCCGGCGGTCAGCCGGGCGGGGCGACCTCGGTCAGCCGGCCGTCGGCCTCCTGGTACTCCGCGCCGCTGCTCGGGCAGACGAACCGGCCGTCCCCCTTGGCGAGCAACGGCTGGCCGGCCCGGCCGACCCAGCCCACCCGCCGGGCCGGCACCCCGCGGACCAGCCCGAAGTCCGGCACGTCCCGGGTGACCACCGCACCGGCGCCGACCAGGGCCCAGCGGCCGATGGTGACCGGCGCGACGCAGACCGCCCGGGCGCCGATGGCGGCGCCCTCGCCGACGCGTACCCCGACGGCGGTCCAGTCGTCGCCGCTCTTGAGCCGTCCCTGCGGGGTGACCGCCCGCGGGTACTCGTCGTTGGTGAGCACCGCGGCCGGCCCGACGAAGACCCCGTCGCCGAGCTCCGCCGGCTCGTACACCAGGGCGTAGTTCTGCAGTTTGACGTTGTCCCCGATCCGCACGCCGGGGCCGACGTAGGCGCCCCGGCTGACCACGCAGTCCCGGCCGAGGGTCGCCTCCTCGCGGATCTGGGCCAGGTGCCAGATCCGGGTGCCGGCGCCGATGACGGCCCGGGGGTCGACGTCGGCTCCCTCGGTCACCAGCACGCCGTCCCGATTGGGGGAAATGGCCATGTTTTTCTCCGTTAATCCGCTGCGACCCAGCTCACGGTAGGTGCGATCCCGGTCACCGTAGCCGCCGGCCGATGGCACCAGTGTCGGGAGGCCGACGGGCGGCAGCACGGGGACCGTCCGGAAGACCGGAGAAACCGAAGGTACCGGTTGCGGTCGCGGCTCTGCCCGAAATCCGTCACAGCGCTGGCGTGAGCGGCCATCACGTCGGTAGCTTGCCGGGCGGACCGCTTCGCGCGCCCGGCCGCTGCCTCCTGCCGAAATCGCCCGAAACCCGTGTCGCCGCCCGAACCTCCCCGCTCCGCCCAGGTACCGCATCGCCGCGCACTGCCGCCCGACCCCAACGACGACGCCCGAACCCTAACGAAACGGATGTCCGTGAACGCACCACACGTTGCCGACCGGCCGATCGGGGTGGCCGTCGTCGGAGCCGGCTACTGGGGCCCCAATCTCGTCCGCAACTTCCAGTCCTCGGCCGAGTTCCGGCTGCGGTGGCTCTGCGACCTGGACGAGGACCGCGCGCGCCGGGTACTCGGTGGCTACTCCACCGTCCAGACCACCGCCGACCTGGCCACCGTGCTCGCCGACGACGAGGTCGAGGCGGTCGCCATCGCCACGCCCGCCGGCACCCACCTGACGGTGGCGATGGCCGCCCTGCAGGCCGGCAAACACGTCCTGGTCGAGAAGCCGCTCGCGGCCGGCCAGGCCGACGGCCGCCGGCTGGTCGCCGAGGCGGAACGGCGCGGGCTGTCGCTGATGTGCGACCACACCTACTGCTACACCCCGGCGGTGCTCCGGATCCGGGAGATCCTGCACGCCGGCGAGCTGGGCGAACTGCACTACCTCGACTCGGTTCGGATCAACCTCGGCCTGGTCCAGCGGGACATCGACGTGATGTGGGACCTCGCCCCGCACGACCTGTCCATCCTGGACTTCATCCTGCCGCCGGGGGTACACCCGGTCGCGGTGGCCGCGCACGGCGCGGACGGGATCGGGGCCGGCCGGGCCTGCGTGGCCTACCTCACCCTCCGGTTGAACACCGGCGCCATCGCGCACATCCACGTGAACTGGCTCTCCCCGGTGAAGATCCGCACCACCATCGTCGGCGGCTCGAAGCGGACCCTGGTCTGGGACGACCTCAACCCGAGCCAGCGGCTGGCCATCTTCGACCGCGGGGTCGACGTGTCGACCTCCGAGGAGCTCGGCGCCGAGCAGCGCCGGGACATGCTGGTGTCGTACCGCTCCGGCGACATGGTCGCCCCGGCACTCACCGAACGGGAGGCGCTGCGGACCATGGTCGAGGAGTACGCCCGGTCGATCCGCACCGGTACGCCGGCGCTTACCGACGGACGGGCCGGCCTGCGGGTGCTCGGCATCCTGGAGGCCGCCAGCCGGAGCCTGACCGAGGGCGGCCGGATGATCGAACTCGACCTCGACGAAAAGGGCGTGGCATGACTGCGGTGGCAATCGAGGGCGCGCGCGCCCTGGTGACCGGTGGGGCCGGCACGATCGGCTCGCACGTCGTCGACGAACTGGTCGCCGGCGGCGCCGCCGAGGTGGTGGTGCTGGACAACTTCGTCCGCGGTCGCCGGGAGAACCTCGCCCAGGCGCTGGCCCGCGGCCCGGTCACCCTGGTCGAGGGCGACATCCGCGACGTGCCGCTGGTGCACGAGCACAGCCGCGGCAAGGACCTGGTGTTCCACCTGGCCGCGATCCGGATCACCCAGTGCGCCGAGGAGCCCCGCCTCGCCAACGAGGTGCTCGTCGACGGCACCTTCAACGTGCTGGAGGCGGCCGCGGCCGCGGGCGTCAAGAAGGTCATCGCCTCCTCCTCGGCCTCGGTCTACGGGCTGGCCGAGCAGTTCCCCACCACCGAGCGGCACCACCCGTACAACAACGACACCTTCTACGGCGCGGCGAAGGCGTTCAACGAGGCCATGCTGCGCAGCTTCCACAGCATGTCCGGCCTGGACTACGTGGCACTGCGCTACTTCAACGTGTACGGCCCCCGGATGGACGTGCACGGCCTCTACACCGAGGTGCTGATCCGCTGGATGGAGCGGATCGAGGCCGGCACCCCGCCGCTGATCCTCGGCGACGGCCTGCAGACCATGGACTTCGTCCACGTCGCCGACATCGCCCGGGCCAACATCCTGGCCGCCCGCGCGGACGTCACCGACGAGGTCTTCAACATCGCCAGCGGCACCGAGACCAGCCTCAAGGAGCTGGCCGCCGCGCTGAGCGAGGTGATGAAGTCGGAGCTGGCCCCGGAGCACGGCCCGGCCCGGGCCGTCAACGGGGTGACCCGCCGGCTGGCGGACACCTCCGCCGCCGCCCAGCGGCTCGGCTTCCGCACCGAGATCGGGCTCCGCGACGGCCTGCAGGGCCTGGTCGAGTGGTGGCGGGGGCAGCGATGAAGATCCCGGTGATGATCCCGATGCTCGGCGAGGAGGAGGCGCTCGCCGCCGCCGACGCCGTCCGGTCCGGCTGGGTCGCCCAGGGTCCGCGGGTGGCCCGCTTCGAGCGGGAGTTCGCCGACCGGGTCGGCGCCCGGCACGGGGTCGCGGTCAGCTCCTGCACCACCGGCCTGCACCTGGCCATGGTGCTGCTGGACATCGGCCCCGGCGACGAGGTCATCGTCCCGTCGTTCTCGTTCATCGCCACCGCCAACGCCGTCCGCTACGTGGGCGCCACCCCGGTCTTCGCCGACGTCGACCTGGCCACCGGGAACGTGACGGTGGAGACCGTCGAGGCGGTCCGCACCCCGAACACCCGCGCGATCATCGCCGTCCACCAGGGCGGCGTGCCCTTCGACGTGGCGGCGCTGCGCAAGGCCGCCGACGGCTGGGGCGTCGGGCTGGTCGAGGACGCCGCCTGCGCGGCCGGCTCGACCGCGTACGGTCAGCCGGTCGGCGCTGGCGCCAGGGTGGCCGCCTGGTCGTTCCACCCCCGCAAGCTGGTCACCACCGGCGAGGGCGGAATGGTGACAGTGGACGATCCGGAGGCGGCGGTCCGGCTGCGGCGGCTGCGCGAGCACGGTATGAACGTCTCGGCCGCCGATCGGCACGCCAGTGCCCAGCCGGTGCTGGAGGCGTACCTGGAGACCGCCTACAACTACCGGATGACCGACATCCAGGCCGCCATCGGTCTGGTCCAGCTCGGCCGGCTGGCCGGGCTGGTCGCCCAGCGCCGCGAGCTGGCCGCCCGGTACCGGGACCTGCTGGCCGACGTGCCCGGGGTGACCGCGGTCCGCGACCCGGCCTACGGACAGGGCAACTTCCAGTCGTTCTGGATCCGGCTGGATCCGGAGTTCCGCACCGGCCGGGACGAGGTGCTCGCGGCGCTGGCCGCCCGGGGCGTCTCGGCGCGGCGCGGCATCATGGCCGCCCACCTGGAGCCGGCGTACGCGGATCTGGCCCCCACCGTCGGACCGCTGCCGGTCACCGAGCGGCTGACCCGCGACTCGCTGATCCTGCCGCTGCACCACGCCCTGACCGAGGCCGACCAGGACCTCATCGTCGGCATCCTGCGCGAGCTGGCCGGCGGATGAGGGACCTGGTCATCGTCGGGGCGGGCGGCTTCGCCCGGGAGACGGCCGCCGCCGTGCACGCCGTCAACCAGGACCGCCCCACCTGGCGGCTGCTCGGCTTCCTCGACGACGACCCGGCGCTTGCCGGCAGCAGCCGGGCCGGCCTGCCGATCCTGGCCGACACCGGCGCGCTGACCGGCGCGCCGCCCGCCGGAGCCCCGGACCTGACCGACGCCGCCGTCCTGGTCTGCGTCGGCAACCCCCGCGACTACGCCGCCCGGCGCCGGGTGGTGCGCCGGCTCGGCCTGCCAACCGACCGGTACGCCACCGTCGTGCACCCGGCCGCGCAGGTCGGCGCCGGCAGTCGGGTCGGACCCGGCTCGGTGCTGCTGGCCGGCACCGTGCTCACCGCCGACGTCTCCGTCGGCGCGCACGTCGCGGTGATGCCGCACGCGGTGCTGACCCATGACGACCGGGTCGAGGACTACGTCACCATCGCCTCCGGGGTCCGGCTCGGCGGCGGCGCCGTGCTGCGCGAGGGCGCGTACGTCGGTGCCGGCGCGCTGCTGCGGGAGGGCGTGACGGTCGGCTCCTGGTCGCTGGTCGGGATGGGTTCGGTGGTCCTGCGGGACGTGCCCCCCGGCCAGGTCTGGGCCGGCAACCCGGCCCGCTGGCTGCGCGCCGCCCATCCCACCGAACCCGCCCCCGTGCCCGCTCTGCCGTGATCGCCCGCCCCTCGTCGAGGAGTCGAATATGCCCCCCATCCCCCTGGTCGACCTCGCCGCCGCCCACGCCGAGGTGGCCGAGGAGGTCGAGTCCGGTTTCAAGCGGGTGATCGGCGACACCGCCTTCATCGGCGGTGCCGAGGTCGCCGCCTTCGAGCAGGAGTACGCCCGGTTCACCGGCGTCGGGCACTGCGTCGGGGTGGCCAACGGCACCGACGCCCTGGAACTGGCGCTGCGCGCGGTCGGGGTCGGTCCGGGCAGTGAGGTGATCCTGCCGGCGAACACCTTCATCGCCACCGCCGAGGCGGTGGCCCGGGCGGGCGCCCGGGTGGTGCTCGTCGACTGCGACCCGGACAGCTACCTGATCGACGTGCCCGCGGCGCTGGCCGCCGTCACCCCGGCCACCAGGGCGATCGTGCCGGTGCACCTGTACGGGCAGCTCGCCCCGGTTGAGGAGTTGCGGGCCGGGCTGGCCGGCCGGGACGTGGCGATCGTGGAGGACGCCGCGCAGTGCCAGGGCGCCACCCGCAACGGTCGCGGCGCCGGCGCCGGCGGGATCGCCGCCACCAGCTTCTACCCCGGCAAGAACCTGGGCGCGTACGGCGACGCCGGTGCCGTGGTCGCCGACGACGCCGGGCTGGCCACGGCGGTGCGGACGCTGGGCAGCCACGGCGGCCTGACCAAGTACGTGCACGAGGTGATCGGCGTCAACAGCCGGCTGGACGGGTTGCAGGCCGTGGTGCTGCGGGCCAAGCTGGCCCGGCTGGCCGGCTGGAACGCGCTGCGCCGGGCGGCCGCGCAGCGGTACCACGAGCTGCTCGCCCCGCTGGAGGTGGGGCGGCCGACGACGCTGCCGGGCAACGAGCACGTCTGGCACATCTACTGTGTACGGATTCCGTCCGACGGCACGCCGGCCCGCCGGGACCGGGTGCTGGCCGCCCTGCACGCGGCCGGCGTCGGGGCGGCGATCCACTACCCGGTGCCGGTGCACCTGACCCCGGCGTTCGCCGACCTCACCCCGGCGGCCGGGGCGTTCCCGCAGGCCGAGCGGCTGGCCCCGGAGATCCTGTCGTTGCCGATCTACCCGCAGCTCACCGCCGACCAGCAGGAGGCCGTGGCGTCGGCGTTGTCCGCCGCGCTCGCCGGCTGACCGACCAGAAGATGGGTGGCCCGTGTACGTGACGCTGCGGGACCGGCCGGGCGGCCCACCGCCGGCCGGTCGGCGGGCCGCGCGCCGGGTCTCCAGCACGGTCCTGCTGCTCGGCACGGTGAGCCTGCTCACCGATGTGTCGTCGGAGATGGTGGCCTCCGTGCTGCCGCTCTACCTGACCGTGGTGGTCGGTCTGAGCCCGGTGGCGTACGGCTTCCTGGACGGCATCTACCAGGGCGTCAGCGCGCTGGTCCGGATCGCCGGCGGCTACGCCGGGGACCGGGGTGGGCAGCCGAAGTGGGTCGCGGTGGTCGGCTACGGCGCCTCGGCGGTGAGCCGGCTCGCGTTGCTGCCGGCGCAGGGCTTCGCCGCTATCACCGCCGTGATCACCGCGGACCGGCTCGGCAAGGGACTGCGGACGGCCCCCCGGGACGCGCTGATCGCCGCGTCGTCCGAGCCGGACCAGTTGGGCCGGGCGTTCGGCGTACACCGGGCGTTGGACACCGCCGGCGCCGCGCTGGGGCCGCTTGTCGCCTTCGCCCTGCTGCTGGCCGTGCCCGGCAGCTACGACTCGGTCTTCCTCGCCTCGTTCGCGTTCGCGGTGCTCGGCCTCGCCGTGCTGGTGCTCTTCGTGCCGAACCTGCGGACCGCCGCCGGGACCGCCCGGTTGGGGGTGCGGCGGATGGCCGCCGAGGTGTCCGGCCGGCGGTTGCGCCGGCCGCTGCTCGCCGCCGGCCTGCTGGGGCTGCTCACCGTCGGCGACGGCTTCCTCTACCTGACCCTGCAGCAGCGCGACGACTTCGCCGCGCTCTACTTTCCGCTGCTCTTCGTCGGCAGCAACGTCGCCTACCTGTTGCTCGCGGTGCCGCTCGGCCGGCTCGCCGACCGGGTCGGCCGGGCCCGGGTGCTGGTGGCCGGGCACGGCGCGCTGCTGGCCTGCTATCTGCTGGCCGCCCTGCCCAGCGGGGGTGTCTGGCTGACCCTGTCGGTGCTGCTGCTGCTCGGCACCTTCTACGCGGCCACCGACGGGGTGCTCGCCGCGCTGGTCAGCCGGTTGGTCCCGGCGCCGGCCCGGGGCAGCGGGATCGCGGCGGCCCAGACCGTCGTGGTGCTCACCCGGTTCGCCTCGTCGCTCGCCTTCGGTCTGCTCTGGAGCCGGCTGGGCGCCGGCACCGCGGTCCTGGTCTTCGCGGTCGGGCTCGCAGCGGCGATCCCGGCCGCCGGCTGGCTGCTGCGCGGGACCGACCGGACGCTCGCCGCCGCTGCGCCGCCGACCGGGCCGTCAGCGGCCGGGCCGTCAGCGGCCGGGCCGTCAGCGGCCGGGCCGTCAGCGGCCGGGAAGCCGGCCGGCGGGGGCGGCGGGGAGTCGACGGGAGGTGCCCGGTGAGGGGTCTGCGTGCCCGGCTGATCGTGCTGGTCGGCATCGCCGTGCTGCTGCTGGGCGGGACCGGCGGCTACGTGCTGCACGTGCGGGAGTCGCAGGCCCAGACCCGGGACCGGGCGCCGGCCGTGCCGACCCGGGACGATGTCGACGCGGTCCGCGGCCAGCCGCACGTGATCTTCCGCAGCACCGCGCTGGGGACCGGCTACGGGCGGGTCGCCCTGGTGCCGCTCGACGACCCGGCCGGGCCGCGCGTGCTCACCGGCCGGGGCTGCGAACGGGTCTACGCGACCGGGACGGAGACCATCTGCCTCTCCGCCCAGCGCGGGCTGGTCACCAGCTACCGGGCGCAACTCCTGGACCGGGACTGGGCGCCCCGGCTCGACCTGCCGCTGACCGGCATCCCGAGCCGGGCCCGGCTCTCACCGGACGGCTCGCTGGCGGCCACCACCTCGTTCGTCGCCGGTGACTCGTACGCCAATCCCGGGCAGTTCTCGACCCGTACCGTGATCAGCCGCACCGGCGGCGAGGTGGTGGGCGACATCGAGGAGTTCCCGCTCTACGTCGACGGCGCCCTGCTGACGGCGGTCGACAAGAACCTCTGGGGCGTCACCTTCGCCGACGACGACCTGTTCTACGCCACCGCGGCGTCGGGTGGCCGGACCTGGCTGGTGCGGGGCAGCATCCTCCACCGCCGGATCGAGGCGCTGCACACCGACGCGGAGTGTCCGTCGCTGTCGCCGGACGGGACCCGGATCGTCTACAAGAAACGCGGCGACCTGCCGCCCGGCCGGTGGCAGCTGACCGCCTACGATCTGGGCACCGGGGTCGAGACCCGGCTGGCCGAGACCCGCAGCGTCGACGACCAGGTCGAGTGGCTCGACAACGGGCAGGTCATCTACGGGCTGCCGCGGGACGGCGGTGCCGCGGCCAGTGACGTCTGGCGGGTGCCGGCCGACGGCACCGGAGCGCCACAACTGTTGATATCCGACGCCTGGTCGCCGGCGGTGGTGCGGTGAGCCCGCCCGCGCCGGCCGAGCAAAGGACCCCGAGATGAGCGAGCTGGCCGTCATCACCCCGAGCTTCGGCCCGGACTTCGAACTCTGCGCCGCCCTGCACCGGTCGGTGCTGGCGCACTCGCCGGCGTCGGTCCGGCACCACATCATCGTGCCCCGGGCCGACCTGCCGCTGTTCGGCCGGTTGGCGGGTGACCGGACGGTGCTGCACGACGAGGCGGACTTCCTGCCCCGATCGGTCCGCTCGGTCCCGGGCACGAAGTACTCGGTGAACCTGCGCCGGCCGTTCCCCCCGCTGCGCGGCTGGATCCTGCAGCAGGTGATCAAGCTGGCCGCCGCCGCCCGGTCGACGGCGGACGTGGTGGTGCTCGTCGACTCGGACATCGAGTTCGTGCGGCCGTTCTCGGTAGACACCTTCCGGCGTGACGGCGTGGTCCGCTTCTACCGCCAGCCCGGCGAGGTCGACGGCCGGCTGCCCCGGCACGTCCGCTGGCACCAGGTGGCCCGCGCGCTGCTGGGACTGCCGGCGCAGCCGCCGCCGTACCCCGACTACGTCTCCTCGTTGCTGGCCTGGGATCCGGCCGTGGTCCGCCAGCTGCTCGACCGGATCGAGTCGTCGACCGGCCGGCGCTGGGTCGACGCGGTCGGGTCGCAGCTGCACTTCTCCGAGTGGACCCTCTACGGGGTCTTCGTCGACGGGGTGTTGGGCGGGGCGGCCGCCGACGGCTTCGCCGCCACCGGCACGCTGTGTCACTCGTACTGGGAGGAGACGCCGCTGGACGAGCGGAGCGTCGCGGAGTTCATGGCCGGCATCCGGCCCGAGGACGTGGCGGTGATGATCTCCGCCAAGTCGCGTACTCCGTTGCCGGTCCGCCGGGCGGCCCTGGCGGACCTGACCGGCTGACCGACCGGATGCGGTCCGGCTCAGTAGGCCCCGCAGCTGGAGCCGCCGTCGATTCGGTAGACG
Organism: Solwaraspora sp. WMMD1047; assembly: GCF_029626155.1. Taxonomy (NCBI): domain Bacteria; kingdom Bacillati; phylum Actinomycetota; class Actinomycetes; order Micromonosporales; family Micromonosporaceae; genus Solwaraspora; species Solwaraspora sp. WMMD1047. The sequence continues at coordinate 1,344,920 of NZ_JARUBL010000001.1, read as the reverse complement.
TGGACGGCGTTGCCGTCGGCGAACGAGTCGGTGAAGGTCCCGTCGCGGGCGGCGATGGTGCGGTTCTCGTCGAGCACCGTGACCTGGTGGGTGCCGACGCAGGGCAGGCTGAAGGTGGCGTTCTCGACGGGGTCGCCGGCCGACCCGGCGAGCAGGTAGAAGTGGCCGTCGTACCACTTGGTGGCGAGGTCGACCCCGGTGCTGACCGAGGCCACCCCGTCGGCGTACGGCGCGTTCAGCACCGGCGCCAGCTTCCTGATCCGGCCGTTGACCCCGGTCACGGCGGCCCGGACCTCGGCGTAGCACTCCTCCCGCAGCGCGTGCTGGCTGACGCACTCGCCGCCGAAGCTGTGGTTGAAGTAGACGATGCCGCGGGCGCCGTGGATCAGGCTGCTCCAGACCGCGGCGACGATCTGCTCCGGCTCGGCCTTCGGGTAGTGGTCCTCCTTGAACGGCCGACCCACCTCGACGAAGCTCCAGACCGGCTTGCTGCCCGCCGGCTCGACCAGCGACCGGACCCGGTCGATGGTCAGCCCGTAGTTCGCCGGCCGGTGGCACAGCTCGGGCGGCAGCCGGTCCGCCCCGTCGGCGGAGACCAGCAGGTCCTCGTCGAAGAACCGGCCGCCCTCGCTGAACCCGCAGATCGCGCCGTCGGTCAGCCAGTAGGTGTCGACCGACAGCACGTCGCCGAACTCGTTGACGAACCGGCCCGCCTCGGTGTCGCTCTGCCAGAAGGAGATGCCCTTGCCGTAGTTCGTCATCCGCAGCCGCTTGTCGGCCGGGAGGCGCTCGCTGGCCTCCCGCTGGACGGTGTATCCGCAGCGGCCGTCCGCCGGCGCGCAGATGTCGCCCTGGCCGGGGTAGTTCCCGGTCCACGCGTCGTCGCCCGGGCCGGCCCACATGTCGGCCTCGTCGGAGATGAACCAGCCGGTCGTCTCCGGGCCGTGGCTGCCGATCGGGCTGGTGATGGTGTGCATGCCGGCGGCCCGCACCAGCGCCGGGTCGCTGTTGGCGGTCAACTCGACGTAGGTGTTCAGGCCGGCCGCCTTGTCCTTCGCGGTGTCCGCCGGGTCGGTGACGCTCTCCAGCCAGACCCCGATCGGGAAGAACGACGGGTCGGCCGGCAGGGACGGGGAGAACCGGGAGTAGAAGTCCGGACCGCCGTCGACCGGGCGCAGGGTGGCGCCGGCTCCGCCGGTGGTCGCCACGCCGCCGGGCGTGACCGGCGCGCCGCCGGACTCCGCCGAGCGGTCCGAACCGAGCAACCGGACGGCGGCGAACCCGGCCAGCAGGACGAGGGCCGCCGCGATGGCGACAACGGTGGTGCGTCGACCCGATCGGCGGATACCGTTGACACCATTCGGTACGGCCATGTATCCCTCTCCGCACGGGCGGACGAAACGGTGATCGTTTCGCGACTGGTTGCGAAGTCCGATAGTAGCAGCGCCCTTGCCGGGGCCACCTGACCGAAGCGAGGTAAACTCACCCGCCAGTCGGCCCCGAAGACCAGTCGATAGGCCCCCTCGTCGAACCGGAGCGTCGGTGTTCCCACGCAATTTGAACCAGGCCCGTGAATTCGTCCGGGCCCGTCTCGCGGCGGCCGATGTACGCGGCCGCCAGGTACCCCGGTTCACGGTCGCCGGGACGCAACCGCAACCGGCGACCGTGTACTATCTGGCGCCCGACAACGACCAGCCGTCCGGCGGGGTACGGGTCATCTACCGCCATGTGGATATCCTGAACGAAATGGGATTCCGGGCATTTGTGATGCATCACGCGGCCGGCTTCCGCTGCCAATGGTTCAGCAACCACACCCCGGTGGTGGGCGCCGGCGCGGCCGTCCTCGGCCCGGAGGACATCCTGGTGGTGCCCGAGTGGTACGGCCCCGGCCTGGCCGGGATGCCGGCCGGGCCGCGGGTGGTGGTCTTCAACCAGCGGGCGTACGACACGTTCGACCACATCCCCTACTCGACGGCCACCCCCGGTGCTCCGTACGCGAACCTGCCCGGGTTGATCGCCCTGCTGGCCGTCTCAGACGACAACGTGGATCTGCTCCGCTACGCCTTCCCGGCGATTCCGGTACAACTGACCCGCAACGTTATCGACCCCGCCGTTTTCACCGCCGGTAACTGGCCCCGCCAGCGCCAAATCGTCTATGTCGGGCACCGGCGGGCCGCCGAGCGGGAGCAACTCCTGCACATTCTTGGTTCGCGTGGGATTCTGCGCGGCTGGACGGTGACGCAGATCGCCGGGCGCACCGAGCAACAGGTCGCGCAGATCCTGCGGGATAGCGCGATCTTCCTCAGCTTCAGCGAACGCGAGGGTTTCGGACTGCCGCCGGCCGAGGCGATGGCCTGCGCCGCGTACGTGGTCGGTTATTCGGGGCTGGCCGGTCGGGAATTCTTCGACGAGGCGTACTGCTCGCCGGCCCCGGACGGCGACCTGCTCGCGTTCGCCCGCGCGGTCGAGGACGCCTGCACCAGCTACGACAACGATCCGGTCGGCCTGGCCAAGCGCGCGCGGGCCGCCTCGGAAGCGGTGCTGGCCCGCTACACCCGCGCCGGCCTCCGCGACGACCTGGCCGCCTTCTACCGACCGCTGCTGCCGGCCCCGCCCGGGTAGGGTCGGCGCCGCCGTCAGATGCCGTGCCGCAGCCAGGTGCGGCGCCGGGCGTCGTTGCGCAGCCGCCGGCGGACCACGCTGGCGGCGAAGCCCGGCACCAGCGGCGCCAGCCGCGGCCCGACCCGCTGCCGGCGGATCAGGCCCTGCCACTCGGGCAACTGCCGGGCCTGCGGGTACGTCTCCAGGGCGAACTCGACGTACCGGTCGACCGGCTCCACGTCGGTGCGGCCCCGGTCGTAGGCGTGGCAGGCCGACTCCAGGGCCTCCACCGCCAGCGCCCGGTGCGCGCTCCGGTGCAGTTCGTCGGCCCGGGGCAGCTTCCCGCCCGGCCCCTCGAACAGCACGTCGAAGGCGATCCGGCGTTCGACCAGGTCGGTCATCCGGCCGGCACCGGCGGTCACGCTCACGCTCGCCGCGTGTTCCCGGTGCAGCGCCTGCACGCAGCCGTCGGTCCGGCCCACGTCGGCCACGGCGGCGGCCCGCATCCAGATCTCCATGTCGCAGGCGTACCGCATCCGGGTGTCCCACGGGCCGATCTCCGCGTAGACCGACGACCGGATCACCGCCTCCGGGGTGGTGATGCAGTTGACCCCGCGCCGGCACCGCTCGGCCACCCAGTCCGCGCCCGACCAGATCGTCCAGCCGGTCACCTCGGCGCTGGCCGGCTCGGGGACCGCGCCGTGGAAGTGCTGCGGCGGACCGTAGACCAGCCCGACCTCAGGAAAGTGGTCGAAGAGCCGGACCGCGCGGGCCAGCGAACCGGGGGTGAGCAGATCGTCGGCGTCCAGCCGTACCACGAACTCCCCGGTCGCCACCGCGAGCCCGTCGTTGTACGCGACGCAGGGTCCGTGGTTCTCCCGGTTGTGGACCGCGACCAGCCGGGGTTCGTCGCGGCCGAGGCGGGCCAGCACCTCGGCTGTGTCGTCGGTCGAGCAGTCGTTCACGACGATGACCTCGGGCTCGACCCCGGCCTGACCCAGGACGCTGCCGACGCTCTCCGGCAGGAAGCGCCCGTAGTTGAAGCACGGGATGATCACCGAGACCCGCGGCACCCGGACGGCCGCCGGCTCGGGTACCGGCGCCGGCACCCGGGTCCGCGGGATCAGCGATCGCGTCGTCGCGCTACCCAGCACTGTCCGCCCCTCTCGTCTCGCCAGCCGGCCCGCTCATCGCGCCGGCACCGCCACTTCCGGCCCCGGACCCGGACCGGGGCCGGCGACCGGTCCGGCCGGATCGGTGGCTGGGCCGGCGACCGGCAGCACGATCGTCTCGGCGTCCTCGACCGGGTTCCGCCCGGCCGCCTGCAGCTCCCGCAACCGCCGCCGCAGCCAGGGCAGCAGCGGCCCGAGCAGCACCACCGTCATCGCCGCCGCGGCGCCGAGCACCTGCCACGCGGCTCCCGGCACGGTCCGGACCACGAGCACCCCGACCGCCAGCGCGGGTCCGGCGGTGAGCAGGGGTACGCCCAGCGCCACCGCGAGCCGGCCCGGTCGGACCCGGTAGCGCCGCAGCGCCACCGTGTAGAGCGGCAGGATGACGAGCAGGCAGACCAGCGCGTGCGCCACCCCGGCCCCGGTCAGGCCGTAGCGCTGGACGCCGAAGATCACCGCGGGGAAGAGCGCGGCCAGCCAGACCACCTGCGCGACCAGCAGCGCCCGGCTCGCGCCGACCGCGATCAGGAAGGTCGCCACCAGGTCGAAGAGCACCCGGAACGCGCCGAAGAACGCCAGCCCCACCAGCGCCTGGGCCGCCATCGACCAGCGCTGGCCGTAGAGCAGCGGCACCACGACGGTGGCCAGCCCGGCCAGCAGCACCCCGGCCAGCAGCGCGACGGTCCAGGTCAGCGCCACCGCCGAGACGAACCCGGCGGCCTTGCGGTCCCGGTCGGCGACCGCCGCGAACGCCGGCAGCGCGACCGCCCGGATCGCCACGCCGAGCGCACTCATCGGCCAGGTCGAGATGTTGAAGGCGAGGGTGTAGAGGCCCAGCATCAGTGCGCCGGCGGCGGTGCCGATGCTCAGGTGGCCGACGTTCATCACCACCCAGGAGAGCACGTTCGCCCCGGCCAGTGGCACGCCGAACCGGAGCAGGCTGCGCGCGACCTCGGGGTCGAAGCCGAACGTCGGCCGGGTGCGGGTGAGCAGGAACTGCAGCAGGGTGACCACCGCCTGCGCGACGACCCGGGAGATCGCCAGCGCCATCGCGCCCAGGCCGAGCATGACAAGTCCGACCGTGACGACCGTGCTCAGCACCAGGCTGGTGGTGTCCAGGCCGAGCTGGGCGCGCTGCCGGAAATCCCGCTGCATCATCGCGTACGGGACCACGGAGAGGCCGCTGAGCAGCAGCGTCAACGACATCACCCGGACCACCGGCGCGGCCTGCGGGCTGTCCATCGCGGCCGAGACGCCGCCCGCAGCCAGGCACATCCCCAGCGCCAGCAGGGCACTGGTGAGCACCGAGATGGTGGTGACGGTCGCCGCCCGCCCGTGCACCCCGTGCCGGATGATGTCCGCGCTCATCCCCAGGTCGGCGAGGGCGATCACGATGGTCTGCATGGTCAGCGCGACCGCGAAGACCCCGAACTCCTCGGGGGCCAGGATGCGGGCCAGCAGCACGCCCAGCCCGAGGCTGCCGATCCGCAGCGCGATGCTGTTGAGGGTGCTCCAGGCCAACGCCCGTTTGACCCGGGCGCCGACCGGCGCCTCGACCTCAGCCGTCATGGTCGGCGCTGACCGCGGGCCGGCGGACCCCGAGGCGCTGCCCCGCCAGGTGCGCCTTGAAGTTGATCAGGTGTGCGGTGGGATGGGCCAGCGCGCCCGCCCGGCGGGACAACCCCAGTGGCGCTCGCAGCGCCTGCCGGTAGATCTCCGCCTGCCGGCGGCCGGCGGCCTGCAGGCTGAAGCGGTCCACCACGAGCCGCCGGCCGAGGGCACCGTGTTCGGCGCGGCCGGCCGGGTCGCGGGCCAGCCGGTCCAACTCGGCCGCGATCGTCGCGGTGCCGTCGCTGCCATCGCCGAGGCCGTAGAAGCCCTGGTTGAGGAAGACCGGCAGGTTCTGTGCGGTGAACGGGAGCCAGAAGCCGCGCTCGCCCTGGACCACGGTGGGCTTGCCGAAGGCCAGCGCCCGCAGCGCCGACGACCCCATCCCGATCACGATGTCGGCCGCCGCGTACGCGTCCCGGGGGTCCAGCATCGCCCCGGTCAGCGTCACCACCTCGGCGCCCCGGTCGGCGTTCACCTGGTCGGCCAGCGCCGCAAGCTGCGCCCGCGACTCCCCGTCGCCGACGATGAACAGCCGCGCCCGCAACGCCGGGTCGAGCTGCCCCATCGCCCGGACCGCGCTGAGCAGCCCTTCCAGCTTGAGCGCCGGAACCAGCCGGGACACCGAGACCACCGCCAGGTCGGCGGGGTCGAGCCCGAACCGGCGCCGGGCCGGGCCGGGGTCGGCCACCGGGGCGTTCGCGTCGGTGTCGATGGGCGGCTCGATGACGTGCACCTCCCGGCGGCGGCCACGCTCGGCGGCGGCGATCTCCTCGGTCCCCACGATCAGCGGCAGGTGCCGGGGAATCCAGGCCGGCACCTCCATCGACAGGACGGTCACCACCAGCGGTACGCCCTGCCGCAGGTAGGCGCCGTAGGCCGTCTCCACCGCCGGCGCCCACTCGTACGCGTGCACCAGGTCCACCCCGCGCCGGCGTACCACCTGGTGGATGGCGGCGACGTTGCGGGGCGACGGGGCCGTGCCCTTCGGCGGCGCCTCGATGAATTCCAGGCCCAGTTCGGCGACCATCTGACACAGGTCGCCGTCCGGGCCGTAAATGATCACCTCGTGCCCGAGACCGGCAACCGTCGCCGCGATCTCGATCGCGTTTATCTGGCTGCCACCGATCTCCATCGTGTGCAGGCAGGTCAGGATGCGCAATTCGATCCTTCCGATCGGCATCGGCGGCGGGGGGTCGACGGATCTGGTGGCGCGGAGCGGGCACCGTCAGCGCCTGCCGGCCGACCAGGTGGTCGACCGGCAGGCGCCATGACGGTTTACCAGGCTAGCCGGAGCGCCGTCAGGAATCAGGCGTGAACACGACATCAACCCAGTAATTGTGGTTCGCGGAATGGCCGGGGAATACCCAGCCGTACGGGTCGTAGTGGTATGCCCCACCACCGGCCAGTACGCGCAACGGTGCGCGGTTCAGCCCGTCGGTGAACTGGTTCGCGGTCACCGCGTACCGCCCGACGGTGGTGTGGTACGACGCGACGTAGGTGGTGTTCGGGAGCACCGGGACCGGCTGGTCGAAGGTCACCGTCTGCCAGCCCGAACCGGTCTCGTCGGCGAACGTCGCGGTGGCCAGCCGGATCCCGGCCGCCGACCAGAGCGAACCCCGGTGCACCCCGGTGTTCTCCGGTCCCTTGTAGAACCGGACTCCGGTCACCAGACCGGCCACGTCGGTCTCGAACCGGACGCCCACCTCGACCGCGTCGTTGTCCGCCCAGTTGGCGCTCTGCGGCACGTCCTGCTCGCCGAAGATGCTCACCGAGGGCAGCGGCGTACCGGTCGGACTCGGCGTGGGCGTCGGGGTCGGCGTGGGCGTCGGGGTAGGGGTCGGCGTCGGGGTCGGGCCCGGGGTCGGGCTCGGCTCCGGGCTCGGGGTCGGGGTCGGACCGGCGGTGGGGCTCGGTCCCTGACCCACTCCCCCGGCGGGCAGGAACAGCGGGTCGACCCAGTAGTTGGCGGACTGGTAGCTGTCCACGGGGAATCCGCCGCCGGACCCGTACCGGTAGGCGCCGTTGTCCCCCGCCGGTGCGGTCAACGGTCCCCGGGTCCACGACGAGGCGAAGAACCCGGAGTCGAAGGCGTAGTTGCCGTTCGGGGCGTAGTACGAGATCAGATAGGTGGTACCGGCGGTCACCGGCACCGGGTTCGGAAACGCCGCGGTCTGCCAACCGGGGGTGCTCGACTCCGGGAAGGTCACCTCGGCCAGCGGCGTGCCGCCACCGGCCGGCCAGAGCCGGCCGACCTGGTTGCCGACGTTGCCCGGCCCGGCGTAGAAGCGCAGCCCCAGGATCTCGCCGTTCGTCGCCGGGACGAACCGGACACCGAGCTCCACCGGATCGTTCTCCCCGGAGGAGGCGACCACCGGCGCCGCGTCCGGCGCGAAGAGGGTCACCACGTCGTCGGAGAAGCTGGTGGTGAAGAACCAGCTGTACGGCGCGCCCATCGGATCGCCACCGAGATCCTCGGCGGTCACCGTGGCGGTGTAGGTGGTCATCTGCGTCAACTCCGCGGCCGGCGTGAAGGTGGCCTTCCGGGTCGGAGCGTCGTAGGAGACCGTGCCCGGCACCGCGACGCCGTCGCCGTCGGTCAGGTCGAACTCGATCGTGGCGGCGTCGACCGCCTTGGAGAAGACCGCCGCCGGGGTGGCGTCCACCGGCACGTTCGACGCACTCGCGGTCGGGCTGGTGGCGGAGACCGAGGGCGGCGCGTTCTCGGCGGTCACGAAGTTCACGTCGACGTAGTAGTTGGCGCCGCCGTAGGACTGGTTGGGGAAGCCGCCGCCGTAGCGGAAGAGTCCGTTGCCCGCCGCCGGCTCGGAGCGGGGCGCCACCAGCGGCCCGGACTGGTGGTCGGCCTGGCTGAAGAACGCCGCGTCGCTGGCGTAGTTGCCCTGCGGGGCCAGGTACGACGCCACGTAGCTCGTTCCGGCGGAGACCGGGACCGGGGTGGCGAAGTTGGCGGTCTGCCAGCCGCTGCCGCTCTCCCCGGCGAAGGTCACCCGGGTCAGCTCGGTGCCGCCGTTGGACCAGAGCTTGCCGACGTGCACGCCGGCGTTGCCCGGTCCCTTGTAGAACCGGATGCCGGTGATCAGGCCGTCGATCTGCGGCTCGAACCGGACCCCGAGCTCGACGGTCGGCTGGGGATCCAGCGGCTCCCCACCGACGGTTTCCACGTAGGCCGGGTTCTTCGGCACCCGCTGCCCGAAGAGGCTGTACGGGCCGGTGACGACGAGTTGGACCGGGGCCGAGGCGGCGCCGAGGTTCCCGCTGTCGTCGACGGCGCGGGCCAGCAGCGTGTGCGCCGCGATGTCGCTGGTGTGGAACTCGTACGTCCAGGACGTGGTGCCGGTGGTCGCCGGGTGCCAGGTCTCGCCGTCGTCGGTGGAGATCTCCACCCCGGCGACCTCGCCGCCGCCGGCGTCCGTCGCGGTCCCCTGCACGGTGACCAGGGAACCGTGCGTCGCGGACTGGTCGGCGACCGGCGAGGTGATGGTGGCGGTCGGCGACAGCACGTCGGTGGAGGCGCCGGTGACGATCAGCGACCCCATCGGGGTGGTCGGCGCCACCCCCATGTCGGCGAAGAGGTTGACGGTGGCCTGCTGGATGGCCTCGTCGGCGGGGGCGCCGGAGCCCCCGTCGTGGACCTCGTCCAGACCCCAGGCCCACTGGATGGTCCCGGCGCCGAAGACCAGTGCCCCGCTGGCCGCCCGGTACAGGGTCATGTGGTGGGTGGTCTCGCCGGCCTCGACCGTCGGCCCGTAGCCGACCAGGTACTCCGGCGTGGGTCCGACGGTGGTGGAGAGCCGGAAGGTGCCGGGCGGCCGGAAGCCGTTGTCGAGGTCCTCGTTGGACTCGTAGCCGACGGTGTGCGGGGCGAGGGTGGCGGTCTGCCCCACGGCGAGTTCGTCCACCCGGGTGTTGCGCCAGAACCGCAGCTTGCCCTGCTCCGCCGGGACCTGCATGGCCAGGTCGGTGTTGTTCGCCATGTAGAGGTTTCCGACCAGGGAGTTCTCCGGCTCCAGCACCTCCTCGCCCGGGAACCGGGAGTCCCGCCAGACGCCGGTCCAGGCGTTCCCGTCGTCGAGTTTCGCGTTCGCCCAGGTCTCCTTGTAGCAGACGAGTGTCCGGTTGTCGGTGTCGGTGCCGTCGACGCTCGACTCCCACCGGGTCTTCCAGTAGACCTCGTTGCCGGTGAAGAAGGCGAGGTGGACACCGGCGTCGCGGGCCGCCTCGACGTTCGTGCGCTGCTGGGCCGACCAGTACTCGTCGTGCCCGACGGAGAGGAAGATCTCGTGGTTGAGCAGCAACTGGCCCCTGATGTCCGAGTCCAGACCGCTGATATAGCTGACGTCGTAGCCGTTGCGCTCCAGGAAGCGGATCATCGGGTACTCGTTGGCGAAGAGGTAGTCCCGCCCGTTGCCGACCGTGCGGGTCGCGAACGGGCGGTTGTAGCTGAGCTTGTAGGCACGCAGGACCGGCTGGGCGCCCTCATAGAAGCTCGCGCCGCCGTAGGTGTTGTAGGCCTGCCAGGTGGTGTCGGAGGTCTGGAAGACCATCTTCGAGGTGCTGGCGTCGTTGCGGACGACGAACGGGATGTGGCTGTCGCCGCCGGTGTCGGAGCGGATCAGCCGGGCGATGTAGACGCCGGAGACGGCGTTCATCGGCACGTTCCAGGTCGCGCCGACCTGCCAGGCGCCGCAGTCGTAGAGCTGGGTGTCCGGTGCGTGCACGCAGTCCTCGTCCGAGTTGGCCGCCAGCGGGGTGGCCGGGTTGAGGGTCGCCCACTCCCGGGCGCCGTCGCCGTCGTACCAGCCCAGCCGGTAGATCTTCACGGTGTACGCGGAGGCGTCCGTCAGCACCTTGAAGCCGATCGGGTCACCGACATCGACGCTCATCTCGGTGGCGAAGCCCTGGATGGACGGGTCGCCGACGCCCCAGACGTCCCACACCGACTTCGGGGTGCCCGGCTTGCTGTTCTCGCAGGCGATCACGTTGATCGGCGTGACGCACGGGTCGGTTGCCGCGGACGCGGCCGGCATGGCGATCGCCAGGGTACCCAGCAACACTGCAACCGCGACGAGGCTGCCTCGCCGCGCACTTAGCCCATCGATGGATTGCGAGATGAACGCCTTCACTGAAATCCTTCCCAGGATCGCGCAACGCGAAATGCCCAGGAGTCTCCCCAAACCCCAGAACACTGACGTTACCAGTGCGAGTCCAGCTCACGATCGGGCACACATACGCCCATCTGCGCGTCCCGGCCACACCCGACTCCACCCTTCGGGCATGCCGGGGATCCGTTGGGTCGTGGTCAGCCGCGCACCATCTGTGAACGGTCGTCAAACGATGCCGGGTCGCTTTCGAACCACCGAGGTGTTGAGGTCCGAACCGTTAGGGCAGGGTGAGTAAGACGCCACACTGCGCCACATAGACCAACCATGAATGACAGCACGGTGGCGTAGGTGCTGAAGCTCAACGAGTCGAACGTGAAGCCGGCGACGATGGCCACGACCTGCGCCGCGATGAGGATCGTGCAGAGGTGCCGCTCGCGCTCGCCGGCGACCCGCCGACGGGCGATCAGCGCCAGACTGAGGGCTGTCAGATGAAGCCCGGCGAGGACCGCAACGCCGACCAGACCATTCGTGAGGGCGAAGGCGAACCACTGGTTGTCGAGATACTGATATTGCGGAGAAACCCACGTTCCGGTACCGCGACCAAACCAGGGACGCTGACTGAAATAGTAGCCGACCATTTCGTACCGCTCCGTCCGAGAAGTGATGCTCGGATCGGAACTGGCACCGAGAAACATCGTCGAAATGGTGCTCACCAGAGCTGGTTTCGCCACCACCATGCCGGCCAGCAATGCGCCGCCGATCGCCATCATGTTGTAGCGGAGTCGCCACCCCCACGTCGGCATCAGAATCAGCAGCACGATGGCGAGGGAGAGGAATCCGGTCCGGGACATGGTCGCCGGAATCGCGGCCGCGATCAGGAAGGCGGAGATGGCGAAGATCTGGCGGCCCAGGGAGCTGGCGGCGAACCTGGCGAAGTGGATGGCGAACGGCAGCGCGGTGGCCATCAAAACGCTGAACTCGATGTAATGGAAGGTGGTGCTGGGGACCCGGACCCCGCCACCCCGGACCTCCAGGCCGACGATCCAGCCCTTCATCTCCAGGCCGGGCACCCGCATGTACTGGGTGAGGTCGAGGTAGAGAAACGCCTGGATCAGCCCGATCACCGCGACGAAGGCACAGCAGTAGACGAATACCCGGAGCACGCCCTCCAGCCGTTGCCAGTTCGGCATTCCGTCGGCGGTCAACAGGATGACCCCGGCGATGGTGGCGGCGGTGAGCATCCAGCGGTCCGCGGAGTTCATCTCCATGGTGGTGAGCCCACGCATGAAACCGATGGCGTACGAGAGCAGCATCGACAGGAGGAAGGCCAGTACGGCCCAGCGCATCGGCTGCGGACCGGTGAGTACCAGCCGGGAGTTGAGCCGCGCGGTCATCCACCAGAACCACATCAGCAGCGCCACGATCAACGCCGGCCGGGCCAGGTCCGTCATTCCCGGCACGATCAGGTGCGCCGGCAGGAGGGTGAGCAGGCAGATCATGAGCGACAACATGGTTGGCGCATCGAGCAAAGTCAGTCTGCGCCGGGTCACGTAGGTCCGCGCACCGACCCAGGAGGGTTCGAGGTCCGCCGGGTGCAGCCCGGACGGGATCACCTGATCCTGCTCCCGTTCTCGGGCTGCTCGGGTGCCGAGGCGCGCGGGTCGGCGTTGCCCCTCGGGGTCGGCAGGATGATCGTCGCGTCATCGGGCGGCACCACGCCGATGACGGCCGTCTTCTCGATGTCCGAGTCGGGCTCACCCCGGCCGGGGCCGGGTGTCACCGGTACGCCGGACCCGGACGGTGGCGGCGGCCAGGCGCCCGGCGCCGGCATCCCGCTCCAGCGCGCGCCGGACTCCGACTGGCCGGCGGGCTGGCCGGCCGTTCCCGCGGACTGACCGGCGGCCCCGGCTGCGGTTCCCGCGGACGGGGCGGGCGAGCCGCCGTTGACCGGCTGGGCCCGCCCGCCGTTGCCGGACTGGGCCCGACCGCCGTTGACGGGTTGCGCGGACCCGGAGCTACCGGACTGGGCGGGACCGGGGCTGAGGTAGCCCGAGTTGACGTGACCGGAGTTGAGGGGCTGGACCTGGGCGGCGCCGCTGGGTTGCGGTCGCGCCCGCCGCTGGTCCAGCAGGCTGACCCCCTCGGACTCCCGCGGCGTGCCGGTCGGGCCGGCGGGGTCGGCGGCCGGCTTGACCCGCCGCCGCCGCAGCAGCCCGTCGATTCCGATGGTGAGCGCGGCGCTGAGCAGGACCCCGACCCCGCCCACCGCGACCATCGCCCGCTTCACCTTGGAGTTGGCCACCTCGATGTTGTCGCCACGGTCCAGGCGCCGGGCGGTGATGAAGCTCTCCTCGTTCGCCCCGTAGTCGGCCTGCAACGCGTCCATGCTCGCGGAGAGCCGCCGGATGATCTCCTCGGAGGTCTCGGTCGCCTGCTCCTTGCTGTCCGCGATCACCTCGATGGTCATGATCGGCTGCTGGTCGTCCCGCGTGATGATCACATTTTCGCTGAACCCCTCGGCATCCAGCTGCTTGAGCACCGCCTGGTCCTGCACGGTCAGGGCGGCCGCCCGGCTCAGCGAACCGAGGCCCAGCTCCAGCCACGGGTTGCGCGGCCCGCGGGTCGCCTCCGCGCCCTCCTCGACCGACTCTTCGACACTCGTGGGAGGGATCAACTGAACGTAGGAGGTCGAGATATAGTCCGGCTGGACCGAGACACCGGTCCACGCCGCGGCTCCGACGGAGAGCAGCAGCAGTGGCACTGCGATATACCAGCGCCGAAACAGCAGCTTGGTAAGATCCCAAAAGTCCACTGCTGTCCTCTCTCGGGGCGGCGGAGTCAGGTCGCGTCGCCCATACTACTGAGCGGCGAAAACGCGGAGCGGCAACAGGAAGCCGGCCAGGCTGTCGCCAGCCCGCCAGAGTTGCGACCAGTGTCCAGTCGAGGAACCCTCCCCCGCAAGTCCGCCGACGGTCTCCGGACAGCGGCCCGGCACCCCGGCCTCTTCTCCCGTTGACCCGCTGGGCCGGGCGACCACTTCACCGGCCCGGCCGCACCTGAGCGCTCCGGAGCCCGATCCGCGCAGGCCAGAGGCGTGTCGGCCGGCGCGAGGGGCGGTCAACGACGCCGCGGCGGTCGGCTCACCGGCAGGGTCGGCCCGGCCGGGCAGCGCCGCAGGCAAGGCGTACGGCAACGGCGCGGGCCGAATGGACGTCGACCAACGTCCATTCGGCCCGCGAATCCGACCCGATCAACCAATCCGTTACGGAGTGATCTTGTAGATGTGGTATGTGTATTCTGCCGCAAAGTTGTCCTGAATCGCGCCGCCGGAGATCGGTACCGTCCGGTTCTCGAAGAGCACCTCGGCCCGGCTGCCGGCCAACTCCGCCGGCAGGGTCAGCCGGTGCGAACCGGTCGCGGTCTTCGACCCCAGCATGGCGAAGACGTAGAACGACCCGTCCCACGCCTTGAGCATGGTGTCCAGTCCGGCGTTGAACTCCCATGCGTAGGACTGGGTGTTCAGCACCGGCGCCAGCGCGGCGATCCGCTTGTTGAGCTCGGTGACCGCCGGCCGGATGGCCTCTCCGCACCGGTCCCGCAGCACGTGCTGGGAGATGCACGGGCCGCCGAAGTTGTGGTTGAAGTACTGGATGCCGCGGGCCTCGTGGATCAGCGAGCTCATCACCGCACCGGCGATCTGGTTGCCGTTGATCGTCGGCGCGTCATCCTCGGTGAACGGGTGCCCCACCTCGATGAAGGCCCACACCGGCTGACGCTTGCCGTCCATGGCGTCGAGCTCGCGCATCCGCTCCATGGTCAGCCCGTAGTTGGCGGCTCGCCGGCAGTTCCGGCTCGTCACGCCCCGCGACGGGCCCTCGGCCGGCGCGGAGCAGACGTGCGGGTCGGTGTACCAGTAGATGTCGTTGGAGACGACCGAACTGAACCCGTTGACGAACTTGCCCGCGTCGTCGTCCGACTGCCAGAACATCACGCCCTTGCCGTAGTTCGCGTACCGCAGGCCGGTCTCGCCCGCCGGTATCGAGGCCGCCTCGCGCCGCATCACGTCCAGGCCGCAACCCTCGCGGGTGTTGGTGCAGATCGGCCCCTGTCCGGGGTAGTTGCCGGTCCAGGTGCCGTTTCCGGGGCCGCCCCACATGTCCGCCTCGTCGCCGAGGATCCAGCCGACACTCTCGTCGCCGCGGTTCTTGAAGGGCTGCGGAATGATGGCGGACATGCCGTTCCGCCGGATGATCTCGACCTGGGAGTTGTCGGTCAACATCACGTAGGTGTTGAGTCCGACCGCCTTGTCCCGGTCGACATCCTCCTGGCTGAGCACTGATTCGTACCAGACGCCGATCGGGAAGAAGGACGGATCGGTCCAGCCCGACCGCTGGGCCGCCGGGAACGCGCGGTAGTACGACGGCCCGCCCTCCCAGGGCACCCGGGGCAGCGGCAGCGAAACGGGACGGCCCGAGGTTGCCGTCGGCGCGGGGGTCGGCGACGCGGTGGGCGACGCGCCGGGGGTGGCGCTTGGCGTACCGGCCGGTGGCGTGGTCGGTGGCGCGGTGGGCTCGTCGGCCGCCGGCTTGAAGACGACGTCCACCCAGTAGTTGCTGGCCCGGTAGACCTCGGTCGGGAACCCGCCACCGCCGTACGCGTAGACCCCGGCGGCGCCCACCGTGCTGAGCGGTCCCGCCGTGACCGGCCGCCGGGTGAAGAAGTTCTCGGCCACCCGGTAGCGGCTGGTGTGGTACGAGACGACGTACTGCTGACCGGCCTCGATCCGGACCGGCTCGGCCAGTTCGACCTGCTGCCAGCCGGACTGCGACTCACCACTCGACGTGCCGCTCGCCAGCCGGCGACCGTCGCCGGACCAGACCGTGACGGGATGGCTGCCCCGGTCACCGCGGGCCTTGAGGAACCGGACCGCGGTCAGCGAGCCCGGTCCGTCCGCCTCGAAGCGCAGTCCGAGCTCGACGGGGCTGGTATCCGGATCGGTCGTCACCCGGGAGACGTCGGTGTCGGCGAAGAACGAATAGGTGTCCGCCGAGGCGCCGTCGGCGAACGCCGTCACCACAGCGGTTCCGGCCAGCAGGCTCACCGCGGTCGAGACGACGAAGACGAGCCGACCCCGCCGGGGGCCGTAGCGCCGGTGGGAACCGTGCCACCAGCGGGGGCGGGATGCTGCCGGCGGCGAATCGGACAATGAGTTTCGTCGGGATGGGTGTCTCTTGGGAGATTGCTGGCTATCCACGAGTTTCTGACCCTTCAGCGTCAGGTGCCTGCTAACCCACCCCGACAATGAAGACGGGGTGGAACCTCCCCAGTTCGGATGCGTTGGCACGAAACAGTCACTACGTGCCACTCGCCGCGGCTGACGGTACCGCAGAGAACAATGGTCCCCAAGATACTTAAGAGACTCGTAAGGCAGTGCCGGAGTTCGCCGACTTCCGTGCCCGAGAGGTGAAAGAGATTCGACAAAAGTGCGGTTCGGGTGAGGTGTTGGCGACATCGCCGACCAGTGCCTCAAGCGTAGCAATCAGATCGGAACGGACCAAACGCCGCGGGCACCGCAGTGTGCAATTCAGCCGTCCCGGACCACAAAGGGTCGAGATCGGACATGGCACAAAAGCACCGGAAGAATTGATCGTGAACCGCGAATATCGACGGCGGGACTACGCTTCGGAGGGCGCGGACCGACCCCAGCCGGACCGGACGTTCCAGTCCGGGGCCCGGCGCCGACGCTCGGCGAGCAGCACCACCGCGACGTAGCAGACCGCGGCCGGCAACAACCACGGCGCCCGCAGCAAGACGTCCCGCAGCCAGGACCAGGCGCTGGGTCCGGGCACCGGGTCGGCCGGCAGGTCGTAGCCGGGTGGGGTGGCCGCCACGAAGCGCCAGAACTCGTCGTTGCCGTCGCGGGACCGGGCGACCCGCCGGATCAGGTCGTCGAGCCGCCGGGGCGCCCGCACCCGGACCGGGTCGTCGATCTCGACCTTCTCGTCGGCGGCCACCACCGCATCGAGGAACATGTCGTCGGCGGTGATGTCGGGGAAGCGGTCGAACCGCTGCCGCGCGGTGCGCGAGATGGCGATCACACCCCGGCCGAAGAGCCGGCCACGGAACACCGGCAGCCGCGCGTTTATCGCGTAGAAGGCCCGCACCGGCCAACCGCTCCCGCTGACGTCGATCTCAGGATGCGGAACAGCGGCCTCCACCCCGGGCCGCTCCACGGCGGCCGCCAGCCGCCGCAGCACCCCCGCGTCGACCCGACTGTCGGCATCTTGATAGATCAGCACCGATCCCGTGGCGATTGGGTCGGCGGCGTTCAACGCCGCCGGCTTCGACGCCTCGGCCACCTCGACCACCTGTACGCCGAAGGAGCGCGCGATCTGGACGGTGTCGTCCGTGCAGCCGTTGGCAGCCACGATGACCTGCAGGTCTGTCCCGAAAAGCGGTGATTCGGTCATCGCGCGCAAGGTGTCGCCAATGCCGACACCTTCATTGAAAGCCGGCATGATTACGCTGATCCTTGCCTCACCGGGAAGGATCTCCGTCACACCAGAAACGATCTCTTCGCGGTCGATGCCGGCCTTTTCGCGGTCGATGCCGGACTCCTCGTCGCCATTGAACTGCACGCGGCCATGCTGCCAGCCGATCCAGGCTACCTCAACCAGTCAAAAGGGCGGAGCCCCACCGCACCCGGTCCGGCCGAAGCTGTCCGTTCGTGGCCTTGCCGCCGAAACCCGCCCGGGTAATGTCATTCGCTGTGCGCCTGCCTCAGGAAACCGTTGCCCCACACCAAAAGCGCGTCTCACTATGTGGAGTCGGATTCGATCCTGTCTATGAGCAGGATGTCGTCCGACACGTCGTCACCGCATTGTCGGCCGGGCACGGCGGACAGATAATAACCCCCAATGTGGACATTCTCCGTCGAGTCCGGCGGGACGCGGAGGCGCATCAGCACGTCGCCTCCTCGACGATCGTGGTCGCCGACGGCAAGCCGCTCATCTGGGCGAGCCGGCTGGCCGGTGACCCGCTACCGGCCCGGGTGCCCGGTTCCGACCTGATCTGGAGCCTCAGCGGCGCCCTCGCCGAGCAGCAGCGCTCGATCTACCTGCTCGGCGGTGAACCGGGCACGGCGGCCCAGGCCGAAGAGGTACTGCGCAGGACCTTCCCCGGGCTCACCGTGGCCGGGCGGATGAGCCCACCGTTCGGCTTCGACACCCGGCCCGACCAGATGACGGCGATCTGCGCCGAGGTCGCCCGGGCCCGCCCGGATCTGGTCTTCGTCGGCCTCGGGTTCCCCAAGCAGGAACGGCTGATCGCCCGGCTCCGCCCGCTGCTGCCCAATGCCTGGTTCATGGGCTGCGGCGCGGCGATCGGCTTCGTGGCCGGGGTGCACCGACGGGCCCCGCTCTGGATGCAGCGAACCGGGTTGGAATGGGCGCACCGGCTGATCGCCGAGCCCCGCCGGCTCGCCCGCCGGTACCTGCTGCACGACGTACCGTTCGCGGTCCGGCTGCTCACCGAGAGCCTGCAGACCCGGTGGGGCCAGGCGCCGCCCCCGCCACCGCCCCCGCTCACCAGACCACCCATCTCCCCGCTGCCCCGACAGCGGCGGGCCGCACCGACGGCCGGCGCCGAGGCCGCCGACGACCGGTCCGAGGCCCGGCCGGGAGAGTCGCGATGAACCGGCCGGACGCCTCGGTGGTGATCGTCTCGTACAACACCCGCGAACTGACCCTGAACTGCCTGCGGTCACTACTGGCCAGCCGGACGCCGGACGTGACCTTCGACGTGACCGTCGTCGACAACGCGTCGGCCGACGATTCGGCCGGGGCCATCGCCGCCGCCTTCCCGGAGGTCCGACTGATCCGGCTGGCCGAGAACGTGGGGTGGGGCCGGGCGGTGAACCGGGGCGCGGTCGCCAGCACCGGCGAGTACCTGCTGCTGCTCAACCCGGACACCACGCCGGTCGGGCACCCGGTGACCGAGCTGGTCATCTTCGCCGGGCAGCACCCGGGACACGGCCTCTACACCGGTCGCACCCTGAACCCCGACGGTACGGACGACACCTACTCCTGCTGGGGTCTACCGACGCTGTGGAGCCAGTTCACCTTCGCCAGCGGACTCTCCACCGCCTTCCCCGGGCGGCGGTGGGCCAACCCGGAAGGGCTGCCCGACTACGACCGGCGCAGCGTACGCGAGGTGCCCGCCGTCTCCGGCTGCCTGATGTTCGTGACCCGCGAGCTCTTCAACCGGCTCGGCGGATTCGACCCGCAGTACTTCCTCTACAGCGACGACATCGACATCTGCGCCCGGGCCGGCGCCGCCGGGGCCCGACCGCTGCTCAACCCCGGTACGGCGGTGATGCACGTCGGTGGGGCCTCGTCCAGCTCCGAGGGGCAGCGGGTGAAGATCCTCCGGGGTAAGGCGACCTACCTGCGTCGGCACTGGTCGGCGCCGCGGGCCCGGCTCGGACTGGGCCTGCTCGCCGCCGGGGTGGGGCTGCGGGCGCTGGGGCAGCGCGTGCTGGGGCGCGGCCGGGCGCGCGGCGTGGACTGGAACGTGGTCTGGGCACAGCGCGGGGTCTGGTCCGGCGGCTGGCCGGCCGTGGACGAACCCCGCCCGCCCCTGACCGCCCACACCGAACCCGCGCCGGCCGCCGGCATCGCCTGACGATCGTGCCGCGCTGATCCGTCGGATACCGCCCGGCCGGTCAGTAGGCGCCGCGGCTGCCGAGCACGGCGCCGACCGTCTTCCAGAGGATCGTGAGGTCGGCGGCGAGCGACCAGTTCTCCACGTAGTAGAGGTCCAGCCGGATGCCGTCCTCCCAGCTCAGGTCCGACCGGCCGCTGACCTGCCAGAGGCCGGTCATGCCGGGCTTGACCAGCAGCCGGCGCGCCACGTCACCGTCGTAGCGGGCCACCTCGGACGGCAGCGGCGGGCGCGGCCCGACCAGGCTCATGTGCCCGAACAGCACGTTGGCCAGCTGCGGCAGTTCGTCCACCGACCACCGGCGCAGGAACCGGCCGACCCGGGTGATCCGCGGGTCGTCGCGCATCTTGAACATCAGCCCGTCGGTCTCGTTGCGCGCCGCCAACTCGGCCAGCAGGGCGTCGGCGTTCACCACCATGGTGCGGAACTTGTAGACGCCGAACTCCCGGCCGCCCTGTCCGACCCGGATCTGCCGGAAAATCACCGGCCCCTTGCTGTCCAACTTGATGACCAGGGCGATCAGGAGCAGCACCGGCGAGGCGATGGTGAGGGCGGCCAGCGACAGCGCACGGTCGACGAAGCCCTTGATCAGCTTGCGGGCCCCCCGGAACTCCGGCGCCTCGACGTGGATCAGTGGCAGGCCGGCGACCGGCTGGGTGTGGATCCGCGGCCCGGCCACGTCGGTCAACGCCGGAGCCAGCACCAGATCGATGTCGGTGCCCTCCAACTGCCAGCCGAGCCGGCGCAGCCGGGTGGCGGTGAGCTCGCCGGAGGCGGTGACCGCGACCGTGTCCGCCCCGATCGCCGCCGCGGCGTCCGGGATCGCCCGGAACGAGCCGACCACCGGCACGTCGCCGAGGCGCTGCGGCACCGGCGCGAGCAGCGCGTCCGGGATGCAGGCGCCGACCACCTGGTAGCCGGCGTACGGTTCGCGGCGCAGGGTGTGCACCAGTTCCAGGATGTGTGCGATGTCGCCCACCACCAGCACCCGGCGGGACCAGCCACCGCCCCGGGACCGGGCGCGGTGCAGCAGCTTGCGGGCGCCGAACCGGGCGGTCACCAGGCCGAGGGTGCCGACCGCGAAGGAGATGGCGAGGAAGCCCCGGGAGACGTCCAGGTTGGCCACGTAACCGGTGATGGCGATCGCACCGGCGAGCCGGAGGCTGGCGGAGACCACCCGCCGGTACTCGTCGGCACCGTACCCGAGCACCCGGTCGTCGTAGCAGCGCAGCACCTTGAGGGAGGACAGCCAGGCCAGGACCAGGCCGGGGGCCACGAACAGGTAGAGCACGCCCGAACCGCGCGGTTCGTCGGCGCCGAACCGCAGCAGGTAGCCACAGACCACCGCGAGTCCCAGCACGACCGTGTCCAGGGCGAGCAGGCCACGCACATAGGTGCGCTGCAGCGCCCGGGACGCGCTCCGGGACCCCGCCGGAGTGGACTCCGGGGGTATCGTCGCAGGGCTCAGAAGCGTCGCCGAGGTCACCGGCCCTCCCTCACCTCAGGGGGCAAACCCGGTCAGCCGCCAGCGCTCCCGGAAGAGCGCGGCAACGCCGGGACACGTCAGCATCTTCACCTACTGGCGCCAGCACGCAGAGACTCCGACAGATTACTGTCACTTACCGTTGAGAACGGCATGCGACACGTATCCTCAGCTCTCGGACCGGGACGCCCGCATCCCGCGCCGGTCGCGCGCCCGGCGGTCCAAACTACTCGTCAACCGGTCGCACGCCCGGCGGTCTGTGTCCCGTCAGCGGGTCGCCGGGGGTCGGAGGGCGATCGCCTGCAGGAAGATGTCACCGATCTTGGCCGGGTCCTCGGTGACGAACACCCCACCGCCGGTGACCTTGGTGATGGCCTCCAGCTCGGCCTGGCTCACCCCGTCGCCGATGCCGACGATCACCACCTGGACCGGCCGCTCCGGATCGGCGGCCTTCTTCAGCTCGGCGAGGAGCTGGTCCTGGTCGAGGCCCTCGTTGTCCTCGTTCTGACCGTCGGTGAAGAGCACCACCGAGTTGACCCGGCCGGGTTCCCAGTCCTTCTGCACCGCCAGGTAGGCGGCGAGCGCGGTGTCGTACAGGCCGGTGTTGCCGTTGGGCTTCGGGGAGATGGTCGGCAGGGCCCCCTCCAGCGCGCCGCGCTGGCTGCTCAGCGGACCGATCGGCACGACCTCGCGCCAGTCCCGGTTGCCGACCAGCTCGGTGGAGAAGACCCAGAGGCCGATCGCCCAGGAGTCGTCGAAGAGACCGAGGCCGCGCCGGGCCGCCTCCAGCGTCACCTGCGCCCGGGTGGCGTTCTTGGCCGTCGGCACCTCCCGCAGCATGGAACCGGAGATGTCGATCACGGCGAGCATCCGGCCGGACTGGGTCGCCACCGACCAGCTCGACAGGGCCCGCTCGACGGCGGCCGGGTCCAGCCCGCTGGCGGCGGTGCCACCCGGGTTGGGGGCGGCCGAGGCCGGGGCGGTGCCGGCCGGACTCGGCGCCCCCTGCGGTGCGGTGAAGCCCTCGCCCCAGGTGCCGTCGGGGGCACGCAGTCCGGAGGTGGCCAGCCGGTTGCGGAAGCCCGGGGTGCCGAGCACCTTGAACAGGCCCTCCGCGGCCGACACCTTGGCCGGTTCGGTGCCGGGCATCACCGCGTACGGGTAGTCCAGCGACATCGGCGCGGGTTCGAGGTAGAGCGCGGCGAGGGAGATCGGCGGCCGCTGCTCGTTGTACTTGATGACGTCGACCTCGGACAGCGACGCGGCGCTGAGGCTGGAGGCGATCGAACCAGGGTCCGCCGAGCGGGGGAACCGAGCCATCAGATCCTCCCGCAGCGCGGACCGGCCGGTGGCCAGCGCCCGCAGGGCGGCGGTGGTCGCCTGCTGGGCCTCCGCGCCGGCCGCACCGGCGGCCGCGCCCAGCGAGAGCAGGCCGGACAGGCCCGCCGCGTCCCGGGTCGGCTCGACGATCCCGGTCCGCAGCTTGGTGCCCTTGGTGATCTGCTGGAGCAGGTCGGTCCAGGTCAGTTGCTTGTTGGGCCAACCGACGGTCGCGGCCACCGGCTCCGGCATCGCGACCACCACCGGGCTGCGGGCCACCGAGGCGCCGTTCGCCGGGGCGAATCCGGAGGCCTGCTTGCTGAGCCGCAGCAGCCAGGTGGAGGAGTCCGGCAGCCAGACGTTGGGCAGCACCGCGGTGCCGCTGGCCTGCCCCACGCCGGTCAACGTGACCCCGTGCTGGCCGGCGACGGCCGCCGCCACATCGACCGAGTGCGCCTCGTTCACCTGCACGGCGACGCAGACCCCGTCGACCGCGGCGCCGTCGGCGACCCACTGCTGCGCGGCGGCCTGTACGGCCGGGGCGATCTCGGGAGCGGCGGAGACGGTGAGCGGCACCTGTCCGCTGCAGGCCGGCTCAGAGAGGCGCTGATAGCCGAACCAGGCTCCCGCTACTACGAGTACAAGCGCCATCGCACTCGCGATGGCGCTCGCTCCGCGGAAACCCCTGCGCATGCGATGGCGGCCAGACACGCAGACCATCTTGCGCATTCACAAGCCCAGTTGCCAGGTACTTTCGGTCGAAAGTTACGCAGGAGCAACGGTTTTAGGACTCTCTCTGACACTGGGTAATTGGACGGTGCCGAAACGTCGACAAAATCGCACCGCCTGCCCGGATCACCGCAGAACCCAAAAGCCGGCCAAGATCCGGAAATGAGGGTTGATCGCCGGCAAGGGCGGACTTACCGGTCAGCCGTCGGCAGCACGCAGGTCGGGCTCGGCAGTTCGAGCGGCGCCCCGGCCGGCACCGGCACCCCGGTCTCGGGATCGATGGCGAACCGGGTGACCAGATCGGCGCGCTCCTCCGTCACGTAGAGATGGTTGCCGATGATAGCGAAGTGTCGGGGCCAGTGGCCGCCGGTCGGCACCTCCGCCACCTGCCGGGGCAGCTCGCCGTCGAGGGCGAAGACCGCGATCGTGCCGACACCCCGGTTCGCGACGTAGAGGAACCGGCCGTCCCGCCCGACGGCCACCTCGGACGGCTGCACGTGACCGGACCGGGAGCTGGCCGGCACCCGACCCAGCTCGCGTGCTCCGCCGGCCCCGTCGAGGTGGTAGACCAGCACGGTGGCGGAGAGCTCACCGACCAGATACCAGCGCTGTCCGTCCGGGTGTCGGGCCAGGTGCCGGGGACCGGTGCCGGCCGGCGTCCGGACCGGCTGACCGGATGGCCGCAACCGGCCCGCCACCGGGTCCAGGTCATACCGGTAGACGCGGTCCGTGCCCAGGTCGACCGCCAGCACCGGACCCTGCGCCGGATCCGGCGAGACCTGGTGGGCGTGCGGCCCGGCCTGCCGGTCCGGGTCCACGCCGTGCCCGTCGTGGGTCACCAGGTCGGACCGGTCGCCCGGCACCCCGGCGAGGTCGAGCGGGAACACCGCCACACTGCCGCTGCCGTAGTTGGTCACCAGCAGGTGGCCGCCGTCCGGCGTGACCGCGACGTGACACGGGCTGTCGCCACCGGTCGACCGCTCGCCGAGCGGGCTGAGCTTCCCGTCCGGGCCGACCGCCCAGGCACCGACCGTGCCTTCGGTCACCTCGTTGACGGCGTACAGCACCGGCAGCTCGGGATGGCGGGCGAGAAACGACGGCGACGGGGTGTCCGCCACGGTGCCCAGCGGGGTCAGCGCGCCGCTGGCCGGATCACGCCGGGCGGCCGCGATGCCGGCACCCCGGCCACCGCCGGCCTGGGTGTAGCAGCCGAAATAGACGATGTCCCCGTCGTCGGTCACCCGAGCACCTCCATGTCGTCGCCGTGGTCCACCCCGTCGCCTCGATCCAACCAGAGTTCGGCCCGCCGGGCCGGCCGGCGGCGGTTCCGCCCGGAACGGCGGTTCCTATAGGATCTTCGATCATGCGGGTTACGCTGCGACCGGCGCGCCGGGTCACCCTCGCCGACGACGTGTACGAAGCGCTGCGCGCCCTGCTGATGGACCACGCCGTCGCCCCCGGCGAGCGGGTGAACATCGACGCCCTGGCCCGGCGGCTGGAGGTGTCACCCACCCCGGTACGGGAGGCCCTGGCCCGGCTGGAGGCCGACGGACTGGTACGCAAGCGGCCCCTCGCCGGCTACACCGCGGCTCCCCTGCTCACCCGCGCCGAATTCGAGGAACTGGTCGAGATGCGGTTGATCCTGGAGACCGCCGCCGCCCGGCTGGTCGCCGAACGCGCCGCCGGCGGAGGGCTCGCCGACGAGCCGTCCCGATTGCGCCGGGAGGCCGTCCTGCCCGGCCCCGCACCCACCCCGTCGACCGGACCCACCGGGTTCGCCGCGATCGCCGACTTCACCACGCGGGACGCCCGGTTCCACCACCTGATCGCCGAGCAGTCCGGCAACCGCATGCTGCACGAGGCGGTGGTCCGGCTCCGCGCCCACCTGCACCTGTTCCGACTGCACTTCCCCACCGCCCATTACGGCACCAGCGGCCGGGAACACCTGCTCATCGTGGACGCGATCGCCGCCGGCGAGCCGGCGGCCGCGGCGGCCGCGATGCGCGCCCACCTGCTCGCCGCCCGCGACCGGCACCTGCCGTTCTTCGACCAGACCGCCGCCGGCCGGGCCGGTGGGTGACGGCATGCGGATCGCCCTCTTCATCACCTGCGTCAATGACCTGGTCTTCCCGGCGACCGGCCAGGCGGTGGTGCGCATCCTGGAACGGCTCGGGCACACCGTCGACTTCCCCGTCGAGCAGAGCTGCTGCGGCCAACTGCACGCCAACAGCGGCTACCGCCGGGAGGCGATGCCGCTGGTCCGCCGATTCGTCGAGACCTTCGCCGGCTACGACGCGGTGGTGGCACCGTCCGGGTCCTGCGTGGCGATGGTGCGTGAGTCGTACCCGAGGCTGGCCGGCACCGACGCAGCGCTGGCGGCCGCGGTCGCCGCCGTGGCTCCACGCACCCACGAGCTCTCCGAGCTGCTCGTCGACGTGCTCGGCGTCACCGATGTCGGGGCCAGCTTCCCGCACCGGGTCACCTACCACCCCACCTGTCACGGGCTGCGGATGCTGCGCCTGGCCGACCGGCCGCAGCGGCTGCTGCGCGCGGTACGGGGGTTGGAGCTGGTCGAGCTGCCCGGGGCCGACGAGTGCTGCGGCTTCGGCGGCACGTTCGCGGTCAAGAACGCGCACGTGTCGACCGCGATGCTCACCGACAAGTGCGCGGCGGTGCGGACCACCGGAGCCGACTACCTGGCCGCCGCGGACAACTCCTGCCTGGCCCACCTCGGCGGCGGGCTCGCCCGCTCGGGCGACCGGACCGGGCGGCCGGTGCGCGCGCTGCACTACGCCGAGATCCTGGCGGCCGACGGAACCGGAGCGCCCCCATGACCGGCCACCGCCCCCCATCGCCCGACGCCCGAACCGGACCCGAGGCACGCAGCGGCAACGTGACCGCGCCGCTGCCGTTCCCGGTGGCCGCCCGGCGGGAGCTCGGCAACGCGCAGCTGCGGACCAACCTGCGGCGGGCCACCCACACCATCCGCGACAAGCGGTTGCGGATGGTCGCCGAGGTGCCCGACTGGGCGGAGCTGCGCCGCTCCGGCGCGGCGATCAAGGATGACGTGCTGGCCCGACTCCCCGATCTGCTGGCACAGTTCGAGGCGGCGGCGACCGCGGCCGGCGCCCAGGTGCACTGGGCGCGGGACGCCGCCGAGGCGGCCGCGGTGGTGACCGGACTGGTCGAGCGGACCGGCCGCACCGAGGTGGTCAAGGTCAAGTCGATGGCCACCCAGGAGATCGGCCTCAACGAGGCGCTCGCCGCCGCCGGCATCACCGCCGTCGAGACCGACCTGGCCGAGCTGATCGTGCAGCTCGCCGACGACACCCCGTCGCACATCCTGGTCCCGGCGATCCACTACAACCGGCACCAGATCCGCGACATCTTCGCCGCGAGAATGCCCGGCGTCGACGTGGACGCGCTCACCGACGAACCGGCCGCGCTCGCCGAAGCCGCCCGCCGGCACCTGCGGGCGAAGTTCCTGACGGCAAAGGTCGCCATCTCCGGCGCCAACTTCGCCGTCGCCGAGACCGGCTCCCTGGTGGTGGTGGAATCCGAGGGGAACGGCCGGATGTGTCTGACCCTGCCGGAGACGCTGATCTCGGTGGTCGGCATCGAGAAGCTGGTACCCACCTTCGGCGACCTGGAGGTGTTCCTGCAGTTGCTGCCCCGCTCGTCGACCGGTGAACGGATGAACCCGTACACCTCGGTCTGGACCGGGACCACCCCGGGCGACGGACCCGCCACGGTGCACATCGTGCTGGTGGACAACGGCCGGACCGACACCCGCGCCGACCCGGTCGGCCGGCAGGCGTTGCGCTGCATCCGCTGCTCGGCCTGCCTGAACGTCTGCCCGGTCTACGAGCGGGTCGGCGGGCACGCCTACGGATCGGTCTATCCGGGGCCGATCGGGGCCATCCTCTCCCCGCAGCTGACCGGCCCCGGGGCCGGCGCCAACCGCACCCTGCCGTACGCCTCCACCCTCTGCGGCGCCTGCTTCGACGCCTGCCCGGTCCGGATCGACATCCCCGAGGTTCTCGTCCACCTGCGACAGCGCGGGGTGGATGCCCGCCGGGACCGGCCCTCGGCCGAGCGCACCGCGATGCGGGCGGCGTCCTGGCTGATGCGCGACCGCCGCCGGTACGCCGCCGCGCTGCGCGCCGCCCGCCGGGGCGCCGCCCCGCTCCGGCGGGTCGGCCGGGGCGGCACCATCCGGCGGCTACCCTGGCCGCTGTCCGGCTGGACCACCAGCCGGGACGCCCCGCTACCGGCCGGCGAATCCTTCCGCGAATGGTGGGCCGGCCGAAGCCGACCCGAGACCAACGGTCCCAGCCATGGCCGGACCGTGACCGATGGGTCCGGCCGGAGCCGGACCGAGACCGATGGGTCCGGCCGAAGCCAGACTGAAGCCGATGGGTCGAGCCGAAGCCGGACCGAGACCGATGGGTCCGGCCATGGCCAGGGCTGACCTGGGCGACGGCGGCCGGCGACCGGCCGGCGACTCGGCCCGGGAGGCGATCATGGCGCGGCTGCGGGCCGCCGATCCGGCCGGCGGGCCGGTGCCGGTTCCGGTCCCCCGCGACTACGCCGACCCGACCGACCCGACCGGCCGGACCGACCCGACCGGCCGGACCGACCCGACCGGCCGGACCGACCCGACCACCACACCGGCGCCGGCACCTTCCGGCACCGGCGAGCTGATCGAGCTGCTGACGGATCGGCTGCTCGACTACCGGGCCACCGTCCGCCGCTGCGCTCCCGACACGCTCGCCGGCACGCTCGCCGAACTGCTGACCGGCGTACCGCTGTTGGCGGTGCCGCCCGGGGTGCCGGACGGCTGGCTCACCGCGTACCCGGGCTCGGTGCACCGGGACGGCACGCCGCGCCCCCTGACGGTGGCCGACCTGGACCGGCCGGGGCTCGCCGTGTTGACCGGCTGCGCGGTCGCGATCGCGGCGACCGGGACGCTGATCCTGGCCGCCGGGCCGGACCAGGGCCGCCGGCTGCTCACCCTGGTGCCCGATCGGCACGTCTGTGTGGTCCGCACCGGCCAGATCGTCGCGGGCGTGCCGGCCGCGCTGCGCCGGCTCACCGACCCGACCCGGCCGCTGACCATGGTCTCCGGCCCCTCGGCCACCAGCGACATCGAACTCGACCGGGTCGAGGGGGTGCACGGTCCGCGCCGGCTGGACGTCCTACTTGTCGACGGGCCGGCGGCGCGGTAGCCACCGGCCCGGTCAGCCGACCGGCTGCGGATTCCCCCGCCGCTGCGCGACGTGCTCGACCAGGGCGATGAGGACGTTCTTGCCGGACTGGCGACTGCGCGCGTCGCAGAGCACCACCGGTACGTCCGGGTCCAGGTCAAGTGCCTTGCGGACCGCCTCCGGGCTGAACCGCTGCGCCCCGTCGAAGCAGTTGACTCCGACCACGAACGGGGTGCCGCGCTGCTCGAAGTAGTCCACCGACGGGAAGCAGTCGGCCAGCCGGCGGGTGTCGGCGAGCACCACCGCGCCCAGCGCGCCGAACGCCAACTCGTCCCAGAGGAACCAGAACCGGTCCTGTCCCGGCGTCCCGAACAGGTAGACCTGCAGGTCGTCGTTGATGGTGATCCGACCGAAGTCCATCGCCACGGTGGTGGTGTTCTTGCCCTCCACCCCCGAGATGTCGTCGGTGCCGACTCCGGCGTCGGTGAGCACCTCCTCGGTCTGCAGCGGACGGATCTCGCTGACCGAGCCGACAAGCGTGGTCTTGCCCACCCCGAACCCGCCCGCGATCAGGATCTTCAGGGCCAGCGGCACCCGCACCGCCGTACTGCCGTTGCGATCAGAGCGCACGGAGTCCATTGACCACCGCCTTGAGGATGTCGTCGTGGGGGAACTGCCGCGATGCCGGGGGTTCGTACATCGCGATGAGGTCGGCGGCGAGCAGGTCGCCGAGGAGCACCCGGATCACCCCGACCGCCAGGTTCAGGTGGGAGGCCAGTTCGGCGACGGAGATCGGCTGCTGCGCCGCGTCGATGATCGCCTGGTGTTCCGGGTTGAGCGGCGGACCCGCCGCCCGGTCCCGGGGGGCGGCGGCCACCACGAACGCGACCAGGTCGAAGCCGCCGGCGACCGGCTCCACCCGGCCCCCGGTGACCGCGTACGGTCGGACGACCGGCCCGGCGTCCTCGTCCAGCCAGTCGTGGTGCGGCCCGCCGGCGTCAGCCCGCATCGGCGGGGACAACGGGCGGTCTGGTCGGCGTGGAGAGGAACTCGCCCACCCGGGTGACGAGCATCGCCATCTCGTACGCGACCAGGCCGATGTCCGAATCGGCCGAGCTGAGCACCGCCAGGCAGGCGCCGTTGCCGGCGGCCGTGACGAAGAGGTACGCGGTGTCCATCTCGACGACCGTCTGCCGGACCTGCCCGGCCTGGAAGTGCCGGCTGGCGCCCTTGGCCAGGCTCTGGAAGCCAGATGCCATCGCGGACAGGTGCTCGGCGTCCTCCCGGCTCAGCCCGGCGGAGTTGCCCATCAGCAGCCCGTCGGCGGAGAGCACCACTGCCTGCTGCGCCGGCGGCACCCGCTCGACGAGGTCGTCGAGCAGCCAGTTGAGGTTCGCGACCGGCCTCGGCGTCTGCACCACTACGCATTCCTTCCAGAGTGGGGGGATCCCTCGTCGGTGGCTGGTGCTCCGGTACCGGTACTGGCCGCCGGACCGGGCTGGGTCGTCCGGTTCGATTCGGTCGGCTCCACCGTGGCGTCCCGCCGGCCCCGCGCCGTGCCGGACTGCAGCGCCGCCATCACCGACCGGACCTCCTCCGGGGTGCGGGGCGGCGGCGGCGCTTCGGCGACGACGATCGGAGGGCGCCCGTTGCCGGGCCGCCTCGGCATCTCCTGGGTCGCGCCGGCCCGGCCGGGCGGTCCGGACTGCGGCTTGCGCAGCTGCGGGGCCAGGCTGGTCTGCCGGACCCGGCGCGGCAACCCGTCCTCGCCGATCTGCACCTCGGCCGGCCGACTGGGACCGGCCGGGCCGGCCGGGCCGGATTCGGCCGGGACGGGGCCGGCCGGGACGGGGCCGGCCGGGACGGGCTCTCCGGAGCCGGCCCGGGTCGCGGAAGCCGGACTGGTGGAGTCCCGGTGCGCGGGTCCCTGGACGGCAGGGGCCTGGATCGCGGAGGTTGGAGTCGCGGGGGCCTGGATCGCGGGGGTTTGGATCGCGGGGGTTTGGCTCACGGGGGTCTGAATCACGGGAGGCTGGTTCGGTGGGGTCTGGGCCGCGAGCTGGTCCCCGGTGAGCACGAACTCCACGGTGGAGTCGAGGTCCCGGCCCCGGGGTGGGCCGGGTCGGGCCGTCGGGGCGGCCCCGGCGGCGGCCGGTGAGACACCGGCCGGGCTCGGGCCGAGTGGCAGCGGCGGGCGGCCGGGGAGCGCGAGGGTGCCGGTGCCGGCGACCACGATGTCGGACGGGATCAGGGCCACCGCCGTCACCCCGCCGTAGGCCGACGTCCGTAGCTGGACCTTCACGCCGTGCCGGGCGCCGAGCTGGGCGACGACGAAGAGCCCGAGCCGGGCACTGTTGGTGGGGTCGAACTCCGGCGGGTCGGCCAGTCGCTGGTTCGCCTCGGTCAACGCCTCCGGCGGCATGCCGAGGCCACGGTCCTCGATCTCGATGGCGTACCCGTTGGGCAGCACCTCCCCGGAGACCCTGATCCGGGTGTGCGGCGGGGAGAACGAGGCGGCGTTCTCGATCAGCTCGGCGAGCAGGTGGACCACGTCCCCGACCGCCCGGCCGACCGCCGCGGCCGGCTGCACGGTGGCGATGTCGACCCGGGCGTAGTCCTCGATCTCGGAGATGGCACCCCGGATCACGTCCACCATCGGCACCGGATTGCGCCAGCCCCGGCCGGGTGTGGCGCCAGCGAGGATCACCAGGTCCTCCGCGTGCCGACGCATCCGGGTCGCCAGATGGTCCACCTTGAACAGGTCGGCCAGCTCGTCCGGCTCGGTGGTGCGCCGCTCCATCCGGTCGAGCAGCGCGAGTTGGCGGTGCAGCAGCGTCTGGCTACGCCGGGCGATGTTGAGGAACACGTCGTTGAGTCCCCGCCGGAGGGCGGCCTCGTCGATCGCCGACCGGATGGCGGTCTGCTGGACCTCGCTGAACGCCCGGGCGACCTCGCCGATCTCGTCCCCGCCGTGATCGAGCGCGGGCACCTCCCGGTCGAGGTTCACGTCCTCGCCCCGGCGGAGCCGGCCCACGACGGACGGCAGCCGTTCGGTCGCCGTCTCCTGCGCGGCGGCCCGCAGTCCACTCAGCCGGCGGGCCAACGACCGACCGATCCGGACGGCGATGATCATCGACAGGAGCACCGCCAGGAATCCGAGTACGCCGGCCAGCCCGAGCCGGGCCAGGATCCCGATCGCCACCGGGACGGTCCGCTCGGTGAGTGCCTCCGCGCCGGCCAGCTCGAAGTCGCGCAGCTGCCGCTGGACCGAGTCGTAGCTGCTCTGCCAGGCGCGGGCGTCGACCGGCACCGGAGCACCCGGGCGTCCATTGGCGACCAGCTGCTCCTCCATCGCCCGCAGCCGGACGAACGCGTCGCTCTCGGTCATCCGCTGGTACTCGGCCCGGCCGGCGTCGGGCAGTTCGGCCACCGCGTCCGCGAGCAGGAACCGCTGGGTGCCGATGATCTGGACCAGCTGGGTGTATTCCCCGTCGCCGAACCGCTCGGCGGTGAACGACCCGGCCAGCAGGGCATCGGTCTGCCCGAGCACCTCCCGGGCGCGGCCCAGCGCGGTGAGGGCGCGGGCCTCCCGGTTGAGCGACTCGTCGGGCAGGGCGAGCATCGCGGAGAAGGTCCGGAACGCAGTGTCGATCATGCCACTGTAGAGACCGATGGCGCCTGCGGCGTCCATGTCCCGGCGGTCGATGAAGCCCCGGCCCGCCGACAGCGCGTCCAGCGCGGTGTAGGTCTGGGCGAGCCGGACGGAGACCAGGCCGGTCGCCACGTCGGTCAGCTCCTCGCCGGTGGTCCGGCGGCGGAACTCGGTGATCGCCGCGTCGGTGCGGACCCGCTGCTCGGCCAGCTCGGTGGTGTTGTCCCGACCGGCCAGGTAGATGGTGGACAGCCGGCGTTCACGCTGCAGTTCGGCCACCATGGCCTCGCCGGGCTTGCCCAGCTCGTCCAAGAGCGTCTGGGCCGCCAACAGGCTCGACGCCGGGCCGACCGTCAATGTCGTCGCGAAGATCCACAACGCCAGCAGCGCTGCGATCGGAGCGGCGACCAGCGCGACGATCTTCGAGCGGATCGGCCAGTTGCGGGTGTTCATCAGACCTCGCCCGAGGGGGTGCGGCAGGGAGGCACGCGAGGCCCGGCGCGACCTCGGTTCTCACCCGGAGTCGCGGTCACGGGACCGACAGCTCCGGCCGAGTCTCGGTCGCGGGCTCGCACGCCTCCGGCAGGATACGTAATCACGGGCCCATGCACTACCGGGTGATCGCGACCGAATGCCCGGTCTGGGCGATCGCCGCAGGTCACGAGGTTGATCGATGGCTGGAAAGGGCTCACCTGACCGACCGCGGCCGAGCTTTCTGGAACCAGTCCAGTAAGACCGCCAGCAGGGAAAGTACCGGGAATCTGGATTGGTGATCAGGGCGGAGCGGGAATACCAGGTGACGAAGGAGGAGCCATGTCGCCCACGCAGCTCATCATCACAGTTCTCGTCATCGCCGCCGTCGTGGCCATCGCCGCGTTCGCCTGGGTCAGCGCCCGCCGCAAGGCCCTGCGGAACAGGTTCGGACCGGAGTACGACCGCCTCGTGGCCGAGCAGGACAGCCGGACGGCCGCCGAGCGCGAACTGCGGGAGCGGGAGCGGCGGCACGCCGAGCTCACGCTCACCCCACTCACCGACGAATCCCGCCGCCGGTACGCGGCGGACTGGGAGGAGATCCAGGCCCGCTTCATCGACTCGCCGGCCGAGGCGGTCGGCGCCGCCGACGAGCTGGTCACCCGGCTGATCGCCGAACGGGGCTACCCGACCGAGGACTATTCCGACCAGCTCGCCCACCTTTCGGTGGAGCACGCGCAGACCCTGACCCACTACCGTGACGCACACGAAATCCACCTGCGCAACGAACGCGGCGAGGCGAGCACCGAGCAACTGCGCCAGGCCGTCGTTCACTACCGGGCGCTCTTCGCCGAGCTGCTGGGCGAGGATCCGGTACGTCATCACCACGCGGACGAGCCCCGTCCCGACGCCACCCAGGACGCCCAGAGCCGGTGAGGAGACACTTCGCCATGCGCCACCAGGAACCGCACACCTATCAGGACCACCCCGAGTACGACGACCATCCCGAGGCGGTCAGGTCCGAGCCCGTCCCGGTACCCACCCCGCCCGGGGCCGAGGCCGACCGGCCCGGAGACGACGGCGACCGCACCGACGACGAGCTGCTCACCGGTGACCAGCCGCGGGCCGAGGACGGGAGCGGGCCGGACGGCGCGGCCCGCTCCGACGGCCAGCCACCCGCGGACGCGGACCTCCGGGCCGAGGACGAGGTACGGGCCGACGACGCGCCGGCCGACGACGCGGCACGGGCCGAAGACGTCCGGGCCGATGACGAGGTACGGGCCGAGGAGTTGCGCGAGGACGACGACTTCCGCGCCGAGGTGGCCGCGCTGAACGAGCCCGGGCCGCACGGTGGCGACGCGGACGGGTCGCCCGCCGACGATCAGGACCGTCCCGAGTACCACGATCCGGCGCCCGTTCCCACCGCCTTCGGCGCCCCCACGGTCGGCGGGGCCGTCGCCGCCTCCGCGCTGGCCAGCGAGGACCGGACCGCCGAACCCGACCCACGGGACGAACGCACCGCGGACCCGGCGAACGGCGTGGTCGACGCCGACCCGACCGGGAACCGACCCACCGATGTCCGCCCGGTCGACGCCGAGCCGGTCGCCGGCGGGCCGGTCGACGGTGGGCCGGTCGACGCCGAGCCGGTCGCGACCGGGCCGGTCGACACCCTTCCGGTCGGCACCGACCCGGTCGACGGGCAACCGGTCGGGACGGAGTCGGTGGCCGTGGGTTCGGACGGCGCGACCGAGGAGCGCGTGCTCGCGGCGGGTAACCCGGCCCTGACCGGCGACCAACCGGCGGTCGCGGCCGACGAGTCGACCACGCCGTCGGCCGACGAGTCGACCACCACCGCGGACGGCGAGTTGCTGCCGGGCGCCGTGCCGGCCGCGCCGGTCGCCACACTGTTGGCGGCCGACGCCGCCCAGGGCTTCCGGGACCGGTGGCGCGAGGTGCAGCTCCGCTTCGTGGATGACCCGCGGGCGGCGGCCGGCGAGGCGCAGGGCCTGGCCGAGGAGGCGATCGAGGCGCTGGCCGCGGCGCTCGCCGCCCAGAAGGACGAGCTGGGCGGTTGGCAGGACGGCTCGGCCGACGACACCGAACAGCTCCGGGTGGTGGTCCGCCGCTACCGCGACTTCCTGGACAAGATCCTCGACCTCTGAGGGTGGGCGTTCGCCAGCGCGGCCCGGCACTCCGCACCGAAGGATGCCGGGCCGCGGTGCGTCACCGGCCCGGCGGTCCGCACCCGCGGCTGCCGGGCGCGCTCCTCCTGGGGCGGATTCTCCCGCGGGCCGGTGGCATGACCGGGCGCGGGACGGGTAGCCGGCGAGCAGCGGGTGATCCGGTGGTCGACGAGGCGCGCACGAGCGCCGGGGCACCCGGGCGGAGCCGGGAGGATCAGGCATGACACGACGAGACCGCGAGTCCGGACAGCCGTTGGAGGAGACCCCGGAGGTGGCCGCGGCGGTGGACGACGAGACCACGGTGCCGCAGCTCGCGGCCGGTGGTGGACCTGACCGGGACACCCCCCGCTTCACCGGACCCGACGAGGTGCCGGCGGACCGGCCCCCGACCGAGGATGTGATCGGCGACGCGTACGGTGCGGGATCACCGGGCAGCGACGCCCGCACCGGCGCCGAGCAGCCCTGGGAGCCGGCGGACCTGGCGGCGGCGCAGGGGCGCGAGCCGAACCCGCAGAACATCGAACGGGCCCGCGAGGAGTTGGAACACGACGGGCCGGCGGCGGTCGAGCGCACCGTCCCCTGAACCGGACGCCGGCACCTGCCGGATGCTGGAGCGAGACGGAAGGCCGCAGGACCGAATGAGACCCGGCCGATGAGACCCGGCCGACGGACTCCGTCACAGCGACGGCCGCGGCGACCGAGATGCGGTACGGACACGGCGATCCCTGGTCCCGCCAGCTGCGGCGGGACCAGGGATCACTCGGGTGGTGCGCGGTGCTACCGCTTCGATCGGACCGGCCGGACCGAACAGGTCGATCCGGCCGGCGGTCGACCTACAGCGGCGGGTAGGCGTTCTCCATCAGCTCCTGGAGCTGAGCGGAGAACCAGGCGCCCGAGATCGGGGCGCCCGGGAGCGCACCGCTGGGGTTGTTGCCGTTGCGCACGTTGCCGCCGTAGGTCGGGTCGCACATCCGGTCGAAGCCCTTGCCCTCATCGTTGTCGATCAGGGTGCTGGAGCCGTCCGACTCACCCGGCGGCTTGACCCAGACGTAGGCGTCGATGCCAGGGGCCGGCGCGGCCCGCGGACGCTCGCCGAGGCCGGCGCCGCTCTGGTTGCACCAGTTGCCGAGGTGGATCCGGCGGTCGATGCGGGAGCCGTCGACCTGTTCGTTGATGTCACCGCTGGTCACCGGACCGGTCGGCCGGTCGGGGCCGCCCCACCCGTTGCGGGAGGTGTCGATCAGCATGCCGATGTTCGACGAGAAGCCCTGCGAGATCAGTTCGGTCCGCAGTGCCTGGGCGAACGACTGCTCGTCCACGTACTGGTTCCAGTCGATCCAGTCGGACTGGCGGTTCTGCTCGGTGATCGTCAGGTAGGGCTCGACGGTGGCCGAGTAGTTGGCGGTGTTGGCGATGAAGCCGTGCACGTTCGCCGGGGTGCTGCCCGAGGCACGGGCGGCCTGGGCGAAGATCTGCGCCGAGGGACGGAAGTTGCTGTCCCAGCCGATCCAGCCGTGGTGGCCGGCGTCCACGTAGTTGTAGACGTTCGGGATCGCGCCCAGCTTGGCCAGCGCGTAGCCGACACCGTCGACGTAGCCGCGGTTGGCCAGCATGGTGTCGCAGGCCGCCGTCGCGGTCTCCCGCGAACCGGTGTTGGTCACCAGGTTCGGCAGCGAGTCGATCTCGATGATCGCGACGATCCGCAGGCTGCGGTACTTCGTGTCGCCCATGATCGCGGCGATCGGGTCGATGTACTCGGACTTGTAGATGGGCAGGTCGTCCGGGCCCAGCTCACCGTTGGAGGCGAGCGCGGCGCAGTCCCGGCCGGGCAGGTTGTAGATGACGATCTGGATCGTCAGCGGCTGCCCGTTGGCCTGCACCAGTGCCTCGTCGAGGTGGTCGGCGAGACCCATCGGACCGTTCGAGCTGCTGTCCGGGGTGCCCTCGATCGCGGCCCGCCGGTCCAGCCAGACGGCCGTCGAGATGTTGGAGATCCGGTCGCCACCGGGCTCGGCGGCGGCCTTGGCCGACCACTCCGGGTTGACGTAGCCACGGGCGCCGACGTACGGGTTGTCGACCCGCTGTCCGGGCGGCGGCGTCGTCGGGTTCGGCGGCGGCGTCGTCGGGTTCGGCGGCGGGGTGGTCGGGTTCGGCGGCGGCGTCGTCGGGTTCGGCGGCGGCGTGGTGGGCTGCTGGCCGCCGTTGCACGCCACCCCGTTGATGGTGAACGCGGTCGGCGCCGGGTTGCTGCCGCTCCACGCACCGTTGAAGCCGATGCTGGTGGAGGCGCCGGTGGCGAGGTTTCCGTTCCACGCCATGTTGGTGGCGGTCACCTGGCTGCCGGACTGGGTCCAGTTCGCCGACCAGCCCTGCTGCACCCGCTGGCTGCTGTTCGGGAAGGTGAACCGCAGCGTCCAGCTGGTCAGCGGGTCACCGATGTTGTTGATGGTGACGTTGGCGGTGAAGCCGCCCTGCCACTGGTTGGCCGCGTACGTCACGTTGCACCCCGGGGCCGCGAACGCCGCGGTGACCGGGATGGTGACGAGGCCGGCGGCCACCAGGGTGCCCGCGCCCGCCAGCGCCAGCGCCTTGCGGCGGCCGGACAACCTACTCCGTAAATTCATGCACTGATCTCCTTGGGCCAGCCGAGGCTCCGATGACGGCGCCCGGCGAGGCGGCCTGCGGACGTCGCAAGAGGTGGGGACGTCACAAGGCGCCATGGGGGGACTACGGTGCCCGCACCCGGACGGGCAGCAGCAACTACGTGGTGGTGGTGCCGGCCGTCAGCAAGCGGCCGTGTCTCGACACCGTCCGGAGAACCGGATGCCCTCGGCATCGACTGCGCGGTGTGGCTCCCCCAGCACAGTCCCTGAATTCTTGCATGGGAGCGCTTCCACCACAACCGCAACCGAAAGATGGCGATGAATTTCCCGCCCGGGTCGCCCGGCCCGCACCCTCCCGGTGGCACCCTCTCGACTCCGTGTAGGACGATGATCCGCGACCGACGTACGCCCGGACGGGCGATCTCACCTGGGAGAACTGATGATCGAGCTTCTACTGCAGCCCGAGCTCTGGGTAGCCTTCGCCACCCTGCTCCTGCTGGAGGTCGTCCTCGGCATCGACAACATCGTCTTCATCTCGATCCTGGCCGGCCGGCTGCCCGAACACCAGCAGGCCCGGGCCCGCACCATCGGCCTCTCCCTCGCGTTGGTCACCCGACTGCTGCTGCTCGCCTCGCTCTCCTGGGTGATCGGCCTGACCGCGCCACTGTTCACGGTCTTCGGTCAGGAGATCTCCGGGCGGGACCTGATCCTGCTGCTCGGTGGGGCGTTCCTGCTCGCCAAGGCGACCTACGAGATCCACGAGAACCTGGAGGGCCACGCCGGCTCGGAGTCGCGCAAGGCCGCCACCTTCACCAGCGTCATCATCCAGATCCTCATCCTGGACATCGTCTTCTCGCTGGACTCGGTGATCACCGCGGTCGGCATGGTCGACCAGCTCTTCATCATGGTCGCCGCCGTCGTGGTGGCGATGGCGATCATGCTCATCTCGGCCGGCGCGATCAGCGACTTCGTCAACCGGCACCCGACCGTGAAGATGCTCGCCCTCTCCTTCCTGCTGCTGATCGGCGGCAGCCTGATCGCCGAGGGCCTGGACCAGCACATCCCCAAGGGGTACGTCTACGGCCCGATCGCCTTCTCGGTCTTCGTCGAGTTCCTCAACCTGCGGGCCCGGGCCCGGGCGGAGCGCCGTCGCGGCAAGACCGCCGAGCCGGTGCACCTGCACCCGACCTACGTCAAGCAGCGGACGGCGGCCGAGTCCGCGCCGGCCGGGACCTCGACCGGCACGCCCGCCGACAGCCACTAGACCGCCGAGCCACCAGGCCGCCGGCCGGGCCCGTGACGGGTCCGGCCGGCGGCCGGCCTGTCTCCGCTGTGGACGCGGCAACGGGAACACCTTTCACGTCCCGCCGAATGCGGGCGGAAAGGGGACGGTGCACGTAATGTGGACAGTGCACTTGCGCGTTTGACGACCTACTGCGGCGTTGTTTGTAAATAGCGCAATATCCGAATCAAAAGCGGCCTTTGCCCCGCGCCATCCCCCATCACGCCGAGCGCCGCTTTCGGTGCTACCGCGACCCTTGAAAGCGCCGGGGCCGTTGTGACGCAAGGGGCCGCAACACCCCTCCCAGCACCGGAAAGCCGGTCGCTCGAACCGGACCTCGCGGGCAGCGACGGGACGGGCAGGCCCCGGGGAACCGATAACGGTCGTCGCCCGGCTGACCCGCCGTCCGGCCCCAATGACCATCGACCAGCCCAGACCACGCGCGCACGGCAAATACCACAAACCGTCGCCATAAGGGCGAGGTTGGAAATAGCCGCTTTAATACGATGAAAGCTCGCGAACGCGCTAGCCTCGGTCATGGCTCGGCTGCCCGCCGGGCCGAAGGCGACAAAGGGAAGAGGAGGAGTCATGGCTAAGAAGTTCCTCGGCAAGATGGTGGCCGGAGCAGCTCTCGGCGGCGCGTCCCTGCTCATCGGCGCACCTGGCATTGCGCTCGCGGACGGACCCACGCCGGCGCCGGAGCCGGCACCGGAGGAGGTCAACAAGATCTTCACCTACCCGGAGTGGGTCAAGGCCGGCCACAAGGTCAAGATCGTCGAGATCTGCGAAGAGGCGCAGGACGCGCCGTGGGCCTGGACCGAGATCACGGGCGAGGTCGACCTCGTACCCAAGAAGCACGGGGACAAGTGGGGCGAGGAGGGCTCCTGGGGCGACGAGGGCTCCTGGGGCGAGGAGGAAGGCTCCTGGGGCGGGTCGAACGGCGCCGAGGAAGAGGGCGGCTGGGGCGGCTCCGCCAAGGACGACGCAGCGGACAAGAAGGAGCCCAAGGCGGACGCCGAGGACGCTGCGGCGGCCGAGGAGGGCAAGAAGGACGAGCACCACGAGAAGGACGAGAAGTTCGTCTACTACGCCACGGTGAAGATTCCGTGGGACACCACGCCGGGCCACTACGAGCTCGTCGGCCAGTGCGCCGAGGGTGAGCTCAAGGTGGCCCCGAAGGGCTGGGTGCACGGCGGCGACGGCGGTTCGACCGGCGCCAACACCGCGTTGGCCACGAGCGGAGCCGGCCTGCTCGGCGCCGCGGCGCTGGGCGGCGTCATGCTGATGCGGCGGCGTACCAATGGCACGCTCGCCTGAAAACCCGGCGGCTAGGGGCGCCGGCGGCAGTCACGGGTCACCGTGGCGCGCCGCCGGCGTCGCCGTCGTCGCCGCGCTGGCCCTCGGCGGCAGCGGGCTGATCGTGGTGGCCTTCACCGGTGAGCCGGAGGCACCGCCGCAGCCACCGGCCGAGGCCGCCCCGAGCGACCTCGCGTCGCTGCTGGCGGTACCTCCGGGCGCCGGGCCGACCGATCTGTCATCCGCCACGGCGACCGCGATACCGGCGCCGACCGGCACCGCGGCGCCGACCACCGGACCCACGCCCGGTGGCCCGGCCACCCCGACCGCCGCGCCGAGCCCGACCGGGCCGGCACCGCTGCCCCGGTCCGAACCGGTCGGCATCCGGATCCCGAAGATCGGCGTGAAGGCCAAGACCCTCTCCCTCGGACTGGACAAGGAGGGCATGGTCCAGGTGCCTTCGCTGGACCAGGCCCAGCACGCGGGCTGGTTCAACCTGGGACCGAGCCCCGGTGAGGTCGGCGCGGCGGTGGTCGTCGGGCACGTCGACTCGCACAAGACCGGTCCGGCGGTCTTCTTCAAGCTCGGCCTGCTCCGGCCGGGAGACAAGATCACCGTCAACCGCAAGGACGGCAAGGACGCCACCTTCGTGGTCGACGCGGTCAAGTCGTTCCCGAAGACGGCCTTCCCGACCGACCTCGTCTACAGCCGTACCGCGTTTCCCACCCTGCGGGTGGTGACCTGCGGCGGCCGGTTCGACCAGAAGACGGGCAACTATCCGGACAACATCATCGTGTTCGCCACCATCGCGGGGGCACCCCGGCTGTGACGCAGCCGGGGCGCGGCTGCGACGCGACCGGGCGGCTGCGACGCGACCGAAGGCCCGCCCGGCGGCGGCGCGGGGTCACCTGCCCCGCGCCGCCGCCGGTCAGCTCGCGGCGGAGGTCCGGACCAGGGTCCGGATCTGCCGGAGCAACACCGACAGGGCCGCCAGGTCGGACCGTGACTCGTCGAACTCGCCCATCGCCTTGCGGGTCCGGGTGATCGAGGTGGCGTTGGCCTCCTCCCACTGGTGCACCCGCTGCTCGGCCGGCACGTCGGCCGGCGTCGAGGCCAGCACCTCGGCGGTGAGCGCCGCCAGCGCCGCGTACAGGTCGTAGCGGAGCGCCATCCGGGCCAGCGTCTGCCACCGGTCCTCCCGGGGCAGCAGCGAGATCTTCGACAGCAGCGAGTCCACCCGGAACCGGTCCGAGATCACGAAGTACACCGAGGCCACCTCGCCGGTGTCCCGGCCGGTGTCGGTGGCCACCTCGACCACGTCGAGCAACCCGAAGCTGTACATCAACCTGGTCGCCCGCTCCGCCAGCTCGCGCGGCAGCCCCCGACCGACCTGCAGGTCGATGTGGGCCAGCAACGACTCCCGCTCGGCGCCGTAGAAGAGCCCGCCCAGCTCCGGCAGCAGCCGGGCCACCCCGTCCCGGAGCCGGGCGATCTCGGTCGGCACGTCGATCGGCGACCGCCGGTTGGTGACCAGCCAGCGCACCGCCCGGTCCAGCAGCCGCCGGGTGTCCAGGTAGACCGCCGTCTGCAGCTCGGTGGAGACCTGGTTGTCCAGCGCCTCCACCGCCGCCCAGAGTTCCCGCAGCCGGAACACGTCCCGCACCACCACGTACGCCCGGATCACGTCGGCCGGGGTGGCGGCGGTCTCCTCCACCACCCGGTAGACGAAGGTGAGTCCGCCCCGGTTGATCGCCTCGTTCACCAGCACCGTGGTCACGATGTCCCGGCGCAGTCGGTGGCCCGGCATCCGGTCGGCGTACCGCTCGCGCAGCGGCGTCGGGAAGTAGCCCGCCAACACCTCCGAGGTCCACTCCTCGTCGGCGATCCCGTCGGCCAGGATCTCCCGCTCCAGACCGATCTTGATGTACGCCAGCAGCACCGCGAACTCCGGAGCGGTCAACCCCGACTCCCGCGCCGCCAGCTCCTCGTCGGCCGGCAGCGCCTCCAACTCCCGGATGAGCTGCCCGGAGCGCTCCAGGTCGGTGATGATCCGCCGGTGCACCGGCAGCAGCGACGCGGCCTGGGCCAGCGAGTTGCTGATCGCCCGGGCCTGGTCGTAGTTGTCCCGCAGCACCAGCTCGGCGACCTCGTCGGTCATCTCGGCCAGCAGCGCGTCCCGGTCCGGCATGGTCAGCTCACCGTCGCCGACCGCGTCGCCGAGCAGAATCTTGATGTTCACCTCGTGGTCGGAGGTGTCCACCCCGGCCGCGTTGTCGATCGAGTCGGTGAAGATCCGACCGCCGGTGAGCGCGTACTCGACCCGGCCGGCCTGGGTGAAGCCCAGGTTCCCGCCCTCGCCGACCACCCGGACCCGCAGGTCCCGGCCGTCGATCCGGATCGCGTCGTTGGACTTGTCCCCCACCTCGGCGTTGGTCTGGGTGGACGCCTTCACGTAGGTGCCGATGCCGCCGTTCCAGAACAGGTCCACCGGCGCGGCCAGGATCGCCCGCATCAACTCCTGCGGCGACAGCGCGTCGACCCCGTCGTCGAGGCCGAGCACCGCGCGGACCTGCGGCGTCACCGGCACCGACTTCGCCGTACGCGCGAAGACGCCGCCGCCGTCGGAGATCAGCTCCTGGTCGTAGTCGGACCACGACGAGCGCGGCAGGTCGAACAGCCGGCGGCGCTCCGCGTAGGAGCGGGCCGGGTCCGGGTCGGGGTCCAGGAAGATGTGCCGGTGGTCGAAGGCGGCCACCAGCCGGATGTGCTCGGAGAGCAGCATCCCGTTGCCGAACACGTCGCCGGACATGTCGCCGACGCCGACCACGGTGAAGTCCTCGGTCTGGGTGTCGAGGCCCAGGTCGCGGAAGTGCCGCTTGACCGACTCCCAGGCGCCCCGGGCGGTGATGCCCATCCGTTTGTGGTCGTAGCCGGCCGAGCCGCCGGAGGCGAACGCGTCGGCCAGCCAGAAACCGTGCGCCAGCGAGATCTCGTTGGCGATGTCGGAGAAGCTCGCCGTCCCCTTGTCGGCCGCCACCACCAGGTACGGGTCGTCGCCGTCGTGGCGCACCACGTCCGGCGGCGGCACCACCCGACCGCCTTCCAGGTTGTCGGTCACGTCCAGCAGGGCGGCGATGAACTCCCGGTAGCAGACCACCGCCTCGTCCCGGTCGCCCGGCTTCTGCTTGAGCACGAAGCCGCCCTTGGCGCCCACCGGCACGATCACCGCGTTCTTCACCATCTGCGCCTTCACCAGACCGAGCACCTCGGTGCGGAAGTCCTCCCGCCGGTCGGACCAGCGCAGTCCGCCTCGGGCCACCGGGCCGTAGCGCAGGTGCACGCCCTCGAACCGGGGCGAGTAGACGAAGATCTCGTATTTTGGCCGGGGGGCCGGCAGGTCCGGGATCGCCTGCGGGTCGAGCTTCATCGCCACGTACGGCTTCGGTCGCCCGTCGTCGCGGCGCTGGTAGAAGCTGGTCCGCAGGGTGGCCTGGATCAACGTCAGGTAGGACCGCAGGATGCGGTCCTGGTCCAGGCTGGTGACCTCGTCCAGTTCCCGGCCGATCCGGTCGACCAGGTCCTTGCCGCGCAGGCTGCGTTCCTCCGCGCTCAGCCCCAGCACCGGCGACATCCGCACCTCGAAGAGCTCCACCAGCAGGGCGGCCAGCGTCGGGTAGCTGATGAAGGTCTGCTCCATGTAGTCCTGGGAGAAGACCGTGCCGGCCTGCCGCAGATACTTCGCGTACGCGCGCAGCACCACCACCTGCCGCCAGGTGAGGCCGCCGCGCAGCACCAGCTCGTTGAAGCCGTCCACCTCGGCCTCGCCCCGCCAGGTGGCCGAGAAGGCGTTCTCCACGTGCGGCCGCACCTCGGCCAGCTCCAGCGCCTTCTCCGGCAGTTCCAGGCCGAAGTCGTACAGGTAGATCCGGCCGTCGATCCGGTCCACCTCGTACGGGTGCTCGTCGATGACCCGGACCCCGAGCGAGTGCAGCACCGGCAGGACGGCCGACAGCACCATCGGTTCGCCGTACCGGTAGACCTTGAACCGGACGTCGGTCTGCTCGCCGCCGCGGTCGGCCCCCCACCGCTGCTTGCGGAACATGTGCATCTCGAGCTGGCCGGACTCCTCCAGCAGCTCCAGTTTGGCCAGGTCCTTCATCGCCTCGTACGGGGTGTGGCTGTCCTTGTAGCCCTCCGGGAACGCGTCGGCGTACCGGGCGAAGAGCCGTTTGGCCTGCTCGTCACCGAGCTTGCGCTCCAGCACCAGCCGGTAGTCGTCGTCCCAGAGCCGGGTGGCGTCGGCCAGCTGCTCGGCCAGCAGGTCGGGGTCGATGTCGCCGGGCGGGCTCGCCGGGTCGCTGCGGACGATGAAGTGCACCCGGGCCAGCATCGACTCGGTGACCCGGGTGGTGTAGTCGACCCCGATGCCGTTCAGCTCGCGCAGCAGGATCTCCTGCATGCGCAGCCGGTTCTGGGTGGTGAACCGGTCCCGGGGCAGGTAGATCAGGCAGGAGATGAACCGGCCGTAGCCGTCCCGGCGCAGGAACAGCCGCAGCTGCCGGCGGCCGGCCATCCGCAGTACGCCGACGACCGCGTGGTAGAGGTCGTCGGTCTTGATCTGGAACAGCTCGTCGCGCGGATAGGTCTCCAGGATCTGCAGCAGGTCCTTGCCGGAGTGGCTGCGCGGGCTGAGCCCGGAGCGGTCCAGCACCTCGGCGACCTTGCGGCGCACCACCGGCAGCTCCCGGACGCTGGTGCGGTAGGCGGCGGTGGCGAACAGGCCGAGGAAGCGCCGCTCGCCGACCACCTCGCCCTCGTCGTTGAAGATCTTGAAGCCGATGTAGTCCAGATAGGCCGACCGGTGCACGGTGGCCCGCGAGTTGGCCTTGGTGATGATGAGCAGCCGCTTCTCGCGTACCTTGTCGTGCGCCTCGGGCGCCAGCGAGGACAGCGTCCGGGGCCGGGTCGAGTCCTGGCGCAGGATGCCCAGGCCGGAGCCGAGCACCGCCTCCAGCGCCTGGTCGCCGTTGTCGGTGCGGACCAACCGGTACTCGCGGTAGCCGAGGAAGGTGAAGTGGTCGTGGGCGAGCCAGCGCAGCAGCTCCACCGAGTCGGTGATGTCCTTCTCCGGCACCGGCGGGCGGGTCTCGGAGGTCCGGGCGGCGGCCAGGTCGTCGGCGAGGCCGAGCGCCCGTTGCCGCATCTTCGGCCAGTCCTCCACCGCCTCCCGCACATCGGTGAGCACCCGCTGCAACTCGCCGCGGAGCCGGTCGCGGGCGGCGGCGTCGCGGACCGGGTCGATCTCGATCCGCATCCAGCTCTCGACGATGTCGCCGGCGATCGCGTCGTC
Organism: Solwaraspora sp. WMMD1047; assembly: GCF_029626155.1. Taxonomy (NCBI): domain Bacteria; kingdom Bacillati; phylum Actinomycetota; class Actinomycetes; order Micromonosporales; family Micromonosporaceae; genus Solwaraspora; species Solwaraspora sp. WMMD1047. The sequence goes on along the minus strand of NZ_JARUBL010000001.1, from coordinate 1,300,116 downwards.
CGGTTCGACGTCGGCGGCCACCTCGGTGAGCCGGCCGAGCGGTTCGCGGCGCACCACCACCAGCGGGTGGACCAGCATGTGCACGTCGAGGTGCTCGCCGGTGAGCAGGGCGGTGACCGAGTCGACCAGGAACGGCATGTCGTCGGTGACGATCTCGATCACGGTGTGCTGCTGGCCGGTGGCCGGCTCGTGGATGCGCAGCTTCAACTCGCCGGGCACCCGCTGCCGGGCCAGGTCCCGGTGGGCCTGGGCCGCGGCGAGCATCTCCTCGGCGGTGATGCCGATCAGTTCCTCGTCGGGGGCGAACCGCCAGAACCGGTCGACCAGGGTGGCGGCGTCGTGGTCGCCGCCGGCCAGCCCGACCGCCTGCGCGACCAGCCGCTCGGCGTTGGGTACCGGCTCGTCCAGTTCGGCGTCCTCGACGTCGTCGGCGAGCGCCTCGGCCGGCAGGCCCAGGTCGTAGAGGGTGTCGACGCTGGCCCCGGTGAGCCCGGTGACGCCGGTGAAGATCCGGGCCCCGGAGTCGTCGTCGCTCAGTCCGGTGTCCCCGGCATCGGGGCCGCCGGACCGGCGTCGGTTGCCGTCGTCGACCACGGCCAGCCCGATCTCGTGGTCGCCGTCCGGATCGAGGTCGCCCTCCGGACCGGAGCCGCGGTCGGGATCGAGGCCGCGGTCGGGATCGAAGTCGTTCCGGCCGTTGTCGTCAGGCCGGAGATCGGGTCCCGGTTTTGTCGCCGGACGCCGGTCCATTGGTGCCACTCCCCTCGACCCACGACGCTGTGGGTCACTCAGCGCCCCAGCCTAGGCCCTGCCGACCCGGGAACGGATCGGTGGATCGCCGGCCGGACGTCAGGAACCGGACTCTTCCCACCACCCCGTCCCGGCCCCAGGGAGAGGCTGTCCCTAGATACCCCCGCTGCGCAGGTCATCACACCCGACCCCGCCCTGATCGTCGGGGTGGTCGGCCGACGGGGGCGGCCCCCACGGGTCGGCCGCGGGTACTACCGTCGGCTCATCCGGCTCGCCAACCCCGGCCGCCCCACCAGCCGGTTCGCTTACCGAAAGTGACGACAGATGCGCTTGCTCCCGCCGTACCCGAAGGTTTCCGCCCGCCGGCGGACCGCCGCGGCCCTCGCCTGCCTGACGCTCGCCGCCGCCGGCCTGACCGGCTGCTCGGACGAGGACGGGCCGGAGCAGACCGTGGACGCCTTCCTGGCCGGGTGGCGCGACGGTGGCGGGCTGGACGCCATCGGCTTCCTCAACGCCTCCGGCCAGCGGACCCCGGCCGCCGAGGTGACCGAGGAGCTCAAGCAGCTCTCCGGCGAGCTGGCGGCGACCCCGCCCGCGCTGCGCCGGCAGGGCGAGGTCACCGAGACGGCCGAGTCGGCCACCGCGACGGTCCAGGTGGACTGGACGCTGCCGGGTGGCACCCACTGGAGCTACCCCACCGAGGTACGGCTGCAGCGCGGGCCGGACGACGAGTGGCAGGTGGTGTGGGAGCCGACGATCGTGCAGGAGAAGCTGACCCCGGGCGACCAGTTGGCGATCCGCCGGGTGCCGGCGGCCCGGGGCGCGGTGCTCGACGCCGCGGGTCAGCCGATCGTCACCCCCCGACCGGTGGTGCAGGTGGGGGTGCAGCCGAGCGCGGTGACCGACCCGGCCGCCCTGGTCCGCGACCTGGACGCCGCCTTCCGGGCGATCCGGCCGGCGCTGAACCCGCCGGTTGACCTCACCGACCTGCCGGACCGGCTCAAGGCCGCCAAGCCGGACGCGTTCGTCGACGTGGTGCTGCTGCGCCGGGAGGCGTACCTGCAGATCAAGCCGAGGATCCACGGCCTGGACGGCACCCGGTTCGTCGAGGACCAGCGGGATCTGGCGCCGACCCGGGAGTTCGCCCGGGCGCTGCTCGGCTCGGTGGACCCGGTGCAGAAGGCCGACCTGGAGGCCGAGCCGGGCGTCTACGCGGTCGGCGACCTGGTCGGCCACGGCGGCCTGCAGGGCGGGTACGAGCAACGGCTGCGCGGCACGGCCGGCACCAGTGTGATCGTCACCCGGACCAACCCGGCCGGGGTGGTCGAGCCGACGGGCACCGAACTGTTCCGGCAGGAGCCGCGGGCCGGCGCGCCGATCCGGACCACCCTGGACGTCCGGGTCCAGACCGCGGCCGACGCCGCGCTGGCCGGCGAGCCGAAGCGCTCCGCGCTGGTGGCCGTCCGGGTCAGCGACGGCGCGCTGCTGGCGGTGGCGAACGGGCCGGGCGGCGGCGCGGAGAATCTCGCCCTCACCGCCCAGGTACCGCCCGGTTCGACCTTCAAGATGGTCAGCACGCTCGGCCTGCTCGACCTCGGCGCGGTCGGGCCGGACACCCCGGTCGACTGCCCGAAGACGTTCACTGTGGACGGTCGGTCGTTCAAGAACTCCGACGACTTCGCCCTCGGCCGGGTGCCGTTCCACACCGACTTCGCCCGCTCCTGCAACACCGCGTTCGCGGCGCTGGCGCCGAAGCTGGGTCCGGACGGGTTGGCCGAGGCGGGCCGTTCCGTCGGCTTGGAGGCGCCCTGGGAGCTGGGCGTCGAGGCGTTCAGCGGCAAGGTCTCCACCGGCGGCAGCGCGGCCGAGCGGGCCGCCGCCGCGTTCGGGCAGGGCACCACGCTGGTCAGCCCGGTGGCGATGGCCGGCGCGACCGCGGCGGTGGCGCGCGGGCAGTGGCAGCAGCCGAAGCTGCTACTGGACCCGGCGCCGGCCAACCCCGCGCCGGCCGGACCGCAGCTCAAGCCGGGCTCGGTCGAGCCGCTGCGAACCATGATGCGGGAGGTGGTCACGGCCGGCACCGCCACCGCGCTCAAGGGGGTGCCGGGTTCGCCGGTGCACGGCAAGACCGGCACCGCCGAGTTCGACGACAACCCCGCGAACACACACGCCTGGTTCGTCGGCTGGCAGGGCGACGTGGCGATCGCGGTTTTCGTCGAGAAGGGCGGCGCCAGCGGCGCCAGCGCCGTCCCGATCGCCGCCAACTTCCTGCGCGCCGTGAACGGCTGAGCCTTCCGGGCGGTCCCGGCCGGGTTCAGCGGTCCCGGCCGGGTTCAGCGGTCCCGGCCGGGTTCAGCGGTTGAAGAGGCGGGTGAGGCCGGCGACGGCGGCGGTGGTCAACACCCAGCCGGCGATCACCAGCGCGGCGGCCACGTACTGGCTCCAGCCGGCCGGCTTCCAGGCCCCGTCGTGGCCGAGGTTGATGATCGGCAGGAGCAGGTCGAGGGCCTGCAACGCGGCGTCCGGGGTGGGCGCCTCGGCCGGGTTGCGCGGCTGCGGCGGCCGGGCCACGAAGGTGGCGGTCCCGACCGCCCAGAACACGACCAACCACAGCCCGGCCAGCCAGGTGCGGTAGCCGTAGCCGACCAGCCCGTCCAGCGCGTACCCGGCCAGCCGGCCCGGCCAGCGTAGGGTGGCCCGGCGCCGGCGCTGCTTGGCCAGCAGCACCCGCCGGGCCTCCGGATCCTGCCCGTTGCGCCGGTAGAAGTCGGCGAGCTGCTCGTACGGCTGCGGGGCGTAGCCGTCCGGGCTGCGGGTCAGCCAGTCCAGTCGTTGGCCGACCTCGACCTGCACGGTCGGCGACGGCTCGTCCGGCGCCGACGGCAGCCGGGCGACGATCAACCGGTAGGTGCAGCCGATCAGGTCCAGCTCGGCCGACCAGGTGGCCGGATCGTCGAAGATCGAGTCGACGGTCAGGCCGGAGAGCCGGACCCGCCCGTCCGGCGGTTCGGCGAAGTTCAGCCAGAGCGTGCCGGCCCGGGCACCGCCGAGGTGCAGCGCCGAGAATCCGGAGCTGCCCAGCCGGGCGTTCGTGAAGTTGAGCTGGCTGCCCACCTGGGCGTGGATCAGGATCACGTCCCCGTCGGCGCGGAAGCCGTACCGGGCGGTCAGGCTGCCGCCGACGGTCAGCCGGTCGGCGCTCAGCGACAGCCCGCCCGGGTTGCTGATCACGGCGCCGTCGAAGTCGGCCGTACCGCCGATCGTCGCGCCGCCGAGCCAGACCTGCCCGACCGCGGTGAAGCCGCCCCGGGCATGCAGGTTGCCGGTCACCGTCATCCGCGCGCCGGCCAGCGCCACCCCCGCGCCCCGGCCCGCCGCGCGGGTCTCGTCGACCGCCTCCCCGGCGGCGGCCAGCCGGGCGCCGTCCAGGTTCACCGTCCCGCCGACCCGGGCGTCGCGCAGGTCGACCGGGCCGGTCACGGCGCAGCCGCGCAACACCAGGTCGCCACGGAGCTCCAGCAGTCGGGCGCGCAGTCCGGGCAGGACGCAGTCGGTGAACAGCAGGCTGGCCGCGCGGGCGTCGTCGAGGCAGGGGGTGTCGGTGAAGGTGGAATCGGCGAACCGCACCGGTACGGCGACCTCAGCGTTGCGCAGATCCAGCCGTCCCTCGATCCGGGCGTTCCGCAGCCGCAGCGCGGCCCGGCCGGGCCGCTCGCAGCCGGTCAGCAGGTCGGCCAGGACGCCGGCCCGGACCGGTTCGGCCAAGTCCCGCAGGTCGACCGGCTCGCCCCGCTCGAACCCGACCGTCACCCGCCGTTCGGCACCGGTCAGCCCTCTCATCCGCTTGGACAACCGCGACCAGCCACGTCCCTCCACATCGGCCATCCTCGCAAACCCCGACACCGGCTGAGGGTGGAGCCAGCTCAGGTCGCCGCGTACCAGCGCTCCGGGTCGACGAGCTGGACGTCGGGGTCCGCCGTCGCCACCGACCTGTGGTCGTCGGTGAAGCCGCCGCCACTGATTACCTTATGGGACGGGCGCTGCCGGGTCAGCTGTCGCCAAGATCTGCACGGTTACCCTGCGGAGGTGGGCGACCAGATCGAGCGGCTCCTTCGCGGGTTGGGGCAGGAGAGGGAGGCGGCGGAGGTCTGGCGGCTCAGTGAACGGCGCCTTGCCGAGGGCGACGCCGGCTTCCTGGTGGAGCTCGGCCTGGCGGTCGCCAGTCGGTACGGCCGCGCGACCTGGCAGTTCCGCAGCGTCCTTCCCCCGCTGGTGCGACTGCTGGCCACCGCACCCGGGGCAGACCACCTTGAACCAACCTGTCGGCTGGTCAACGGCGTCGCCGACGCCGGCATCACCCGCTACGCGGCCGCCCTGCTGGCCACCCACCATCCCGCCGACGAGCTGGCGGCAGTGCTGCTCGACAGCGGCGCGGCGCAGGACGGACCGATCGCGGACCTCAACGCCTGTCTGACGCACGAACTGCTGCTGGCCGGCGCGGCCGTCGAAAAGACACCCTGGGTCTGCGGGTGGGCTGGGTCGCCGCACCGCGCCGCCCACCCTCTCGGCTGGCTGCCCCTGTCCCTGACCACGCTGGACAAGGCGGGCACCGCCGCCGCCCAGCCCCACGACCTCCCCGGTCCCGGCCATCGTGCCCTCTCCGGTCCGACGCTGGCGCGGCCCGCCACCGGACCGGCGGTGGCGGCGGAGACCACCACCGCATCGACGGCGACGGCGATCGGTGCGGCCGTCCTGAACTGGGTCGAGGACTCCAACGGCCGGTTCGAGGCCCGCACCTATCTCCTCGCCGACGATCTGGACATCGCGCCGGGTACCGTCGTCGGGCTGCTGTTCGGCCTCGGACTGGAGTGTCTTTCCGGGCTCGACGACCGGGATCGGCTCGTCCTGGCCGAGCGGTCACCGGCCGACATCTGGCGGCGGCTCTTCACCGCGGCCGCGACGGGTGGGGCGTACCGGTCCGGTGAGCGTGGCGCGTTCGGCCGGTTGGCCGCCTGGCGGTCGATCGCCGCGCTGGCGGGCGCCCCGCCCGATGCCTCCCCCGCCCAGGTGGAGCGGCTGGTTGACGATTGCGCCTGGTACACCTTCGACGCCGACACCGACTGGTTCGACCGGGTCGCCTGGGACCTCGGACTGGTCGCCATCCGCGCCGACCGGCGAGAGCTGTCCGTGCTGGCCGCCACGGACAGCGATTGACGCGCCAGCCGGCCGGGACTGATGGCCCTGGTCCGGGATGAAGCGCTGGGCGAACATGGGGACATGACCGCACGACCGTCCCGCCGCCCGGAGCCGAAGTGCCCGATCCGGCCGGGCGAACCTTGCACGCTCTGCCTACCCGGCGCCACCGGCCCGCAGGACTGCGGACTGGTCTACCTGGTGATGAGCGACGATGAACTGCGCGCCGGGCTGCATCGAACCCGGACGGGTCCAGGGAGGTAGTCGCCCGGGAAGGGAGTGACAGTGCAGGACGAACCAGTTCGCGTGCCCGAGGCGCTGGCGGGAATCCTGGCCGATGCGGCAGCACTCGGTTTCGAGATGTCGTGCGAGAACCGGACCGGGGCCATGCTGGCGACCCTCGCCGCGAGCAAGCCGGCAGGCCGCATCCTGGAGTTGGGCACCGGCGCCGGTGCCGGCGCCGCCTGGTTGCTCGACGGCATGTCCGCCGACGCGCGGCTGATCAGCGTGGAGATCGATCCCCGGGTGCAAGCGGTAGCCGTCGCCCGGCTGGGCGCCGATCCTCGGGTCAGCTTCGAGTCCGCCGACGTCGACGGGTGGCTGACCGACTACGACGGTGAGCCCTTCGATCTGGCCTTCGTGGACTGTCTTCCCGGCAAGTTCCACCGTCTCGACGACGTGCTCGCCCTGCTGCGGCCCGGCGGCCTCTACGTGGGCGACGACCTGCTGCCGCAGCCGACCTGGCCCGCCGAACACCAGGAACGCGTCGACGGATTCCTGGACCGGCTGCCCCGGGTGGCCGGGCTACGGGCGACCGCCATGGCTTGGGGATCGGGGCTGGTGGTCGGCGCCCGGATCTAGGGGCCGGCTGATGCGCAGGTAGGCCGGCTGTCGTCGGTCAGGAGAGTGGACAGGCCCAGGCCAGCGGGCGGGGCGTCGGTTGCCCCGGCCAGGTGCCGCTCAACATCGCGCCCTGCACCGCATCGGCACCATCGGGTCGGTCGAGGCGCCGGATCACGGAGAGTTCCACCCGGTCCGTGACCAGGATCGTGGGATCGGCGGATCGCACCGAACGAACAGCCCCGACACCGGTGTCGACGGACTCGCCACCAGTCCAGTCGCTCCCGGCCTCGCCGGTGACGGTCATGCTCCGCTCGCGCCGGTCGAGTTGGCCCTCCGTCTCGTAGAACTCGTCGGCCTGTCCCACTTCGCCGACGATGACGCTCGCCAGGGTTGCCGCGTAGACCGGATCGCCGCAGGCGTCGTAGATCCAGCGCCGGCCGAGCGCGGAATGCTCGCCCGTGCCGAGCAGCCGCTCGTCACCGCCGTCGAACGGGGCGTCCCGATAGGTCAACGGCACCTGATAGAGCTGCCCGTCGCCACACCGGACCAGCAGGGTTTCCATGCCGACCGCGCCGGCGGGATCATCGAACCGGTACGACGCCACCCGCTCAAGTTCCGCCGGATCTGGCCCCTGATACCAGGGCTGCCCCGGTAGCCAACCGGCAATGAGTTCCAGCCTGGTCGGGACCATCGTCGCCCGATGCAACAGCGCCACCCCCGAATCCTAACGCGATCGCCCATCCCACCCCGGCCCACCAAGACCCGCCCGCCCTTCAACGCGGTTCAGAGCAGGCGTTGAGACGTTCTGTGGTTGCCCCAGCGACACCGCAGCGTCTCAACATCGACGTTTCAGCTCGGGGAAGCCAGGTCAGTCTTCGCGCTGAGTCGAGCGGTGTTTCTTGATCCAGTCGGCAACCTGCTCGCGTGACCAGATCCGACCGGTCGCAAGGGTGTCCAAGGGCGCTGGGAAGGACGCCCGGTTGACGATCTCCGAGGCTCGTTGGCGGGATACGCCCCCGAGCATCTGTTGGATCTCCGCCATCCCAGCCAACCGCATGAAACGAACGTACGGAGGTGACGCCTAGCAGCCCCGTCAACTTGACGCACTTGACATACGTAAGGGGGAGGGTGATTCTGTTACCGGGTTCGGTTCCGCTCCGTCAGCGCCCGCCAATCCGTTACGCCGCCGGGACCGGACCCACACCCAACCGCTCAACCACTGCACAGCGGCTCTGTGGTCGTACCGCCGATTGAGGCTGCGGTCGTAGAGCGGGTGGCCCGACCCCGCCTGCCCCTATCCGGGGTCGGGCCACCCTTCCAACCATTCACGGCACAACCCGGCGTCATCCGTGATCCCGAGAGGGTGGTTCTCCGTGCGCAGACTGCTCAGGCGGCTCATCCCGGCACACCGGCGGCGAGCGAAACTCCTCGCCGACCTGCAAACCCGCACCGGCGGTCCCGCCGGTCACCCGAACGGGGGAGGACGGCCCCGGCTGGCGCGGCGGATGCCGAACGGCGGCGCCTACTACCGGCGGGTGGAGCGGGAGCCGATCAGCCCCGCCCAGGTGCGGGACCGCCGCTTCACCGACAGTGCCCGGCGCGGGTGCGACCCCGGCGAGGTACACGCGTTCCTGCACCTGGTCGCCGACGAGCTGGCGGCGCTGCGCGCCGAGCTGGCCACCACCAGGGCGGAGAACCTGCGGATCAAGCAGGCGCTGCGTGACTGGCAGCCCCAGTTCCACCGATGGGCGCCGTCGTGAACCCGGCCGTCCCGACCGTCGACCGCGCCGACTGCCAAGGCAGGCAGGCGGTACCCGATTTTGACGCGGACGCCGAGGCGAAGCGCCGCCAATTGGAGAGTGACCGGTGACGTGGGGGACGCCGTGGGAGTGGCGTTCCATCGGCGGTCGACCACCCCGGAAGCGGGAGCGGAGAGTGCGGACCGATACCGGAAGCGCCGCCGGCAGGGAAGTCCCGGAGAATGCGGCACACCGGTTCGTGGTTCCGCCGTTCCTCACCGGAACCCTGTCCGGGGCGTACCAGGATCTGGACTCAACCCCCGGCCCCGACCCGATCCCCGCCGACGTCCGGGCGCACGCCCTTCGGATGACCATCGAGCGGCACTCCCCGAACGGGAAGACGGGGGTGTGCGCGTGCGGCGCCCGACTCGGGACGGAGACCGGACTGTGTCGTGCGGCCCGGTTGGCGCTCGATCATCTGAGACGGATCGAGCCCCCGACGAACGGGACGGGGTGAACCCCTCGAACGGCCGGCCTCAGGTCCTCCGTGGTGGCGCCGCTCCCCGCTGCACAGGGGGCGGGCGTCGAACGGTTGATGATCTGAGCACCAGTGCTGTTATCGGTGCCGTTTAACAGCACTGGTGCTCAGATCATCAAGGGGCCTGCGACGCGGACTACCAGCGGATCGTTGATTTGCGCCTTTTGGGTGCCTAGACGTCGGCATCAGGGTTGAGGCTGGCGGCGGTGGTGGCGCGTGGCCGCTGGCCAGGCGGGCGGCGGCGAGCAGGTCGCTTGGCCCATTGAAGGGTGGCGCGGTCAGGCGCTCTCCGCCGTGGGATCTGCGGGCGGGGCGGAACCGCGCCCAGCGGCGGGTTCCGCAGGATCGGGAAGGGCCGGGTTACGGCGCAACCGACCCGGTCCCGCCGACGGCGGCGGTCCCACCGGCTCAGCCTGACGGCTCTCCGGCGTAGCGTCCTCGGCTCGGCGACCGGCCGGCGCGCCGCCGTCCACCTGGTGTCGGACCGGACCGTTCTCGGCCGGTGCACCCACCGCAGCCGGTTCGGCGGACGGCCGCCCGCCGTCGGCCCACCCCCCAGCCAGCCGCCGCTGGTCCGCGCTCCCAGCCGCGCCTGCGGCGGCGCCCTCAGGCCCGCGCGCAGCCGGCTGAGCTGGTGCTGCCCGCTCGACCCGCCGGCCCTCGGCGTGCCGACCCTCGGAGGGATGATCATCGGCGGGGCGGATCTCGGCGGTTCCGGCGGGCCGGACCGTCGCACCGGTGGACTGTGACCGGCGCCGTCGCGCCAGCCGTTCCGGCACGGTGATCGCGGCCGGGGCAACCAGCGGCGTCGGCCCGCCACCGGCCGGCAGAGACGGCATCGCGCCGGCCGCTAACGACGACCCCCCGCCAGCGGCCGAGGACGGCGCCGCCGAGGACGGTGCTGCCGAGGACGGTGCTGCCGAGGACGGCGCTACCGAGGACGGCGCCGCCGCCGACGGCGAGGACGGTGCCGCGCCGGCCGGTGGCCGAGGCAGGGCCGGCGCCGGTTCACTGACCGGCGTCCGGGGCGCCGGCGCGGGTGTCGGTTCCGGCTCGGTGAGCGGGGTGAGGCCGGCCACCAGCGTCGCGACGATCTCGGCGGCGTACCCGCCGTCCGGGTCGTAGTCGGGGTCGAAGACGGTGATCTCGGCGCCCAGGCAGTGCGGGCTGGCCACCAGGCCGGCCAGCAGCAGCTCCAGTTCCGGGAAGGCGATCCCACCGGCGTCCGGGGCGTCGACGGCCGGCATCACCGCCGGGTCGAGCACGTCCACATCGACGTGCACCCAGTAGCCGGCGCAGTCGGCCAGCTGGTCCTGGGCCCACTGGGCGCTGCGGGCCGCGCCCTCGGCCCGCAGCGGTGGTGCCGGCCGGGTCACGATCCCGGCCGCCTGCAGGTCGAGCCGGTACTCGTCCTGGGCCCGGATGCCGAGCACCACCACGTCGATGTCCCGGAAGTACGGGCGGCGCCCCTCGATGGCGGCCAGGTCGGCCTGGCCCCGCCCGGTCACCAGCGCCAGTCCCTCACCGGCCGCGGCGCCTACATACGAGGCGTTGCCCGGGTGCCGGAAGTCGGAGTGGCCGTCGACGTAGATCAGCCCGATCCGGCCGCCCACCGCCTCGCCGAGCCGGTGCATGGCCAGCGCCGCACCCAGCAGGATCGAGCAGTCACCGCCGAGGATCAGCGGAAACTCCCCGACATCGATGATGGCGCCGACCCGTTCGGCCAGCGCCATCGAATACGCCCCGATCTCGTCCGCGTGGCAGACCCCGTCGCCCGGCCGCCAGCCCCCCGGGTCGTAGCGGGGCGGGGTGAGGCAGCCGGCGTCGCGGGCGCCGAGCCGACCGATCAGGTCGTGGTCGCGCAGCGCTCCGGGTGCCTTGGCGCAGCCGGGGACGGAGGAGACCGTCGGCGGCCGCAGGCCCAGGTTCGACGGCGCGTCGAGGACGGCGATCCGGCGCATCATGGGCTCCCGTCCTCGTCGCGGCCACGCGGCTGGCCTGCCAGTTCCTGGCAATCATCCGGTGCGGACGCCGCCTGGGCCATCCTCCGTCAGAACAACGCCCGAGTCAGAACAACGCCCGCGCCAGTGCCCGCCGGGCCGCGCCGACCGCCGGATCGTCCGGACCCGCGATCGTGAACAGCGACACCAGGTGCTGCCGAACCCGTTCCCGCTCCTCGCCGGCCGTCCGGCCGACCAGCCCGACCAGCCGCTGGTACGCCAACTCGGCCTGGCCGCTGGCCATCTCGACATCGGCGGCCAGCAGTTGGGCGTCGAGGTCGTCCGGTGCGGCCTGCGCCGCCGCGAGCACCGCCGCCGGGTTCACCCCGGTGACCCGGCGGGCCAGCCCGACCTGCGCCAGGCCCGCCTCCGCCGCCCGGTCCGCGGGTGCCTCGGCCAGGATCTTCTTGTACGCCCGCTCGGCCACGTCGAGGTCACCGGTGATCAACGCCTCGTCCGCCTCGGTCAGCCGAGGGTCCTCCGGTTCCTCCACCGAGACCCCGCCGGCCTTGAGGACCGCGCCGATCCACTGCCGCAGCTGTGCCTCGGGAACCACGCCGGAGAAGGCGTCGACCGGCTGCCCGCCGACCACGGCGTACACCATGGGGATGCCCTGGACCCGGAACATCTGCGCGATGCGCGGGTTGGCATCCACATCGATCTTGGCCAGCACCCAGGCGCCGCCGCCCTCGGCGGCGAGCTTCTCCAGCACCGGCGAGAGCTGCTTGCAGGGCTCGCACCACTCGGCCCAGAAGTCCACCACCACCGGTGTGGTGAGCGAGCGTTCCAGCACCTCGGCCTGGAATGTCGCCTCCGTGACATTGATCACGGCGGCACCGCCGGGGCCGGCTGGGGCGGCGCCGGCCGGCGCGCCCCGCTCGGTGGGCCGGGTGGCTGACTGGGCGGGCGGCTGGGCGGCGCTACGCAGCGCGCCGAGGTCTACCGCGCCGCGGGTGAAAATCGACGAGGTGATCCGTGGGTCGCTCATGGTTGTCTAGTCTCGCACGCGCGCCGCCCGCGCCAGGGCAACCGCCACCCCCGCGATGAGCAATGCGATCGCCGCCCACTGCGGCCCGACCACGACCGGGTCCGGCCAGGCCGACGCGACCATCGGGAACTCTCGATCCACGAAGAGGGGCAGATACTCGCCGGTCAGCCACCACGCGACCACCGCACCGACCAACCCGGTCAGCAAAGCGGCCGCCACCAGCGGCAGCAGGCTCCACAGCTCGGCCCGGTCGGTGATCCGCGCCGGCAGGCCCTGCAGCCGCAGCGCCCGGGTGTCGTCGCGGCGGCGGCGCCGGTCGGCGACCCCCGCCAGCACCAGTCCGCAGAGCGCCAACGCCACGGCCAGGCCGCCGGCCAGCAGGTGGAACCAGATGGCCAGGGTGGGCGCCTGCTGGTCCAGCCGGTCCCGCTCCTCGACGACGGTGTCCTCTTCGAGGATCGTCAGCCCGGCACCCCGGAGCCGGTCCAGCACGTCCGGGGGCGCGTCCGGGCCCAGCCAGACCTCCGCCTCCGGCAGGAAGGTACTCGCGGTCGACTGCCGGGCGGCGTACTCCAGGTCGACCAGGACCCCCGTGCCGCCGACCCGCGGCAGGATGGCGGCGGCGCCGACCTGCTCGATCGGCCGGCGGACGGCGTCCAGCACGGCCATCGCCCCGCTCGGCGGCAACTCGCCGGCCACGATTGCCGGCAGCTGCTCCGGTGCGTCGTTCGGGCGGGCGATGATCCCGTTCGCCGGGATCGGCACAGCCACCGCCAGCCGGAGCCCGTCGGCCGCCGGTTCGGGGGCGGACGTCCGCCAGCGGCCGGCGAACGCGGCCGCGTCGATCACCGTGGCCCCGGTGTCACCCGCGCGCAGCCCGGTGACCAGCAGCTCCGCCCGCGGTTCGGTGTACTGCTCCAGGCCCGCCTCCACCGAGACCACCCGGCAGCCGTCGGCACAGGCCGTGACCTCGGCCGAGTAGTCCCCGGCACCGGCCGCGATCGGCCCGAACGGCACCCGGATCGCCTGGCCGCCGGCGAGCGGTCGCAGCACCACGGTCACGGTCAGCTTCCCCGGCACCGGCGGCGGCGGACCCTGCACCGACAGCGTGGCCCGGGTGTCCCGCAGGACGAACGGCTCGTCGGTAGCCGGTCGGAGCAGTCCGGTGACCGCGTCGGCCGACGGGGCGCCGTCCCCGGAGCGCCAGTAGGCCACCCGGGGCAGCGCCACGGAGTCGGCCAGCAGGACCGGCGGTCGGTTGTCGCCCTCCCCGGGCACCAACCCGACCGCCATCGCGTACCGGCCGTCCGGGTCGACGCCGCGGACCGCCGTGAGCAGTTTGTCCCCGGTCAACGGCTGCACGGTGATCCGCCGGTCCGCCCCGGTGGCCAGCTCCGCCCGGTCGGTCCGGCCCTGGGCGGCGACATCCACCGCCACGGTGGCGAATCCGAACAACGCGGAGGCCACCGCCAGCAGCACGAACAGCCGTTGGGCGCCGGGCCGGCGGGCGAGCTGGATCGCGCCCAGGGCCGGGCCGATCCGACCCCGCCGCAGCGCCCGCACACCCGCCCGGTCGGCCAGCGGCAGCACCAGCCGGGCCATCAGCAGCGCCACCGCCAGGCCGACCAACCCCGGCACCAGCAGCGACAGGCCGACCAGTTCGCCGTCGAACCCACGCAGCTGGAAGGCCGCCACCACGGCCAGCGCGACCACGACGGCCTCGATCGCCAGCGATCGCCACCCGGTCACCCGGGCGGGTACCCGGCGGAGCAGATCGACCACCGGGCCGGCCAGCTCCCGGCGCTGGGCGAGCAGGCCGGCCAGCACCGCCCCGCCGACCGCCAGCAGCACGGCGCCGGCCACCAGCGGTCCGCTGACGCCGTCGATGCCGCCGCCGAACCGGGCCCGGGCCAGCAGATCGACGCCCACCAGGCCGGCGACCAGCCCGATCGGGGCGCCAGCCAGGATCGCCAGGGTGCTCTCACCGCCGGTCAGCCACCACCGCACCGGCCATCGGGAGCCGCGCAGAGCCACCAGCCCGAGCTCGTGCCGGCGGGCCATCGTGCCGGCTCCGACCGACAGGAAGATGACGAACCAGCAGAGGGCGACCAACGGCACCGCGGCGACCGGCACCACCTGCCGGGCCAGCTCCCGGGACCGGTCGATCCGATCCAGCACGTCCGGCAGGTCCACCTCCACCCGCGCGTACTGGCCGACCGGGGAGGCGGTCTCGGAGCCCAGATCCGCGCCCAACTCGTCCAGGTCGGCCCGGAGCACCGGCAGCCCTTCGATGGTGAACGCGTCCGGGCCGGGTCGCGCGCTGACGGCCCGCACGTCGCCCGGATGGTCGATCGCGTCGAATCCGGGCCGGGTGACGAAGACCGGCTCGCGGTAGTGGTCCGGGCTGCCCGGCAGGAAGTAGGTCGCCCGACCCCAGTAGACGTCGGCCGGGTCGACCGGCCGGTAGACGCCGACCACGGTGAGCGTCGCCGGTTCGCCTACCGGCACGAAGCGCTTGGAGAGCTCGTCGTACCGGGCCGCCACCACGGTCACCGTGCTGCCCGGTCCGACCCCCCGCCGGGCCGCCGTCGACTCCCCGATGACCGTCTCGCCGGCGGTCATCAGGCAACGGCCGGCGATGATCTCCAAGTGGGGGCAGACGTCCTCCCGCAGGGTGAGCGTCGAGACGATCTGGTCACCCTCCTCCACCCCCAGCACCTGGAACTCGGCCGAGTAGACCGTGGTGAAGCCGGGCACTTTGAGCACCGAGGTGGCCAGCGAGTCGAACGACTCGGGACGCCCGCCCGCTTCCCCGGTCACCCCGCTGACGGCGATGGTCAGCTCCTCCCGGTCCGCCCCCGCCACGATGGTGGCGACGGCCGCGCGATCAACCGCGCGCAGATAAGCGGGACCGGCCACCGCCGCTGCCGTGGCGAAGACACTGAGCAGCGCCAGTACCACGGCCGGACCGCGGCGGGCCCGCAGCATCGACAGGACCAGCGAGATCACGTGCCCTCCCCCGTGCCATGGCCGGACCGACCCAGCACCGCCCGGACCAGCTGGCCGGCGGCGATCGCCGCCGCCCCGCCGAACGTCACCAGGCCGGCGAGCACCGCCAGCAGCACCGGTACGGGCGCGGGTCCGGCCGGCAGCGGCAGCACCCGCCAGTTGTCAACGAAGAGCGGCATCGCCGGCGGCAGCACGGCGCGGGCCAGCACCGCCGCGGCCACCCCGAGCCCGACCGCCAGTCCGACCAGCAGCAGCGGGCCGCCGTAGATGACCCGGCGTACCGGCCTGGCCGGCATCCCCTGCACCCGCAGCGCGGCCAGCTCGGCCGCCCGGTCCGGCCGCTCGGCGGCGGCGGCCACGGTGAGGGCACCGGCCCCCATCAGCAGGCCGATCATCCCGGCAAAGAGCTGGAACCGGCTGGCGGCCGGTGGACCCTGCGCACTGATCAGGTCGGCGGTCTCCGCGATGGTCTCGGTGGTCAGGACAGTGAGGCCCTGGTCGGCGAGCAGGTCCGGGAACCCCGCCGGCGCCTCGGCGGCCAGCCAGACCTGCAACAGGTCACCGGTGCCGCCCGCGGTCGGCGCGATCCGGTCGGCGTACTCCAGGTCGACGAGCAGACCGCCGCGGGGAAGCTGCGGGAGTCGCTCCACGACCGCGACGACCCGGGCCGGCAGATCGAGGCCGCCGAAGACCGGTGCCCGCGGGTCCCCCGGGACCTGCTCGCCAGGCTCGCCGGCGAGCAGAACCGGCACCGGCGACGGCCCGTCGACCAGGTACGCCCAGGTCGACCGCCGTACCCCGGGGGTGAGTGGCCGCGGCCCGGCGACGACGGTGAGCTGACCCCCGGTCGGTACGAGGGTGACCCCCAGCACCTCCGCGCGCAGGTCGCCCCGCCAGCGGGCCGGGTCTGCGAGTACGGCGGCGTCGAGCAGCTGCCCGGCCGGTCCGGAGAGGCCGTCGATCCGGACCTGCCGGCCGGGGTCGGGTTCGACCGGTGGACCGTCGACGGACGGCTCGAACAGGCCCAGTCCGACCAGTCGGCAGCCCCCGGCCGCCGGGTCACCGCAGCCGGTGACCGTCGCCCGATGTGCCGCGGGGGCGGCACCGATCGGGCCGAAGTCCACGTTGGCCGTCCGCCCCTCGATAGTGACGAACTGCGCGGTCACCAGCACCGGCGCGCCGGAGGCGACCAGGGTGAGCTCCCCGTCGCCGACCCGGACCGGTTCCGGCGCCGCGGGCCGGAGCAGCTCCGCCGGCGAGGCCGACCCGGCGGGCAGGTAGTGCCGCGGCTCGGTGACGACCGAGGCGAAGCGGGGCGAGTCGACGGCCAGGGTGGCCCGGCCCCCGGCACCGGCCCCCCGGACCACCGCCATCGCCTGCCGGCCGGTGGGGTCGGCCGCCCGGACGGCGGTCAGCAGGTGCGCCCGGCTGCGGGCCTCGACCGTGAGGACCCGGTCGGCGCCGATGTCGTGTCCGGCCCGGAGCTGCCCGGCCCGGGTCGACGCGGACACCCCGAAGACGGCGGTCGCCAGGATCGCCACCGCGACGGTGAGCAGCGCGAAGACCCGATGGGTTCCGGGCCGCCGGGCGATCGAGGTGGCGGCCAGCAGCACCGGCAGCCGGCCGGCCCGCAACGCCCGGGCGCCGGTCACGGCCGCCAGCGGGGCCAGGGTCCGGGCCGCCAGCAGTGCCACCACCAGGGCGATCAGCGCCGGGGCCAGCAGGGTGAGCCCGGCCGCTTCGCCGGGCTCGACCGTGACCGCGTAGGCCTGGTAGATCCCGGCCACGGCGACCGCGACGACCACGAGGTCGGTCACGTCGGCCCGCCAGCCCCGCCGTTGCGGAACCCGGCGCAGCAGGTCGGTGACGTCGCGACCCAGCCAGTGCAGGTCGGGCAGGCAGACCGCGATCAACGCCCCGGCCAGCGCCGCCGCGCCGGCCACCCCGGACAGGCCCAGGGCCAGCTGGATCTGGTCCGGTTCGGTGATGCCGCCGGCGAAGAGCCAGGCGCCGAGGGCGCCGGCTGCGGCGCCCACCAGTGCTCCGGCCAGCATCGGTACGGCGCTCTGCGCGACCGCCAGGTTCCAGGCCCGCCGTCTGGTCCCGCCGCGCAGCTTGAGCAGCCCGATGTCGGCCCGGCGCGCCTCGCCGGTGTGCCGGACCGCGAAGTAGAGCGCGCACCAGCAGAGCAGCAGCAGCTGCGCCGCGGCGATCGACACCCCCAGTTCGAGCAGGTGACGTTCGCGGGTCACCCGGTCGGCCAGCTGCGGGGCGGCGGTCTCCACCCGCCACCGCGTCCCCGGCCGCTCCCGCTGCAGTGCCAGATCGGCGCTGATGTCGTAGCCGTCGGCGCCGAGGAACGCCTCGGTCGGCAGGGTCAGGTGGTAGTCGGCGTTGAGCTTCTCCACCTGCAGGCCGGTCAGCGCGTCGGCGAGGACGAAGAGCGGGTCGCCGACGCTGGCCGACGCGGCCTGGCTACCGCCCGCCGAGGCCAGGTCGCTGAGCGCCCAGTACGGGTCGAGCGGTTCGCGTACCTGGTAGAGACCGGTCAGCCGCAGCGGGGCGACACCGCCGGTGTTGGTCCGGAAGGTCACCTCGTCGCCGGTCGACACCCCGAGGATCTCGGCGGTACGCCGGCTGAGCAGCGCCTGGTCCGGGGTGGTCGGGCAGGCGCCGTCGATGATCAGCGCGGCGCACACCTCGTCCCGGTAGGCGATCGGCAGGCCGATCGGATCGGCGGCCCCGGCGGCCCGGCCGCTGAGCCAGATCGCGACGCTCGGGCTGGCGCCGGGCACCTCGATCGACGCGCTGCCGGCGGAGCGGGCCTGATCGAGCAGTTCGGCGCCGGTGGTCACCGCGGGAGGCCTGGGCAGGTCGATCGAGCCGACGGCGCGGGCGGCGAGGTGGGCGGGTTGCGCCGCGGCGACGTCGGCGAGCGCCACCGACCGGGCGGTGGCGATCACGTACCAGGGCGCGGCGGTCGCCGTGGCCAGGGCCAGTGCGGTGAGTGCGAACAGGATGGCGGCCTGGGCACCGCGGGCCCGGATCGCGGCGAGGACGAGGGCGATCATCAGGCCGGCCGGCCAGTGTCCGCCGCCGGCCCGGGCGCGGGCGGTACGCCGTCGGGCAGCGGGCCGGCGCCCCCGATCACGAGGCTGACCGTCCCGTCGACGCGGTCGACGGTGAACAGGGTGCCGGGCGGGAATTCGCTGAGCACCTCGGGTGGCAGCTGCACCGTGCCGTCGCCGGCGACGACGGCGAAGTCCTGCCCGTCGCGTCCCTCGGCGCCGACCCGGCCGTCCCGGATGGTCACCGCCCGGCCGAGCCGGGCGCCGACCTCGCCGTCGTGGGTGACCACCACGATGGTGGTGCCGCGTTCGGCGTTGACGGTCTCCAGGGCGGCCAGCACCTCGTCCCGGCCGTGGGTGTCGAGCTGGCTGGTCGGCTCGTCGACCAGGAGCAGTCCGGGTGAGGCGGCGATGCCGACGGCCAGGGCGGCCCGCTGGCGGGCGCCGGGGGCCAGCTGGTCGATCTTGGCGGTGCCCTGGTTGGCGAGGCCGACCAGGTCGAGGATCCGCTCGGGGTCGTCAAGTGAGATCCCGGCGGTGGCGGCGGCCCGGCGCTGGGCCAGCCAGACGTTGCGGTGCAGCGTCGCGTACGGCAGCAGGTTGCGGGCGGCGCCCTGCAGGACCACCCCGATCTCGGTGCCGCGCAGCCGGGAGATCTCGGAGTCGGTGAGCTTGCCGAGGTCGTAGGTGCCGACGCTGACCCGGCCGGCGGACGGCCGCATCAGGCCGGCGAGCAGCGCGACCAGGGTGGACTTACCAGACCCGGACGGGCCGACGAGCGCGAGCATCTCCCCCGGGTTGATCGACAGATCGACCCCGGAGAGCGCCACCACGTCCCCCGCGCCGGCCCGATAGATGTGCACCACGCGCCGACACGCCACCGCCAGTCCAGTCACCGGAAGTGCTTACCACGGAACGACTGCGATCACCGCCCCGCGCCCGACCGGCAGGATCAGAACCGGGCCGGTTCGCGGTAGATGCCCCATTCGGTGCGCAACGCGTCGCAGATCTCCCCGAGGGTGGCCTCGGCGCGGGCCGCGTCGAGCATGGCCGGGATCAGGTTGCCGTCGGTGCGGGACACCTCGACCAGCCGGGCGATCGCCGCCTCGACGGCGGGGGTGTCCCGGGCCGCCTTCCGCCCCGCCAGCAGCCGGCGCTGCTCGACCTCCACCTCGTGCGAGACGCGCAGGATCTCCAGTTCCTTGGCGACCGTACCGGTGTGGCAGTTCACCCCGACGATCTTCTTGTCGCCCTTCTCCAGGGCCTGCTGGTAGGCGAAGGCGGACTCGGCGATCTGGCCGGTGAACCAGCCGTCCTCGATGCCGCGCAGGATGCCGGCGGTCATCGGCCCGATCGGGTGCGGGCCGTCGCCGGCCAGCCCCCGGATCCGGGCGAAGATCTCCTCCGCCTCGGCCTCGATCCGGTCGGTGAGCGCCTCGACGTACCAGGAGCCGCCGAGCGGGTCGGCCACGTTCGTCAGGCCGATCTCCTCCATCAGCACCTGCTGGGTACGCAGGGCGATCTCCGCCGATTCGTCGGTCGGCAGCGCCAGCGTCTCGTCGAGTGCGTTGGTGTGCAGCGAGTTGGTGCCGCCGAGCACCGCGGCGAGGGCCTCGACGGCGGTGCGTACCACGTTGTTGACCGGCTGTTGGGCGGTCAGCGACACCCCGGCGGTCTGGGTGTGGAAGCGCAGCCAGAGGGCCCGTTCGTCGGTGGCGCCGTAGACGTCGCGCAGCCACCGGGCCCAGATCCGCCGGGCGGCCCGGAACTTGGCGATCTCCTCGAAGAAGTCGAGGTGGGAGTCGAAGAAGAAGCTCAGTCCGGGCGCGAACGTGTTGATGTCCAGCCCGCGCGACAGCCCCAGTTCGACGTAGCCGAACCCGTCGGCGAGCGTGTACGCCAGTTCCTGGGCGGCGGTCGAGCCGGCCTCCCGGATGTGGTAGCCGGAGACCGACAGCGGCTTGTACCGGGGGATCTCAGCCGCGCAGTACTCCATCAGGTCGCCGATCAGCCGCAGGTGCGGCTCGGGGTCGAACAGCCACTCCTTCTGGGCGATGTACTCCTTGAAGATGTCGGTCTGCAGGGTGCCGTCCAACCGGGACAGGTCGGCGCCCTGGCGCTCGGCGGCGACCAGGTACATGCAGAAGATCGGCACCGCCGGCCCGGAGATGGTCATCGAGGTGGTGACGCCGGCCAGGTCGATACCGTCGAAGAGGGTCTGCATGTCGGCGGCCGAGTCGATGGCCACCCCGCAGTGGCCCACCTCGCCGAGCGCCTGCGGGTCGTCGGAGTCGCGCCCCATCAGGGTGGGCATGTCGAACGCCACCGACAGCCCGCCGCCGCCGGCGCCGAGGATCATCTTGTACCGCTCGTTGGTCTGCCGGGCGTTGCCGAATCCGGCGAACTGCCGGATGGTCCAGGTCCGCCCGCGATAGCCGGTCGGATACAACCCCCGGGTGTACGGGAACTCGCCCGGCCAGCCGATCCGTTCGAAGCCGGGGTGGTCGGCGCCTTCGGGTGGCCCGTACACCGGGTCGACGGTCGTCCCGGAGAGGGTGGTGAAGTCCGCGGTCCGCTTGCTCGCGGCGTCGTACCGGGCCTGCCAGCGGGCCCGGCCGGCGGCGATCTCGTCGGCGTTCATCCGGAGCGCTCCTCCTCGAGTTCTCGACCTGTGGTCGAGTGTAGGGGGCGTTCCTGAACGATCGCTAAGTCACCACCGACCGACCGGTAACCGCCGGCTCACGCCGGGTCGTCGGCTGCCCTCGCCTCGTCGTCTCCGACCGGTCCGGCGTCCTCGACGTGCACGTCGTCGACCCGGATGTTCACCTCGGTGACGTCCAGGCCGAGCAGGTTCTCGATCGCACCGATCACCTTGGCCCGGACCCGCTCGGTCACCGAGTGCACGACGAAGCCGTACTCGATGACCAGGGTGATGTTGACGACGGCGCTGCGGCCGTCGAGCTCGACCGACATGCCCCGGGCCGCGTCGTCGTCATCGTCGCCCAACCCGATCCGGTCCTTGACCGAGGCGAAGAACCGGGCCACGTCGCCGCCGAGGTCGTACACCCCGGGCACCTCGCGGGCGGCGATGCCGGCGATCTTCTCCACCACCTCGTCGGCGATGATCGTGGTACCCCGCTCGGCGGCCAGCTCGGCGCTGTTGCGCAGCCGGTCGACCACCTGCGAGGCGACCCGCCCGGACGCGGCGGCGGCCCGCTCGACGGCGTCCCCGGCCCGGTCGACCGCCTCGCCGGCCCGGTCGCCGAACCGTTCGAAGGCGGTCCCGGCCGGACCCGGCCCACCCGCCTCGGTGGCCTGCTCCAGCCCGTCGGCGACCGGCCCGGTGCCGGCCTCCGGCGAATCGTCGCGGCGCTGTCCCGGAATCCCGGTCGCGATCTCGGTCATGTCGTCTCCCCTGGCCTCGGTGGGTGCGAACGGCTGCTCAGCGGTATCCGATGGCTCGGCACAGTACCCCCTGCAACCCACCCCTGGGCAGCCCCCGAACGTCACCCTCGAACGTCACCCACCGGGCCGTCGTGGGACCGGCACGCATCCAGGCAAGCGGACAGCCCAGCACCTCGCGCAGCGTGCGGATCGAGCAGCAGCCGCAGGCGGGTCGGCTGCAAGGACCCGTGCCGGCAATCCCGGTTGGCTGCCGCCCGGATTCGACGATGGTCTGCCGCACCGCACGGACGAATGGGGCGGCGCATTCGCGGTGGGGAGCGTCCCGTGACGGAGTCAGGGTAGCGCCTGTCATTCGTGGTCCGTTTCCAAGCAGCTCCGCAAATCGCGCTGACCACGCAGTTCGCATCAGACAGAGAACGTTCCTTCGATCCCGGGCCACCCGCACCTCGATCGATCCGATCTCGGCCTGCGCCCTGCTCGCCGTGTGCCCGTGAGTTATACGGATGCCGCCTGGGTCCGCTTGGCGTACGTATTGCGCGATCTTCGGCTTCCGCTGTCGCCGTGGCCGTTAGCGAAATCTGTCGTCTCTCATGCCCGGCCAGTTCCCGGACAGCTTCCGGCTCACCGACCCGCACCTCGCCCGCTATAGCGGTGCCGGCCGCATGGTGATGCTCTGGCACGGCGATCACCCCGCGGTGAGCTTGGCAGCCACGTTCTCGGCCTGGCCCGGAATCGGTTCGTGCCGGTTCGGCCGTCACGGCGAGGGCGCCCGATCCGCCCCGGACCCGGCGTAGCCGCTCGGCGTGCCGCCGCCGCAGGCCCCACGCGCGGTGTCGTTCGTGGACCCGGCGGAATTCGTCACGGCTGGGACAGTAGTTGCGGGACTTTGCCCGGTCCCGCATTCTGCCCAGCTCAGCCGACTGAACAACTGCAGCTGCCGCATTCAACAATTATCTCGCATCCGAACACCCCACACCACCCCGAACAGGTGTTCGATAAAACTTTTCCCGATACTTTCGCGACGAGACCAAATGCGCCGACCTTTATACGCGCCGCTTCTCCCAGGTCACAGACCATGGATCCGAACAGCGACCACACAACGATGTGGCACGCGCACGGCGAACGTCGTCACCGACTCCTTCGGCTGGGAGTTTGCCCGGCGGCATCATCGAGAAGGACGAGACCGGACCGGCCGCCGCCGTCCGGGAAGGAGACCGGCCCGTCCAGCCGAGGGCGCGGACGCCAGCGTCCGCGTCCTCGGCCGTCGACGTCATCCAGACGTGTCACGCTCGGCGGGACTCGTGTTCATGCAGAACTCGTTGCCCTCCGGGTCGGCGAGCACGATCCAGCCTTGTCCTCGGCCACGCCGGTCCGCGATGAGCGTGGCACCAAGCGCGACGACCCGTTCGACCTCCTCGTCTCGGGTGCAGTCCAACGGCTGCAGATCGAGGTGCAGCCGGTTCTTGCCTGCCTTCATCTCCGGAACGCGGGTAAACAGCAGGCCAGGGTGCCCTGGCGCAGGCGGCAGCACGGCGCACTCGTCGTGGCCGGGCTGGTCTTCATCGTCAGTTGACCATCCGGTCACGGTTCCGTAGAAACGGGACAGCGGATAAGGATCGGCACAGTCAATAGAGATCCAGCGGATGGAAGAGGTCACTGATCCTCCAGGAAGGGGTGAATGGACGGGCGTCAGCGCTTGTCTGCGCGCCCGTCGAGAAACCCGGCATGGGACCCTCCTCCGCAAATATGATCTTCATCGGCCCGGAGTTGATTTTACGGCCGTGTTCCGGGTCTCAGCCAAACGCCGGTGCGTGATCATGGAGCCCGACGCCACCGGGACCCGGGTCGATCATCGAGTCCACCATTCGGACTTAGACGATTCGCGACTCGACTGTCCGGATCTACCCGGTTGAGCGCTGGTCAGCGCGCTCGCCGTGCTCGGGCCCTCCGACCCCTCGCGATCATCGGAGGTGCAAGGGTGGGGCTCAGGCTGCGATGGGGGCGGCGCGGAGCAGTTCGGCCCGGCCGTCCAGGAGGTGCAGTTCGGCGTCGCAGGCGGCCGCCGCCTCGGCGTCGTGGGTCGCGAACACCACCGCCGCGCCCCGGTCGGCCTCCTCGCGCAGCAGCTCCAGCACGCGCTGGCGGTTGCCGGCGTCCAGCTCGCTCGTCACCTCGTCGGCCAGCAGGACGTCGCCGCCGAGCGCCAGGCCGCGCGCGATCGCGGTGCGCTGCTGCTGGCCACCGGAGAGCTCCTCGACGAGCTGGTCGGTCTGACCGGCCAGGCCGAGTCGTTCCAGCGCGGCGGCGCTGGACCGGCGGGCGTCGACCGGCGGCGCGCCGGCGGCGATCAGCGCGACCTGAAGGTTCTCCCCGGCGGTCAGGATCGCGGCGAGGCCGTTGTCCTGGGGCACCAGCACCACGCCCCGACCGACCGCGTCGTCCCGGTCGCGCAGCGGTTCGCCGTCCACGGTGACGCTGCCCTCGACCGGTCGCAGCAGGCCGGCCATCGCCCAGAGCAGGGTGGTCTTGCCCGCCCCGGACGGGCCGGTGACGGCGAGCATCCGGCCCGGCTCGGCCACCGCCGACACCCCGCGCAGCACGGGCTCGCCCCTGCCGTACCCGACCGTTATCGCATCGACCCGCACCGTCCTGCTCACCCGGGAAGGGTAACGCCAGCGCCGCCACAGCGGGGACCGGTGCCGCGTCAGAACCTCGGCGACCGGCGCGACCGCGGATCAGGGACGTCGACGCGCGTCAGTGATCGAGTTGGTCGAGTAGTTCGGTGGCGGCGGCGTACGGGTCGAGGGTGCCGTCGGCGACCCGGGCGGCGAGCGCCGGCAACGCCGTACCGTGGCGGACCGAGCCCAACTTCTCCCGGAGCGTGCCGAGCGCGATGGCCTCGACCTCGGCGGCGGCCCGCGCCTCGCGCCGGCGGCGCAGTTCGCCGTGCTCGACCAGCCAGCCGCGGTGCTTCTCGATGGCCGAGGCGACCTCGTCGATCCCCTCGGCCCGCACGGCCACCGCCCGGACCACCTGCGGGCGCCACTGGCCCGGACCGCGCTCGCCGAGCGCGATCATGCCCTGGATGTCGCGGACGGTGGCGTCCGCGCCGTCCCGGTCGGCCTTGTTCACCACGAAGATGTCGGCGATCTCCAGGATGCCGGCCTTCACCGCCTGGATCGCGTCGCCCATGCCGGGGGCGAGCAGCACCAGCGTGGTGTCGGCCAGCGAGGCCACCTCGACCTCGGCCTGGCCGACCCCGACGGTCTCCACCAGGACCACGTCGCAGCCGGCGCCCTCCAGCACCCGCACCGCCTGCGGAGTGGCCGCCGCCAGCCCGCCGAGATGTCCCCGGCTGGACATCGACCGGATGTAGACGCCGGGGTCGGTGGCGTGGTCCTGCATCCGGACCCGGTCGCCGAGGATCGCCCCGCCGGTGAACGGGCTGGACGGATCGACCGCCAGCACGCCGACCCGGTGTCCCCGGGCCCGCAACTGCCGGACCAGCTCGTTGGTGGTGGTCGACTTGCCCACCCCCGGCGAGCCGGTCAGGCCGACCACCTGGGCCTTCCCCGTGTACGGGGCCAGCCCGGCCGCCACCTCGGGGAGCAGTTCGTCGCCGGACTCGACCAGGGTGATCAGCCGGGCCACCGCCCGGGGGTCGCCGCCCCGGGCGCGCTCGACAAGCATCGGCACGTCCCGGCTGCGCCGGATGCTGCCCGCTGCCGCCGCCGGTCCGGTCATCCGGCCGCGGGTACGTGGATGATCAGCGCGTCGCCCTGGCCGCCGCCGCCGCAGAGCGCGGCCGCGCCGGTGCCGCCGCCGCGCCGGCGCAGCTCGTACGCCAGCGTCAGCACCAGCCGGGCGCCGGACATCCCGATCGGGTGGCCGAGCGCGATCGCCCCGCCGTTGACGTTGACGATCTCCGGATCCACGCCGAGGTCCCGGGTCGACTGGACGCCGACCGCGGCGAACGCCTCGTTGATCTCGATCAGGTCCAGGTCGGCGACGGTCAGGCCGGCCTTGCGCAGCGCGTGGTCGATGGCGGCGGACGGCTGGGAGTGCAGGGAGTTGTCCGGCCCGGCCACGTTGCCGTGCGCGCCGATCTCGGCGAGCCAGCTCAGGCCCAGCTCGGTCGCCTTCGTCCTGCTCATCACCAGCACCGCGCAGGCGCCGTCGGAGATCGGCGAGGAGCTGCCGGCGGTGATCGTGCCGTCGGCGCTGAACGCCGGGCGCAGCTTGGCGAGGGTGTCGACGGTGGTGTCCGGCCGGATTCCCTCGTCCTCGCTGATCACCAGCGGGTCGCCCTTGCGCTGGGGAATCCGGACCGGGGCGATCTCCTCGGCGAACGCACCGTTCTTCTGCGCGGCGGCCGCGCGCTGGTGGCTGGCCGCCGCGAAGGCGTCCTGCGCGGCGCGGTCGATGCCCCGCCCGGCGTTGTGCCGCTCGGTGGACTCCCCCATCGAGCAGCAGTCCCAGGCGTCGGTCAGGCCGTCGATGGCCATGTGGTCGCGTACCACCACGTCACCGTACTTGTAGCCGGTGCGCTGGCCGAGCAGCAGGTGCGGGGCGTTGGTCATCGACTCCATCCCGCCGGCCACCACGATGTCGAACTCGCCGGCCCGGATCAGCTGGTCGGCCAGGGCGATCGCGTCGAGCCCGGAGAGGCAGACCTTGTTGATGGTCAGCGCCGGCACCGACATCGGGATGCCGGCCTCCACGGCCGCCTGCCGGGCCGGGATCTGGCCGGCGCCGGCCTGCAGCACCTGCCCCATGATCACGTACTGCACCTGGTCGCCGGGGATGCCGGCCCGCTCCAGCGCGGCGGCGATCGCCACGGCGCCGAGCCGGGTGGCCGGCAGGTCCTTCAGGTTGCCCAGCAGCCGGCCCATCGGGGTACGCGCGCCGCTGACGATCACCGAAGTCATGACTGTTCGCCTCCGAGGGGTGGGGTGCCCGGCGACCGCGGGGGTGGTGGGTCGGCCGTAGTCCTGAACGGGTGTTCAGCCAGACTAGCGGGATGACGGAAGAGACCTCGCCCGAGCCCGCTGCCGAGTTGGTCACAGGGATCGGCCTGCTCCGCATCGATCACGTCGGCGTCGCGGTGGCCGATCTGGATGCCGCGATCGCATTCTACGAGCGGGTCTTCGGGATGCGCTGCGTGCACACCGAGACCAACCCGGAGCAGGGGGTCCGGGAGGCGATGCTGGCGGTCGGGCCGTCCGTCGCGGGCGGCTGCCTGCAGTTGCTGGCGCCGCTGTCGGCCGACTCGCCGATCGGGAAGTTCCTGGACCGCAACGGGCCGGGGTTGCAGCAGGTGGCGTACACGGTCGCCGACGTGGCGGCCGCGTCGGCGGCGCTGCGCGACCGGGGGCTGCGGCTGCTCTACGACACCCCACGACGGGGTACGGCGGACTCGCGGATCAACTTCGTCCATCCGAAGGACGCGGGCGGGGTCCTGGTGGAGCTGGTCGAGCCGGCGCCGGGACACTGACCGGCGCACCGGGACCGGTGGCCTCGTACGCGCGGACCAGTTCGCGGGGCAGCGGGGCCAGGTCGGCCGCCCGCAGGAAGTCGCCGAGGCTGCTGCCCCGGCAGGCGGCGTCGACGTTCGGCGCGCCGGCTCCGGTGGTCAGGTCGGTCAGGTGCACGGCCCGGAAGTCGATCGAGAACCGGGTCCGGCCGGAGGTGTTCGGCACCGTGCTGTGCAACTGCGCCCCGGAGAAGACCAACAGGCCGCCGGGGGGCGTCAGTACCCGCAGCTCCGGCTCGCGGTCGATCTGTTGTTCCAGCCGGGGTTGGCGCCGGGTCTCGACGGTGACCTGCCGGACGGCCGCCACCCGGCCACGCCGGACCCAGTCCGCGTAGTCGTAGCCGGCCGAGCTGTTGCGTACCGCGGTGGCGAAGTACCGCTGGTGGAAGGCCATCACGTTGGCCTGCTCGACCTCGTACACGGGTAGCCAGAAGTTGACCTGGGCCAGTGGGGCGGAGAACCAGGTGTCCCGGTGCGGCGTGAACTGCAGGGTCAGCCCGGCGTTGAGGTATTCGCTGGTCATGGTCCGCAGCCGGGGTACGTCGAAGTAGGTCCGGTCCAGGTCGGCGCCGAGGTCGGCGAGGATGCCGCGGACCAGTTCCTTGCAGCGCGGGTGGTTGATGAAGCGGGGCTTGAGCCCGGCCAGCACCGACACGTACGCCGGCCCGGTGAGGTGGTGTTGGGCGTCCGGTGGGAAGTGCGGGGCGAAGGCCCGCTCGGCCATCACCCGGGCGAACTCGGCCAGCTCGATCGAGTGCGGGGTCGGCGAGTAGACGAACAGGTCACCGGCGAAGAGCCGGGTCCGGCGCTGCTCGTCGGCAGCGGCGGAGTCGACGTGCAGCACCGTCATCGTGACCTCCAGCGGACCGTCGCCGATCACGTTATGTTCGCCGTCCGATCGCCCCCGGTAGGCGAGGCCGGTCCGCCCTTGTCCGGAATCCGACCGGCGGCCCCGGCCCGCCGGCATCGGCGCCGGGCCGGTGGCCGCCTATGGTCCGGCGGATGACCGGGCCGCGTGGGTTCCGCTTCACCACCTCGATGCCGCCGCTGGACCGGCCGGTGCCGCGGTGGCGGGCCGAGATCCGGCGGATCGAGGACCTCGGCTTCAGCTCGGTGTCGGTCTCCGACCACCTGACCGGCGGCTGGTCGATGGACCCGGTGGTGGCGATGACGGTCGCGGCCGAGGCGACGAGCCGACTGCGGGTGCTCGCCCTGGTCCTCGGCAACGACCTGCGGCACCCGGCGGTGCTGCACCGGTCGCTGGCCAACCTCGATGTCTTCTCCGGCGGTCGGTTAGAGATCGGGTTGGGCGCCGGGTGGTTGCGCGCCGACCACGACGCGGCCGGGCTGCCGTTCGACCCCCCGGCGGTACGGGTGGCGCGGCTGGCCGAGTCGGTGGCGGTGCTGACCGCGCTGTTCGGGGGCGGCCCGGTCCACCACGCGGGCCGGCACTACCGGCTGACCGGGCTGGTCGGGCTGCCCCGGCCGGTCCAGCGTCCGCGCCCGCCGCTGCTGGTCGGTGGCGGTGGTCGGCGGGTGCTGGAGCTGGCCGGGCGGTGCGCGGACATCGTCGGGATCAACCCCCGGCTGGCCCCGGACGTCGACCCGCTCGCGGCGGCCGCCGAGCTGGGTCCGGACGGGCTGGCCCGCAAGGTGGGTTGGGCGCGGGCTGCGGCGGTGGCGGCCGGCCGCGACCCGGCGGCGCTGGAGTTCCAGCTGCGGATGTTCGACGTGCGGGTGACGCACCGGGGGGTGCGGCACCGGTCGACGTCCAGCCACGCCCGGTCGGTGCCGGAGTCGGTGTTGGCCGCCTCGCCCGCGGTGCTGCGCGGCGATGTGGCCGAGTGTGTGGACCACCTGTTCGCGGTCCGGGAACGGTTCGGCATCAGCTATCTGCATCTGGGCGGCAACCTGGCGGCGGCCGCGCCGATCGTGGCCCGGCTGGCCGGTCGGTGACGGCCCGGCCGATGACGCCCGCAGCTGGCAAGATCGGGAAAAATGGGTGGCGCGCCGGTCGGCGTCGTTGACCATACGAACGGCACGCGATAGGGCTTCGAAGCTCTTGCGAAGCACCCCGGTACGTCTGCAAGTATGTCCCAATGCCCCAGCAGCAGTCCTCCCCTCTTACATTCTTCGATAACGCCAACTCGCAGCCCGACTTCACCGTCGCCCTGCGCGGCTACGACCGCGAGCAGGTCAACAGCCATCTTGGCCGGTTGACCGCCGCGCTGACCCAGTCCGAACAGGCGCGCGCCGAGGCCGAGCAGCGGATGAACGACGCCCAGCGTCGGCTCCGACAGGCCGAGCAACGCCTCAACGCGGTGGAGCAGAAGCTCACCGACACGAACAAGCAGCTCGAGGAGAACAGCCGACCCACCCTCTCCGGTCTGGGCACCCGGGTCGAGCAGATTCTCCGGTTGGCCGAGGAGCAGGCCAACGACCACCGCGGCGAGGCCAAGCGCGAGTCGGAGGGGATCCTCTCCGCGGCCCGGCTGGAGGCGCGGGAGATCACCGACAAGGCCCGTGCCGAGGCCGCGGCCATGAAGGCCAGCGCCGAGCGGGAGGCCGGCAGCGTCCGCACCGCCGCCGAGCGGGAGGCAGCCGAGGTCCGGGTGCAGGCCCGTCGGGAGGCCGACACGCTGCGCGCCGACGCCGACCGGGAGACCAAGCAGCTGCGTACGGTCACCGCGCACGAGGTCGCCGAGCTGAAGTCGACGGTGGAGCGCGAGGTGGCGACCCTGCGGGCGACCGCCGAGCGGGAGATCACCCAGCAGCGGGCGAAGGCGGCCCGGGATGCCGAGGAGAAGCGCGCCGAGGCGACCAAGCTGCTCACCGACGCCCGGGACAAGCGGGACAAGGACCTGCAGGCGCTGGAGCTGCAGCTCGCCGAGCGCCGGGAGAAGGCAGAGCGCGAGGAGTCCGAGCGGCACGCCGCCCAGGTCGCGCAGACCCAGAAGCTGGTCAGCGAGGCCGAGCAGCGGGCCCGCGCCGCGCAGGACCGGGCCAAGGAGATCGAGCAGCGGGCCGAGGCCCGCCGGATCGAGTCCGAGCGCAACGCCAACGAGACCGTCGACAAGGCGAAGGCGCTGGCGGACAAGACCCTCAACGAGGCGCGCGCCGAGGCGCACCGGTTGATCAACGAGGCGCGTACCGAGGCCGAGCTGACCACCCAGACCGCCCGCCGCGAGGTCGAGGACCTGACCCGGCAGAAGGACGCGGTCACCTCGCAGCTCGGTCAGATGCTCTCCGGTCTGGCCGGCATCGTGCCGACGGTGGGGCAGGCGGCCAAGGGGGCGGACGCCCAGCCGGCCGGCAAGGACGAGTCGGACGACAAGAAGGTGCCGGCGGAGGCGTGACCGATCGGGCGGCGGGATGTCCGTCGCCCGACTCCCCGGGGCCGGCCGTCCGGCCCCGGAACGCGCGGAGGCGCGGGGCAGCGACAGGGCCGGCCGGATTTTTTCCGGTACGGCCCTGTAGCGTGTCCGAACAGGAGTCCGTCAGGTCTGAGATATCCCAAGCAGTGAGTTTCGTCCCATCAGCGCCCTCGGTATCGCCGCGCAACTGGGCGATGCGTGTGAGGATGGGGGTATGTCGCACGGCGAAGATCTGTTCGCTCTCAGCGGGGACGTCTCTACGGAGCCGAGCTTCGAGTCCGCTCTGCGTGGGTACGATAGACGGCAGGTTGACCGTTATGTCGCTCGCGCCGAGAACGAGATCAACACGCTGGCCGCCGAGCGCGAACAGGCATACACGCAGATCCACAAGCTGGCCGGCCAGGTGGAGGCGCTGCAGCGCGACCTGGTGAACGTCCGCCGGCAGGTCGGCGTGGTCGACCGGGCCTCCTTCCGCCATCTCGGCCCGGTGGTCGAGCAGATCCTGGCCCTCGCCGAGGAGCAGGCCGAGAGCATCCAGGTCGACGCCGAGCAGCACCTCGCCGAGCGCCGCGCGGAGGGCGAGCAGATTCTCGCCCAGGCCCGCGAGCAGGCCGAGACCGCCCTGAGCGATTTCGAGATCGCCCTGGCCACCCGGCGCTCCGAGGAGGAGCAGGTCACCGCGCGCCGCCAGGCGGAGGCCGACGCGGCGGTTGCCGCCGCCGCCGAGGAGGCCGCCCGACTGCGCGACGCCGGCGAGGCCGCGCACGCCAAGGCGGTCCGCGAGGCCGCCGAGCTGCGCGACACCGCCGCGGAGGAGGCGACCCGGCTGCGCGAGGCCGGCCAGGCCGCGCTCACCAAGGCGCAGCAGGAGTCCAAGCGGATGACCGAGAGCGCCACCCGGGAAGCGAAGCGGGTGACCGAGGTCGCGCTCCAGGAGGCGGGCCGGCTGCGCGACGGCGCGGCCGAGGAGTCGAAGCGGATGATCGAGGCCGCCAAGCAGGAGGCGACCCGGCTACGCGAGGCCGGCCAGGCCGCGCACGCCAAGGCCCAGCAGGAGACGACCCGGCTGCGCGAGGCCGGCCAGGCCGCGCACGCCAAGGCCCAGCAGGAGGCGAAGCGGATCGCCGACGAGACCGCGGAGATGGTGCGCCGGTCCCGGGCGGAGACCGAGAACTACGCCCGCCAGGTCCGCGCCCAGACCCAGCAGGAGCTGGGTGCCTGGCGGACCGGTGTGGAGCGCGAGGTCAACCAGCGCAAGTCCACCGCGGAGCAGGAGATCACCGCCCGCAAGCAGGCCGTCGAGCAGGAGTACGCGGCCCGCAAGCAGGCCCTGGAGAAGCAGTTCGCCGACCGCAAGGCGGAGCTGGAACTCCAGTTCGAGAACCGGGCCGCCGCCGCGGAACGGGATCTCGCCGGCCGCCGTTCCGACCTCGAACGGGAGTACGGCGTACTCATCGCCGGCGCCGACCAGGAGGCCACCGAGATCCGCCGGCAGGCCGAGGAGGTCGCCGCCGACATCCGCGGCCAGGCCGACGAGTACGCCGCGCAGGTGCAGCGGGAGGCCGACGACTACGCCACCGAGCTGCGGCGCGAGGCCGAGGAGTCGGCGGCGGCGTCCCGCCGCCAGATGGAGGAGTACACCGCGACCGCCCAGCAGCACCTGGCCACCACGCAGCAGCATCTGGCGACCACCCAGCAGGAGGCGGCGGTGGGTCGCCAGCAGCTCGCCGAGGTGATGCAGGAGATCGCCCGGGCGCAGCAGTCCCTCGCCGACATCCGGCAGGACACGGTGGCTTCCCGCAACGAGTCCGACCAGATCCGCAAGCGGCTCGCCGACGCGCAGCGGCAGCTCGGTCTGGAGCGCAAGCGGCTCTCCGAGACCCAGCGGCAGGCCAACCAGGCCGAGCGGTACGCCGCCCGGGCGGGGGCGGACATGCAGCGGGTGGCCGACGTGGCGGAGTCGATGGACGGCGGCGGCCCGGACGGCGCCAGCGCGGACGGTGGCCGGGGCGATCGCGCCGAGGTCCGCGAGCAGCCGGTCGGGGCGACCCAGGCCGCGGCGGTGACCGAGCCCGCGGCGGCGACCGAGCCCGTGACCGCGACCGAGCCCGTGACGGCGACCCAGCCGAACGGGTCGGCGGCGGCGACCCGGCCGAAGGACGAGTCCGACCCGGAGCCCGTCCTGGCGGGCGAGTCGGCGGGCGGCGGCGTGGCCGGCGAACCAACCGTCGCGGCGGTGCCCGGCGAGGGTGGCCGCGAGCCGGTCCCGACCCGGATCACCAGCACCGGCGACACCGGCAAGCGCTCCGGCAAGTCGAGCGTCGAGGACCGGGGAGCCAAGTCGAAGAAGGTCTCGGTCGACTCCGACTGAGCCGGCCCAGCCGCTCGTCCGAGCCCCCCGGCCCGTCCGGGGGGCTCTTTGTCGCGTGTCTACGATCCGTCAGATCCACTTAATGTGGTATTTGGCCATTCCTCGTATGATTCATCCATAAGTATTCACGTCGCCAACGGCGGCTCCGGAGCCACCCGGCGGTCAGCCGCCGGACCACGACCCGTGGCCAAGCCAGCCCCCCTGGGGAGCTACTCATGTCTTATCTGCGAGACGAATCCGTTGGCATCGCACCGACCTCACCCGACCCGGGTCGAGGCGGTCGGCGCTGGATGCTCGTCGGCGTGGTCGTTCTCGGCGTTCTGGCGGTGGGCGCGGTCGTCAAACTGGCGGACGCACCCCGGAGCCGTCAGGTGACGCCGACGGCTCCGCCCACGCCGATCAGCTACTGGCCGTCGGCGGCCACCACCGGGGTTCCCGCCGGCACCAAGCTGCGCGACTCCGGCGCGCTCAGCCTGCGTACCGACAACCAGGTGGTCACCGGCCTCAACATCACCGGATGCGTGAACGTGTACGCCCGCAACGTCCGGATCACCAAGTCGAAGATCAGTTGCGGCAGCCCGGCGTACGCGATCCGGACCATGAGCACGGCGGTGAACCTGGTGGTGGAGGATGTCGAGATCGACGGCCTGGGGCGCAACGGGGTGACGATCTGCTGCGGCAACTACACGCTGCGCCGGGTCAACATGTACGGGATGACCGACGGCCCGCGGCTCGGCACCAACACCACCGTCGTCGACTCCTACATCCACGACCTGGCCCGGCTGCCGGGCACCCACAACGACGCGCTGCAGATCACCGGCGGGGTCGGCGTCGTGGTGCGCCGCAACACGCTGCAGGTCTACGACGCGGCGACGAACGATCCGCTCAACGCCTGCCTGATGCTCGGCTCGGAGACCGCTCCCTCGACCCGCAACCTGCTGTTCGAGAACAACTACTGCGACGGCGGCAACTGGTCCATCGGGGTGCGCACCGACCTGGTCGGCGCCAACATCGTGTTCAAGGACAACAAGTTCGGCCGCAACTACCGGTACGGCATCATCGCCCGCCCCGATCAGGCCGGCATCATATGGGAGAACACGAACGTCTGGTTCGACAACGGACGGCCGGTCGTCCCGTGATCGACCACCCCGCGGTCACAGCGTGACGACCGCCTTGTCACAGCGGTACGCCTCGGCGTACCGGCTGCGGCACTCCATCCCGCGCAGCCGGGCCAGGCCGAGGAAGACCTCCTCGTCCCACCAGTCCCGGCCGGCCTGCGACGGGTAGCACCCGCGCAGCAGCGCCGCCTTCCGCCGGACCCGCTCCTCGGTCAGCGGCAGATAGACGTTGCGCCGGTTCAGGTCGCCGTCCCACTTCGGGATCTCGTAGTGCAGCAGCAGTCCGGCCCGGAACGCGGTGGGGACCAGCCGGGCCAGGGTGGCGTGGTCCTGGTGGGCGTCGTCAGGGTCGGGCGCGACGACCAGATCCGCGTCGGCCGCCGCCGCGACGGATTCGACGATCTCCTTGGCGGCCAGCCAGCGGGCCGGCACCCGCCCGTCCGGCAGGTCGTGCAGGGCCAGGCTGACCCGGGCGGCGGGCAGGAACGCCGTCGCCGCGGCCCGCGCCTCGGCCTGCCGGGCCGGTGTACCGGTCAGCAGGACGTAGTGCACCCGCAGGTCGGGCAGCTCGCCGAGCGCGAGCAGCAGCCCACCGGCGCCGATCTCGATGTCGTCCGGGTGCGCCCCGAGCAGCACGACGGACCGTACGCCGGTGAGCCGGAGGCCGGCGGTCACGACCGCGCGACCGAAGCTTCCACCGCGGCCCGCCCGGCCGGCGCCTCCTGCTGGTCGCGGTTGCGGTGGTGGTCCCAGAGCATCCACGGGCAGCGGCCCGAACGGTACAGCTCCTCCAACTCGGCCCGGTCCTTGAAGGTGTCGGCGGCCCGCCAGAACCCGGTGTAGCGCTGGGCCATCAGCCGGCCGTCCGGCAGCAGCCGGGCGAACCCCTGCGGCACCAGGTCCTCGCCCGGCCGCAGCACGGAGAAGATCTCCGGCCGGAGGATGAAGTAGCCGCCGTTCTCCCACTGCATCAGGTCCCGGATCGGCCGGACCCGGCTGACCCGGTCGTCCGGTCCGATGTCGATCACGTGGTGGGTGGACTGCACCGGCACCGCGAGCAGGCTGGCGACCGCGGTGCCGCGCTGGAACCGGTCGATCATCGACGGCAGCGGGGCGTCGGTGAGGGTGTCGGCGTAATTTGCCAGGAAGGCCGGTTCCCCCTCGACGTGCCGGCGGACCCGGATCAGCCGCTCGCCGATCGTCGCGTCCAGCCCGGTGTCGATGAAGGTGATCTGCCAGTCGGTGATGTCGGCGGAGAAGAGCCGCAGGTCCCGACCACCCATCGTCAGGGTGAAGTCGTTGGAGAGCGTCTCGTCGTAGCGCAGGAAGTACTCCTTCACCGCGGCGGCGCCGTAGCCGAGGCAGAGCACGAACTCGGTGTGTCCGAAGTGGGCGTAGTACCGCATCACGTGCCAGAGCAGCGGCCGGTCGCCGATCATGGCCATCGGTTTGGGGGCGGAGGCGGCGTCCTCGCGCATCCGCATCCCGAGCCCGCCGCAGAAGAGGACCACCTTCATCAGACCACCTCCAGCTCCGGGATCGCGAAGACCAGCCGGCCACCCCAATGGCGTACGTGGCACAGCTGGGTGGAGATCTCGGCCCGCAGGTTCCAGGGCAGCACCAGGACGAAGTCGGGCCGGTCGGCGTCGATCCGCTCCGGCGGATGGACCGGGATGTGCGTACCGGGGAGGAACCTGCCCTGTTTGTGCGGGCTGCGGTCCACCGTGTAGGCGAGCAGGTCGGGCCGGATGCCGCAGTGGTTGAGCAGGGTGTTGCCCTTGCCGGGGGCGCCGTAGCCGACCACCCGCCGGCCCTGGGCCCGGGCGGTGAACAGGAAGTCGAGCAGGTCCCGCCTGATCCGGAACACCTGGTCGGCGAACCCTCGGTGTCCGGCCAGGGTGTGCAGTCCGGCCTCGGCCTCCGCGTCCAGCAGCGACTTGACGTTGCTGGACGGAGCGCCGGCGGTCGCCGCCGGGCGGGCGTGCACCCGCAGCGAGCCGCCGTGCGACGAGAGCTCCTCCACGTCGGTGACGACCAGGCCGCCGGTGGCCAGCGCCCGGGCCGCGGTACGCAGCGAGTAGTACTGGTAGTGCTCGTGGTAGATGGTGTCGTACTGGCGGCGCTCGATCAGCCGCAGCAGGTGTGGGAACTCCAGGGTGACCAGGCCGGACGGCTTGACGAGCGCGGCCAGCCCGGCGCTGAAGTCGACCGGGTCCGGCACGTGCGGGTAGACGTTGTTGGCGACCACCAGGTCGGCGCGGCCGAACCGCTCCGCCAGCTTCCGGCCGGACTCGGCGCCCAGGAACTCGACCTCGGTGCGCACGCCCCGGGACCGGGCGACCTCGGCGACGTTCGCCGCCGGCTCGACGCCGAGCACGGGTACGCCGCGTTCGACGAAGTGGCGGAGCAGGTAGCCGTCGTTGCTGGCGACCTCGGTGACCAGGCTGGTCGGCCCG
This sequence comes from Solwaraspora sp. WMMD1047, assembly GCF_029626155.1. Taxonomy (NCBI): domain Bacteria; kingdom Bacillati; phylum Actinomycetota; class Actinomycetes; order Micromonosporales; family Micromonosporaceae; genus Solwaraspora; species Solwaraspora sp. WMMD1047. The sequence goes on along the minus strand of NZ_JARUBL010000001.1, from coordinate 1,263,731 downwards.
AGCCCGAGGGTGTCGGCGATGGCGGTGGCGTACCGCCGGGCGTGCGCCACCCAGGAGTCCGAGTAGGACGAGAAGTACGCGTACTCGGCGAAGATCTCCTCCCCCGGGACGTACGCGGGCAGCTGGACCAGCAGGCAGTCCGGGCAGATCCGCACGTGCAGCGGGTAGAAGGTCTCCGGGGCGTCCAACCGGTCGGCCGGCAGGTAGCTCTCGCAGAGCGGAGACATGCCGAGGTCGACGAAGGTCTCGGTCAGCTCGCCACGGCACAGCCGGCACCGCAGCGCGAACATCCGCATCACCCCTTGCCGCCCCCACCAGTGCGCGCAGTTACGCTATCCACACGTTCGGTAGGTTCGACCATTCAGTAAAAATACCGACAATAGCCGGTCATGATCCTCAACCATTCATAAACTCTCCTTCTTACTAAAACCACCAACCCCGGGAGCCTCCTGATGCGCGTGCTGGTGACGGGCCACCTCGGCTACCTCGGCAGCGTCCTCACCCCACTGCTGCGGGCCGCCGGACACCACGTCACCGGCCTCGACACCGGCCTGTACGCGGACTGCCTGCTCGGACCGGCGCCGCGCGAGGTGCCGACGCTGCGGCTCGACCTGCGCGACGTGCTGCCCGAACACCTGGCCGGCTTCGACGCGGTCTGCCACCTCGCGGCGCTGAGCAACGACCCGGTCGGCGACCTCGACCCGGAGCTGACCCACGAGATCAACCACCGGGCCACCCGGCGGCTGGCCCGGGCCGCCCGCCGGGCCGGCGTGGACCGGTTCCTCTTCTCCTCCTCGTGCAGCCTCTACGGCGCCGCCGGTGCGCCGGCAGCCGCCGCGCCCGGCACCGGCGGGCTGACCGAGACCGCCGACTTCGCGCCGGTCACCGCGTACGGTGAGTCGAAGCTGACCGCCGAACGCGGCCTGCTCGCCCTCGCCGACGAACGGTTCTGCCCGGTCCTGCTCCGCAACGCCACCGCGTACGGCTTCTCGCCGCGGCTCCGCGCCGACCTGGTGGTGAACGACCTCACGGCGCACGCGCTGCTGACCGGGCAGGTGCGGTTGCTCTCCGACGGCGCGGCCTGGCGCCCGCTGGTGCACGTCGAGGACATCGCCGCGGCCTTCCTCGCCCTGCTGCGCGCCCCCCGGGCGGTCGTGCACGCCCGCGCGTACAACGTCGGCGTGGACGGGGAGAACCACCGGATCCGGGACCTCGCCGAACTGGTCGCCGAACGGGTGCCCGGCTCGACCGTGACGATCGCCGGCGGCGCCACCACCGACACCCGCGACTACCGGGTGGACTGCTCGCGGATCCGCGCCGAGGTGCCCGACTTCCAGCCCCGGTGGACGGTCGCCGACGGGATCGACGAGCTGCTGCGGGCGTACCGGCGACTCGGGTTGACCGTCGCGGACCTGGAGGGTGACCGGTACCACCGGGTCCGCCGGGTCCGCGCCCTGCGCGCCGCCGGCCGGCTCGACGCCGACCTGCGCTGGACCGAGCAGCTGGCGGTCCGGTTACCGGACCGGACCGAGCAGCTGGCGGTCCGGTGACCGGACCGGACCGGGCCGCTGGCGCTCCGGTGAGCGGGCACCGCCGGTGCGACGCCTGTGGGCACCCGCGCCTGCTGCCCTTCGCCGACCTGGGCGAGGTCCCGATCTACTGCGGCACCCACTGGGCCACCCGGGACGAGGCGGTCCGGTCGCCGGTCGGCCGGATCGTGCTGGGCCACTGCCCCGGCTGCGGGTACGCCCGCAACCTCGCCTTCGACCCGGCCGCCCTGGTCTACGACACCACGATGGACACCAACCTGCACCACTCACCCGCCTTCCAGTCCTGCACGGCGGAGCTGGTCAAGCGGCTCGCCGACCGCTACCCGCTGCGCGGCGGCGCGGTGCTGGACGTCGGCTGCGGCCAGGGCGAGTTCCTGCGGGAGCTGTGCCAGATCGCCGGCTGCCGGGGCTTCGGCTACGACCTGATGTACGCCGGCCCGGTCGGCCCGGACCCGTCCGGCGCGGTGCTGTACCGCGGGCCGGTGCCGCTCGACGATCGGCTGCCGGCGTACGACCTGGTCACCTCCCGGCACTGGCTGGAGCACCTGGACGATCCGCACGGCTTCCTGGTCCGGCTGCGCGAGCTGGCCGGCGACCGGCCGGTCCACGGCTACCTGGAGGTGCCGGACGCCGGCTACGACCTGGCCACCGCCGGCTGGGAGGTGATCTACCCGCACGTCTCCTACTTCGACGGGTACGCGCTCTGCCGGCTCGTCGAACGCGCCGGCTGGCGGGTGCTCGCCACCGGTCAGCTCTTCGCCGGCATGTTCCGCTACGTGGAGATCAGCAACCAGCCGACCACCGGAGCCACCGGGAGCGCCACGGCCACCCGGGATCGGCAGCTTGCCGCCATCGCCGGCTTCGCCGCCCGGCACGCAGCCGAGCGGGACCGTTGGCGCACCGCCGTCGGGCGGCTCGTCGCCGCCGGGGACCGGCCGGTCCTCTGGGGCGCCGGCTCGCGGGGGGTGCAGTTCCTGCACCTGGCCGACCCGGACCGGCGGCTGACCGCCGTGGTCGACGTCAATCCGCGCAAGTGGGGCCGCTTCCTGCCGGTGACCGGGCACGAGGTGTGGCCGCCGCAGGCGCTGGCCGAGTCGGGCAGCCGCGCGGTGATCATCACGAACCCGGCCTACCGGGAGGAGATCGACGCCGCGCTGCGCCGGCTCGGCGTCGAGGCGGAGCTGATGGTGGCATGACGGCCGGCGACGGACCGCCCGCCCCCCGGGTCAGCCTCGGCGTGCCGGTCTACAACGCCGAGCGCTACCTGGCCGCCTGCCTGGACGCGCTGCTGGCCCAGGACTACCCGGACTTCGAGATCATCATCAGCGACAACGCCTCCACCGACGGCACCTGGGAAATCTGCCGGCGGTACGCGGCCCGGGACGGCCGCATCCGGCTGTACCGCAACCCGCGCAACTACGGCGGTCACGTCAACTACGCCCGGGTGGTGGAGCTGGCCCGGGGCGAGTTGTTCAAGTGGGTGGCCTATGACGACATCTGTCTGCCGTCGTACCTGAGCACCTGCGTGGCGGCGCTGGACGCCGCCGGCCCGCGCGCGGTCCTGGTCTATCCCCGCACCCTCCTCATCGACGAGGCGGGCGCGGTGATCGGCCCGTACGACGACGGGCTGGACCTGCGCGACCGGCGGGCCTGGCGGCGGGTCGCCGGGGTGGCGCACCGGATCAGCCTCTGCCACGCGCACTTCGGCGTGTTCCGGCTCGGCGTGCTGCGCCGTACCGGCATGATCCGCCCCTATCTCTCCTCCGACTACACGCTGCTCGCCGAGGTGGCCCGGCTGGGCGAGATCCACGAGGTGGCCGAGCGGCTCTTCCAGCGCCGGCTGCATGCCGGCTCCACCGTGCAGGGCCGGCGCAGCACCGCCGCGAGCGCCGCCACCTGGTACGCGCCCCAGGGCCGGCGGGTGCTGGCCCCCCGGTTGCGGATGCTCGCCGAGACGCTGCTCATCCTCAGCACCGGCGACGGCCGGCTGCGCACCCGGGTCGGCGCGGCCGGCGCGTTCCTGGCCGCCTGGCTGGTCCGCCGCTGCCGGGTGCTGCTCGGGCGATGGCGGCGGCGGATCGGCCTGCGCCGGACACCGCCGGCACCGGTCCGGGGTGGCTCCTAGTGGCCGACCGCACGGCCGCGCGGCGGCCGGCCGGCCATGACCCCGCGGCGCCACCCGACCCGTCGGCGTCCCACCCCTCGGCGTCCGACCCGGACCTCTCGGCGTCGCAGACCGGCCGGGTACGGACCGCGATCGGCTGGTCCTATCTGCTCACCGCCGGCCGGGTGGGCTCGTCGATCGTCGTCACCTTCCTGCTCGCCAAGCTGCTCGGGCCGAGCGAGTTCGGACTGGTCGCGATGGCGACGGCCTACATCGTCGTCGCACAGGCGGTGATCCAGCACGGCCTGGTCGCCGCGCTGGTGCAGCGCGAGCGGGTGACCGATGACCACCTCGACGCCGCCTTCTGGGTGCTGCTGCTCGGCGGGCTCGGCTGCACCGGCCTGACCGCCGCCGCCGGTCCACTCTGGGCGCTCGTCAACCGGGAGCCCGAGCTGACCGTGCTCTGCGTCGCGCTCTCCCCGCTGGTGCTGCTGCAGGCGCTCGCCATCGTCCCGGAGAGCATTCTCCGCCGCGAGCTGCGGTTCCGCTCGGTGGCCCTGCGGACCCTGGCCGCCGCGCTGCTGAGCGGGGTGGTCGGGGTGGTCCTGGCGCTGGCCGGCGCCGGCATCTGGGCGCTGGTGGCGCAGCAACTGGTGAACGCGGCGGTCGGTCTGGTGGTGCTCTGGCTGGTCTGCCCGTGGCGGCCGGGCCGGCGGCCGCGGTTGCGCGGCATCCGCGACCTCTGGGCGTTCTCCGCGCACTCGGCGAGCGCGGGCATCGGGGTGCTGCTCAGCGCGCGGGCCGACATCATCCTGGCCGGGATCTTCTTCGGGCCGGTCGCGACCGGCATCTACCGGTTGGCCGCGCGCCTGCCGGACATGCTCGTCGACGTGACGGTCCGCTCCGTCCAGCAGGTGGCGCTGCCGTCGCTGTCCCGGTTGCAGGGCGACCGGGCGGGCTTCGCCGCCCACCTGCGCCAGCTGCAGCACCTCGGCGCCGTGGCCGGGCTGCCGGCGCTGGGCGTCCTCGCCGCCACCGCCGACCCGCTCGTCGCGCTGCTCGGTCCGCAGTGGGCCGGCACCGAGCTGCCGCTGCGGCTGCTCTGCCTCTACGGCGCCGTCAACGTGTACGGCGTCCTGCTCGGACCGGCATTGCAGGCCATCGGCCGACCCGGCCGGCTGGCGGCGATCGCCTGGCTGCGCGGCGCGCTGGGGGTGGCCGCGCTGGCCGGGGTCGGTGCCCTGCTGGCCGGCTCTGGCGACCCGCCCGGACAGGCCGCCGCGGTGGCGCTGGCCGGCATCGCCATCCAGGCGGTGGTCACCGGGATCTCCCTCTGGGCGGCGGTGCACCGGGCGGCCGGCATGCCGGTGCTCCGCTTCCTCGCCCCCACCGCGCCGGCCGCCCTGGCCGCGACCGCCGCCGCGCTGGTCCCGCTCGCCGCCGGCCGGCTCGGTCTCGCCGGCGCCGATCCGGTCGTCGCGCTGCCGGTGTTCGGCGCGGCGGCGACGCTGACCGCCGCAGCGGTGCTCTGGCTCGCCGACCGGCCGTTGCGCCGCCAACTGCTGGCCCGGCTGCCCGGCCGCCGGCCGGCGGTGGCGCCGGCCGGCGGACCAGCCACCGCCGGACCGACTGCCGTCTCCGTCACCGATCGGGCGGCGGGTTGAACACCACGGCCCGGCCGTCGACCAGGACCGCGTGGTTCACCGAGTACGCCAGGGCGACTCCGCCCGTGCCGTCCTCGATCCCCACCGTGGCGCCGCTGCCCAGCTCCCGCAGGCTGGTGCCGGTCAGGCCGGCGTAGTTGAAGGTGATCCGCCCCGACTCGGCCAGGCTGAGCTGGAACGAGATCTTGGCCGTGGACGACCCGTACAGGTAGACGTCCCGCCACTCGACCACGAACTCGCGGTTCGGTGCGCTGCCCCGCACCGCCGACCGGACGCTGGAGTCGGCGCGTACCACCAGGTCGTCCCAGAACGGGTGGACGGCGGCGTTGGGTAGGCCGGCGTCCGGCAGGCCGGCGTTTATCGCGCCCGGCAGTCCCGGGTCCTGGAAGGAGAGGAACCCGTTCGTGGAGACCCAGGCCCGCTCGTACCGGCGGCCGTAGAACAGCACCGGGAACGGCAGGTCGACGGGTGTCCGGGCGTCGTCCCCGGTCAGCGGCAGCACCGCCTGGTCGGCCGGCTGGTACGCCGCGCCGACCACCGACGTACAGGTGTAGCCGGCGCTGTCCCGGCAGCCCGGCGCGGTGGCGAAGGTGGCGGTGTAGGTGGTGGCGGCCGGCGGGGCGATCACCACCTGGGTCTGGGCTCCCCCGTTGGACCAGTTGTCGAAGACGAACTCGGCGACCCCGGCGGACTGCGGCCCGGGTGCGCTCATCGTCGTGGTGGCGCCGACCACCACCTTCACGGCGGCCGGGGTGGTGTAGCTGACCCCGTCGACGTTCACCTCCAGGCCGCTCGGGTTGCTGACCATGTTCAGCCGGGTCCACCGGGGGTCCAGCCGGGTGGTGGTGCTCGCCGACAGGCCGCCGCTGCCGGTGGCGGTGAGGGTGAGCTCCAGATAGGACGGATATTCGTGGTCGGGCGCCACGAACGCCCCGGCGGCCACGCCGGTCCAGTGCTGCACGGTGTGGGTGTGGCAGTTGTCGACGGTCGGGCAGTGCCGGTTGATCAGCTGCCACTCCAGCCGGTCGGCCGGCACCGGCGCGCCGCCGGCCTCGGTCGCCCGGCCGGAGAACGTGATCTGCTGGCCGACGCTCCACTTCGCCGTGCCGAGCGGGCTGGTGATGACCGGCCGGGGGGCGCTGGTCCCCACCCGGATCTGGATCGTCGCGGTGTCGCTGCGACCGGCCAGGTCGGTGACCCGCAGCCGGGCGGAGTAGGTGCCGGTGGAGCGGTAGGTGTGGCTGGCCGTGACCCCGGTCGCGTCGAAGCTGCCGTCGCCGGTGAAGTCCCACTCGTGGCGCAGGATGTCGCCGGGGTCCGCATCCGTCGAGGCCGAGCCGTCGAAGAGCACCTCCAGCGGGGCGTTGCCCTCCTCCGGGGTGGCCCGCACCACGGCCCGCGGTGGCTGGTCGGCCGCGTCGAAGTGGAACCGGCGGACCGTGCCACCGGTCAGGTCCACCAGGTAGAGATCCCGCTCCGGCCCGATCTGCAGGTCCACCACGCCACCGGCGGCGGACGAGAACGGCTGCACGCTGGTCGGGTCGGGCAGCCCGTCCGACCCGGCCCGCATCAGCCAGACGCACCGCCGGGCGTAGTCGGCGAAGAACAGCGCCCCCCGGTACCCGGCCGGATAGCCGCCGCCGGTGGCCGGGTAGAAGGCCAGCCCGGACGGGGACGAGCCGCCGGCCGGGCAGCCGTCCCCGGTGGCCACCTGCTGGCTGTGCGAGTAGCTGTAGTACGGCGGCGTGACGGCGTCCGGCGGGGCGCTGTAGAGGCTGTCGCAGAGCCCGAGCCGGGCCACCCGGTAGCCACCCTGCTTGACGTTCCCCTCGTAGCAGGGCCAGCCGTAGTTCGGCGGCGGACCGCCCGGGTGGGCCAGCCGGTCGATCTCCTCGTGGTCGCGCCAGCCGACGTCGCCGAACCAGACCTCGCCGCTGTCCGGATGAAACGTCCACCGGTACGGGTTACGCAGCCCGTAGGCGAGGATCCGGCGGGCGTTGGGGTCGGCGCTGTGCGCCAGCGGGTTGTCCGGCAGCGCCGCGCCGGTCACCGGGTTGATCCGGATGAAGGTGCCGGAGAGGCCGGTCGGGTCGTCCGGCGTACGCAGGTCCTGCGAGCGCAGCGCGCCGCCCTCGGCGCTCGGCGGGGCCAGCGCCGCGCCGACCGGCCCGGGCGGATCGCCGCACGGGTTGACCGGGTTGCCGGTCTGGCCGTAGTCGACGAACGTTCCGGAGGCGCCGTCGCCGCCGGTGGCGTAGAGGGCACCGTCCCGACCGAACGCGAGGTCGCCGACCGAGTGGCTCTCGATCTGGGTGCACCAGTCGTGCACCAGCACGTGCTCGGTGCCGGTCATCGCGTCGCCGTCGGCACGCAGCCGGGAGATCCGGGCGCTGGAGACGCAGCTTCCGGCGGCCGGGCAGGTGTCGCGGTAGGTCGGCGCGCTGCCGCCGATCACCCCGTCGTAGCTGTAGCTGACGTAGACCCAGGGGTCGTCCGGGAAGGTGGGCGCCAGGGTCAGCCCGATCAGGCCCAGGTCCTTGTAGTCGTACACCTGGGTGCGCAGGTCGGCGAAGACGGTCGCGACCGGGTCGGCCAGGCCGCGGAAGACCTTGATCAGCCCGCTCTTCTCGGCGACGAAGACCCGCCCGTCCGGCGCGAACGCCAGCTTCGTCGGCCGGGTCAGCCCGGCGAAGACCACCTGCTGGGTGAAGCCGGCCGGCGCGGCACCGGCCAGCGCGACGGCCGCCCCACCGACCGTGGCCGGCCCGGCGGACACCGTCGGGCCGGCCACCGCGACCGGTACGACAAGCGCCACGGCCAACCCCGCGCGGAGCGCGCGAAGCCCTGATCCAGACATGATTACCCCATCCCCCGGCCCTGGCCCGGGCCGGATCCCGGTCGCAGAATGCCTGCTCAAAGCATTGGCGGCGGGTCCAGGGTGGGCTGTCAGGTGGCGGACCGAGAGCCGGGGCCGACCGGCCCGAAGTGCCGGCCCGGCCGACGCCCCGACGACTCGTCCGGGGGAGGAACGGGACCGGTTCCGGATGCCGACTGAAAGCGATCGTTGCCGACATCCGGCCATTCGTCCGATCTGGCCCATTGACCTGCTGGGTGCGTGGGGTCAGCGGTACTGGAGCCGGCGGATCGCGCCGCCGGCGAGGTCCACGTAGTACAGGTTGCGGTCCGGTCCCACCTGGAGGTCGACCGGCCGACCCACCGTGCTGCCCAACGGATCGATGTAGTTGAAGTTGGGTACCCCGCTGGCCCCGGGCCGGGCCGCCCAGACGCAGCGGCGCACCACGTCGGTGAAGAAGAGCGATCCGAAGAAGCGGGCCGGGTAGTGCCCGCCGCTGGCGGGGTAGAAGGCCAGGCCGCTGATCGCGCCGCGCGCCGTCGCGCAGCCGTCGCCGGCCCGCACCGGCTGACCGTGCCGGTAGCTGAACCGCGGCGCGGTCGCGGTGCCGGCGGCGTACAGGCTCGTGCAGAGGTTCAGGCCGATCGGCTGGTAGCTGGCCTGTGGGGCGCTCCCCTCGTAACAGGGCCAGCCGAAGTTGCGTAGCGGCCCGGCAACCGGGTCGGTCACCTGGTTGATCTCCTCCCAGTCCCGCCAACCCACGTCGCCGATCCAGAGCTCCGAGGTACCCGGGCGGAAGGTCCAGCGGTACGGCTGGCGCAGTCCGTACGCGACGATCCGGCGGGCGTTCGGGTCCGGGCTGCCGTACCCCGGGTTCGTCGACAGCGCCGCGCCGGTCGCCGGGTTGATCCGGATCACGGTCCCGGAGAGCCCGGTGGGGTCGGCCGGGGTGCGCAGGTCCTGGGCGCGCAGCGCGCCGCCCTCGGCGGTCGGCGGGGTCATCGCGCCGCCGACCGGCGCCGGCGGGTCGCCGCACGGGTTGCGCGGTGAGCCGGTCTGGCCGTAGTCGACGACGTCCCAGGCACCCTCGCCGCCGGTGACGTAGAGCGCGCCGTCCGGACCGAAGCCGACATCGCCGACGGAGTGGGTGTCGCCCTGGGTGCACCAGTCGTGGACCAGCACCTGTTCGGGGCCGGTCGCCACGTCGCCGTTGATCCGCAGCCGGGACACCCGGGCGCTGGTCCGGCAGTTGCCGGGCAACGTACAGGTGTCGTGGTAGGTCGGCGCCGGGCCGCCGATGACCCCGTCGTAGCTGTAGCTGAGGTACAGGTACGGGTCGGTCGGGAAGGTGGGCGCCAGGGCGAGGCCGAGCAGCCCGAAGTCGGCGAAGTCGTACACCTTGGGGCGCAGGTCGGCCACGACGGTGGCGGTGGTGCCGGTCAGCCCGCGGTAGACCAGGATGACGCCGTTCTTCTGGCCTACGAAGACCCGGCCGTCGCGGGCGAAGACCAGCTTCGTCGGCTGGGTCAGGCCCGAGAACACCACCCGGTCGGTGAAGTTGGGCGGTAGGGCCTGCGCCCGCGCGGTGTCGGCCGTCCCCGCCCCGGTCGGCCCGACGACGGCGAGGGTGAGCAGCGCGGACACCAGGCGTCTTGATTGCAGTCGCTGGAACATGACCGTCCTCCGATCTTGCGGAAGGTGCGGTCTAGGTGGGCTCCGCACCTGTTGTCCACAGTCGCGCGGGCCGTCGGACGGGCGCAGTCAACTGCCGGACCAGAGCGACTAAACCGGCACTACGTACTAATGAGACTGTTTCAATCAATCGACCGATTGGTCAGACGATCTGTAGCAATGTCGACAAGACTCGCGAATGATCGGACCGCGCATGCACTCTGAGTCAGCGCATCCGGTCGCTAGAGTGACCGTTTGCCCGGCGCGATGGACTCGCGCCGGTCCGATCGCGGGGCCGACGGACGGAGTGAGAGGGTGCCCGACCGACCACCGCACGTCGTCATCGTCGTGGTCAACCTGCCCGCCGAGCGGGACCGCCGGGTGATCCGGCAGTGCCGGGCCCTGGAGGAGGCGGGCTACCGGGTGACGGTGATCTGCCCGCGCGGGTCCGGCGACCCGGGCGTGCTGCCCGGCACCGAGCGCACCGCCGTCCGCCCGTTCCGCCAACCGTTCGCCGGCTCGGGGGTGCTCTCCTTCGCGGCCGAGTTCGCCTGGGCGCTGGTCGCCGTGACCGGCCGGCTGTTGGCGCTGATGCTGCGTACCCGGGTCGACGCCGTGCAGACCTGCAATCCGCCCGACGTGTTCTGGATCGTCGGCCTGCTGCTGCGGGCGGCCGGCCGGCCGTTCGTCTTCGACCACCACGACCTCAGCCCCGAGCTGTACGAGTGCAAGACCGACCGGCCGCGGCGGGGCGTACTGCGGTTGCTCCGGATCTTCGAGAAGCTCTCCTGGCGCTGTGCCTCCGCCGTGATCGCCACCAACCAGTCCTACCGCGACCTGGCGATCAGTCGGGGCGGGTGCGACCCCGACCGGGTCGTGGTGGTCCGCAACGGGCCGACCCTGGCCGAGGTCGGCGGTCCGCCCGGCACCTCCCCGCCGGCAGCCCGGCAGAACCCGGCTCCCCGGCAGAACCCGGCCCACCGCCCCGCGTCGGCGTGGCGGGGGTCGACCCCACCCCAGACCATCGTCTACCTCGGGGTGATCAACGAACAGGACCGGGTCGACCTCGCGGTGCTGGCCGCCGAACGACTCGTCGAGCTCCGCGGCGACGCCGACTGGCGGCTGGTGGTGGCCGGCGACGGGGAATGCCTGCCCCCGCTGCGCCGGCTCACCGAGGATCGCGGCCTCACCGACGTCGTCCGGTTCACCGGGTGGCTGGAGCCCGACCAGGTGAACAGCCTGCTGCACTCGGCGTCGATCGCGCTCCAGCCCGATCCGCCGACCCGGATGGCCGAGCTGTCGACGATGGCCAAGACGGTCGAGTACCTGGGCCGGGGCCTGCCGGTGGTCGCGGTCGACCTGCTGGAGACGCGCCGCACCGCCGGCGCGGCGGCGAGCTACGTGCCGACCGGCAGTCCCGACGAGCTCGCCGCCGAGCTGGACCGGCTCCTCGACGACCCGGACCGGCGGGCCGGGATGCGCGACATCGCCCGACGCAGATTCGCCGACCAGCTCGCCTGGGACCACCAGGCCCGGTCCTACATCGACCTGTGGAACCGCCTGATCAGACCGGACACCCCCGGCAACCAGCCGCCGACCCCGACGCCGATCGGCGACACCTCGGCGCTGACCACCTGAAACCCTCAAAGGACGGAACCCCCCATGGACTTTCTCGACCTGATCAGACTCATGTTCCGGCGGTGGTACGTGACCCTGCCGGTGGTGGTGGTGACCCTCGGCGCCGCCTACGCGGTCGGCTCGGCGATCCAGCCGGAGTACAAGACCTCGGTGGCCATCGTGCTCGTCCCGCCCACGGTGGCGGTCGCCGCGCCCGCCCCGGGCGAAAGTCCGCAGCCGGCCAATCCCTGGCTGCGGGTCGGTGAGAGCGCGATGGCCCAGGCGGTCCAGATCTCCACCTCCGCGCACGACGCCCGGTCGCGGGTGGCGGCCGCCGGTGGCGATCCCGGCTACCAGGTCGAACTGGTTCAGCGCAGTTCGATCCTGACCGTCGAGGTCGCCGCGGCGACCCGGGAGCAGGCGCTGGTCACCGTCGAGGCCACCACCCGGCTGATCAACGACGAGGTGGCCCGGCAGCAGGCGCCGTACGGCTCACGCGGTGGTGAGCAGATCACCACCCAGGTGCTGGACGCCGGCCTGAACATCACCCCGTCGCGCAGCAACGTGCTCCGGGTACAGATCACGATGGTCTGTCTCGGTCTGCTGCTCGCCGCCGGTGCCGCCGTCGGCTGGGACGCGATGACACGTCGCCGGGCCGCCGCCCGGACCGGCCAGCACCGGGGCGGCCCGGACGACCGCCCGGTCGACGACGACGGCCCGCGCGGAGCCGACCGGCGCGGCCAGGATGACAGCCGCGCCCAGGATGACAGCGGTCCCCACGGTGACCGCGGCGCGGACAGCCGGCCGGCGACCGCCGCCGACCACCCGACCGCCGGCAGCCAGCCCGCCGGCAGCCAGCCCGGGAGCCAGCCCGCCGGTGAACCGGGACGGCGGGAAACCGCACCGGCGGGCCGATCGGCGTGACCTCACCAGCCCTGTCGTTCCCGGTCGGGTCCGCGCCGGGGCGGGTCCACCCCGCTCCGGTCCAGCGGCCCGGCCGGGATGCGACGGTCGGGCTGGCGCTGGCCGTACTGCTGGCGTACCTGCTGCCGCACCGGCTGATCTTCCCGCCGCTGACGATCCTCGGCCGGCCGGCGGTCCTGGTGGGATTCGGGCTACTGGTCTGGTGGACGCTGACCCGGCTGCACCCCACCCTGGCCCGCCGGGGACCGCAGCCGATGCGCTGGGTGCTCACCGGTTACCTGGCCACCGTGGCCGCCTCGTACGCCGCCGGCCACGCCCGGGGTCTCAGCGCGCTGGAATCGGCCGGCGCGGACCGGACCGTGCTGATGGCCCTCGCCGCCGGCGGCGTCCTGCTCGCCGCCGCCGACGGCCTGGGCAGCCGGGACCGGATCGACACGGTGCTGCGGGTGTTCTGCTGGGGGTCCACCGCGATGGCGCTGATCGGGTTGAGCCAGTTCTCGCTCCGGATCAACCTGACCAACCACCTGCAACTCCCCCCGCTGTTGACCTTCCAACGCGACCAGATCGGCTTCAGCATCCGGGGCACCGGCGACCTGGTCCGGGTGGCCAGCACGACCGGCCACTACATCGAGTTCAGTCTGCTCATGGTCATCGGTCTGCTGGTGGCGATCCACTTCGCCCGGTTCTCCGACCACCGGCGGGACCGGCAGATCTACCTGACCCTGGCGATCATCCAGGCCGGCGTGATCCCGATCTCGCTCTCCCGCACCGGGGTGCTCGCGCTGGCCGCCGGCCTGCTGCTGTTGGTGCTGGTCTGGCCGCTGCGCACCACCTTCAACGTGCTGATCGTCGGCGCCGCGCTGGCGGCCCTGATCCAGGTCCTGCGGCCCGGCCTGCTGGCGACGCTGCGCGCCCTGCTGCTCGCCGGTGACCGGGACCCGAGCGTGGCCGGCCGGCTGGAGGACTACGACTACGCCGCGCCGTTCGTGCGGGACAGCCCGCTGCTCGGCCGCGGCGTCGGCACCTGGCTGCCGGAGCTCTACCAGATGCTGGACAACCAGTGGCTCGCCACCCTGATCACCGGGGGCCTGGTCGGGGTCGCCGGCCTCGCCTTCCTGCTGCTGGCCGGCGCGCTGGTCGCCGCCCGCGCCCGCCGCCGCCTGGCCGATCCCCGGGGCCGCGACCTGGCCGCCGTGCTGGCGGTCGCCATCGTCGTGCTCGGCATCGGCGCGCTCGCCTTCGACGCCCTCTACTACTCCACCTACCTGATCACCCTGCACCTGCTGCTCGGTCTGGCCGGCGCGCTGTGGCGGGTCACCCGGGCGGACCGGATCAACGACGACAGTGGGACGGCATGACCGGCATCGACATCCTGATGATCACGTACAACCGGCCGGAGTACGTCCGGCTCTCGCTGCCCCGGCTGCTGGACGGCTGCCCCCCGTACGCCCGGGTCTGGGTCTGGCACAACGGCACCGACCGGGCGACCCTGGACGCCGTCGAGGCGGTCCGCGACCATCCCCGGCTGCACCGCTTCCGGCACAGCCCGGTGAACGTCGGGCTGCGGGAGCCGACCAACTGGCTGTGGCGGGAGTCCACCGGGGACCTGGTCAGCAAGGTCGACGACGACTGCCTGCAGGACCCCGAGTGGCTGCCGACGCTGAGTCGGGCACACCGGGACGTGCCCGAGTTCGGGGTGATCGGCACCTGGCGGTTCCCGGACGAGGACGTCGACCCGGCGCTGACGGCGCGCAAGCTCGTCGCCTTCCCCGGCGGGCACGCGCTGCTGCGCAACCACTGGGTGCAGGGCAGCGGCTATCTGGCGAAACGGTCGGTGGTCGAGCAGGCCGGGCCGATCGCCGACGGCGAGTCGTTCACCTCCTGGTGCCTACGGACCGCCCGGCTCGGCTGGGTGAACGGCTGGTACCACCCGTTCCTGCGAGAGGACCACATGGACGACCCGCGCAGCCCCAACACGATCTACCGCACCGACGAGGACCTGATGGCCCGCCGCCCGCTGTCGGCCCGCAACACCGGGGTACGCACCATCGCCGAGTGGACCGAGCACATGCGGCACTCGGCCCGACTCGTCCAGGCGGCCTCGCTGGACCTGCGCGAGTACGAGGGCTGGCGGCTGCGCCGGCGGACCATCACCCGCCGGATCCGGTGGGCGCTGACCGGGCGGGCCCCGTGGTGATCAGTGTGGTGATCGCCGCGCACAACGAGGCGGCGGTGCTTCCCCGGTGTCTGCACGGTCTGCTGGACCGCGCCGAGCCGGGCGAGTTCGAGGTGGTGGTGGTGGCGAACGGCTGCACCGACGCGACCGCCGAGATCGCCCGCTCGTTCCCCGGCGTACGCGTGCTGGAGCTGGCGGCGGCGGGCAAGCCGGCGGCGCTGAACGCGGGCGACCGCGCGGTGGCCGCGTTTCCCCGGATCTACCTGGACGCCGACATCGTGCTCACCGCGCCGGCCGCCCGCGCGCTGGCCGCCGCGCTCGTCGAGGGCGGGTCGCTCGCGGTCGCTCCGCGCCGGTTGCTCGACACCACCGGCCGGCCGTTGCTGGTCCGGGCCTACTACGCGGTGAACGGGAGGCTGCCGGCGTTCCGGGACGCGCTGTTCGGCCGGGGTGCGATCGCGCTCGGCGCGGCCGGGCGGGCACGGTTCGCCGAGTTCCCGGACCAGCTCGCCGACGATCTGTTCCTGGACTCGCTCTTCCGGGCCGGGGAGAAGCGGGAGGTGCCGGCGGTGGCGACCGTGGTGGCCACCCCGCACCGCACCCGCGACCTGCTGCGCCGGTTGGGCCGGGTGCGGGCCGGCAACGCCGCGTTGCGTGGCACCGGCGGCCAGGTCCGCCGCTCCCGGCCGGCCTCCTGGCTGTTCGACGTGGTGCTGCCCCGGCCCTGGCTGCTGCCGGCCGGGGCCTGCTATCTGGCGCTGACGGTGGCGGCCGGGTGGGCCGCCCGCCGGCCGGCGACCCGCAGCGGTTGGGGCCGGGACGAGTCGTCCCGGCTGGCGGGCAGCCGGTGGTGACCCCGACGGTGAGCGTGGTCATGGTGTCGTACCAGACCCGCGAGTTGATCCTGCGGGCGCTCGCGGCGCTGCGGGCGAACTGCCCGGCCGACCGGTACGAGGTGATCGTCGTCGACAACGCCTCCGTGGACGGCTCGGCCGACGCGGTGGCCGCGGCCTTCCCGGCGGCCCAGGTGGTGCGGCTGGCCCGCAACGTCGGTTTCGGTCGGGCGGTGAACGTCGGTGCCGGGCGGGCCGCCGGCCGCTGGCTGCTGCTGCTCAACCCGGACACCGAGCCGGTCGGCGACCTGATCGGGCAGTTCGTCCGCTTCGCCAGCACCCATTCGGGGCACCGGATCTACGTGGGACGCACGCTGCGGCCGGACGGCACCGACGACGGCCGGTCGGTCTTCGGCTGGCCGACCCGGTGGGGCTACTTCTGTTTCGCCACCGGGCTCTCCACGGTGTTCCGCCGCTCCCGGCTGTTCAACCCGGAGGAGCTGCCGGGACTGAACCGGGCGGTGCCGGCCCGGGTGCCGGCCGGCTCGGGCTGCCTGCTGCTTGTCGACCGGGCGCTCTTCGCCGAGCTGGCCGGCTTCACCCCGGACTACTTCATGTACGGCGAGGACGTCGATCTCTGTTTCCGGGCCGCCCGGCTCGGGGCGGTGCCGGTGCTGGTCCCGCAGGCCCGGGTGCGGCACCACAATGGTGCCGCGTCGACGAGCGTCGACAAACGGATCATGCTGATGCGCGGCAAGACCACCTTCCTGCGGCTGAACTGGTCGCCGGGGCGGGCGCGGGCCGGGCGGGCGCTGCTGGCCGCCGGGATCGCGGCCCGGGCGGCCGGTGCCCGGCTGACCGGGCGGGCCGGCTACTGGCGGGCGGTCTGGACCGAGCGCCAGACCTGGTTGGCCGGCTGGCCGCCGGCCACCGACCTCGCCCCACTGGAGTTCGCCGAGCCGCTGGCGGACCCCGGCGGGCCACCCCCGGTCGCCGGCCGGCCGGGGCCGCCGGTTCCGCCGGCACCCGCCGTCAGCCAGCCGGGCGATCCGCGTACGCGCTGACGTCGCCGGTGGCCATCGGGCCGTCCCAGGTGGTCGGCAGCGGCAGGGGCACCGCCGGGTTGACCCGACGGACGATCTCGTCGAGCACCCGTTCGGCGTCGCCGACCCAGAGGTGCTTGGCGTCCGGCACGGCGACCACCTCGGCCTGCGGCACCACCGCGAACCGCTCGCGGGCCTGTGCCGGGCGCAGGTAGTCGTCGAACTCGGGCACCAGCGCGGTGAGCGGCTTGCCGGACTCCGCCCAGGTGGCCAGGTCGGCGTCGGTGCTGGACCGCAGCGGCGGCGAGAGCAGGATCGCCCCCGCCACGCCCGGGTCGCAGCCGTACCGCAGCGCCAGGTCGGTGCCGAACGACCAGCCGACCACCCAGATCCGGGGCAGCTCGGCGAACTCGGCGTACTCGATGGCGGCCGCCACGTCGTACTCCTCGGCGACCCCCTCGTCGAAGCTGCCCTGGCTGGTGCCCTGGACGCTGCTGGTGCCCCGGGTGTTGAACCGGAGCACCGCCAGGTCGGCCAGGGCCGGCAGCCGCCAGGCGGCCTTGCGGAACACGTGGCTGTCCATCATCCCGCCGTGGGTGGGCAGCGGGTGCAGGCAGACCAGGGTGGCCACCGGGTCGCGCTCGGCGGGCAGCGCCAGCTCGCCGATCAGGCGCAGGTGGTCGGCGGTGTGCAGTTCGATCTCCTGCCGGCGGGCGGGCAGGATCGAGGCGGCGCGGATGGCGGTGCTCACCGGACCAGTCTGGACCGGATCGCCACGTGGCGTCAGCCGGAGCCCGGCGAGCGTGACGAAGATCCCGTCAGCCGTAGCGGGGGGCGTTGCGGGACCGTTCGACGGCCGGGCCGCGCCGGTCCCGGGCCCGCCAGCAGCCGGTGTGCCAGTGCCGCCGGTCGGTGAGGTCGCCGCGCCCGTCCGCCGGCCAGGCGACCAGATGCGCCGTGCCGGCCGGGATCTCCTGCAGACAGCCGGGGCAGCGGTACGCCTTGGTCGCCGCGCCGCCGGGGATCGCCCGCACCTGCCACTCGCCGTCGGCCCAGCTCTGCACCGCGTCGACGCCGCGCCGGACCCGTTCGGCGTCGACCGGGTCGGCGCCGTCCGGACGCGGCCGATTACGACGGGGGCTCATGCGTTCCCAGCGTACGGGGTGGGCGACGGTCCGGTTCAGCCCGCGCCGAGCACGCCAGGAGACAGCGGAGAGCGTTTGTCGGATCACGGTCAGCAATATTCTCATTACCACAGAAGGGGTCTACGTTCGCGAATGTGTGCTGATCAGTACTAGTCGCTACACAAGGTGTGAAAGGAACGGCCATGAGGTGGAGTGGACGCATCGCGGTCGGAGTCATCCTGACGACACTCGGGACCCTCGGCGGGGTGGCACCGGTGTCGGCAGCCGAGCAGGGCGACCCCGTGCACGGCGACTTCAACAACGACGGCGTTCCCGACATCGCCTTTCTCGGCGTGATCGCCCCGGACCGGTGCTCGGTGATCGTCACCTACGGCCGGGAGCCGGGCGTCTACCTGCCCCCCGTCGCCTTCGCCTACCTGAACCCGGCCAGTGATGCGCCGAACGCCTGCCCGGACATCGGGGTCGGCTTCGACTGGGACGGCAGCCCGGGCGACGAACTCTGGGTCGGCTGGGCGGACGGTCCACCGCCGAGCCTCGACTACAACCGGCTGGTCCTCGACGACACCACCTTCCGGCCCATCGCCAGCTTCGCCTCCCCGGTCACCCCGGTCTTCCTGGGCATGGCGGACTTCACCGGTGATGGCGTACTCACCCCGTACACCTATGGCCTCGGCGGTTTCGCCACCGCGATCCGGCGCGGCGGCCAGGTGGTCCTCGGGCCCGAACGGTGGTGCTCGGTGGACACCCCGGAAGTCTTCGTGCGGGACTTCAACAACAACGGGGCGGCGGGCGCGCTCATCAGCTACACGCGCGGCTGCGACGACGACGGCAACGGCGTGGTGCTGTTGATCGACTCCGGCACCGTGCGCCGGCTCCAACACGACCCGACCGGGACGAAGACCTGGACCGCCAGCGTGGTCTACGCCAACGGCGACCGGTTCCCCGACGTGCGCACCACCGACTCGGCCAGCGACATCGACTACTTCCTCAACACCGGCAGCGGCACCGGGGAATTCGTCGCCTCGCCCAGCGCCACCACGGACGCGGTCTACCCGACCAACAGCCGGCGGCTGCTGATCGACGTGCTGGCCAACGACTGGGCGACTGACCAGGCCCGGCTCACCATCGTCACGCCGCCCGCCCACGGCCGGGTCCAGGTGCGCCCGGACCGTCAGCTCGTCTACGTCCCGGACGGCACCGTCCAACCGGACCGGTTCGTCTACGAACTGACCGAGGAGGGTCGCGTGAGCCGCGCCCCGGTCTACATCCGGCCTCGGATCTGAGGCTCCGTCGACCCATGGAGGAGCACCATGTGGCGCAAGCGCACGGCCCTGACCACCGCGAGCACGGTTCTGATCGCCGCGACCGCGGTGGTGCTCGGTCCGGCGGCCGCGGTCGCCGGCGGACGGGGTGATCCGATCCACGGCGACGTCGATGGCGACGGGTTACCCGATCGGGTCTATCTCGGCGTGATCCAACCCGACCTCTGCTCGGTGATCGTCGAGTACGGCCTCCCGGACGGCGGGTACCGAAACCCCCGCGCGTACGGGTATCTGAAGCCCGGCGGGACCGGCATCGCTACCCGCTGCCCCGACCTTGGCGTCGCGCTGGACCTCGACTGGGACGGAGTCGACAGTTTGGTGCTCGGCTGGTTCCCGGGTCCGCCCGCCACGCCGCCCGGCAATCTGATCATCCTCGGCCGGGATTTCATGCCGGCCGGCAGCCTGCCGGCGGCGATATTCCAACCGACCATGCTCGGCACCGACGATTTCAACGGCGACGGCCGACTGGACGTGTATGCCGTCACCGACCAGGGCGAGGGGTTCGAGACCCACCTCAACCTGGGCGACGGCCGGTTGACGCCGGGGCCGCAGCGGTGGTGCGCCGTGCCGCGGGGACACCTGCTGCGGGACCTCACCCACGACGGCGCCACCGAGGTCGTCATCCCGTACCTCCTACGCTGTGACGACTTCTCCAGCGGGGTGGTCGTCCTGCGCACCGATGGCTCGGTGATCGAACTCCACCACGACCCGCTCGGCGAGGATCACTGGGCCCTGGCGTTGGTCTACGCGGACGCGGACAACATCCTGGACCTCCGAACCACCTCCGAATTGACCGGCACCATCACCAGCTTCATCGGGGCCGGGGACGGAACCTTCGGCCCGACACCACGCGCGAACGGCGATTCGGTGACCCGCACCGGCGACCGCCGGATCCTCATCGACGTCCTCGCCAACGACCTGGCCTCCCGGGAGGCGCTGCTCGAGATCGTCGAGCCGCCGACCTACGGCCGCGCCCGGATCACCGCCGACCGCCAGGTCGCGTACACCCCCGACCCGGGCAGCCGGGCCACAGACCGGTTCACCTACCGCATAACCGAGAACGGCCGACAGAGCGTCACCTCCGTCTACGTCCGATACCGGGACTGACCAGACACCACCGGCGCTTGCCAGGGCGTCCAGCACCGGCGGGGCGACGTCAGCCGTGGCTGGGATGCCGGCAGGGTCCGGCGCGCGTCAAGGAGCAGAAAGATGTTGGAGATCCGCAGCACGACGCTTGCCATCGGGATCGCGGCTGTGATCCTCGCGGTGGGTTCGGCGCCCGTGCGCGCCGACGGCGGCCAGGGCGACCCACTGTACGGCGATCTGAACCACGACGGTGTCCTCGACCGGGTCACGGTCGTCGGTGTCGGGCCGGTCGGGCCGGGCCAGTGCGCGGTCCGGGTCGAACTGGGGCTGCCCGGTGGCGGCTACCAGGCTGCCCGGACCCACCCGTACCCGATGCCGGGCGGGACCGTCGGCTACTGCCCGGACATGGGGGTGATCGTCGACCTGGGCGGAGACGGCCGGGTGGAGATCGTGCTGGCCTGGTTCGATGGCCGCCCACCCGACGTCGACACCGACCTGCTGGTGCTGCGCGACTTCACCCCGGTCGGCGGTTTCGCGGGGATCTACCAGCCCAGTTTCATCCGGCTGGCCGACTTCAACGGTGACGGCCGGCAGGACGTCTACGAGTGGACCGACCAGGGCGAGGGGTTCCGCAGCTTCCTGAACACCGCCGACGGGCGGCTGGTCGCCGGCCCGGTCCGGTTCGCCGGGTTCTGCACCAGCGACCCGGACTTCGAGCTGGCCGACTTCAACCGCAGCGGCGGCCTCGGGCTGGCGATCGCCTACTTCGACCTCTGCGGCACCGGCAGCAGCGGGGTGGCCGTGGTCGGCTGCGACGGCACCCGGGTGGACCTGGAGTTCGACGAGTTCGGTGAGCAGTGGTGGGCGATGGACGTGGTGCAGGCGAATGACGACCTGTACCCCGACGTCCGGACCGTCAACGAGGTGACCGGCGAGGTGACCCACCACCTCAACCTCGGCAACGGCACCTTTGCCGAATCTCCCCGGGCGCTCCCGGACAAGGCGATAGCCGCCGTCAACGCCCCGACGGTCATCCCGGTCCTCGCCAACGACCGGGCCACCCGGGCCGCCACCGTAACCTTCGCCATGCCGCCGAAGTTTGGTCGGGTGACGGTGAACCCCGACCGGACCGTCTCGTACGTCCAACTCGCCCCGCACGACGGTGGGGACCGGTTCGTCTACCGGCTCAACCAGGACGGCAAGCGGCACACCACTTCGGTCTCCATCCGTTTCCCGACCTGACACCGCCGGCGGTCGGCGGCGACACTCGACTGAGGAGAAGTTCATGCGCGGACGCCTGGTGGCGGCGATGGTCGCCGCGACGTTGACGGCGGTGGTCGGGGTGGCGCCGGGCGCGGCAGCGGGTGGGCAGGGAGATCCGCTGCGCGGCGATGTGAACGGCGACGGGCTGGTCGACCGGGTGACGTTGGGTCGCGCCCCGGGCCAGTGCACGGTACGGGTGCGGCACGGCCAGCCCGGCGGCGGCTACGGCCCGGCGCGGACCCACGCCTACCCGCAGCCGAGCCCGACCGAGAGCTACTGCCCGGACCTCGGCGTCATCGTGGACCTGGGCGGTGACGGCGTGGTCGAACTGGTGCTGGGATGGTTCGCCGGACCCGACTCGGCGCTCGGGTACCAACTGCTGGTGCTGCGCGACTTCCAACCGGTTGGCGGGATCCGCAGCCGGGTCTACGCCCCCAGCGCCATCGAGACCGCCGACTTCGACGGCGACGGCCGGCAGGACGTCTACGCGTACTCCGACCAGGGTGGTGGTTTCATCAGCTTCCTGAACACCGCCGACGGCTGGTTGACCCCCGGTACGGCGGTGTTCGAACTCTGCGACCCTTTCGGCTTCGAGCTGGCCGACTTCAGCAACAACGGGGGACGCGACCTGCTCATCTGGTATACCGTCGGATGCTCCGGCGGGCTGGCCGGGGTGAGCGTCGTCGGCGGGCATGGCTACCGGATCGACCTGGAGCGGGCCAGCCCGCCCTGGTTGGACGAGTCCTGGACGGCCGACGCCCTGGACGCCAACGGCGACCGGGTGCCGGACGTCCGGACCGACAACCAGACCACCGGAGAGATCACCCACTTCCTCGGTACCCCCCACGGCGCCTTCTTCGTCGAATCGCCCCGGGCCGTCTTCGACCGACCCGTCGTCAGCCGCTCCCGACCGACCCGCATCCGGGTACTCGCCAACGACTTCGTCACCAGACAGGCCACCGTGACCATCATGAGCCAGCCCAAGTTCGGCACCGTCAGGTTGAACCCCGACCGCACCATCACCTACGTCCCGCGTGAGCCGGCCCACGGCGGCGACCGCTTCACCTACCGGGTCGACCAGGACGGCAAGCACCAGACCACCGCCGTCAGCATGTCGTTCAGCTGATCACCGGTTCGCCGTTGCCCGCCCGGCCAGCGGTCCCGGCCAACGGTTCCGGCCGGGCGCTCCCGGCGGGCGCTCCCGGCCGGGCCGTCAGCCGGCGGCGTGCTCGCGGAAGCCATGGCCGGAGATCCGGCCGAGGCGACCGACCGCCACCAACTGCGCGAGCAGTGGCACCGGCGCCAGCCCCGGCTCCCGTGACTCCCGGTAGAGGTCCCGCTGGATGGCCAGCGCGACGTCCAGTCCGACCGTGTCGAGCACCTCGAACGGCCCCATCGGGTAGCCACAGCCGAGCTTCATCGCGTGGTCGATGCCGTCGACGGTGGAGTAGCCGTCCGCCAGCATCCGTACCGCGTCGTTCAGGTACGGGAAGAGCAGCGCGTCGACCACGAAGCCGGCCCGGTCGCCGCAGACGACACCGGTCCGCCCCAGCCGGGCGCAGACCGCGCGGGCGGTCGACACGGTCTCCGGCGCGGTCCGGACGGTCCGGACGATCTCCACCAGTGGGACCTCCGTCACCGGATCGAGGAAGTGCAGCCCGACCACGTCGGCCGGTCGGCCGCTGGCCATCGCCAGGTCCACCACCGGCAGCCGGCCGGTCGGAGCGAACACCACCCCGGGCTTGCAGATCTCGTCGAGCCGGGCGAACAGCGCCTTGCGAACCGTCGGTTCCCCGGCCACCGCCTCGACCACCAGGTCGACATCGGCGAGCCGCCGCAACGCGGCGTCCTGGTCGGCCTCGTCGATCACCGCCACCACCTCGTAACCGGCCGCGGCGAAGACCTCGGCGATCCCCATCGCCCGGGCACCCGATCCGACCACGCCAACCACGGCCACGGTCCGCGCGGCAGCGCCGGCCGAGTCGACGGTGCCCGTCATGCCGGCAGTGCCGGCAGCGGCGCCGACGTCGGCCGGGGTGCGGTCGTCGGCGACGACGGCCGCCGAACCGGGCCGCTCGTAGGTGTAGAAACCGCGCCCGGACTTGCGGCCGAGCAGCCCGGCGGCGACCAGTTGCCGAAGCAGCGGCGCCGGGGAGTGCCGCCGGTCCCGGCCGCCGCGCCGGTACATGGTCTCCAGCACCTGGTACGCGGTGTCCAGGCCGATCAGGTCCAGCAGGGCGAGCGGTCCCATCGGCAGTCCGCAGCCGAGCTTCATCGCCGCGTCGAGGTCCTCCCGGCCGACGTAGCCCGACTCGTACATCGTCACGGCCTGGTTGAGGTAGCCGAAGAGCAGTGCGTTCGCGATGAAACCGGCCCGGTCGGCGATGGTGACGGCCACCTTGCCGAGCCGGTCACCCAGCGCTTCGACGTCGGTCACCACGGCCGGGGCGGTGACCACCGTGCGGACCACCTCGACCAGCCGCATCACCGGTGCCGGGTTGAAGAAGTGCATGCCGATGACCTGGTCGGGCCGGCCGGTGGCGACCGCGATGTCGGTGACGCTCAGCGAGGAGGTGTTGGTGGCCAGGATGGTGTCGGGCCGGCAGATCCGGTCCAGCTCTCCGAAGAGCTGCCGCTTGATCTCCAGCCGCTCCGGCACCGCCTCGATCACCAGGTCGACGTCGTCCAGCGCGGCCAGGCCGACCGCGAAGTCGATCCGGGCCAGCAGCGTGTCCCGGTCGGCGGCGGTGAGTTTGCCCCGGGCCACCGCCCGGTCGGCGGAACGGGTCAGCCGGGTCCGGCCGAGGTCCAGGGCGTCGGCGGCGATCTCGACCGCGACCACGTCGATGCCGTTGCGGGCGAAGACCTCGACGATGCCGGCCCCCATCGTGCCCAGCCCGACCACGCCGACCCTGGTGAACTCCCGTGCCACGGCTCCGACCTCCCATCGCTCCCCGGCGGTCACTGAACGACCGCTCAGGTCATGAGCGTGAGTCTGCCATGTGCCGGGTGCCGTGGTGGTCGGGCCGGCGGCGGGACCGCCGGCCCGACCGGCTGCTCACCAGATCAGGTACGCCCAGGCGAACCAGGCGACCATCGCCAGTACGCCGGCGACCGTGAGGACCGTCCGGCCGGACCGGGTGGTGTCCGGCATCACCTCGTCGAGGGTCATCGTGGGACCGCCCACCGACCGCAGCGCCGCACCGTTGCGCGCCGGCCGGGTCGTCCCGTGTTCCGGCCGACCCACCCCGCGGCCCGACCAGCGGTCCGCCCCGTCGTTCGGGCGGGCCGGCACCTGGTCCGTCGGGGCCGGCACGTAGTGCAGCGTGCCGATCGGATCGGTGGCGGCGGCCGCCGGGTCGAAGAACCGCAGGCCGACGTTGCCGATCCGGATCCGGTCGCCGTCGCGCAGCGCCCGGGCGTCGGTGATCCGCTCGCCGTTGAGCCAGGTCCCGTTCGTCGAGCCGGCGTCGGCCAGCATGACCCGGCCGTCCACGATCTCGACGGTCGCGTGTTTCCTACTGATTTTCCGGTCGTCGATCACGAAGTCGGCCGAGGCGTCCCGGCCGATCACCCGCAGCTCCGGACCGAGCCGGAAGCTGACCCCGTGGACCGGCCCGCTGACGACGGTCAGCACCGGTGACAGATCGTGTTCATTCCCCATCTGTGCTACCCGCTTTCCCCACCGGCGGCGGCTCCAGCCGCTCGGCACCCTGGGACAGCCTGCCAGCACCGGCGCGTTTTCCCCACGAACCAGCGGACGAGTTGGGCCGTCCGCCGGACAGTGTTGACCGCCGGGCGGGCCGGGCGCGGCCACCGTTCAGCCAGTAGCCGGGTGGCAACTTCCGGCAACCGTCCGGCGACGAAGGGTCAACCCGGGTGGGAGTTACGGGTGATCCGGGAGCCTACCGGTGAATGGGCTCGCACACTACCGCCCAGTAGTTTCGGGACTAGACTTCCGGCATGACGGCCACCCGCGTACCCGGCGTCCCGGTCATCGAGGACGGCGAGCTGATCTCGACGAACCCGGCCACCGGCGCACCGGTGGGCAGCTTCCCGGTGGCCGCCGCCGAGGACGTGACCCGGGCGGTGCAGCGGGCCGCCGAGGCGGCCGGGTGGTGGGCCGGGCTCGGCTTCGCCGGTCGCCGGCAGCGGCTGCTGCGCTGGCGGGCACTGCTGGCCAACCGGATCACCGAGATCGCCGACCTGTCCCACCGGGAGGGTGGCAAGCCGATCGCCGACGCGATCGTGGAGACCGCGTCGGCGGTCGAGCACATCGACTGGGCGGCCCGCCACGCGCGGCGGGTGCTCGGCCGGCGGCGCGTCCGCTCCCCGCTGGTGCTGGCCGAGTTCTCCGCCCACCTGGAATACCAGCCGTACGGGGTGGTCGGCGTGATCGGCCCGTGGAACTACCCGGTGCTGACCCCGCTGGGCTCGATCGCGTACGCCCTGGCGGCCGGCAACGCGGTCGTCTTCAAGCCCAGTGAGTACACCCCGGCGGTCGGCCAGTGGCTGGTCGACACCTTCGCCGAGGTGGTCGACGGGCGGCCCGTGCTGCAGGCGGTGCACGGGCTCGGCGAGACCGGGGCGGCGCTCTGCCGGTCCGGGGTCGGGAAGGTCGCCTTCACCGGTTCGCCGGCGACCGCCCGGAAGGTGATGGCGACCTGCGCCGAGTCGCTGACCCCGGTGCTGCTGGAGGCGGGCGGCAAGGACGCGATGATCGTCGACGGCGACGCGGACCTCGACGCGGCGGCCGACGCCTGCGTCTGGGGGGCGTTGACGAACGCCGGCCAGACCTGCATCGGCATCGAGCGGGCGTACGTCGTCGAGTCGGTGCACGACGAGTTCGTCGCCAAGGTGGTGCAGCGCGCCGGCCGGTTGACCGTGGGTGCCGGCGAGGGCGCCGACATCGGCCCGATCACCATGCCGAGCCAGCTCGACGTGATCCGGCGGCACATCGACGATGCCGTCGCCCGGGGCGGACGCGCGGTGCTCGGCGGTCCGGAGGCGGTGGCTCCGCCGTACGTGCGGCCGACGATCCTGGTCGACGTGCCGGAGGACGCCGCGGCCGTGCGGGAGGAGACCTTCGGGCCGACGTTGACGATCAGCCGGGTCGCCGACGCCGACGAGGCCGTGGCCCGCGCCAACGCGGTCGCGTACGGCCTGGGCGGGTCGGTTTTCGGTCGGCGGCGGGCGGTCGAGATCGCCGGCCGGATGCGGTCCGGGATGACCGCGATCAACTCGGTGCTCACCTTCGCCGGCATGTCGGCGCTGCCGTTCGGCGGCACCGGTGAGTCCGGCTTCGGCCGCATCCACGGTGCGGACGGGCTGCGCGAGTTCGCCCGGGCCAAGGCGGTGACCCGGCGGCGCGGCCCGTCGCTGCTGCCGACCACCACCTTCGACCGGACCCCGGCGCAGGTGGCCCGGATCGTCAAGGCAGTGAAAATTATCTACGGCAGGTAATCGCTTCATAACCGGTTGTTCTGTACCTTGCTAGGAATGGGTCTGCACGCGTTACGCACCCGCCTGGCCGACGGCGAGGACTCCTGGGGCGCCCGCCGCCGCCAGCAACGGGCCGGCTGGCTGGCCCAGACGTTCCCCGACCTGGCGCAGATGTCCATCATCGACCTGGGCGGCCGGGTGGACACCTGGTTGGCGGCGCCGGTCCGCCCCGCGCGCGTACACGTGGTCAATCTGGAGCCGGCGCCGGCCGACGTGCCGGACTGGGCCGAGGTGGACCACGGCGACGCCTGCGCTCTGCCGGCCCACCTGGCCGCCCGCCGCTACGACCTGGTCTTCTCCAATTCGGTGCTGGAACATGTCGGTGGGCACGAGCGCCGGGTCCGGTTCGCCGAGGCGGTGCACGCGCTCAGCGACGCGCACTGGGTGCAGACGCCGTACCGCTACTTCCCCATCGAGCCACACTGGATCGCCCCTGGCATGCAGTTCCTGCCGCTGGCCGCCCGCGCGTCGGTGGCCCGCCGCTGGCCGCTGGCGCACAGCCCGGCGAAGACCCGCGAGACCGCGCTACGCCAGGTGCTCTGGACCGAACTGGTCGACCGCACCCAGATGCGGCACTACTTCCCCGAGTCGCGCATCCGGGTCGAACGGCTCCTCGGCGTCCCCAAGTCGCTCATCGCGATCCGCACCCCGGCCGACTGACGGCCCGCCGCCGCTGGCCTATGTGGACACCCTCACCGGCGCCCTCTACCTGAGCAAGCCCGCCGAAGTCCACGCCTACGAACTCGCCTGGGGCGACCTCGAATCCCAGGCGCTCGACGAACCCACGTCGAGGAAACTGATCACCACGATCCTGGAGGCACTGACCCGTGACTGACCTCACCGGCGCCCGATGGCGCAAGAGCACCCGCAGCGGCAACGTCGGCGACTGCGTCGAGGTCGCAACCAACCTCCCCGACGTCGTCGCCGTCCGCGACAGCAAGGACCCCGCCGGCCCCACCCTCACCTTCACCCCCACCACCCCCACCCCGCCCGCTGACCCACCTGCCCTTCACGATCCAAAGGACATTGGGCACGGCCTGACGCCGTACGGCGTGCCCAATGTCCTTTGGATCTCGACTTTCGACCCCGTCGCCCGGTTGGGGCGGGAGGTCAGATCCAGTCGATGCCTCGGCGGACGACAAGCGCACCGGCGAGTAGGCCGACGACGATCATGGCAACCCCGGTCCAGGTACGCCCGACGCCCCACAGCCACGCGTCGCCGTATGGGCGGTCACCGGCCGGCACCTCTCCGGCGTACCTGTCGACCAGCTCCTGGACCTGTCGCAGCTCGTCGTTCGACAGGCCGTCGGATCCCAGCTCCCGGGCAAGGCCGGTGACCTGGGTCGCCTGTCCGTCCGTGAACCCGGTCAGGTTGACGCCGCCCGGCCCCGCCACCATCCCGTCCTGCACACACGACAGCGGCTTGCCGTTGGCAGCGCTGAGGACCAGACCGTTCGGCGGGCAGTCCTCCCCGGAGCGCCCGAAGATCACGACGTACGCGGCGTCGGCGTCGCGCTGCTCGATGATCCCTATCGGGACGAACAGCAACCCGAGGATCACCGCCAGGATTGCGCCGATGGCGCCAACGATGACCACCAATGCCCGCACAGGTTTCATCATGTACCCGGCAAGCTGCGGGCACCAGTCTGGCGGAAGCCGCGCGGGGTGACGGCACGACGCCACGGCCGGCGCGGGCACGAGCACCTCCGACCAGGACCCGCCCTCTCGGTGACCGATCGCTCGGGCCGCAGCGATACCCGCATGCGGAGCGAGACCGGATGCACTCTCGGCTTGGTTTGATCGATGGTATCTTCATACCATGAGAACTGCCATTGATGGGGCTGGCCGAGTCGTGATCCCCAAGGCGCTCCGGGACGCGCTCGGTCTGATACCAGGGCAGCCGCTCGACATCGTGTCGCGCGATGGGCGGCTGGAGATCGTGCCGGAGCCCACCCCGATGCGGCTTGTGGACGATGGGGATGGAGTGGCCGCCGTGGCAGATGTGGAGATGCCGCCCCTGAGTGCGGACCTGGTACGCGAAACCTTGGAGCAGGTCCGTCGATGATCGCCGTGGACTCAAGCGTCGCGATCGCGGGCTTTGCCAGCTGGCACGAGCAGCACGCGACCGCCCGAAAGGTCCTCGCCCGGTCACCTCGGTTGGTGGCCCACGCCGCGCTGGAAACCTACTCCGTACTCACCCGGCTGCCCGCGCCTCACCGGGCGCAGGCTGACATGGTCGGCGCATTCCTCACGGCCCGATTTCCGGACCAGCTCCTCTGCCTGCCGGACCACCAGTACCGGGAGCTGATCGCCCTTCTCGCCGAGCGGCAGATCCTGGGCGGCCGAATCTACGACGCCTTGATCGGGATGACTGCCGTTGCACACGGAGCCACTCTCGTCAGCCTCGATCATCGGGCTGCGCTGATGTACGAAGCAGTCGGTGTCAGCGTTGAACTACCGGGCTGACACCACCGCAGCGATCACCGGTCCGGCGAACCAGGCCATGGCAAGGAGTACCCGGGTGTCGGTCCACGCCGCCGCGTTCGAGGCGTCGATCGCCGTGGCCAGGAGCGTACGTGGGCGACCATGCGGCGAACGCGGTGCTGGCCGGAAGGCTGTCGCTCCCCTGACAGGTCAGAAGAGGGTCAGCTCGTCGCGTTCGATGCCGCGTAGCTTGTCGTAGTCGACGACCACGCAGCGGATGCCCCGGTCACCGGCGAGCACCCGGGCCTGCGGCTTGATCTCCTGCGCGGCGAACACCCCGGCCACCGGGGCGAGCAGCGGATCCCGGTTGAGCAGCTCCAGATAGCGGGTGAGCTGCTCGACCCCGTCGATCTCACCGCGCCGCTTCACCTCCACCGCCACGGTGCCCGCCTCGGCGTCCCGGCAGAGCAGGTCGACCGGGCCGATCGCCGTCATGTACTCCCGGCGTACCAGGGTATAGCCCTCGCCCAGGGTGGTCGGATTGGCCGCCAGCAACTCCTGCAGGTGCGCCTCGACGCCGTCCTTGCGCAGACCGGGATCGACCCCCAACTCGTACGAGGTGTCCTGGAAGATCTCCTCCAGGGTGATCCGCAGCTCCTCGCCGGCCTTGTTCACCACCCGCCAGACCCCGGGCGCCTCCTGCAGCTTGCACGGCGGGCTCATCCAGTTGAGCGGCTTGTACGCCCGGTCGTCGGCGTGGATCGACACCGACCCGTCCGCCTTCACCATCAGTAACCGGGTCGCCAACGGCAGGTGCGCCGAGAGTCGACCGACGTAGTCCACCGAGCATCGCGCTATCACCAACCGCACCGCACGAGGGTAGCGGAGCCGCCGATTGCCACCCGGCGCGACTGGCGCGTCGATGCGATGCTGATGTTGTGCTGGAGATCCTCACCGGAACCGGCCTCGCCGCGTCGGCGGGGCTCAACGCGTACATCCCGCTGCTCCTGATGGGCCTGCTCGCCCGCTACAGCGACCTGATCGACCTGCCGAGCGGCTGGCAGTGGCTCGGCAACGGCTGGGTGATCGCGATCCTGGCGGTGCTGTTCGTGATCGAGCTGGTCGCCGACAAGGTGCCGGTGGTCGACCACGTCAACGACGTGGTGCAGACGGTGGTCCGGCCGACCGCCGGCGGGCTGGCCTTCGGCGCCGGTTCCAGCTCGGAGACGGTCACGGTGAGCGACCCGGGCCAGTTCTTCTCGTCGAACCAGTGGGTGCCGATCGCCGCCGGGGTGGTGATCGCCCTCGGCGTACACGGGGTGAAGGCCGCCAGCCGGCCGGTGATCAACGCGGCCACCGCCGGGGTCGGCGCCCCGGTCGCGAGCACCGCCGAGGACGCCACCAGCATCGTCGTCTCGCTGATCGCGATCCTGCTGCCGGTGCTGGTGCTCGCGGTCCTGGTGGTCATGGTGCTGCTGGCAATCTGGCTGATCCGCCGAACCCGGACCCGCCGCCGCGAACGCGAGGCCGCCCGCGCCGCCGGCTTCCGGGTCTGACGCCGGCTCCGGAACCGGCAACCCTTCCCCGCCGGGCGGGCCGCAGCCTTACCCGACGGACGGCATTCCACGACGAACCGCCCGACGCTGGCGACGATGTATCCGGCTGCCGGATGTGAACGCGCCAGACGTTGTATACCGTTGAAGCAATATACAACCGAGTCATAATTATGCCGGAGAGGCATAACGCGACTTCCCTTTATGTTGTCCAGCCGCCGCTGAGCCGAGTGGTCGAATCCCGTCGGCCGGTCGGCGGAGCGCCGCGCGGCCCCGGCCCGCTCTGACACCATCGGCATCGGGTCCGTGGCCCGGACGTTCGCCGTGCTCAGGCTCTCGGCGGTACTGGCCGTCGTCTGAACTGCGAATACCGGCCTACCCGTAGCCGAAACTCCTTACTCTGTTCTTATCAGGCTTAACGTCGCAAAAGGGGGCTGTCATGACCGCGATGATGGAGATGCCACGGGTCCAGGAGTGCACCGTCACGGGGTGCTCGTACAACCACGACGGCTGCCGCGCCTTCGCGATCACCATCGGCAGCCTCAACCACGCGCACTGCGACACCTTCGTCGAGAGCCCCCTCAAGGGCGGCATCGACACGCTGGTCGCGCAGGTCGGCGCCTGCAAGCGGGACGACTGCCGGCACAACCTGGAGCTGGAGTGCCGGGCCCCGGCCATCACCGTCGCCGCCGGCCAGGACATGGCCGACTGCATGACGTACGAGCCGACGACGATCTGACCGGCCCCGCGGCCGACCCGTCCGGGCGGGCCGGCCATAGTTGTACCCCATGACAGACCAGCTCGCGATCTCCGTCCGGGGCCTGCGCAAGTCGTACGCGGGCAGCCCGGCGGTCGCCGGCCTCGATCTGGCGGTCCGGGCCGGCGAGGTGTTCGCCCTACTCGGCCCCAACGGCGCCGGCAAGACCACGACCGTGGAGATCCTGGAGGGCTACCGGCAACGCGACGCCGGTGAGGTGAGCGTGCTCGGCGTCGACCCGGCCCGGGCCGACCAGGGCTGGCGGTCCCGGGTCGGGATCGTGTTGCAGGGCACCGGCGAGTTCGACGAGTTGACCGTCGGCGAGGTGGTGCACCACTTCGCCGCCTTCTACCCCACCGCCGACGACCCGGCGCTGGTGATCGACCGGGTCGGGCTGGCCGCGAAGGCGAACGCCCGTACGCACACCCTCTCCGGCGGGCAGAAGCGCCGCCTCGACGTGGCGTTGGGCATCATCGGCCGGCCCGAACTGCTCTTCCTCGACGAGCCCACCACCGGCTTCGATCCGGAGGCGCGGCGCGAGTTCTGGGAGCTGATCCGGGACCTGGCCGCCGCCGGCACCACGATCGTGCTCACCACCCACTACCTGGAGGAGGCCGAGGCGCTGGCCGACCGGGTCGGGGTGATCGCCGGCGGTCGGCTGGTCGAGGTGGCCACCCCGGACCGGCTGGGCAACCGGCAGGAGGCGCTGGCGACCGTCTCCTGGCGTACCCCCGGTGGGGTGGTGGAGCGCGCGGAGAGCGCGACGCCGACGGCGCTGGTCGCCGAGTTGGCCGCGCGCTTCGGCGGCGAGGTACCCGGGCTCACCGTGACCCGTCCCACGCTTGAGGACGTCTACCTGCGGATGATCGGACACGCATGACGACACAGACTCGCACGGCGCCGACAACGACGGCGGCTGGGCCCGTCGGGCCGGTCGCGCTGGGCCTGCGGCAGGGGCGGCTTGAGGTACGCCAGTTCCTGCGCAGCCGGGAGTCGGTGGTCTTCACCATGGCCTTCCCGGTGATCATGATCCTGATCTTCGCCTCGATCTTCTCCGGCGAGATCGGCGGCGGGGTGAAGTTCACCCAGTACTTCGTCACCGGCATGATCGCCACCGGGCTGATGACGGTCGGCTTCCAGAGCCTGGCCATCCAGATCCCGATCGAACGCGACCGGGGCGTGCTCAAGCGGCTGCGCGGCACCCCGATGCCGAAGTGGGTCTACTTCGCCGGCAAAGTGATCATGGTGGCGGTGATCGGGGTGGCCGAGACGGTGCTGCTGCTCGCGGTCGCCGTGGTCCTGTTCGACCTGCGGCTGCCGGACACCGCCGGCAGGTGGCTGACCCTGGGCTGGGTGTCGGCGCTCGGCATCACCGCCTGCACGCTCTGCGGGATCGCCTTCTCGTCGCTGGCCCGCAGCGGGCGCAGCGCGTCGGCCGTGGTCACCCCGGTGGCGCTGGTGCTGCAGTTCATCTCCGGCGTCTTCTTCGTCTTCACCAGCCTGCCGACCTGGATGCAGCAGGTGGCCGCGCTGTTCCCGCTGAAGTGGATGTGCCAGGGGCTGCGGTCGGTGTTCCTGCCGGAGTCGTTCGGCGCCCAGGAGCCGGGCGGCTCGTTCGAGCTGGGCCGGGTCGCCCTGGTGCTGGCCGTCTGGTGCGTCATCGGCCTGCTGCTCTGCCTGACCACCTTCCGCTGGACCACCAAACGCGACGGCTAGCCGGTCCGGGCGCGGAACCACAGTCGGCGCAGCAGGTAGTACGCCTCGTTCAGAAGCCAGTTGCGCGCCCGCAGCACCAGCAGCAGGAACGGCACCATGATCAGCACGATCGCGGCCGCGTCCAGGCCGCTCTCCTCCCCCGGCGCCGGATCCACCGCCAGCAGCAGCCCCCCGAGCGCCACCCCGACCAGCCGCACCCCGGCGAGCAGGAACGTCGGGCGGCGCAGGTTTCTGCGGATCAGCGTCCGAGTCGGCCCGGCCAGCCGCCCCAGCCGCCAGCGCAGGAACCAGCCCGTCCCGCCGACCCCGACCAGCACCGCCAGCACCCCGACCGCCACCCCCGCCGGCCCGGCCTGCTCCGACCGCCAGTTGCCGGTGAAGATCGCCGCTACCAGCAGCAGCACGGTCGCGGCGTCGGTGAGCAGCCAGAGCGCCCGGCGGGCACCGTAGGTGGCGGCGGTCAACGCCGTCGGGTCGGTCGGCGCGGCCTGCAGCGTTCCGCCCAGCAGCGGTGAGGCGCGCAGCGCCCGGCCCCGGTCGGAGTCGAGGGTGGCCAGCTTGTAGAGCGCCCGCGGATTGTCCGGTTCCAGCGCCAGCCCGTGCCGGTAGGCCCGCCCGGCCCGACCGAACTCGGCCATCCGGCGCTGCACGTCACCCTCGGCGAGGTGCGCGTCGACCTCATCCGGCGCCAGTTGCCGGGCCCGGTGGGTCGCCGCGCCGGCAGCCACGATGTTGCGGGTGCCACCGGCGGCCAGCAGGGCGTCGGCAAGCACCACGTCGTTGCGGAAGTCCTCCGGGTCCAGCCGGTGCGCCTCACCGGCGGCGGCCACCGCCTCCCGGGCCCGGCCCAGCCCCTGCCACGCCCGGGCGAGCTGCCGGTGCGTGGTCGGATCGTCCGGCGCCAGCGCCGCCGCCTGCCGGGCGACCGCCAGCATCTCGGCGTACCGGCCGGCGCGCTGCAGGATGTACGCCAGCACGTGCAGCGCCGAGACGTTCTCCGGTTCGGTGGCGAGCACCTGCTGCACCAGCGGCACCGCCTCGCCCAGCCGGCCCAGGTTCGCCAGTTGCAGCGCCCGCGCCACAGCGTGCCGCGTCCGGTCCCCGGCGGCGGCCGGGGCGGTGTCGGCCCCCGGCCCGCTCGGCGCCGTCATCAGAGCAGCTTGCGTTGCTTCAGGTAGGCGACCAGGTCGTCGTAGACGCCACCCTCGTTGGCGAACATCGCCACGTTGCGGGCGGCGTCGAACCAGGCCCGCGTCGACGGCCGGATCTCCCGCACCGCGCGGTCGAAGTCCCGCTGCTCGATCATGCGTACCTCGCCGGTGCGGATCGAGTCGGCCATCGCGTACTCGGCCGCGGTCTCGCAGAGGTGGGCCAGGTCGGCGCCGGAGAAGTCCTCGGTGGCGGCGACGATCCGCGGCAGGTCGATGCCGGCGATCGGCCGGTCCCGCAGGTGCAGCCGCAGGATCGCGTCCCGGGCCTCGACGTCGGGCGGCAGCACCAGCACCATCCGGTCCAGCCGGCCGGGCCGGCGCAGCGCGGTGTCCACCTCCCACGGCGTGTTCGTCGCGGCCAGCACGAAGAGGCCGTCGTTGTCGCCCTCCACCCCGTCCAGCTCGGCCAGCAACTGGTTGCCGACGGTCCGCATCGAGCTGGAGTTCATCCGGGACCGCTTCTGCCCGAGCGCGTCCACCTCGTCGAGGAACAGCACGCACGGCGCGTTGCGGCGGGCGGCCTGGAACAGCTCGTGCAGGTTCCGTTCCGACCTGCCAATCCAGATGTCGAGGACATCCACGATGGACAGTGAGATGAACTTGGCCCCCATCTCGCCGGCCACCGCCCGGGCCAGGAAGGTCTTGCCGCAACCGGGCGGCCCGTACAGCATCAGCCCGCCGCGCAGGCTCTTGCCGAACAGCTTGCGCAGCTCGGGATTGCGCAACGGCCCGAGAAAGGCCAGCTCCAGCCGCTCCTTGACGGCGGTCATGCCGCCCACGTCGGCCAGCCGCACGCCCGCCGACTCGACCTCGAACATCCCGTCCTGCTCGCCGCGTACCGGCTCCGGCTCGCTCCCGGCCGGCGCCGGATCGAGTCCCGGCGACGAGGTCGACTTCTCGGCCGGCGCGTACCGGGGCGGCACCACGTCGGCGAGTTCCCGCTCGAAGGCCCCGAGCGGATCACCCTCCCCCGCCGGGTCCGCGTCCGGCGCCGGGTCCGTGCCGGTCGGCGGCGGCTTTGCGGGTACGGGCGACAGCGCGCGCTGCATCAGCGTCTGCGCCGGACCGTTGCCCGGATCGCTGGCGAGCACTCCCGCCAGGTGGGTGATCGCCTCGGGCGTCCGTCCGGCGTCCAGCAGCAGCCCGGCCAGGTGCAGCCGCAGCGGCAGATCACCGGGACTGGCCTGCACGGCGGCGGTGAGGCTCGTGATCAAGGGGTCATCGCTCATACCACCCGGCAGCCTACCGGCGTACCCGGAGGATCGGCCTCCCGGTGGCCGGTAGCGGCCGTGGTCAGTACGAGTAGAAGCCCTGCCCGGTTTTACGGCCCAGGTCGCCGGCGGCGACCATGCGCTGCAGCAGCTCCGGCGGGAAGAACTTCTCGTCGGCGGTGTCGGTGTAGATGTTCTTCGCCGCATGCAGCAACACGTCCACGCCGGTCAGGTCGGTGGTCGCCAGCGGCCCCATGGCGTGCCCGAACCCGAGCCGGCAGGCGGTGTCGAGGTCCTCCGGCGAGACCACCCCGGACTCGACGAGCTTGACCGCCTCCACCACCAGGGCGGCGATCAGCCGGGTGGTGACGAAGCCGGCGATGTCGCGGTTGACCACCACGCAGGTCTTGCCGATCCCCTCGGCGAACGCGCGGGCGGTGGCCAGCGTCTCGTCGCTGGTCTTGTAGCCCCGGACCAGTTCGCAGAGCTTCATCATCGGCACCGGCGAGAAGAAGTGGGTGCCCACCACGGACTCCGGCCGCTCGGTCACCGCGGCGATCTGGGTGACCGGGATCGCGGAGGTGTTGGTGGCGAGCACCGCACCGGGCCGGCAGAGCTTGTCCAGCTCCCGGAACACCTCCTGCTTGATCTCCAGCCGCTCGAAGACGGCCTCGACCACGATGTCGGCGTCGGCCACCGCCGCCAGGTCGGTGGTCGTGGTGATCCGGTCCAGCACCGGTGCCACCTCGCCGGCGTCCAGCCGGCCCTTGGCGACGAACTTCTCCAGCGAGACCCGGATGCCGTCGACGCCCCGCCGGGTGGCCGCGTCGTCGATGTCGCGCAGCGTCACCTGCCAGCCCGCCTGGGCGGCGACCTGGGCGATGCCCGACCCCATCAGCCCGGCTCCGACGACCGCCAGCCGACCCGCCATCTCGCCACTCCTCACGCCCGCTTCCGCTGCCGCCGACCACCCTATCGGTAGCACCTGAACGCATCCTCAGGACGGTCCGACCGGGCCGCTGCGCCGGGCGGGCGGGCGGTTAGAGGCTGAAGGCCGGCTCCTCCGGCGCGGAGACCCGCTCCACCTCGACGCCCAGGTTGCGCAGGTCGGCGACGAAGTCCGGGTAGCCCCGGTCGACGTGGTGCACGTGGGAGATCTCGGTGATTCCGTCGGCGCAGAGGCCGGCGATCACCAGGCCGGCGCCGGCCCGGATGTCGGTGGCCCGGACCGGAGCGCTGGAGAGCCGTTCCCGGCCCCGGACCACCGCGTGGTGGCCGTCGGTCTTGACGTCGGCGCCGAGCCGGGTCATCTCGTTGACGAACATGAACCGCCCGTCGAAGATGTTCTCGGTGATCAGCGAGGCGCCGTCGCTGACCGAGGCGAGCCCGATCGCCATCGGCAGCAGGTCGGTCGCGAAGCCGGGGAACGGCAGGGTCACCACGTCCACCGCGGTCGGTCGCCGGTCCATCCGGACCCGGAACTCGTCCGGTCGGGTCTCCACCATCGCCCCGGCGGAGACCACCTTGTCCAGGGCGATCTCCAGGAACGCCGGGCTGGCGCCGGTGACTGTCACGTCGCCCCGGGTCATCGCGGCGGCGAACGCCCAGGTGCCGGCGACGATCCGATCGCCCACGGTGGCGTGCCGGACCGGCCGCAGCGAGGAGACCCCCTCGATCCGCAGCGTCGAGGTGCCGGCTCCCTCGATCCGGGCGCCCATCTCGCTGAGCATCGTGCAGATGTCGACGATCTCCGGCTCCCGGGCCGCGTTGTCGATCACCGTCTCGCCGGTGGCGAGGACCGCCGCCATCACCAGGTTCTCGGTCGCGCCGACGCTGGGAAAGTCGAGCCAGATGGTGGCGCCGTGCAGTCCGTCGGGCGCCGAGGCGATGACGAAGCCGTGCTCGCCGGAGATGTCGGCGCCCATCCGGGCCAGCCCGGCCACGTGCATGTCCAGCCCGCGCGAGCCGATCGCGTCCCCGCCCGGGTGGGCCACCCGGACGTAGCCCCGCCGGGCCAGCAGCGGCCCGAGCACGCAGATCGACGCGCGCAGCCGGCGTACCAGGTCGTAGTCGGCCTCGGTGCCCGGCTCGGCGGGCACGTCGATGATCACGGAGCGGGACCGGGCCTCGCCGCCGGGCGGGCGCGCCGGGCCGGTGGGTCCGCTGCCGGCCAGCCGGCTCTCGCTGCCGGTCATGGTGTCGACCGGCAGCAGGTCGGGGCCGCCGACCGCCTGCCCGACGGTGACCACGTCGTCGCCGATCGCCACCCGGTCGCCGACCACCACCTCGTCGGCGGGCACCTGGTCGACCGCCACCGGTTCACCGGCGGCCTCGTCGTCGGCGAAGGTGACCGTACAGCCGAGCCGGCGCAGCACCTCACCCATGATCGCGATGTCGGTGATCCGCGGCACGTTTGTGATCACGCTCCGGCCGGGGGCCAGCAGCGCGGCGGCCATCAGTTTGAGCGCCGAGTTCTTGGCCCCGACCACGTGTACCCGCCCGGCGAGCCGGGCGCCTCCGCTGACTCTGATCACGTCCACGTCGGCCATCGTAGGATCGGTCGGCTCGGTTGTCGGGGCGGGCTTCCGTAGGCTGTCCGTCATGGCCGTTCACCTCACCCGCATCTACACCAGGACCGGCGACGCCGGCATGACCAGGTTGAGCAACAACGAACAGGTCTCGAAGACCGACCCGCGCCTGGCCGCGTACGCCGACGTGGAGGAGTGCAACGCGGCGATCGGGGTGGCGCTGGCCCTGGGCGGGCTCGACGGACAACTGCGGGCCATGCTGGCCGGGATCCAGAACGACCTCTTCGACACCGGCGCCGATCTGGCCAACCCGATCGAGCCGGAGCCGGCGTACCCGCCGCTGCGGGTGACCGAGGAGTACATCACCCGCCTCGAGCAGTGGTGCGACGAGTACAACGCGCGGCTGGCCAAGCTCGACTCCTTCATCCTCCCGGGCGGCACCGCCGGGGCGGCGCTGCTGCACGTGGCGCGGACCGTGGCTCGGCG
Source organism: Solwaraspora sp. WMMD1047 (assembly GCF_029626155.1). Classification (NCBI taxonomy): domain Bacteria; kingdom Bacillati; phylum Actinomycetota; class Actinomycetes; order Micromonosporales; family Micromonosporaceae; genus Solwaraspora; species Solwaraspora sp. WMMD1047. The sequence continues at coordinate 1,225,091 of NZ_JARUBL010000001.1, read as the reverse complement.
GGCCGAGCGGTCGGCCTGGGCGGTGGTACGGCGTGAACCCGAACGAACTAGTGCCCTTCCGGCAAAGTATCTCAATCGTCTGTCGGATCTGCTCTTTATCCTGGCAAGGACCGCGAACCCCGCCGGTGACGTGCTATGGGTCCCGGGCGGCGGCCGCGCGACCGCCGACCCGGCGACGGGCGGTTCGGCGACGGACGAGGGTTGAGCGACGGCGGGCTGCACCACGTCGAGGTCTGGGTGCCGGACCTGACCGCCGCCGAGCGGAGCTGGGGCTGGCTCCTCGGCGAGCTGGGCTGGCAGCCGTACCAGCACTGGCCGGCCGGCCGGTCCTGGCGGCACGGCCCGGTCTACCTGGTGCTGGAGGAGTCACCGGCCCTGACCGGCCGGGTGCACGACCGGCTCGCCCCCGGGCTGAACCACCTGGCCTTCCACGCCGGCCCACCGGCCGAGGTGGACCGGCTGGCGGTGGCCTCGTCGGAGCACGGCTGGACGCTGCTCTTCCCCGACCGCCACCCGTACGCGGGCGGCCCGGACACCTACGCGGCGTACCTGACCGACGAGTCCGGCTTCGAGGTGGAGCTGGTCGCCCGGCTCCCGGCCTAGTCGTGCAGGGCCAGACGCGCGGAGACCGCCCCGGGTGGGGCGGCCTCCAGCCAGGAGAGGAACCCGGTGAGCGTGGCCGTCGCCATCGCGATCTCCACCGGGGCGTGATTGTTGGTACAGCGCAGGATTATCCAGTCGGTCGGCAGGATGAGCCGTTCCTGGCCCTCCGGGAGCCGGCGCCGCTCGACGGCGAGCCCGTTGCGGGAGAGCACCCGCTTCGGGCGCAACGAGAAGCTGAACATCCGGTACCAGCGCAGTTCGTCGTTGACGAACCTGGCGAATCCCGCCGACCAGCCACGACCGTCCAGGATCGTGGTGACCCGGACGCTGAGCCGGATGATGCCGCCGGAGCGGGCGAAGAATGCCCTACGCAGGAAGAGCAGGGCGATGGCGACGAGCAGGGCGAGGACGCCGAATCCGATCCACTCCAAGATCAGCATCGCCGGCCCGGATCATCGGGCCGGGTCGGCGGATACTGGGTTGGCCTCCTCGGCCAGGATGGTCACCCCGGACCCGGTCACCGAGAGGAAGCCGCCGGTGACCTGGTAGTCGACCTGGCCGCCCTCCGGCAGCTTGATCCGCACCTCGCCCGGCTCGGCCAGCTGACCCAGCAGCGGGGCGTGACCCGGCAGCACTCCGAGCTCGCCTTCGGTGGTCCGGGCGACGACCGAGGAGGCCGCGCCGGTCCAGACCTTCTCCTCGACAGCCACGAGCTGGACGTGTAGCTGCTCTGCCACGCTGTCTCCTTGCTGCGTGCGGCGTACGGGATGAGGAAAGTGTAATCCCGGTGACGACCGCGCCCCAACGCGGGTGGCGAGATCCACAGCTCACTGGTTCGTGTTGATCAGCTCCGGGTTGGCGAGCACGAACTCGTCGATGGTGCCGGCCTTGACGCTGGCCAGGAACTCCTCGGAGAGCGGGGTCAACCGCTCCCCCTGGTAGTTCCGGCCGGTGCCGATGCCCTCACCGTCCAGCTTGATCATCTGGATCGAGTCGGAGCCGAGCCCGCGCAGCGCGAAGCCGAAGTCGGCCACGCTGTGTCCCCGACCGTTGAAGATCAACGACTTGCCGGCGGCCCGCAGCACGGAGTCGAGCTTGATCGGGTTGGCCGCCACGTCCTTGCTCAGCGCCTGCGCCGCCATCGCCTTGACGAACTGCTGCTGGTGCCGCTGCCGGCCGTAGTCGCCGTCGGGCACGCCGTTGCTCGGGTAGCGCTGCCGGACGTAGTCCAGCGCCTGCCAGCCCTTCAGATGCCGGTTGCCCTTCTTGTAAACCGCCTGCGGGCCGATGTAGCCCTCGCCGTACGGGTTGCTCTCCCGGTGCTTGCCGTTGGGCTGGCGGTGCTCGGACTTCACGTCCCGCTCGATGTACATCGTGACGCCGCCCATCGCGTCGACGATCTTCTGGAAGCCGGAGAAGTTGATGATCGCCCCGGCGTCGAACCGTTTGATCCCGGTGTTCGCGCTGATCGTCTTGGAGAGCAGTTCGAAGCCCCGGGCCGCGTCCGGGTTGCCGCCCGGCACGTTGCTGCCGTGCGACATGGCTGCGTTGAGCCGGTCGGTGCCGCCCGGGTACCCGGCCTTCTCGAAGGCCGGGATCTCCACCCGCAGATCCCGGGGAAGCGAGAAGAGGTACGCCCGGTCCAGACCGGGCGGCACGTGCATGATCAAAATGGAGTCGGCCAGCGGCCGGGTCTCCGCGTCCCGCGGGTCGATGCCGACCAGCAGGATGTTCAGCGGACCCTTGATGTCGGACTTGCGCTCCTGCGCGCCGGCCGCCTGGTCACCGAAGAGGTCCGCGGTGGCCACCGAGCCCTCGTAGCGGGCCAGCAGCGCCTCGTACGCGATGAGCACGCCGCCGCTGAGCAGCATGAGGACCGCCCCGAACACGGTGCAGACCCGGGCCCAGCGCGGCACCAGCGAGCGGCGCTTGCGGGGTCGGTCCGGCGTCGGGCCGACCGCGGCCCGCCCTGCGCCCTTGCGGCGCGGCGACCGTCCGGCACGTCTGCCGCCTTCACTCACGAGCTTCTCCATTCATCGCGCCCCTGTGAAGAAGGACGGTCATCCGAGGCTCGGACGTTGCAGAGATTAACGCCGCAATCTGGTGATCGCCAACGACGGTACTACCGGCGGGCATGGCAGACCGGCATCAAAAGCGGCGTTTCGGACAGGCAGCCCGGCGCCGCCGGCCGGAAACGGAAAACCGCGCCGGCGTGACTGCCGGCGCGGTTTCCTGTCGCTTGGGGTGGAAGACCAGTTCCGACCGGCCTCGGCCGGCGGACCGGTCAGTCCTTCATCAGCTCCCGAGCCTTACGCTCCAGGTCCTCCAGGCCGCCGCACATGAAGAACGCCTGCTCGGGGAAGTGATCGAACTCACCCTCGCTGATCTTCTTGAACGCCTCGACGGTCTCCTTCACCGGCACGTACGAGCCCTTGATCCCGGTGAAGACCTCGGCCGCGTAGGTGTTCTGCGACAGGAAGCGCTCGATCCGCCGGGCCCGCTGGACCGTGATCTTGTCTTCCTCGGAGAGCTCCTCGATACCGAGGATGGCGATGATGTCCTGCAGGTCCTTGTACTTCTGCAGGATCCGCTTCACCTCGGAGGCCACCGCGTAGTGCTCCTGGCCGACGAACTCCGGCGCGAGGATCCGCGACGAGGAGGCCAGCGGGTCCACCGCCGGGTAGATCCCCTTGTCGGAGATCGACCGCTCCAGGTTCGTGGTGGCGTCCAGGTGGGCGAAGGTGGTGGCCGGCGCCGGGTCGGTGTAGTCGTCGGCCGGCACGTAGATCGCCTGCATCGAGGTGATCGCCTGGCCCCGGACCGAGGTGATCCGCTCCTGCAGCTCACCCATCTCGTCGGCCAGCGTGGGCTGGTAGCCCACCGCGCTGGGCATCCGGCCGAGCAGCGTGGAGACCTCCGAGCCGGCCTGGGTGAACCGGAAGATGTTGTCGATGAACAGCAGCACCTCCTGCTTGTTCACGTCCCGGAAGTACTCCGCCATGGTCAGGGCGGCCAGCGCGACCCGCAGCCGGGTGCCCGGCGGCTCGTCCATCTGGCCGTAGACCAGCGCGGTCTTGTCGATGACACCGGACTCGGTCATCTCGTGGATCAGGTCGTTGCCCTCGCGGGTCCGCTCCCCCACCCCGGCGAACACCGAGGTGCCGCCGAAGTTGTTCGCGACCCGCGTGATCATCTCCTGGATCAGCACGGTCTTGCCCACACCCGCACCGCCGAACAGGCCGATCTTGCCGCCCTTGACGTACGGGGCGAGCAGGTCGAGGACCTTGATGCCGGTCTCCAGCATCTCGGTCTTCGGCTCCAGGTCGGCGAAGGCCGGCGCCTTGCGGTGGATCTGCCACCGCTCGGCGATCTCCAGCTTCTCGCCCTCCTTGAGATTGAGGCACTCGCCGATCGTGTTGAACACGTGGCCCTTGGTGCCGTCGCCCACCGGCACGGTGATCGCCGAGCCGGTGTCGCGTACCTCGGCGCCGCGGACCAAGCCGTCGGTGGGCTGCATCGAGATCGCCCGGACCATGTTGTCGCCCAGGTGCTGGGCGACCTCCAGGGTCAGGGTCTTCTCGCCGCCGGACAGCGACACGTCCACGTGCAGCGCGTTGTAGATGTCGGGCATGGCGTCGCGCGGGAACTCGGCGTCGACGACCGGTCCGATGACCCGGACGACCCGGCCCGTCGCGGCCTGCTCCTGGCGGTTCGGAGTCTCCACTGGTGCAGTCATCACACTTCACTTCCCGACGCGGCCAGCGCGTTCGCGCCGCCGACGATCTCGCTGATCTCCTGGGTGATCCCGGCCTGGCGGGCCGAGTTCATCTCTCGTGTGTAGCGCTGGATCATGTCCTCGGCGTTGTCCGTGGCGCTCTTCATCGCCCGCCGGCGGGCCGCCGACTCGCTGGCCGCCGACTCGATCAACGCCGCGTAGATCCGGGTGTTGATGTACTTCGGCAGCAGCGCGTCGAGCAGCGTCTCCGGGTCCGGCTCGAACTCGTACTCCGGTGGCAGGGCCTCGGGCTCGGCCTCGCTGCGCGGGCGCTCCTCGACCTCCATCGGCGCCAGGATCCGGGGCACCGGCAGCTGGGTCATCAGCGACTTGAACTGGGTGTGCACGATGTGCAGCTCGTCCACGCCGTGCACGCCGTCCGGCCCCGGGTCGCCGTCGGCGTCGTCGGCCCCGCTGGTGAACGCGTCGATAAGCGTTTCACCCACCATGCGGGCGTCGGCGAACGACGGCTGCTCCGAGAACCCGGTCCAGCTCGCCTCGATCGGCCGGTTGCGGAACCGGTAGTACCCGACACCCTTGCGCCCGATGACGTAGAGCAGCGGATCCTTGCCGTCTTCCTTGAGCCGGGCGATCAGCGACTCGGCCGTCTTGATGGCGTTGGAGCTGTAGCCGCCGGCCAGGCCGCGGTCACTGGTGATCAGCAGCACGCCGGCCCGGCGCACGTTGGGTCGGGGGGTCAGCAACGGGTGGTCGACGCTCGCGTTGGACGCCAGCGCGGTGAGCACGCCGGTGATGGCCTGGGCGTACGGCAGCGACGCCTCCACCCGGGCCTGGGCCTTGGCGATCCGGCTCGTCGCGACGAGCTCCATCGCCTTGGTGATCTTCTTCATCGACTTCGCCGAGCGGATCCGTTGACGAAGAACGCGAACCTGGGCCGCCATCGTCAGCCCCGCTGCCCGTCGTCGTCGGCCTCGGTCTCGCTACCGTCCCGGTAGCGCACGACCGTCTCCCGGTCCTGCTCCCCGGTGAGGGCCTCGGCCGGTGCCTCGTTCACCCGGACCTCGTCCGCCTGGCCGAGGAACATCTCCTTGAACTTGGCGATCGCCTCGTTCAGGGCGTTGACGATGTCGTCGTCCCACTTGTTGTCGGCGATCGACTGCAGGGTGGCGGTGTGCCGGTGCCGCAGGTAGCCGAGGAACTCGGTCTCGAAGCGGCGGATCTCGCCGACCGGGATGTCGTCGAGCTTCCCCTCGGTGCCGGCCCAGACCGACACCACCTGCTCCTCGACCGGGAACGGCGAGTAGTTCGGCTGCTTGAGCAGCTCCACCAGTCGGGCGCCACGCTCGAGCTGGCTGCGGGAGGCCTTGTCCAGGTCGGAGGCGAAGGCGGCGAACGCCTCCAGCTCCCGGTACTGGGCCAGGTCCAGCCGGAGCCGGCCGGCGACCTTCTTCATCGGCTTCACCTGGGCGGCGCCGCCGACCCGGGAGACCGAGGTGCCGACGTTGATCGCCGGCCGGACGCCCTGGTTGAACAGGTCGGTCTCCAGGAAGATCTGGCCGTCGGTGATCGAGATGACGTTCGTCGGGATGAACGCGGAGATGTCGCCGCCCCGGGTCTCGATGATCGGCAGGCCGGTCATCGAGCCGCCGCCCATCTCGTCGGAGAGCTTCGCGCACCGCTCCAGCAGCCGGGAGTGCAGGTAGAAGACGTCACCCGGGTACGCCTCGCGGCCCGGCGGGCGACGCAGCAGCAGCGACACGGCCCGGTACGCCTCGGCCTGCTTGCTCAGGTCGTCGAAGACGATCAGGACGTGCTTGCCGCCGTACATCCAGTGCTGGCCGATGGAGGAGCCGGCGTACGGGGCGATGTACTTGAAGCCGGCCGGGTCGGAGGCCGGCGAGGCGACGATGGTGGTGAACGCCATCGCGCCCTGCTCCTCCAGCAGGCCCTTCACCGACGCGATGGTGGAGGCCTTCTGGCCGATCGCGACGTAGATGCAGCGCACCTGCTTGGCCGGGTCACCGGACTCCCAGTTGGCCCGCTGGTTGAGGATGGTGTCGATGGCGACCGTGGTCTTGCCGGTCTTGCGGTCGCCGATGATGAGCTGTCGCTGGCCCCGGCCGATGGCGGTCATCGCGTCGACGGCCTTGATGCCGGTCTGCAGCGCCTCGAACACGCTCTGCCGGGCCATCACGTTCGGCGCCTGCAGTTCGAGCTCGCGGTACTCCTCGGAGGCGATCTCCCCGAGCCCGTCGATCGGCTGGCCGAGGGCGTTGACGACCCGGCCGAGGAAGGCGTCGCCGACGGGTACCGAGAGCACCCGGCCGGTGCGCTTGACGCGCTGCCCCTCCTCGATGCCGGCGTAGTCGCCGAGCACCACGACACCGATCTCCCGGACGTCGAGGTTGAGCGCCACGCCGAGCGTGCCGTCCTCGAACTCCAGCAGCTCGTTGGCCATGGTCGAGGGAAGGCCCTCGACGTGGGCGATTCCGTCACCGGCGTCGGCGACGGTGCCGACCTCCTCGCGGGAGACGTCGGGCGAATAGGAGGAGACGTAGCGCTCAAGAGCGCCGCGGATCTCCTCCGACGAGATGGTCAGCTCGGCCATCCTCTGCTTCCTCTGTTTCAGGGGCCCGGGTCTGGTTCCGACCGGTCCGAACGGCGACGATTGGTTGTCTGGCTGGTCGTTAGCGCTTGGAGAGCGCGTTGCGGGTGTCGGTGAGCCGGCGCAGGATCGTGCCGTCGTAGAGGTCGGAGCCCACCAGGACACTCATCCCGCCGAGGACCTCGGGAACCACCGTCTGCTTGACGGTGACGTCCCGACCGTACAGTTCCGAAAGCTTGGCCCCCAACCGCTGCTCCTCGGCCTCGGCCAGCGGCGCCGCCACGGTGACGTAGGCGACCTGCCGGTCCCGCCGGTCCGCGGCGAGCTCGACCAGCCGGGTGAGCGCGCCGGAGAAGGAGCGCCCGCCGAAGCCGGCGAGCGCCACCTCGACCAGCCGGATGGTGACCGGCCGGGCCTTGCCGGCCAGTAGCGACCCGACCAGCCCGGCCCGCTGCGCCACCGGTGCGATGACGTCGGCGAGCACGCTGGCGAGCTCCGGGTCGCCGGCGACGACCTGGCCGAACCGGAACAGCTCGTCCTCGACCTCGCCCAGCTCGCCGGCGCGGTCGGCGCCGGCGAGCAGCGCCTCGACGCCGAGCCGCTCGGTGGCCTCGAGCAGCTCGGCCGGGGACGACCAGCGGGCCGCCGCCAGACCGGTGAGCAGGTCGGCGGACTCCCCGCCGACCCGGTCGCCGAGCAGGCCGCGCAGCAGTCCGGCCCGGTCCTCGCCGGAGCGGGCCGGGTCGGACAGCGCCCGCCGCAGCCGGGGTTCCCGGCGCAGCAGGTCCGCCACGGCCAGCAGCGCCTCGGCGGTGTCGGTGATCGCCGACGGCTGGGCGCCACCGACGTACGCCTCCAGCCGCTCGGCGGCGGCGGCGTAGGACTCCCGACTGGCGGCCTGCATCAGCTCGTCCTGACCGGGCCCGCGCCGTTGCCGGCGGACGCGCCCTCCAGGTCGGTCAGGAACCGCTCGACGGTGCCCTGCCGGCGGGCCTCGTCGGCCAGCGACTCGCCGACGATCTTGCTGGCCAGGTCGACGGCGAGGGTGCCGATCTCCGCGCGCAGCTCCCGGACGATGGTCTCCCGCTCGACGGCGAGCGACTCCCGGCCGGCCGTGATGATCCGGTCGGATTCCTCCCGCGCCTTGGCGAGCACGTCGGAGCGGATCGCCTCGGCGTCGGCGCGGGCGTCGTCACGGATCCGGGCGGCCTCGGTGCGCACCTCGGCGAGCTGCGCCTTGTACTGCTCAAGCAGCTGGTTCGCCTCGGCCTGGGCGGCCTCGGCGCGCTTGAGCCCGCCCTCGATCGCCTCGACCCGCGTCTGGTACATCGCCTCCATGCGGGGCATGACGAACTTGAGCAGGACGAAACAGAGCAGGGCGAAGGAGATCGACCCGATGACCAGCTCCTGCCAGATCGGCAGGATCGGGCTGTGCTCGACCCCTTCAGCGGCGAAATTCATCGCGGACCTCCCGGTTGGCGGCGCGGACGATCAGTTCGCAGTCGCGGGCAGCGCGAAGGCGAGCACCAGGCCGAACAGCGCGAGCGCCTCGACCAGCGCGAAGCCGAGGATCAGCCAGGTGCGGTTGTAGCCGGCGGACTCCGGCTGCCGGGCACTGGCCTGGATGTACGCGGAGAAGACAAGTGCGACGCCGATGCCCGGGCCGATGGCGGCGAGGCCATAGCCGATGCTGTTGACGTTGCCGACTACTTCGGCGAGAACCATTGCGAAGTTCCTCCTAGTTCGCGCGTGAGGTCTCACGCGGTACGACATGTGGTACCAAGGGCTGGGCCGGCGCGGGCGCGCCGTGGGTCGGTCAGTGTTCGTCGGCGAGCGACTTCGAGACGTAGTTGGCGGTCAGCACGACGAAGACGTAGGCCTGCAGGATCGCGACCAGCGCCTCGAAGAAGGCCATCACGATGGCCAGCGCGAAGGAGAAGATCGACGAGACCTGGATGAACGGGTTGTCCGAGGCCAGCATCACGAACCCGCCGACGGTGAAGACCAGCAGGATCAGGTGGCCGGCGAACATGTTCGCGAAGAGTCGCACCGCGAGGGTGACCGGCTGGTTGATGAAGTTCTGCAGGAACTCGATCGGGACCAGCAGGAAGTGCATCGGCCACGGCACGTTCGGCAGGATCAGGTTCATCTTCATGTATTTGAAGAACCCGTGCTTACGGATGCCGACCGAGAGGTAGAGCACGTATGAGATGGCCGCCAGCACGATCGGGAAGGCGATGTGCGAGTTCGGCGAGATCTGCAGGCCCGGCACGATGCCGAAGAGGTTCGTCAGCAGGATGAAGCAGAAGAGCACCGTCAGGTAGGGCGCGAACCGGATGCCCTGGACGCCCATCTGGTCGCGGGCGACGTTGTCCCGGATCAGGCCGTAGACCGACTCGGCCAGCCACTGGCCCTTGGTCGGCACGATCTTCGGGTCGCGGTAGGTGACCAGGAAGAAGATCAGCAGCAGCGCGACGGCGATCCAGATCATGACGCTGAACTTGGTGACCCACGGCCCCGCGATGTCCGGCAGGAAGAAGTCCTCGACCCGGGGAGGCCAGGGCAGCCCCTCGGCCGCGATCACCTTCTCGCTCACCGTGTAATCCTCCGCAGGTCGAACGAACCGGCCGTTGCTGGCGTCAGGCACCGAGCCGTTTCATGATCAGGTAAATCGCGCCGGCCGCACCGATCATCATGCCCACGGCGATGCCCACGCCGGACGGCAGACCGAGAAACCGGTCGGCCAGCCAGCCCAGGAAACCCCACGACACGATGCCGGCGATCAGGTAACCCACCACGGCCCCCGCCGCCCCCTCCGACGAGCGATCGTCGGACTGGTGGGGGTGGAGGTCGTCGGCCATGACGAGGAGAAGATATCAGCCCAGACGGACAGGGGTGCGAGGTACCCCCCACACTGCGAGTTGCGTGCGGGCCCTGATCCAAGGCGCGGCTGTCCGGGATCACGTTACTCCCACCCGGGCCGATTTTCGGCCCGCGCGGGAGCGCCAAGTTCCGACAGAATTCACCCGGACGGGTTGTGCGGTTCCCCCGCCGACTACCGGGCGTCCGGAGTCGGCCACTCGGCGTCGACCTGCACATAGGGCAGTGGCGCGCGGACCACCCAAGCCAGATGTACCGCTGTCCAGACCACCACCGCCGCGATGATCGTCACACCCATCGGCGCCAGACCGTCCCACCCGGTCGCCGCCACCAGCGCCATCACCACGCCCAGCAGGACGATCTTGAAGACATAGGTGAGCAGCCCGACCGACATGATCAGTCGTGGGTGGACGGCGTCCGCCCAGGCCACCGAGACACCGGAGATCAGGTAGCTGACCACCACCAGCGCCACGCCGGCCGCCGCGCCGGCCGCCCCCGGGCCGCCGCGCAGCACCGCGCCGACCGGGACGGCCACCGCCAGCAGCACCGCCGACGCCGGCAGGGTGGCCCGCAGGTACGGCAGCCGGTGCCGGATCGCCCCCGGCCGACCGGCCGGCGGGGCCGGCACCGCCGGGTCCGTCGTGGTCCGGGCGCTCATCTCGGGTACGCCGGAAAGTCCGCCACCAGCTCCGTCACCTCCTGTGCGATCCGGGCCAGCGTATCGGTGCCGCCCGGGGCGGCCGGATCGGTGCGGACCGCGCGGGCGATCAGCCCGGCGACCTGCCGCAGCTCGCCCTCCCGCATCCCCTGGGTGGTGACCGCCGGGGTACCGACCCGGATGCCGGAGGCGACCATCGGCGGCCGCGGGTCGTACGGGACGGCGTTCTTGTTCAGGGTGATCCCGGCCGCCTCGCACCGGCGCTCGGCGTCCGCCCCGGTGACGTCGAGGTCGCGCAGGTCGATCAGGGCCAGGTGGGTGTCGGTGCCGCCGGAGACCGGCCGCATCCCCTCGGCGGCCAGCCCGGCCGCCAGCGCCTGCGCGTTGCGGACCACCTGGCTCGCGTACGCCTGGAACTCCGGCAGCGCGGCCTCGCGCAGCGCGACCGCCTTGGCCGCCACCGCGTGCATCAGCGGTCCGCCCTGGGTGAACGGGAAGACCGCCTTGTCGATCCGCTCGGCCAGCCCGGCCCGGCACAGGATCAGGCCGCCGCGCGGCCCGCGCAGCACCTTGTGGGTAGTCAGGCAGACCACGTCGGCGTGCGGCACCGGGGACGGGATGGCCCGGCCGGCGACCAGGCCGATGAAGTGCGCGGCGTCCACCATCAGGTACGCCCCGACCTCGTCGGCGATGGCCCGGAACCGGGCGAAGTCGATCAGGCGCGGGTAGGCGGTCGCGCCACAGATGATCATCTTGGGTCGGTGCGTCCGGGCCAGCGCCGCGACCTCGTCGTAGTCGATCAGCTCGGTCTCCCGGTCCACCTGGTAGCCGACCGTGTCGAACCACTTGCCGGAGAAGTTCACCTTGCTGCCGTGGGTCAGGTGCCCGCCGTGCGCCAGCTCCATCGCCAGCACGGTGTCCCCCGGCCGCACCAGCGCCGCGTACGCGGCCAGGTTGGCGCTCGCGCCGGAGTGCGGCTGCAGGTTGGCGTGCTCGGCCCCGAACAGCTGGATCGCCCGGGCGATGCCGAGCTGCTCGGCCCGGTCCACCTCGGCACAGCCGCCGTAGTAGCGGCGGCCCGGGTAGCCCTCGGCGTACTTGTTGGTCAGGGTGGAGCCCAGCGCCGCCAGCACCGCCGGTGAGGTCAGGTTCTCGCTGGCGATCAGTTGCAGCCCGGTGCGCAGCCGGCCCAACTCGCCGACGACCACGGCCGCGATCTCCGGGTCGACCGCCGCCAACTCGGCGAAATCAGGCCCCCAGAACGGCACCGTCGGGTCGGTCTTCGCGTTCGGCACAACAGGTGAGTCTAGGTGGCCGCATGATGGAGATCATGAGATGCCTCGTCACCGGCGCCACCGGTTACATCGGTGGCCGGCTCGTACCCCGGCTGCTCGACGCCGGGTACGAGGTGCGCTGCCTGTCCCGCACCACCGGCCGACTACGCGACGTGCCCTGGGCGGACCGGGTGGAGGTCGTCGAGGGCGACCTGAGCAAGCCGGAGACGCTGCCCGCCGCGCTGGCCGACAGCCAGCTCGCCTACTACCTGGTGCACGCCCTCGGCCAGCAGGGCTTCGAGGACGCCGACCGGATCGCGGCGGAGAACTTCGCCACGGCGGCCCGCGCGGCCGGCGTACAACGGATCGTCTATCTCGGTGGTCCGGAGCCGCCGGCGGACGACCCGGCCCCCTCGGCGCACCTGCGCTCCCGGGCCGAGGTGGCCCGGATCCTGCTGGCCAGCGGGGTGCCGACGGTGGTGCTGCGGGCGCCGGTGATCATCGGGTCCGGCTCGGCGTCGTTCGAGATGCTGCGCTATCTGACCGAGCGGCTGCCGGCCATGGTCACCCCGCGCTGGGTGCGCAACCGGATCCAGCCGATCGCGATCCGGGACGTGCTGCACTATCTGCTGCACGTCCCCGACCTGCCGGCGGAGGTCAACCGGGGCTTCGACATCGGCGGGCCGGAGGTGCTGACCTTCCACGACATGATGCAGCGGTACGCCGCCGTCGCCGGGCTGCGCCGCCGGGTGATCGTGCCGGTCCGGGCACTGAGCCCGAGCCTGTCGTCGCACTGGGTGGGCCTGGTCACCCCGGTCCCGAACTCGATCGCCCGGCCGCTGGTCGAGAGCCTGATCCACGAGGCGGTGGCGCACGAGCACGACATCGCCGAGTACGTTCCCGACCCGCCCGGCGGGGCGACCGGCTTCGACGACGCGGTGCGGCTGGCGCTGGCCAAGATCCGCGACGGCGAGGTGGAGACCCGCTGGGCGAACGCCAGCTGGCCCGGCGCCTCCGCCGAGCCGCTGCCCAGCGACCCGCACTGGTCCGGCGGCTCGGCCTACACCGACACCCGGACCAGCCCGGTGGCCGCTCCCGCCACCGCCCTGTGGCGGGTGATCGAGGGCGTCGGCGGCGAGAACGGCTGGTACTCGTTCCCGCTCGCCTGGTCGGTGCGGGGCTGGCTGGACCGGGCCGTGGGCGGGGTGGGGCTGCGCCGGGGGCGGCGCGACCCGCACCGGCTTCAGGTGGGCGAGGCGCTGGACTTCTGGCGGGTCGAGGAGATCGTCCCCGGCGAGCTGCTGCGGCTGCGGGCCGAGATGCGGCTGCCCGGGCTGGCCTGGCTGGAGATGCGGGCGGAGTCGACCGGCCCGGACCGCAGCGAGTACGTGCAGCGCGCCGTCTTCCTGCCCCGGGGGCTGGCCGGGCACGCCTACTGGCGGGCGGTCAGCCCGTTCCACGCGCTGATCTTCGGCGGGATGGCCCGCAACATCGCCCGCGGCGCCGAACGCCCGGCCGCCGGGGGCGGTCCGGCGCGGGTCAGAAGTTCGTCCGGCCCGGGCCGACCACCAGGTCCTGACCCGGTGGGGTGAACTCCCGCTTCGGCGCGCCGGCCAGCGCGGTGGCCATCACCCGGACCACCGCCGCCACCACGTTCGCCTGGACCGCGGCCCCCACCTTGTCGCCCGGGTCATCCGGGTTGGCGGCGATCGCCGCCGCCGCGAGCTGCGGCGTGTACGCGACGAAGGTCTCGGTGGCGTACTGCTCGGCGCTGCCGGTCTTGCCGGCCACCGGCCGGCCGAGCAGCCCGGCCACGCTGGTCGCCGTGCCACCGTCGCACTTGTTGAACGCCGACCGGTCGCCGACCGGGCAGCGGGCCGCGTCGGTCGCCGCCCGCGCCACGTCCGGCCGGACCACCTGCGAACAGCTCGGCTGGGCGGCGGCCACCGGCTGGCCCGCCGGATCCATCAGCTCCGCGACCGGCAGCGGCGCGCAGTACCGGCCCTCGGCGGCCACCGTCGCGTACGCGTTCGCCAGGTCCAGCGGGGTGGTGGCGGCGACGCCCAGGGTGAACGCGCCCCAGCCGGCGGCGTCCTCGGCCAGCGCGGCGTCGGCCTCGGAGCGCAGCACGATGCCGAACCGCTGCGCCATCGCGACCACCTTGTCCGCGCCGATCCGCCGCTCCAGCTCGACGAAGTAGGTGTTCACCGAGCGCCCGAACCCGTTCCACATGGTGCGCGGACCGTTCATCCACTTCGGGTTGGCGTTCACCGGGCACCAGAAGCCACCGCAGTTGCCCGGCCCGGTGTGCCGCCACTGGGTGACCAGCTTGGTGGGGGCGTTGATGGTGGTGCCGAGCGGCAGACCGGCCTCCAACGCGGCCAGCATGGTGAACATCTTGAAGGTGGAGCCGGCCTGGTAGCCGTCGATCGCGCCGCCGCCGGCGACGAGCTGGTTCACCGTGTTCGGATAGTTCTCCTGCCCGGCCGGGTTGGCGTCCAGCCGGTAGTGCCGGTTCACCGCCAACGCCAGCACCCGCCCGGTGCCGGGCTGCACCACCGCGGTCGGCATCGCCCGCGGGTTGTCGTAGCCGTACACCCCCAGGGCCTGGCCGAGCGCGCTGGCCTGCACGGTCGGGTCGAGCGAGCTGACGATGTGGTAGCCACCCCGGCGCAGCCGCTCCTGCCGTTCGGAGATGGTGGCCCCGAACGCCGGCTGCCGCTCCCACCACTGCACCAGGTAGTCGCAGAAAAAGCCCCAGTCGGTGCGGCCGGCCGGCATGCTGGTGCAGCCGTTCGGTTCGGTGGTGGGGCGCAGCGCCAGCGGCGCGGCGGTGGCGCGGGCCGCGTCGGCGGCGCTGGTCACCCCCATCCGGACCATCTGGTCCAGCACGTAGTTCCGCCGGGCCACCGCCGCGTCGGCGTCGCCGTCGATCGGGCTGTCGGTGTCCGGGGACTGCACCAGGCCGGCCAGCAGCGCGGCCTCGGCCAGGTTCAGGTGCGCGGGCGCCTTGTCGAAGTAGCGTTCGCTGGCCGCCGAGATGCCGTACGCCCCGGCGCCGAAGTAGGCGATGTTGAGGTAGCGGTTGAGGATCTCCGTCTTGCCGATGCCCCGCTCGACCGCGATCGCGTACCGCATCTCGCGGAGCTTGCGGCCCGGGCTGGTGACGGTCGCCGCGGCGCGTTCCGCCTCGGTCAGGTTCGGGTCGCTCTTGAGCACGTTGCGGACGTACTGCATGGTCAGCGTGGAGGCCCCCTGCCGGACCTCGCCGCCGGCCCGCTGGTTGGCCACGAACGCCCGCAGGACGCTGCGCAGGTCCACCCCCGGGTGCTCGTAGAACCGGATGTCCTCGGCCGCCACCATCGCGTCGCGCATCACCGGCGCCACCGCGTCCATCGGCACCGCCACCCGGTTCTCGTCGTAGAACGAGGTGATCAGGGTGATCCCGTCGTTGGCGTAGAGGTCGGAGCGCTGGGCGATCGGCGGGGTCCGCAGCGCGGCGGGCAGGTCCTCGAACTCGCCGGCCGCCGCCTTGATGCCGAAGCCGACCAGCAGCGAGCTGGGCAGCGCCGCCGCCGCCATGAAGACGCCGGCGATCAGGCCGGTCAGTGCCAGCGTCCAGAGCCGGCCCTTGCCGGGCAGGTCACCGCGCCGCCGGACCTCCGCACCTCGCCGGGATTGCGCGCCAAGCCGGGATGGATCGCCGCGACGGGACCGGGGCATGGTCATCACCTCTTGGCAGGGGCCTGCGGTGGCGGGATGGTCGGACCCCTCCAGAATGCCGGCGAAATGCCCGATGCGCGCCAGTTTCGGGGACATCGGCCGTCAGGCCCGACCGCAGGCGGACCGCGCCCGATCAGGGCAGCAGCGCGGCGGCCAGCGGCTGCACGGTCTCCTCGATCTCGTCGGCGACCCGGGTGAAGCACTGGTCGCCCCGGCCCCACGGATCGTCGAGGTCGTCACCGGGCAGCGCCGCCGCGCCGGCCCGGGCGGCGTCCATGGCCGCCACGATCGCCACCCCCCGGGCGTGGAACGCGTCCGGGTCGAGCGAGGCCGGCGGCAACGCGGCGGAATCCAACCCGCTCAACAGCCGGCCGAACTCGCCGAGCACGAAGGTCCGGCCGGCCGCGTCGGGCCGCAGCGCCACCACGTACTCCTGCTGGTCGGCCGTTGCGGTCAGGATCAGATCGGCGGCGTCGATGTGTTCGGAGCGCAGCTTGCGGGCGCCGAACCCGGCCACCTCACCACCCCGGCTGCGCACCTGACGGGCCGCCGGCGGGTTCATCTCCTCACCGGCGTGCCAGCCGCCGGTGCCGGCGCTGTGGCTGTGCAGCAACTCGTCGGCGGCGGTTCCGGCCGCCCCACCGGCCTGCTTGGCCAGCCGCTCCCTGATCGCCAGGGCCAGCAGCCGCTCGGCCATCGGCGACCGGCAGATGTTTCCGAGGCAGACGTGCAGGACGGTGAACGGCGGCAACTCAGGCCACCCGGCCCTGGATGTCCGGGACCACGTCGCGCAGCTTCTCCAGCGGGATCGCGCCCTCGCGCAGCACCCGGGGCACCTCGCCGGTGACATCCACGATGGTGCTCGGCACCGGGTCCGGGCAGGGGCCGGCCTCCAGATAGGCGCGGACCGCGTAGCCGAGCTGGTCGCGGGCCTCGGCCGCGGTGACCGCCGCCGGCTGGCCGTGCTTGTTCGCCGACGAGACCGCCATCGGGCCGGTCTCCCGCAACACCTCCAGGGCCACCGGGTGCAGCGGCATCCGCACCGCCACCGTGCCCTGGGTGTCACCGAGATCCCAGCGCAGGCTCGGCGAGTGCTCGACCACCACGGTCAGCGCCCCCGGCCAGAACGCCTCGACCAGGTCCCGGGCCACCTGCGGCAGCATGAAGACCAGCCCGTCGAGGGTGTGCCGGGAGCCGACCAGCACCGGCGGCGGCATGTCCGGGCCGCGCCCCTTGGCGTTCAGCAGGGCCTTCACCGCATGGTGGGTGAAGGCGTCCGCGCCCACCCCGTACACGGTGTCGGTCGGCAGCACGACCAGTTCGCCGTTGCGCACCGCCTCGATCGCGGCCGCGATGCCTCGGTCGCGATCGGCGACGGACCGGCAGTCGTAGAGCATCACGATGAGCCAGTCTGCCACGCCAGGGCGGCGTCGGAAGCGGCGGTGCCACCCCCGGCGCCACCGGCCGTGCCGCCCGGGGCACCGCCGGCTCGCCGGGCGATGGTGAAACGTGCCCGGCCGGCCAGATCCGGGTGCTCGGCGACGGCGTCGAACCGGCCGCGGGCCCGGAACAGCGCCGGCAGCCGGCCGGCGTGCGACTCGTCGTGCTCGATGCCGACCAGCCCGCCGGGGCGCAGCAGGTCCGCCGCCCGGTCGATCACCGGCCGGATCACCGCCAACCCGTCCGGGCCCCCGAACACCGCCTCCGCCGGGTCGTGCTCGGCCACCTCGGGCGGCACCGGGGTGCCGGCCGGCACGTACGGCGGGTTGCAGAGCAGCACGTCCACCCGGCCGGCCAGCTCCGCCAGCAACGCCGGGTCGGTGACGTCGCCGGCCACCACCTCGATCGGGCGGACCCCGCCCCCGGCCCGCTCGGCCGCGTTGCGGCGCAGCCACTCGTCCGCGTTGCGGCGCAGCCACTCGTCCGCGTTGCGGCGCAGCCACTCGTCCGCGTTGCGGCGCAGCCACTTCAGCGCCGATGCGGCGCGTTCCACGGCGATCACCCGGGCCGCCGGCACCTCGTCGGCGACCGCCAGCGCGATCGCCCCGGTCCCGCTGCACAGGTCGACCACCAGCGCCGGGCCCTCGGCCCGGTCGGCCGCCAGCCGGGCCGCCCGCACGCCCCAGCCGGCCAGCAGCTCGGTCTCCGGCCGGGGCACGAAGACGCCCGGCCCGACCGCCAGCTCCAGATAGCGGAACCCGGTCGAGCCGAGCAGGTGCTGCAACGGCTCGCGCCTGGCCCGCCGGGCGACCAGTTCCCCGAGCCGGGCCTGCTGCGCCGGGTCCAGCTCCCGGGCCAGGGCCAGCCGTCCCCGCGACACCCCCAACGCGTACGCGGTCAGCTGCTCGGCCTCGGCCCGGGCCGGGCCGATCCCGGCCCGGGACAACGCGGCCGCCGCGCCCGCCACCGCCCGCGCCGGGGGGACCCCTTCCGTCTGATCGGGGGGGTGCCCATGGAAACCTGTCACGTCATAATCATGACCGTCGGCCGGCTTAGTCGTGCCACGGGTCAGTGTCCCCCCTCGAACCCGTTGGAGGTCTCCGCGTGAGCTGGCTCGACCGGGTGACCGACCAGGCCGAGTTGCTTTCCGGCGCCCGGGCGCTGATGGAGAACAGCCGGTCCGCCGAGGCCTGCGCCGCGTTCGAGCGGGTGATCGCCACCAGCACCGACCCGTACACCCGGGCGGACGCCCTGGTGCAGCGGCTCTCCGCGCTGCTCAACCTGGGCCGCACCGCGGAGTACACCTCCGCGCTGGAGGCCGCCTTCGACGCCGCCCGCGACCTGCCCGACCCGTACCTGCACGGCCATCTGCACGCGCTGGCCGCGCTCGCCGCGCACGTGCAGGGGGCGCTCGACCGGTGCGTCATGCACCTGGTCCGCAGTGACCGGGCGCTGGCGGCGGTGGAGGACCCGGACCGGGAGACCGCCTGGGGCTGGCACGACCTGGCGATGGCCTACTCCTACCTCAGCTTCCACGGGTACGCGCTGAGCGCCATCGAGCGGGCCCGGCGGCTCGGGATGGCCGCCGGAATCCCGGAGGAGACCTTCGCCGCGCCGGGCATCCGGCTGCGCAACGCCGTCACCCTCGACCACCAGGGCGACAGCGACGGCTGTCTGCGGGTGCTGCGGGACATCGCCGGCGACCTGGACCGGTTCGTCCGGGCTGGGACCGCCGGCCGGCTGCGCCCGAGCAGCCTGGCCGCGTACGGCTACGCGGCGGCCCGCCGGGCGGCGCTGGGCGGCCCCGCCGACCAGGGCGGCGGGGTTCCGGCCGGAACGGACGCCGCGGCGCTGCTGGCCAACGGCGGCGACAGCGCGCGGGCCCGGGACATGCGCCAGCTCGGCGCGGTCTGCCTGGCGATCCGCGACGGCCGCTCGGTGGAGGCGATGGTCCGGCTCGACGGGGCGACCGTCTCCGCCGAGACCCTCGGCTCGGCCGAACACGCCCGGCTGCGCAGCCTGGCCTTCGCCCGCTCCGGCGACCACGCCGCCGCGCACCGCGCCGACCGGTACGCCTTCCGGCTGGCCGCCCAGCGCAACGACCGGCTCCGGGACGTCTACGTCGACGGCATCGCGGCCCGCATCGACCACGAGGAGATGCGCCGGGAGGCGGCCCGGTACGAGGGTGAGGCGCTCACCGATCCGTTGACCGGGCTGCCGAACCGGCGCCGGCTGGAGCGCTACGTGGCGGCGCTCGTCACCCGCGGCGAGCGGGCCGCACTCGGGGTCTGCGACCTGGACGGCTTCCGGGCCGTCAACGGCGCGCACGGCCACCACTCCGGCGACCTGGTGCTGCAGCGGATCGCCGGGGTGATCAACCGGGTGATGCGGCGCGGCGACTTCGTCTCCCGGTACGGCGGCGACGAGTTCGTGGTGGTGCTGCCGGGCGCCGGGATGGTCGAGGCCGCCGAGGTGTCCCGCCGCATCCGGGCCGCCGTCCGGGCCGAGGACTGGGAGTCGCTGGTGCCCGGCACCCCGGTCGGGATCAGCGTCGGCTTCGCCGAACTGCCGGCGGCCGGCGCCGGGCAGCGCGACGCGTTCGGCGTCGCCTTCGAGCAGGCCGACCGGGAGATGCTGCGGCTCAAGAGCCGCAACCGGGCCGACGTGGGCTGATCCCGGTCAGCGCCGGGACAGCTCCGGGTCACCGGCCAGCCGCGCGGTCCGGTCCGCCTCGGTCAACGCGTCGAGTACGCCGTCCAGCTCCCCGCCGAGCACCAGGTCCAGGTTGTACGCCGTGAAGCCGATCCGATGGTCGGTGATCCGGTTCTGCGGGAAGTTGTAGGTGCGGATCCGCTCGGAGCGGTCCACTGTGCGCACCTGGGACCGGCGGGCGTCGGAGGCGGCGGCGTCGGCCTGTTCCTGGGCGGCGGCGAGCAGCCGGGCCCGCATGATCCGCATCGCCTGTTCCCGGTTCTGCAGCTGACTCTTCTCGTTCTGGCAGGAGACCACGATGCCGGTCGGCAGATGGGTGATCCGCACCGCCGAGTCGGTGGTGTTCACCGACTGGCCACCCGGCCCGGACGAGCGATACACGTCGATGCGCAGCTCGTTCGGGTCGATCGTGACGTCGACCTCCTCGGCCTCCGGCAACACCAGCACCCCGGCCGCGCTGGTGTGGATGCGGCCCTGCGACTCGGTGACCGGCACCCGCTGCACCCGGTGCACGCCGCCCTCCCACTTGAGTCGGGACCAGACCCCGTTGCCGCCCTCGGGCACGCCGCGTGCCTTCACCGCCAGCGAGACGTCCTTGACCCCGCCCAGATCGGAATCCTGCGCGTCCAGCACCTCGGTGGCCCAGCCGTGCCGCTCGGCGTACCGCATGTACATCCGCAGCAGGTCCCCGGCGAACAGCGCGGACTCCTCGCCGCCCTCGCCGGCCTTGATCTCCAGGATCACGTCCTTGGCGTCGTGCGGGTCGTGGGGGATCAACAGCTCGGCCAGCCGCTCCTCCAACGCCGGCAGGGCGGCGGCGAGGGACTCCACCTCCGGCTGGAACGACGGGTCCTCGGCGGCCAGTTCGCGGGCCGCCACCAGGTCGGCCCGGGCCTGCTCCAGCTCGCCGGCCGCCTTGTGCACCGGGGTCAGCTCGGCGAACCGGCGGCCGACCCGCCGGGCGGTGGCCTGGTCGGCGTGGATCCCCGGGTCGGCGAGCCGCTTCTCCAGGTCGGCGTACTCGTCGAGCAGCGCGGCGAGACGGTCACTACTCATTGCTGCTGCTCCCTGTGGACGGCTCGGCGTCCCGGTGGACGGCTGCGGGGGTTCGGCCGGTGGGTACCGGCCACATGCGAGACGGCGCCCACCGCCCGGCGGAACCGGGTGGCGGGCGCCGTCTGGGCCGCTACTTGGCCTTCTTGGCCTGAACCTTGGCGTACTTCTGCTGGAACTTCGCGACCCGACCGGCGGTGTCGAGGACGCGCTGCTTGCCGGTGTAGAACGGGTGGCAGGCGCTGCAGGTCTCGACGTGGATCGAGCCGCCCTTGGCGGTGCTGCGGGTGGTGAACGAGTTACCGCAGGAGCACGTCACCTCGGTGGTCACGTACTCTGGGTGGATCTTGGGCTTCATGTCGCCTCGGTCCTTTCATTTGTGGTCGCCGGGTCGCCGTCTGCGCCCACCGCCGGTGCCGCGACGGATCGCGACCCGCTGGCGGGCTCGGGCGTGAACCGGAACCGGTGGCCGATTGACAAGTGTGCCATGGGCTTCCGCCGGCCCGAATTCGGGCCGCACACGAGGTCTGTGACAGGTAACGGGCCGGACCTGTCAGGCATTCCCGGCCCGCCGGGTGAGCTCACCCGGACAGCCGGTGCGGAACCGGACGCCTGGGCACACTCTCCCCCGACGTCCACCTGCCCCGTCCGCCGCCGGCCCGGTCCGGGCCGGCGGGGGACGGTTGGCGTCCGGCGGCGTTACTCGCCCGGCGTCGACTTGGCGATCTGCATCAGGAACTCGATGTTGGTCCGGCTCTGCTTGAGCCGGTCCAGCAGCAGGTCCAGGGCGGCCTGCGAGTCCAGCGAGTGCAGCACCTTGCGGAGCTTGTGGATGATCGCGAGCTCCTCCGGCGCGAGCAGGATCTCCTCCTTGCGGGTGCCGGAGGTGTGGATGTCGATGGCCGGGAAGACCCGCTTGTCGGCGATCTTGCGGTCCAGCTTGAGCTCGGCGTTGCCGGTGCCCTTGAACTCCTCGAAGATGACCGTGTCCATCACCGAACCGGTCTCCACCAGGGCGGTGGCGAGGATGGTCAGCGAGCCGCCGTTCTCGATGTTGCGGGCCGCGCCGAGGAACCGCTTCGGCGGGTAGAGCGCGGTGGAGTCGATACCACCCGACATGATCCGGCCGCTGGCCGGCGCCGCCAGGTTGTACGACCGGCCGAGCCGGGTCACCGAGTCGAGCAGCACGACCACGTCGTGCCCCAGCTCGACCAGGCGCTTGGCCCGCTCGATCGCCAGCTCGGCGACGGTGGTGTGGTCCTGCGGCGGCCGGTCGAAGGTGGCCGCGACCACCTCGCCCTTGACCGAGCGCTGCATGTCGGTGACCTCTTCGGGCCGCTCGTCGACGAGCACCACCATCAGGTGACACTCCGGGTTGTTGTGGGTGATCGCATTGGCGATCGCCTGCAGCACCATCGTCTTACCGGCCTTCGGCGGCGACATGATGAGCGCCCGCTGGCCCTTGCCGATCGGCGTGACCAGGTCGATGACCCGGGTGGTGAGGATGTGCGGCTCGGTCTCCAGCCGCAACCTCTCCTGCGGGTAGAGCGGGGTCAGCTTGTAGAACTCCGGCCGCCGCTTGGCCTCCTCCGGGTCCATCCCGTTGATGGTGTCCAGCCGGACCATGGGGTTGTACTTGTCCCGACGCTGCTCGCCGTCCCGGGCCGACCGCACCGCGCCGGTGACCGCGTCACCGCGGCGCAGGCCGTACTTCTTGACCTGTGACATCGACACGTAGACATCGTTGGGGCCGGAGAGGTAGCCGGTGGTGCGGACGAACGCGTAGTTGTCCAGCACGTCGATGATCCCGGCCACCGGCACGAGGACGTCGTCCTCGCTCACCTGCGGCTCCCGGCCGCCGGAGTCGCCGCCGCCGTCGGGGCGGTCGCCCCGGCCGCGCCGCCGGTCCCGGAACCGGCTGCGCCGGCCGCGCCGGCCGCCCTCACCGGAGTCGTCGTCGGAGTCGTTGTCCCGGTCGTTGCCGCCGCGCTGTCCCCGGTCACCCCGGTCGTTGCGGTCCCGGTCGCCGTTGCGGTCCCGCCCGTTGCGGGCCTCGCCGCGCTCGTTGCGGTCGCCACGGTCCCGGTCGCCGCGCTCGTTGCGCTCGCCGCGATCCCGGTCGCCGCGCTCGTTGCGCTCGCCGCGGTCCCGGTCGCCACGGTCAGCCCGCTCCGCGGCCCGCTCACCCCGGTCGGTACCTCGGTCACCCCGATCGGACCGGTCACCCCGATCGGACCGGTCACCCCGATCGGACCGGTCACCCCGATCGGACCGGTCACCCCGATCGGACCGGTCACCCCGGTCGGACCGGTCACCCCGGTCGGACCGGTCACCCCGGTCGGACCGGTCACCGCGGTCGCGGTCGGTGTCGGCGGCCGGCTGCTCCTGGCCGGCTTCGGTGCCGGCGGTGCCGGCGCCGGAGCGGCTGCGGCGGGGGGCCCGTTCGCGTACCTCGGGCTCGGCGGCCGGCGCCTGGTTGTCCGGCGCCTCGCTGCGCCGCTCGGCGTCCGGCCGCTCGCCGGCCTCCCGCACCTCCAGGCGTACCTCGTCCCGGGCCGGGGCCGCCGCGGCGGCCACCTCGGCCCGCGGGCGCGGAGCACCCGCGGCGGCCGCGCCGCCCTGCCGCTCGGAGATCGCGTTGATCAGTTCGCCCTTGCGCATCCGGGCCGTACCGGAGATGCCGAGCGACGCGGCCAGGCTCTGCAACTCGGGCAGCAGCATGGCCGCCAGCCCGGTGCCGGACCGCCGACGGCGGGCGGGGCCTGCGGTGGCGTCGCCAGCGACGTTGGAAACGTCCGACGTCACGTCGGTGGTGTCGCTCAATGGATTCCTTCCCTCGATAAGGCCGGGGCTGCCCGGGAGGCGGAACTAGGTGGCCGGGCGGCCTCGGTGCACCCGCCTCGCGTGACGCGTCGCGGGAGTCTGTGACACAGCAGCCGTCGGTTTCCCACCCACCAGATCTCGGTGCGCGGGGCTCGCCGACTGCGGCGACCTGGGAGACTGCGGTGCGGCGTGGCCTAGGCAGGGGTTGAGACGGGCTAACCGCCGATAGCTTCGGGGGTGCGCCGACCCGCAGGAGATCGCGTGCTTCGCGGCTGTGCTAAGTCTAGAGCGTAATCAACTCTTCCGACCTGCGGCAACAGGGTCCCGCTCGGCGTGTCCCAGTTTACCCCCAACTACCTGGGCACCGGTGCCGTCTATTGACAACGATTTGACCGTCCAGCCCATTCCCGGGCCGAAATCGGCCGGCGGCTCGGTCAACGCCAGCACGCTCGGACCGGCCCCGCTGATCACCGCGGCGACCCCGGCGGTCCGCAGACTGGTCAGCAACGCCGCGCTCTCCGGCATTCCCGCCGCCCGATAGCCCTGGTGGAGGCGGTCCTCGGTGGCGGTCAACAGCAGGCCGGGGTCGGTGGTCAGGGCGTGCACCAGCAGCGCGGCGCGGCCGGCGTTGCGGGCCGCGTCGGCATGCGGAACGGTGGCCGGCAGCGCGGCCCGGGCGGCCGAGGTCAGGCCCTGGACCGCCGGCACGTAGACGGTGGGCCGGAGGTGCGGGGCGACCGCCAGCCGGACCGCGTGGGCCGGCTCCGCACCATCCGAAACTCGGGAATCCGCCCCTGGCGCCCCTTCGGCACCACTGTCATCAGCCGTCCCACCGGCGCCCATCCAGGCGATCGTGAAGCCGCCGAGCAGGCAGGGGGCGACATTGTCCGGATGCCCCTCCAGCTCGGCCGCCAGCCGGAGCACGGCGGCCACGTCCAGCAGCCGGTCGCCGTCGTCGACGAGCGCCCGGGCCAGCAGCACGCCCGCGACGATCGCGGCCGAGGAGGAGCCCATCCCCCGGGCCTGGGGAATCCGGTTGTCGCAGCGCACGTCGAGCCCGCCGGGTTGCCCGCCGAGCGCGTCGAAGGTGGCCCGCATCGCACGGACCACCAGGTGGTCCTCGCCGGTCGGCAGCTCACCGGCGCCTTCTCCGCTGACCGCCACCCGGGTGCCGTCGGCGCCCGTCACCCGGGCCTCGACCTCGTCGTGCAGCGTCAACGCCAGGCCGAACGCGTCGAACCCGGGGCCCAGGTTGGCGCTGGTGGCGGGCACCCGCACGCGGACCGGCTCGGAACCGAAGGTCAGGGGCATGGCGAACATGCTAGTGCCGGGTACCGACAGCGTCGGGGTCGGCGAGGGTGAGCCGGCGGGTGGCGATCCGCCAGCCGACCGCGTACACGACGGTCACCAGCCCGCAGCCGGCCAGCACGATCCGCTCGTCGACCCGGTCCACCACCGCCGCGACGGCGAGTTGGCTCACCGAGATGGCCAGGGTCGCCAGCATCATGTCGGTGGCGAAGACCCGCCCGCGCAGTCGGTCGGGCACCTCGCCCTGCAGCGCGAAGTTCGACATCACCCAGTTGC